>NZ_JACSKV010000010.1:0-1233 GCF_018617775.1 Exiguobacterium sp. ERU653
CGTTCGTCCTGAGCCAGGATCAAACTCTCCAAAGAATTTGATATAGCTCTTAAATTGACGAAGCTTGCGCTTCATTCAAAAATTGTAAAACTTTTTTTGCCTCATCGTTCAGTTTTCAAAGACCAAAAATAAATGGTCGGGAAGACAGGATTCGAACCTGCGACCCCTTGGTCCCAAACCAAGTGCTCTACCAAGCTGAGCTACTTCCCGTAAATGGTGCACCCTGAGAGATTCGAACTCCCGGCCTTTAGATTCGTAGTCTAACGCTCTATCCAGCTGAGCTAAGGGTGCAATATGGTGCGGTCGAGAGGACTTGAACCTCCACGGTGTTAACCACCACTAGGCCCTCAACCTAGCGCGTCTACCGATTCCGCCACGACCGCGTATTAAGATGGAGCGGAAGACGGGATTCGAACCCGCGACCCCGACCTTGGCAAGGTCGTATTCTACCACTGAACTACTTCCGCATAAGTATTTAGAGATGCGGGTGAAGGGACTCGAACCCCCACGTCAAAGACACTAGATCCTAAGTCTAGCGCGTCTACCAATTCCGCCACACCCGCATGTGAAATTACGTATTGAATAAAAAATTAATGAGAAATGGTGAGCCATGCAGGGCTCGAACCTGCGACCCTCTGATTAAAAGTCAGATGCTCTACCAACTGAGCTAATGGCTCATTAAAATTTTAATGGGGCGGCTGAAGGGAATTGAACCCTCGAATGCCGGAATCACAATCCGGTGCGTTAACCACTTCGCCACAACCGCCATGAAAAAATGGTGCCGGCGAAAGGATTCGAACCCTCGACCCTCTGATTACAAGTCAGATGCTCTACCAACTGAGCTACACCGGCGTGTTATATGGTGGCTTTGGACGGAATCGAACCGCCGACACAAGGATTTTCAGTCCTTTGCTCTACCAACTGAGCTACAAAGCCATACGTATTAAATTAAAAATGGCGGTCTCGACGGGATTCGAACCCGCGATCTTCTGCGTGACAGGCAGACATGTTAACCCCTACACCACGAGACCGTTTTAAGTCATATCGACTTTACCTATTTTAAAGGTCATATTATGTAAAGTCAATAACTTTTTTAAAAAAATAAAGCCTGGCAACGTCCTATCCTCACAGGGGGAGATCCCCCAACTACTTTCGGCGCTGAGACGCTTAACTTCCGTGTTCGGCATGGGAACGGGTGTGGCCGTCTCGCTATCGCCACCAGACTTTTACAGG
>NZ_JACSKV010000011.1:0-1071 GCF_018617775.1 Exiguobacterium sp. ERU653
TATTAGGCACGCCGCCAGCGTTCGTCCTGAGCCAGGATCAAACTCTCCAAAGAATTTGATATAGCTCTTAAATTGACGAAGCTTGCGCTTCATTCGAAAATTGTAAAACTTTTTTTGCCTCATCGTTCAGTTTTCAAAGTTCGTCTGTAAAAAGTAAAATTGGTGGAGCCTAGCGGGATCGAACCGCTGACCTCCTGCGTGCAAGGCAGGCGCTCTCCCAGCTGAGCTAAGGCCCCATATAAGTGATGATGGTCGGGAAGACAGGATTCGAACCTGCGACCCCTTGGTCCCAAACCAAGTGCTCTACCAAGCTGAGCTACTTCCCGTCAAAAATGGTGCACCCTGAGAGATTCGAACTCCCGGCCTTTAGATTCGTAGTCTAACGCTCTATCCAGCTGAGCTAAGGGTGCGAGACGAATAATCATCATGGGAAAATATTAATGGTACCGAGGGCCGGACTTGAACCGGCACGAGGAAACCCTCGCAGGATTTTAAGTCCTGTGCGTCTACCAATTCCGCCACCCCGGCAAGGTATAATTTCTAGCGGTAGACTTTTTAAAAAGATCAAATGGTGCCGGCGAAAGGATTCGAACCCTCGACCCTCTGATTACAAGTCAGATGCTCTACCAACTGAGCTACACCGGCAAGTGTAAATGGTGGAGGATGACGGGATCGAACCGCCGACCCCCTGCTTGTAAGGCAGGTGCTCTCCCAGCTGAGCTAATCCTCCAATATGTAGCCTGGCAACGTCCTATCCTCACAGGGGGAGATCCCCCAACTACTTTCGGCGCTGAGACGCTTAACTTCCGTGTTCGGCATGGGAACGGGTGTGGCCGTCTCGCTATCGCCACCAGACAAATATGATATTAACATTATTTTAACATAATGTCAACATTTTTTTGAGATTGTTCTCTCAAAACTGAGGATTCATCAACACAAACCATTAGACTAGATCAAAGCCTCGACCGATTAGTATCATTCAGCTCCACGTGTCACCACGCTTCCACCCATGACCTATCTACCTCATCGTCTCTGAGGGGTCTTTCTTGATTGCTCAAAGGGAAATCTCAT
>NZ_JACSKV010000001.1:0-1937378 GCF_018617775.1 Exiguobacterium sp. ERU653
ATGAGATTTCCCTTTGAGCAATCAAGAAAGACCCCTCAGAGACGATGAGGTAGATAGGTCATGGGTGGAAGCGTGGTGACACGTGGAGCTGAATGATACTAATCGGTCGAGGCTTTGATCTAGTCTATGGTTTGTGTTGATGAATCCTCAGTTTTCAGGGAACAAGCCCTAAAACAATATTGACATGCGTATGACGCGGTGTTAATATTCATTTTGTCTGGTGGCGATAGCGAGACGGCCACACCCGTTCCCATGCCGAACACGGAAGTTAAGCGTCTCAGCGCCGAAAGTAGTTGGGGGATCTCCCCCTGTGAGGATAGGACGTTGCCAGGCAAGATCGTTCCGCAATAGCTCAGTGGTAGAGCAACCGGCTGTTAACCGGTAGGTCGTAGGTTCAAATCCTACTTGCGGAGCCACTTTCTCTTTTGGAGAGCTGTCCGAGTGGCCGAAGGAGCACGATTGGAATTCGTGTAGGCGGCAAAACCGTCTCAAGGGTTCGAATCCCTTGCTCTCCGCCAGTTTTTCAAATATGTAATGGCCCGTTGGTCAAGCGGTTAAGACACCGCCCTTTCACGGCGGTAACACGGGTTCGAATCCCGTACGGGTCACCATCTAATTTTATATCGTCGCGGGGTGGAGCAGTCTGGTAGCTCGTCGGGCTCATAACCCGAAGGTCGTTGGTTCAAATCCAGCCCCCGCAATTATTGTCCGGTCTCGTGGTGTAGGGGTTAACATGTCTGCCTGTCACGCAGAAGATCGCGGGTTCGAATCCCGTCGAGACCGCCATTTTTATTTTTAAATCAATCATACTACATATGGCTTTGTAGCTCAGTTGGTAGAGCAAAGGACTGAAAATCCTTGTGTCGGCGGTTCGATTCCGTCCAAAGCCACCATATATGTGGGGGGGTAGCGAAGTGGCTAAACGCGGCGGACTGTAAATCCGCTCCCTCGGGTTCGGCGGTTCGAATCCGCCCCCCCCCACCACTTAGGGGCATAGTTTAGCGGTAGAACTACGGTCTCCAAAACCGTCAGCGCGGGTTCGATTCCTGCTGCCCCTGTTTTAATTTCATCATGGCGATTGTGGCGAAGTGGTTAACGCACCGGATTGTGATTCCGGCATTCGAGGGTTCAATTCCCTTCAGTCGCCCCATTATTATTGGGCTGTAGCCAAGTGGTAAGGCATCGGATTTTGATTCCGACATGCGTAGGTTCGATCCCTTCCAGCCCAGCCATTTTGCGGAAGTAGTTCAGTGGTAGAATACGACCTTGCCAAGGTCGGGGTCGCGGGTTCGAATCCCGTCTTCCGCTCCAATGACTTTTGGCGCCATAGCCAAGTGGTAAGGCAGAGGACTGCAACTCCTCTATCGTCGGTTCGATTCCGACTGGCGCCTCCAACATAATATGCCGGTGTGGCGGAATTGGTAGACGCGCACGACTCAAAATCGTGTTCCTCTGGAGTGTCGGTTCGACTCCGACCACCGGTACTTTCTGCGGGTGTAGTTTAATGGTAAAACCTCAGCCTTCCAAGCTGATGACGAGAGTTCGATTCTCTTCACCCGCTTCATATCTCTCTGCCGAGTGGCGGAGAGATTTTTTGTATGCGAAAATATATAAAGGAGGTGAACGGAATGGACCCGTACACATTAAAACAACAAATCCTCGAGTACGCCGAGACTATCGGCATTGACGAGTTGAAAGTGACGACAGCTGATCCGTTCATCGTCATGAAACAACGACTTATTCGGCAACAAGAGAAAGGATTTGCCTCAGGATTCGAAGAACCGGATTTAGAGAAACGCACAAATCCTGAACTCCTGCTTGAAGAAGCTCAATCAATCATTGCGATCGCCATCGCCTATCCAAGTAAATTAAAGGATGCGCCCCGTAGTGTCGCCGGCGAGAGACGAGGATTGTTTGCTCGTGCTTCGTGGGGACTCGATTACCATCGGGCGGTCGGCGATCGGTTGGCAAAACTCCAAGCGTATATCGAAGAATTGGTTCCAGGCGTGCGGACGCGTTCGATGGTCGATACGGGTGAACTCGTAGACCGAGCTGTCGCAGAACGTGCGGGAATCGGGTTTAGTGGAAAAAACTGTTCCATCATCTCTCCTGAGAAGGGATCCTATCTTTATTTAGGTGAAATGATTTTAGATGCATACTTGCCGCCGGATGAAGCGATTGAAGACGGATGCGGAGATTGCGATAAATGCATGACGGCCTGCCCGACGACGGCCCTTGTGGAGCCGGGTGTCCTCGATGCAAAGCGCTGCATCGCCTATCTCACACAGATGAAGACGTTGATGCCGAGGGAGTTTCGGTCGAAACTTGGCGGTCGCCTATATGGATGTGACACGTGCCAGCAAGTCTGTCCGTACAATCGTAAAAAAGACTGGCGCCACCATGAAGAATTGTTACCGGAAGCTGAGATTGTCAAACCGCTCTTAGAGCCGCTTTTGGCATTAAGTAACCGGGAGTTCAAACAAAAGTTCGGACATTTGTCGGGCGCTTGGCGTGGGAAGAAACCGATTCAACGAAATGCGATTTTAGCACTCGCGCATTACCGGGAACCTTCTGCGATTCTAATCTTACGGGAATTCATCAAACAGGATGAACGAGAAGATATGCGCGCGACGGCGGTGTGGGCGATCGGTGCGATTCTCGGACCGGATGCCGATTCGATGTTTGAAGAGATTGAACAGAATGAAGCGTCTGACATGGTACATGAAGAGATTCGCATATATCGAGAGGAGTGGGCACATGAAGATCGTGTCGTCTAAATGGGGACCGTTAGCGTATGAATTAAACGCAGCAGGCAAGCTGACGGCTCTTGAGTTCACGACGCATGAACCGAAAGAAGAAGCACCTGAATGGTTGCGAGATCTCATGTTGCGAGTCGAGCAGACAGGGTTTCAAGAAGCAGATCGTGCCTACGTTGAAATGAACGGTACACCATTTCAACAGGACGTATGGGATGCTTTATTGACCATTCCGTATGGCGAGACACGAACATATAAACAAATTGCCGAGCAAATTGGGCGACCGAAAGCCGTTCGCGCCGTCGGTCAAGCACTCAATCGGAATCCATTGCCGATTCTCTTTCCATGTCACCGCGTTATCGGAAGCAGTGGAAAGCTTGTCGGTTTTGCGGGAGGGTTGTCCGAGAAACAACGTCTTCTAGAATTTGAAATGAAAAAGTGAGGGAAATCAATCATGGCGATTCATGTCGTAATGTTTCAACCAGAAATACCAGCAAATACTGGGAACGTCTCACGTACGTGTGCGGCGACGAACTCGGTCCTTCATCTGATTCGTCCGCTCGGCTTCTCGACGGACGATAAGATGCTAAAGCGCGCCGGTCTCGACTATTGGCAATTTGTCGATGTCCGTTATCACGACTCGTTAGAAGAACTGTGGGAGAAGCATCCGGATGGACAGTTCTTTTATATCACGAAGTACGGGGAACAATATCCGAGTGATTTAGACGTCTCTGATGTAGAAGGTGACTACTTCTTCGTCTTTGGTCGTGAAACGAAAGGCTTGCCGATGGAAGTCATCGAGAACAATTTAGATCGTTGCATCCGCCTGCCGCAATCGAATCTCGTCCGTTCATTGAATGTATCGAATACGGCGGCCATCATTGTATATGAAGCCCTTCGCCAACAAGGATACGCAGGGTTGAAATAAAAAAGAGCCGGATTCGTAAGAATCCCGGCTCTTATTCGTTACCCTCAGGTTTACGGTTATATCCAGCTGTCAAAATTGCTGAGAGGAAGACGACGCTGATTCCAACCATCAATAATAGGCCCATCCAAAAATCCCCCTTTTATTCTCCATAACTATGAATAGTATAATATACTTGTTAGTAGAATTGCACTGAATATAAGAAATTACTGTGAAATTGGAGAAGGAACATGAAAACGAATGTGTACTTACTGAGCTATGCCCCACTCATCGGAATTATTTTGTTTTCCACGTCACTTGCGATCGCGACATCCGAGTATGTGATCCAATGGCTGAATCAAATTGGCGTATATAGTGAAATCATCGAACTGTTATCCGTGCAAGAGACAAAAGTGCTTGTGCTCGTCGTATTCTTCACGATTTTCTTTATGTTGTTTAGCGCATTCAAGTTGGTTGCCGATACGTTCAATCAACTCGGTTTCGCCTTTTTTGCGCGGGAGACGAATGGGACGTCACTTCATCGGCTCAAACCTGGGGCCATCATCTTCCTCATCGGGTCTGGAATCAGCTTTCTCTTTTTGAACACGTTACTCGCCGTCATCGCCGTCCTCGTAGGAACGCTCTTGATGTATCTCTTTTACTATGTCTGGCAAGTAAGCCAATCGATGTCTGTCCCACGTGCCATCGGCTTATTGCTCATGCAGGCCGTTATGTGGGCGACGTTGATCAGTGGGTTAGGTTGGTCGGTCCTTCGCTTGTTTAATTCTGTCGGAGATATCATCTTATGAAAGAATGCTTTGAACCGACCTTTGATGTGATGGAAGCATGGTGTCATTCATTCGTACCTGAGGAAACATTGTATTGGATTGATTCCTCGTTCCTCGATGACTTACCGGTTTCCTGTCTTATTATCCCGAGACAAGAATTTGTCACTCATCCTATTTACCGAAGACCTGGAATTACGAATCCGTATGTGACATGGCAGATGGGTCAGGAGGTGACCCATATCATCCATGCGTTCTCTGGTTTTTTGGCGGAGTTGCAGGGTCATGTCAAAACACGTCTATTGGAATATCAAGTGATGACAAATCGCGGTCTCGTTTTGCCGATATCGGACGAGCAGATGAAACGTCTATCGAATGAGGCGATTGTAGAGAAGGACGGCACGCATGTAATCGTCTTGCATTCGCAAAATTGGAATGCTCTCGACATCGAGATGCGTCATTCTCTTCTGCTCGACTATGCGAAGGAGTGGGATCGTTGGGAAGGGGAACCCTGTGATGACTCGATTGCCTCGTATCTTGCGGACTATGCAAATCGGTTTCCAATCCAGGAGGGAAGTAACTGTCTCGCAGCGACGTTGTTTGCGGTCACAGGAAACGAACAAATCGTTCACCAATGGGTTCATCCGGAGACATTCCTTCAGACACTAAAGCGAAGTGGGTACGAAACCGTGAAGGATGATGCGCCAAGGTCGAATGACGTCCTGACGTTTTGGAACGACCAAGGGCAACTGATTCATGCGAGTTACTGTGTGAGAGATGGACTCTATTTCAACAAACATGGTCAAGTTCGTTTCAACCCTTGGAAACTGATCGATCACGACGAGTTGAAGGAACATTGGGGAGCATATCGACTTCAGATTGAACGTCGGAAATAGAACAAAAGGAGTCAGCCCACTTTTCAGCGGCTGACTCCTTTTTAATGCGACTCCGTCCAAACAATCGCTGGATACGCACGGTTGGCGAGTTCTGGGAACGGACGAGGTGTGTCGGCACCAAGCCAAATGGCGGTGATGGTGCGATCGGTCAGTCCGACGTACCACATGTCTTTATTGTCGTTTGTCGTTCCCGTCTTGCCTCCGAGATAATCGTAGTCGCCTTTCACTCGATTCGCATAGCGTCCCGTCCCGTACGTGGTGACGGTCGATAATGCTTTCTTCATCACGTCCATGGTATCCGTAGACCAAATGGCCTCTTTGGTCAAAATTGGCGTCAATGTCGGCTCCCCGGACTTGAATTTGATTTGTTTGATCGTATGTCCTGATGTATAGACACCTTTGTTTAAGAACGGTGTGTAGGCGGCTGCCAGTTCTCTCGGAGAGACTCCTTGTGTGAGTCCACCAAGAGCGCTAGCTAAGTTCTCATCCTGTTCATCCCATTGACTGAACATCATGTCTGCCGTCTTATACGCCCTCTCTTGATCAATCGCTGAGAAGGCGGCGAGAGCAGGTGTGTTATACGAGTAGGCGACCGCGTCCTTTAACAAGACATCACCTAACACGCGGTCGTGGCTATTCCCGGGACAATACGAACCGTAACAGGTCGGTCGTCCATCGAGTACTGTGTCAAGCGTCGCACCAGTGTCTTCGATAAATGGTGCGAACACGAGAATTGGTTTGATGGCTGATCCTGGTTGGCGATACGCCTGTGTCGCCCGGTTGAACTCACCGACTTGTGTCATTTCTGAATCGACCATTGCCACGATTCGTCCTTGAGGTGTCAGTTCCGTATAGCCTCCGTTCAGCCCGGGAGGAAGTTGACTCATCACCCGTTTTGCTTGTTTCTGTTTCCCTGTCGATAAGTAAGTCTCAATCGTTGCTTCATGGGTAGATAAATAATCTCTTGCTTCGGTATCGTCCAAGTCATAGCGCGTACGTACCAATTGAATCGCCTCGCGGACGGCTGTATCCATATAGTCCGGGTATTGGATTGTTTGACTGCGATATGATGCTTCTAGCTTCACGCCGTGATACTGATCGTAGGCACTCTTTGAGAGGATACTTGCTTCAAACAATTGTGTCAAAATCCGGTCCTTCCGTTCAAAATAAGCTTCTGTAGGATTGAGCGGGTCGTAAAGGGACGGATTATTCGGTACCGTCAACAGATAGGCCAGTTGATTCCAATTCAAATCAGCGAGCGGCCTTGAAAAGTATGTATCAGCCGCAGATTGAATCCCATATACGTTATGTCCAAAGAATATGACATTGCTATAAGCTGTTAAAATTTCTTTTTTGCTATAGTTTTTTTCAAGCGCTTGCGCGATTAACAATTCCTTCACTTTTCGTTCATATGTTCGCTCATGTGTGAGGTAGACGTTTCGTGCGAGCTGTTGTGTGATCGTGCTCCCACCTTGAACGGATGTCTCGTTCGCGTTATTGATAAACGCACGGGCGATTCCGCTCAAATCATAACCGGGATGAGCATTGAATTTACGGTCTTCAATAGTCATGATGGCTTCTTGAATGTGTTTAGGCAACGCCTTTGGAGTTACATCATTTCTACGGCCAGCCAAATAAATTTGTTGTTCCCCACCATTGTATGCGAGTGTGATGGCATGTTTCGACGAGAGTGGTTGCGCCGACACCAGTTCTTCTCCCCACGATAAAATCTCTTCAGTTTTATCAATCTCTTCTTTCAATGCGTTTGTGAGTGTTAAGGAAGTCGCTAAAAGTCCAGCGAAAAATAAAGTTCCAATCCAAGCTCTCATCCAATCACCTCTTTCTATTCATTATATCGTCAAATTTATAAAAAAATAAAAAATGTAAACGTTATCATATAATAATTCGAGAAGGAATACTTTAGGAAAGAGCGAAAAAGGGTAAAAGAGGTTGTATATTACGATTTTGAGGAGGCTTATTATTTATGAAGCAAGAAATGGTTGCGATGCTCCTTGCGGGAGGAGAAGGAAAACGATTAGGGCCTCTCACGCGAAAAACGGCGAAACCAGCCGTGAATTTCGGCGGAAAGTACCGAATTATCGATTTCCCATTGTCAAACTGCACGAACTCAGGAATCACAACAGTCGGGGTATTGACGCAATACGAGCCACTTGAATTGAATCGTTACTTAGGAATCGGGACAGCATGGGACTTAGATCGTCGCAATGGAGGATTGGCGATTCTTCCACCTTATCAAGCACAGTCGGGGAAAAATTGGTATGAAGGAACAGCTAATGCGATCTATCGTAACTTGAGCTACATCGACGCTTACGATCCGGATTACGTCTTGATCTTATCAGGAGATCACATTTACAAAATGGACTACGAGAAGATGCTCGAGGCCCACAAAGAAAAACAAGCCGATGTGACCATCTCTGTCATGGAAGTACCATGGGACGAAGCATCACGATTCGGTATTTTAAACACAGCGGATGACCTTCGAATCAATGAGTTTGATGAAAAGCCTGAAGACCCAAAGAGTAACTTGGCATCGATGGGCATCTACATCTTCAACTGGAAAGTCTTACGAGAGCATTTAATTAAAGATGCTGAAGATGAGACGTCGAGCTTTGACTTCGGGAAGAACATCATTCCAAATACGCTTCTCCAAGGGCTTGACGTCTTCGCCTACAAGTTCAAAGGATACTGGAAAGATGTTGGGACGATTCAATCACTTTGGGAAGCGAACATGGACCTCTTAGAGGAAGACCCTCCATTTGATTTGTATGACCCAGATTTTAAAATCTATTCGGTCAACCCGAATCAGACACCTCAGTATATTGGAAAAGATGCATGTGTCGAACAGTCTGTGATCAATGAAGGGTGTCATATCGAAGGAGAAGTGCAACACTCGGTTCTATTTTATGACGTCCGTGTCGAAGAGGGCTCACTCGTCAAAGACTCCGTGATTATGCCGGGGGCTAGAATTGGGAAGGATGTAACAATTCACAGAGCCATTGTCGCGAGCTGTGCAGTCATTGAAGATGGTGCGACAGTCGGTGAGCCAGGTGGTGAAATCGTTGTTATTGAACCACATGAAAACATCGAAAGCGGAACCGTCTTCAAACAACGGGTTTGAAACAAGTAAAGAGATACGCAAGGAGGCGTTACTGTTGACGAACGATTTATTAGGGGTCATTAACTTAGGAACGGAACAAGGATTGTTTCCAGAATTTACAGGACATCGCAATTTAGCAGCAGTCCCTTTTTCAGGACGATATCGCCTGATTGATTTCACGTTGACGAATATGATTACGCAAAATATTAGTCAAGTCGGGATTTTTACATTAGATAAGTATCGCTCCTTGATGGACCACCTCGGATCAGGAAAAGAGTGGGACTTAGATCGCTCTCAAGGTGGGCTTCACATCTTCCCTCCGGCATTAAAACCAGACGGTGAAGCGTATCTTGGGGATTTGGCAAACTTTTCGATACACCGTGAACATTTCATTCGCAGCAAGCAACCGTATGTAGTTATTACAGGGTCGAACGTGCTGACGACGATTGACTATAACGACATGCTCGAACATCACAAATCGATTGGTGCGGATATCACACTTGCTTATACAACACATGAGCAGAAATGTGGTTACTGTCGCCCGATTCGTCTCGGTGAGAACGATCGTGTCGTCGGCGTGTCAGAACGAGGATTTTCACCAGATGATGAGTATTCATATACAGAGACAATTATTATGTCAAAGAATCTCTTCATGCGGCTCGTTGACGAAGCGACGTCTAAAGGTGAATATGATTTATTAGATGGCGTCATTCGTCCACAACTCCACCGTTTACACGTTCACGGTTATCATTATGTCGGGAAAATGCAAGTCATTCATTCTGTACTTTCTTATTATAATGAAAGTATGCGATTGCTCCGTGGAGAAGGGATTATTTACGATTTCCCGCACATTTATACGAAAATCAAGCACGAACCACCTACTCGTTACTTGAAAGGTTCGAAAGTGAATGAAGCACTCGTGGCGAACGGATGTAAAATTCATGGGGAAGTTCAAAACAGTATTCTCTTCCGTGGTGTTCAAGTAAGTAAGCATGCTCGCGTCAAGAATTCTATCATTTCGTCGAAGTCGATCATTGAAGAAGGGGCTGTTGTCGAAAATGCGATCCTTGATAAAGAAGTGGTCGTAAAACGAGGACAGGTCATTCGGGGTACAATCGACGAACCGATTGTCATCGCAAAACGAACAGTGGTGTGAGGAGGATTTTATGAAAATTTGGTATGTTGCTTCAGAAGCGGCACCGTTCATGAAGACGGGGGGGCTAGCCGACGTCGTCGGTTCCCTCCCTCAAGCGGTGGCGGATTTAGGAGAAGAGGTTAGCGTCGTCATGCCGAAGTATGGATCGATTGCTGAAGAGTATGTGGACGAGATGGAGTATTTATTCGACCTAATCGTTCCGGTCGGTTGGCGCAAGCAGTTTGGTGCGGTCTTAAAATTAGAGCGGGATGGCATCAACTATTATTTCATTGATAGCGAGTATTACTTTAAACGTGATGGTGTTTTATATGGACACTTTGACGATGCAGAGCGATTCGCGTTCTTCTCGCGAGCTGTACTCGAGATGATTGGAAAGATAGAAGATGTGCCCGATGTCCTTCATTGCCATGATTGGCAGACAGGGATTTTACCAGCCTTTTTACGAATCCATTATCAACATATTGAAGCGTATCAACATATTCGCACCGTCTACACAATCCATAACTTGCAATATCAAGGAGTCTTCCCTGAAGAGATTTTGGGAGAGCTACTACAGTTCGGTCCTGAACATTTTACGGCTGAAGGTATTCAGCATAACGGTCTCGTCAATTACATGAAAGCAGGAATCGTCCACTCAGATCAAATCACAACCGTCAGTCCATCTTATCGCGATGAAATCATGGAGCCATATTACGGTGAAGGATTAGATGGAGCTCTGCGTCATCGCGCTGTCGATGTACGAGGAATTTTAAACGGCATTGATTTGTCGACGAATGACCCGAGTACGGATGCTCGTATTGCACAGACGTATGATTTGGATACGTATAAAAAAGGAAAAATCGCCAACAAACGAGCGTTACAAGAGCGTCTCGGTCTTGAGGTACGAGACGATGTCATGCTAATCGGTTTTGTCAGCCGACTCGTTGACCAAAAAGGACTAGATTTAATAAACGCTGTCCGTGAAGAACTCGGTCAATTGCCTTGTCAATTCGCATTTCTCGGTTCGGGACAACCGGAATATGAGGGAATCATTCACGAGATGACGGCAGCACATCCGGGAACGGTCGGTTCATATATCGGTTTTGATATCGAACTCGCGCACTTGATTTATGCTGGGGCGGATGCTTTTTTAATGCCGTCACGTTTCGAACCTTGTGGACTCAGTCAACTGATTTCCATGCGATACGGCACATTGCCCATCGTACGTGAGACGGGCGGACTGCGGGATACGGTGAAGCCGTATAACGAGTTCACGCAAGAAGGGACCGGATTTGGGTTCATGAACTATAATGCCCATGAGATGTTGGCGACAATCGAATACTCGATTCGTGTCTATTCCGAGAAAGAAAATTGGGATGCCCTCGTCCATCAGGCGATGACCGCGGACTATAGCTGGAAACAATCCGCCAAGCAATATCGTGAGTTATATCATTTATTCGCATGATTGGAAGGAGCTAATTTGATTTATGTTCACAGATAAACAGAGCTTTGTCGGCGCGTTTAAGGAACGATTTATCGCATTGAATGGAAAGTCGATTGAGGATGGGACAGAGCAGGAAGTGTATCAAACATTGGCAACGATGGTACGCGAACAGGCCATGCCGAAATGGATCCATACGCGAGACCGTCAAGAAGAAAAGCATAGTAAGCAAGTCATCTACTTCTCACTTGAATTTTTATTAGGCCGTTTCCTGTACAATAACTTGTTAAGCCTAGACGTATTAGAACTCGTCAAAGAAGGGCTTGAGGATCTCGGATACGATTTTACCGATATCTCAGAGTTGGAACCGGAACCTGGTCTCGGGAACGGGGGGCTCGGTCGTTTAGCAGCTTGCTTCCTTGATTCGTTGGCCGCACTCAGTTTACCCGGACACGGGAACGGGATTCGATATCGCTATGGTCTCTTCAAACAGAAGATTGTGGATGGATATCAGGTCGAGCTACCGGACAATTGGCTCCGTGATGGAAACATGTGGGAAACGAGACGTCAGGATAAGGCGGTCGACATTAACTTCGGTGGATGGATCGAGATGAAGCAAATCGGAGACCGATTGCGTGTCGTCCACCATCCGGATGAAGTTGTCAAAGCGGTCCCCTACGATATGCCAGTCATCGGTTATCAGAATGACGTTGTGAATACGTTGCGTCTTTGGAACGCTGAATCGCCCCTTGACGATGAGGCTTATTTAGAAAAAACGAAAGGGACGTATAAAGACTTGTTAAAACATAAACAGTCGATTGCGACCATTTCGGAATTCTTATATCCGGATGATACGACTTATGAAGGAAAAGTACTTCGTTTGAAACAACAGTATTTCTTCGTGTCGGCAGGAATCCAGTCGATGCTTGCTTCTTACTTAAAAGGTAATAAATCTCTCAAACAATTGGGCGATCATTATGCGATTCACATCAATGATACGCACCCGGTTGTTGCAATCCCTGAATTAATGCGAATTTTGATGGATGAGCATGGATACGGATGGGATGAAGCGTGGCGAATCACGAAGAGCGTCATGTCGTTTACGAACCACACGTTACTCGCAGAAGCACTTGAAAAATGGCCGGTTGAGATGTACCAGCGGCTATTGCCACGTGTCTATCAGATCATCGAAGAAATCAATCGACGTTTCTGTCGTGACGTCCTGGTCAACTATCCCCATCTCGAATCACATATGGGTGAAATCGCCATCGTATCGAATGAGCATATCAATATGGCCAACTTGGCCGTCGTCGGCTCTCATTCGACGAACGGGGTTGCACAAATCCATACCGATATTTTGAAACAGCGTGAGATGCGTTACTTATATGAGATTTTCCCACTGCGATTTAACAACAAGACGAACGGGATTACCCATCGTCGCTGGCTCTTAAAATCGAATCCACGGTTATCTGAGGTCATCACAGAAGCAATCGGTCCTTCGTGGATTGAGCATCCAAATGATTTGGAAAAGCTGATGGATTTCTCAAAAGATAAGAGTTTTCAAGAAAAAGTGATGGATGTGAAGCAACAAAATAAATTCGATTTGGCAGCTTACATTCAATCGGAGACCGGAGAAACGGTTGATCCGCATTCGATTTTTGATGTGCAAGTCAAGCGTCTACACGCCTATAAGCGACAGTTGCTAAACGCGCTTCATATCCACGCGCTCTACTTGAAGATTCAAGCAGATCCGACGTTCACGATGGTTCCACGAACGTTTATCTTTGGCGCAAAGGCGGCACCAGGATATCATTATGCGAAAGAAATTATTCGTTACATCAATGCGCTTGCGACATTAATCAACAAGGATAAGCGAGCAAGTCAATTCATCAAAGTCATCTTCCTTGAAAACTATCGTGTTTCAATGGCTGAACGGATTTTCCCGGGATCTGATTTGAGTGAACAAATTTCGACTGCAAGCTATGAGGCATCGGGTACCGGCAACATGAAGTTCATGATGAATGGTGCTTTAACGATTGGAACGTTAGACGGAGCCAATATTGAGATTCGTGATGCCGTCAGCGATGATCACATCTTCATTTTCGGATTATCTCCACAAGAAGTCATGAACTATAAAAAGTTCGGAGGGTATCATGCAGCGGAGATGTATCACGCACATCAAGAAATCAAGGATGTCGTCGATGGTCTCGTCAGTGGGACATTCGATAAGGTAGGCGAATATCAATTCCAGTCCATCTTCGATTCACTTCTCGTCTACAACGATGATTTCTTAGTCTTAAAAGACTTTATCTCTTACATGCGAGCACAGCGACGTGTCGACGAGATGTTCGGTGATCGTGCGCGTTGGGCAGAGAGCTCAATTGTCAATACGGCGAAATCGGGCATCTTCTCAAGTGACCGAACCATCACGGAGTATGCAAACGCAGTTTGGAATATCAAACCGACGAGTGTGAAATAAAAAATGATCCACCCGTTACGGGTGGACCTCGTTTTCTGGATAGCTGACCCAATCGGAATATGACCCTGGATAGAGCCGGACATCGTCCTTACCGAGAGCGTGTAGCGCTAAAATATTGACGCAGGCGGTCACACCGCTCCCACAATAAAAGATGGGGTTCTCGACAGGAAGAACATCTTTGTAAAGTTCTTTCAAATCGTGAAAGTCTTCTAATGTGCCGAGCTCTGTAATAGCTTCTGCATATGAGCAAAGCAATGCGTTCGGAATGTGTCCTGCTTTTTGGTCTATCGGTTCGTGTACGCCGTTATAGCGATCTTCTGATCTAGAATCGTAAAGTTTACCGTTTGTGGCGGCTCTTACTTCTTCGAGTGTGGCAATCATGTCATCTTGGAAGTCCGGCGTATAGTCACTCGACTTATAGTGTGGAATCTCCGTCGTGGTATCACCGCAATAGGTGATTCCCGACTGGATTCCGCCTTCTAGGACGACGACCCGCTCGTGACCGGCCCATTTAAAGAGCCACCATGCACGGGCTGCATACGGAAAACCGTCATCATAAATAACGACAAGATCATCTTTTTTCAAGCCGATGCGACGAAGCGTTGACGTCCATGCCTCTTTTGAAGGGAGCGGATGACGTCCACCATGTTCACCGAGTGGACCAGACAAGTCTTCCATCAAGTCGAGAAAGACTGCGTTCGGAAGATGTCCCTGTCCATAAACGTATTTACCGTAGGACGCGTCGTTTAACGAATATCGGCAATCGATGAAACGAATCGAGTTCGTATGCACGATTTGTTTTAATTCTTGGGCACGCATTGTTGGAAACATTAATATCACCTCGAGGTTTCATTACTCTCATCGTATACAAGATGGAAGCAATTGGCGAGTACTTCGATTGATTTTTTTAAGGTGAAAGGGGAATAAACCATGACATGGCAACAAACATATGAACGTTGGAGTCAATTTGATGGACTTGAACCGCATTTGCGTGCGGAACTTGAAGAACTCGCAAAAGATGAGTCAACGTTAGAAGACGCATTTTATAAGACGCTGGAGTTCGGGACAGGCGGGATGCGGGGAGAAATTGGACCGGGCGCAAATCGAATGAACATGTATACCATTCGAAAAGCGTCTCAAGGGTTTGCTGACTTTATCTCATCCTCAGGAGAAGAGGCGAAGCGTCACGGCGTCGTCATCGCCCATGACTCGCGTCATTTTTCTCCGGAGTTCGCGTTAGAGGCGGCGCGGACGCTCGCGTCAAACGGCATCAAAACGTACTTGTTCCCAAGTTTGCGCGCCACACCTGAGCTCTCATTTGCGGTACGTCATCTTGATGCATTCGGCGGGATCGTCATCACAGCTAGCCACAATCCCCCTGAGTATAACGGGTTCAAAGTATATGGGGCAGACGGTGGACAGCTTCCACCGGCGGAAGCGGATGAACTTGTCAGTTACGTCAATGCGATTGAAGATGAGCTGACGATTGAAATCAAAGATGAGGCAACGCTTCGTCAGACGGGTTTGCTCGTCACAGTCGACCGATCAGTCGATGAAGCGTATATGGAGGCGCTCCAGTCAATCCGTATTCATCGTGACGTACAGGACAGTTCCCTTCAAATCGTCTATTCGCCGCTTCACGGGACAGGGCGCCGTCCAGTCATGGAAGGGTTGAAGGCGTATGGATTTGACCATGTGACGATTGTAGAAGAACAAGCAGAGCCAGATGGCGCGTTCCCAACAGTCAGTTATCCGAACCCGGAAGAAAAGGCGGCGTTTAAATTAGCAATGGAATACGGGGATCGTGTCAGTGCTGATTTACTGATGGCGACCGATCCTGATGCCGACCGTGTCGGCTTGACCGTGCGCGGACAAGATGGTGATTGGTTCGTCTTGACGGGAAACCAGACAGGTGCGCTATTGATGGAATATATCCTCTCACAGAAGAGTGAAACGGGGACGCTTCCATCGAACGGGTTCGTCGCGAAGACGATTGTCACGTCCGAACTTGGTGCCGCCATTGCGAAAGCATACGGCGTGCATCTTGAAAACACGCTGACCGGATTCAAATTCATCGGTGAGAAAATTAAACAGTATGAAGAGTCTGGAGAATATGAGTTCCTGTTCGGCTATGAAGAAAGCTATGGCTACTTGATTGGGGATTTCTGCCGTGATAAGGATGCCGTTCAGGCTTGTTTACTCGCAGCGGAGATGGCGGCTTATCATAAACAACATGGTCGCACGCTTTATGATGCGTTGCAGTCGATTTACGAGAAGTATGGGTTCTATGAAGAATCGTTACAGTCGATGACGTTGAAAGGAAAGGCTGGTCTCGAACAAATCGGACGGATGATGGAAGCGTTCCGTGCCAATCCGCCAAAAGAAGTAGGGGGATACGAGGTCGTTCGCTTCGAAGACTATAAGAAGCAAGTGGCGACTGACTTGCAGACCGGTAAGTCTGAAGCCATCGAATTGCCATCATCGAACGTCTTAAAATTCATCTTTGCGGACGGGTCATGGTTCTGCCTTCGTCCGTCTGGAACAGAGCCGAAAATCAAGTTCTACTTCAGTGTACATGCGGATCGTGCCGACAAAACGACTGCAAAACGTGAAGCGATTGAAGCGGACGTCATGCAACAGGCGAAAGCGATTGATTGATACCGAACATCACTCTAGAAATAGGGTGATGTTTTTTGTTTGACATGAAGACACTCCGCCAGTATGATGAAGTTATTGTTTAAAACCGTGTAATCATATAAGGATTATAAGAAAGGCGGAATCATCATGAGAAAAACGTTAACTACAGTATTGACACTTGGAGCTTCAGTAGGGCTTCTCGCAGCTTGTGGCAATGAAACAGGAAGTGGAGCGGACGAAGCGGTCATTACTGTCGGGACAGAGGCGACTTATCCACCCTTCACATATAAAGACAAAGGTGAATTGATGGGATATGATATCGATGTCTTGAATGAGGCGGCAGAACGTGCCGGTTATAAAGTTGAATACGAGGCAATGGACTTTAAGGGACTCGTCCCGGCTCTCGATGCAGAACGCATTGATATGATTGCCAACCAAATGAGCATCACACCTGAGCGTGAAGAGAAATATGCATTTACTGATCCGTATGCCGTGTCGGGTGCACAAGTCATCGTCGCTTCGGACAACAATGATATTCAAGGAATTGACGACCTTGATGGCAAACTAGTCGGCTCGACACAAGGTTCTGCTTATGCCCAAATGGCTGAAGAAGCAGGTGCTGAAGTGAAATACTACAAAGGGGCAAACCAAGTACTTCAAGATCTCGAAGTCGGTCGCTTGGAAGCGGCACTTAATGACCGTCTCTTTATTTTGACAGAACTTGAAAAGACAGGTTATGACGTCAAAGCAGTCGGTGACATCTTCAATACAAGTGAAGCTGGATTCATGGCACGTCAGGATAGCGATGTTCTTAAGAAGTTGAACGATGCACTCGCGGAAATGAAAGAAGATGGCACAATGAAAGAAATCGGTGAGAAATACTTCGGTGAGGATATCAGTCAATGAATGAACTGATCACGACCGTCATAGATAACCGCTCGGTCTATCTTGAAGCCATCCAGCTCACGTTGATCGCCAGTGTCCTGTCGATTCTTCTCGCCTTGGCGCTCGGTCTGATCATCGCTTTACTTCATAGTAGTCCAATTAAAATTGTACGATTGTTAACACGGACATATATCTCGTTCTTCCGTGGAACACCGCTGTTGCTCCAGTTGTTGATTTTGTATGTCGGTCTCACTGGGTTCGTGCAACTCAGTGGGATGCAGGCGCTCATCTTCGGATTAGGGTTTCACTTTGCGGCCTATATCTCAGAAGCATTTCGGGCGGCAATTAACTCTGTCGACAAAGGACAAGTGGAAGCGAGTGTCGCGCTCGGCATTCCGAAAATGAAGCGTTTCAAAGACATCATTTTCCCGCAAGCGCTCTCTCGTGCCATCCCGCCTGTCTCGAACTCGGTCATCGACATTATCAAGTCGACATCGCTTGGTACGGTCATTGCGGTTCAGGAGTTGACGTACGTGTCTGACCAGATTGCGGCCACAACCTATCTGGTCATGCCGTTACTCTTGTTCTCGGCTTCAATCTATTGGATTTTGTCGACCATGATTCAAGCTGGGCAACATAAACTCGAACAGCGTTACGCGATTCGATGATAAAAAACCCTCGATTCAAACGAATCGAGGGTTTTTGTATGGCTTAACGGATGACTTGTTCTGTTTCTCCGTCGAAGAAGTGTGCTTTTGTCATATCGAGGGCGAGTTCAACATCGTCACCCATGTGGATGTTTGAGCGACCGTCGACACGTGCTGTGAACTGGTGTCCACCGAGTTCCGCATAGAGGTATGACTCTGATCCCATGAGCTCAGCGACATCGATGTGTGCTTTGAACGTATGCGTTGTTGGCGAGTCGATGTAGATTGGCTCATCATGGATTGATTCTGGACGAATCCCGAGGACAAGCTCTTTACCAACATAACCACGGTCACGAAGGGTCTTCATTTTTCCTTCTGGTACGTTGACTTCTTCCCCGTTCGTGATGAATTTGCCTTCTGCGAGTGTACCGCGGAAGAAGTTCATTGAAGGGGAACCGATGAAACCGGCGACGAAGATGTTGTCCGGGTAATCGTAAACTTCTTTTGGTGAGCCGACTTGTTGGATAAGGCCGTCTTTCAAGATGACAATACGTGTTGCGAGTGTCATCGCTTCAGTTTGGTCATGGGTAACATAAATCGTAGTTGTGTCCAAACGGTTGTGAAGTTGAATGATCTCTTTACGCATTTGTACACGAAGTTTTGCATCCAAGTTCGAGAGTGGTTCGTCCATTAAGAAGACTTTCGCATCACGAACGATGGCACGTCCGATGGCCACACGTTGACGTTGTCCACCTGAGAGTGCTTTTGGTTTACGCTCGAGGTATTCCTCCAAGCCGAGAATACGTGCAGCGTCTTTGACGCGACGATCAATCTCATCTTTCGGGAACTTACGGAGTTTCAACCCGAATGCCATGTTGTCAAAGACACTCATGTGTGGATAGAGTGCATAGTTTTGGAAGACCATGGCGATATCACGATCTTTAGGAGCGACATCGTTCATTCGTTTCCCATCAATGGTAAAGTCACCGTTTGAAATTTCTTCAAGGCCTGCGATCATACGAAGTGTCGTCGATTTTCCGCAACCAGACGGTCCGACAAATACAATGAATTCACGGTCTTTAATGTGTAAGTTAAAATCGCTGACGGCTTTGACGCCACCATCGTAAATTTTTTCAATATGTTCTAAACGAATTTCTGCCATGTCGTTAGCCTCCTAAAGGATCTGTTTGTTTATAATAGCGCTTACAAGAATGATTATATGATGAAACCGCTTGCATTGAATATAGACAAGTTGCACAAAAACCGTCAGTCGGATTTGTGCAACGTGACCATTAGTTGAAGGAGACTAGCGTCATAGAACTTTCGAGCGTCATAACCGGTCGTCTCGAACAAGCGATCGAGTCGATAGTTCAGCGTGTTTCGATGCATGAACAGCGCTTTGGCCGTATGTGAGACATTCAACGAGTGGCTGAACAATGATTCGAGCAATTCAATCGTTGACAGGTCGATCGGTTCAAGCAATGGTGCAATTCGGCGAATCCGTTCTTTTGAATCCTGCTCTTGTAGTAAATAATGGTATAATAATTGACTAGCAGGGTAAGTTTTAGTAGAGAGACGCGCGTATGGTATGAGTAGTTGATGTTGACGATACACGTGGGCTAGGTTGCCTTGTGGGCGTTCGCTATACACGGCATAAGCTTCTATAAAGCAATCGCTCGCAATGGCACGCAATACGTCCTCAAATTCTTGGAGATCGGCAAACGTGTCTTGCTCGATGAGTTCGAGATGTTTTTGGGTCATCATTATCATTTCAGCATGCGGCATGAAGTCGTGTACAATGCTGATGAATGAATCGAGTGATTCCTCTTCTGTTTCTTGAAGCGAAAGGGTAATCAGCCGAAACGGTTGTTCAAAGCGAAACGTATCATCCTGCAAACGCTCTTGCCACTTTCGCTGATGAGGGTCTGACTGAAGAATGGGAGTCGCCCACATGCGTAGAAGTTGCTGTTCACGTTCGGTTAATTCGAACGTTGGTAATCCAAATACGGTACCGTTTTGCGTCTCGAACCAGTCATGGTCACCAGATGCATCTTCCGACCGATGGACAGCGGCCGGAAATATCGATTTAATACGATCAAACGTATTCAATACTATCACCTCAACAACAATGTATCATATTTCAGATTGGAGGCTTGCAGTTTGGACGGGATATTGAAGATTTTACTCATGATTGTGATTGGAGCAACGATTGGGGGTGTGACGAACTTCCTCGCCATTAAAATGTTATTCCGACCACATGAACCGAAATATATTGGTTCGTTCCGGATTCCATTTACTCCGGGACTGATTCCGAAGCGACGGGATGAATTAGCATCCAGTTTAGGAAAGACCGTCGTCAAACACTTGTTGACACCAGAAGGTATGCGAAAGCGATTGCTAGATGATCAAGTGACGACACACATCACCCAATTTGCTCAGCAAGAAGTTCAAGCGATGTTGCGCTCGGATAAAACGGTTCGAGAACTCGTAGAACCCCTCTACCCGAACGCGGAGGCACGCATCCTCACGTTAGCGGATGACAAGTTACGTGACGAGTTAACGAGCGTCATGGCTGAAGTAAAAGAAAGAAAGTTGTTCGAGTTACTTGGGGAAGAAGGTATGGACCGCGTACGGGCGGTCATTCCTGAAATTGTTGATGCGCTTCTTGTTAAATCGGAAGAATATTTCTATTCTCCGGAAGGTGAGGCACAGCTTCGACATATGGTTGATTCGTTTGTTCAACGTCGACTCGGATTTATCGCAGGATTCATTCAAAACATGAACTTTGTCGAAATGGTTCGACCTGAAATCGTCAATATTTTAAGAGGTCAGTCAACGCGTGACGGAATGACGACGATGATTACGCGCGAATTTGAGCGTTTTAGTGAAAAATCAGTCGATACGCTAATGGACGAACGATTAGAAAAACGACTCATCGATGGCATTGTGCAACAGGTAGTCTCACGCTTACCAATAGCGCAATTGTTGGATCGCCCTGTATCGACATATACGGAGTCTGTTGAATCCCGTGTCGTCGACGAAATCGTCCCACAAGGCGTGACGCTTGTCATTGAGCGCTTCACGAATCAATTGGAGACGATTATGGATCGATTAAAGATTGATAAAATTGTTCAGGAACAAGTTCAATCTCTCGATACGTCTTACCTAGAAGAAATTGTATTATCCATTTCCAAACGGGAGTTTCGGGCAATAACATGGCTTGGCGCGCTATTAGGTGGTATGATTGGGTTGATTCAAGGGTTGATTGCCATCTTGTGATGGCGAAACCCTAATAGTATTTAGGAGGACGTTACATGTCACAAACAAACTTGTACGACCAAGCTTACCAATTGGAGAAAGCACTTCGCGATTCTGAAGAGTTCACAACACTCTCTTCTTTATACGATCGTGTCAATGCGGATGCGGAAGCGAACCAGTTGTTCGCTGACTTCCGTAACATCCAAATGACGCTTCAACAAAAGCAAATGCAAGGAGAGGAAATCTCTGAGCAGGAAATGATGGATGCGCAAACGAAAATGATGAGCGTTCAACAGAACGAATTGATCATGGAGCTCATGCAAGAAGAGCAACGCATGCACCAGCTCGTTACAGAAGTAACGAAAGTCATCATGAAACCACTTGAAGAGCTTTACGCTCCGATGGTGAATGAAAATGAAGTTCAATAAGACAATGATGAACGGGTAGCTTTCGGGCTATCCGTTTTTTTGTTGATGAGATTGTCACACCTGTTAAGTAAGCGCTTTCATAAACTGAATTATAATGAAGATGTGATAATGGGGAAAGGGTGAACTGTCATGGTTACTGTCCTTATACTTTTAGGGATGATTCTCTTTTTCATAATGGGATGGCTACGGGCAGATTTGGTTGCTGTGATTGGACTTCTCTGTCTCGTCTTAACAAATCAATTGACTCCGAGTGAGGCGGTATCCGGATTCTCAAATTCGGTTGTGTTGATGATTGCCGGACTATTCGTGGTCGGTGCGGGATTGTTTCATTCTGGCTTGGCAGAACGACTGGCTTCCTTATTGATTCCATACGCCAACGGGAGCGAGACGAGGTTATTCTATTTATTCATGTTGACCGTCACGTTCCTTTCAAGCGTCATGTCAAACACAGGCACGGTCGCATTACTCATTCCAGTCGTCATGGCGATGGCGCGCCAAATTAAAAGGTCTGCCAAAACATATCTCATGCCGCTCGCCTTCTTCTCAAGTATTGGTGGAACGATGACATTGATTGGGACACCACCAAATCTAGTTGCAGCAGAATCGTTACGTGGTCTTGCGGAAGTCCCGATCGGTTTCTTTTCGCTGCTTCCGATTGGCTTGGTCGTCATGGTCGTGGGATTGGTTTATTTCCGTCTGTTCGGAAATCGTTTACTCGATCAAGGTAGCTCGAATGAGTGGGCTAAAGAAGAAACAAAAGAACCACCAAGTCCGAGCGTGTATGTCATATCGATTGAGAAATCCCACCCTTTAATTGGGAAGCGGTTGAGTGACCTGAAGTGGTCACATAATGGGATTCTTGTTCTAAAAGAACGTATTCAAGGGATACGTCAACACTATGAAACAGCACGCGCCGACACCGTGATACGCGCAGGAAGTTTACTCGTTAGTGGGGACGAACAGCAAGTTCGTTCCCTCTCACATCAGGAACAAATCCCTTATAAAAAGGTTGAAGCAAGAGCTGTAAATGATAAAGCAGGGGGCATCGTGCTGTTCACGATTCCAGCATCGAGTCAACTCGTGGGGAAATGCATCGGCGAGAGTCGATTACGGAGTGAGTTCCATGTCAACGTCTTACAACTGATCCGTCCACAAGAAGAAATTGCGCAAGTGCGATTGAAAGATACCCCGCTAAAACAAGGTGACTTATTGATGGTGCAAGGAGAGTGGGATGACCTTGAACGAATTGAACAAGACACACATCTATTGCTCTCGAATGAACGGGTGACCGATGTGGCCAATCGAACCGTATCCAGTCATCATCAGCTTGCAGCAGGCATCATCTTGCTTATGATGGTGGTACTGTTTGTATTCGAGTGGGTCGACCCGACCGTTGCGGTTTGGTTAGCGGCACTTGCAATCATTTTGAGTGGGGCTGTGCGTCATATGGATGTCGCATATCAATCGATTCAATGGTCATCACTCGTCTTGATTGCAGCTATGATACCGGTAGGGACTGCGCTTGAGCACGCGGGAGTCATGGCATGGTTAGTTGAATGGATAGAGAGTTCTTTTGCCGGATATGGACCTGCCTGGGTGCTCGTTGTTCTTTTTATTGCGACAATCCTACTTAGTCAAATCATCTCGAACACAGCGACCGCTATCTTGTTTATACCACTTGCTATCGCACTTGCGGAATCGATGGCGGTTAGTCCGGTCCCGTTCGTCATCGCCGTCGCCATTTCGGCGTCACTTGCTTTTATGACCCCGTTCGGGTCTCCGACAAATGCGATGGTGTTTAGTGTGGGGGGGTATCGATTCGTAGATTTCATAAAAGTCGGTGTGCCACTGCAACTACTGACTGCATTCTTCGGTATACTCATGATTCTGTTCTTATTTCCATTTTGAGCAGGAGTTGAGAAGGGACGAAAAGAATAATCAGAGAATGGCTGAAGGAAGGGAATGATGATCATGAAAAAATGGACGATGCTCATCCTCTGTCTATTTCTCGTTGCATGCGGGGAAGAAGTGGAACCTGAACCCGAGATGACGGAGAACGGACGGGTGGCCGAACAGTATCTCGAGGAACAACAGTATCCAATCGTCTCTTTCGAAGGAGAGCATACGAGCACCTTAACCTTAGATGAGTTGAAAGAAGATCGTGCACGTAACACGTGGGGACTACAATCCGTGTCACCGGATGAATACGTAGGCAAGATCATATACTATGAAAACTTTACGGTGAAAGATCATCCGATAAGTAAGCAATCTCCCGCCGACCTGACTGGAGTGTCGGTGATGGTCGTGGATGGGAAGGTGATTGGAGGGACATCTTTCCCTGTAACCGACGGATCAGGCTTGGGGAACGGATATAGCCTGAGCGGAGAAACGCTAGAGGACATTCATCCTGATATTCAAGAATGGCAGGAAGCATGGGACGAGAAATACAGCGAATAAAAAAGTAGACCGAGAAAAATAACCTCGGTCTACTTTTATTAGGATGCCGTGCCTTTCAATTTCCCCGGTAATTTGCACCGTTCAAAATAGATGAGCTGCCCCTGGTGCACGATGCGTGCCCCTTTATGCTCGTGCCCGGCAGCGCGAAGCATGTCGAGTCCTTTTATTTTTGCGGACTGATCGTCACTCGCTTCAAACATTTCATTCAATACGAGCGTGCCGTCATTTTCGAAACCTGTCACCGTGTATGTTTCCATTCACATGACCCCCTTTTCTTTATTTTAATGAATGGTTATTCATTCTTCAAGAGAAGGTTTTGTCAATTCATCGAATGTCAGTTGCCGTGTCGATTCAGTTCGGGGAATCAAGTCGGATACGGTCAGTCCGATCAAACGGACGGGCTCGATGACGTTCATCTCATCGAAGAGACGTCGGGCCAATCGTCGAATCTCGTTGTGGTCATGAGTCGGATGGTTTAATTTGATTTGATGACTCCGAGCCTGAAACTCGCTCGTCTTTAATTTAATGGTGACCGTTTGACAGCTCAGCTCGCGGCGATCGAGCTGACGCAATACGTCCTCCATTTCAGGAATGACCCGTTCGAACACTTCTTCCGGGTCATCAATATCAATGGCGAACGTCGTCTCCGACCCGATCGACTTACGTTCCCGTGTGGCGACGACGGGGCGTGTGTCTCGTCCGTGTGCCAGTTCATATAATTGTTGTCCACGATCATGTCCGAAAATGGCTTTCAATTGTTCCGGGCGAGTTGTTTGCAAATCACCAATTGTATGATATCCGCTCTTATAAAGCGTTTGTGCGGTCACTTTTCCGACCCCGTGCATCGCTTCAATAGAAAGGGGAGCGAGAAAATCTGCCACTTCATGTGCCAGGACGACAGTGAGACCGTTGGGCTTCTCAAATCCCGAAGCGATTTTAGCGACGAATTTTGAAGGCGCGACCCCGGCGGATGCAGTTAGGCCGGTACGCCGTTTGATTTCACCTAAAATATACCGGGCGATAAAGGGTCCGGATGAGCTCAATAACGCATTCTCTGTCACGTCGAGATAAGCCTCATCGAGCGAGAGCGGTTCGACGAGCGGTGTAACTGACTTAAAAATCTCCATTACTTGCGCGCTGACTTCGCGATATGCTTGAAACCTTGGTTTGACAAACGTCGCATGCGGGCACAAGGCAAAAGCGCGACGTGATGACATCGCGCTGTGTACGCCATATTTCCTCGCCTCATAGGAACATGTCGCAACGACCCCACGGCTGTGAGGTGGGCCTCCGACGATGACGGGCTTCCCTCGTAAGTTAGGACGGTCTCGCTGTTCGACAGAGGCGTAAAATGCGTCCATGTCCACGTGAATGATGAGTCGTTCCATAACATCACCTTTCCTGGGCAAATCACTTTCCTTTCATTATAACGAACTTTTGTTCGTTTTTTTAGCATTTTGTTTTGTTCGGTGTTTCGTCGAAGTCGTCTGATTCGGAAACTGTAACAACGACCCAATCCAATTCTTCCGTTTCAACCACATTTGGATGATGAGCGTGAAGAGAAGAATCATGATCCAGGCGAATCCATACCCGAGCGGCCATTCCAGTTCAGGCATATGTTTAAAGTTCATCCCCCAAACGGCACCGAACGCAACGACTGGGGTCGTCAGCGCTGTGAAGACGGTGAGGGCCTTCATGATCTCGTTTCCTCGGAAGTTCGAGAGTGTGGAGGCGAGGTCTGTCATCGCTATCACGTCTTCTTGATAATGATTGATCAACGTCAGCAAGCGACTGACTCGATAATCAGCAAGTTGGTATGATTTCAACTGCTGTAAATCTTTATTTAAAAATGCCTCACGTCCTGCCATGACGAGTTCTTTGTAAGGGGTGACGGTGTCCGACCACCGTTCGATCTCACTGCGAAGACCAAAAATCTCATTCATGAACGTAGCAGGGACCTGTCCCGTCATTTCACGTTGAGCGGTCAACAACCGTTCTTCAAATTCATCGATGCCGTGAAAATAGTTGTTCATCCGCTCGGCAAGTAACTCGTAAAAAGCCTCAATCGGAGAGTCACATTGTTTAGCGAGAATCGACTCGTGATGAAGATCATCAAAACCGATCGTCCATAAAAAATCGGGTCCGATGAAGTAATGTCCAATTTTTTGCGGTTCTCGTTCTAACTGTTCATAGTCGAGCGTGAGTGAACCATACATAAAACCGTCCTCGACCAAAATTTTGGTGACGTTTGCGGTCGTCAGTTGTTCGAGCCAATACGTATAAGCTTGAACATATCGTTGATCTACATAAATATAGTCCTCAGGTCGTGTATACCAATCCCATTCCATCATCCATTCCCCCAATTCGCTACATTGATAGTATTCCCAAATTGTCAGGAATGTTGGCATCTGTCGCAAACTTTCGATAAGATGAAGGTACTGAACAAGAGAGAGGTGCTTTCATTGACGACAAAAATCGGTCAGCTCAAAGTGGGCGACACGCTAGACCAATATGTCATGATCAAACAATCCTATAAGGGACTTGCCGGGAACGGAAAACCTTATTTAACATTAATCCTTTGCGACGAGAGTGGCGAAATCGAGACGAAACTATGGGATAGTGCCGATACTGAGAAGTACGCGACGAAAAAAATCGTCCATGCGGCCGGTGAAGTGATGGACTATCGCGGGCGGACACAGTTGAAATTGAAGCAGATTTCAATCATCGAGCAGGAAGTGGATATCGCACCTTACGTACGATCGGCACCGATTCCGAAGTCGGAGCTTGAGACAACGATTCGTGGATTCATCACCTCACTTCAACACGATGAGATTCGCCGTCTTGTCGAGGAAGTCGTCAATCGTCACGAAGAGGCATATTTCACATATCCGGCTGCCGTTCGACATCATCATGCGGTCTATTCGGGACTGGCATTTCATGTGATGTCGATGTTGAAGCTCGCGGATACGATGTGTGAATTGTATCCATCCTTGAACCGGGACCTTTTGATTGCGGGTGTGATTCTACACGATTTGGCGAAAGTCATTGAGTTGTCCGATGCGATTACACCGGAGTATACGCTTGAAGGGAAGTTGCTCGGTCACTTGTCACTCATGGCATCGGAGCTTGAAGTCGTGTCACGTGAACTTGGGACAGACCGTGAAGTGACAACGTTGTTGCAACATCTCGTCTTAAGTCATCACGGTAAACCGGAGTGGGGTTCTGCGAATACGCCTCAACTTCCTGAGGCGGAGATGTTGTTCTTCATCGACAACATCGATGCGCGCATGAACATGTTCGAAAAAGCATATGAAGGCGTCGAACCGGGTGCGTTCACGGAACGTGTCATGGCTCTCGATAATCGAGCATTTTATCGTCCGAAATTATAATACGGCATCTGTTCACAAATAAGGGCACTCCAACGTTGGAGTGCCCTTTAAACTTATTGTTCAGTCGATTCTTCAGAAGATTCGTCTGCGTTTTTAATCGCTTCTTTGACAGCGTCAAATTGTTGCTCTGCTTTTGCATCTTTTACGTCAACGTTATATTTTTCAATCAACTCTGCGTAAATTTTGTTCGCGTCGACCGAAGCTGATTTTTCAGCTGCTAATTCTTCACGAATGCGGTCTTTCTCGTCTTCGAGTTTCAAGTCTTTCTCTTTACGGTCTGTCACTTTGATGACGTGGAAACCGAATTGCGATTGGACTGGTTCAGAAACTTTTCCGACCACATCTTCTTTAAACGCGTATTCTTCGAATTCAGGTACCATCGCACCGGCAGAGAAGTAACCGAGCTCTCCACCTTTTTCGCCAGAACCTGTATCCGTTGATTTCTCTTTCGCGAGTTCTGCGAAGTCCGCACCGTCGTTCAACTCTTTGATGATGTCTTGTGCTTCTTCTTCTGATTCAACGAGAATGTGACTAGCTTCCACTTCTACGTTCTCTTTTGCGAACTGTGCTTCGATGTCTTCATCGGTCACGTCGACAAGCTCAGATTTTGCTGCGTCAACAAGCATCTGCCCGCGAAGCGCTTCTTTGAACTCTTCCGTACCACTCATGCCGGCTTGTTGAATCGCTTGTTCAAATTCTTCTTCTGAGTTGAATTGTTCTTCTGTCTTGCTGAATTCTTCGTCTACTTTTTCTTGGTCGACTTGGTCACCGTATTCTTTTTCAAGAAGTGCATTCATCGTCTCTTGGAATGCGAGTTGTGGCACCATCCGGTCATAGCTCATATCCGCGATTTCACCGCGAGTGACCTCGCCGCCTTTATATGTGACGACTGCTGAATTATCTGATTCTCCGCCGCCCGCGTTCGTTGCCGCGTACGTACCGCCAGCACCGATGATGAGTGCGATTGCAGATGCACCAACGAGAGCGCCAGTTGAGAATTTTTTATCTTGCTTTTTTGGTTCATTCGTCATTCCGTTTGACATGTATTCCACCCCTAATAATTCTTAAAGTTTCTAAGTCCGACTATATCACATTTTCCTAATCATGACAGCTGTTCTCTTGTCTGTACAGTATCATAGCACACAATCCTGTCGTATAATGATGTAATAGAATGTGAAATGATGGGGTGAGGGCAGTGTCACTAGAAGAGAAGGTCGAGCATTTAGCGTATCAGATGAAGATCTTACTCGAGATTGTCGATTGGACGAACCGTCCGTTTGAATATGAAGTGATTCGAGCAAACTTGACGAAACAGGAAGTGGAGTCATTTTATCAATTGCTTGATGAAATTCGAGCGCGACAAAACGAGCAAGTGCGCTATGGATTTACGTCCATAGAGCCGTTGCTCGTTCATTTTGCAGGTATGTTAGATGCGAGGCTCGATGTGAAAACGATTCTTGAGGCATGCGTCCGTCAAGGAATCGAATTAGACGTCACAGAGCCACTCTATCGGCAGGTTAGGCTTCTTGAGTGAGATGATCATCCTCATCATCAGGGCGTCTGCCTGCCTCTTCTGTAATCATTTTTGATGTTTCTGCAAAGATATCCATGAAGTTGTCCCCATACAAGCGACGAACGATGGCCGTCATGTCTGTTAAATCGGGGAACTTGCCATAAAGTTCTTGCAAGGGAAGGGAAGCGCGGAAGACACCGTTACCTTCTGGGTCAAACGCATGAATCGTCTCGAGTAACAATGCTTCGCCTTTAGGTGTCAACTGGACATACGTATTTCGTTTGTCCGTCTCTTTTTTAGAAAACGTAAGTAATCCACGGTCCTCTAACTTCTTCGAGAAGTTGAAAGCAGTCGAGACGTGCATGACGCCATATTTTGCAATTTCAGAGATCGATGCACCGCCTAAAGCATGGGCAATCCATAAGATATGATGTTCGTTAATGTTCAAGTCGAACGGTTTAATCCAATTTTGCCAGTCTTTTTCGACGGTTTTCCATAAAGCCTTACTCAATTGAATAATTTTGTGGCTATAGAGCATGGCCTCAGGGCCAGTGAATTCTTTTTCGTGTTCCATCTCGATCCATCCTTTCCGGATAAAAAAATCAATTATAATCGACGGACGATGTCCCCAAACACTCACTGTGTCTGATCGACAGTTTTTTCAGTCATAGCAGACTGTAAGTTCGAGAGCTCCTGAAGGTTCTCTTGGATGCGATCGACTGAAGGCTGAATGTCTTGTTGATAGCGTTCGACTTCGACTTTCACTTGATCAGTCAATTCTTTTCCTTGTAGCTTACTTGCAGCGGCAACATGTGATGCATGTTGCGCAACATTTCCAAATTGTTCTTTTAGCGTAGTGATTGTGGATGCTCGATGTTGTTGCGCAGCGGCGTCATTTGCGGTTCCTCGCGCTAGTTTCTTAAACGTGGCGACCCCTAAAAATGCTAAAACAAAGCCGAAAGCAATCCAATCTCGACGTTGGCGACTCGACAATTCATTCCCCTCCTCAAGCACGGTTCATCAGAATTACATTCTTTTCATATTATTTTACCAAAAAAGAGTGATTAAAAACCTATATCGCAAATAAAATTTTTCAGAACATTCATTTTTGACCGAAAAATCATTTTATTTTAAAATACAGGTAAAGGAAGGTGATCCTCAGTGGAGAAAGCGAAGCGTTGGGTAGATGATATGCTTGACCTATATCTCGCCGCTAAGCGACTGGGAGATGACACTTGGGCCGAATCGATTATGAACACACTAGAGGCGGGATATGAAGCATCGAAACAATCAGAACAGGATCGTGAAGAATCCATTCGAGAAAAGCGTATCCTTGAAATAGATACCCGTCTAACTGAATTACGAAAAGAATTTGAACAAGCGACATCTGTCAAAAAGCGTCAACAACTTTATGAAGTGGCGATTAAGCTTCAGGTCGAGCGAGCGCAATTGGAAGAAGAGCAGAAGCGCCGTCGTGATTCTATCAATCAATCATAAAGGAGACCCGTCATCGACGGGTCTCTGTCTGTCTTATACGTGGGCATGGATATTCGATGCAAGGGTGGAGAGTTCTTCAGATGTGAAGGCGTCGTTTTGCGTAATCCATTTCGCACCAAACCCGTCCTCATGTCCAAAACGCGGAATTAAATGAATATGGAAGTGATACACCGTTTGCCCGGCTATTTCTTCTGCGTTCGATAAGACGTTCATTCCGATTGCACCCGTCTCGCGCTGAATCGCATTAGCGATTGTTGGGATTCGTTTAAATACATCCGCCGCGACATCTTCAGGCAATTCGTAAATGTTTCTCGTATGATGTTTCGGGATGACGAGCGTGTGACCTTTTGTCACTTGTGAGAGGTCGAGAAAAGCGACGACAGCCTCATCTTCATACACCCGATACGACGGGATTTCTTGCTGAGCGATTTTACAAAAGATACAGGTTGGATCGGTATGCATCTTCATTCCTCCATTCTAAAAGTCATTTCTGCTTCATCATACCATGGAATTTCGGGCGCAAGAATGATTGGATGGGGAATCGATTCCTTCTATAATAGAAGTATATGAAAGGAGACGAGTGAATGTCGTATACGAGAAGCAAAAAGAAAGAGAGCAACCCGAGAGTTCTTCTTTTATTATTTAGTTTGATCATTATAGTTGGAGCTATTGTTTTCTATTTATACGCATACAAGCCGGCGGCGGAACAAGATAAAATTCACGTTGCTTTCAAAGAGGCCTTATTAGAACAAGACCGTGCTTTTTTTGAAGAAAAGATGGAATATCAAGGAGAACCACTAACACGAGCGGAAGCGTTGCGATTTATGCGTTGGTTAAATGATGAAAAATCAATTCGAGGCGATGCCATCGCAGAGGTTGCGAAAGATCGCTCGGATCGAACGTCTAGTACGGAATCGGAAGGTTTGTTTCGTTTAATCGACACGGGTGAAGGACGATACGGCTTTTCTGACTATCGAATCGAGCTTCTCCCGCAACGAATCGATGTGACTTCGGACTTACAGTTGACGAATATTTGGATTGACGGTCAGCGCGTGGGACGAATCGATGAAGCAGGCGGGTTGCTAACGTTTGAAAAGATGCCAGGAAGTTATGATGTGAAGGCGGTCGCCGTCGCGAACGGTGAGACGGTATCCGAAACTGAGACAATTCAATTGACTTCGTCTGCATCCATTGATTATGCACTTATGCCGGAATCGAACGAATCGATTGCGGGACAGTTCGATTTAAAACGGGCTGAGCTGATTGAAATCGAAGTGGAAGCACAAACGGGACATGCGTTAGAAACGATTGATTCCTTGATTGGACAATCGGAGAAGAAGGTCTTAGAAACACTTGGCGAACCAACTGGAAAGCGTGAGGAGAAATGGGATTATGAACAGTTGACGGTCACATATGATGACGGGGACGTACAGTCGATTGTGGTCGATCTCGATAAGCGGCCGGATGATTTGATTGCCTTACTTGGTGAACCGAAAGAGAAACTAGAGCACCAACTCGGTACAGAGTGGGATTACGGTCAATCGTTCTTCGAATCGTTCTTTACATTCTTTGGCCTTGAGACCGAGAAGCAGTTTGTCGAAAAGAATGACGCGATGTATTTACTGATTGAATAAAAAAAGAGGGGCATTCCATAATGGAAGCCCCTCCGATACATAATCTTATTTTTTACGCATTGATTTCATAACGAATGATACGATTAAGATTAAGATAATCGCACCAATAAGCGCTGGGATAATTGCGATATCCGCAACTGTTGGTCCGAAGTCACCAAAGATAAGTCCACCTAACCATGCACCGATGATCCCCGCGATGATGTTACCAATGATTCCACCTGGTACGTCCTTACCTAAAATCAATCCTGCTAACCAACCGATGATACCCCCGATAATTAAATAAAGAATAAACCCCATAAACCATTCTCCTTCCTCTTTTTGCCCATTGTTCTTTACAACGATTTTGTGGAACAATGGAAGTATTGATGTTTTATTTTAAAATGCCTTACAGTTGTGATTATTCCCATGTGACAACATTTAAAACATATAGCACAAAAAAAAGTTGAAAATGAAAGGTGTGGTTTTCATGCTGCACGTCGATCGGTTGAACGGCGGATATCTCGGTAAACAAGTATTGCATGACGTTTCGTTTGAAGTGAAAAAAGGAGAGCTCGTTGGTTTGATAGGGCTAAATGGCGCTGGGAAATCAACAACAATCAAACACATTTTGGGGCTCTTGTCACCACTATCCGGACAAATAGAAATTGATGGTGAGACATTACAGTCTTCAGAAAAAAAGTATCGTAAAAAAGTAAGTTACATACCGGAGACGCCGATTTTATATGAGACATTGACATTACAAGAACATATCGAGTTAATGGGAAAAGCGTATGATGTCGATTCTAAGGATTTGACTATGCGTACAAACCGTTTGGCGAAAGAGATGCGAATGGAAAAGCAACTCGCATGGTTCCCATCGGTCTTTTCGAAAGGGATGCGTCAAAAAGCAATGATTTTATGTGCTCTCGTGACAAAGACTCCGCTCTTGATCGTTGATGAACCGTTTGTTGGTCTTGATCCATTGGCGATTCGACAGTTGCTCCAATTATTTGATGAGTATAAAGAAGACTGCGCGATTTTGATGTCGACCCACATCCTTGAAACGGCAGAACGGCATTGTGATCGATTCATCTTCCTTCATCAAGGTGTCGTCATCGCAACCGGCACGGCCGCGGAATTACGTGAAGTGTACCGATTATCACCGGATGCGACGCTTGATGACATATATGTCGAGGCGATTGCTTCGGAGGAACAGTCGTCATGAATCGATTTACTTCAAGACTCGGAAATTGGATGGAAGAGGTCGTCAAGTATAGTCGCTATGTCGCGAACGGGGGGCTACTGTTCACGCTCTACTTCACCTTGATTTACGGGGCGTTCGTCTATAACAATTTTTTAGAACGAATCGATGGGACGTTCCCGGGTGCATGGATTGCTGCGGCGATCCTGTTGATTATCCCGCTCGGTCATCGTCCACGAACATTCATCCAAGATGCAGATCAAGTGTTCTTACTACCGGAGCTGGGTGATATTCGATCCTATATGATTGGCGTTCGTCTGTTTAATGTCGCATTCGCCGTGCTGCGTGCATTGCTCGTCTTGCTCATTTTGTTACCACTTCTCGTGCGAACGGAAAATTATTCGAGTATGGAAGTGCTATCATTCGTCGTGACGATGGTTTTGCTGTCAGCTGCGGGACGTTTGGCTAGAGTAGAGGGGATTCGCGAATGGACGATCTTGCTGTTTGCGCTCGTGAGCGGTGTCTGTCTTCTTGTCGATTGGACACAGTGGGCGTGGATTCCGGCTTTTGCTCCGTTCATTCTATTACACGTTAAGCGACATGAGCGGATTCCTCTTCTCCATTGGTTGACTCTTGAAGAGAAGAGTCGGGCCCAATTTGAACGGGTGATCAGTTGGTTCGTCGACTTACCGACCTTGAGAGAAGAAGTCCGGGAGCGTAGACTGTTGACGAAATTGTTAGAACGGCGAGTACTCCAGCACGTGGACGCATCACGTTATGTGTACGGCCTTCGTATTATTCGGTCAAACGATTCGCTCGATTTGATTCTTCGTTTGACAGCAGTAGCGCTCATTGTCATGTGGATGTCAGGAGGGTGGTATGTGGGCTTTGTCACGCCACTCTTTGTGGGACTAACGGCATTACAGCTCGTTCCTTTATTTAAGCGGTTAGAGGCGGTTTCAATAGTCTCCTGGCTACCAATTACTCGTGACGAGCGGATCGAAGGGTATTCATGGTGGGCGATGCGGTTGCTTATCGTCCAGGCAATCGTTCTCGTACTTGTGTCCATCGCTTTTGGTGCGACATGGGACGCGGCGATTGGGTTTATCTTATCGATTGTGGTCATTCGCTATTACTTGAGCCGTTTGACATAAAAAAAGAAGGACATCCTTTTCGGGTGTCCTTCTCGCATGATTAGATTATTTTTTAGGAGACATGACCGATACGCTTGAACCGAGAATTTTCGGAAGGCGTCCTGGTTTCTCTGTCGACTCTTCGACTTCACCGTATGCTGACACACCATGTTCTGCGATATCGAGACCGACATCTTCTTGTTCTTCCGTGACACGGAGACCGATTGTGACGTCGAGTAGTTTTAAGAAAGCATAACTGCCGCCACCGGCGATGACCATGGCGATCAACACACCGAGTGTCTGTACGCCGAGTTGTGTCAATCCGCCACCATAGAACAGTCCGGCAGAACCGATACCCGTAATTTCGACAAGTCGGGGAGAAGCGAAGAAGCCAAGTGCGAGTGTTCCGATGATCCCAGCCACTCCGTGTACAGAGAAGGCGCAGAGTGGGTCATCCACATATTTCGCCATCAAGATGCTCGTTCCGTATGTCGCGATGGATGCGAGTGCACCAATGACGACGGCCGCCCACGGTTCGACGAACGCACATGCCGCCGTGATGGCGACGAGTGCACCGAGAACCCCGTTGACGATTGACGGGATATCTGCCGTTTTCCGATGGAGCATGACGATGGCAAGGGCACCGAGCGCACCAGCTGCTGTGGCGAGCATCGTCGTCAATGCAACGTATCCGAAGAATCCGTCAGCGACCGACATCGTCGAGCCGGCGTTGAATCCGAACCAGCAAAGCCAAAGGACGAGACCGCCAACAACGGTTAAGACGTGGTTATGACCAGCGAGTGATTCCGTCTTACGACGTGGTTTTAAGATGATGGTAGCCATGAGCGCCGCCATCCCACCTTGAAGGTGAACGACCGCTGAACCCGCGAAGTCTTGCATACCCATTGATCCAAGCATACCGCCAGCCCATACTGAGCGTGCGACGATTGGATAGAGGATAGCAACGAAGAAGATACCGAAGAGAACGTAGGCAGACAGCTTAGCCCGTTCCGCAAATCCACCCCAAGCGATGGCGAGTGAGACTGCAACAAATGATAACTGGAATAAGAATTTGATGTCGATTGAAACGTTCGCCCAATCGAGGCTTGAGAACGATCCACTCAAGAAGAAACCTTCTGTCCCGAACCAAGTCGTTCCATCTCCGAACGAGAGGCCGAACCCGACCGCCCAAAAAGCGAGTGCCGCCACAGAGAGGCTGATTATTTGTTTGACCGCGACGTGACCGGCGTTCTTGGCTCGGAGCGTCCCGGTCTCGAGTAATCCGAAACCTAATTGCATCGTCAATACGAGCAATGCAGCGATGAGTACATACAGCGTGTCCATATAATAGAGAATGTCTTCCATGTTCATGCCCTCCTTTTTCTTAGGTGCTTTCCAAAAGTTGACTTCAGTGTAAAATGAAAAAACGACGTTGGATTGCATTTTGTCAGATTATCTGACATAGTTTTTTAAATAGGGAGGGCGGGAGAGAATGGACTACAAATCGAAGAAGGTCATCGGAATGGGCGTCGTGACAGATTTGACGGGGCTTTCGGAGCGTCAAGTCCGCTACTATGAAGAAAAAGGTCTCGTCTTGCCTGAACGGACGAAAGGTGGGTCACGTAAATATTCTTTCCATGACGTGGAGCGTTTGATTGAAGTGGCGACCAAATTGGAGGATGGGTGGCGAATTCAGGATATTAAAGAGCGCGAACGTCGATTGTCGACGAAACAGCGCGATGATATGATTCGAGGTCAATTGAATTCAGCCTTCCGAACATTTCCGACAAAAAAATGACACAAAGAAAACACAATGAAAATGCTTCACATTAGCATAATTCTAATTAATTTCTGTATAATGTTTTTGAGTTCACAAACAAGAGAATAAATAGTGTAGGAGAAATTTAGAGGGGAATGACGCGACGTATGAACGATACAATTTTAAAAGCGTTTAAAGGAGAGGCGACGGACTATGTACCTGTATGGTATATGCGCCAAGCTGGACGCTATCAACCGGAATATCGAGAGATTAAAAAGACGAGGTCACTATTCGAGATCACACATGATCCTGAACTTTGTGCATATGTCACGGAACTTCCGGTGAAACAACTCGGAGTCGACGCGGCCATCCTATATAAAGACATCATGACACCACTTCCATCGATGGGAGTTGATGTCGAAATTAAGAGCGGAATCGGACCGGTCATCGATAATCCATATCGTACGATGGAGGATGTGGAACGACTTAAACCGTTAAACCCAGATGATATCTCATACGTCTTTGATACAATCCGTTTATTGCGGGAACGTCTAGAAGTCCCACTAATCGGCTTTTCAGGTGCACCGTTCACATTGGCGAGCTACATGATCGAAGGGGGCCCATCCCGTAACTATCATCGCACGAAAGCGCTCATGTATGCAGAACCGGATGTATGGAATGCGTTGATGGAGAAACTCGGTGATATGGTCATCACGTATGCGAAGGCGCAAGCGGATGCTGGCATTCAGGCGTTTCAATTGTTTGATTCGTGGGTCGGCACGCTTAGTCGTAAAGATTATGCGCGTTACATCAAACCGACGACGGAGCGAATTTTCAAGGAATTGCGTTCACTCGATATTCCGCTCATCATGCACGGTGTCGGAGCGAGCCATCAAATCGAAGAATGGCATGACCTTCCACTAGATGTGGTCGGTCTTGACTGGCGTTTGTCGGTAAAGGAAGCACGGGAACGTGGGATTACGAAAGCCGTTCAAGGAAACTTAGACCCGTCGTTCTTGTTAGCTCCATGGCCGGTCATCGAAGAGAAGGTTAAGGAGATTTTAGATGAAGGAATGAAACAACCTGGTTACGTCTTCAACCTGGGACATGGGGTGTTCCCTGAAGTCGATCCGGCTGTTCTCGTCAAATTGACGGCATTCATTCACGACTACTCACGCGAAAAAATGGGAGGCAACGAATCATGAAAACAGTAGGACTACTTGTCATGGCGTACGGCACACCGTACAAACCGGAAGATATTGAACGTTATTACACGCATATTCGTTATGGACGCAAGCCGTCACCGGAGGCACTCCAAGATTTGACGGAACGCTACGAGGCGATTGGTGGCGTATCTCCACTCGCGAAAATCACAATCGATCAAGCGGAGACGCTTCGTGACATCTTGAATGAGCGTCATGTAGGTGAAATCGAGTTCAAACTGTATATCGGATTGAAGCATATCGAACCGTTCGTAGAAGACGCGGTCGCGCAAATGGCGAACGATGGCATCAAAGAGGCGGTATCGGTCGTCTTAGCACCTCATTACTCGTCATATAGCGTCAAATCATACAACGGACGTGCTCATGAAGAAGCGGCGAAGTATGGCATCGACATTCGTTCGGTAGAGTCGTGGTATGATGAGCCGAAGTTTATCAAATGGTGGGCGAGTGCGATTAACGATACGTATGCGTCATTGCCTGTACCGGCTGAAAAGACATGTCTCATCGTTTCAGCGCATAGTCTCCCTGAGAAGATTTTGGCTGGAGGCGACCCGTATCCGGATCAATTGAAAGAAACGGCTGATAAAATTGCCATTGAAACGGGCGTCCCGCATTATGAGATTGGTTGGCAGTCAGAAGGGAACACGCCGGATCCATGGATTGGACCTGACGTACAGGATCTGACGGCTGAACTTTATGAAAAATATGGCTATGAGGCGTTCGTCTATACGCCGGTTGGTTTTGTTGCAGACCATCTCGAAGTATTATTCGATAACGACGTCGAGTGTAAAGTTGTCTGTGACCGCCTCGGTGTTCACTACGCACGTCCAGCTATGCCAAATGCAGAGCGAAGCTTCATCGAAGCCATCGCGGATCGAATGGAAAGCGTGATCGTGCATCATGCGTAAATTCACGATTGTCGGTGGTGGGATCACAGGTCTCACCGCCGCTTTTTATGCGGAGCGTTATTTGCCGGAAGACGTGACCATCACGTTGCTCGAGGCGACAGATCGCCTCGGTGGAAAGATTGATACGTATGAAACAGGAGAATTTGCGGTGGAACGTGGTCCGGATTCGTACGTCTTTCGAAAGACTGCGATGACGGAATTAATTGAAGACGTCGGCTTAGGGGATGAACTCGTTCGAAACGGTGTCGGACAGGCTTACGTCCTTCATCATGACGGACTCCATCCAATCCCGAAACAGACGGTAATGGGGATTCCGCTAGACGTCAACGCGTTTCGTGAGACGACGTTGCTCTCGGAGGAAGAGCACGAGGACTTGAAGCGGATGTTGCTGTCACCACCAAAAGTAGAGACGCCAGACTCGGACGTCTCACTCGGCCTCTACCTTCGTGAACGTGTCGGAGACCCGATCGTCGACCGATTGATTGAACCGTTACTCTCTGGTATCTATGCTGGAGATATCGATCAAATGAGTGCGATGTCGACGTTCCCGCAGTTCATCGAAGGAGAACAGAAATACGGGAACTTATACGAAGGGATGCGGCATTTACGTCCTGAACAGCGGGTAGCTGAAGTTGGTGCGAAGAAAGTCGGTCAGTTCGCCTCATTGCAGCGGGGGCTAAAATCGCTCACAGATCGACTCGCTGAACGATTGGAGCGGACCGAGGTCATTTTTAATTGCTCCGTCGAACAAGTGTCCGAGCGTGAAGAAGGATATCGATTGTTTACAACGCGTGGTGATATCGATACGGACCATCTCGTGTTGACGGTGCCGCCCCGTCTCATTCGTCAATTCCTCCCGAAAGTCGATAGTGACTTTTTGGCAGATATGAAGCCACATGCGACAGCGACCTGTTCTTTAGTCTTCAAAGAAGAAGACATCGAGCTTCCGTTTGTCGGAACCGGATTCGTCGCGAGTCAGGAAGCGGATGTAACGATTACAGCGTGTACGTTCATCGACCAGAAATGGCCACACGCTGTACCAGAAGGATATCACGTCCTCCGCGTCTTTTTAGGTCGCCCCGGAGCAGATGAAATCGTTGAAGCGTCTGATGAGGACATTATCGAGACGGCACTACACGACCTTCAAGGTCTCATGCGCATTCATCGTGAACCGGTTCAGACGGTTGTCAGTCGACTCCGTGATGGTTTGCCCCCGTATGCGGTCTTTCACGCTGACCGTGTCAAGGCGCTGCGTGCCGAGATAGGCCGTGTGTATCCAGGGGTCATTCTCGCTGGAATCGCCTATGACGGAATCGGAATGCCGGACTGTGTGAAGAGTGTAAGAGAACAAGTGAAGGCATTGGGCGAAAAGGTTGAGATTTGATGAAGGGAGGGTTCGGATTGTTCCGAATCCCTCTCTTTTTGTTATAGTTAGAAGCGAAAGAGAAAAAGGAGTGATGGAAGATGGCAACGTATAAACTTTTTGTATCAGACATGGACGGTACGATTTTGCACAACCACACCACTATCGCGAAGGAAACGGCTGAAATCGTTCGTGAGGCAGAAGCAGCGGGGATTCGGTTTGCGATTGCGACGGGGCGCAATTATGTGAATGCGAAACAAATCTTGGATGAGGTCGGACTTTCTTGCCCGATTGTCTCGTCGAATGGGGGACGTGTGCTCGACACGTCGGGAGAAATCCTTCATGAAATCGATTTAACGATTGAAGAGGCACTTCAAGTCATTGATGTTCTTCATCAAGATGACAAATATGCGGACGTTTTTTACGAGATCTACACGGAAGCTGGGCTTGTTGCGAGCCGTGGTGACTTGATTGAGGCGTCGATGAAGAACTTGAAAGCGAATGGTGACGACCGCTCGCTTGAGAGGTACGAATTCTTCAAAAACCGTTATTACGTCAATGAAGATGTGAAGATTGTTGATGATATCGAGAACTTTATTCGTAAAGAAGCGGGACGTGTCTATAAGTTCATTGCGTTCTCGAGTCATTTTGAGAAAATGTCAACTCTGTGGAAAGAAATCGAAGCTCAAGTCGGAGGTGTGTATGTCACGTCTTCGGGCAATGACAACATCGAAGTGATGGCACATGGTGCGGATAAAGGTAACGGTGTATCGAAGCTCGCTGAACATTACGGCATCGATCTATCTGAAGTCGTCGTCATCGGTGATAACTTGAACGATGTACCGATGTTTAAAGTTGCCGGCAAAGCGATTGCGATGGGTAACAGCCATGAAGAACTGATTGCCATCAGTGATCACGTCACAGAACGGCACAATGAATACGGGGTGGCCAACGCCTTGAAACGAGTCATGACAGGTGAGTGGAGCTAAAAGATTTGGCGAGGCGTCGTCTTGTTTCGTATAATACGAGTAGCGAACACCTGACTAGGAGGAAATAGACTGTGAAATTTATTTTTAATCCAGATATCCGCGATCCGAAGCTTAACTTGGCGGTTGAAGAGTATATCTTAAAACACTTGAACGTAGATCATGAAGATTATTTCCTGTTCTACATCAATGGACCCTCGATTATCATTGGGAAAAACCAAAACACATCGGAAGAAATCAACTTGAAGTATATCGAAGAGAACGGTATCGATGTCGTTCGACGTCTCTCTGGTGGGGGTGCCGTCTATCACGATGAAGGAAACTTGAACTTCAGCTTCATCACAAAAGACGATGGCAACTCGTTCAATAACTATAAGAAGTTTACACAACCCATCGTTGATGCGTTACGTAACCTAGGTGTCGAGGCAGAGCTGACGGGTCGTAACGATATTCAGGTCGGCGAGCGTAAAATCAGCGGAAACGCCCAATTTACGACGCGTGGACGCATGTTCAGTCATGGGACGCTCATGTTCAATTCGAACATTGAAGAAGTCGTCAACTCACTTAACGTCTCTGAAGAAAAGATGCGCTCAAAAGGAATCAAGTCTGTTCGCAGTCGTGTCGCGAACATCACTGAATTTTTAGAGCGCGAGATGGAGATGCAACACTTCGTCGAGGCGTTACTCCATTCGATTTATGATGGAGAGCAGCCGGAGCGTTACGTTCTACGTGATGAGGACTGGGAAATCGTTCATGATATCTCGAAAGAGCGCTATGCGAACTGGGACTGGAACTTTGGGAAATCTCCGAAGTTCGACGTCGAGTCAAAACGCCGTTTCCCAATCGGGACGATCGACGTCCGCTTGAACGTGAACAAAGGGACGATCACAGAAGCGAAGATTTATGGTGACTTCTTCGGTGTCGGTGACATCCAAGACGTCGAGCAAGCGCTCGTTGGGACTCGTTTCGAACGTGCTGCCATCCGTGAACAGTTAATGACGCTCGATTTAAAACATTACTTTGGAAATGTCGAGCTCGAGGAATTGGTTGATTTGATTAGTTAAGATGATCAGGGCGATCTCTACGGAGCTCGTCCTTTTTTGGCAGTTTCGTGAACGTTGGTCGAACGGATTGCGCCTCGACGGGAGAAGGCGTATCATAATTTGTGCAAGCGTTTTCGTAAAGGCTAATCGAAATAGGAGGAGTATGCATGTATCGGATGCTTAGTGAATGGATGGATGCGAGTCGTATGTGGGTGACGGAGCAAGCGACATTTGAACGAGCTGTCAAGGCGGTAGGTCTAGAGTTAGAACGAAAAGATATGGTCGATTCTTCATTTACACGGGTGATTCTCGATCAGGAGACGATTATTCCTTCCGGGGTGAGCGATGTCGCGATTCCGGTAGCTGTCATTGACGTGCCTCTCTCCATTTCAAAACGAGACGGCATTTCACTCCTTCACCTAATGAACCCGTGCGAAGTAAAGACGATCACCGGAGAAAAGATTCATGCAAAGGCCATTCTTTTGATTACGGCTACGAGTGAACCCCAAAAGCAGATGTATCATAAGTTGATTGATGATTTACTGATGGACGATGAGGCACTACAAGCGCTCGTTCATATCCAAAGTCGTGCCGGTATGTTTCATTTGCAGACGAACTTTTTGGAAGCGTTTTCTTATTGAAACATTTCATGTACAATAGAAGTAATTGAAAAGAGCGCGGACAACGTGCTCTTTTTTATGGCTCAAAAGTGAATCATCATTCATTTAAAGGGGGATTACCATGGCAAACTTAGTCAAGTCACTACAGGAAGTAGTGGACGCTCACCCGCAGAAAGCGGCGTATGTGTTTGGGGAAGACACGGTGAGTTACGGACAGTTTTATGGGCAAGTCAAGGCGATGGCGTCGACACTTGAACAAAAAGGAATCGGACAAGGGGATCATGTCGCTCTCGTCCTCGGCAATAGCCCTGCGTTCTTGATTACGTACTTCGCCGTGTTGTCACGTGGAGGGGTCGTCATTCCGATCAACCCTACATACACGCCGGATGAGATGGCTTACATTTTGCTCGATGGGGACGTAAAAGGGATTGTTGGGTTGTCGCCGCTCGTCGCACAGGCAGAAGCGACACTCTCGAAGTTGCCTGAATTGAAGATTGTCATCTCGGTGCCATATGCCGACGTTCCGGCATTGAAACGTGAAGGTGAGATTGAATTTATCCCATTTGCGGAATCGTTTGCTGCATCGGAAGGAACATTCGTCGAAGTGGATGAAGAGGAGGTCGCTGTCATTCTCTATACGAGTGGAACGACCGGAAAGCCGAAAGGGGCTCTTTTGACTCATCGAAATTTGTTCTCGAATGCGCATTCCATTGGAGAGTACTTGGACATCACGCCTGAAGATAAAGCGTTAGCGGCATTGCCGATGTTCCATGTCTTCTGTTTGACAGTTATCGTCAACGCGCCGCTTCTTCGTGGTGCGACGATTGTCATCTTACCGAAGTTCTCGCCACAAGACGTATTCGACTTAGTACCAAAGCACCGTGTGACATTATTTGCTGGCGTACCAACAATGTATAATTTCTTGCTGCAGACAGCGATGAAGGTACCAGCTTACACCTCTGCTCTAAAACATGTCCGCGTTTTCGTTTCAGGTGGAGCGAGTTTACCGGTTCAATTGCTCGAATCATTTGAGCAGATGTTCGAGTGTAAGATTCTAGAAGGGTATGGTCTGTCAGAGGCGTCACCGGTCACATGCTTCAATCCGCTCCACGGTGAACGAAAAGCTGGATCGATTGGACCTTCCATCGTTCATGTGGAAAACAAAGTCGTCGACGAGCTTGGGGAAGAAGTCGGCGTCGGTGAAGTCGGAGAATTGGTTGTACGAGGACCAAACGTCATGAAAGGATATTATAAGCTGCCGGAAGAGACGATGATGACGCTCCGAGATGGCTGGCTCTATACGGGAGACTTAGCGCGACGTGATGAGGATGGTTACTTCTATATCGTCGACCGTAAAAAGGATATGGTCATCGTCGGAGGCTATAACGTATACCCTCGAGAGGTAGAAGAAGTGTTGTATCAACATCCTGACATCGTTGAAGCGGCAGTGATTGGTGTGCCGGATGCCGAGCAAGGGGAAGCGGTGAAGGCGTTTGTCGTCACGAAACATGAAGGAGTGACGAAAGAAGATATTCGTGCTTACACCCAAACAAAATTGGCGAAATACAAACAACCGACTTACCTCGAAATCATTGAAGAACTTCCGCGAAATACGACCGGCAAGATTTTACGTACCGTCTTAAAGAGCGAAGCGTTTCAAAATAGTTGAGTAGAGAAGAGCGACCTAGTTCGCTCTTTTCTTATCTTCTCATTTGACACTATTACGGGGTAGGGGTATATTGGTGGTGAGGTGATCAACATGGATGAATTTTTGCATGACCAACCACTCGTTCCGCGTGATGACGCTGAACGTGAGGCACTCGGGAAACGTCTAAAACGAATTGAAGGACAAGTCCGGGGAATTCAAAAAATGGTGGAGAGCGATCGTTACTGTGTCGACATTTTGACACAGACATCCGCTATTCAAGCCGCTCTCAAGCAAGTCGAGATGCAACTGTTAGAGCGTCACATGCGCAAGTGTTTGGTTCACGCAAGCGAGACGGAAAACATGGAACCTTACATTGATGAATTGATGACGATTGTCAGCCGCATCAAAAAATAAGGAGGGATTTCATGAAAACCGTTGAGTTATCCATACAAGGTATGACTTGTGCGGCGTGTTCGGCTCGAATTGAAAAAGTGTTGAATAAGATGGACGGAGTCGAAGCGACGGTCAACCTTCCGCTTGAAACAGCCACGATTCGTGTCGATGAAGGGATTACGGAAGAAGAGCTGATTGCTCGAATCGAGAAGATTGGATACGGTGCTGAACCGAAAGTCGAGATGGCGCCCTCGCATGATTTACGTCCTTTACAACGTAAGGTCATCATCTCTGCGCTGTTGTCGGCACCACTTCTATTGGTGATGTTGACTCATATCCCGGGTCTCGGGTTCCAAGCCGACTGGTTGATGAGTCCCTGGTGGCAATTCGCCCTTGCGACACCTGTCCAGTTTTGGATTGGCGCACAGTTTTATCAAGGTGCGTATAAGAGTTTGAAGAGCGGATCGGCGAACATGGACGTGCTCGTCGCGACGGGGACGTCTGCCGCATACTTTTATTCCATCTTTGAAATGATTGTACACCCGATGAATCCACATCTTTATTTTGAAACAAGTGCAGTCCTCATCACGCTTGTCTTACTTGGGAAGTGGTTAGAAGGACGGGCGAAAGAGAAGACGACCGATGCGTTGAAATCACTCTTATCGCTTCAGGCGAAAGAGGCGATCCTCTTTGTCGATGGTGAAGAACGGTCTGTTGCCGTTGAACTCGTCAAAGTAGGAGACGTTCTCGTCGTGCGTCCGGGAGAGAAAATTCCGGTCGATGGACGAATCATTGATGGAGAGACAGTTATTGATGAATCGATGTTGACAGGAGAATCGATTCCAGCGGAGAAGACGGTCGACGCCGAAGTCGTCGGCGGGACGATCAATCAGTCCCATCGCATTCTCATGCGGGCGGAACGTGTCGGTAAAGAAACGATGCTCGCTCAAATTGTACGCGTCGTCGAGCAGGCGCAAACCGACAAGGCACCGATTCAACGGCAGGCCGACCGCATCTCCGGTGTGTTTGTGCCAGTCGTCGTAGCAATCAGTGTCGTCACGTTCGTAGTATGGGCGTTTCTCTTGAACGATATCGATACGGCGATTCGGGCGTCGATTGCTGTACTCGTCATTGCGTGTCCGTGTGCGCTCGGTTTGGCGACGCCGACATCCATCATGGTCGGGACGGGACGAGCGGCGGAACAAGGTGTCTTGTTTAAAGGTGGAGGGCAACTTGAATCGCTAAATGAAGCGAATATCGTTGTATTTGATAAGACTGGGACATTGACGAACGGAACGCCGGAAGTGGTCGAAACATTCGGAGACGAAGCGGTCCTCAAACGGGCTGTGATGGCAGAACGGCAATCGACGCATCCTTTGGCAGCTGCGATTGGTCGTGAAGCAGGCGATGGTGTCGTGACGAAAGTGGAAGAGTTAGCCGGACGAGGTGTCAAAGCGGTCGTTGATGGGATAGAACTCACCATCGGGTCTGTCCGAATGATGGAGGAACTCGGATACAAATTGCCGGATTGGTCGATGCGGGCGATGACCCCGGTCTATGTCGCGGATGAGAGCGGAATTGTCGCGGCGTTCGGACTACAAGATCAATTGAAGCCGAAAAGTCGTGATGTTGTGCAGGCACTCAGTCAAACCCGCAAGGTGTATGTTTTGACCGGAGACCGGAAAGAAGTCGCATATGCGATTGCCGACGAACTCGGCATACCGAATCGTCAAGTCATCGCCGAAGTACTTCCTGTCGAGAAGGCAGATCAGATCGAACAATTGAAGCAATCCGGTCGTGTGGCTATGGTAGGGGATGGCATGAACGATGCCCCTGCCCTTGCGGTGGCAGACGTCGGCATCGCATTCGGAAGTGGCACAGATGTCGCTCTCGAGGCGGCGGATGTTACAATTGTAGGGCAAGACATTGAAGGCGTGAGTCGGGCGATGAATATGAGCCGCTTGACGATGAAAAACATTCGTCAAAATCTGTTTTGGGCCCTCGCCTATAATAGTCTTGGCATACCGGTTGCGGCAGCTGGATTACTTGCCCCATGGATTGCCGGTGCAGCGATGGCGTTCAGTTCGGTATCTGTCGTCTTGAACGCATTAAGATTAAAAACTCAAGGAGGATCATCATGAAAGAAACAACTTTAACAGTAGAAGGAATGACATGTAATCACTGCAAAGCGGCAGTGGAGGGAGCATTGAATGAATTGAACGGTGTCGAATCAGCGACGGTATCGCTCCAAGAGCATCGGGTCGATGTGATTCACCAAGACTCTGTTTCACTTGAAGCGATGGTGGAAGCAGTCGAAGAACAAGGATATGACGTAAAAGCATAATCATGGTAAGTCCCGAGTGAAATCGGGACTTTTTTTGTGGTATTCAACGGATAAGATGTATGCTATATTTAAGTTGATAATGAGAATCGGTATCAACGGGAGGCGGATATCATGGAAATGATCATGATCAGTGGAGTATTGGCGTTGATTAGTGGGGGCGCAGCATTTTTGACGCAACAATTACGAACGAATTCAGTACGGTGAAGAAGGTGCGATTCCGTTGCCTTCTTTTTTCTTTGACTTCATTTCTTTCCCATCATTTCACGACAATTGTTTGATATGATGAGAAAAAACGTGTTGAGGTGACTTGAATGTATACAATCTACTTAGTCGACGATGAAGCAAACTTAAATAAAATGCTCGTCACGTATTTAGAACAGGAAGGATACAACGTGCGCTCGTTTGCGGACGGGATATCTGCACAAGAAGCGATTCCGGACCAACCGGATTTGTGGGTGCTTGATATCATGTTGCCGGACTTGGACGGGTTCCAATTGTTGAAACAAATCAAAGCTGTCAATGCGAATACGCCGACGATTTTCATCTCGGCGCGCGACGAGGATATCGACAAAATCATCGGACTCGAGATGGGTTCGGATGACTACATCGCCAAACCGTTCCTCCCGAGGGAGCTCGTCATTCGTGTCAAAAAATTGATTGACCGTGTCTACGGTTCGAAATCGAACGAGCATATCGAATACGGAGAATATACAATCTATCCGGATAAACGCCTTATCAAGCACGGAGACGAAGAGATTGATTTGACGTCAAAAGAGTTTGACTTACTTCTTTTATTCTTAGAATATCCCGGTTCGGCCTTGTCACGGGAACAGATTTTAGAAGGGGTTTGGGGGAATGACTATTTCGGGTCGGACCGCGTCGTCGATGACTTGGTGCGCCGTGTCCGGAAGAAATTACATCGTCTCGAGCTCGAAACACTTTACGGTATCGGTTACCGTCTCGTTAGACCATGATGGACGCGCTCAAGCCGAAGCGACTCATGTGGAAGATTTGGGTGCTCATCTTACTCATTATCGTGACGCTCGCGCTCATGATTTTGATTACGATCCGCTCATCTATCACTCAGTTTATCGATGAACAGGTATATGAGACGTTACGAGACGTGGACTACTATTTAGGCAATACGAACGAGTTAGAGAACTATCCCCAAAACCCGATCGAGTACGACCGGCGGCAACAGGAATCCCGTTCGGTCAACCAATTGATCTTTCTCCCGAACGGACGAATCATCTATGGGTCGGCGCCGCTTGAATTGACGAACCGCATGTACCAGGAAGCGTTGAATCAAAGTGGACAAGTCGAGCGGTATCAGACGACGATTGATGGGGAAGACGTCTATTACATCATTCGTCAAAATGAATATGATGGAACGATTGTGTATCAGGCCTCCTACGCCTGGGATGCCTATCGTCGGGAGCTGGTGTCGACGTTATATTGGCGAATATCGATTCTGATTGGCATCATCAGCCTGTTATCACTTATTCCGGCATTATGGATGTCACGTCAATTGACGAAACCGATTGTGGAGATGGAACGGGCCGTTGAGAAGATTTCAAATCGACAGTGGGAGACGGCTCTCCCGTTAGATCGTCAAGATGAGCTTGGCCAATTGGCCCATTCGATTGATGCCATGCGGAAAGAATTGAAAGAGCAAGACCTGGCACAACAGGCGTTGCTTCAAAACATATCACATGATTTAAAAACGCCAATTATGGTCATTCGTGGTTATGCCCAGTCAATTGGGGACGGCATCTATCCGACGGGGGACTTGAAAGGCTCTGCCGAGGTTATAGATGAGGAAGCATCTCGACTCGAAAAGAAAGTCGTCGATTTGTTATACGTCACGAAACTTGAATATTTCAAAGGGCAGGAGACAAAACTCGAACCAATCAATCTCGATAAGTTGATGGAACTACTTGTCGCGCGCTTTAAGCTAAGAGGTCAGCTCGACTGGGAAATCAATGGTGAAGGCGGCGAGATGCTTGGCGATGGTGAACAGATTCGGGTTGCGTTCGAGAACGTGCTCGACAATGCACTCCGCTATGCGGAATCATGCATCCGGATTGACCTACATCAAGATGATGTCGGTGTGGAAATCACCATCTTTAACGACGGACCACCGGTTGATGAGAGCTTGGATTTGTTCCATCAATTTTCTCGTGGGAAACAAGGGAAGTTCGGGCTAGGTTTGTTCATCGTGCAACGAATTGTGACACTTCACACAGGGGAGGTCTCCCTACGAAATACAGGAGACGGAACAGCAGTACGATTTTACTTTCCAAGACTCAAACCGAACCATCTTTTAAAATCTGACGTTTGATTTTCAAAACCAGCCAAGAAACGGCTGGTTTTTTCATGGGAAATAGACGAAAGCCGATTTGCGGGACGGACAAAATCCTGGTATGAATGACATGTAAGTCATTACATACGTTATGGGGGATGAAAAGATGAGTAGATTGACCAATGAAACGAGAGCTTTAATTCCTGTATTTAACGAGTTTGGAGAAGCGGAGACACTTGTGTATCAACCTGAAGGTGTGATGCGAGTGAAAGGGTCACCAATCGACAATCTTGAACATGCGTGTTTGTACTACGGATCGAGCATTCAAGGTCGGATTGAAGCAGCTCGACATGTGCTCGGCCCGCATCGAAAGACACCTGTCGTGATGGATTGGCACGCGGACGCGGTTTTCTTTCCGACGATTGCAAAGGAAAGTCCAGACTGTGCATGGATCAATTTTCAGCACGTGACGGCCATCAAGAAAGACGGAAAACAGACGCTCATTCAATTTCTGACGGGCGAGTCGGTTAAAGTTCAAGTTTCCGACCATACGGTGTCGAGACAGAAACAACGGTCAATCGAATTATCGTACGCGTTTCAAAAACGTTTCCATGACAGCACATTGCAGCACGCTTAAGGATTGAATTCAATGAAGAACCCCTCTATGATGAAGAAGAGATATCATATGTGTATTTGCACATCTTCCGAAAGCGAGGGGTTTTTATGTTTTTTGAAAAAATGATTGAGCGAGGGAAACTAGTCATCGTGTTTCTTCTCGTCGCAATCGTTGTAGGTGTGCTGACGTTCTTCCAGCTGCCTAAGCGAGAGATTCCAGAAACGGGAATCAATATCGTGCTCGTTCAAACGCCATATCCTGGTGCAACAGCAGAAGCAGTTGAACGAAATGTTACCGGTGTATTAGAGGAAGAACTGCGTAGTCTAGAGGGTGTAGAGAATGTGACGTCGATCTCGGCTTCAGAGTTCTCAAACATCACGGTCGAATATGCGGACGGGACCGACCAAGCAGAGTTTCAGGCGAACGTCCGACAAGCCTTGTCGGATGCGACACCTAAACTTCCTGAGAACGCGCTCGCACCAACGGTCAATGACTCGCTCGGTCAGTTGCCGGTCGCATCGTACTTATTGACAGCAGATGATCGTTCATCATTCGAGGATGTACGATCAGACATCGAACAATTAGAATCGAAACTTCTTCGAACAGATGGCGTGACAGGAGTCACCATCAAGGGGTTACCAGAGCAGGAATACGTTGTGTCACTCGACTCTGAAGAGCTGAGTTCACGTCAGCTTGCCTTCCCGGATGTCTTGACGGCCATCAACGAAGAATACAAAACGACACCGCTCGGTCGTCAATCGACCGATGAAGACATCTACCAACTAGCGATTGACAACTTGACGAATGTAGACGACATGGAGCAAGTGATCGTTGGGTCATTCAACGGAGAAGCGGTCTTACTAGAAGATGTCGGAACGGTCGAAGAGACAGCAGAAGGTGTAACCGATCTCGTTTCTGTAGACGGAAAGCCGGCTGTTTCGATTACAGTTCCGATTGAATCAGGGTTGGATATTCCGACGATGCAAGATCGTGTCAACGATGTGGTCGAGGATGGACTCGGTGATTTAGACGGGTTTGATCTCGTTCCATATTATGAGCAGGCGAAAGCGGTCGATGCAATCTTCTCTTCATTGACACGTGAATTCATTATCGCCATCATCGCCGTCATTGCCGTGACGACGATTGGTCTCACGTTCTCTGGCTCAATTATCGTCAGTCTGGCAATTCCGTTGTCATTTTTAATCGCCTTGATTCCATTACAGTTTACTGGGGTTGATTTAAACCAAATCTCGATTATCGGGGCAATCATCGCCTTGGGGATCTTGGTCGATGATGCGATTGTCGTCAACGACAATATTTTAAGGAGATATCGAAGCGGAGATTCTGCGATGGTCGGGGCGGTCCGTGGAACGAAAGAAGTATGGGGCTCGATTGTCACGTCAACACTTGCAGTTGTTTTCGCATTCCTCCCGCTCACTTTGCTGTCTGGAGCGAACGGAAACTTCATTCGTGCCTTACCGACTGTCCTTGCGCTCTCTGTTCTAGCATCGATGGTCATCAGTTTGACGCTCGTGCCGATTGCACAGTATCGCTTGAACCGTAAAGAAGTGAAAGTGTCGAAACGTGAACCGGGTTGGCTCGGTGGACCGCTCAACCGACTCAGTAATTTCTATGCCGACCGCCTCTTACCGAGTGTAGCGAAACGTCCATGGACGTTTGGGATTGTAGGATTTGTCATTACGACAGCTTTATATGGATTGATTTTACTCACGCCGTTCGAGTTCTTCCCGGCCGCAAACCGTCCAGAAGTCGTGACGAGTGTGACGTTCCCGGTACAAACGACTTTAGAAGAAACAGAAGCACGTCTTGAAGAAATCGAAGCGAGGTTCCAAGAGGAGGAAGGTGTCGTCGAGACATCCATCTTTGCGGGAGGTGGACTTCCTGGTCTATTCACGGGCGGACTCGATCAATCCGGTGAAAACTCAGGACAAGTCATCGTACGTGTCGATAATGATTCAATCGATGCTATCGAATTGATTGATCAATATACGAACGAGTTGCGTGAAGAATATCCTGATGCCGAAATCTTCTTAGACACGCAACAGCAAGGACCTCCTGCGTCGGCACCTGTCGAATTCACGATGCGAAGTGAAACGATTGATCAGCTCGTGGCTGCACGTGACCAAGTGAAGGCCGACTTGGAAGAAATTGATGGGGCGATTGTCCTCGATAATATTAAAGAACCGTTCCAAACACTCACATACGAATTGAATCGTGAGGAAATGGCACAGGCCGGCGTGACGGCCAAAACAATCAGTGACCAAATTCGTCTCGTCACAGACGGGGTTCCGATTGGTACATTCGATGACGGGGTGGAACAACGTGACGTGAAAATCGTCATCGATGCTGAGGCGAACCGCGAAGCACTCGCCCTTGACGAGATTTTAGTTCCTGTTGAAACAGAAGCAGGTCCACCCGTTGCTCCACTCAGCACGTTTGTGACGGAGACGACAACGGAACAAATTCAACAGATTCCTCGCGAGAACGGGGAACGTTCGGTCACACTCCAAATTTATGCGAGTGAGGGTATGGACGAGGATGCGTTCAAGCAAGATGTCGAGCAAGTGTTGGAAGATGCGAAGTCTGGGTTAGACGATGAAGGAATCACATTTGACCAGACCGGAGCGAGTGATACGCAAAATGAGTTCTTCTTAGAGCTTGCGACATTGTTTGTTGTCGTCCTGTTCTTGATTTACTTGATTATCGCATTCCAGTTCAACTCACTCTCACTACCATTACTCGTCTTGTTCACCATCTATCTCGCGATTGCTGGAGCGGTCGTCGGATTGTTCGTGACACAGACGCCATTCAGTTTCATGGCATCGATGGGGATGGTATCACTTGCGGGAATCGTTGTACGAAACGCGGTCGTCTTGTTCGAGTTTATCGAACAGCGTATTCGTGAAGGCTTACCGGTCACGACCGCTGTATACGAAGCAGGACGTGCTCGGATTCGTCCGATTCTCTTGACAGCGCTCACCGCAGTCGTCGCCCTTTTACCTGTCGCATTAGGTGACGATCCGCTCTTCAAACCGCTTGCGATCGGAATCGTGTCAGGGATTCTATTCTCGACTGTGTTAACCTTGGTGCTTGTCCCGGCTTATTACCTGATTTTGGCGAAACGTCGTCATAAGGACAAACCATTTACAGAATGATTTAGCTTGAAGATGTGATGCCGTATGGTGTCACATCTTTTTTTGAACCATTTGTCACATGTTTTGTGCGATGTTGTATGGGTATAATTAGAAGAGAGGTTTTGAACAGTATGGGAGGGAATTGAAGATGAACGATTCATATACTTGGCTCAATCGCCGCAAAGTACGACCAGCGTACAGTGTGACTGGGAGCCGCTCATGGTCAAGTGAGCGTGTCGTTAGACCCGATCGTGCACGTGGAAAGATGGTACGCGATGTAAAGCGAGTACGTCGTCCGTACGTGGACGAATACGGCAATCGGCGTTGGACGACGGGACGCGTGGTCGTGACGGATGCGTCTCGTAACGCTCGAGCGAACGGACACGGAGACACTGCCGTACAGTTAGAGTTCTCCACACCGACGCCATACGAACGTGTGAAAGAGATGATTCCTACGAAACGTGTACTCGTTCCGGTCGTTGCTGGACTCGCGGTCGTCGGTGGAATCGCCGGTGTCGCTTATGCGCTTCGTAAAAAGAAACGAAATAAGAAGAAATAAAAAAATCGCCGAAAATTCGGCGATTTTTTTATTTAAAGCGTTCAGCGAGGATGCGCTCGAGTTCACGTTGCCCGAGTTCACGCATTTCTTCTTCGTTCTCTTCATCGTATGCATCGTCCGAGAAGCGGCCGACAAATTCAACTTTGCCGTTTCCAAGTTCACGGAACACTAAGTTTTTGCGATCATTGTAAAAGACGACACGATATTCACGGCCATTTTCGTGGTCGTAGTTGAAGACGCCTTTGATGTGGTCCATGTTCTTCTCTTCCGGCTGTTTCTCATCATCGTCCTCATCCTCTTCAGCATCTGCTGCTTCGGCTGCTCCTTCAAGTGCATCGGCGAGGACTACCGTTTCTTCTTTTTCTTCCGTTTCCTCTTCTTCAGATGAAACGACTTCTTTTTTTTCTTCTTCTGTCATATGAAACGACCTCCTTTACTTACTTTCCTATCATACCCACTTTTTATAGTTGTGACTACTCAAAATGATGCGAGCAAACTCGAACAACATTCGAAGATGACATGATCAATCGTTGAAACAGCTGGCGCTTGATCGATTCCGGGGCATCTACGGTCTTGAGTGCTTGCTCCATGCAACCAAGCCAATGACCGGCGTGCGTCTCAGAAATCGGATGTTCATGATGAATCATAGCTAAATTCCCACCGCCACGGCGTTCTGAATATAATTTTGGACCACCGAGCAGCTGTGTTAAAAATTCAAATTGATGTTGTTTGACCCGGTCTTTGTCTTCAGGAAAGAGCGGCAGTAAAATCGGGTCGGCATAGACGAGGTCATAAAACGCGTCGACAAGTTGTTGAACACCGCGTTCGCCTCCAAATTGTTCATAAGCACTCACAGATATTCCCCCTCATACGTTCAGTCTAATCGATTTCGGACAAAAATGGGAATGATGAAGGTTATGACTTTTTTGACTAAGGTTCAAGGGAGGTTTCCCTCTACAAATGAGGAGAGATGGTTCATAATGAAGAAAAAAGGGAAGGAGTGTTCGCTAAAATGACAGTAACCTTTCACGTTGGTCGATCGGGAACGGGAAAAAGTGAGCAGATGATCGATGAGGTCATTCAGGAACTGAAGCAAAACCCGAGCGGACCGACGATTTATATGATCGTGCCGGATCAAATGTCGTTTGAAATGGAAAAGAAGATGGCAATGGTAGACGATCTTCGTGGTTCGACTCGTATTCAAGTTCTTTCGATGCGTCGTCTCGCTTTCTTGATGATGCGGGATGCCGGCGTCGCGACAGATCAATTTTTAGATCAAACCGGAACTCATTTGTTGTTGCGGAGGGTCGTCGAGATGAGCGAGGAACGATTGACCTTGTTCCGGCGTACGATGAATCAGTTCGGCTTTTACGAAGAATTGAATCAATTGATTTCCATGTTGAAGCGTGGGCTTGTGGAACCGGAGCACTTGTTGCGGTTAAGTGAACAGGCGCAGCACCGTGCTTTGAAGTTACAGGACCTTTCCATCATTTACGAAGGATTTTTAAAGATGACGGAAGGCAAGGCACTCCATGCGGAAGATTATTTCAACGTCATGTTGCAGATCCTGCCGGAAACGGATTTGACGGGTGTACGTGTCTATGTGGACGGGTTCAATGAATTTTCGGAGCAGGAATTGGCAGTTCTTGTCGCACTTGCGGAAAAAGTGAATGTCGATGTGTTGCTTACACTTGATCCTGTTTCGATGTATCGTCTCGATCCATTGTTTGGCCCGACACAACGGACGCTCATGCGTTTCAAAGAACTGTTGACAGAACGACAGATCCCTTCTCGAGACGAGCTGTATGATACCGTCTATCGTTACACGCATCCGAGTCTCCGTTATCTGGAGGCCACATTCGATCAATTGACTGCAGAACCTTACACTGGTTCAGAGAATCGGATTGATCTACATGCCGCAGTCGACCGGACCGTCGAGGTGGAGGCGGCCGTTCGGGAAGTCATTCGACTCACTCGTGAAGAAGGATATCGTTACCGAGACATCGCTCTTGTCTCACGTTCTCTCGAGGAATACGGAGATTTGGCAGCACAAGCGTTACAAAAGATGGGGCTGCCGTACTTCCTTGATGAACGGCAACCGATGCTTGACCATCCTCTCGTCGAGCTGTTAAAGGCGGCAATCGACATTGCTTTACGCGGCTATCGGGAGGAACCCGTCTTTCGGGCGCTGAAGACGGAACTCGTCGTCCTTGACCCGACACATCGCCGTACGTCCGTCGATCGTCTCGAAGCGTTCGTGATTGAGCGAGGAATCAAGCACTATCACTGGCATGACGAATGGCAATTGCGTCGTCGTATGGGCGAAGAGGCACGACTCACGAGCGAAGAGCTAGACGTCGAGGCAGACTTGAACCGTTACCGAGCACGAGTCATCGATACATTTGATCCATTGCTTTCAGAATTAAAGCAAGCGAAGACAATGCAAGCTTATACGCACGCCATGTTTGCCTTTTTAGAACGTGTCGGCGTATCGGACTGTCTGACCCATTGGCGCGATGAGGCGATTGAAGAAGCACAATTAATCGAGGCACGTGAACATACTCAAGTTTGGGACGCGGTGTTACATTTACTTGAGCAGTTAGAAGCAGCAGCTCCAGAAGAAACGTTGTCTACAGACCTGTTTCTTCAAATGATGGATACAGGTCTGGATAGTCTCCGCTATGCTCTCATCCCACCTTCGCTTGACCAATTGACTGTGACGGACTATGTTCGTGGGCGATTGATTGATAAAAAAGTTGTGTTCCTACTCGGAGCGAATGAAGATCAAATCCCTCTCGTCACGACACAGTCCAAGCTGTTGACCGACCATGACTTAGATTTCATGCATGAGAATGGACTACGTGCCGGGAAGGCGACGGAGCACTTATTCGATGATGAAACGTATTACTTATATAAAGCGGTGACGGTACCAAGTGAACGTCTCTATATTAGCTATGCTCTAGTTGACAGAACGGGTAAGGCCGTTCAACCGGCCCGCTTCATAGCAGATTTGAAAACGCGTCTGCAACAAAACGTCATTAAGACACATTTCGCTGAAGCTGGAGAACATCGGCCACAGGACCAATTCGCTTTCTTGACGAACGTGAATCAGACGGCAGCCGTCACGGCACTGGAGCTTCAGCGTTTAAGTCGTCATTATCCGATTCAAGATATGTGGTTTGGCGTCTATAACGAGCTGTTGAAGCACCCGGATGGACGTGAACGCTTGCAACTTTTGACGAGCGCCTTGTTCTATCAAAATATACCAAAATCGCTAGACGACCACGTCGCACAATCATTGTACACGCCATCGATTCGAGCGAGTGTTTCGCGACTGGAGACATTCCAAGCTTGTCCGTTCAAACATTTCGCGAGTTATGGGTTACGTTTGAAAGAGCGACGATTGTATCGACTCGAAGCACCGGATATCGGAAACCTCTATCACCGGACGATCGAACATATGTCGCAGACGGTGAAAATGGATGGAAAACAGTGGCGGGATGTCTCACCAGATGAGTGTATGAACCTAGCCGAGCAGGCGGTGGAACTCGTGACACCTGAGATTCAGCACGCCATTTTAATGAGTTCGAACCGATACGCGTATTTGAAGAAAAAATTGACAGACGTCGTCAGTAAGACGGCAGAAGTGTTGATTGAACAGTCGAAACGAGATGGCTTTGACCCACAAGCGTTTGAACTTGCATTCGGGAGCGGTCAGTTCCCACCCGTATCATTTACATTGTCAAATGGGGCAACGTGTGAACTAGTCGGTCGCATCGATCGTGTCGATACAGCGATGATCCATGACCAGCTTTACGTTCGAATCGTCGACTATAAGTCGAGTAAACGTGAAGTTGATTTCGCTGAAATATACTACGGTCTGGCGATGCAGATGCTCATCTATTTGAAGGTATTGATTGAACAGGCAGAGGCATGGACGAAAGAGAATGTAGCACCTGCTGCCGCCCTCTATTTCCATGTTCATCGACCACTCGTACCGCCCGCGAGTTCCGAAGAAGAGACACGTCAAAAGGTATTAGAGTCATATCAGATGCAAGGATTGCTCGTAGACGATCCACAAATCTTAGAGGTGATGGACCACTCTGCGAAGGGGTCGTCGAAAAAATCAATCGTTATCCCAGTCAAATATAAAAAAGATGGCACACCTGATGCCAATACGCTGAAGAAGATTGTCACGACGCCTCAACTCGAACAGTTGATGGATCATGCATTTGACGTCGTCAAAGCGAGTGCAGAGGAGATGTATGACGGCAAAATTGATGTAGAACCGTATGAGTATAAAGAGCGACGGCCCTGTCAGACATGTCCGTACCAAAGTGTTTGTCACTTTGACGAGGCACTCTCGAATGAGCCTCGTAAATTGAAGAAGCTCGAGAAAGAAGAAGTATTCCAGGAGTTAGGAGGCGATGACCGTGAAATGGACGAATGATCAGTTCGCCGCGATCGAAGCGAGGGGAAGCCATGTGCTCGTTTCGGCTGCGGCAGGTTCTGGTAAGACCGCGGTCCTTGTCGAGCGGTTATCTAGCCGATTGCTTGACGAGACGGATGAGCTCACGGCAGACCGGATGCTCGTCGTTACGTTTACGAATGCAGCGGCTGCAGAGATGAAACGACGCATCGCAAAGGCGCTTGAAGAGGCGTTACGCGAAGACCCGACGAATGAATACGTCCGGAAGCAACGGCAGATGTTGAACCGGGCGCTCATCACGACCATCCACTCATTTTGTTTAGAAGTGATTCGCGAGAATTACTATCTATTAGACTTAGACCCGGCGTTCAAGATTGCGGAAGAACGTGACCTCGTCCTGTTGCAGGACGACGTATTAGAAGAGGTGCTTGAAGAGGAGTACGGGAAACAAGATACCGATTTCTTTTCTCTTGTCGATGCGTATACGTCAGATCGCGGTGATAGCGAAATCGAGGACTTGATTCTCGGAATGTACCACTATGCGCGTACGCTCCCAAATCCAGACGCCTATTTAGATAATCTCGTATCTATGTATACGTTCGGAGATGACCCTGACGAAGAGGCGATTTTAATCGAATTTGGTCAGATGTTGTGGCAAGATATCGAAAAGGCGGTACGGGAACTTCGGAAGCTTGAAGCGGAGCTTCGGGTCGCCGGTTATGAACCACAATCGGACAATGTTCGTCAGGCGATTTTTCCGTTTGAACAACTTGAAGGGGAGACAATTGTCTGGAGTGAACTCGAGACGGCGGCTCGTGCGATGAAGTTTGGAACGATGAAGGCTGTTCCAAAAAAAGAGGAGCACCAGATTTACCACGAGGTCCTCAAACCAGCGTACGACCAGGCGAAGAAAAAATTGACGACAGTGGTCGAGCAGGCGCGTGTCAGTGGGGCGGACTTATTAGAGAGCGTCTCGATGCAACAACCTCTCGTTGAAACACTCGTTCGAACCGTCCGTACATTCGGTCAAGCATATGAGCAAGCAAAGCGTGAACGGGCTTTCGTTGACTTCAGTGACTTGGAACATTATGCGCTCGCCATTTTACGACAAGACGGGGGACCGTCCGATGTTGCTGCGCTTTATAAAGAACGATTCGCTGAGGTACTCGTTGATGAATACCAAGATACGAACGAGATTCAAGAAACAATCATCAATCTGGTCGCAAATGAACGAGAGGAAGTCGGGAACTTATTCATGGTGGGCGACATCAAACAATCGATTTATCGATTCCGCCATGCAGAACCGGGTCTTTTCATCGATAAGGCGACGCGCTTTAGACAAGCGGGTACAGGGAAACGAATCGACCTTTCTCAAAACTTCCGTAGTCGCAGAGAAGTCCTCCACGGGATTAATGACTTGTTCGTTCAGCTCATGGATGAAGAGGTCGGCGAAATCGCATATGACGAGGCAGCACAACTTGTACCGGGACGTGAGTATGAACCGATTCCAGCGGACCCAGAATTCATTTTGGTCGACGGGGAGAGTCGTGAGTTATCGAAGCAAGAGGTAGAAGGTCGGGCGATCGCAACCCGAATCTTAGAACTCGTATCGGGAGAAGAACCGTTCAAGGTGACGGATGAAGAGACCGGACAACTTCGAAACTGTGAGTATCGAGACATCGTGATTCTCGTGCGTTCGAAAAAAGAACGAGTCGAGCAGTTGATGGATATTTTGACACAGTACAACATCCCGGCTTACACCGATTCGGATGGTGGATATTTTCAAGCGACTGAGATCCGTATGATCCTTGCCCTCTTGAAAGTGATTGACAACCCGCTACAAGATATCCCTCTCGCAGGTGCGCTTCGTTCACCGATGTTCCGTTTCGATGACGGTGAGTTGGCACGAATCCGACTCGAATCCGACGATTCATTCTATGAGGCACTCAAAGCAAAGGCAGATGACGATGATGAGCTTGGGGTGAAATGTGGAGAGATGCTCGACCGACTATCCCGTTGGCGCACCTATGCGCGAAACCATAGTCTGTCTGAATTGATTCAACAGTTATTCAATGATACCGGGTTTTATGACTTTTCAGGTGGATTGCCTGGAGGAAAAGGACGGCAAGAAAACTTGAAGGCGCTCTATGACCGCGCCCTCTCCTATGAACGTAGTGGCTATCGTGGCCTTTATCGCTTCTTACGCGTGATGGACCGTCTGCAGGATACCGGTGAGGACTTGTCAGAGGCACGGTCACTTGGGGACGAGGAGAACGTCGTTCGCATCATGACCGTCCATAAATCGAAAGGTCTCGAGTTCCCGGTGACGATCGTCGCTCAGCTCGGAAAACAATTCAATAAACGTGATCAGATGCAACGTGTCATTTTCCACAAGCATTACGGGATTTCACTGGATGCAATCGATGTGGTGACGCGTACAAAGTCGGAAACATTTGTGAAAGAGATGATTCGAAGAGATTTAGACGCGACGATGAAAGCAGAAGAGATGCGTGTTCTTTACGTCGCTTTGACGCGGGCGAAAGAAAAACTGATCCTAGTCGGAACGGTAGGGGAACCGGTCAAACATCTCCAACAGTGGCTCCAGGTCGAACAATCCGGGGAGCTGTTGGCTAGTGAGGCGAGACGAGAGGCGAAAACGTACTTGGACTGGATTGCTCCGGCGCTCTTGCGATTGCCAAGCGCTTCGACCTTCATCGAGTCCTTCGGCTTCACAGTTCCCGCTTCATTTCATGAGTCGACCTCGTGGATGTACCGCATGATTGGTGTACCGGATCTTGCGGAGATTGCGACACTGCAAGAAATGATGGCTCAACTGCATCATGTCCAAAGATTTGAAGCAATCGATTTCCCGATTCAAAACGAAGAAGTGACGATACGTACCGTCCATCAGGCTTTGAACTACGCATACCCTTCTCAAGATGCGGTGCGCACGGCAGCGAAACAAACAGTGACCGAATTGAAACGGGCGATGCAACTTGAACAAGCCGCCTTTGAAGACCCGGTCCGACCGGTCGATACGCCTTACCGAGAACCAAAATGGCGTCAAGTCAAACAGACCGGTGCCGAACGAGGGACGACGTTACACTTGATTTTCCAATTAGCGGACCCAAGCCAACCGATTGTCGATCAAATCAATCGGTGGGAGATGCAAGGGATGCTTAGTCCAGTCGAGGCCGAGACGGCACGCCTCGCACTCCCTGATGTTGAGGCATTTTTCCAAACGGAAGTCGGGCAATCGCTCGCCGGTGCAATCGAGCGGGGAACCGCATGGCGAGAGTTGCCATTCACCTACACGGTACCGGCCGAGCGAGTCAATCCGAATGGACAGTTCACGGATGAACATGTATTGATTCAAGGGATTATCGACTGTCTGTATTTTGATGGGACCTCTTACGTCCTTTTGGACTATAAATCAGATGCCGTTGTCCATTTATCTGAGTCTCGTGAAGAGGCACATAATCGATTGCGGGATCGCTATGCAATTCAATTGCAACTGTATCGAGAGGCTATTGAAACGATTTGGGATATTCGTGTCGAGCGGACCTTGATTTATTCGCTTGATTTACAGGAAATCGTGACCGTGTCGACCAAATAAATGAGAATACATGGCGAGCGATGTCAGCTAGATGGCATCGCTCTTTTCTTATGTGCAAATTCACATTCAATTTCGTTGACAATCCAGCACGAGAGGAGTAATTTATTTTATATAAGTAATTGTTCCGAATAGAACAATTCGAAACGGAACGATAAAGGAGTGAACGAGTATGACCGAGACGAATACAACGCGGGCACGGGAAATGATGCAATCCTTTTGGCGTGTACAGCGTGTTTTAATTCGTTTGATGCATCAAACGGCACAACAAAATGACCTCACCCTACCTCAACTTCATGGACTGATGATGTTAAATGAACAGGGAGCGATTTCGCAAAAGGAACTAGTTCAACGGACAAAGATGCCAAAGAGCACGTTGAGTCAATCGCTCGATGGTCTCGTGGAGAAAGGACTGATTCGTCGGGACATCAATCCCGACAATCGTCGGGAGGTCGTGTTGACGATTGATACATCGGGCAAACGTTTGATTGAGGATATTGAGCAACAAGAAGAAGGGACCGAGCAACAATTGAATCAAATCTTATCTCGTCTAAATGAAGGTACGTATCATCATATGATTGAAGCCCATCAACAGATTGCAGATGGGTTAAATGAAGGGTTCACAGACTGTGAAGGAGGATGCCGTCATGATTAAGTTGTTGAAACGTCTCATTAGTTATAAGTGGGCCGTTCTGATGGTCTTGTTGTTTGTGTTCGCGCAATCGTTGGCAGATTTATTTTTACCAACGTTAATGGCAGACATCATTGATAATGGGGTCGTGACGGGTGAAACAGGATATATTTGGCAAATGGGAGGTATCATGCTAGGTGTGACGGGACTTGGAGCCATCGCAGCCGTCGTGGCCAGTTTTTATTCATCGAAAGCAGCGATGGGATTTGGTCGTGACTTACGGAGACGCGTCTTTAATCATGTTGAGCGATTCTCTCTTGAAGAGTTCGATCGCGTCGGAACGGCCTCATTGATCACTCGGACGACGAACGATATCACACAAGTACAACAAGTGATCATCATGATGCTTCGGATGGTTGTAAGTGCGCCAATCATGTTTGTCGGTGGATTAATTATGGCTACTTCAAAAGATGCGAAATTGTCCCTTGTGATTGTGGCAGCTATGCCAGTGCTCGTCATCTCAATTTTCTTGATTTTTTGGAAGGCCATGCCGCTATTTAAGAAAGTGCAGAAGCGATTGGATCGCTTAAATCTCGTCCTCCGAGAAAATCTAACGGGTATTCGTGTCATTCGGGCATTCAATCGTGAAAAAGAAGAGCAAGTCCGCATGACAGAAGCGAATGAACAATTGACAGATGTGTCAATCAAAGTAAACCAGATCATGGCGTTCCTTATGCCTATTATGATGCTTGTGATGAACTTGACGGTCGTCGGTGTCATATGGTTCGGTGGCATCCGGATTGACAATGGGGCCATGCAAATCGGGGATTTAATGGCGTTCATTCAATACGTGATGCAAATCATGTTTGCACTCGTCATGGCGTCTGTCATGTTTATTATGATTCCGCGTGCATCGGTGTCTGCGAACCGGATCAACGAAGTGCTCGAGATGAAACCGTCACTAGTTGATGACGGAACGATGACTGCGGACGTTGAACAAGGCACGCTCGTCTTTGACCATGTCACGTTCTTTTATCCGGGCGCTGAAGAACCAGCGCTATCCGATGTGAGTTTTTCAGCAAATCCGGGAGAAGTCACAGCGGTGATTGGTGGGACAGGGTCTGGGAAGTCGACGCTCGTCAACTTGATTCCACGGTTTTATGACGTGACGTCAGGTCATATCCTTGTGAACGGTGTGGATGTTCAATCCGTTTCCCAAGAAGACCTTCGCTCGAAAATCGGGTTCGTCCCACAAAAAGCGCTTCTGTTCACTGGAACGATTGCAGAGAACATTCGATACGGAAAAGCCGATGCGACAGCTGAAGAAGTCATACATGCGGCCTCGATTGCACAGGCGAGTGACTTTATCGAGAAGATGCCAGACCGTTATGAGTCGATGATTGAGCAAGGTGGGTCGAACGTGTCGGGTGGACAAAAACAACGCCTCTCGATTGCGCGTGCGCTCGTTCGAAAACCGGATTTATACGTATTCGATGACAGCTTTTCGGCACTTGACTACAAAACGGACGCCGCATTGCGAAAAGCATTGAAAGATGAAACAAGAACCGCGACAGTATTGATTGTCGCGCAACGCGTTAGCACAATCATAGATGCTGATCGGATTATTGTGCTAGAAGAAGGTAAAGTAGCCGGGATTGGGACACATGAAGAATTGTTTGCGAATAATGCGGTATATCAAGAAATCGTGAAGTCGCAATTGTCTGAGGAGGAGATCGCATGAGTGAGAAACAAGGAAATACACGACAAACTCATGGCGGACACGGCGGTCCTGGAGGTCCCGGCGGTGGGAACATGATGATGATGGGTGAAAAGCCGAAGGCGTTCAAAGTCACGTTCCATCGCCTTCTTGCTTATTTGAAACCACGTCGAAATACACTGATAGCTGTATTCATCGCTGCGATATTGAGTACGATTTTCATGATCGCCGGTCCGAAAATTATGGGGATCGCCATCACGGAACTGTTTGAGGGTGCCTATGCAAAATTCACGGGAGTACCTGATGCAGAGATTGACTTTACACGAATCGGACAAATTTTGTCCTTACTCGCTGGTCTCTATGTCATCAGCAGTCTGTTCAACTACGTTCAACAATATTTGATGTCTGGTGTGGCCCAAAAAACAGTGTATGATCTTAGGGAGGACGTCAATAAAAAACTAGAAAGACTGCCACTCAAATATTATGATGGACGCTCGAATGGGGAGACACTTAGTCGTGTCACGAACGATATTGACTTGATTGGGAGCACGCTTCAACAAAGTGTGACGTCATTTATTACATCGATTGTCACCATCATTGGGATTTTAATTATGATGTTGTCGATCAGTCCGCTTTTGACGGTCATCTCCCTTGTGTCCTTACCGCTCACTATCTTTGCGATTCGACCTATTTTAAAACGATCGCAACAATATTTTTCGGATCAACAGCGAAATCTTGGACGATTGAACGGTCATGTAGAGGAAATGTACACTGGACACGCCGTCGTCAAGGCGTTCGGTCGAGAAGAGACGGCTGTTCGTGAATTCGAAGAAGTGAATGAGGAACTCTATGATGCCGGACGAAAAGCGCAATTCATCTCCGGAATCATCATGCCGATGACGATGTTCATCGGGAACATCAGCTATGTGTTGATTAGTGTCGTTGGCGGGATTCTCGTGACACAACGCACTATCTCGATTGGGGATATCCAGGCGTTTATCACATATACGAGACAGTTCACTCAACCGATTACTCAAACGGCGAACATCGCAAATATCGTCCAGTCGACGGTCGCTGCTGCGGAACGCGTATTTGAACTATTGGATGAAGAGGAAGAAGTGAAGGATGTGACGACTTACCGCTTAGAACGCGCGGAAGGAAATGTTACGTTCCGTCATGTCGACTTCGGATATGGGGAGGACCTGCTCATTCAAGATATGAACCTCGATGTGTTGACGGGACAAACAGTGGCCATCGTCGGGCCGACGGGCGCCGGAAAAACGACGCTCATCAATCTACTCATGCGCTTCTATGAATTGAATGGAGGCGAAATATTAATCGATGGGAAAGATTCACGACAAATGTCGCGGCACGATTTGCGACATACGTTTGGCATGGTATTGCAAGACACGTGGCTCTTCAACGGGACAATCCGTGACAATATCGCTTACGGTAAAACGGGTGCGACAGAGATGGAAGTTGTGAATGCAGCGAAGACGGCACATGCCGATTCATTCATTCGGACGTTGCCGGATGGATATGACACAGTCTTAAATGAGGAAGCGAATAACATCTCACAAGGACAAAAACAATTACTGACCATCGCGCGAGCGGTACTTTCGAACCCACCTATTATGATTTTGGACGAAGCAACATCAAGTGTAGACACGCGCACCGAGATTTTGATTCAACAGGCGATGAAACGGTTGATGGACGGCCGAACGAGTTTTGTCATCGCACATCGGTTGTCGACGATTAAAGACGCTGATTTAATTTTGGTCATGGACCAAGGTCGTGTCATTGAACAAGGAACGCATGAGTCATTACTAGAAGCAGGCGGATTTTATGAAAATCTTTACAACAGTCAGTTTGCTGAAAAAGAGGTCGTATAAACAGAATATAGGTTTTACGGTCAGGTGATTCGGTAAAAGACGTACGAAGATATGTTTCGTACGTCTTTTTATTTTGTGTAACAATTACAAATCCGTTAAAATAGATAAATGGGATAAAAAATGGAGGAACGATTATGGTTAAAATCTTGCTTGCAGAAGACGAAGAAGTACTACGAATGCTCGTAATGGATACATTAGAAGATGAAGGGTATGAAATCGACGAGGCGCAGGATGGACTAGAAGCCTATCGATTGATTGAAAAAAATGAATATGATTTGGTCATTGTGGACCATATGATGCCCGGTATGACTGGGCTTGAAGTTATTGAAAAAGTAAGAAAGTTACCGGGGCGACAGCATACGAAAGTGATGATGTTGACAGCGAAAAGCCAACAATCTGACCGTGATTGCGCGAATGAGATTGGCGTCGACTACTTCATTTCAAAACCGTTCAGCCCACTTGAACTTGTCAAAATCATAGGAGGCATCGTGAATTGAAAAGGTGGTTTAAACAAAAACTCGGACGTGACATCATGGTCGTCCTCTATTCGTTCCTCGTTATCGCGTTGGTAGGTTCGGTGTTGACATATGTCTATATCGAGAACCGACTAGAGGCGAATGAGGCCAAACTGCGTCAGGTCGACGAGCGCGTCGACCGTCTGACGGTACTTTGGGACGAGTGGCAAGCCGATCAGTATGATACGCGTGGCTATCTCTTATTTGGTGATACTGAAACGCTCGAACGCGCGAGCGCGAACGAGGCGAAGTTCCAACAAGAAATCAATTGGTTCAAGACACAAGTGCAGAGTCGTCAGGGTCAACTGTTCGCAGAGGACCTTCAACAGTTCCATAACTTTTATTATGACGTCGTCATCCCAGTGACTTACGAATACGCACAAGCACAACAAGATGGTGAAATCACTGAAACGTTTATTGATGCAAAAACCATTGCCGAACTCCCGACGGCACAGCGTTTGATTGAGCAAGGACTCGTTCAATTTAATCCTGACCGAGGCATCGACATCTTAGGACCAATCGATGAAGTCGAATCGTCTCTTGAGAACTATCGAGACCTGATGGCATCTGAAAAAGAGACCGTCTATGCAGAATGGCATCAAAATAATAACATTCTTCAATTCTTGTGGATGATGAGCATCGCCTCATTTGCCGCATTGATTTTATTGTTTGTCCAACCGTTCCTCCGTCGTCAAACACGCTTAATTTCACGACTCTCAAACGCCTCAAACCGCTTGTTGAAGGGTGAAATTGTTGATTTAAGCGACCAAATGAAACGGGAAGATGAGATTGGTACGATGTCTCGTTCGTTCCATAAGATGGCCGAGACACTTCGTGACAATGAACGTCATTTGATTGAAAAGAACCACGAGTTACAAGCGCAACAGGAAGAGTTGATTGCGCAACAAGAAGAACTGCAGGCACAACAACAGGAGTTAGAAGAAATTTTAGAACAGACACAACAAAATGAACAACATCTTGCATATCGAAATGAGTTGACGGAGACGCTTGCGTCACGTGACTCGCTCACTGCTTATCCTGAGATTATCGAAAAACTTGTGACAATCACCGATTCAGAGGTTGGTGCGCTCGTCTTCGTTGATGAAGCTGAAAACTTTAAAGTGACGAGCCATGGCTTGAATGAGACGTTGACTCGCCAGTTGCTCGACAGCGAGAACTCGGTGCTGACACGTGCGATGAGCTTGAAGACGACGGTTCATTCGTCGAAACAAGTTGCAAGTGATCACCCACTGCCGTATCCGTATTACATGTTTGAGACTGCGGTACCCGTCAATGACCCTACTGACGATTCGATTATCGCGTTCATTTATCTTGTCCGCTATAAAGATCGGTTCACCCAAACACAGATGGGCGACATCATGTCATTCGCCCGTCAACTCTCGCTTTCGCTCTTACGGATGCGTCTATTTGAAGAGATGAAGCGCGAAAAAGGGAAGACGGAACGTATCCTTGACTCGATTCGGGAAGCGGTCGTCTATATCGAACATGCGACCGATGATGTATTCGTCAACCGACCACTTTATGAGATGTTCCCTGAATTAAGTGAGGTCAGTTCGCTCGACCTTGAGGAAGAATCATGGGAAGAATGGCGCCATCGTCTTGTCGAGACCGTCGACCAGGCAGAAGACTTTATGAAATATACAAACCGATTGTTTACTGAAGACTTCCCGCATGACAGTGTAAGCTTCTCGATTCGCAAAGGCGAAATGAACTTGCAAATGTATGCGGAAAGAATCATCGTCGGAGGGCTTTCGAAAGGGACCCTTCTCGTATTCCGGGATATTACGAGCGAGACAGAGGCCGAGCGATTGAAGAGTGAGTTTATCTCAACCATTTCTCATGAATTACGGACACCGCTCTCATCCATCTATGGATTCACGGAATTGATGGTGAAGAAGCAACTGCCAAATGAAAAGCAAGCAAAATACTTGGAAACCATCCATGCCGAGACGGAACGCCTGACGCATCTTGTCAACGACTTCCTCGATGTTCAACGTATGGAATCCGGTAGTCAAATGTATGACCGGGAGCAACTCGATATTGAGCCGGTCGTTCGAGACATGCTGACATTTTATGAAGCCTCTTCTCTGAAACATAAATTTGAGTTGATTGCTGATGATTTGCAGCCATATGAATTGTTTGTCGATTGTCAAAAATTTAAACAATTGATGAGTAACCTGTTGTCGAACGCCGTGAAGTATTCTCCGCGTGGAGGAAAGATCACAGTGGAGCTTGAGCATCATGAACAAATCGTGTCTATCAAAGTGATGGATGAAGGAATCGGAATTCCGAGCGACGCGCTCGACCGATTATTTGATAAGTTTTATCGTGTCGATAATTCCGACAGTCGGGAAATCGGCGGTACTGGACTTGGGTTACCAATTTGCCAGGAAATCGTTCGAGGCCATAACGGTCAAATCCATGTGGAATCGATTCAACATAAAGGCTCGACGTTCATCGTCGAAATTCCAAGTTATGAGTTTGCCGTCCAAGAGGCGGAGACGACACCAGTATAATGAAATGAGTCATCCTTTCGGAGGGGTGACTCATATTTTTGATTAAAGCGTTCGCTTGACCATTCATGAGATGATTCGTGTACAATGAAGACTGAACAAACATCATAAAGGGGGGCACTTGAATGCCACTAATTGCATTCTTGCACACGCACGTCACGAGCTGGATTTTGTTACTTATTTTGTTTGCCGTGGCCTACATCGGCTATAAGAACGGCAACAAGAGTGGAAAAATCGCACATATGGCGTTTCGACTCATGTTACTCATCGCGTTTGGAACAGGACTTTATCTTTACCTTCAATTGAACGGAGGCGGTACGTTCTATCATGTGAAAATCACGGTTGGATTACTGGCGTTGATTTTCGGTGAAATGACGCTCGTCAAAGTCAAAAAGAAAAAACCATCGAACGCTTTGTTCGGCGGATTTGTCGTGTTTGCACTCGCAACGATTTTTATCGGTTACGCGTTGCCATACGGACAATCATTCTTTAACAGTTTCATTCAATAAGACTTTCCCACTTCGCATACCGAAGTGGGAATTTTTTGTTTGTAGACAAATTATTAGGGGAAAATAAAAAAAATCAGTAATCATGACGATGAGGTGAAACGATGGATCAACAATTAATGGAATGGACACGTGTTTTACATGCTCGAAAATGGATGAAGCAAACGGAATCATTTTTACCACTCTGGCACGGTTACATCGGCTATAAGTTCGAATTATTCGATGCCCTGCAAGGTGGGGCGAGTATGGCTGAAATGAACCTGCGACTCAAACGCCCATTGACCCAACTTGCGTTAGAACGTTGGTTAGAGGTAGGGGTCGCCGTACGCCATTTGAAGAAAAAGGGATGGCGTTATTATCCGACCCGGGGATTAAAATATCAATTATCCGGTACCGATGAACGTAGCATCGGGTTTATGTTACAGGAGATGATGGAACTCCATATCCCAGCCTTGATTGCCTATCCTGATTTTTTAGAGTCAGGTAAACAGAAAACGTTCGATGGAGCCGAGCATGGTCAAGTTGTCGCGAAGACGTCGACGCTCGTCGAAACAGTCGCTTTCCCGATTGTGCAGCAGTTATTACGACAAGCGAATGTCCAATCAATGCTCGATATCGGTTGTGGTCACGGGGGCTATTTACGTAAATTACAATCCCTCGAACCGAGTTGGGAACTGACGGGGATTGATTTAGAGGAGGATGTTATTGAAGAGGCAAAATCGCGCGATGAGAGTGATGATATTCACTTCGAAGTTGCTGACTTCATGAATTGGAAAACTGAAGAGCAGTTCGATGCGGTCATGATGAACAATATGCTCTATTACTTTTCACCGGAAGAGCGGATTCAGTTGTTAGATCGACTAAGGGAGCGATTGGATCAAAATGGTGTCGCTGTCCTCGTGACACCACTTGCTGAGACGGCTCTTGGTGGTCGTTTCGCATCCGCGTTCAATGCGTTCATGACGCTTCATGACAATTTGTATCCTCTTCCGACAATCCCAAAATTGCGTCAACAGATGCAAGAAGTAGGGTTTGAACAGATTCGGTTTATCCCATTCATCCCAGAAGGATCTTGGTATATCGTTATCGCCGAGCGAGGAAGCGCAAATTTACTCAATCAACCGATTCAAAATTGAACTTGTCTCCAGTCATTTCTATAATGATAGAGAAGCATAAGAGACTATTCACATAGGGAGTTGTTGAGTGTGTCGAAACAAAGAGTTGCCGTTATTGGAGCAGGACCTGGTGGTTTGGCCGCTGCGATGCTACTAGCGCATCGTGGGGTCGATGTCACTGTATTTGAGAAGCAATCGTTTGTAGGTGGAAGAACATCGCGCCTTCAAGTAGGCGAGTTTACGTTTGACCGTGGACCTACTTTTTTAAATATGCCGTATATTTTAGAAGAGATATTCGAAGAAACTGGACGTGATTTACACGACTATGTCGAGATGAAACGACTTGAGCCGATGTATGATTTGTACTTCGACCGCGGGACGCGTCATCTCTCAATGACAACAGACCGCGATCAAATGCATCAAGCGATTGAAGAGCAGTTTCCTGGAAATGGGGAAGGATACGAACGTTTCATGAGCGAACAGGCGATTAAATTATCTAAGTTGATGCCTGTCTTGCAAACCGCTCACGACAAATTGACCGACTACGTATCGTTACGAGTGCTCAAGGCGCTTCCTTTTCTCTCCATTGGTAAATCACTTTATGATGTCCTGTCTGAATACTTTACGAGCGAAGAATTGAAATATGCGTTCACGTTTCAAGCGAAATATTTAGGTATGTCTGCTTGGGAATGCCCAGGTGGCTTTTCAATCTTATCTTACATGGAGCATGCGTATGGAGTTCATCATCCGATCGGAGGAGTGAATCAGCTTTGTCACGCGATGGCAAACGTGATTGAAGAAGAGGGTGGAGTCATTCGTTTAGGCGAACCGGTGGAACGTCTGCTCATCGACGACAAGAAAGTGACAGGTCTCGTGTCCGGAAGCGTCCATTATGCGTTCGACGAAGTAGTGATCGGTGCTGATTTTGCACATGCGATGACTTCTTTAGTTCCGGAAGGCAAGTTGTCGAAGTGGAGTCCGACTCAATTGAAGAAGAAACGTTACTCGTGCTCGACATTTATGCTTTATCTTGGAATCGATCACGTATATGAGGACGTAGCACACCATTCGATTCATTTTGCGGACGATTATGAAATGAACGTCAAAGAGATGACAAAAGAGTTGAAGTTGAGTGAGGATTTTTCGTTTTATGTACAGAATGCCTCACGTATCGACCCGACACTTGCACCTACAGGTAAATCCTCGCTCTACGTCCTCGTACCGGTACCGAACAACTTATCCGGTCTACCATGGAAAGAATTGCAAGCGACGATGACAGAACGTGTACTTGACGCTCTTGAAACGCGTTCGCCTTATCGTCATATTCGTCAGCACATCGAGGTGATGGAAACGCTGACCCCAGAGGATTGGGAAACGTTTGGAGTGTACGAAGGAGCAACGTTCAATCTAGGACATAATTTATCGCAAATGATGTATTTTCGCCCGCATAACCAATTCGAAGAGCTCGACAACGTGTGGCTTGTCGGGGGTGGAACTCACCCTGGAAGCGGACTTCCGACAATCTTTGAATCGGCACGAATCACGACGAATCTATTACGTGAGCGGGCAGGTGTCGGCCGATGAACATCAGTTTTGTGGGGGCCGGGGTTGGGTCACTCTACGCCGCTCTGTTGTTGACGAAACGAAATCCATCGCTTCATATCACGATTTACGAAAAAGAAGCGCGTGTCGGTGGACGACTGAATTACGTTGAATTTGAAAATGGGGCGAAAGTCGACGAAGGTCCGACGATCGTCTTGTTACCGAGTAAATTAAAGCAACAATTAATCGAAGCGGGTTTATCTGAGGATGAAGTGGAATTGCTTGAAGTCGACCCACTCTACCGTTTGCGCTATCAAGATGGTACGTCATTTTACAAGTATCGAGATATCGAGCGTCAGGCTGATGAAATCGAACGAACTTTCGGTGAGGGAGATGCGTTCCGTCGTTATATGTCTCAAAAGAAAGAAGAGTATCAAATTGGGTTCAATACGTTTTTAGATCGTAGCTACGCATCAAAAACAGAGTTGTTCGAACCTAAACTGTTACTCCTCCTCATGCGGTTAAAAGCATATGAGTCGGCCCATGGGAACATGAAACGTTTCTTTGAAGATGAACGCTTACGTGTCGCCTATAGCTTACAAACCCTTTATATCGGTGGGAACCCTTATGCGACTCCTTCTTTATATGGACTCATCCCTTATCGTGAACAGGAAGAAGGGGTCTGGTACGTAAAAGGAGGATATTTCTCGCTCGCAACGACAATGGAGAATGAATTAAAACGGCGAGGTGTCCGCTTCGTGATGAACGCTACTGTCAATCGTGTGCACGTCACGGACGGGGTGGCGAACGGCGTCACGGTCAATGACGAATATGTCCCTTATGATGCAGTCATCGTGAACGGTGACTTCCCGCTCATGGAGCGGCTCGTTGACGGGGTGACACCGAAAGCGTATGAACCATCAAGTGGTACGTTACTCCTCTACTTCACTGTCAAAGGTGAACTTGATTTGCCAATTCATCAATTTGATTTACCGAATGATTTCGAGGGATCGATGCGAACCATCTTTGAGGATGGTAAACTAAGTGAGTATCCGGCAATGTATACGTTCAATCCATCTCGCATGGATGAAACACTGGCTCCGGATGGAACGAGTGTGTTGTATGTCCTCGTCCCGGTTCCACGTAAATTAGAACGTGAAGATATTGAAGCCCAAGGAACAATCGATCATCTAGTAGGACGAATCGAAGTACTGTTGCCTGATTTTCGTGAACGAGTCATCGAGATGAAAGTTCGTACGCCAATGGATGCCGAGCGATTCGGTTTGTTTGAAGGAGGAAGCTTTGGGATTGCACCAAAGTTATCTCAGTCAGCCGCCTTCAAACCACAGGCGAGACCATTTTCGAAAATCGAGCGTCTCTATGCGGTGGGGGCATCCGTCCATCCGTGTGGCGGTGTACCGATTGTCATGATTGGGTCACAATTACTCGTGAAAAAAATGGAAGAAGAAATGGGGGCAATACATCGTGACGACACAAGAAGCGTATCGTCAATGTGAGGAAATCATGAAGAAGGGCTCGTTGACTTTTTATCGGGCCTTCTCTTTGCTCTCAAAACCAGATCGGCAGGCGGTCATGGCTGTTTACACATTCTGTCGGACACTCGACGATGCGGTCGATGAATCAGACCGTCCAGAAGAGAGTTTGGCAGCATTTTTGCATGATTTCGACCGTTTTTTAGCCGATTATGATCAAGATGAAGCGTTATGGGTCGCCCTTCGAGATGTATGGAAGCGCTATGAGATGGACGTCGACCCTTTCTTCGAGTTGGCAGAAGGCATGAAATGGGATTTACATAAGTCGCGGTATGAGACACTCGAAGAGACCGAACAATATAGTTATTATGCGGCCAGTACAGTCGGTCTGATGCTTCTCCCGATTCTTGTCCCGAATCAAGACGCTGAGACAAAACTTCAGTTAAGACAAGGCGCTATCGACCTTGGTATCGCGATGCAATTAACGAATATTTTACGAGATGTCGGAGAAGACTTGAATCGGGATCGAATCTATTTACCACGTACGATGATGCGACAATACGGTGTGAGTGAAGAGAAAATGCGCCAACATGAAGTGACGCCTTCCTTTATCGAATTATGGGAGGCGATGGCGACTCGAGCAGAGTCCTTGTATGAGCGAGCCCGAGCAACCCATCATCTGTATCCACTTGCGAGCCGAAAACCGGTGCAGGCGGCAGCTCTTCTCTATGAGGGGATTTTAGATGCAGCGCGGGCAAATCAATACGATGTCTTCACAAAACGGGCGTACGTATCAACTTTACAAAAAGGGAAATTATTAGCAAAACTATAAGATGTCAAGATAGCTGTAGGCGCTTCATGCGTCTACAGTTTTTTTTGCGCAAAAAAAACCACTTTTGGCGGGGGACCAAAAGTGGCGTAAGCGTTATGTGATTCATTCATCGGGGAAATGAATGAATCGATTTGTGATGAAGCCCTAAAGATGTGCCGGGATTCATGGGGAATGAATCATTGGGACATCTTCGCTGAAACAGGATGCTTGATGGACTAAGGGGGAACATCATACGCAAGCTGTTTCAACTACGGGATACGAGTGGGGAAACTCGCTCATCACTTTCTCGGGTGTGACAAGTTCAAAACGCGATTTGGCTCGGGGAAGCCATTCGATCGCTACAGGTGTAACAAACGTTACAAAACTGTTTGAACTCGAATATGATATTATCACGTCTCTCACTTGTCGACAAGTGTCGAAACTCACGTTCACAAAATGTTCATATTGTCAGAGGTATGTCCTCTAACATCGAGCGCGCAGCGAATTGTCCTGAAAGCGTGACCATCGGGCTACCGCCTCCTGGATGGGTCGAACCACCTGCGAACCAGATGTTCGACACGTCTGTCGACCGAGCAGCTGGTCGGAAAAAGGCTCCTTTTTTCGAGTTGGCCGATGTACCATAAAGTGCGCCATAGTACGCATAAAAATCACGGGTCAAGTCTTGGGGCGTCACTCTTTTATGATAGAGGACCTCCTCATCGTTCCAATCCACACCGAATTCACGCAAACGACGACGAATCAGATGTTCATACGTAACGGCATCGATTTCGGTCAGGTGGGCGGGGGCGTTGACGAGGATGAACAGATTGTCGCCCGCCTCGCCCATGGATGGATCGGTCGCGGACGAATTTGATATATAGATGGTCGGCTCATCTGCATATCGTGCTTCTTGAAAGAGTGCCCGAAATTCTCGTTCGTAGTCGTCAGCGAAATAGACGTTATGATGGGCAAGATTCAATCGCTTCGATAACCCGATCATCAAGACGAACGCAGAAATTGACGGTTCCACCGTGTCTCGTGTCGGGACCGGGAAGGAAGGGCGGTCTTTCGCGGCGACGAGTCGTGGATATTGAGTGAGCAACTCCCCGTTAAGAAGAACGGCGTCACAAGAGATGACTTCCTCATCATCGACGACGACCTCATGTGCTTTTCCATTCAACACCTCAATCTTCGTCACTTCATGTCCGAGACGGAATGTTACCCCGAGTTCACTCGCCCGCTTAGCGAAACCTTTTGCGATATTCCAGTTGCCACCTTTTGCGAAGTAGACGCCTTCATTCAACTCTAAATGTGAGATGAGAGCGAAGGTGCCGGGTGTCACGTATGGACTACTTCCGATATATGTTGCATAGCGATCAAGGGACTGGATGATTCGTGGGTCTTTAAAGTATTTCTTATGGAGGGCATGCAAGCTTTGGAGCGGGTGTACTTTGACCATGTCCGCCCAGAGACCAGGGTCTAATTTTGTCTCCATCCGCGTAAAGAAACGTTCATTCGCGATCCGGAACAGCTTCTCTGCCTCATCTAAGTAAGCGTGTATTTGATTTTGCTTCATTTGATCACCGGTCAATCGACGGACTTCTGCTTCAAGTTGTGCCCGGTCCGTACTAAAAGTGAACGATGAGCCATCTGAAAAATGATTGACGGTATGTTGCTCGAGTTTGATCAACTCAAAATAGTCATCCGGATTGGCTCCGCTGTTTCGGATGACTGAGCGAAATACATCCGGCATCGTAATCGTATTCGGGCCGAAGTCAAACCGGTGACCGTCAGTGATGACAGGCATGAGTTTTCCACCGACATGTTCATTTTTTTCAATAACTGTGACATCATAGCCACGGGCAGCAAGCGTGACGGCAGCGCTGAGTCCGCCTAGTCCGGCACCAACCACAATAATCTGTTTCATACATATGTCCCCCTTAAGACGTGTGTTTAAGAATAGTGACGACCTTTCCAAGTGATAGGCAACCGTCTCCATTTTCGGATGACGGCGTTTCCGAGTAAGATTAAATAAGCGATTAAACTGAGTGGATGTAACCATGAACCAGATCCATTTGACTTCACATCGACAGCGAGGCGCGCAAGGAGCACGAAGAGTGCCGCACTGACCGTTTGCCAACTTGGTGAAAATATCCATGCGAGCATGGCGGTCAACTGGATGCCATAATACGTCATAAAGTACAAGGCGAGTCCTACTGATTCATTCATTCCCTTGAATACGTTTTTTGAAAACCCGGTCCAGACTTCTTCGTTCGTCTCATACATGTCGCAGGAGATGAACGGGGAGACTTGGACGAGTGATGTGACTTTTTTATGCCGTTTGAACGTTCGGCACAAATCGATATCATCAATCAACGATGTTCGAATCGAAGCATGTCCGCCAACTGCTTCATAACTGATGCGTTCGACGAGTACGTTCATCCCATTTGCTGCCGCAAATGCCGGATGTTTCACTTTACGCCAAAACAAAGGCAGATGTTGGGCGATGAGAACATGTTGCATCGGAATCAACAATTTCCCCAGAAATGTCGACGTTGGAAATTGAGGGAATCCTGATAAAAAGACGGCCTGTTCGCGGGCGAGCGTAGCGTGCATACGTGCGATAAAGCTTGGATCGATCGTGACATCCGCATCTAAAAACAGAAGGTACGGTTCGGTCGTGCGCGTTCCTAGTTGATGGCAGGCATGTACCTTCCCGGACCAGTCACTAGGTAAGGGAACACCATGAATCATCGTGAAACGAGAATCGTCCGCAATGGCAAGAGTCAACTTTTCGAATGTATCGTCTTCGGAGCGATCTTCATATATGTAGACATGTGTCCCTTCCGGTATCGACTGCTTTAGATTGGAAATGAGTCGGTCGACATGTCGAGACTCGTTTCGCATCGGAATGCAGACAGCTGTCGCTGGTGTATGTCCTGGGTTTGCGAGCGGTCTTAAAAAAAGCAGGTTAATGACGGTGAAGATGAGCATCGAAAGGGTGGCGATCCATAAGATCATGAGCGTCCCCTCCCGAGTCGGAGCATCGCTTCTGTCCATTCGGCAAGGTTACGACGTGGTTGAAAGAGTGGCGTGTATGCTCCAGAACGGTTGATGACGTCTTGTCTCACATCGTCATAAAGCCCTTCAAGTGCTTGCGCGATTTCTTGTTTTTGTGATCGCCGCGACGTCGAGGTCACGGCGTACTTCCGAAAGCGGACGTACACAATCGGTTCAGCATGTTTTTCAAACGAATAATACATAGCACATAACTGAATGGGGCGGTCGTTCAGTAGCAGTGTCGCTCCGGATTCGATTTCAACGGGACGCTGCTCCTGTGGCATCTCTCGACCTTGAGGAAACATCCACACGGATTTTCCGGATGTGAGCAATTCGTTTGCATATGCAAGGGATGCTCGCACATCAGATAAACTGCCTTTTTTTACAGAGAAGGCACCGAGATGTCGAAAGAACGGGAAGCGGTGCAGTCCATCCTCGTCCATCAATACATGAATGTCGTGCCTTAAAAAATGTTCGTTAATCATATACATGATGAGACCGTCCCACCAGGCGCTATGTGTACTTAAAAATAACCCTGGAATCGGAACATCGTCTGTTCGGATGAAGATATTATGGAACGTCGGGCGAATCTGACGCTCTCGCACAAACGTCGAGAACAGATTATTGAACCATTTCTTTTTGTGTGACTCGATCATTGCGACTTCTCCTTTCAAGTAGCATTACCCCGGACGTGAAGACGCTGAGGATTCCAATCCCGTAAAGACCGGCGTTGACGGCTGTGACACCAAAGAGCGCATGGAGCATGACGAACAAATACACGCCGTGTTGGATAAACAACGAGTCGATTGCTCGTTCATGGCGCTGCAGCAACCATGAAAAGAGGAGAGATAATCCGAACCATCCAATAAAGTTTTGCGTTGGAATATCGTAATATAACCCGTCGTTTGCCCATTCCCAATAACCTTTCACGTTTGCAGCAACCGGGTCGATTGCCATATCAAGCCAAACCGCAAGAATCGGGACGAGCCATAATGTCTTGTTGCGGAATGTGAACAGACGTGCCACGGCAAAACTTGAACCGATGACGGCAAGCCATGCAGCACCGATGGTGACCGGAACGCCGAAAATGGTCGGACCGAACGCCTCGGCATACACGTATTCACTGAAGGGGAATCCGGTTTTTACACCGAGCGTCTCGACTGCGATTGACCCGAAAAAAATAAATGGGACAATCCAAACGCCTTGTCGGATCCCGTTGTATAGAATCGTGCCTCCAATTGCACCGGCGAGCCATAAAAAGACAGGGTTTGCCCACTCCAACCACGAAGGAAGGAGATCGAATCCGACTAAAACTAAACCTATGAAATACCAAACGATAAACCATTTCCAAATAAACGGATACACTTTCATTTCATCACCTCTTCTTTCATTCTAAAGGTCATCTCAGTCTAGGTCTAACAAATACATGTACGAAAAAAGAGCCTCAATGAATGAGACTCTTAATTTGCTACATTTTTCCGTTTTTTTACGAACGAAAAGGCGATAAATAAGATATAAAAAGGAACAGCGATAAACCAGAAAGTCGGCCATTCTTTCCACCTTGCGAACATCATGTATGTCACATAGATAAGGCTGATCGTGATAATGAACGAGTGACGTGGTAGTGGCACATCTTTAAAACTCGGGATGCGGACACGACTCACCATTAAAAGTGCAAGCCCCGTAAAGAAAATAGGTGTCAACAGTTCGCTGACCCGGTCCCCGAACGTCGTGATGACAGCAAGTAGTCCGCCAGCAGCCGTGATCGGGACACCTGAGAAGTAACTGGCCGAAACGTTTGTAGCGGATAAGTTGAAGCGAGCGAGTCGATAGGCGCCAAAGAGCGGGAAGAGTGCAGCAAAGAATAAACCATAATTACCATAGTCAATAAAGAAAGTGTAATAAGCGAGCATCGCCGGTGCAACTCCGAACGTGACGATGTCGGCGAGAGAGTCCAATTCTTTCCCGAAGTCCCCGGCCACCCCGAGCATACGGGCAAGTCGTCCGTCTAAACTGTCGAGCATCATCGCAATGATGATCAATAGCGTGGCGTTTGAGAAGTCACCACGAGCAGCATAGACGATTGCGACTACACCACAGAATAAGTTTCCGAACGTAAAGGAGTTTGGAATCCACGAACGGATGCGTTCTTTCCACATAATTTTTCCCCCAATAAGGTCATTGGCTGAACCAGTGACCGTTTGTAAATTGCAGTAAATCTTCAGGCGTTAACTCGATTTGGTAGCCGCGTTTCCCGGCAGAGATGGTGATTGTCTCTCTGTCTTTAGCTGCTTCGTGCAGATACATCGGAAACGTTTTTTTTGCCCCAATCGGCGAGACACCACCTCGAATATATCCCGTCAGCGCTTCGAGTTCTTTCATCGGGACTGGCGCTGCTTTCTTCGCCCCCCAAGCTTTTGCGGCTGCTTTTAAATCAATGTCACGTTCTCCAGAGATGAGAAAGAAAGCGTATTGCTTTTTCTCGTTCACGAGACAAATCGTTTTATACAGTTCATCAAGTGGTTTATTCAATGTCATCGCCACATGTTTGGCCGAGACATCGGTTTCATCAACTTCGTACGTATGATAAGTGAACGGAATCTTCTTCTGTTTCAATTGCCGAGCGGCGTTTGTCAGTTGCATCTGACTCATCCTTTCGTGACTGACTTCTTTTAGAATAGCAAATAGACCAACTTCCCGGCAATTGAACTTCAAAAAACTTTTCAGTAAAGGAAGGAGTTTGATGGAACGATGAAGAAATGAACAGTGATTCATTTTGAAGGGGGAATGAAAGTGGAGACGATTCAATTGACGACACATAATGGGGTAGGGTGGTTGAAACTGAACCGACCTGAAAAGCTGAACGCATTGAACGAGACGTTGCTTCGTGAAATGAAAACGGCAATCGACACATTTGATCAAGACGATGCGGTTCGCGTCATCGTCATTGTCGGCGAGGGACGGGCGTTCTCATCCGGACAAGATTTAACGATTGAGAGTGATGCGGATTATGGGGAATATTTAGAGGATGTGTATCATCCACTCGTACGTGCGCTTTTCTCATGCCGTAAACCGCTCATCGCAGGGATTCACGGCGTAGTAGCTGGAGCGGGACTCAGTTTGGCACTTGCGGCAGACGTTCGAATCGTCGCCAAATCGACGAAATTCAGCTCGGCGTTCATTAAAATCGGGTTAGTGGCGGATGCTGGTGGACCGTACCACTTACGTCGACTCATGCGCCACGATCTGGCGCTAGATTGGTTGTGGAATGGCAGTACGATTGACGCGGAGGTCGCGCATACATTCGGGCTCGTCACAGAGCTAGTGGAAGATGCGATGTATACGGAGCGATTAACGACCTATGCAGAGACGATCGCTGCAAAATCACCAATTGCCGTTCAAGGGATGAAGGCGCTCATGCGAGCCACTTCGTTTGAGGACGGATTGAATGAAGAAATCGAATGGCAGCGGAAGTGTGGGGACACGGACGTTCACCGCCAGGCGATGCAGGCTTTCTTGATGAAATGAAAAAAGCGGCCCTCGGCCGCTTTTTACGTGCTTGATTTTGCTTCGAACTGGAAGCCTTTTTGTTGCCACGTCCCGTATTTCCAACGACGGAATGCGAAGAAGCCACGGAACCACTCATCGAGGGAGAAGGCGAGCCAAATCCCAAGGATGCCGAGTCCCATTTGAAGACCGAACAAATAACTGAATGCGACGGCGACACCCCACATCGAGGCAATTCCAATCATGACTGGGAAACGCACGTCCCCGACAGACTTCAATGAACCCATCAAGACGATATTCATCGCACGACCCGGCTCTAAGATGAGCGTTGCCCATAAAATCGGTACCCCGACTGCGATGATGTCAGGGTTTGATGTGAAGAGACCGAGTAACGATTCGCTGAATACTGCCAAACCGAGAGAGGCGATGAACGAGGCGAACATGGCAATCTTCAACGTCTTGACGGCGCGATGATACGCCTCTTTGAATCGTTTCCCTCCAATGTCTCGTGCAATCAAAAGCTGTGTCCCTTGAGCGACAGCGACAGTGAACAAGAAGGCGAGCATCGACAAGTTCATCACGTATACACGAGCGGCAAGAGAAGCCTCACCCATCGTTGCGATGAAACCGGTGATGACGATTTGTGATGCTTGATACGATAAGTTCTCTCCGGCAGAAGGAATCCCGATTTGCAGAAGCGACTGGATATCGTCTTTCTTCGGACGAATGACTTCTTTTAACGGGAAGCGAATCATAAGTTTACGCTTGACGAGCCAAAACAAGAGAATCATTGCGGCGAACCGTGCGATTACGATGGCCCAAGCAACACCGGCAACACCGGTTACAGGAAGCCCGAACCAACCAGTGACGGCGAAGACGGCTCCGACTGCAGTAATAATGTCAATCAACAACGTCGCGAGCATGGCGTGCTTCGTCATGCCGTGACTCCGTAGAATCGAACTGAGCGCCATGATCAGCGCTTCGGTAAATAACGACAAGCCGACGATTTGAAGGAACAGCAGGCCGTGCGCGAACAGTTCGTCTGACAGCCCGAATAGGCGTAAGAACGTTTCGCCGAACAAGAAGATGACGACGACCATAATCGCACCGAGCCACATGTTCAAACTGACAGCGGAGCGGGCGAAGTCGCGACTTTTCTTCATGCGCTGTGCCCCGATGGCTTGACCGATCAAAATCGTAGCCCCGACAGACGTCACACTGAAGACAATCAAGAACACGTTTAAAATTTGGTTAGCGACCCCGACGGCCGAAGCGGCGGCATCCGAGTAGTGAGCAAGCATCAATGTGGCGATGATCCCGGTCCCCATATGGAGGGCAAGTTCGATAAAAATCGGCCACGACAGTTTGAACAAGGTGAGCTGTTCCGTTTGTTTCGTCTGCATGTAGTGTATTCTCCCTTTTCTCTATAATTCTTTCTGTTAACTATTTGTTTTGTAAAAATGTCAAAGGTCATCTTACTCCTTATGAAATGAAAAAGAAAGGGGTTTGCTGAATTATTTTCAACAAAAAAATCACCCGAATGAATCAGGTGATTTTCGAAATTATTTCAATTTCAGAATAGCGGCGCTGAATGGTGCGAGTTCGATTTCGAGTGAATCGAGATCACGATCTTGTAAGAGGTCATAGGCGGCGCCACTATAACCGAGTGGATTCAGTTTTGAAGTAGAGTCGGAGTTGTTGAAGTAGACCAAATATGTCTCATCTTTCGTGCATCGTTCGATGATGACGGCGTTGTTGGAATCATCGACTAGGTTGAAGCGATACGAGCCCGCGTTGGCGAGTACTGGATGCTCTTTCCGTAGCTGGATGAGCTTTTGAATGTAACGGAAGAGATTACGGTCTTCTTCGGCTTCATCCCATGGCATGCAGCGGCGGCATCCCGGATCTTGTTCACCTTCAAGCCCGATTTCGTCCCCGTAGTAGATACATGGACTCCCCGTGTACGTGAGCATCGAAGTCATCAATAGTCTGAATTTCCCTTTATGGCCATTAGCTCGTGTCAAGGCGCGTGGTGTGTCGTGCGAGTCAATCAAGTTGAACGTGACTTCGTTGACGTTCATCGTATTCATCATCTCGACGCGCGTCAATTCGTTTCGGAACTCGGAAGCGGTCGTCCGGTCGAGCGCAAAATAATTGAGACTCGCGTTCGTGAACGGATAGTTCATGACGGCATCGAACTGGTCACCTTGTAGCCAAGGTTGTGCGTCGTGCCAAATCTCTCCGAGAATATAGGCTTCCGGATTAGCTTGTTTGACTGCTTTGCGGAAGTCACGCCAGAACGCATGGTCAACTTCGTTGGCGACGTCGAGACGCCAGCCATCGATGCCGAACTCTTCGACCCAGTAACGGGCGACATCTAATAAGTAAGCTTTTAATTCTGGATGTTCGGTGTTGATCTTCGGCATGTTCTTCTCGAATGCGAACGTATCATAGTTTGGCTTCGGTTCCGTCGCAATCGGGAATTCACGAAGGTAGAACCAATCACGGTACTCAGAATCCGGACCGTTCTCCACGACATCTTTAAACCACGGATGATGATACCCGACGTGATTGAAGACGGCGTCGAGCATGACCTTAATGCCGTTCTCATGCAACAGGTCGACCATTTCTTTAAACTTCTCTTTCGTTCCGAACTGTGGATCAATCTCCATATAGTCGAGTGTGTCGTATTTATGGTTTGTCGTCGCTTTAAATATTGGGCAGAAATAGATTCCTGTGATGCCGAGTTCGACTAAATGATCAATATGGTCGATGACACCTTGGAAATCGCCACCGAAGAAGTTCGTCGTTGTCGGCTCTGTCGAGTTCCATGGGAGAGTTTCTTCTGGATTGAGTGAAGCATCTCCATTGGCGAAGCGATCCGGGAAGATTTGGTACCAAACCGTGTCCTTCACCCATGATGGTGCATGGAAAATGTCGATTGGATTAATGAATGGAACACAGAAGTAATAGCCCGTGTCATCAAGTGGTTTTTCCTCGAACCATCCTTTTTCAGTGTAGACGGCCGTCTCTTGCCCATCATTCAAACGGAAGCCGTAGCGAAGACGTCGGAATGGTGGTTTAATCGCGATGAACCAATAATCATAAGTATCATCGAAACCAATCTTCTCCATTGGAGTTTCGTATGTACGCCAATAGCTCGGCTTACTCGGATCAAAGTTCCACATCGCCGGGTCTTCAGCGTGCCAATCGTAAGGGTCATTCCAAATCAAATCAACCGATTCAATATCACCACGCTTCGTATGGAAACGAACATGGATTGTCTCACGGTCATATTTGTAGACGAATGGGGACATGGCACGATGATAAATCGCTTCTTTCATCATAAGGAAAACAGTCCTTTCTTTAATAGGGGATGACATCATTTTACAACACCGTGCATCAAAGAGAACAGGGGTTGTGAAAACGTTTGCTCAAGCAAAGGTTAATAAAGCGTTTACATTTTGTCAATTGCTGAAGCTTATAAAAATTGTATAAATGAGAACATTTTTTTAAAAATTACATAAATGGGTCAACAGTCGTAAAAAAAGTGTAAAAAAAGACTTGTAAAACGCTTTCACAACTGTATAATAAAAATTGAGGTGAGGATGCAAACGTTTTCACTACCATGTCAATTTCGTAGCGGAGTTTTAAAATTGACGTGGTCGTGCGATTGCGCAAATCTGACCATACTATTTCCTTGGGGAGGTTTTTCATCATGAAGATGAAAAAAATGGTAGCAGGACTTTCAACAGCAGTATTCGCATTCGGTGCACTAGCTGCATGTGGTGGCGGAACAGACAACGAATCTTCTAACGAAGGTGGTTCTTCAAGCGAGAACAAGCCTGAGAAGATCGTCATTTGGGAAGACATCGAAAAGTCTGAAACAACAAAAGAAGTTGCGAAAGCATTCGAAGAAGAGCATGGCGTAAAAGTTGAAGTCGTCGAAGTACAGATGACGGATCAAAAAGACAAGCTCGCGCTTGACGGTCCAGCTGGTAAAGGTCCGGACATCATTCTCGTCCCACACGACCAAATCGGTACAATCGCAGACCAAGGTCACTTGACTCCGATTGCTGACGAAGGTTCACTCGATGCGTTCACTGACGCTTCGAAATCAGCTGTCATGTTCGACGGTCAAGCTTACGGTTACCCGAAATCAGTTGAGACACCAGTTCTCATGTACAACAAAGACTTGATGTCTGAAGCGCCAACATCAATGGACGACCTTTACAAGTTGTCTAACGATGTAAAAGCTGACGGCGAATATGGATTCCTCTCACTTTGGGATAACTTCTACTTCGCTCACGGTGTTGTTGCAGGATTCGGCGGATACGTGTTCAAAGAAGACGGTGGCGCACTCGACCCAACGGATATCGGTTTGAACAATGAAGGTGCAGTTGAAGGATTCGAATACATCGGTAAATGGTACGAAGAAGGCCTCTTCCCTAAAGGGTTGATCGGTGAGTCTGGTGGCCAAGCGATGGACCAACTCTTCACTGAGAAGAAAGCTCATTCAGTCATGAACGGACCTTGGGCTGTAGCTGGTTACACAGATGCAGGCGTAAACCTTGGTGCGGCTCCAATGCCGACACTTCCAAACGGTGAGCCGATCAAGACGTTCATGGGTGTGAAAACATATGCCCTTTCAGCTTACACAGAAAACCAAGAGTGGGCTGAAATGTTCCTTCAAGAGTTAACAAATGAAGAAAACGCATTGGCAATGTTTGAATCGTACAACGAGATTCCACCAGTAGCAGCACTCGAGTCGAACGAGACAATCACATCGAACGAAGTTGCGAAAGCGGTATTTGATCAAGCGACAAACGCTATCCCAATGCCAAACATTCCTGAAATGGGACAAGTTTGGGAGCCAATGGCACAAGCACTTCAGCTCGTAGCGACTGGTAAACAAGATGCACAAAAATCTGCAGACGATGCAGTCAAAGTCATCGAACAACAAATCCAAGCGAATAACCAATAAGGAATTGAAATGACGGGGTACGCCGCTAGGCGTTCCCCATCATTTTCTAGCATTGAGCAAACGTTTGCTTGATTGATTTGCTCAAATCGAAAGGAGAAACTGAGGATGGCTGCAATTGCGAACCCTAAATCACCGGACCAACGCCCGGATAAGCCTACAAACCATGCTCGGAACGCGGGATTACTTTCCATCATTCCGGGATTCGGACAATTTTATAACAAACAATACGCGAAAGCGGTAGCGTTCTTTATCGTCGTCGTATCTTATTTTGCCGTAAACTATGATCTATTTTTCAAAGGGGCGGGCGCCGGACCAGGTGACCGTGGAGGACTTTGGGGATTGATCACGCTTGGTGAAGTGCCAGGACCTCGTAACGACCACTCCATCTTTTTGATGGTCGAGGGGATTGTCGCGTTAATTTTACTTTTCTTCGGAATCGCGTTCTATATTTGGAACATTCGTGACGCCTATCGTGTCGGTCGCGCTCGTGATCAGCATCTAAACCTTCCATCGTTCCAAATGCAACTTCGCAACTTGCGTGACCATGGATTCCCATACTTAATGTTGATCCCATCACTCATTTTGTTAGTGTTTACAGTTATTCTTCCATTAATCTTTACGTTCTTGATCGCCTTTACGAACTATCGCTACAACAATGCACCACCAGCGAAACTCGTAGAGTGGGTAGGGTTTGAGAACTTTACGCGCATTTTTGAAATCGATATTTTCCGAGACACGTTCGTCGGGGTTCTAGGTTGGACACTTGTCTGGACGGTTGCTTCTACAACTGGTGTCATCGCAATCGGTATTTTCCTTGCGGTGCTCTTGAACCAAGAAGGTCTTCGCTTCCGTCGCTTATTCCGCTCAATCTTGATTCTCTCTTGGGCAGTTCCAGCATTTATCACAATCTTGATTTTCCGTTCGATGTTCAACGAATCGTTTGGGGTGTTCAATACGACGATTCTGCCGGCACTCGGTCTTGATCCAATCAACTGGATGACCGATCCGACGGCTACCCGTTCGGCACTCGTTCTCATTCAATGGTGGCTCGGATTCCCGTTCATCATGACGCTCATGACAGGTGTGCTTCAATCAATTCCTGGTGATTTGTATGAAGCTGCGACGATTGACGGAGCGACGATTTTTGATAAGTTCCGTTTGATCACATTGCCGATGCTCTTGTTCGCGACAGCACCGATTTTGATCACACAGTTCACGTTCAACTTCAACAACTTCAATATCATTTATCTCTTTAATGGCGGTGGCCCTGCTGTACCTGGACAAACGGCCGGCGGTACCGACATCTTGATTTCTTGGATTTACAAATTGTCCCTCGGTGCCAACCCGCAATACGGACTTGCGGCTGCGATCACGCTCATTCTGTCATTCTTCATCATGACGCTTGCGGTCATCCAGTTCCGTCGGACAAAATCTTTCAAAGACGAGGATATGATCTGATATGAAAAAACAAAAACGAATCAATTTGGCGATCTCGTATGTTATCTTGACGCTTGCGTCGGTCATCATTCTCTATCCGATGCTTTGGGTTGTCGGTACATCGTTCAACCCGGGGCGTACGATTACGTCAACGATTATTCCTTCAAACCCGACATTTGTTCACTACAAAAACTTGTTTGATTTAACGATTTCGGATTATAGTTTATGGTATGTGAACACGTTAAAAATCGCTTTCATTACGATGGCACTCTCTGTCATCTTGGTAACGATTACTGGATACGTCTTCTCGCGCTACCGTTTCGTTGGACGGAAAAACTCGCTCGTCTTGTTCCTCGTCCTTCAAATGGTGCCACAGTTCGTTGCAATCATCGCGATTTATGTATTGCTCAACATGCTCGGTCTTCTTGACACACATACAGCGCTCATCTTGCTCTATGCAGGTGGTGCGATTCCGATGAACACGTACTTGGCGAAAGGGTACTTCGACACGATTCCGAAAGAACTTGACGAAGCTGCTCGAATGGATGGTGCCGGTCACCTCCGAATCTTTTGGCAAATCATCTTGCCGCTTGCGAAGCCGATTGTCGCAACGATTGCTCTCTTTAACTTCATGGGACCATTCAACGACTTTATTTTGGCATCGCTCGTCCTTCGTTCACCAGAGAAACAAACATTGGCAGTTGGTCTTTACAACATGATCTCGAAACAATTTGATAACAACTTCACGTTGTTCGCGGCAGGTGCTGTCCTTTCAGCCCTCCCGATCGTCATCTTGTTCTTCATGTTCCAACGCTACTTCGTTTCTGGCCTAACAGCGGGTGGTACGAAAGGATAATACTCGTAAAAGGAGGAAGCGATATGAGACGAGGCGTCGTGCTCGTGCTCCTGTCGCTTCTTTTGTTTCCGACTATCGTCGGAGCAAAGGAAGCTGCTACTTGGGAACAAGAACGCATGTATTTTATTATGGTCGACCGTTTTGTTGACGGGAACCCCGACAACAATGAACAGGTAGACAAAGACGATCCGAAAGCTTTTCATGGCGGGGACATCCGTGGAGTCATTGAAAAACTCGATTATATCGAGTCACTCGGGTTCACGTCGATTTGGTTAACACCCGTCTTTGAAAATATGCCGGACGGCTATCACGGGTACTGGATAAAAGATTTCTACAACATCGACCCGCAATTTGGGACGAAAGAGGATTTGCAAGAGCTCGTCGCTGAGGCGCACAAGCGAGACATGAAAGTCATCCTCGACTTCGTCGTCAACCACGTCGGTCCGAACCATCCATGGGTGGAAGAAAAGCCGGAATGGTTCCACGAGCAACTACCGATCGTATTTTGGAAAGACCAGGAGCAAGTCGAGACGCACTGGTTGTTCGACTTACCTGACTTCAAAACAGAGGATCCGGAAGTCAAGTCGTATTTGATTGACGCGGCGAAGTACTGGATCGAAGAGACGGACATCGACGGCTATCGCCTAGATACGGTTCGTCACGTCGACAAAGCATTTTGGAAAGACTTTGTCGAAGGTGTTCGTTCAATCGACCCTGACTTTTACTTACTCGCCGAAGTGTTCGACCCGGATCCGAAATATGTCGCACAATATGATAATCTTGGATTCAACAGCATCACAAACTTTACGTTTTATGATCGGGTGTCGAAAACGATGACGCAAAAACAGGCGAATGTCGACGAAATCGATGTTGCCGCAAGCTATGCAGAAACGTTCTTCAACGACCCGAATCAAATGGCGACGTTCCTCGATAACCATGATGTCGAACGTTTCATGCATATGGCAGAACTCGGCGACGTGAAGTCAGCAGAACGACGGTTACGCCTCGGGTTGTTCGCGCTTTATGCGTCACCTGGCATGCCGATCGTCTTCCAAGGAACAGAAAATGCACAGACCGGCGGAGCCGACCCGGCGAACCGTGTTATGACGGAATTCCCGGGAAATGAAGAATTGCATGAATACATGGCGACGATGAATCGCATGCGTGAAGAATACCCAGTATTTGCGACTGGTGAACAACGCATGATTGCATCCGAAGATGGGATGGCTGTCTTTGAGCGGAAAGATGGAGATGACATCGCGTTATATGCGATCAACATGAACAGCGAGGATCGAGAGATTGAAATCGATGTCAATGAAATCGGGGAAGATACGAGACTTCGCGGTCTATTATTCTCACAACTGGTCACAGATCGGCGCGGAACGTTTACAATTGAACTATCTGGTGAAAGTGCGAACGCTTACATTGTTGAGGAGTCATCGGTAAATCCATGGATGATGGGATTACTTGTCGTCACGATTCCGATTTTCTTGACAGGTTTGGTCATGTGGAAGCGCCGCAAATAAAGAAATGAAACGCCGTAAGGTATGAATTCACGGAAGCAGGGGGGAACACCATGCAAATTACAATCAAAGATGTTGCGAAGCATGCGAACGTCGCGCCGTCGACAGTATCTCGTGTCATCGCCAACAGCCCAAGAATCAGCCAAAAGACAAAAGAACGGGTTAGAAGTTCGATGGAAGAGCTAGGGTATCATCCAAACATTCATGCGAGAAGTCTCGCGAACCGCTCAACGCAGTCGATTGGTCTCGTCATGCCGAGTGCGGCGACAAAGACGCTCCAAAATCCATTTTTCCCTGAAGTGTTGCGAGGTATCAGCACGAAGGCGCACCAAAATGGATACTCTCTCTATATGACAACTGGAGTGACAGAGGAAGAAGTACTGTCCGGTGTCATTGAAATGGTACAAGGACGACGTGTCGACGGCGTGATCGTCCTCTATTCACGGGAAGACGACCAAGTCGTCCAATATTTACGTCAAACGAAGTTTCCGTTCGTCGTGGTCGGGAAGCCGTTCGGGGACGCTTCTTCGATCACATATGTCGATACGGACAACTATCTTGCCGGTCGTGAGGTGACGAAACATCTCTATAACCTGGGTCACCGTCGAATCGCCTTCATCGGTGGATCGGACAAACTTGCGGTGACACAAGACCGTCGGAACGGTTATGCGACCGCCCTCATGGAAGCGGGCATTCCGGTGTGTGAAGACTATATTGCACGTGCTGAATTTATGACGAAAGGCGGAGCGATGGCTGTCCGTGAGTTACTTCAGAACGAAGAACCACCAACGGCCGTCGTTGTCAGTGATGATATGATGGCGCTCGGTGTCATCAGCACACTCAGTGAGATGGGACTTAAAATTCCTGAAGACGTCGCCGTCGTCAGTTTCAACAATGTCTATATCGCAGAGCACTCCAATCCGCCACTCACGTCGGTTGAAATCAATATTTTCGGTCTTGGATTCGAAGCGACGAACTGTTTGATTGAACAGATTAGTGATAGTGCCCCACCTTATGGGAAACGCGTCATCGTGCCTCATTATCTGGTCGTACGTCAATCGTGCGGACAGAAGGATAGCAAGACGGTGGAGACACTTGAATCGAATTCTTGAATGATCTAAACGACTTCGCGTGAGCGAGGTCGTTTTTTGCATATCCTGGTGATTGAAGCTAAAAGAAGAAGGGAACATCTTTCAAGAATGAACTGAAATCGAAAGGAAGGATTAATATGAGTAAAAGACGATTTGTCGGAACATATGAAACAAAAGGGAATCTTCTCTCCAAAATCAATGAGCTGAAAGAAAATGGCTATGATGAAGGTGAATTATACGTTGTGACTGAGCAGGAAGACGAGGTTCGGGTCGTCAAGCGTGAGACAAACGTAAAAGTGGAAGAAGGCGATACGTCTTGGCTAGACAACATCCAAGGAGGAAAGAGTCAAGACGTGAAGCAAGTTCTTAGTGATTTAGGCATCTCAAATGATGAGGTGGATCATGCGCATTCACAAGTCAAGCAAGGTGGATACGCTCTCATCATCGACGAACCCGATACGGGATTCAATGATGGACGGAGCGATGTTTTTGAAGGACATGAAGCGAATGCCGCGTTCGGTGAAAATCAAGAAGACCATAAATGATGATTCATTTAGACTGCCTCGGCAAAAGGCAGTCTTTTTTTCTGAAAAAATGTGAAAAAAAAAGAAAGAAAAAGTTTTATGCAAACGATTGCATTCTGAGTTCAGTTGTGTAAAATGAAAGGTGAGATTAAATACAGCGCTTTCATAGACAAACGGTTGCACGAACTAGTTGTCTGTCGAAGGTAGCCTTGTAGAGAAAAAGGAGTGGCAGACAGATGAAACGATTGTTTGCAGTCGATGAATGGAAAGTAACAGAAGAAGGTCTTCATCCGAAAGAAAATCGCCTTGCTGAATCGATCACATCGCTCGGAAACGGGCATATGGGGATGCGGGGAAACTTTGAAGAGGATTACTCGAATGATACGCACCAAGGATTCTACGTGGCGGGTGTCTATTACCCGGACAAAACACGTGTCGGTTGGTGGAAGAACGGATATCCTGAGTACTTTGCCAAAGTGTTGAATGCGACAAACGTCATCGGTCTACGCGTCGCGATTAATGAAACACCAGTCGACTTGGCAAAATGGGAAGTAAATGACTTTACACGCGAGCTCGATATGCAGCGTGGTGTTTTGACACGGACGTTCACGTTGATGAACGGGACAGAAGAGACGAAAGTCGAAGTCGTCCGTTTCTTCTCAATCGTCGACAAAGAAATATTGGCGATTCGCTATAACATTACACCAGTCAACTATAAAGCTAAAATCGAGTTCACCCCATATTTAGACGGTGATGTCGTCAACGAAGACTCAAACTACGACGAGAAGTTCTGGCTTCCGGTCGAAAGTGGTGTCGAAGAGCGCTTTGGCTTCGTGACGACGAAGACGAAAAAACTCGATTGGCATGTCACGGCATCGATGATTGCAGACGTGGAAGGTGCGCGTTGTGAAGTGCTTGAAGCGACAGACTTGTTCGTGGCGAACAAATTCACCGTCCATACGGAAGCTGGCGAAACGGCGACTGCATATAAATACGTATCTGTCGTGACGAACCGTGACCATACGATTGACGAGTTGCAATCTGCAGGGATGACACGTGTCGAAGCAGCGTTTGAAAAAGGTTTTGAGACGCTTCTCGCTGATCAGACAGAAGCATGGCTTGCGCGTTGGGAAGATGCAGATGTCCGCATCGATGGAGACATCGAAGCGCAACAGGGCATCCGGTACAATATCTTCAACATGTATCAAACGTATACAGGTGAAGATTCACGCCTCAACATCGGTCCAAAAGGTTTCACGGGTGAGAAATATGGTGGTGCGACATATTGGGATACAGAAGCATACTGCCTCCACTTCTATTTGGCGACTACAAAACCGGAAGTCTCGTGGAACTTGCTCAAATATCGTCATAACCAATTACCACAGGCGAAAGAGAATTCTGTGAAGAATGTCGGCATGGAAGGTGCCCTTTATCCGATGGTCACGATGAACGGGGAAGAGTGCCACAATGAGTGGGAAATTACACACGAAGAGATTCACCGAAACGGTGCGATTGCCCACGCCATCTTCAATTATACGAACTTCACAGGCGATAAATCGTACCTTGGACAATACGGACTGGAAGTATTGGTCGAGATCTCGCGTTACTGGGCTAGCCGTGTCAACTTTGTGCCGCACAAAGACGTATATATGATTCTAGGCGTCACAGGTCCGAACGAATACGATAACAACGTCAACAACAACTGGTACACGAACCTGATTGCCGCGTGGACACTCGAATACACGCAAGAAGTGTACAACTATTTGAAAGAAGCAGAGCCTGCACGCCTCGATGAGCTCGTATCGACACTCGGCATCACGGACGCAGAACTCGCGAAGTGGGCGGACATTCAGGCGAAAATGTACTACCCGAAAGACGACCTCGTTCCAGACGTGTTCATGCAACAGGACGGCTTCATGGATAAAGAACAGATCTTAGTGAAAGACCTCGATCCGAAGCATCTTCCACTCAACCAAAACTGGTCGTGGGACAGAATCCTCCGTTCGAACTTCATCAAACAGGCGGACGTTCTCCAAGGACTCTACACGTTCGGTGACCGTTTCACAGTCGAGCAGAAACGAGCGAACTTTGATTTCTATGAGCCACGTACGGTTCACGAGTCGAGCTTGTCGCCATGTGTCTATTCGATCATCGCGGCAGAAGTCGGATATGAAGATAAAGCGGTCGAATTGTATCAACGTTCGGCACGTCTTGACCTCGATAACTACAACAACGACACAGAAGATGGCTTACACATCACATCGATGGTCGGCTCATGGATGTCAATCGTTCATGGATTTGCAGGAATGCGCATCAAAGAAGATAATCTCTCGTTCAGTCCGATGATTCCAAAAGGTTGGAACGGCTACTCGTTCAACATGCTCTGGCGTGGTCATCATTTGACGGTCACTTCATCACGTGAACAAGTGACGATCAAACAAACGGGCGGGTCAGATGTAACGATTCATGTGTACGGAAATGAGATAACGGTACCTGCTGATGATTCGATTACAATTGAAACAGTGAAAGCGTGATCAATTGCTTTATATGAACAAGTCGACTGAGGTCGGCTTGTTTTTGTGTATCAAACTTATGAGAATTCATGCATATTTGCTGTATGCAGTATGAATAATCTATGTTATCTTGATTCTTAGCTATTTTGAGAAAGGGGAGTTGAAGCTTGACGGAAGCCGTTAAAGAACATACACGAATCGGGGTTGTCTCGATTATCGGAGGATTGTTCGTTGCCTTATCTATGACATTATTTTTAATTCCAGCTGGCGTCTATTCGACGGGATTTACAGGTCTAGCCCAAATCTTGACGACATTGTTAGCGGGCACACCGTTTGAACTAGGGGAAGGGCTCTGGTTCTTTATTCTGAATGCACCACTACTCGTCGTCAGTTATTTTATGCTCGGCCGGAACATGATGATCCATACGCTCGTCAGTGTTGCCTCGGTCACGTTGTTCATCCGTATGCTTCCGCAATCGCAGCTTCTCTCGGACGACCCGTTACTAAACGCCGTATTCGGCGGTGTGCTCTTGGCAATTGGATCGGGAATTACGATTCGATATGGTGCCTCAACAGGGGGCTTTGATATCGTCGCTTTGATTTTGGCGAAATTTACAAACAACTCGGTCGGGGTTTATCTCTTCTTAATGAACATGATGATCGCGCTCGCTGCAGGGGCACTGTTCGGATGGCCGACGGCACTCTATACAATCGTCTTCTTGTACGTGACATCAAAAGTCATCGATGAGATTTATACGAACACACAGCGTCAGACGCTCTTTATCGTGACGAATCATCCGGATGAGGTGACAAAGGAACTACATCAACACGTGTTCCGTGGTATCACGCTCATGCCGGCAATCGGCACGTATTCGAAAGTCGAGAAAGCAACGCTCATGATGGTCGCGCAGCGACATGAGGTTCGTGAAATCACACGTATTTGTAAAGATGCCGACCCAACTGTTTGGATCAATATCTTGCCGACAGAGGACGTCGAAGGGACGTTCCGTCGCTAAAAAAGTATATGAATCATAAAAAGCACCGACTTTGCAGTCGGTGCTTTCATTATGCCTTGATGCCGAGTTTATCTTCTAGGAAGAGGGCGATTCCGTCATCCATATTCGAGGCGGTCACTTCGTTGGCCACATTTTTCAGTTGGTCGATGGCATTTCCCATTGCAACACCTGTGCCGACATAGTCGAGCATTTCAAGGTCGTTCTCCTCGTCACCGAATGCGATGATGTGCTTTCGGTCGATATTTAAATGCTTCGAGACTTCCTTTAGTCCGAGTGCTTTCGACGTGTTTTTACTCATCACTTCAATCATATGCTCTGGCATGCGCCATTGCCGATTCAGTACCGCTTCTGCATGAATATCATCGAGTTGTGAACGGACGTGCGCGACGTGATCTTTAGTCGCGTGAATCAGGAGTGACGTCGGTTCATCTTGTAGATGGGTCAACAGGTTGCCGGATGTGACACTGAGCGCACGTTCTGCGTACGGGCTATAAAACTCTTGCGGATCCTTTTGGAAATAAACGTGGTCGGTCACTTCGACGACGATGTTATGTGCTTTCGTATCCGCTACTTCCTCAATGATGTCGTGCGCGGTCTTGAGCGGGATTGGTCGGTGTGTGACCGCATAATTCGCATCTTTCGGGTGGTGCACGAGCGCGCCATTGAAGTTGACGAGCGGTGTCGTTAGTCCGAGTTGTTCATAGTACATGAGTGAGTGACGCTTCGGTCGCCCTGTCGCAATCATCACTTCATGTCCAGCTTCACGCGCCGCCTGTAAGGCACGGAGATTTCGTTCACTAATTGTTTTATCATCTCTTAACAACGTACCATCTAAATCAACTGCGATTAAATAACGTGACATTAGTCATCCTCTTTTCTTCACAATGATGTTTCTACGACCGTATCACATTTTTTGATTGGACGGAAAGAATATACAATCGAAGTCGCATATTCTATACGAACAATGCTATACTAATGTCGTATGAATTTTTACGAATCATCTGTGAGATGGAGGGGACGTTCAATGCGTTATTTAGTGACATTGATCTGGGCGATTGTGCTCTCAAATACGGCGGTATTTATCATTTCTGCTGTTGATGGTGTAGAGTACAACGCGATGCTCGCGACAGGATTTGGCGTGGCCATCACATTCTTCGTTGCAATTCTCGATGTCTTAAACCAAGACATGGGAATTAGCGACGTTGCACAAGAGAAGTAAGCCGTCTACAATCAAACTGACTCGTGCATGAGTCAGTCTTTTTTCTTTCATCATTATTAGAGGAGGGCCTAACATATGAAAAATCCTGAAAAACGTGCGAATTTCATGACGTTCGCCATCATCGGAGCGATTATCGTCATCGGAATCGCTTTGTTGTTTTTTTTGAACGGTGCTAATGAAGAAGAAGGTGCCAATGCCGTCACGGCAGATGAATTGCAGCAACAGTTAGATAAAGAGGGAGAGGTCGTCGCTTACTTTTGGCAAACTGGCTGTGAATATTGTGAGCAAGTGAAGCCTTATGTCGAACCTCTCATCGAAGAATACGATGCGGTTTCAATCAACTTGTCAGACCACAATGTTTGGGAAACATATGGCATCAATGGGACACCGACAATCATCCGTTTTGAGGATGGAAAAGAAATCGGTCGCATAGAAGGTGCGGTCTCGGAACAACAATACGAGACATTCTTTAAAAATGAGGAGGCCAAAGAGGAATGAAACGTCGTTTTTATCAAACGTTATTTGAGCTAAACGCCTCTCCTTGGATTGCCTCACGCCTCAAACGCTTCGCAGAATCAGGAGTGAGTCGTCATTTGATTCCGTCGTTCGCAAAAGTGTATCACATTGCGGTAGAGGAAGCGGAGCAACCGCTACAAGCTTATCCTTCACTGCATGCGTTCTTCACGCGTCATTTGAAGCCTGACGCACGGACGATTGATGAATCGACCGACACACTCGTATCACCTTGTGACGGGAAGTTATCGGTCATTGAGTTAATTTCGGAAGATAGCCGCTTTGAAGTGAAAGGACAATCGTATACGCTTGCGGAACTTCTCGGTTCACAACAAGAAGCGCGCCGTTACGCTGGCGGAACGGTCGTCGTCCTCTATCTTAGCCCGAGCGATTATCACCGTGTCCACACACCACTTGCCGGCCGCGTGCTCAGCCATTACGAGCTCGGTGACCGCTCGGCACCGGTTAATGAGATCGGATTGACCGAGACGGTGCGACCGCTCTCGCGCAACTACCGTCGTGTGACACGCTTTGACAGCCCGGTCGGAGCGTATGAACATATTATGGTGGGTGCCCTTAACGTGAACACGATTGAATGGACGCTCGAGGGGGACCAAGCCGATAAAGGGCAAGAAGTCGGATACTTCTCATTCGGTTCGACCGTCGTCCTCTGTTTTGAGAAAGATGCCGTTCAATTAGAACGTGAAAAAATGGGTCCGGTTCGACTCGGTGAAGTCATCGGGACATTCAAAACCAACTAATTTTACAATAATTTTCTTCCGACCGAACGATAGACTAGTCGTTTGGTCGGTTTTCGTTTACCATAGAAGGGATATCAATACTTGTATAAGTAGTTGAATCGTTTAGCTAATTGGAGGAATTTTACGTGTTTAATCGACTTTATCCGAAACAGTTCGTCGCGACTGTGTTTGACATCGACTTACAAGAATTGAAAGACCGTGGGGTACGTGTCATTTTGACGGACCTTGATAATACACTCGTCGCGTGGGATGTCCCGCATGCGCCAGAGCTTTTATTGATGTGGCTTGAAAAAGTAAAATCATACGGTTTCGATGTGATTGTCGTATCAAATAATAATGAGAATCGTGTACGAACGTTTACGGAGCCGCTCGGCCTTCATTATGTCGCTCGTGCTAGAAAGCCTTTGCCATCTGGGTTTAAAGAAGCGCTCTCGAAATATGGTTATTCGCCGAAAGAAGCTATTTTCTTAGGGGATCAGCTGTTTACAGACGTGCTCGGTGCCAATATGGCGGGCATTCATGTCATCCATGTGCAACCGGTCGTCAAAACGGACGGGCTCGTCACGAAATTCAACCGGATGCTTGAGAAGGTGGTCTTCGCGCACATGAAGCGTCGTGGGAAGTACGTATTGATCACGAAAAAAGTGGAAGAGCTTGCCGTTGACGCACAGCGTGCAAAAGTTGCTGTCGCTGAAAAAATCGGTGAGGCGATGCATCCACGTTCCGAAGATTCACATAAAAAAGATGAATAAGACCTCGAACGCACAGAAAGAAGGAGGCTGCCGATGTACGGCGACCAAGGCGTCGGAATTAACGCTTCAGGAGTAGCAGCGAGGTGCTACGGTGAATGAAGAAGGGGAAACCTAAACGGCAGTAAGTACAACTATGGAAGAAACTAAACGATATTGCGCTGGGTGCGGCGTAGCCATTCAAACGGAAGACCCGAACGGAGTCGGCTATGCACCAAAATCGGCACTTGACCGTGAGATTGTCATTTGCCAACGTTGCTTCAAATTGAAGCACTACAACCAAGTTCAAGACGTGGATTTATCAGATGATGATTTCTTACGTATCTTGAACGGCATCAGTTCAAAAGAAGCGCTCGTCATCAAAATTGTCGATATTTTTGACTTCAATGGCAGCTGGCTGCCGGGTCTACAACGTTCTGTCGGTTCGAACCCCGTACTGTTAGTCGGGAACAAGGTCGACTTGTTACCGAAGTCGGTCAACCCGAACCGGATGGCGAACTGGATGAAGGCAGAGGCAAAAGAGCTCGGATTGAACCCGATCGACGTTCATTTGATCAGTGCGAAAAAAGGGCACGGTATCGATGAGCTTGCTGAGAAAATTGAATATTACCGGAAAGGCAAAGACGTCTTCGTCGTCGGTTGTACAAATGTCGGAAAGTCGACACTCATCAACCAGGTGATCAAACGTTTCGGTGAAGAGGATGAAGCCATCATCACCGTCAGTCATTTCCCGGGTACGACGCTTGACTTGATCGACATCCCGCTCGATGATGATGCGAACCTGTACGATACACCAGGGATCATCAACCGTCATCAAATGGCACACTATGTCGACGCAAAAGATTTGAAGACGATCACGCCGAAGAAAGAAATCAAGCCGCACGTGTTCCAATTGAACCCGCAACAGACGCTTTACTTTGGCGGTTTGGCACGCTTGGATTACTTGGAAGGCAATAAACGGTCGTTCGTCATCTATATGTCGAACGAGTTGAAAGCACACCGTACGAAACTCGAACGCGCGGATGAGCTCTATGACCAACATATTGGGAAAATGCTCAACCCACCGAACGAGAAGACACTTGAAATGTTACCACCACTCGTCCGTCACGAATTCAGCTTACGAGATGGTGTGAAGACTGATATCGTGTTCAGCGGTCTCGGATGGGTCTCGATTCACGGTAAAGGCGGCCGTATTGCAGCGTGGGCTCCAAAAGGCGTCGCTGTCACACTCCGCGAGGCGCTCGTATGAATCTGGCCGTCATCGGTCACCCGATTGCTCATTCGCTCTCTCCAAAGCTGCACGAGCAGTGGTTGAGGGCGTCTGGGCTTTTCGGGCGTTATGAGGCGATTGACGCCGCACCGGACGAACTTTCTACCTTGATTGAAGCGATGCGAGACGGGGGATGGGACGGATTCAATGTGACGATTCCATACAAGGAAGCGGTCATTCGTCATCTTGACGAGCTCGATGATGCGGCAAAGTTAGCAGGTGCCGTCAATACGGTTTATAAACGAGACGGGCAACTCATCGGGACGAACACGGACGGTGCCGGTCTCGTCCAAGCGCTGATGCCATTCACAGACTTTACAGGACGTGTTCTCATCGTCGGTGCAGGAGGCGCCGCCCGCGGGATCGTACAAGCTCTCCCGACGCGCAACGTGACGATTGTCAATCGGACAGTCGAACGGGCAAAAGTGCTCGCCGACACGTTCGGAGTCGCGTACACGACGTTCGATGAGGTCGACATTTCTCGATATGATGTCGTCATTCAAACGACATCGGTCGGGATGGACAATCAATCCACACCACTTTCATTAGAAGGATTACGACAAAACACCGTCGTTTGTGATATCATATATCGTCCACTCATCACACCGATGATTCAAGAAGCGGAACATCGCGGGGCAGTCGTTGTGACAGGTGTGGGTATGTTCGTTGGGCAAGGCGCGCTCTCGTTCGAGAAATGGACGGGCGTGAAACCGGACGAAACCATCGGAAAGAAGTTAATCGAAAGATTATTGGAGGAATAATATACTATGCTATCAGGTAAACAAAAACGTTTTTTACGTGCAGAAGCGCACCATCTCTCACCGATTTATCAAGTCGGGAAAAATGGTGTAAGTGAAGCGATGTGTAAAGATATCTCGGACGCACTTGAGAAACGTGAGTTAATCAAAGTCCAAGTACTTCAAAATTGCATGGACACGCCGAAAGACGTGGCTGGCGAATTGTCAGAAGGTACAAAGGCTGAAGTCGTACAAGTCATTGGAAAAGTCATCGTCTTATACAAAGAGGCGACAGAGAAAGAAAATCGCCAAATCAAACTCCCATGAGCCGGATTGGTTTGATGGGGGGCACGTTCGACCCGCCGCATCTCGGTCATCTGTTAATCGCCGAACAAGCTCGCGAACAGCTTGTACTCGACGAAGTCTGGTTTTTGCCGGCTGCGATTCCACCACACAAAGTCGGGTTCAGCTCGGCTGACGACCGAATCGAGATGACCCGTCGTGCCATTCAAAATCAGTCAGACTTCAAGTTGAACCTGATTGAATTTGAACGGAGTGAGCCATCCTATACGGTGGAAACGATGAAGCGGTTGATTGAACAACATCCAGACGATACGTTCTATTTTTTAATTGGAGCGGATTCGCTTGTCTCGCTCGAATCGTGGCACGACTACGAAACGCTCATCCGTCTCGTCGCGTTCGGAGCGGTCGCTCGCCCTGGCACGCGCTATTTGATTCCAGAGAAGGCGGACGTACGCACGATTGACATGCCACAGCTTGAAATCTCGTCGACGGATATCCGTGAACGGGCGAAACGAGGCAAGTCCATCAAATATCTTGTCCCGACGTTAGTCGAGACGTATGTGAAGGAGCATAAGTTGTATGACGTTTGAAGAAGCACACGAGTTGATTAAACAGACGCTGCCAGAAAAACGCTATATCCATACGCTCGGCGTGGTCGAGACAGCGGAGCGCTTAGCGAATCAATATGGCGAAAATATTGAACAAGCGCGTCTTGCTGCGATGCTTCATGATTATGCGAAATACTTCGACACGGAAAAGATGCGCCAAGTCGTCATCGATGAGGGGCTTGATCCGAATCTCCTTCAATACGGGGACGAGTTATTGCATGCGCCGGTGGGAGCAGTGTTGCTGGCTCGACAGTATGACTTGGACCCGCATGTACTTTCTGCGATCCGGAACCATACAACAGGAGAACCCGGAATGTCTCGTCTCGACCAAATCCTGTTCGTGGCCGACGCCATCGAACCGAATCGGAACTATCCAGGTGTCGATCGCCTGCGGACAGAAGCGGAGCAGTCGCTCGAAGCGGCCGTTGTCGCGACACTGCGTCAAACGATTGAATTTTTATTAAAGAAGTCAGTGCGCATTTTTCCACTGACGATTGATACGTATAATGATTTTGTGAATACACCTTAGGAGGGTCTTTATGACTGCAAGAGAAGAATTAGAATTGATTGTAAAAGCGGCTGACGATAAACGTGCCGAAGAAATCGTCGTACTCGACATGGAAGGCATTTCACCGATTGCGGACTACTTCGTCATCTGTCACGGAAACTCGGAGAAACAAGTCGAAGCGATTGCGCGTGAAATTAAAGACATCGCTGGCGAAAACGACTTACCGCTCCACAAGTTCGAAGGAATGGATACGGCACGTTGGGTCCTTACTGACCTCGAGAACGTCGTCGTTCACATCTTCCATCGTGACGACCGTGATTACTACAACCTAGAGAAATTGTGGGCTGACGCGCCGCACGTCGAAGTGGAAGTCGGCTAATGGCATACGAAGGATTCGCCTATGTATACGACGAGTTGATGAAAGACGCGCCGTATGATGAGTGGGTCGCTTTCGTGCGTCGTCACGTCCAAGATGGCGCGACACTCGCGGATGTCGGATGCGGGACCGGGTCGGCCACGATTCGCCTCGCTGAACATTACGATGTCATGGGAATTGACTTATCGGAGTCGATGCTCGAAGTCGCACAAGAAAAGGCACTTGAAGCAGAAATCGAGTTGCCGCTTTGGGAACAGGATATGCGCGAGTTGGAACTGCCGAAGCCGGTCGATGCGGTGACGATTCTCTGCGACTCGCTCTGCTATCTTCAGGATGAGGCGGATGTAATCGATACGTTCGAATCCGTCTACAACCAACTCAAGCCAAATGGGCTGTTCATCTTTGATGTGCATGCCCCGAATAAGATGCAGACGCTCTTCAACCAAAAGACGTACGCGTCAAACGGAGAAGACTGCTCGTATATTTGGTTTGCCGACCCGGGAGAAGCACCGCTCTCGGTCATTCATGATTTGACGTTCTTCGTCGCGCTTGAAGACGGGACGTACGAACGGGTCGAGGAGACGCATGAGCAACGGACATATGAACCAGGGCAGTACATGCAATGGTTGATTGGTGCCGGGTTCCACGTCAAATCAGTTACATCTGATTTCACTGAACATGCACCAGGAACTGATGCTGAGCGTATTTTCTTCGTTGCACAGAAATAAGTAAATCCCCGATTCTTCAAGAATCAGGGATTTTTTCGTATCACGCACATCCATTGTCTTCCTCATCCGATACCCGCCGAAGGGAAATAGGAATCTGACGGAATCACGAATTTTTGTTCGTTATATCCATCACAGGGAGAATAGAATTTTGGACCAGGCGATCCATCTTCCACCTACGCTCGGCTGTGCCCCGAGACGCTTGGAGGTGGGAGAATTCGCGCTAAATTCAGTTAAATGAGCAGCTTGCGAATCAACAAATGTGTGTATAGGTTGAAGTCCATCGTGAGTTGGGAATAAACCATATAGAGAACATTATTGACGAAAGAAGGCGAAAAATTATGAAGCTCACGAAAGGGCGTATCCTTGAGTTTGGGTTCGTCTTGTTTATGGCGGTCATACTCGTGACAGCGATTATTGAAGAATCCTGGTTCGATGCGAGTGTGGCGGGAGCCGGGATCATCTCTGGTCTCATCCCGTTTTTCATTGAAAAGACGTTCAAAACAGAACTTGATGGCAAGATGAAAGTGGCGTATATCTTATTCTTGTTCGCGTCACAATATTTAGGGTCCATCGTCGGATTGTATGGGAACGGCTGGTGGGACACATTCCTTCATCTCTTGAGTGGCATCTTTCTCGCATTTTTAGGATTCGACTTTTTCTCCCGGCTCGATGACGATCTTCGTACGGAAATTCCGAAACGGTTTCTATTCGTGTATATCGTCGTCTTTTCAATGGCCGGGGCGGCGCTTTGGGAAATGTATGAATTCACATCCGATGTCTTCTTGAACACGACGATGCAGGGGAACGGAAACGATGATACGATGGTCGATATCATTGCCGGATCAATCGGGGGAGTGCTTGCTGCTTTCTTCGTCGTGTCGCTTCATCAACGTGAAAAAGCCAAGAAAAAACGAAGCATGAAAAAAAGTTCGTGATGCACGAGCTTTTTTATTTGTAATCATTATAATATTTTATTAATATCAAGATTGTAATGATTATAAATAAAGGGAGGCAATCAAATGGATCAACATCGTCAACTAACTACTAATCAAGGCGTACCAATCGGGGATAACGCCAACTCCATCACTGCGGGTCGTCGGGGCCCAACGCTTCTCGAAGACTATCAACTAATTGAGAAATTAGCACATTTCGACCGTGAACGTGTACCAGAACGTGTCGTTCATGCGAGAGGGGCAGGAGCACATGGTGTCTTCACCGTAAAAAATAGTATGAAACGCTATACGAAAGCGGCATTCTTGCAAGAAGAGGGGCAAGAGACGCCTATCTTTGCGCGTTTCTCGACCGTCATCCACGGCTTAGGTTCACCGGAAACGCTTCGTGACCCGCGTGGTTTCTCTGTCAAGTTTTACACAGAAGAAGGAAACTATGACTTCGTCGGAAACAACTTGCCGGTCTTCTTTATCCGTGATGCGATTAAATTCCCAGACGTGATTCACTCACTCAAACCGGACCCGCAAACGAACCTTCAAGACCCGGACCGCTTCTTCGACTTCATGTCACTCACACCAGAATCGACGAGTATGCTTCTTCATTTGTTCAGTGATGAGGGTATCCCGGCATCGTATCGTCATATGCGCGGGTCATCCGTCCACTCTTTCAAATGGGTGAATGAATTTGGAAACACGGTGTACATAAAGTTGCGCTGGGTACCGAAGCAAGGGATTCAAAACTTATCGATGGAAGAAGCTGCGAAAATTCAAGCAGAAGACTTCAACCATGCGACACGTGACTTGTTCAGCGCGATTGAAAACGGGGACTATCCGGAATGGGATTTATATGTACAAATTTTAGACCCGGCGGACATGGATAACTTCGACTTCGATCCGCTAGATGCGACGAAAGATTGGTTCGAGGACGTCATCCCGTACCAATTGGTCGGAACGATGACACTCAACAAAAACGTCGACAACTACTTCGCCGAGACCGAGTCTGTTGGTTTCAACCCGGGGGTCCTCGTCCCAGGGATTCAACCATCAGAAGACAAGATGCTTCAAGGACGACTCTTCTCGTACTCAGACACGCAACGTCACCGCATCGGACCGAACTATCTTCAGCTTCCAATCAACTGTCCATTCGCTCAAGTCGCAAACAACCAGCGTGACGGAGCGATGCCATTCAAGCAACAGACGAGCCCGGTCAACTACGAGCCGAACCGCTATGAAGACGCACCGAAGCCGAATGCGGATTACATCGAGACGCCACAGCCAATCACAGGTGTGACGGGACGTCAGAAGATTGAGAAGACGAACGACTTCGGCCAGGCCGGAGAAGTGTATCGCCGTTATTCTCAAGAAGAGAAGGACGCACTCATCCGTAACCTCGTCGCCCACATTAAAGAAGTTCGTCATGAGAAGACGACTCTTCTCCTAATCTGTAACTTCTATCGTGCGGACCGTGAGCTCGGAGAGCGTCTCTCGAACGAGTTGAACGTTGATCTCGCACCATTCTTGAATCAGATGTCGAACTAACAAGTTAGCCGCGGTCATGTACCGCGGTTTTTTTGTATGCAAAAAGACGTCTCTCCATTAGAGAAACGTCTCGTGAAACGCTGTTATTCACCGACCATCCCATCACCGTCTCGGTCGTCCATATATTGATACAACCAATGGTCACGCGTGATCGGCATCTCAAATCCGGCATTCTTTGCTTCTTTGATTGTCACTTGCCCGTTCCCATCAAGGTCAATATCAGATAATTCTCGCTCCTCGACTGGCTCCGTCGTCACGTCAGGCGGTGAGTCGTCCGTCAAATCCAGCGATTCATTCACTTCTTCCGGGTCCGCGTTATCATACGTATCGGTGACCGTGTTGCCTCGTACGGTATACGTGTATTGGTAGCGGGAAGGAATCTGTGTTGTCGTGTTCGGATAAGTGATGATGGCCTCGAAGTCTTTCGCCCCACCAGCTTTTCGGATGACATCTTCCATGAACGCCTGGTCACCGTAGCGGTTGAGTGCGCTGTTTTGTGGTGTGATGTTATAGGCGTTTGAAACACCGCCAAGCGAATCAGCGATAATATGGCCTTCATCGAGGTTTGGGTCTTCAACACCCGGAACTTTTGCCTCGTCTGAATAGTAACGTCCTGAAGAATTGACGTCTTCGGTCTCATCGTCCTGAAGAGTGATCTCATCGGCAATCACGCGAATGAGTTGACCATGTTCGTTCGTGAACGCCCAGTACTCACGGTCGCCAAAACCGATATCGACGACGACATTCGCTTCACGACTACCGGATTGATCGCCGCCATCAACCTCGATTTTCGTATAGCCTTCGAACAAATCTTCTTCCTGTTCAGGTGAAGGCGTCTCGGTTGTCTGTTCCTCTTGTGTCGTACTCTCTTCGGTCGACGTCGAGACGCTCACATCGGCATCCGTACATCCAGAGAGGAATAGAGCACCAAGAAGGTATGGAATGTAAAATGGCATTCTTTTCATATATATCGCTCCTTATTCGAAGTTACATGATTGTATTTACTATATAGCTTTTAATGATAGCATAAGAAAGCAAAATTCGGACATCATCCATTCAAAATGTGCCCAACGGATTCCTCTTATTTGTGGATTCACAAACCTTGTGCCAAGATTGAAAAAAAGGGGGAAGAACGTATGAACGAAGTGATTGAGACATTATTGAACCACCGTTCCGTCCGCGATTTTACGGACGAGAAATTGACAGATGAACAAATTCAGACAGTCGTCGAGAGCGCACAACGCGCATCAACGTCTAGCTTTATCCAGGCCTACTCCATCATCGGGGTGACCGATGAAGCGAAAAAGAAACGACTTGCCGAGATAGCGGGTGATCAGTCCTATGTGGTCGAGAATGGTCATTTCTTCGTCTTTTGTGCAGATTTGCATCGTCATGAAATGATTGGTGAGCTACAAGAGGCTGAGGTTTCTGCGACGCTTGAGACTGATGAGAAGTTGCTTGTCGCTGTGATCGACGCGGCGCTTGCCTCACAAAATGCGGCGGTGGCAGCGGAGTCGATGGGACTCGGGATCTGTTATATCGGCGGAATTCGGAACGACCTGTTTGCTGTGAAAGAAGTGCTCGAATTGCCAGAACGGGTCATTCCGCTCTTCGGGATGGCAGTCGGTGTACCGGCTACAGTCGAGGATCAAAAACCACGTCTACCGTTCCACCATGTCTACCATGAGAACACATACGAGGCGAATCCAGAACGGATCAAACAGTCACTTTCTGATTACGATGCGTTGATCCACGATTATTATATGGTCCGGGGCTCTAACCCGCGTAAAGATACGTGGACCGGACAGATGGGGCGCATGTTGTCGAAATCGACACGTCTTGACGTCAAAGACTTCTTGAAAGCACAAGGCTATTTGAAGCAATAAGATAAACCGCCGACAAGTCTCTGTCGGCGGTTTTGTCATGTTCACTATAATTGAGCATCGAGCCAGTCATGATCGATGGCGCCGAATTGCTTCGCAATGATTACTCCAGATTCATCAAGCACATACGTCGTCGGCATCGCTTGAATTCGGTACGCATCACCGACTTGGCCGTCACGGTCATAGACGACGGTAAAAGCGTCTTCGTACGGTTCGACAAACGAGACGGCATTGCTTGGATCGCGTTCGCTCGTCGTCGTGTTAACAGCAACGATGATCACATCTTCACGCTCTTTGGCGAACGCGGCCATATCTGGCATCTCTGCGCGACACGGAGGGCACCAAGACGCCCAAAAGTTGACGACGACGAGCTTACCGCGTAACGATTCTAAGTCGAATGCGCTCCCGTCGGTTCGTTTTAATTCGAACGAAGGTGGGATTTGCCCGATATTCAAACCGGTCGATGCCGTCTCGGTGGTGACGGTTTGCGACGCGCGTTCCGGTAGAGTAGCATTTACCACCGCTAGCACGACAAGAACACCGATACTGAATTGTACGGCTTTCCTTGAAGGGCGAGCGAGAAAGACGGTCAGTCCAAACAGGACGAGGGTGATGACGATCATCCACCATTGAATCTGTCCGACTGCGTATGATTCAAACAGCCAGATACTAGATGCACCAAGGACGGTCCAAAGGATGTTCCCGCGTGTCGGCTCATGCATCCATCGCCACGTCGTTACGAGTAGCAGAAGGATGAGGACGGCGCTCCATAGATGAATCGGCTGGTCGGAAAGGTTCAAAATCGTCCCGTATATCGGAACCGCGAGCGTCATCCCGAGCCAGATGAGGACCCCACTTAGCACCCAATATCCTAAAAGGTCTCGATCGAGTCGATAGACGAGCCAAAGTACGATTCCGCTTGCAATCAGTTGAGCCCAAATACCTCCAGTCGCATAGAGAGCGATTGAGATATCACGTGTCGTCAAGAGACCGATGACAATCGCACTTCCTTTCCAAGCGAGAAAACCATAGAACCATGTACCGATGACGGCTTCACGTTGTTTACTTGTCAACCCAAGGAAGCGGAAGATGCCATAAAGGACAACAAGACTCAGTAAGAAGATGAGTAAATCTAAACGAATGTTGAGTGGACCGATAGCGACCACGTCTTTCCCTCCTAAACAAAAGGCACCCCTCTCGAAGCGGGCGCCATATTCATAGTCAGTATAGCATTACTTGATTTGTTGAGCGTTCAAGACAGTCTTCATCGCACCGTAGCCACCAAGGACGTTGTGGATGTTTTTGTAGCCGAGCGATTGAAGGACACTTGCCGCCATGCGTGAGCGGACGCCTGAAGCACAATGAACCGCAATCGTTTGGTCTGTCGGAAGACCTTCATGGTCACGTGCGAGTTTTCCGAGCAAGATGCGCTCTGCCTTTTCGTAATGGCTTGCGTTCCATTCTGTCGCGTTTCGAACGTCGAGAACGAAGACGTCTCCTTTTTCAGCAGCTTCAATCGCTTGTTCTGCCGTCACGTCCGTATACGTTTCCGTCAAGAGCGATGCTTCGAGTTCTTCGACTGGAACGATGAAACGAAGACGGTCAAGGCCAATCGATTGAAGGTCCGTTTGCACTTGATCGATGTCCTCAGCACTTGCGATGAGTGTGATATCTTTGTCGAAGTTGACGAGCCACCCCGCCCACGAGACGAACTTGTTGTTGTACGGGATGTTAATCGTCCCTGGTACGTGTCCGTTCGCGAAGTCCTCACCTTTACGCGTGTCGACGACTTGCGTCTCTTCGACGAGTGTATCGAGACGATTCGATTCGACGACTTCAGGCCGAGTAATTTCAGTCGTGACTTGGATGCCTTCCTTGTTCACTTTTTTCATCATCGCGAAGTAGTTCGGTGGTTCGGGTTGATCGGTTGTCAACTCTTTGATGAAGGCATCTTTGTCCGTCATCTGTAGCGCCCAGTTCGTCGCTTTCTCGTAACCGACCGTTGACGTAGGAACCGCACCGAGCGCTTTCCCGCAAGCGCTACCTGCGCCGTGTCCAGGCCATACTTGAACGAAGTCTGGTAGAGCTACGAATTTTTTGAGCGAATCAAACATTTGTTCTGCGCCGATTGCCGTCGTTCCTTTTACACCTGCTGCTTCTTCGAGAAGGTCAGGGCGACCGATATCGCCGACAAAGACGAAGTCCCCTGTGAAGATTCCCATCGGTTGTGTTTGATTGCGGTCATACAATAAGAACGAGATATGCTCTGGTGTATGGCCAGGTGTGTGCATGACTTCGAGTGTCACGTTTCCGATTTTGAACGTCTCACCGTCTTTGACGAGTTGTGAATCGATGTCTTTCGCGAACGCATACTTCCATGAAGCATCTCCTTCATCAGATAGATATGCTTTTGAGCCTGTGCGTTTCGCGAGTTCGAGTGAACCGGACACAAAGTCTGCATGGATGTGAGTCTCTGCCGTTGCAACAATGTTCATGCCTTCTTTTTTAGCTTCCTGAAGGTATGGTTCGATGTTGCGGGCCGGGTCGATGACAATCGCTTCTCCCGTCATTTGGCAACCGACCATATATGAAGCTTGTGCTAATTTTTCATCATAAAAATAACGTAATAACATGTGAATTTCCCCCTATGACCTAAAGTAATGGTTTATTCGACTTCGCCTTGCCAGCTCATCATCCCGCCATCGACGTTCGTGACATCGAACCCGAGTGAGTCGAGATAAGCAGATGCATTCATGCTGCGTCCGCCAGCTGCGCAAATAACGTGAATCGGTTTAGAGCGATCGAGCTCATCGACTTTTGCCCCGAATTCAGAAAGTGGTACGTTTTTCGCTTGTTTGATGTGACCTCCAGCATATTCATCTGTCTCGCGAACATCGATTAAGTTGAGTGAATCGTCTGCTTGAAGTAACGCTTCTAATTCAGTAGTCGTAATCGTCTTCATAAGTCATTGATCTCCTTTTCATTTCCTAGTGATTTGGCAACGAGAATGTTTCGTTGGCTTTAATATACCCCCTAAGGTATAATGAGCGCAAGTGAAAAGAATTGGAGGAGAAAAGATGAAGAAAAATTCCTTATTTGTCGGAATTGTGGCTTTAATGGGTATTTTTATCTTTGTAATCACATCTGAAAAGGATGATATTGTGAAGATTGATACAAAAACTCTACAAAACAAATTGGAAAACGAGGAAATAACACTCCTTGACGTACGTGAAGTGTCTGAATACGAGGGGGGGCATATTGCAGGAGCGGTGAATGCACCACTTTCTTCATTAGATGCTACCCAATTATCGTATCCGAAAGACGAACCGATTTACGTTATTTGTCGGAGTGGTAACCGAAGTGCCCAAGCTGCCACACAGTTACAAGACGCCGGCTATACAGAAATTTATGACGTTTCAGGCGGTATGATTTCTTGGGAAGCGAATGAATAATCAGAGAACAATAAACTAAATGGAGGAGTCTATATGGAGTTCGGTTTTATCATTACAATTTTTTTAATAGGATTTATCGGATCATTTATTTCTGGAATGGTCGGAATTGGAGGATCCATCATCAAATATCCGATGTTGTTGTACATTCCACCACTTTTAGGATTTGCTGCATTCAGCGCACACGAAGTTTCAGGAATCAGTGCGATTCAAGTATTCTTTGCAACTATCGGTGGGATTTACGCTTATCGTAAAGGTGGATACTTAAACAAGCAATTGATTCTCTACATGGGTGTAGCAGTATTGATTGGTAGCTTTATTGGAGGGTATGGATCGACGATTCTTTCGGAGACGATGATTAATGTTGTTTACGCTGTACTCGCCACGATTGCAACGATTATGATGTTCTTGCCGAAACCGCAAGTGGATGATATGCCACTCGACCAAGTGCAGTTCAACAAAGTGATTGCGGCAAGTTCAGCGTTCGTCGTAGGAATCGCGGCTGGTATCGTCGGGGCGGCGGGTGCATTCATTCTCATGCCGATTATGCTCGTCGTCTTACGCATCCCGACAAAGATGGCGATTGCCAGTTCACTTGCCATCACGTTCATCTCGTCAATCGGTTCGACATTCGGAAAAATCATTACCGACCAAATCGTCTGGGAACCGGCTATCATCATGATCATCGCGAGTTTGATTGCCGCACCGATCGGAGCAAACGTCGGCAAAAACATGAATACGAAAGCACTTCAATGGATTTTGGCGCTACTTATTTTAGCGAGCACCATCAAAATTTGGAGCGACTTGATCGCATAAAAAAATCACGATGCCTAGCGTGTAGGCATCGTGATTTTTTCGATTATTTCGTAATGAAATAGTAAAGCAGACCGAGTCCGATGAACGAGACGGGGAGCAAGATGATGTAGAGCCAAGAAACCATCGACAAGCTTTTCTTTTGGCTGTACGTGGAACGGTCTTTCCCGAGCCCGACCATGATGGTGAAAATGAGCGCGATCAAACAGACGAGCAATGCTAAACCGATCGTGAGAGCCATATTGTCACATCCTTTTTTTTCAACCTATTACCTTCATCATATCGTATGCTTGCTAGAGACGTCTTCCAGAATATTGAGTTTATGTGACAAAAGGGAAAGAGAATCGTCACACATGCAGATTCAGACAACAAAAACCTCTATTGATTCGAACGTGTCGAATCAATAGAGGTTTTTTGTTTATTCCGCGAACGTTTTGCTACGGAACATGAACGCCGTGATGAGGTAAAATGCGACGATATGAAGGGCGACGTAGAAGATCGAGAAGCCGATCGTAGCATCCATCGCTTTCATAAACTCTGGGTTGACGTCATAGATTGAGAGGTCCGTATGCAAGAAGACGATCCATTTCGCAAGCTCAGGTTTCCATGCGACGAGAAGTCCGCCGATGATACTTGACGCGAAATTCGCGAGCACCGTGAAACCGATGACGACACCGACCGACTTGAAGACGACCGAGAACATGAGCGTCAAGAAGATGATGAAGATCGGTCCGCTCACACTGATGAGGATTGGTCGTACGACGTCCCATGTGACAGAACCGTCTAACGTGAGTGAGAACCCGAACGCGACGACTAAGATGAAGACGAATTGTAGCAACATGACGAGGACGGCCATGACGAGTTTAGATAACAAGATACGGTCACGAGAATAAGGACTCATCAAGAGATGCTTCAGCGTATCGAACTTCAGTTCGTTCCCGACCATCTCAGCCGTGAAGACGATTGTAAAAATACTCAGGAAGGCGATAGCGCCCATTGTTGAAAATTCAAAGAACGATGCCGCTTCCGGTGTACCGTCTCCGCTTGCCAATACAGCGTATACGATGAGGATGATCGCCGCGTATACACCTAAGGCGACATATGGTTTAATCGTACGACGCCATTTCATCCATTCATTGCTGAGTAATGAACGCATTGTTCGTACCTCCTTCTTTTTTCGTCAATTTCAAGAATTGTTCTTCGAGCGACTCGTGCTTCATACCGATTTGATAGACGGCGATGTCTCGCTCGATTAATTGTTTCAATAAGATTGGGATATCCGTCTCCTGACGCGGTACGATGAACGACTCGGCAGACTGCTGGACGATTTTCACGTCATCAAAGGCGAGTGCAGCGACGTCGAGTGCATCGTTCATCTGTTCTTTGGCAACTTTACAAAGGATGACACTCTCGGCTTTCGTTTGTCCATCTTCTACCGATTTGATTTGCCCTTGGTCAATAATGGCGAAGCGGTCCGTAATCAATTCCATCTCACTCAACAAATGACTTGAGATGAGGATGGCGATCCCGCGATGGTCAGCGAGGTGGCGTAAGTAATTCCGAAGGTCGGCGATTCCAGCTGGGTCGAGACCGTTCGTCGGCTCATCTAAAATGAGAACTTTTGGATTATGCAACAAAGCACGGGCAATCCCGAGACGTTGCTTCATCCCGAGCGAGTACTGTTTCACTTTCATCTCGAGTTTTCCGTCGAGACCGACGAGTGCGCCGAGCGCGTTCAAGTCGACTTTTTTCAAATTCGGGATCAAGTTCATGGCATGAATCAAGTTTTCTCGTCCTGTCATGTACGGGTAAAACGCCGGATTCTCGACGATGGCACCGATTCGGCTCAGCGCCTCTTGGCGACTGTTCGCGACGTCATATCCGTCGACGGTTACGGTCCCGTGAGTGGCCGGCATGAGACCTGTGATAATACGTATCGTTGTTGTCTTCCCCGCGCCGTTTGGGCCGAGAAAACCAAAAATCTCACCTGGAACGACATCAAAACTGACATTCGTCAAAACCGTCGCTTTTCCCATTTTCTTGTGAACATTCTGTACGGATAACATGTTGTCACCTAGCTTTCTTTTAAATGTGTTAGTGTGCTTCCTACATCCCCTTCTACGGGCTTGTTTGAAATAAGGTTTCATCTTTTTTTGAAATTTTTGAAACAAATGCTTCGTGACACAATTTATCGATAAGCAAAACTTATTGAAATAGTATGGACGAATTGTGAATTTGTAAGGGTCTTTCCGCCATGAAAGGTGTAGTATGAAGGTGAGCGTAAGAGGCAAGATTTTGTTTTGTTCACTAGGGTAAGAGATAAGTGAACGGCTTCGGGCTACATGTTAAAATGAAAGCGTTCACAGATAGAACGTTTAGGAATGGATAAGGGGGATTTATTCAATGGGAGAGTCGTCGAATGTCCACGAGAAATCGCAAGCATTTTATGGTCCTAACTTAGGCTACATCATTGAACTGTACGAGCAATATTTGGAAGACCCATCAACGGTCGATGAGGAGACTCGTCGTTACTTCGACGAGAATGGGGCGCCAGTAGCATCACCGGCAGAAGCATCGGTCTCGGGTCCATCGTTTGATTTGGAGAAGGTCGTCTCTGCGACACGCCTTGTCAATGATATCCGTGCTTTCGGTCACAAAGCGGCCGATATTTATCCACTGAAAGACCATCCGCGAGAGCAGGAATTGTTCGAACTGTCACGTTACGATTTGACAGAAGAAGATTTGTTGCAAATTCCAGCACGCCTTTTGTCAGACGATGCACCGAAACCAGATGCGAGTGCTCTCGAGTTATTCCGTCACTTACTTGACGTCTACACAGGGACGGTCGCCATCGAACTTCGTCACTTAGACGATATGGAAGAGAAGAAGTGGATTCGCCGCCAAGTCGAACAAGGCGCGTTGATGCAAAAATTCTCAAAAGAAGAAAAAGTAGAATTATTCACACGTCTTGCTGAGACAGAACTGTTTGAGTCATTCCTTCATAAAACATATGTCGGACAAAAACGCTTCTCCATCGAAGGATTGGATGCGATGGTGCCATTACTCGATGCCATGGTCGGAGGACTCATCTCGAGCGGTTCTGAACATATCAATATCGGAATGGCCCACCGTGGACGTTTGAATGTACTTGCCCACGTACTCGGTAAACCGTATGAGATGATTTTCGCGGAGTTCCAGCACGCACCGAACAAAGAATTGATTCCGTCTGAAGGGTCGATCGGCATCAACTTCGGCTGGACGGGCGACGTGAAGTATCACCTCGGTCTTGACCGTAAAGTGGTTGAACAACAAAAAGAAGTTCGACTCAACTTAGCGAACAACCCGAGTCACCTCGAATTTGTCGGCTCCGTTGTTGAAGGTTACACGCGTGCCGCGCAAGATGACCGTTCTGAGAAAGGATCGGCTGTTCAGCACGATGATTTGGCGGCTTCGATTTTGATTCACGGGGATGCGGCCTTCCCAGGACAAGGAATTGTCGCTGAGACGCTCAACATGACGAATTTGACGGGTTACCGTACAGGTGGGACGGTTCATGTCATCGCCAACAACACAATCGGTTTCACGACGGACCCGAACGATTCACGTTCGACACGTTACGCGAGTGATATCGCCAAAGGATATGAAATCCCAGTCTTACACGTGAATGCGGATGACCCGGAAGCGTGTGTCGCCGTCGCGAAGTTGATCAGTGAGTATCGTACCAAATTCCATAAAGATATCTTAGTCGATTTAATCGGATATCGCCGTTACGGTCACAACGAAATGGACGAACCGATGAACACGAACCCTGTTCTTTATAAAGCGATCAAGGGACATCAATCTGTCCGTCACGTCTATGCTGCACAGCTTGAAGCAGAAGGCGTTATGACGAAAGAAGAGAAAGCGCAAGTTGAACAAAACATCGAAGAGGCGCTCAAAGCAGCCCGCGATCTTGTTCCTCCTGAGGAAGTAGACGCGGACATCGTCTTGCCGGAAGCTGTCCATAAAGGATTCCCGAAAATCGACACGACTGTAGGGCACGATTTGCTCACTCAATTGAACGAAGAGTTGCTTGACTGGCCAGAAGGGTTTGGTGTCTTCCATAAGCTTCAAAAAGTACTCGACCGTCGCCGCGAGGCCTTCAACGAAGGTGGAAAAATCGACTGGGGTCACGCGGAAACGCTTGCCTTTGCTTCGATTCTTTCAGATGGTACGCCCGTACGCTTGAGCGGTCAAGATTCGGAACGTGGAACGTTCGCACAACGAAACATCATGTTGAACGATGTCGAGTCAGGGAAGAAGTTCTCGCCACTCCACCAATTGTCGACAGCGAAAGCGTCGTTCTCGGTCTATAACAGCCCACTTTCAGAAGGTTCGGTGCTCGGTTTTGAATATGGCTATAACGTATTTGCACAAGACACGCTCGTACTGTGGGAAGCACAATACGGTGACTTTGCGAATTCGGCTCAAGTCATGTTTGATCAGTTCATCTCAGCGGGACGTGCTAAATGGGGTCAAAAATCAGGCCTCGTCATGCTCTTACCACACGGATACGAAGGACAAGGACCGGAGCACTCGAGTGCTCGGATGGAGCGTTACTTGACACTAGCCGGAGAGAAAAACTGGACTGTCGCAAACCTTTCGTCAGCGGCACAGTACTTCCATATTCTCCGTCGCCAAGCCGAGATGCTCGGAAAAGAAGAGATTCGTCCGATGATTATCATGACGCCGAAGAGCCTGCTCCGTCATCCACTCGCCACATCACCAGTCGAGGCGTTCACGGAAGAGGGATTCAAACCGATCATTGAACAACCAGGTCTCGGTGAGAGCACCGAGCAGGTGGAACGTCTCGTCTTCTGCACAGGAAAGATGGCAATCGATCTCGCAGAAGCAGTCGGCAAGTCAGAGGAATCACTCGACTTTCTCCATATCATCCGTGTCGAAGAAATTTATCCGTTCCCGGTACGCGAGATTCGTGACGTTATCAGTCGCTATCCGAACGCGCGTGAAATCGTCTGGGTACAGGAAGAACCGAAAAATATGGGAGCTTGGTCATACATCGAGCCCCGCCTTGAAGCGGTCACAACGAATCGCCTCGACGTCCGTTACATCGGTCGTCGCCGTCGTTCAAGCCCGGCTGAAGGAAATCCGACAGCCCATAAACAAGAACAAGCACGCATCATCCGTGAAGCACTCGCTCGTGACGTCGTCTCGAGCGGTGCAGGCACGAGCACATATCAAAAAGATCGTAAATAAGTTAAGGGGGAACTCATTGTGATCGAAATCAAAGTACCGGAATTAGCAGAGTCCATTACGGAAGGAACGGTCGCGACATGGCTCAAACAGCCGGGCGACCAAGTCGAAAAAGGGGAAGCCATCGTTGAACTCGAGACAGATAAAGTCAATATCGAAGTCCCGGCTGACGAAGCGGGTGTGTTAGAAGAACAACTTGCCGGAGAAGGGGATACGGTTCAAGTCGGTGAAGTCATCGCACGTCTCGGTTCAGGTTCTGGCGGTGGAACGGCTGTCGCGACGAAGACGAAGACAGAAAACGCGGCAGAAACGAAAGCAGAAGCGCCGACTGAGAAAAAGACAGAGTCTGTCGAAGAAGGCAAGAAAGTCGAGAAGCGTGAAGAGCACGTCGCAAGCCCTGGTAAAGGACCGATCGCGACACCGGCTGCACGTAAGCTTGCTCGTGAGAAAGGCATCGACCTCTCAGCCGTTCAAACGAACGATCCAATTGGGCGCATCAACGTACACGATGTTTCGAAACATAAAGACAAACCAGCTGTGAAAGAACAAAAACCGGCAGCTGCAGCACCTGCACCACAACCTGCCGCAAGTGGCAAAGATGAAGAGCGCATCAAGATGACGCGTCGCCGTCAGACGATTGCGAACCGTCTCGTCGAAGTGCAACAGACGGCAGCGATGCTCACGACGTTCAATGAAATCGATATGTCGGCGGTCATGGCACTTCGTAAACGTCGCCAAGAGAAGTTCGTGAAAGACAACGATGTCAAACTCGGCTTCATGTCATTCTTCACGAAAGCAGCGGTAGCGGCGCTCAAACGGATGCCTTACTTGAACGCTGAAATCCAAGGTAACGAAATCGTCTTGAAGAAATATTACGATATCGGGATTGCCGTATCGGCTCCAGACGGTCTCGTCGTGCCGGTCGTCCGTGAGGCGGATCGTAAAAACTTCGGGGAAATCGAAAAAGACATCCTTCACCTCGCGGATAAAGCGCGTAACAACAAGCTCGGATTAAGTGATCTGACAGGTGGTACGTTCACGATCACAAACGGGGGCGTGTTCGGTTCACTTCTTTCAACGCCAATCTTGAACGGACCGCAAGTCGCCATCCTCGGGATGCACTCGATTCAACTCCGCCCAGTCGCCATCGATGCGGACACGATGGAAAACCGTCCGATGATGTACGTCGCGCTCTCGTATGACCATCGAATTGTTGATGGTCGTGAGGCTGTGACATTCCTCAAACACATTAAAGATATGATTGAAGATCCAGAACAGTTGTTGTTCGAAGCGTAAGAAGAGAAAGTACTCGCTCCTATCTCGGGGTGGGTACTTTTTTATGTGAGGTTATAATCAAACCCTTTTTATGGAATTTTTAGCAAGGTATATATGTTATCCTTGATAGAGCGAATCAATAAAAGGGCGTGAATGGTAAATGAAATGGAGAAAATGGTTTCCTTGGATGGGGCTTGTCTTAGTTGTCATTGTCGTTGCTACATATGCATTCTATCAGTATTGGATGGGGCCAAATCCAGCTGAACTCGACCGTGAACAGTTGACGGAAGAAGAATACACTCGTGCACTCGAGTTGATTGATACCATCAAAGAGGAAGACCCATTCGGACGGCGTCAAAACGTCACGCGCCGCATCAACCCGCAAGAAACGACGGGACTCGACTTTGACGACCCCAAAAAATTGAACAAAGGGAATCTCGTCGAAGCAATGCATCTGATGACCCATCAAAAAATATTGGCGACAGAAAAAGCGGGTGCAATCCCGATGACGCATAAAAATCTGAAAGAGGTTCGTGAATATTTGGAGTTGTTGCACGATCAAAATAAAATCAAAAGCGATGACTATCTTCAACTCGGAGGAATCATTGAACGGTGGGAAAAAGCCATGTTTGATGAGATTGACAAAGAACAGGACGTTTTGTTAGAGGAAATGTATGCCGCAATCGGATTTTCGAATGGACTGTCGACACGTGCAGAAGAAGAGTTGTTCATCTTGAATAACTTTGGGGAGGAATACGTGTATACGATGGATTTGGAGCCGATGCCAGAAGAGGAAAATGAGCAGCAGGATGACATGATAACGGAAACTGAAGAGTAAAAATGAAAAGGAGTTCAGCATGAACTCCTTTTCATATGGGCGCCCAAAATTATTCGAACAATTCGTGGAACGAAAGCTGTTGTTTCCCGTTCGCTTTTGACCGATACAAAGCGTCGTCCGCTTGTTCGATGGCGACATGTGGTGGTTCAGGTGGCGACCAAATCGATGCACCAATACTTGCCCCAACAGAGATGAAAGTAGTGTCAATCGTCACCGGTTGTGAGAGCGTGTCGATGACCGATTTACCGATTTGATGAATTTCTTCAACCGAACATTCACGTCTCGGGAACATGAGGAAAAATTCATCTCCGCTCAATCGGACCGGGTATAACTCATCGATTGTAAGTGTTCGGAGTCGTTGTGAAATTTCGACTAACAACGCATCCCCGACCGCATGGCCATATGTATCGTTCACCGCCTTGAACCCGTCGAGATCGATATAAAAGAAGACATGCGTCTCTTCTGAATTATATAGTCGATTCAACTGTTCCCGTAAAGCGACGCGGTTCGAGAGCCCGGTCAACGCATCGCGATTCGCAAGTTTCTCAAAGTGTACCCGTTCCGACTCTGATTCGGTGAGGGAAGTGACGAGTGATTCCAAGGCGAATGCGAGCGACTCAATCTCTTCGATTCCGGACTGATGTGGAAATTTATTGGCTTTCCCTTGTTCCATGAGCGAAGCCGTTTCGGTGATTCGCTTCAACGGTCTCGTCACGATAGAAGCGAGCAGCCAACCGAGGACAGCCGTCACAAGAGATGCGAACAAGCCAATCCACAGGATGCTCGTTTCAAGTGTCTCGACCGGTGCGAACGCGACTGCTGCCGGCTGACGGACGACGACACGCCAACCGAGTCCAGGATATTCATCATACCCTTCTCCGATGGACATACCCGTCAGATAGTCCTGACCATCTTCCCATTTTTTTACGGTGGCTCCTTCTGTAAACGATACGGGAAGTGGTTTTCCGACCATGTCGTCTGGGCCGAGGAGTATAACGTTGTCTCGCTCACTGACGACGAATAAATCCGTATCATCGACTTGTTCATGGAGCGTCCGATTGAAATGTTCGAGCACTTCTTTTCCCCAAGCCCAGCTCAAATGAGTGGCAAGCACCCCTTGAAACGTCCCGTCTTGAAATAACGGGACACTGATATCGACGAATTGGAGCGGTTCCCCCGTCGGATTCGGCAATAATTCAGCTAAGAGGACCGCCTCGTGAACGTCTCCGATAAAGGGGGCAACTTGCGCTTCGAGATAAACTGGTCGTTCGGCGATGGATGCCTCTTCTAATATGCCGTTCGTCGAGGCGACGACGGTTCCGTCCGCATCCGTTACACCCATCCATGAGAATGCCGGGATGTTCGATTGGACTTGATTGAGAAGTCGTCGTGTTTCCTCCGGCTCCTCTAAATCAAGTCCTTGCAAGAGTTGAACTTCTTGATAACGTGACCACATATAAAAGTCGAGTTTGTCCGCCAATTGATGCGAGGTCGTGGAGAGTCTTTCCCCGATTTCTTGTTCGAGCGAGTCAGACGCCCGGTGACTGATCAGAGATGTGAGTGCGATCGTCAGTAAAAAGACAAGCGTGGCAATGCTAAGCGCCAAAATGAGACCGAGGCGCATCGTAAAAGACTTGATCATGCGAGAAAAACCTCCTAAAGCTTGAAATGAAGAGAATTATGAAAAACGAGTCGAACACATGATAGGTGTAAGAGCTTCCGCTATAATGAAAGACGAGTCGAAAATAAATAGAGGTGAAGAGAATGAAAAAGAATCAATGGTTGGTCGTCATGACCATCGTCGCGGTCGCATTGATTGCAATCGTGTTCGTCTTGCTCAATCAAGATGAGTCGGCAACAGTCGATCGAGGCGATCATGTGTCCATCGAAGGGCAACCGACGCTTGGGGACCCAGAAGCGAAAGTCTCAATCGTCGAGTTCGGAGACTATAAATGCCCATCATGCAAACAGTGGGGCGACACAATTTACCCGCAACTGAAAGCGGATTATCTTGACAAGGAAGACGTCAGCTTCAGCTATATTAACGTCTTGTTCCATGGACAAGAATCAATTTTGGCATCACTCGCTTCCGAATCAGTATACGAGCAAGACCCTGAATCGTTCTGGAAGTTCCATAAAGCGCTCTACGACGCTCAACCGGCTTCTCAGCAACACGACAACGCATGGGTGACCGTCGAGAAGTTGAAGGAGATCGCGAGCGAGACGGCATCGGTCGACTTGGCAAAACTTGAGCAAGACCTTGGAGAAGAATCGACCGTACTCGAAAAAGTCAGCAAGGACGATGGTCTTGTGAAAGAGAACGGTGTGCAATTCACACCGTCAATCATGATCAATGGTGTGATGCTCGAAGACCCGTTCGATTATGAACAAATCCAACAGTTGATCGAGCAGGACCTATAAATGAAGTCATTTCACGAAAAATATGGCTTGTATCTCGCTTGGCTCGTCTCTTTGACGGCGACGCTCGGCAGTCTCTACTTCAGTGAGATCCGGGAATTCGTGCCATGTGAGCTATGTTGGATTCAACGTATTTTTATGTATCCGCTGACGATCATCCTAGGGATTGCCGTCTTCACGGACGATCGGACGGTGCGGAAATATGTGTTACCGCTTACTATCATAGGTGGTTTCGTTTCACTTTACCATTACTTGGTACAAAAAGTGCCGGGCTTTGCAGAAATTCAACCTTGTGCACAAGGGGTTCCGTGTAGCGGTCAATATATCAACTGGCTCGGGTTCATCACGATTCCGTTCCTCGCGTTGACAGCTTTCACGTTCATCACAATCTTGATGTGGAATGTCAAAAAGAGATAAGGAGTTGGAACGCGTGAAGAAATGGTGGATCGGTAGTTTGATGACGATGCTCATCGTCCTAGCCGGATGTGGACAAGAGATTGAGGACCCGCTCAATTGGCAAGTCGAATCGTTCGAATACATGAACCAAGAAGAAGAAATGGTCAGTCTCGAAGATTTAAAAGGCAAAGTATGGATGGTGGATTTTGTCTTCACGAGCTGTGAGACAGTCTGTCCGCCGATGACGTATAATATGACGAAGCTGAATGAAGCACTCGAGGAGGAGGGCGTCGAAGATGTGCAATTCGTCTCGTTCAGCGTCGACCCGACAGTGGATACTCCACAGAAGATGAAAGAGTTTATGAGTGGATACGACCTTGTGAACGCGGATTGGCAGTTCCTCTCAGGCTACTCGCAAGACGAAATCGAGACGTTCGCTCAAGAGAACTTCAAAGCGCTCGTCCGTAAGCCTGAAGAAGGCACACAAGTCGACCATGGCACGTATTTTTACTTGGTCGATCAGGAAGGTAAGATTATGAAGGCTTATCCCGGGTTCCAAAACGTCCCGACCGAAGACATCATCAACGACATTAAAATCTTGCAAAAGTCTTAACAAAAGACCTGTCTCACCAAAGCGGTGGGCAGGTCTTTTTGAATGGCGAAACCTGCTATACTTGAGGGAATAAATCGGTTTTCCTGAAAAGGAGTGAGTTGAGTGAAAGACGTCCTGATTCAATATATGAAGCGATTTACGGATATGAGTGACGAAGAGTGTGAACGGTTGACAGCCGATGTACCGATTACCACATTTCCGAAAGGTACGATTTTATTACATCAAGGAGACGTCCCGACTAAATGCTATTTCGTACTGAGTGGCTGCATTCGTCAATATAAGGTCGACGAAGAAGGGAACGAGCATACCGTCGATTTCATCACGGAAGAACAGAGCATCACCATATTGACGAAACATCAATCGGACGGACGGTCACCGTATTCATTATCGTGTCTGGAGGAATGTTGTCTCGTCGTCGGTGATCTTGCGACGGAGCAACAACAATACGAGATGAATCCTATCTTTGAGGCGATGACACGTGACATGATTGAAGAGGACATGGGGACGATGCGAGATGAGTTCGCTGAGTTCATGTCTTCTTCACCTGAAGAGAGATATCAGGCATTGATGGAGAAGAGACCTGACTTGGTTCATCGCGTCCCTCAATATCAACTCGCGAGTTACCTTGGCATCACCCCGGAATCACTTAGTCGAATCAAGAAGCGGGCGATGCGTCACCTTCGGATTGTCGAGTGAGGTCATGAATAGGAAGTGTTCTTCCTTTCACAATTAACCATACGGCAAAGGCCAACTCCCCGACGAACATTGGGAGCATGAGAAACAGTTCGAGCATTGCCGTCATGCCTTCAACTGCAGGGAATTGATAAAGGACATGGACGAGCGTATAGCTGAAGCCGGCAAGGAGGAGCAGGATCCCGATCATTCTCGGAATAAGCCGGGTCCGCACTGCCATCCATCCGATTGCGATAAGGTGAAGCCCGAACACAATCAAGCCGAATGACCAAATGCCTTCAAAGGAAGTGACCGTCTCATACATTTGTCTAGCTGAAGCGGATGTATCGAGGAGGCGTTCGGCTTCGACGAGTCGCAAAACGGCAAACGCGAGAATCAGTGTATAGACGAATCGAAGTGCTCCGATGAGTAGGGCGAATGTGACATGCAGCGGTTTGAAGACACGGTATAGTCCGTAGGCGACAATCAGGTCTAGCCCGACAATGATGCCCCAGCCGATGATCCCGAAACGAAACAACGTCGGATGACTCATTAAGTTTTGATACGTCGTCATCGGATCATTTTCGATTATGAGGGATTGGTAGACATATCCTTGCGCGAAAAAGGCGACGAGTGCCATGAGGACGAGGGCAATCCCGGACGAGAATGCGGCACGTCGCTGTGAACGTAAAGGTGAATGTGTCATGAGAAAAACTCCTTTCGATTAATCTTATCTCCATCATAAAAGGGTGGACGAGGGTTCACATTGACTTAAATCAAGAACACTCTATTTTTTTGAAAGATTAGTGAATCTGCATACTAATCGAGATGAGAATGAGGAATGCACGCTATAATCAATTCAACGAACTTGTAGAAAAGAGGATCTAAATGAAAAAGACGATGTTGCTCTCATTAGTCGGAATGGCGGCTGTCACTGGTACGATTCTGACGCAGTACAAACCACTCGGACGTAAACCAAAATCACTTCAATCCCCGAACCGGGTCAACGGAACGTTCCGTAATCAATACGAGACGCCGATGAACTTTTCCGCAGAGGACATGGTATCGATGGCGCGCGACTATCGTGATGTGACCTCACTGCGCAAGCCGACTGAACGTTTACCGATCGTGCCCATCGATTTCGAGGAGAAGACGGGCTCAAGCTTCACGAGAATCTACTGGCTCGGTCATTCGGCCCTCATGGTGCAAATGGATGGGAAGACGATGCTCGTCGACCCGATGTTTGGACGAAGCCCATCCCCGCTTCCGTTCGCGAAAAATGAACGCTTCAGCGAAGACTTGCCGTTCGACCTCGAGGATTTGCCTGAGATCGACGTCGTCTTATTGACGCATGACCATTACGACCATCTAGACTATGGAACGATCCTTGCCCTCAAAGACAAGGTCGCCTTGTTCATCGTGCCGCTCGGTGTAGGAAGTCATTTGAAACGATGGGGTGTCGGTGCAGAGAGAATCGTGGAGCGAGATTGGAACGAGTCTTACACGTTCGGGAATTGGACGTTTGTCTGCACACCTGCACGTCACTTCTCCGGTCGTTCGTTGACGGACCGAAACAGTACGCTCTGGGCATCATGGGTCGTTCTCGGCGAGGCGGACCGTCTCTTCTTCAGCGGAGACAGCGGCTATGCTCCTCACTTTAAACAGATTGGTGAACAGTACGGACCGTTTGATTTCGCCGCTCTCGAATGCGGACAATATGACGTGCGCTGGCCGGACGTCCATATGCAGCCAGAAGAGACGGCGCAAGCGTTTCATGATCTACGTGCCGACCAAATGATGCCGATCCATTGGGGTGCGTTCACACTGTCGTTCCACGATTGGTTCGACCCGGCAGAACAAATGGCATCGCTATTACCGAAAGAAGTCGTCCTCACTCCGAAGATTGGTGAGCGCATCACGCTCGACGGTCGAAATGATACGACGACGTGGTGGCGAGAGCTCCAAGACGCAAACAAGCGATGACCGATGTCATCGCTTGTTTTTATTAAGAAGAGATTTTCTCAACAGAGTCTTCTTCGATATGCAGTTTATGTTTTCGCGTATACACAAGAAATGCAGCCGTCATGGCGATGGAACTGATTCCGAACAAGACGACCATGAGCTGAAGTCCGATCAAATCGAGGAAGAACCCTGTCACGAGCAGGACGACTTGGAAGACAATCCGATCGAGCATGTTACGGAACGAGAAGAAGCGACCGTGATACTCTTTTGGCATCCGTGTCTGAAAAATCGTGACAGCCGTCGGGAAAAAGCAACCGACCGAGAAGCCGAAGAGGACGAACGCGGCAATCGACATGAACGGGATGTCCGCGAAATAAAGCATGAGTTGCGCGACGCCAATCAAAAACGAGAACGAGAATAAAATCGAGAACGCCGAGAATTTTTCTCCGATTCGCTTGATCATGAAGGCACCTGTCATAAAGGCGAGTCCCTCAGCCGTATAAATCCACCCTTTAATTGCCGTCGAGTCTTGCAGTTCACTGATGTTGATGACGAGCAAGTTGAACCCTCCGATAAAGAGGAGCGGGATGAGCGTCATGACGAGGGTCATGAAGATGACTGGGATCGATTTGATGATGGGGAAGACGTCCTTGAAACCGCTCGACGCTTTCGCATCCAGTTTCTTCGCCGACGGTGTCTTCGTTTCGTCTAGCTGTAAGAACAGCGTCGCAACCGCAAGCAACAGATAGGCGACGAGCGAGAGTGCATAGACGTTCCGAAGTGAGATGAGCGTCAACAACACACCGGCAATCGCCGTCCCGATGACGCGCGACAACGTCGAGACGTTCATATGGACGCCGTTCAAGGCGAGGAGTTCCCGTTCTTTCACGATGAGCGGAATCGCTGCCTGCAGAGCAGGGAAGTAAAAGGCGGCCGATCCTTGTAAGATAATTAAAAAGACGACCATCCACACGACCGAATTCGTTTCGATGGCAACGAACATGAAGAGCACACTAAACGCCCGAACGACGCTTGAGATGAGCATGATTTTTTTCTTAGAGCCTTGGTCGGTCAAGCGTCCCGCGAGCGGACCGATGGCGACCCCGGCGAGTAAGCCGATGGCGAGAATGACCGCCTTCACAAAGTCAGATGGGACACGGTCTTGCATAAATTCCAAGTTCCCGATGATGCCGAGCCATAGACCGAGACCGGCGACGAATTCGCCCGTCAGAATGATCCAGACGTTCCGATTTTTCCACATAGATGTAGTCCTCGATTCTTATATGCTAATCACTATTATCAAGTAGTGGGGTGAAGAATACCACAAAAAAGAAGCCGACGTTCGGCTTCTTCATGAATCAAATATCACAGTTGTCGTCCGTGCATGTCGCACCGTTCGAGAGGACTTGAATCGTCGGGTTGTTCTCAGACCAAACTTTTTCGAGTACTTGCGTGAACGCTTCTGTCGGTTGAGCACCGGATACCCCGTATTTATTGTCGAATACGAAGAAAGGTACACCTGTGATGCCGAGGTCGCTTGCTCGCTTCTCTTCGGCACGAACGTCATCCGTATATACGTCGGTCGTCAAGACATCACGTACCGCGTCACCGTCGAGTCCGACGCTTGTCGCGATGTCAAATAGGACATCGTGGTTCCCGATGTGTTTGGCATCGATAAAGTAAGCCTGAAGCAACGCTTCCGACAATTCTTTCTCTTTCCCGACCGTCTTCGCATAATGCGTCAAACGGTGCGAGTCGAGCGTACCTGTGACGACCATGTTCTCGAAATCATAGTCGAGACCGACTTCGCGAGCTTGAGCAGCAACTTGTGCCGTCGTGCCTTTCGCTTGTTCGATTGGCATGCCATACTTCGTCGCGAGCGCTTCATAGATGGTACGTGAATCATTTGTCGGAGCGTTCGGATCGAGCTCGAAACTCTTGAATTCGACTTCCACTTGGTCCGCCTGGGGGAACTGTTCGAGTGCTTCTTCTAAACGACGCTTCCCGATATAACAAAACGGACAGACATAATCTGACCATACTTCAATTTTCATAGTGAATCCCTCCTGTTCTTAGTGTAGAAAATCTTGAATTCAAAGTACAGGAAACGGCTCACAAAAAAAGCCCTCCACGCGGAGGACTTAAAAGACGTACCAGAAGACACAGACGAAGTGGGCGAAGCTTCCGAACAAGATGAACAAATGGAATACTTCATGGAAACCCCATCCCCGCCAGTTGACGAACTTCGGCTTGAACCCATAAATGAGTCCGCCAATCGTATACATGACACCTCCGAGCACGAGCCAGAAGATGCCGGCGTTCCCGATTACATCATGGAGCGGTCCGATGAAGAAGACCGACAACCAGCCCATCCCGATGTAGAGCGCGGTCGACAAGAAGCGCGGGGCATGGAACCAGACAAGTTTGAAGACGATTCCGAACAAGGCGAGTGCGTGTACCGTGCCGAAGAGGACCCATCGTGTCGGGCCTTCGAGCGCGAGTAGCGTCAGAGGCGCATATGTACCCGCAATCAATGCGTAAATCATCGCATGATCGATTCTCCGGAAGAAGGCAATGACGTTCGGTGAAGCGATGATGCTATGGTAAAGACCAGACGATAAATAAAGGAAGACGAGGCTGATGCCAAATAAAATTGCGGCCATAATCGCGAGTGGCGAACCTAGCAGTGAGGCTTTGACGACCATAGCGATGAGCGCAACGAAAGCGAGCAAGGCTCCAGCGAGATGCGTCAGCGCGTTGATTGGTTCCCGAAAAATTGAATTCATGTAAAACACTCCTTATCACATCATGTAGTATCGATAACTACATGATATACTGAATGAGACTAAACAGCAAGGTATACCTTTCGACAACGGGAAGAGTTCTTTATACTAAAGAGGAGAGGTGAAACAGATGAAATCAAAAAAAATTGCCGAAACAGAAGGGACGCTTCCTCGGGAAGTGTTACCAACAATCGACTTATACATGGACCAGGTCATCCAATTGTTCGAGCAGCATTATGGCAAAATGAAGCGGAATGAGGATGAGACGATTTTGACGAAGACGATGATCAACAACTATGCGAAGGGCAAGTTGTTCCATCCCGTCAAAAATAAGAAGTATACGAATGAACATCTCATGTTACTCAGTTTGATTTATGAGATGAAGGGCCTCTTATCGATTAGTGATATTAAGGAAACGCTCCGACCGTTGAATGAGTCGGACGAGACGTTCTCTCTTGAGGACTTTTACGAGGCGTATCAGGCACAAAAAATGAAGAATGTAGAAGCGTTCGAGGTTCAAGCAGACATGCTTTTGAATGCATCGCTCGAAAAAGAGGGTGGTGTGCAGCGGTCGCTCGCTATCGCGTCTGCCGTTCACATGAGCCACTTGTATCAACGATTGGCCGAGCAGTTGATCGACGAAACGTAAAAGAACTCCTCGTCAGGAAATCTTCCTGTGAGGAGTTCTTTTTCAGTTATTGATGTACTTCTCATACACCGAACCGAAATCTTTTCGATTCGACTCACGATAGTGACGTTGGAGCCAATCGAACGATTGCTCGTTCAACTCTTTAAACGTGTTCGGCACGTTCATGTCACCTTCGCGAAGTCCGCTCAAAATGGAGACCGAGTGTGTGAGTGATGTGTTCGCATATTCCATCATACGACGACCTTCTCGTTGAATCTCTTCAATCGCGAGGAGTGCCTTATATAAATCTTTCACGTGTTCGATTTGCTTCTTGTTGATATCAATCGAGTACGGTTTATCCCCGATTGTGAATTTTACCTCGACATCGAGGTCGACGGTGCCCGCTGTTTCGAACATGACGTGCTTGATTGGATAATGCGAATACGGATAACGATAGAGGACGCGCTTCGAACTGATGGCGCTCGTTCCATCGAGGTGGATCATCGACAAGTTGGTGAAACAATACTCATCTGATTTTGACTTGATCAAGAAATATATCTTCTCATTGTCCTCATGAAGGACGTAATCATCTGCATCCGCCTTATCGAAGTCAGATGGGTCAATCACCTCACCGATGTCGCTGAAGCCGGTCAAATCAGAAGCTAGTTTTTTGAACATGTCATTCACTCCTCAATAATGGATTTTGTGCATCTCTTTCGGGTCGGAGCCGGTGCGTTCATCACGGTTGAGCGCATCGATGGCCGCCATCTCTTCATTCGTCAACGTGAAGTCGAATACCTGTATGTTCTCTTTGATTCGACTCGGTGTAACCGATTTTGGAATGACGGCGACCCCGTTTTGTAAGTGCCAACGTAAGATAACTTGGGCTGGAGACTTGGCGTGACGGTTCGCGATTTCGACAATTGTGTCATCTTCGAGCGCTTCGCGTCCTTTCATGAGTGGGCTCCACGCTTGAATTTGAATGTCATATCGCTTACAGAATGCAATCAGGTCTTTTTGAGACAAATATGGATGAATCTCGACCTGATTCACCGCAGGAACAATCGAGCAGGATTGAATAATTTGTTCTAAATGCTCGATCTCAAAGTTCGAGACACCGATGGCACGGACTCGTCCTTCCTCATACAATTGCTCGAGTGCCTTGTACGTTTCGACAAACTTACCAAAACGCGGCATTGGCCAGTGGATGAGGAATAAGTCGACATACTCAAGACCGAGTCGGTCGAGACTATCCTGAAACGCTTGAAGTGCCTCGTCAAACCCATGGAACTCATTCCAAAGTTTCGTCGTCACAAAAACTTCTTCACGTGGGACACCTGCTTCACGCAGCGCTTGCCCGACGCTTTCTTCGTTCTGATAAATTGCGGCCGTATCGATCAATCGGTAATCTGCATCGAGCGCAGTTTTGACCGTGTCGACCGTCACCGCACCATCTTCGACCTTGTACACACCGAGTCCGAGCATCGGCATGTTGACAGTATTATTCAATGTCGTCCATTCCATAATAAATCCCTCCCTCTCGTCTCTAACGTTACCGAACTTTTGGGTGAAGGGAAAGTATAAACTATAAGCTATAAGCGGATGCTTTCTCCATGCGTCTTGATTGCGATTTGACCACGATCGATTTTTGCGGCCGCTACGAGACGGTGATACGGCTCATCGATTGGCTCGTACGACAGAACGAACGTGTCCCAATGCATGGGGAAGAAGCGCTTCGCTCCGCTCTCTTTGTACATCAACCAAGCCTGTTCAGGTGTGCAGTGCGCCTCTTGGAATGAATCCGGTTGATAGGCACCAATCGGGAAGAAGGCAAGGTCGATTGGTTCACGGTCGGCGAGCCCTTTGAAAGAATCGGTGTACGCCGTGTCTCCCGCAAACAGCATTCGAATTCCTTTGTATTTGAGCAAATAGCCGTTGTAGCCCATGTGCTTGTCCCACGGGAAACGGTTGCCCCAATGTTTGACGGGGATGGCTCGGACATCGAGTCCGTTCGCAAGCGTGACTTTGTCATGCGGATGCAGTTCAAGTGTTTGCATACTCGGATACCTTCGGAGCAGTCGACTCGTCCCTGGGGCCGAAACGACGATTGTATCGCGTGTGATGAGTCGCTTTAGACTTTTGTGGTCAAAGTGGTCCATATGGGCGTGACTGAGCAAGATGACGTCGACCGGTCCGACCTCCTCGATGGAGAGGGCTGGAGCCGTGTGACGTTTCATGCCAATCGTCAGCGGGCCTAAGTGGACACCGATTCGTTTGGAGAAGACCGGGTCCGTCAAAATCTTGAGCCCGTACCAATGAATGAGGACGGTCGAATGTCCAATCCATGTCGCCTGCACATGCGTCTTATCAATGGTTGTCAGTTCTGGACGTTCCGGCCATTTAAATCGCGGGCGGGGGAGCCGTTGTTTGAATCGTGTATAGATAAACGTTCCGACGCTCGCTAAGACGGCACTCGGAACGAGGATGCGTCGACGCATCATGCATCACCTCACTGTTCGAATATACTGTCATCATAACGCGGGGATGAATGAATCGCATCCGCCTAAAGGAGTAGAAAAAACGGGAGATTGTGGGGCGGGTTGTTGCGAATGCGCTTTCAATCTGATAAGGTGACAGTAACTTAGGAAAGGGAGGTACACCGTGCCATGAAAAAAACACATTCACTCCATCGATGAGACGAATCATCACTGTTCGCTTGAACAGTTACGGGTGAAGTGTGTCCATTTTTTCAAGTACGGGAAACGCTCGTTTTCCTCATTTGAACGGATTCCTTCACACCACCGCTTTGAAGCGGATGGTGTTTTTTGTTTCATCGCGTATCGGAAAAATAAGCGAGGTGAAACAGATGTTAGTTATGAAACAAGTCCGGTTTGATTATGACCGGAAACCATTATTTGAAGCGGTCTCTTTTGAGATCGTAGCCGGAGAACGAGCTGTATTGTTCGGATTGAACGGGAGTGGAAAGACGACGCTCTTCCGACTCGTGACAGGGGAATTGACCCCACAAGCCGGGACGATTGAATGTCACGGTGAAATCGGACTCGTCCGGCAGACGATTGAATCCGAGGACATGTCGCTCCTTGAGTGGGTGATGCGGAGCGATCCCGAACGATATGCCCTCTATGAAGATGTGTCTTCAGGCGATGAGGCGCGAGTCATGCGCTCCTATGAACGAGCACTAGCACTCGATGTATACAACTTGGAGCAAGAGGCGAAGAGGGCGTTGACTCGACTCGGGCTAGATGGTCAGCTCGACCGAAACATCAACTACTTGAGCGGGGGTGAGAAGACGCGGGCACAGCTTTCGACATTGACGATGAAGCGGGTCGACCTCGTCCTTCTCGACGAACCGACGAACCACTTGGACATCGAGTCGATCGACTGGCTCACACAGTGGCTGAACCGATTCAACGGGACAGTTCTTGTCATCTCACATGACCGTCAATTGATGGATGATGTCGCAACTGTAATCCTTGAACTGTCGGACGGACAAGTTACCCGTTACCCGGGAAATTATACGGCGTATAAGCGGCAAAAAGAGGAGGAACGTGTGCGTGACGAGCGAGTTCACGCCCGCTACGAGAGCCGGAAGATAGAACTTTTGGAGATGATTGCCCAATATAAAGGGTGGCACTTGAAGGCGAAAGCAACGGCTAGTGTCCGCAACCCAGGGGCGCAAAAAGGAGCAGCTAATCTCGCCGTCAAAATGAAAGCGAGAGAACAGAAGCTGAGACAGCTCGAAGACAATCGTCCGCGGAAGCCGAAAGAAGAGAAGACCATCTCCGTCCGTTTTGCTGCGAATGAGCTCGAAGCGAAGACGTGGCTGACGTGTGAACATATGACGTTTGGATACGGCGAGCCGTTTTATAACCCATTCTCCTTCTCGATTCAAAAAGGAGACCGCATCTCCATCATCGGACCGAACGGAAGCGGCAAGACGACATTATTGAACGTACTGATTGGTGAACGAGCTCCACTTTCGGGTGTCATCCAGCGACATCCCCGTCTGAAGATCGGGTATTTCTCGCAAACACTCGAACGTCTGCCGGAAACGGGAACGCTACTCGAGGCGTTGCTCGCCCATAGTGACATCGAGGAGACGGAAGCGCGGACGCTGCTCGCCCACTTCTTATTCCAGCGGGATGAAGTGAACCTTCCGATTGTCGAGGCGAGTATGGGTGAGAAGTGTCGGATTGCCTTTCTCATTCTCTATTTCTCCGACGCGCATCTCTTAGCACTCGACGAACCGACGAACTATTTGGATGTGGCAACACGCGAACAAATCGAGGCGGCCTTGTCCGTCTATCCGGGCGGGCTGTTGTTGATTTCCCACGACCGTTATTTCCATCGTCTGACTTCACGCACGATTGAATTAGGAGAACACATCGTCATACGTGAGAACGATGAGCGCGATGGACCGGTCGATGTTGAACAAATGGTCCGAACGATGGACGAATTGACAAAACATGACTTGAAATTTTTTGATGAGGCAGGAAACCTCCTACCATTTGACGAAACGAGTGGAATGAATCGAATCGAGTAGGAGTGAAGAACATGAATGGAGGAAGATTGTCGCGCGCGACGACCCGAAAGCGTAAACGCGTATTCCGAATCACGACGGCGGTGGCATTGATGCTCGCCTTAGTTGGCATCATTGCGTTTGCGGCATTGATTGACCAAAAGCAGAAGTCAGCTTTACCGGAATCAGATGAGATTGCAACGGAGATGGTCGATTCGGAGTCCGAACAACCAGAGGATGCCGAAACCGAATTAGCAGAAATGATTTATATCGAACAACCTTATACGAAAGTATATGCGGATGACCGAGTTGCGGTCGTTTACGAAGCCGATCTCGGCGATCGTTTTGAACGCTTGGAGACAGTAAGTGGGTTCGTGAAAGTTCAGTTGAACGAACGAATGACGGGTTGGGTTACGGAAGAGAGTGTCACGACGGATGCACCGGTCTTGTCTGACGATGAGGTGATCGCCGCATGGCAACAAGTCGTGCCGAACGCCTCGGAGACCGTCCTCAACTGGATTGGCAAAGACATAGCGACCGTTCGAGCTGAACTCGGAAATCCTTCTGCCGTTCAACGTGATCAAGTGAACGAGTATCATTTCTATGATGGGTTCTTCCTCATGGTACGAGACCAAAAAGTACGTGCCGTCGATTGGGACAAACAAGCAATCGCGACCCCTGACATCCAACCGACGAGCGAACAACCCGCTGGCGTCTGGTTCGAGGGAGAGGCGGTTCAGTTGAAGCTGTTTCCATACAGTGGCGTGATGCGTGTACGCCTAGAACAAAAGTGATGGGGGGCGGGAGATTCATTCTCCCGTTTTTTTAATGTTTTTCATTCAAATGAACGTTTGAATGTTTCGGTGAAATGGAATAATATAAGAGACAGAAGGAGGAATTAGTCATGGGACATCATCATGATCACGACCATCACCATCATCATTCCACGAACCAGCGTGCGCTATTCTTTGCTTTCATCCTGATTGCGACGTTCATGGTCGTTGAAGTCATCGGTGGTCTATGGACGAACAGTTTGGCGCTCTTGTCGGATGCAGGACATATGCTCGGAGATGCAGCGGCGTTAGGGCTAAGCTTCCTAGCTGTACGATTCGGGGCGAAAGCGGCGACGCCTAGCCGGACATTCGGGTATCGACGTTTTGAAATTTTAGCGGCATTCATAAATGGGCTGACGCTACTCGTTATCTCGATCTATATTCTTATAGAGGCATACCAACGGATAAGTGCTCCACCGGAAATTTTGAGTGGTGGTATGTTGATTGTTGCCATCATAGGGCTACTCGTCAATATCCTTGCCGCTTGGATTTTAATGCGCGGGGAGAAAGATAATTTGAACGTGAAGAGTGCTTTACTTCACGTGTTCGGCGATTTACTCGGATCGGTTGGAGCGATTACGGCCGCAATCCTCATCATGGTGTTCGGATGGACTTGGGCTGACCCGGTCGCGAGTGCGTTTGTAGCTGTCTTGATTTTGATTAGCGGCTATCGCGTGACACGTGAGGCAATTCATATTTTGATGGAAGGATCACCGGCACAAATCGATGTCCGAGCGATGCAAGAAGAGATTGCTAGTGTTGATGGGGTGAAAGAGGTGCACGACTTGCACGTCTGGTCGATCTCATCGAGTGAGCATGCCGCGACATGCCACGTATTAATCGGAGAAGAGGCAGATGATCAAGCCGTGTTACGACAAGTGACGGAGCGGATTCGTAAATACGGAAAGTTCGAGCGCTCAACGGTACAGGTCGAACGAGAGCGACAATGTTGTGAGGAACGGATCATCTGGTAAGACAACGGACACTTCCCTTGAGTGTCCGTTATTTCCCGTGCACATCAATCACCACAATCTCTGGTGGGTTATAGATCCTTGGCACGTTGAAACTATAGTTGAATCCTCGCCCAATCACATGGGTGAACGTCTCATGTTCATAAAGACCTCCTGCATATTTCGGGAAGAACCCTTGGTCAGGAGCGAATAAACCGTTCAATAGATAAGGAATTCTTACTTGTCCACCATGGGCGTGTCCAGATAAGACGAGATCGAAAGGCAAGTCGGCATATGTGTCCACTTCCTCAGCGCGATGGGAGAGGAGAACGTTGAACGTGTCGTTCGATTCGACGTTTTGCATGGATGATGCGGCATCCGTTTCCCAACTTCCATAAATGTTTTCGGTATACGTTCGTAACGGATCCTCTAATCCACCGATGACGAGTTCGATTTCATTGATTGTAATCGGTTCCCATTCGTTTTCAAGGACGGTCACCCCGTGAGAACGGAAGACGTTTTTGACATTATGGCGTACGTAATCTTCAGAGTCATCGATTTCATGATTGCCTGTAACGAAATACATCGGCGCGATGCCCGCAAGTCCCTCGATGAGTTCGAAAGCGGGTTCCGGGGAACGATAACGGTCGAGCAGGTCACCCGGTAAGGCGATGAGGTCCGGTTCCTGAGCACGGACTTGATCGATTAAAATCGATTGTTTATGACCGTAAGAGGCGCTATGTAGGTCAGAAAGGAGTACGATGCGGAGCGATTCATCCACTGACAATTTTTCTGAGGTCACGTTGTACGTCCGAACGGTCAGCGCGTTATAGGTCGCCGTGAACAACAAGATACCGAGCACAACAAAAAGAAGAGTCGATTTTCGTTTTGTCATCAGAATCCTCTCCTTTCACCTCTTGCTTCTATCTTACCCCTGACACGCAGGATGAAGCAAAAAAATCCCGCTCCTGAAGAGCGGGATGAACGATTATGCTGCTTTTGCTGTCAGTTTGACATCGACGTTGCCACGAGTCGCTTTCGAGTAAGGGCACACTTGGTGTGCTTCTTCAACGAGGCGTTCCGCTGTCGCTTGGTCGACGCCTTTGATTTCGACTTCAAGCTCGACTGAAATGAAGAAGCCTTCATCGTTTTGGTTCAATGTGACGTGACCTGTGACGCTCGAACCGTCTGTCTTCACACGTTCTTTCCCGATGATGAGGTTGAGGGCACTACCGAAGCAAGCCGCATAGCCAGCTGCGAAAAGCTGTTCCGGGTTCGTCGCACCGTCGACGTGTTTCGCGCCAGGCATTGAAACGTTCATGTCGATGACGCCGTCTGTTGATTTCACGTGACCTTCGCGGCCACCGATTGCGGTTGCTGATGCTGTGAATAGTGATTTCATGATTAAATTCCTCCATTTCATTTTTAACAATTAAGTTGTGCACAATTTAAATTATAGAGCAGTCAAAAAGTTTCGCAAATGATATGCTTGGCTAAAGAAGAGTACGGAGGATTAGGCATGGAACAATCATTAAAGTTAGAAAATCAAATCTGTTTTCAGTTGTATACCGCTTCAAAAGAGCTTACCCGTCTATATCGCCCGATTTTAGCACCGCTAAACCTGACATACAGCCAATACCTGGTGATGCTCGTTTTATGGGAAGAAGATGGAATCGATTTGCGTCAGCTTGGAGAGAGGCTGACATTAGACTCAGGTACCTTGTCACCGCTCGTCAAACGATTAATCCAAATCGGATATGTCGAAAAGAGTCGTGCAATGTACGATGAACGAAAAATTGTTGTCCGTCTGACAGCAACCGGTAGCGCGTTGCGTGAGCAGGCAGTCAACGTGCCTTTACAAGTAAGTGGTATGCTGAATATAGACGAAGCGACGTATGTCGCGTATATGGAGATGCTCACTGATATTAAAGGTAGATTACACGATTTTGGAGAGCGTCAGCGGGAGCAGTAAGGGAGGAGGAGCCATGTTTCGAAAATTGATCATCTTATTGATGGCGATCGGACTCTATATGGCTTGGCAATATGAGATGCCGAACGTATCAGCTCCGACGAGTGTGCAAGTTCAGTCAGAAGTGGCGAACGAACGCGTGTCGGACGCGCCAAAATTTGCAAGTCAGTATGCCGGGCATGACTGGTATTTGGTCGATCGCGGCGGCAATCGCGGACTTGAATTGATTGACGAGGACGGTGCGAAGAAAGGGTTTTATCAGTTCGAGACAGGCAGTACGTATCGCAGTCTCGTCTTGAACGAAACAACACGTGACCAAGTCGAGGACATCGGCTTTGAAGATGTGACATCTTATAATAAAGGGTTGAATCGATACTTGATTCCAGATGATCCAGCTTTTTCAGTTTTCGCGATTGATGGACAGTACGTCACCTTCTTTTTCGATCAGCATGACGATGACCTGTTGAAAGGTATTTTATCGGTCGAGCGTCGTGTCGAAGAGGCGAGTGAGGGATACTATGGCGATTTATCGAAAGAAGGAACTGTCGCCAATGAGCAGTTGATGCGTATCCTCATGAATTGGGACCGGGAGAAGTTTGATTTGAACGCCTTGTCTGACTACGAACCCCTTTATCCAGTCGTTCGAGCCCACAGTCAGAACATGGCGCAGAACGATTTCTTTAGTCACACCGACCCAGAAGGACGTGATCCGTTCGACCGGATGGATGAGGCAGGACTTTCCTACTCGATAGCTGGTGAGAATTTGGCGATGGGACAGATGAGCGTATTTCATGCACATTGGGGACTCATGAATTCGAAAGGTCACCGTGAGAACATCTTGCAACCCCGATTCACGCATGCAGCCGTCGGCCTCGCCTATAATGATGAGAGCAGTCCATTCTATACAATCAACTTCATTACACCACGATGAAAGGATGACTCCTCGGAGCCATCCTTTTTTGGTCAGATCAATTTTTTAATCGCATCTTCAATCTCATCCGGTGTCGTCTGTGGCGAGAAGCGCTCGATGACGTTTCCATCACGGTCGACTAAAAACTTCGTGAAGTTCCATTTGATTGTCTTTGACCCGAGGAGTCCGGGAGCTTCTTTCGAGAGATACGTAAAGAGCGGATGAGCGTCCTTGCCGTTCACATCGACTTTTGCGAACATCGGGAACGATACCCCGTAATTCAGTTGACAGAATTCTTGAATCTCTTCGTTTGAACCTGGGTCCTGATGTCCGAACTGATTGCACGGGAAGCCTAAGATTTGTAACCCTTGACCTTTATACGTATTGTATAACGACTCGAGTCCGTCGAGCTGCGGCGTGAAACCACATTTGCTCGCTGTGTTGACGATGAGTAGGACATCGCCTTTATATGTAGCTAACGGTTGTAGCTGTCCTTTCATGTTCATTGCTTCAAAATCATAAATCATGTTGATTCCCCCTTTTCGTTAGTATATCAAGGGAGTAACGGGGTGACGACTTTGAACACGTTATGTGCAATCAAATTGTTATGAAATCATGATGTCGCTGTTACATCTTTCTCACAGAAGAATCCGTATAATGAAAAACGTTGTAGAAAGGAACGGTGTTATGCGATTTTTAAAAAATGAATTTATATGGATTGCGCTTATCTTAATCGGCTTGTTCTTATCAAGTGCGACTCCTTACTCGGATCAGTCCATTGTGTCGCCGCTAGAGCGATTCAATTGGGAGTGGATCGAACCTACGCTAGCGAACGTGCAGTTCGACTACGCCGGAAAGGAAATCTCACTTGAGACGTTAGGAACAGCAGGACTGATTGAATTCTTTATGAGGAAAACGGCACATGTCGTTACATTTTTTGCACTCGGTGCATTATTTGTGAAAGCCATCTCGAGAACGAACCTGCATGCCGGACTGAACTTATTGTTCGCTTGGACGCTTGCCAATTCGGTCGCGATCTTTGATGAATATCATCAAAGCTTGACTCCTGAGAGAACTGCGTTATTAGAAGATGTTCTCTTAGATAGTAGCGGTGCTGCTGCAGGGGTTATCCTGATTGGTGGGTTCTTGTTACTTCTTTTGAAACGGAGAAACGGGAAACGAGCTGGATATGTGGCATTGAGGTAAACAAAAAATGATATAGGTTACTATGTGAAAAGCGCTTTCTTTGAGTGCTTTTTTTCTTTTTAAAACTATTTTGTGACAACAAATCAAATAAAAAACTGTTTATACCCACGTTTTTTAAGCGATAAAACCTAAATCAGGTCAATGTCATACGAATGAAATATAAGTGTAAAATAACTTTTGGTTTAGATTGCTATAATGAGTCACAGAGCGAATGAAATATCGCGACTCATCTTAATAAAAAATACTTGAATGATAATAGATAAAAAATACACGGAAATCAGCGGAGGGAAGCACATTGGGTAACTTGAAGAAATTTGCAGCGACGGTCACTTTAGGCGCACTTTTGATTGGCGGAACGTCACCGACTTATGCGGCCTCACTTACAGAGAAGCAGAAGAAAGTTCAGGAACAACAACAAAAGAATAGCAGTGAACAATCGAAAGCAAATTCTTCGATCCAATCACGTGAGCAAGCCATCAGCAAAGAACAACAAGAAATCAACAAGTTAGATGCTGAACTCCAGGACGTCATCAATGATGTCGCTCAGAAAAAAGCTGAGATTCGTGCAACTGAAGAAAAAATCAAAAAACTTCAAGAGCAAATCAAAAAATACGAAGCAAAAATGAAAGCACAAGAAGAACTTATGAAAGATCGTATGGCGACGATGCAAAAAAACGGTGGCTCGTCAGTCAACTGGGCAGAATTCATCTTCGGATCAAAAAACTTCAGCGATTTGATTACACGCATGATCACAGCTGGTACGATTCAAGAGAATGACCAACAGATCTTTGAAGAGTACGAAGCAACGAAAGAAAAACTCGCGAAAGCGCAAGCTGAACTTAAGGCAGAACGTGATTCACTCGTGAAGCAAAAAGAAGAACTTGAGAAACGCCAGAAAGAGCTTGATCAAAAAATGAAAGAGCGCGCTGCGAAAATCAAGAAACTTGAAGCTGAAAAAGTGAAATTCGAATCGAAACTCATGAGCTTGCAAGAGATGGAAGACACGCTCAAAGCTCAAGAAAAAGCGATTCAATCAGAAATCGAAGCACAACGTCGTGCTGAAGAAGAAGCACGTCGTGCAGCCGCAGCGGCAGCTGCCGCTGCTAAAAAGCAGCAAGGTTCGAGCTCGAACAGTGGTTCTACTAGTGCAGCAACAACAACACCTGTTGCATCTGCACCGGCAAGCGGCGGTATGTTCCAACGTCCTGCAAGCGGTCGCCTTACGCAAGGATGGGGTCCAGCAAGCGGCGTGAACGGCTACACATTCCACAACGGTCTTGATATCGCAGCGTCAGTTGGTACACCAATCTACGCAGCGGCTACTGGAACGGTCACACGAGCTGGATGGGGTGGCGCATACGGGAATCATGTCATGATTACTCACGTCATCAATGGTCAAGTTTGGACGACAGTTTACGCACACATGAGCTCAGTCTCAGTCAAAGCGGGTCAACGCGTGTCACAAGGCCAAAACCTCGGAGGCATGGGTAGCACAGGGAACTCGACAGGTTCACACCTTCACTTCGAGATTCACCGTGGCGGTTACTCATGGTCATCATCAAGCGCGGGTGGGACAGTCAACCCAGCATCATTCTTCTAAACACAAATATAGTGATCGACGAACGCGTCGATCACTTTTTTGATGTCTGATACACAATGAACGTCAGGAGCGCGGCACCGATGACACTGAGCCAGAGCGTATCGATGTTCGGGTTATCGAGAACGCTCTGTCCCCCGACGATCAACATATAGAGAAGGAGCGCCACACCGAGTGCACGTAAAATAAAACGGAATCTAACCATGAAAAATCGCCTCCACCTATTAGTATAGGGGAGGCGATGCGTTTCATCTAGCGAGTCGGACCCAAGCGGAGTGCATAATCTGCTCGTAGCCGACTTCCTGATAGATTTTGTTTGATGTCGGATTCGTCAAGTCCGTATAAAGGACACAAAATGATTTTGTCTCGAGGAGCTGACGGCTGAGATCGGCGACGAGACTTCGTGCATACCCTCTTCCTCGTGCGTCAGGTGACGTATAGACGAACGAGACGGTGATGCCGTTCTCGGTCGGACGTGCTCGTTTCGCACACGAGACGACTTGTCCATCGACTTCCCAAAAGACAGCTTCTTCTCTCTCGAGCATCGTTTGGACGGCCTTTGTCACTTTCTCTGGCGGAGATGAACGGAGACCTGACTCGGCTTCAAAGGCACTATACCAAGCCTCGAGCTGTCCTTGGTCGTCGGTCGTCGCTTCTCGCATCCTTCCTGTCGCCATGTCGATGTCTTTCACACTGTCGAGGCGATAGAGCCCTTGGGACATGTTTATCTCGCTCGTCCCAGATGTGATCTCCTGCCAGCTCTTCGCGAACCGTTCGGCTTGTTTGCGTTCTGAGACGACCTCGGTGAAGGGGATCTCGTTTTCGAGAAGGTGCGGGATGATGAAGGACGGGAGTTCGTCCGAGCGTCCTGAATCCACGACGATGTAATGGAGTGGATGTGGCGGTGTCACTTGCAGGATGGCGAGCAGTTCACCGTCCGCTTCGACGGTGAATTGATGAAACGTCTCATAGACGCCTTGTATCACGTTATTCAATACGCCGATCATGAGGCTGTTCTTCGCTTCGTCTTTCGACAATGCGTCCATGACGCGGTCAGAGAAGTGATTCGGGTCTTTCCATTCAATCCATTCCATATGTATTGCTCCTTTTCAATGAAGACAAAAACGGACAAACCTGTTGGCTTGCCCGTTTATGATTTTTGTTTTATGCGATATCTTCTTGTTTCGAGGCTGTGTTGTCGAGAAGTTTCGTATTGTGCTTGAAGTAATGGACAATCTTCGCGATGGCGCCATCACCCGTGACGTTTGTAGCTGTCCCGAAGCTATCCTGTGCCAAGTAGAGTGCGATGACCAAGCTTTGCATCGTCGCGTCGAATCCGAGGATTGAACCGAACAATCCAAGTGATGCCATAACGGCTCCACCCGGTACACCAGGTGCTGCGATCATCGTTACACCTAGTGCAAGGATGAATGGGAGGACGATCGCGTAAGACATCGGCATGCCGTTCAAGTACATGAGCGCGACACCGACCGACGTGAGTGTGATCGTCGAACCTGACAAGTGGATTGTTGCCGAGAGTGGGATGACGAAGTTGGCGACACCCTCGTCCGTGTTGTTCAACTTCGCTTGGCGAAGCGTGACTGGAATCGTCGCAGCCGATGATTGCGTCCCGATCGCTGTGAAGTAAGCCGGCATCATCGTCTTGAGCAACTTGAACGGATTCTCTTTGTTGAGACCACCTGCGATTGAATATTGAATCATGAGCATCGTTAAATGTAGGACGATGATTGTGACGAAGACGAGTGAGAATACCGAGAGGATCTCAGCGACCTGACCCGCGTACGTCATGTTCATGAAAATTCCGGCGATGTGAATTGGTAGTAATGGAATAATGACTTTACTGATTAAGAGCTCGATGATATCGCGGAAATCCATGGCGAGGTCAAGTGACCGTTTGCTTTCGATGGCGGCAATCCCGATGCCGATGACGAAAGCTAAAATGAGAGCGGTCATGACACCGAATACAGGTGGAATTTCAAATTCCATGAATCCTTTCAATAAGGCTTCCTCTGGATTTTCGGCTCCTACTGTAGAACGTGATAAAATTTGCGGGAACAAGTTGCTTGTTGCGAAATAGGCGAGCGTTCCTGCGACAACGGTTGATGCATAAGCGATGAGTGCTGTGAGTCCGACTAACTTTCCTGCTCCTTTTCCAAGTTCCCCGATTCCTGGGATGATGAACGCAAGAATGATCAATGGGATGGCGAAGCCTAAGAACTGCCCGAAGACTGTGTTGAACGTCACAAACGTCCGAACAATCCAGTTCTGACTTTCTGGTACGATGCTCCCGAGCAAAATCCCGAAAGCAATCGCGATGATGATGCGACCTAAGAGGCCAATGCGTAGTTTCAAATCAATCATCCTTTCTGTTTGTTTGAATAGTTGATATTTTCGCACATTTCACAACATGTTGCCACCATTCCTTTTATTTTTTCTAAAGAAAGACGTTTGACAACTGTAAAGAAGGGTAATAGAAAATGTTGTACATATCAATGGAAGGGGCTTCTCCTTTTCCTAATATAAAAACGATGTTATGATTAATGCTGACAGACGTAAAGGAGGGGTGCGCGTGCAGTTACAACGAACAACGATTCACATTGCGGGTCAAGACTATACGATCGTAAGCGAAGAACCCGCTGATCATGTGAGGGAAGTAGGCTTTTTGGTCGATAGTAAGATCCGCGAGATTCGTGATCAATCCCCTCATCTAGATGCTCGTCAGGCAGCGGTCCTTGCTGCGATTCAAATCGCGAGCGATCACGTCAAAACTAAACGAAATATGGGAGAATAATTCAATCCATGGTTACGCTACTTATACTGTTTTTCTTATTTATCGGAATCGTCAATGGCTTTCGTCGTGGTGCGATTTTACAGCTCGGCCATTGGGTCGCGCTCATTATCAGTTTCCTTGTCGCTAACACGTACTATAAAGATTTAGCTGAAGCTTTCAAGCTATGGATCCCGTATCCGTCTCAGCTTGATGGAACGCTACCTGGCGGCGTCTTGGACCTCAACTCTCTTTCAGGGATTGAGATGACGTTTTATAACGTCTTTTGGTTCGTCGTCTTGTTCCTCATCACGAAACTCGTCTTGCATCTCATCTTGGCGATGCTCGACTTCTTGACGGACTTGCCGATTTTACGCCAATTAAAAGGTGTGATCGGAGCTGTCCTCGGATTCTTTGAGGCGTATGTTATCACGTTCTTCATCCTTTGGGTAATCGCGTTCGTGCCGATGGCGGGCGTTCAAAATGCTGTCGACAATTCGTCACTCGCGACAACGATCATTCAAGACACACCATATCTATCGGATTGGTTTTCAAATAAGATGTTGTGACACGACAGGCCGGAATGCAAGCTAGTGCTTGTGTCTCGGTCTTTTCTGTGTGAATAGGGGGGAACCGTATGAATAAAGTAGAAGCGATGATGTTGCTCGAGAAGATCGCGCAATATATGGAAATCAAAGGGGAGAACCCGTTTAAAATCAATGCGTTCCGTAAGGCTGCGACAGCGCTCGAGAACATGGACCTTGAACTCGAGGACATCGAGGATTTGACCTCAGTCTCAGGAATCGGAAAAGGAACGGCCGCCGTCCTTGAGGAGTATCGAGACACAGGACGTAGTGAAGTACTCGAAGCTCTGCAGGAAGAGATTCCGTTCGGATTAATGAAACTCTTAAAGATTCAAGGCCTCGGCGGGAAGAAACTCGCGAAACTTCGAGAGGTCGGCGTCGTCGACTTGGAGTCGCTCATCCGTGTACTCGAAGACGGGACAGCGGCATCACTACCCGGGTTCGGTGCGAAGAGTGTCGAGAAGCTGCTCGCCGCAGCGAAGAACCTTGAGTCACGTCCAGAACGATTGGCGTACGCAGTCATGCGACCAATCGTTGAAGAAATCAATGAGGTGTTGGAGAAGGAATCGCTCGTCTTGCGTCACTCAGTCGGAGGAAGCTTCCGCCGTGCCGAGGAGACATGTAAAGACCTTGACTTCATCATTGCGACCGAGGAGCCGATTGCGCTGCGTGAGAAGCTACTCGCCTTGCCGTTCATCAACGAAGTGATTGCGGCAGGCGAGACGAAAGTCTCGCTCGTCCTCGAACGCGAGGAGATGGTGTCGGTCGATTTCCGTATGGTCGAGCCGGGCGCGTTCGCTGCGACACTTCACCATTTCACAGGCTCAAAAGACCACAACGTCCGTATGCGCCAACTTGCCAAGGCAAAAGGAGAGTCCATTTCCGAATATGGGGTCGAGACGGCAGATGGGTTGTGGCAACCAAAAACAGAAGAAGAACTGTTCGAACGGTACGGTCTCCCATTCATCCCGCCTGAACTTCGGGAAGGACATGCTGAGTTCGAACACGACTTATCGAAGCTCGTCACGCTCAAGGACATCAAGGCTGACGCGCACATGCACACGGTCTGGTCGGACGGGAAGTTGACCGTCGACGAGATTGTCGTGGCGATGAAAGGGCGCGGCTATGAATGGATGGCCATCACCGACCACGGGAAGTATTTGACGTTCGTCAACGGCTTGACGGAGGAACGACTCGAGGCACAAGGGGAAGAGATCCGGGAAGCCGCGAAGACGCACGACATGAACGTGTTGCGAGGCGTCGAGATGGACATCCGTCCTGACGGGACGCTCGACTATGAACCCGAGTTTTTAGAGACGCTCGACTACGTCGTCGCTTCCATCCATTCGAAGATGGACCAATCGGTCGACGAGATCATGGCACGTCTCGAGAACGCCTGCCGTTCCCCGTACGTCAACGTGATTGCCCATCCGACAGGTCGACTCATCGGTCGACGCTACGGCTATCCGATTGACGAGGACAAGTTGATCGCACTCGCCAAAGAGACGGGGACGGCGCTCGAGTTGAACGCCAACCCGAACCGCCTCGACCTGACCGCATCTACGCTTAAGAATGCGAAAGCTGCGGGAGTCAAAGTGATGATCAATACCGACACGCACCACCCAGATATGATGGAAGACATGGCACTCGGTGTGTTGCACGCACGGAAAGCCTATCTCGAACCATCGGATATTATCAACTGCTTCACGTTTGAGGACGCCAAGGCGTTCTTTGCGGCGAAGCGATAGAAAGGAACATGCTAGATGGACCACGCGTTACGCGTACTAGAATATGAAAAATTACGCCAACAGCTTGCCGGTCACGCGGCGAGCTCGCTTGGGAAAGACTTGGCGCTGAAGATGCAACCCGACTACTCATACGATCGGGTGCTCTCGAATTTGAACGTGACGAAAGAGGCGACCGAGGTCGTTCGTCTTCGTGACCGTCTGCCGCTCGGTGGGCTAACGGACGTCCGCGCGGAAGTGAAACGGGCCGCGATCGGCTCGGTCCTCTCGACGAGCGAACTGCTCGCCGTCGCTGCCGTCATGTATGGCGGTCGCCAAGTGAAGAACTTCTTCGAGAAGCTTCACGAGGACAATGAGGAGATTCGAATCCCGCGCCTTGATGAGTATGTGGACAAATTGACGAAACTCATTGAAGTCGAACAATCGATTCGCCATGCAATCGATGACCAAGGGACGGTCCAAGATTCGGCGAGCTCACAACTCCGTGGGCTCCGTACACAGCTACGAAGCTTTGAAGGGAGCGTCCGTTCACGAATCGACAACATCCTTCGCAATAACGCGAAGATGCTCTCGGACGCCATCGTCACGATTCGAAACGACCGTTATGTCGTACCGGTCAAACAAGAGTACCGTCAAGCGTTCGGTGGGATCGTCCATGACCAGTCGGCTTCCGGTCAGACGCTCTTCATCGAACCGCAAGCGATCGTCTCCATCAACAACGAGATTCAAGAAGTTCGTCTGAAAGAACGTGCGGAGATCGATCGAATTTTGAGCGCGCTCTCGAACGAGGTCGGTGGGGTCCATGATGCGGTCATGATGAACCTCGACGTATTGGCCGAACTCGACTTTATCTTTGCAAAAGTCGCCTACGGTCAAGAGATGAGAGCGACCGAGCCGAAGTTAAACGACAATCGAGAGATCAAGTTGAAACAGGCACGTCATCCGTTCATCCCGAAAGATGAGGTCGTGCCGATCACGGTCGAGCTCGGGGAAGACTACACGTCCCTCGTCATCACAGGGCCGAACACCGGCGGGAAGACCGTCACGTTGAAGACGATCGGACTCCTTCAATTGATGGTACAGTCAGGTCTTTACGTCCCGGCAGAGTTCGGGACAGAGCTTTCCGTGTTTGACGCCGTCTATGCCGACATCGGGGATGAGCAATCGATCGAGCAGAGTCTCTCGACGTTCAGTTCACACATGACGAACATCGTCGGCATGCTCGACAAGATCGACTTCATGTCACTCGTCCTCTTCGATGAGCTCGGTGCTGGGACGGACCCGCAAGAAGGGGCAGCCCTCGCCATCGCGATTCTAGATGAAGTGAAACGGCGCGGGGCACGTGTCGCGGCGACAACGCACTACTCGGAACTGAAGGCATACGCGTATAACCGCGAAGGCGTCATGAACGCCTCGATGGAGTTTGATATCGAATCGCTCAGCCCGACATACCGTCTCCTGATTGGCGTACCGGGGCGCTCGAACGCCTTCGAGATCAGCCGTCGTCTCGGACTGTCCGAGCAGGTCATCGACAACGCACGAAGCCATGTCGGCAGTGATGCCGAGTCGGTCGAATCGATGATCAACGAGCTCGAAGCGGCGAAACAACGCGCCGAGCAGCTCGAGCAAGAACTCATCGTCAAACGCCATGACTTCGAAGAAGAGCAGGCAACGTTTGAAGAGAAGATGACCGAATTTGAGCGCGAACGCGACAACTTGTACAGTGCGGCTGAGGCGAAAGCCGAGAAGGCCGTCGAGCAGGCGAAGCGTCAGGCGAACGAAGTCATCGACCGTTTGAAGAAGCTCAGGGAGCAGGGCATCGTCAAAGAGCACGAGATTATCGCAGCGAAGAAAGAACTCGAGTCGGCCAAACCGACGCTTCAAGAGAAAAAGATCCAAAAAGTGAAACAAAAAGCCCAACAGAAACGTACGTTCAGTAAAGGCGAAGAAGTGAAAGTGACGACGTTCAACCAAAAAGGCTACATCGTGAAACAAATCAATGACAATGAGTACAACGTCCAAGTCGGCATCATGAAAGTGAACGTCAAAGCGGATGACCTTCAGAAGATCGGTCCATCGAAAGAGAAGTCGCTTCAGTCGAAAGGGAGCTCGCTCAAACGTCAGAGCTCGACGAAGTCCGAGCTCGACCTTCGTGGCGTCCGTGTCGAAGAGGGACTCATGCGTCTTGATAAGTATATCGATGAAGCACTCGTGTCGGGCTATGACAACGTCCGCATCATCCACGGACTTGGTACCGGGGCGATGCGTCAGGCGACACAAGAATTCTTAAAAGGACATCGTCACGTGAAGAGCCAACGCCCGGGTGGAATGGGTGAAGGTGGACTCGGTGTCACGGTCGTCGAACTGAAGTAAGGGGAGTCGGGAATGGGCACGTTAATGTTTGCCGTCATGCTGGAATCGTTCGGTCTCTATTCGATGGCAGGACTGATGATTATCGTCGGTCTGGCCATCTTCGAGGTGACGACGCCGTACAGCAACTGGCGCGAGATTCAAAAAGGAAATATCGCCGTCGCCCTCGCGACAGGCGGAAAGATTGTCGGTCTCGCCAACATCTTCCGTGTCGTCGAGAGCTATTATGAGAGCACGATTGACATCTTCGTCGGGGGTGGGTTCGGATTCGCTCTTCTTCTCGCGACCTACTGGTTGTTTGAATTTTTGACACCGACACTGAAGGTGAACGATGAGATTCAAAAAGGAAATATCGCCGTCGGATTGTTGGCATTCTTGCTGTCGATCGGGGTCTCCCTCGTCGTCGGCGCGGCATTGGTGAGGTGAAGACATGGTATACGAACGATTGGCAAAAATCTTGTTTATCGGGGCCGGGCTGTTCTTAGTGGCAGCGGCACTATGGTATATCTTTTATTGAAGAAAGTGGGAGGATCCGTTTGGATGCTCCCTTTTTGATTTCGTGAACTTTAAATATAAAATATATAGGTAATTAGGAAGGTGTTTTACAATTCATGTGGGGAACCGTATATACTGAAACTAGATTTTGGAACGAGATACATAAGAAGGACGAGGTGTAGGTCATGGCGAACGGGTCAGAAGTGTTTGAAGTCTTGATGACGAATGCAGTGAAATTACCTGGGGTGAAAGTAGACCGCAGAGAGTTTTTAGCTCAAAGTTTCAGTAAGTACGTGCCAGCGAATCAGTTGGCAGAAGTTGTAGAGAAGGGACCGCTTGAGGCGAATGTCCCGCTTTCAGTCATCAAAAAGGTGGCGAAACGAAACATTGCCAATCAGACGATGAAGAGTTCGAGCGCCTCGTTTGCGGCCGGTCTACCTGGTGGCATAGGTCTTGCCGCTACGATACCGGCCGATACGGCGCAATTCTTCGGTTTCGCACTCCGTTTGGCGCAAGAAATCGGGTATTTATATGGGTACGATGACTTTTGGGAAGACGGGGAACTAGATGTCGAACGTGTGAATGGAGAGTTGATTCTCTTTTTAGGTGTCATGTTCGGAGTGGGTGGCGCGACGGCTACCATCAAGGCATTGTCCGCGCAATTGTCAAAAGAGGCGTTGAAAAAGATCCCGAACAAAGCGTTGATGAAAACGGTGTACTATCCGATTATTAAGAAAATGTCAGCGATGATTGGGGTGAAGATGACAAAAGATACGTTCGCCAAAGGGATCTCGAAGATGATTCCACTCGCAGGAGGTGTCATCTCAGGAGGAATCACGTACTCGTCCATGACGAAGATGGGCAATCGTCTCATGAATACGCTTGAAGAAGGCGTAAACATGACGGAAGCAGAGTTTGTTGAAAGTGTGGAAGAAGTGAAACGAGAGAACCTTGAGATTATCGAAGGGGAATTCATAGAAATTGAAGAGATTTTACGTCAAGAAGGGGAAATCTTATAACAAGATGTTGTGTTTTCTAGGAGGAGATCATTCATGAAACTAGATTTACACTACTTGATGTCGACTGAGCGCTACGTACTCGACATGGAATCGTTTCAAATGAAGGATGAAGCGTATTACCCGTTAGAATGGACGTTCTATGGGGCGGAGAATCCGACAATGCTCCTCACATGGGACGCGGAGCGCGACCGCATCCGGATTCGTTTCGAGCAGTATGCCGTCTTTTTAGGGACACTAGAAGAGCACGGAATGAAAGAAGACGGATTATGGAACGAGCATCCGATTGTGAAACTGTCTGAGTCACGCCTGGTGTCATACGCTAGTGAACAGACGGCGATTGATCGGGTGAACCGTAACCGTGGCGCGCTCGCACATTACGTCATCCGTACGATCGAGCAGGAGTTTCATGTGTTAGCGTATGAAGACCCGACCGTAGAAAACCTAGGAAAAGTTGGGGATACGGGAGTAACTGTGACGGAAGTATCTGATGTGCAGGAATAATAAGAAAATCGATAAAGAAGGGGTGAGGGTAGGGTGAAATCATACGAAATCGAGTTCCACTTGGTCAATGGAGAAGAACTGACTTATATGATAGAGGCAGATTCGCGGCATGGGGCACTGGAATCGGTTTACCAAGCGTTTCGACATGCGAGTGACGGATTCGTTCAATTTGAGGATGAGTTGATTGTGATGTTGGATCATGTGGCGTATGTGAAGGCGTTTGAGGTGGATTGAATTGAATATTTTATCGGAAAATATTCAATTATGATAAAGTGGAAATATACTATTTTACAATTAGATAGACAAACTAGGAAGGAAGGTTCGCTATGAAAATTAATCCGGAATCTAAACCGATTAGTGAAATATTTTCTATCGAAGGAAGAACAATTTACAACATACCTATATATCAAAGAAATTATTCTTGGCACGAAAATAATATAGAGGCTCTATATAATGATGTTATTAATGAAGATGACGGCTACTACTTGGGGAATCTTTTAGTAACTTCAACTGAGAATCCAGTAGAATACAACGTAGTAGATGGGCAACAAAGACTTACAACCATTGCCCTATTATTTTTAGCGATTTATGAAGCATTGAAAGATATTAATACTCCTGATCTTGATCACACAGATCTTAAATCGTTTTTCTCACTTCAGAGAGACATTGAAAGAAAGTTAATAACTGCTTACGGTAGTAGATTGAGATTATTAGAATCTGATCAAGAAATTTTTGAAAGCTACTTAAAAGTTTTTGAAGATCAAGAGAAAGGAAAGTATGGGCATAGAACCTTCGGGAAAAGATATAAATTCATACAAGAGTTAATAGGCGAAAAAGATGATGAAGGTAAATTAATACATAATTTCAAAACTCTTGAATATTTATACAATAAATTAAATAATGTTGAGTTATTAAGAATCACTGTCAATGATTTAACAGATGCATATTCAGTATTTACATCACTAAATGCTAAGGGTCTACCATTGACACTGATTGATCTATTAAAATCATATTATTTAAGTGAGGCAGTAAAGGAGTTCTCAGAAAAGAAAGCTCTTGAAAGATGGAAAGATCTTATATCTATGTTCATGGTTAATGAGGAACCTAATGCTACAGCAGTAACACAGTTCTTACAAAATAATTATGATGCATTTGAGGGTGAGGGTAATACATCGATCACAAAGAAATCTTCACTTAGAAAATACGAACAACTTTTTAAAATTAAAGGTCATTATTACATGGATGTTCTCATACAGAATGCAGAGTTATTTTCTATGATGGTACCTAGATTAAGAACTAATACTTCAATCTCTTACTCTACAAAACTGATATCTATTCTTGACAAGCTTTCAAAATTAGACGCATCGGCTGTATACCCTTTAGTACTGAAATTGTTGAAGTCCTTTAGTGAAAGTAAAATCAACGAAGAAAATTTGATTATAATACTAAATTATTTAATAAATTATTATGTAAGAAGAAATATTGTGCTAAAACCAAAATCATCAAATATTCGGGCAAAAGCGATTCAATCTGTCAGAATTTTAAATGGAGTAAATAATTTAAATGAAACTGGTATAAACGTTGTTAAAGAAAATTTAAATCAAATTAGTGTTTCAGATGAAGAATTCAATACTTCTTTGAATGGTTCAATTTATGATACATCTCCACAGACAGTTAGGTTTATGTTAATTGAAATTGAGAGAAAATATGGGAAATTCTTTAGCAAACAAATTTCCGATAACCTGGACGATGTAAATCAGAATGGGCAATATATTTGGACACTTGAACATATACTTCCACAAAGCCCAAATTTAACAGATGATTGGAAAAAGATGATTTCACCAGAAAATGTTGATTACGCCGAAATTTTGCAAAAAGAAAATATGCACAAGCTAGGCAATCTAACTTTAACTGGTTATAATTCCGAACTTAGCAATCGGGATTTTGTTTTTAAAAGGGACTACGGACAAAGTAATGGAACTTCTTACTTAGGCTTGCGAACAAACTTGTTCATAAACGAATCTATATTTAATGAATCATCATTTGAAACGAAAAATACTTGGACAGTAGAAGATATTAATAATAGAACTGCTTTATTAGCAAGACTCATCGTTGAAGAATTTTCAATTGATTAATACTTTCATTATAAATAATTATGATTCTAACTAGATTGAAAAGGGGGATTATTTTGCCTATATACAATAAATTAATCCGCGACCGCATTCCTGAAATCATTCACGAATCAGGAAAAATCCCGATTGTGAAGCAACTTACTCAAGCCGAACACTTCGAGCAAGCACGCTTGAAACTCTATGAAGAAATCAAAGAGTATGAAGAGACAAACATTGATGAAGAGTCTCTGCAAGAGTTAGCTGACATTTTGGAGTTGGTTTATACACTTGGAAATATGCATGGGGCAGACTTCGATGAATTGAACCGCATACGTGAAGAGAAACGCAAAATACGTGGCGGTTTTGAAATGGGTCTATTTTTAGAAGAGGTCCTCGATCATGAGTGATTTACAACTCCATACGAGCAATCTAGGCATCCCTTTACAAGAACACATAGACGCGGCGACTGAAATTTATATGGTCGTCGCGTTTGCTCAAGTGTCGGGAGTGAAGGAATTATCGGCTTCTTTAAGAAAAGCGAGTGAACGTGGCGCTCAAATCAGAATCTTGGTAGGAGACTATCTGTACCTCACCGATCCTGATGCATTGGATATGCTATTACAAATACCGAATGTTGAGCTCCGGCTATACCGCTCAAAAGGGAGGTCGTTCCATCCAAAGGCGTATTTGTTCCGTACAATAGAAAGCGGTACGTTTTTTGTAGGTTCCTCGAATTTGTCGCATAGTGCGTTAAATCATGGTGTGGAATGGAATGTTGAAATTCCTTCGAATGTATCAGAGGAAGTGTTTGAAGAGTCAGTCGCTGCGTTCCATGAATTATTTTATAGTGAATATGCGCAAATGATGAATCCAGTCTCGTTACAGCCTTATCGCGAAGAGTATGAAGCGCGAAAGGATCGAATGAAAGAATTGGAGGTCGCTGAACATTCTCCCGTCTACATAGAAGATGATTCGATTACCCCGACGTCTGTCCAAGACGCAGCGTTATTGGCACTCCGTGAAACGATGGCGGAAGGTCGAAAAAAAGCGATGCTCGTCTTAGCGACTGGATTAGGGAAAACGTATTTAAGTGCGTTTTTTGCACGACAATTCAAACGCGTTCTTTTCGTTGCGCATCAAAAAGAACTTTTGTTACAGGCAGAAAAGTCATTCCTCAATGTAGCAACGGATTGGAAGACAGGATTACTACTCGGTGGTGAATCAAGAAATCAAGATACTGCTGACGTCGTGTTCGCCTCGATTCAAACGTTAGCTTCGAAACAAAGAATGGAGCAATATGACCCGGAGCAATTCGATTTGATAATTGTGGATGAGTTCCATCATTCGGCTGCTCCTTCCTACCGTCGGGTGCTAGATTATTTTCAACCGAAGTTCTTACTCGGTTTGACTGCAACGCCTGACCGTTTAGACGGAGGAGACGTATATGCACTTTGTGATGATAACGTTGCTTTCCAGATGCACTTTACGGAAGCGATTGAAGAATCGTTTTTAACCCCGTTTCATTACGTTGGAATCTATGATGAAATCGACTACTCTCAGATTCGTCTGATTAATGGACGTCGTTATGATCAAGAAGAGTTATTGGCAGAACAGTTAAAAGAAAGTGTTGCCGAGAAGATTTATAGAGCTTGGTCAGAGCATCATCAATCGAGAGCACTCGGCTTTTGTTCTTCTGTTATACAAGCTGAATATTTGTCTGATTATTTCAGGAGGCAAGGAGTACAAGCGGTAGCACTTCATAGTCAGACCGAGTATGATCGAACGGAAGTAATTGCCCGACTAAAGCAAGGACAATTGGACATCATTTTTGCAGTGAATCTATTTAATGAAGGTGTCGATATTCCTGAAATCGATACGCTATTGTTCTGTCGTCCGACAGAATCATTGACAGTGTTCACCCAGCAAATCGGACGAGGACTACGTCTATCAAAAGGAAAGACACATTGTACGATTATCGATTTGATTGGGAACTATAAAAACATTGATAAGAAACTGGCTTTGTTGACGACTAGCCGACAAGATACAGTAAGTTCCTTACCAACTACGATTGATCTACCTTCGTCATGTACAATTGAGTTTGATTTACAAACTGTTGACTTACTGAAGAAAATGGTGACACGTTCCTCAACGCGTCAGCAATTACTTGAACAAAATTATTTCATGGTGAAAGAAGAAATGGGTAGGCGCCCGAGCTACATGGAATTAATCCAACGAGGAGAGTACTCTATAGACGCTTATCGTTCCGAATGGAGAAAGCTTGGTGGGTTCTTCGGATTCTTGCATAAACTGGGAGAACTAAGTGAGGAAGAAGCGAGAATATACAATGATGTAAAGTCGCTTCTTGTCGAGGTGGAGTACACGAGCATGACCAAAAGCTATAAAATGATTGTACTTTCAATTATGCTAAAACGAAGAGAAGAGAACTGGTACAAGCCACTTAAAGCATCTGAAGCCGCTCTTCCTTTTTATGATTACATTAAAAAAGAACCATATCGTCAGCAGATTGATGGAAAGACAAAAGACTTTCAGCAACCATTCCATCAACAAAGAATTGAAAAATTATTGTTACGTATGCCATTCGATAAAATTGCCAAAGGACCGTTTTATGTAGAAGATGAAACTCTGCATATTGAATTCAATGAATCGTTCCGCAATCTAACCGTTTATGAATGGGTTAAACAGATTGTAGATGTTCGATTGCATTACTACTTTAGTCGGAAAGCGAAAGGATGAGCATGCCGAACGATAAAATAACTATCAACTCTTCAGAGATTGCTATACAGTCTTTTTGTAACTTTATTGATGGTTTTGCGCGTCAAGGTACATATAAAATGAATGTTATACAAGTCATGCTCAACAGAGGATATGAAGATTGGTTTCACCCATTATCAGCCGATGTAATCGCAAAAGAGTACTACGATTTGGTAAGAAAGCAAAGTGAAGAACATTCATTAAATGGCATCGCTAAAATATTTCAAGAATCATTTTCACAGAAGGAAATAGAGAGACATCTAAATTCGCTACCGTTTAAAGCCTTGACAACTGAATCACTAAGAACAGGTAAATCACCATTTGAGAATGCGAATGGGAAACTCATTGTCAGAGAAGAGTATTGCATTCCGACTAAACAAGCGCATGCTGCTATTCAATTAGCGGTTGAAAACAAATTAGAAGACTACTTTGAAATGAAGCAAAAGTAGAAAGGTGGGGTAATGTGAAACGCCTGTTACTACGCAAAATCCAATTCGCCCTCCAATACCACGGTGGGACGGCGTCCTTGAAAGACATTTATGCATATGTCGAAAAATCGTATTATCAACTCGAACTCGATCGATACAAAGATTGGAAAGGGCACGTCAATAAACAGATTCGTGCGCATTCCAGTGATTCGGCGAGCTTTAACGGGAAAGAGGACCTCTTTTATTCCGCTGGAAATAAAGGCATTTGGGGTCTCAGACAATCCAATAACTAACGAAAGCGGGACCAATTTCACTTGGTTCCGCTTTCAATGTTTACAAAACATCACACCCTATTGTCACACAATGTTCATTCCTGTACACTTCGATATTGTGTGCTAAAAATTATGTTAGGGGTTAGTCAATGGAACTTGTACAGCAATTATCTCAAATGCAACTGATCAACCAATTCTGGTTGCTTATGGCCTTCATCATCCCGATGGTCATTTTATCTCGTATGGTCGTGGCTGGGACGCGCTTCTCGCCGATCCTCGTTATCGTCATCTTCGGTCTCGGTCTTGGATTTGGTATGGTCGAGCTCGGTATCGCGACACCAGGTCTTCCTGAATTCCCGCTCGTCGACTTCTTGTCACGGACGACAATCATCGCGTTAGTCGTTTCGTTCTTCGTCGGTGGACAAGAACTTCGTAAAATTTTAAGCAAACAAGAGCTCGACATGGAGGACATCGTCGTTCCTTCTAAAGAAGAGATGTTCCTTGGGACAGGACGTACGCAGTTCATCTTCATCCTTCGTTCGTTCTTCTTGCTCGTCGGATTGGAAGGGTTCTTCCGTATGGCAATCGAGCCAGGTACCGCAGAAGGGATTGCGCTTTACTACCCAATCCTCGCACTCCTCGGTCTTGCTGTGTCGTTCTTACTCATCGACCATAAAGCACAGATTCAGGACAAGAAAGTATACATGCAAAAAGGTGTCATCGAGACAGTCCTCTTGCTTGTCATCTTGTTCGTCTCGTTCTTGATTGCGACAGCGGTTCAGCCGATTATCGCACTTCCGCAAATCTTCTTTGCGATGTTGATCTCGTCGGCGCTCGGTGCTATCTTCCAAAACTGGACGTATGGACCGACTATCCGCGCGCTTCTCTTCGCAGGGATCCCGGTCGTCTTGGCTGCCAACTTCATGGTCGGTGGGTCACGAATCGGTGACGCGTTCGCGATCGAAGGCATGAACTCGATTCTCGTGTACGGTTTCTTCGGTCAGTTGTTCTGGATGTTCGGTGGAATCGCGCTCATCATGTGGTTCGCTCGTACGGGTCACATCCGTAACCTTGCGCCAGGTATGGCGGGGTCACTTTCGCACAGTGGTCTCACAGGTGCATGTACAGCCGGGGACTTCGGTCAAGTGGCGGCAAAACGTGCGCCAATCATGATCAACATCCCGTTCTTCGGACACATCTTCGTCTTCTCGATTCTTGCAGTCAGTGCCGACAACGGCGCGCTCTGGATCTGGCCGACAGCTATCATTGTTTTGATTGGTCTCGCGCTCACGGCGCTTGCGTTGAAAAACTTACGTGCGGCGAACGGGGAAGACTTTAAAGAAGTCAAAGCGCTCATGCAGTTCTCGTTCGGATGGCAGATGATGGCCGTCTTCGGTGGTCTCGTCATTTTGACGTTCAGCACGATTCCGTTTGATTACACGACGATGGCACAATCGTCAGCAATCTCGCACTTCGGCTTATTCGCAGCTGTCCAAGGCGGTATGTTCGGGACGGAAGCATCGCTTCTCATCCCGCTCATCTTCTCGATGCCGTTCCTCGTGCACCCGATCGTCTTCTATATGTTCGGGAAAGCACTCGACAACAATGGTGAAATGCCACGTGTACCGGTATATGCGATGGCGCTCGTCGGTGTCGTCGGTGTATCTGCAGCGATTTTCGTTTTGTAACAGGACTCCGCTCTGACTTCGGTCAGGGCGGTTTTTTTGATGAAATGGATATGGTAGAGTTTGAAGGAAAGTAGAAAAAATTAGAGCAACATCTTATCGGATTTTAAAGGGGATATGAACTAATCCTTTTCAGGGTATGATTGATAAACGATAAATGATTTCGATACGACATAAAAAGCAGGAAATAGTTATTTGAATAATGGAAGTTGGATTCGGCGAGCATAAAGAAGCCAGAGTCATCTCCATCAACCATTATTTCGCTTATAAAAAAATTTAAAAAGTGAATGAGGTAAGGGGAAATGAATGAGAACGAAATCAAAATGAATGAGTCTTTAGAATTCTTGGTCAACGGTTGGGAAATTGCAAAGTTAGATATCGATTACTTCAATGAGACGATTACACTCTTGGTAGAAAGTGTAAAACAGCAATCTATACTGAGAACACGAGTTTCTTTCAAAGAGGTTCTTTCATACTGTGTTTATCAAGAAGAAGTCGTTTATAATGAAGATCCTTATGAAACATACAGACTTAACAATCGTGAGAAAGATGATAGTTCTTTCGTCAGCGAGATTGGTTATCACCCAAATGGATTTGCACACATAAAAATTAAGAGCTTAGATTCTGAATTAACAGCGATTGAAGAAATAACATCAAAAACTAACTTATATTTTCAAGTGAACAACAAAGATCATTTCTTTATCGAATGCAATGTCATTGAAATCAATGACGAGACTTTTGAAGACTTGATTCAAACGAGCGATAGTTTAAGAATTACTTAATACTTTTCCAGTCATACAAGGAACGGATGTCTACTAATGATGGCTATCTACCTTTTCTTGAAGAAATACCTGTCGAAACTGTTGTTATCAAGAATCTTTACATTGTACTGGAACGATGACACTCAATAAAAAAGCGTCCGACCATTTCTCAGGTCGGACGCTTTTTCTGTCATAAGATCACCATCGAGATCAACGTCAAGATGGCGAGCCCACCTTGTGTCAGGATAATCTTCTTGTCACTCGTGATACTGCCATATAGGGCAACGAGGATGATATAGGTCAGAATCATGGTGACAATCTCGACCGGATTAGGGGAGACGTATAGCCCGTATAAGAGCCCGACCCCAATCAATCCGTTATAGACGCCTTGATTTTTGAACAAAACCGATACGGAGTCTCTCGTCAGCTCGTCTTTCGACATGTGGAAGATACGTGACGTCGAGGAAGATGCCGTCGCAATCGTCTCTATATAGAAAATATAGAAGAACTCGATCGCGACGAGCGTCCCGAGCACAAGGGTGAGCGTCGACAAATTAGTTGACCGCTGCTACTTGCACGACCGGTTTCGCTGACACGTAGTTCGCGACGTTTTGTGCGAAGTTGATGAGGACCGGGTTTTGGTTATGCTGCTCGAGAGCGGCTTGGTCTTCCCAGTTCTCGATCATGACGAAACGGTTCTCGACAGACGTTGACTCGTATAGGTCATATCCGACGCAACCCGCTTCTTGTTTTGATGAGTCGATTAAGACTTGGATGTCACGCAAGAAGTTCTCGCGCTGTGATGCTTGGATATCGAATGTGGCGTTTACTAAGATCATGGGTAATTCCTCCGATTGTGTGATAGATTATTTGAACGAAGTGACCGTTTGAGCGTCAAGACGTACAGATTTATAACCTTCTTCTGCAGCTTTTCCGACAGACAAGATCATGACGGGTACGTAGCGATCTTTATCGAGACCGAACGCTTCTGCGAGTTGGTCTTTTTCGAATCCACCGATTGGGTTCGTGTCATAGCCGTGTGCACGTGCTGTGAGCATGAATTGCATCGCTGCGAGACTTGCATCGATTTTCACGATGTCGTTCATCTCTTGTTTCGAGAGGTTTTTGTAGTAAGGGATGATCGCGCCGAGTTGTTGGTCGCGAACTTCTTGTGGCATTTTGCCTGCTGCGACCGCTTGATCGTAGATTTGTTCGCCGTACTCGTAGCACTCCATGTCTCCGAAGATGAGGAGCATTGCAGAAGACGTGTCGTTTTGACGTGTGTTGAAACGGATGAGTGGCTTGAGCGTCTCTTTCGCTTCTGGGCTCTCAACGACGACGAAGCGCCATGGTTGCATGTTGACGGATGATGGAGCCGTTGTTGCTTCTTGGATCATTTCGAGCATCTCTTCTTGTGAGATTTTAACGTTCTCATCATACACACGGATTGATTTGCGGTCGAACATGATATCTGTAAATGTGTTGTTTTCGAATGTAGTTGCCATTGGTGAATTCCTTCTTTCTCTGTTTAGGCGTGGCTGTTCAATTTTTGAAGCAACCCGGATAAGTGGTGAATCTCTTCATCGGACAAGGCTTGTAAGACGAGGTGGTTTGCCCGTTCGTCTCGCTCGCAATGACCGAGATCTTGCTCTGCTTTCTCTGTCACGCGGACGAACATCTCGCGATGGTTCTCCGCGTTCCGCTCTCTGACGACATATCCTTTCTCTTCAAGGATTTTTAAATGTCGGGTGATCGCGGCATTGTCGATTTTCATCTCTTCTTTAATCACGCGTTGCGAACAGACGCCTCGTTCTTTGACGATTTGTAGCATCTCGTAGCGGGTCAGGCTGAAGCCCGTCTCCCGTTCGAACGACGATGCGACGTTTTGTTCCGCCAACTTGATTTGGTAAAGTAATCGGCTGATTTCACGTAGGTCCATTGCGTCCCACCTTTCTCAATTGACTTATCAATCGTTGACTTGTCAAACGATACAACGTTTCGGATTGTCTGTAAAGTCAAACGCTCAAAAAAGACGACACCAAAATTATCGTGTCGTCTCGTCTTCGATGGGAGTGCCATCAAAATGATATTCTGTCGTGAATGTCGTCTCGTCGAATCCGTATAGACGATCGTATTCGTTCAAGTCCTCAATCGTTCGCACATCGAGGAAGGACGGGTCGATATCAGACGCTTTGCGCGTGAACATCATGTACCGTTCTGTGTAGTCGTCGTTGCCTCCTGGTTTTCCGTCGAACGAGAAGTGAACCGAATAGACGTCGGACTCCACTGCACGGATGACGTCGAGAATCCGTTGTTTCTGTTCGTCCGTATTGTTCCAGTCTTCATGAAACATGATCGAGACGTCGAGATACGTCTTCGGATTCGTTTTATAGATAGACGTCGGGGTCGGAGAGATTTTTGCTTGCGCATCATCGGACACTCCGAGCGGTACTTCCGCGCGGACGGTCTCTTCTTCTTTTAAGATTCTTTGCGACACGAGTCTCTCGTGAATCGTCCGCTCTGCCTCGCGTTCCCAATACGTCTCGAGCACGTTGTCATGGATGGAGCCGTCACTATATGTCTCGAGGAAATAGGTGCCGGCGAACGGTTCTTTCGTCAAAGTCATTTCCCCGGTAAATCCTCCCATATGCCAGTCGCGAGATAGCTCGATGTCGGGTTGTTCCTGATACGTTTCTTTCACATAAGCACTGTATGCATCCCGTGCCTCTGACTTTTCATGCGTCGTATATACGAAGAGCCCGCCAGCAAGAAGCCCACCGGTCATACTTGCTACGATTCGTTTTCTAATCATTTCGTCACCTCTCGTTCAATCTACCTGATATTGAACGAGAATACCTCGGTCCAAAGTCTTATTCAAATCATTTCCATTTCCCTGTAAACTAAAAGTGCCCTCAAAGAACTATTGTAATTGCGTGTACTAATACATATAATACACTTAAAGAGTGACATTGATTATGAGAGGGTGTGACCCATGTTATACAAAATCGATATGAAAAGTTCAGAACCGCTATACGAGCAAATCGTCAATCAAACGAAAGAACTCGTTATCCGGGGGATTTTACGACCGGGAGACAAGGTGATGTCCGTGCGCGAACTCGCCACCGACCTCGTCATCAATCCGAATACGGTCAGTAAGGCGTACCAGGAGTTAGAGCGACTCGGGCTACTCGAGATGCGACGTGGACGTGGGACGTTCGTTTCCGAGGACTGGGTGGACGATGATGCGGCGAGAGGTCCGGTCATCACGTCGATTAAAAAAATTGCGATTGATTGCCATTATGCGAACGTGCCGTTAGACGAAGCCATCGACGTATTGCGGACGGAATATGAGAAAGTAGGGGAAGCCAATGCTGAAAGTTGAACAGTTAACTAAAAAAATTGACCGTCAGACGATTCTCGACGGCATCGACTTTACGGTCGAATCAGGAGAAATCATCGCGCTCGTCGGACGTAACGGTGCCGGTAAGACGACGCTTCTCCGGACGATGGTCGGCATCATCCGCCCAGATATGGGAGACGTATTATATGGAACGAAAAGTATCTTCAAAGACGCGGGATTGAAACGGGACGTCATCTTCGTGCCGGATTCTGCAGATGCGCTCAAACATTACACAGTGAACGAGGCGACGGACTTGTATGAGTCAATCTATCCATCGTTCAATCGTTCTGCATTCCGTGAAACATTGACGCGTTACAACATCGATAACAAAAAAATTCGCCAACTTTCAAAAGGACAGAAGGCGCTCGTCACGTTATCGCTCGCCTTCGCCGTCCAAGCGAAATACTATCTTTTGGACGAACCGACGGACGGTTTAGACGTCGTCGCCAAGTCAGACGTATTGAAACTGATGATCTCCCAAGTCGAGAAACGGAACTGTTCGATTATCGTCTCGAGTCACCAGTTACATGAACTTGAACGAATCGCCGACCGTATCATCATGATCGAGAGCGGACGTGTCAAAGCGATCATGTCACTCGAAGAGGCGCGTGCTCTCAGTATCAAGTGGCAAGTCGTCTTTAACGACCATGTCCCGGTCGAGTTGCTCGAACGAAAAGATATCGAAATCATCAGCGTGACAGGGCGGGTCGTGCTGTTCATGGCGAAAGAACGGACGGAAGAGCTCGAGGCGTTCGTCGATTCATACAATCCGATGCTCATCGAAGAGATCCCAATGTCTCTCGAGGACGTCTTCCGTATCCAGTTAGGAGGAGAAGCTCATGCCGTCTAAAGTGTTGTTGAAGAAAGATTGGAAACAAGTGTCGCTTCTTTGGATTTTGCTCGTCTTCTTAGGTGTCGTTGCCTTCACGGTGCCAGTGTGGACAGAAATGCAAGTATATGAAGAACAGATTAGCGACATGCAAGAAAATCCAAGTCAGTATTCGGATGTTTTACAGGGAAATGTAGAAACAATGAATACCGAGGATTTTTTCAATAGTAATTCTGACTATGGTTATCTTGGTGGACTTGAATCACTCATTCCGATGGGGGTCGTCATTTTCTTATTTGTCGTCTTCGGTGCGCTCATGGCGTCTGTCTTGATTGGAAGTGAACGAAACAGTCAAATGTCGGACTTTTCGATGTCACTACCATACACCCGCACCCAGCTTTACATATCAAAGTGGGTGATTGGCGTGACGGGTATCGTTGCAGCGACATTGGTTGGTGGAACGTTGATGTTCCTCATCATCCGTCTTTCTGTCTACTCCTTCTTGCTCGAAGGCAATGAATTCAAAGTGTTTGGGTTGATTCTTTTCTTACTATTATCGGGAATCTCATTTTTCTCTGTCTCGCTATGGATGGGGTCGTTTGGAGGAGAGTCAATTTCACAAGTCGTATGGACGTTCGTCGCCCTTGTCTTTCCGATGGGGATCTTACTCCTCATTCAAGGGTCACTTTTTGCCTTATCTCCAAATGCTTCCTATACATTTTTTGAAGATGCGTTTGAAAGTGTGCCGATGCGAATCCTGTCACCTTTGAATAACATCGTCAATACGGACATGTATTTACTCTTTGATTCTCGAGCGGAGTGGACTGAGTTTCTCACAATAGGACTGTTCAGTCCTATTGTCTTCATCGTTCTCACATTTGGTCTAGGGCTGTGGATGTTCAAGGAAGCACCTCAAGAGAACAATGGTCGCTTCTTCATGTTTTCGAACTGGTTGTGGCTCATCCATATCGTCATCGTCATTTGTTTCGCGATGTTAGGCGGCGTGTTCTTCTCGGGTGTTTTTTACCCGCAAAGCGTGATGTTGTATCTCGTCGGCTTTGTAATTGGTGCATTTCTAGCGCACTTACTCGCCAAGCGCCTGCTCTACCGATTCAACTTGAAACTAAAATCGTAAGGAGGTACATCCATGAAACGCTTCTATCTGTTGCTCGTACTCGTCATCTCATTATCAGGTTGCGCGAATCCGGAACCGAACGCCTTTGAATTTAGAGGTTCGAAAGTCGGAGACAATGCCGCCGTCGTCGGTATTGCCGAAGGTTTGCCGCTACATGAGTGTTATCGATCCGTCGAACTGCAGACGAAGAAGCGTCCTTATGGGTTGACCGTCCGTTACGAAGACCCGGGAATGGAGCGGGCGGAGCAAGAGCGTCTGGCGATTCGGAATGCGGCTGCATATTTCACGCTCATTCCGAACGCAGAGATCGTCCGTTTCGCCTTCCCGAACCGGACGTATGCCTTTTCCCGACCAGAGATGGAGGCTTGGTTCGGAACAGATTTTTCGAACATTCATCATGAAGGAGAGTTGAATAAAGTGATGAATCAAAAGCTTGAAAAACTGGATGCGACAGATTCCTATTTCAGGCGAGTTTGACAGCGATTGGATGACAAATCCGATCGCTTTTTTGATATATTCTGAAAATTATCGGGTAAAGGGTAGATGAAAGCGTTTTCTTAGCATTATAATGGAGTTAACTGAATGAGTATTCATTCTCAAGGAGGAACAGCGATGAACAAACCGTGGTTACAAGATTATCCAGAAGGTATGCCCCAGTCGATTGATTACGAGGTAAAGCCACTCTATGAGGCATTGTCTCGCGCAGCAAAGGATTATCCGGATCGTACGGCCGTTTCCTTTATCGGGAAAGAGTGGACGTTCGCTGAGATTGATGACGCCGCACGTCGACTTGGCACGATGCTCCAAGCGAAAGGTTTGGAAAAAGGGGACCGTGTCAGCCTCATGCTCCCGAACTGTCCTCAATATGTGATCTCGTTCTATGCCGTGCTCTATGCAGGTGGGACGGTCGTTCAGACGAATCCGCTCTACACGGAACGTGAGCTCGATAACCTCGTCACAGATGCGGGCGTCAAAATCGTCATCACCCTCGACCTGTTATATCCGAAAACGCTTCGTGTCAGTGAGAAGACGGAGATTCAAACCGTAATTACAACGAGTATCGCTGACTACCTACCTTTCCCGAAAAACAAACTGTATCCGATCAAAGTGAAACGTGAGAACAATATCGTCATCGATACGACCGGATCGACGCCGTTCAAAGATTATAAGGACTTTAACCCAATCACACCGCTCGAAATCGATCCGAAAGAAGATGTCGCTGTTCTTCAATATACAGGCGGAACGACCGGTCTTCCGAAAGGCGTCATGTTGACCCACTTCAATTTGACGGCGAACGCGGATCAAATCACGAACTTATTCTATAAGTATAATCGTGGGGATGAGAAGCGCGTTCTTTGTGTCGTACCTTTCTTCCACGTCTACGGGATGTCGTGTTGTCTAAACTTCGGTGTCACGAACGGCTATGAGCTCGTGCTCGTGCCTCGTTTTGAAGTAACGGATGTCCTGAAGACGATTCAGAAAAAGAAACCACACTTCTTCCCAGGTGCGCCGACGATGTATGTTGGGATTCTGAACGACCCGAAATTGAAGAAGTACGATTTGTCTTCGATCGAAGCATGTATCTCTGGGTCGGCACCACTTCCGATTGAAGTGCAAGAAGAGTTTGAGAAAATCACAGGAGGTCGTATTGTTGAAGGATACGGATTGTCTGAGACGTCTCCAGTCACACATGCGAACTTCTTATGGGATAAACGCATCGTCGGATCAATCGGTGCCCCGCTATCAGATACTTCTGCTAAAATAGTAAAAGCGGACGGAGAGACCGAGGCGGACATTGGTGAGATTGGAGAGATCATGCTGAGTGGTCCGCAGGTCATGAAAGGATACTGGCAGAAGCCGGAGGAGACAGCAGCCGTTTTGAAGGATGGCTGGCTCGCGACCGGAGACCTCGGATATATGGGTGAGGACGGGTTCTTCTATATCGTCGATCGGAAGAAGGACATGATTATCGCAGGTGGTTTCAACGTCTATCCGCGTGAAATCGAAGAAGTACTCTATGAACACCCAGCCGTCAAGGAAGCGGTCTGTATCGGTGTCCCTGACCCGTATCGCGGTGAGACCGTCAAGGCGTTCATCGTCCTCCGTGACAACACAAACGTGACGGAAGAAGAGTTCGACAAACATTGTCGTGAAAAGCTAGCAGCCTATAAAGTACCGAAGTTGTATGAGTTCCGTGATGAGTTGCCGAAGACGTTCGTCGGTAAAATTTTACGTCGCGTTCTCGTCGACGAAGAGAAGGCGAAGCAAGTGAAACAAAGCAGTTGACACCAAGCGTATGCATGATAGAATAATAAATGAATGAACCATCATTCATTTTTTCTGCAGCGGTAAGGAGCTTGGGGTTTATGACAAATAACATTTCAAAAAGTGACCGAATCATTGATGCGGCGGTCAAAGTGATTGCAAATCATGGCTATCACGGTGCAAAGGTGACAGCTATCGCCAAAGAGGCGGGTGTCGCGGACGGTACAATCTACTTGTACTTCAAAAACAAGGAGCATCTCTTGATCGAGTTGTTCCAAACGAAGATGGGGCTGTTCATCGACTACTCGAAGCAACAAATCGAGAATGAGGCGACAGCTAGTAATAAGCTATATCAGTTGATAGAATCTCATTTAAAGCAACTGTCGGCCGATTACGACCTCGCTGTCGTGACACAAATCGAACTGAGACAATCGAATCTGGTACTTCGCCAAAAAATTGGAGAAGTGCTCAAACCGTACTTGAATTTAATTGATTCTGTCGTCAAACATGGAATCGAGACAGGAGAGTTCGACACCGATTTAGACTATCGACTCGCCCGTCAAATGATTTTCGGCACAATCGATGAGGTTGTGACGAGCTGGATGGCGAGTGGCTTCAAGTACGATCTATTGTCGACACTTACGAACGTGCACCATATGTTAAAAAAGGGGCTTACTTAACAGTGAGCCCTATCACTAGCTCAAAAAATGAATGCTGATTCATGAATGATGGGAAGAATTGACTAAAGGGGGATCAACCATGAATATTTTTGTTTTGCTGAAACGTACGTTTGATACAGAGGAAGCGATTCAGCTCGAGAATGGGGAAATTCAAGAAGACGGTGCTGAGTTCATCATCAACCCGTATGACGAATATGCAGTCGAAGAAGCGATTCAAAAACGTGACGCACTCGGGGGAGAGGTCACGGTCATCACGGTAGGACCAGAAGATGCAGATAAGGAACTTCGTACAGCGCTCGCGATGGGAGCGGACAAAGCCGTTCGCATCTCAATCGAAGACGATGTCGAGGATGCGGATCACGTCACGATTTCAAAAGTCATTGCGACGTATTTGAAAGAACAAGACGCAGACCTCATTTTCGCAGGAAATGTCGCAATCGACGGTGGTAGCGGACAAGTCGCACCGCGTGTCGCTGAACTTCTCGACATGAACTACGTGACGACGATCACCGGTCTTGAAATCGATGGTACGACGGCAACGGTCACACGCGATGTGGAAGGGGACACGGAAGTCATCGAAGTCGCACTCCCACTCCTCGTGACGGCACAACAAGGATTGAACGAGCCACGTTACCCGAGCTTGCCAGGAATCATGAAGGCGAAGAAAAAGCCGCTCGAAGAACTCGAACTCATGGACATCGAACTCGATGAGGATGAAATCGAGGCGAAAATCGAGACGATCGAACGATTCTTACCAGAGGAGAAGAAAGCCGGGCGCATCCTTGAAGGCGATTTGTCGACACAAGTGAATGAGCTCGTACAACTTCTTCGCACGGAAGCGAAAGTCATTTAAGGGGGAGATCATAGATGAAAGCTTTAGTACTCGCAGAAGCGCGTGAAGGCGCGTTACGTAACGTATCATTTGAAGCCATCGCTGCGGCGAAACAATTAACAGACGATGTGACGGCAGTCGTGATTGGGGATCACGTGCAATCACTCGCCCAAGAACTCGGAGAACATGGCGCAAGCCGCGTCCTCGTCGTCGAAGACGAGCGTCTCAAACACTATACGCCAGACGGTTATGGACAGGTGCTCCGTCAGTTGATCGAGCAAGAAAAACCGGAAATGATTGTTCTTGGACACACGGCTCTAGGGAAAGACATCGCACCGAAACTTGCGGCACGTCTCGATGCCGGACTCATTAGTGACGTTGTTTCCATCGAAGGGACAGGTCGCGATGCAGAATTCGTTCGCCCAATCTACTCAGGGAAGGCGTTCGAAAAAGTGAAGTTCAAAGATTCGGTCATGTTCTTCACAATCCGCCCGAACAACATCGATGCGCTTCCTCGTCAAGCAGGCGCAAGCGTCTCTGTTGAAACGCCAGCAGTCGAATTGAAAGACCTCGCGATGATCGTCAAAGAAGTCGTGCGCAAGGCGACAGGAAAAGTCGACTTGGCGGAAGCGAAAGTCATCGTCGCAGGCGGACGTGGTGTGAAGAGCGAAGATGGATTCAAACCGCTTGAAGAGTTGGCCGAACTGCTCGGAGGAGCGGTCGGTGCTTCACGTGGAGCATGTGACGCCGACTACTGCGATTACGCGCTTCAAATCGGACAGACGGGTAAAGTCGTCACGCCGGATCTTTATATCGCATGCGGGATCTCTGGAGCGATTCAACACTTGGCAGGGATGAGTAACGCGAAAGTGATCGTCGCCATCAACAAAGACCCAGAAGCGAACATCTTCAGCGTAGCGGATTATGGAATCGTCGGTGACTTGTTCGATGTCGTCCCGATGTTGACGGAAGAATTCCGCAAACACCTCGTCAATAGCTAATAAGCAAAACGTTTTGGGGTTGTTACCCTCCGTGGTATACTCTGAACATGAATTGCATGAGAGTTCTAAATCAGGACTCTCTCATCTTATTGGGGAGGTTTTTATAAATGGCTATTAAACACGCAACGACTCAATCGTTTGAACAAGATGTTAAAGAGGGCGTAGTCCTCGTTGATTTTTGGGCAACTTGGTGTGGACCATGTCGCATGATCGCGCCAGTTCTTGAAGAACTTGATCAAGAAATGAGTGACCAAGTCCAAATCGTGAAACTCGACGTAGACGAAAATCCTGAAGTCGCGGGTGCTTTCCAAATTCAAAGCATTCCAACACTCATGATGTTCAAAGACGGTCAGCCTGTTTCTAAAACAATGGGATTCCAACCGAAAGAAGCATTAAAAGAGTTTATCGCGACAGCACAATAATTGCGTAGCAGCCGATGGTTTATCGGCTGCTTTTTTGTTTTGTCGACTGTAAAAGAAGGAAAAGAACAGGCAAGTAGGGAATAGAATGAGTTATTCCGTAGGGTATCACTCGGGTCATTTTCCGATACATAACGTCTGATTTCTAATTTTTTTTATAAGATTTCCGTCGGCTTCCTTCATATTTAACAGACAGAAAAAAATAACTAGGAAGCGTTTGAACTGGAAGCTTTTATCATGGAAACAGACTGAAAATTTACGCTATACTCATGAGGAAGACATGATGGAGTCAAGTGACCTTACTTTACGGCTCTATTAAGTGTACGACTCTGTTCGAAGGAGGAATTTTCTTGTCGGTGTTACATTTAGCTATTTTGTTGCCGCTCCTCGCGGCACCGTTCATCCCGTTTTTGTTTCGGGGGATGAAGCAAATTCATACAGGTTGGTTCGTCCTGATCGTTCCGGTCGTCCTCGTCACCTACTTCGCCGGATTCATTCCGATTACGAGTGCAGGGGACGTCGTGACAGCGACGATTTCGTGGATGCCGTCTCTCGGGATTAACTTCACGGCATACGTCGACGGACTCAGTCTGTTATTCGCCCTCCTCATTACGGGGATCGGGGCGCTCGTCGTCCTCTATTCGATTTATTATTTGAATAAGGATAAGGAATCGTTAGGACATTTTTATGTGTATCTCTTGATGTTCATGAGCGCCATGCTCGGGGTCGTTCTTTCGGACAACATGATTGTCATGTATATGTTCTGGGAACTCACATCGATTTCATCGTTTCTGTTGATCGGATACTGGTATGAAAAAGAGCGTTCTCGTTACGGTGCTCAAAAATCAATGCTTCTCACTGTATTCGGTGGATTATCGATGCTCGGGGGGATTGTCTTACTCGAGTCGATGATCGGCTCGTACAGCATTCGTGACATGGTCGCGAACTCAGGTGTCATCGCCGAGAGTCCGTTCTTCCTTGTTGCGATGATTCTCATCTTGCTCGGGGCCTTCACGAAATCTGCGCAGTTCCCGTTCCACATTTGGTTACCTGATGCGATGGAGGCACCGACTCCGGTCAGTGCGTACCTCCACTCAGCAACGATGGTCAAGGCGGGTCTCTATCTTGTGGCCCGTATGAGTCCGGTGTTTCAGGAGTCATCAGTATGGCTATGGACGATTGCAGGGGTCGGGATGTTCACGATGTTCTGGGGGTCGTTCAACGCTGTTAAGCAGACCGACCTGAAGGGGATCTTGGCGTTCTCTACGGTCAGTCAGCTTGGATTGATCATGTCACTTCTTGGTCTCGGGGCAGCTGCCCTTCATTATGACGGAATGGATGACAATATCTTTATGGTAGCGACAATCGCCGCTATCTTCCATTTGATTAACCACGCGACGTTCAAAGGTTCGCTCTTCATGATGGCTGGGATTGTCGACCATGAGACGGGCACGCGTGATATTCGAAAACTCGGTGGTCTGATGACCGTCATGCCGATCACGTTCACGATTGCCATCATCGGTTCGTTGTCGATGGCAGGTCTTCCGCCATTTAACGGTTTCTTGAGTAAAGAGATGTTCTTGAAGGCGACGACGAAAGTCTTCTCAGCCGACTTCTTTGCGCTCGATACGATCGGGATTTTACTCCCGGTCATTGCCTTCATCGGTAGTGTGTTTACGTTCATTTACAGCATCATGCTGTTCGCACGGACGTTCATGGGCAAAGCGAAGTTCGATCAGTTACCGAAACAACCGCATGAGGCACCAATCGGCATGTTGATTTCGCCGGTCATCCTAGCGCTTCTCGTTGTCGGTCTCGGGTTCTTCCCGAACGTGTTGTCGAACTCGCTCATTAAGCCAGCCGTCGAGTCGATTTATCCGACACTCGTCGCACAAGGCCAGGAAGTCGATGTCCACATCTACTTCTGGCACGGACTCACGCCTGAACTATATATGACTATCGGGGTCGTCCTCCTCGGTTCCTTACTGTTTTGGCAGATGGGCAAATGGATGGGGATTTACAATCGCATCCCACACCGTTTGACGCTTAACGGAGTGTACGATGGTACGCTCGTTTGGTCGAATAAGGCAGCGTATCGCTTTAAAGACAACTATATGACTGGTTTCATCCGGTCGTATTTGATTTATATTTTCGTCTTCCTTTCAGGAATGATGCTCTTTAGCATTTGGTGGTTCGACATGTACAAGTTCTCATTCGAGAACTTGGCTGAGATTGCGCCGTATGAATATGTTCTCGGAGCTGTTGTCATGCTCGGTGCGCTCGCGATTCTATTCATGAAGTCGCGTCTCCCGTCCATCATCTTACTTGGAGTCGTTGGTTACGGCGTAGCCCTTTTCTTCGTCTTCTTCGGTGCACCTGACTTGGCGCTCACCCAGCTCGTCATCGAGACGGTCTCTGTGGCACTGTTCTTGCTCGTCTTCTATCACATGCCAGAGATCAGCAAGAAGGAAGTACGCATGCGCTTCAAAGTAGGGAATGCCATCGTGGCCATTCTTGTAGGAACGACCGTGACGCTTCTCAGTTTCATGGCGCTCACGAATAAATCGCTCACGTCGATCTCGGAATTTTATAAAGAGAACGTATATGAGCTCGCAGCAGGGAAGAACATGGTTAACGTCGTCCTCGTCGACTTCCGTGGATTTGATACCTTGTTTGAAATCGTCGTTCTCGGACTTGCGGCACTCGGGATTTACACGATGATTAAATTTAGAACATCACGACGTACGAAAGGAGAAGGTGCACATGAAGCAAAATAGCAAACCCGTCAATGATGTCATTTTGCAGACGGCTGCGATTATCATCTTCTTCATCATCGTCATCTTCTCAATCGATTTGTTCTTTGCCGGTCACTATTCACCAGGTGGAGGCTTCATCGGTGGGTTGATGACATCCGCGGCACTCGTCTTACTGCTACTTGCATTTGATTCGAAGACGCTCGCGAACGTGCTCCCAATCGACTATCGTCTCATGACAGCGACGGGGTTATTGATTGCGCTCGCGACAGGTCTTCACTCAATTTTCTTTGATCGTCCGTTCTTAACGCACGCCTACGGAAAGTTTGATTTGCCACTTCTCGGTGAGCAGACACTCCATACGGCGATTGCGTTCGATTTAGGGGTCTATCTCGTTGTCATCGGTGTCACCATGACGATCATTCAAACGATTGGAGAGAGTGAATAATGGAAATCTTCGTTAGCATCATCATCGGTGTTCTGACGATGTGTGCGGTCTATCTTGTTCTCTCAAGAAGTTTGTTGCGCATCATCATCGGCACGGCACTATTTAGCCACGCGGCACACTTGCTCGTCTTGACGACGGCAGGTTTGAAGACAGGGGATGCCCCTGTCCTTGTGGACGGCGTGACTGAATTTACGGATCCGTTACCACAAGCGCTCGTCTTGACGGCGATTGTTATCAGTTTCGGTGTAACGGCGTTCTTCCTCGTACTTGCATACCGCACATACCAGGAGCTCAGCACGGACAATATGGAAGAAATGAAAGGAACAGAATCGTATGATTAACTTACCGGTCTTTCCAATCGTCATTCCTGCGCTTGCGGCCATCATTATGATGTTCATGCCAAAACGGGTCCAACTGCAGCGCGGGATGGCTCTTGGAGCTTTAGTCATTACTTCGATCGTGTCACTCTTTCTCGTACACACGGTCTCCGTTGAGGGAATTCAAACCCTCAACCTCGGGAACTGGCAAGCACCTTTCGGGATCAGTCTCGTATCGGATATGCTGTCAGCCCTACTCGTGACGACGTCGACACTACTCACACTATTTGTCGTATGGTTCGCCGTCCATTATTTTTCAGATTCGTATGAAGGGAACTACTTGTACATCGCGATGTTGTTCTTGCTCGTCGGGGTGAACGGTGCCTTTACTACGGGTGATATTTTTAACTTGTTCGTCTTCTTTGAAGTCTTCTTGATGTCTTCATACGTGTTGATCGTACTCGGTGGACGTGGTGTCCAATTACGGGAGTCAATCAAGTACTTGCTCGTGAACATCATCGCCTCGGCGCTCTTCGTCATGTCGGTCGCTCTGCTTTATGGCGTGACAGGCACGCTCAACTTGGCGGACTTGGCGATGAAAATCCCGCTCGTCGATAACCCGGACGTCATCACCGTCATCGGTGTACTCTTCGTCATCGTCTTCGGGATGAAAGGGGCACTCGTGCCACTTCACTACTGGCTCCCGGGAGCATATGTGGTCGCACCGACCCCGATTCTCGCGATGTTCGGGGCACTCTTGACGAAAGTAGGGGTGTACTCGATTTTACGGACGTACACGTTACTCTTTGATGGGAACGGTGAGTTTTTACAGACGTTCCTCATGGTGCTCGCTGTCCTCACGATCTTCATCGGGATGACAGGGGCAATCGCCTATAACGATGTGAAGTTGATCATCATCTACAACATTATGATTGCGGTCGGGGTCATTTTGTACGGAATCTCGGTCAATACGCAAACGTCTCTTGAAGGGTCGCTTTACTATTTGATTCACGATATGATCATCAAGGCGGTTCTCTTCATGCTCGTCGGGATGATGATTGGCATCACCAAATCTGGTCAACTCCGTGATATGGGAGGACTCATCACCCGTTTCCCGCTGTTCGGATGGACGTTCTTCGTCGCAGCTCTCTCGCTCGCGGGAATCCCGCCACTCAGTGGATTCTTCGGGAAACTATTAATTGTGTCAGGTGGTATGGATGAAGGGCAGTTGTTCGGTCCGTTGCTCGTCCTCTTATCGAGTCTCTTTGTCCTCTATTCGGTCATGAAGATCTTCTTGAACGGATTTTGGGGAGAGGCGAAGCGTGAGTATGATGGACCGCTCGTCCCATATACGAAACGTTTAATTGTCCCTGCCTTCTTGCTGCTCGTCATTGCGGTCGGTTACGGATTCGGGGCAGAAGCCATCCATCCGTACATCACGCAAGCAATCGAGCCGCTCGTCAATCCAGAAATCTATATCGATGCCGTGATAAAGGAGTGAAATACAGATGGCATATCAACTATTGATTAACTTTTTCCTGGCGTTCATCTGGATGTTCCTCACGGGATCGTTCACATCGAGCGGATTCTTTATCGGGTATATACTCGGGTTACTCATCTTGTTCATGATGCGCCGATTCTTCAAATCGGGTGGAGGTAGTTTCTATTTTGCGCGTGTTTGGCGGTTATTTAAACTACTCTTGATTTTCATCCGTGAACTGTTCCTTGCGAACTTCGAGGTGTTACGTCTCGTCCTCAGTCCGAAACTGAAGATTCAACCAGGAATCTTCCGCTATGAGACGTCACTCGACAAGGGATGGAAAATCAGCTTGCTGTCGATGCTGATCACACTCACACCAGGGACGCTCGTCGTTCAAGTGTCAAAAGACAATTCTGTGCTCTATATCCACGCACTCAATATGCCGGATAAAGAAGCGTTACGAAAAGACATTTATGATAACTTTGAATCAAGCATTAAGGAGGCGACAGAGTGATGGATTTACTAGATATTCTCATCTACATCTCGCTCGCCATTCTCTTGCTTGCGATGTTGATGATGTTGTATCGCGTCGTCAAGGGACCGACGACAGCGGACCGAGTCATCGCGCTCGATTCAATCGGGATTGCGCTCATCTCGGTCGTTGCCCTGCTGTCGATCCTGCTCGATACGACCCTTTATTTTGAAGTCATCTTGCTACTCAGTATTCTAGCTTTCATCGGAACGGTGGCATTCTCGAAATTCTTAGAGAGGGGAGAGATTATTCAACATGACCGCGACAATGATCTTTGATCTCATTACCGGCATCTTCACAATCATCGGCGTCTTCTTCACTGTCGTCGCCGCGATCGGTCTCATCCGTCTCCCAGATATTTATTCGAGAACACACGCTGCCTCAAAGAGTGCGACACTCGGTGTCATGTTCGTCCTCTTTGCGGCCGTCCTTCACGTATATGTCGATGAACGGGTATTTGACGCAAGACTCTTGCTCGGTCTCTTCTTCGTCCTCTTGACGGCTCCCGTTGGCGGGCACCTCATTTCGCGTGCGGCGCACGCGAAAGGCGTCCCGCTTTGGGAGAAGTCGTTACAAGACGCACTGAAAGAAGATAAAGATAAAGGAATCGAATGAGAAAAAGACGGGATTCGCCACGAGGCGAGTCCCGTCTTTTGTTTAGATGAGATAGGTGAGGTCGGAAGCGGCGGTCGGATAGGCGACCTCTAAGTGTTTGACGTGTTGATGCGACAGTTTGTTCTGTATAATGAAAGAGAACAGATTGATGAGTTCCGGCGCATGGTGTCCGATTACATGTGCCCCGATTACGTAATCGTCTGCACTCAATAATACTTTCGTATAGGCGGTCGCGTCATTGATGCGCGAGTAGGTGAGGAAGTGCGACATATCAGTCTCTTTCACCTCAAAGTCAATCCCCTCAGCTTCCGCTTCCTCAACGGTCAGTCCGACCTTGGCAATTGGTGGCGTTGTAAAGACGATTGTCGGTGCCGGACGTTCCGGGAGTGCCCGTGTATTCCCATGAAGCATATTCAATGCGGCGAGGCGTCCTTCCTGACCAGCAAACGGTGTGAGCGCCGGGTTCGGACTGCTGGCGACGTCGCCAGCTGCATAAATATTTGGATTGCTCGTCTGAAGATAACCGTTCACATGTACACCGTCGTGGTCTGTTTCGACTCCAGCCGTATCGAGGTGGAGTCGCTCGATGCTCGGGATTCGTCCGGTGGCGTTAAGGACCACTCCTTCAAGGGTAGAGTCATCTGATAACGTTAAGATGTTCCCATCGATTCTAGTTGGCTCAACGTCATGTCGGACGGTAATGCCGATATGCTTCGATTCCTCGACGAGTCGGTGGACGACGTTCGGGTCGAATGCTTTCAATGCACGTGAACGTATGAGGAGTGTCACTTCGCTTCCGAAACGTCGGAAAATATGAGCGAATTCAAAGGCGATATAACCGGCCCCGACAATGTGAATCGATTTTGGTAACGATTCGAGGTCGAACACATCATCACTCGTGATGGCATGTTCGCCCCCTGGGATATCAAGAGGACGGGGCGTTTGACCTGTCGCAATCAAAAATTGAGGGGCAGAAAGTTCGTGACCATCGATGACGATTGAGTCTTTATCGATAAAGTGAGGTTCTCCTTGATATAAATCGATGTTCATCTCGTTCCAATGTTGCGTCTTAGACGTAGGAATCGAGAAGCGGTATTCATCAATCCGCTTTTTGAAGGATGACCAATCGAGTGAGAGGCTGCCTTCTACGCCAAGTTCGCGCATACGCTCGGCACGGGCGAGTAGTTCGGCCCCTTCGGCAAGCATTTTTTTCGGGTCACACCCGCGTTGAGGACACGTTCCCCCGAACGTCCAATTTTCAATAATGGCGATCTCTTTACCGGCATCGCGTAAAATCGTGGCGGCTTGGCTCGCGGCAGACCCGCTCCCAATAATAATGACATCGTATCGTTTCATAATATAAAATCCTCCTCTGACGAGATATCACACTCTTTTTCCCGTCTAGGAGGAAGCTAAACTGAGGTGAATGGAATTGAGTCATAGCGACCACATAAAACATAAATTAGCGCTACTTCCGGATGAACCGGGATGCTATCTGCATAAAAATGAATACGGCGAGGTCATTTATGTCGGTAAAGCGAAAAACTTGAAGAATCGGGTCCGCTCTTATTTCACGGGCGCCCACGACATCAAGACGATGCGCCTCGTCGCCGAGATTCGTGACTTTGAATACATCGTGACGGCGAGCGAGCTCGAGGCCCTCCTGCTTGAGATGACACTCATCAAAAAGCACGACCCGAAGTACAATATCCGTTTGAAAGATGATAAAACGTACCCGTATATCAAGATCACGAATGAACCGTATCCGCGGCTCTTGACGACACGGAACTTGAAGAAAGACGGCGGACATTATTTTGGACCGTATCCGAACGCCTATGCGGCGAATGAAACGAAACGTCTCCTCGATAAACTGTATCCGCTCCGGAAGTGTCAGCCGATGCCAAAGAAACTCTGTCTGTATTATCACATCGGCCAATGCCTAGGACCATGTGAACTAGCGATTGACACGGATTCGCAAAAAGAGATCGTCAGTGAAATCCGGCGCTTCTTGAACGGCGAGACGAGTGAGACGCTCAAGAAGCTGAACGTCGAGATGGGACATGCCGCTGAAGAGATGCAATTCGAGCGGGCAGCTGAACTGCGCGACCAGATTCGAGCGGTCGAATCGATCATGAACAAACAGAATATGATTACGGCCGACCCGACAGCGCGTGACGTCTTCGGCTATACGCTCGACCGAGGCTGGATGTGCGTCCAAGTGTTCTATATGCGTGGCGGCAAGATGATTGAGCGAGATGTCTCGCTCTTCCCGATGCACGGAGAACCTTCGGAAGAACTCGAAAGTTTCATCGTGCAGTTTTATGAACAAAACGTCGTCCCGAAAGAGATTCTTGTTCCGGAGACGGTTCGGCTCGATCTTCTAAACGAAGCGCTTGGTACGAAAGTGATGCAACCGAAACGTGGGGCAAAGAAACAGTTGCTTGATTTGGCGACGAAGAATGCGACGATTGCGTTGAACGAGAAGTTCGAGTTACTTGCCCGTGACGAAGAGCGCACGTTACTCGCGATGCGAGAACTCGGAGAAGCCATCGGCATACCGAACTTGTCACGCGTAGATATCATCGATAACGCGAACATTCAAGGGGCGGACGCCGTGTCAGCACTCGTCGTCTTCGAGGACGGGAAGCCACTTAAGAAAGAATATCGGAAGTATAAGATTCGAACCGTCCAAGGGCCGGATGACTACGAGACGATGCGTGAAGTCGTCCGTCGACGGTTCCGCCGCTTGTTGACGGAAGAGAAGCGACTGCCAGATCTTCTGTTGATCGACGGGGGGATCGGGCAATTGAATGCGGCGCTCGACGTCATCCAAAACGAGTTCGGGCTCGACTTACCGGTCGGCTCGCTCAAAAAGGATGACCGACATCGGACGAGCCAACTGTTGTTCGGAGAAAGTGGTGCTGTCGTCGAGCTCCATCCACGGTCGAGTGCGTTTTATCTGTTGCAGCGGATGCAAGATGAGGTCCACCGTTTCGCCATCACCTTCCACCGTAGCTTGCGGACGAAGAAGATGACGAAATCGATACTAGACGAGATTCCGGGTGTCGGTCCGAAACGTCGTCAACAGCTCATCCGACATTTCGGTTCGATGAAGCAAATCCGTCTGGCATCGCTTGAACAACTGAAGGAAGCAGGATTGCCTGAAAAATTAGCGGAGACCGTGCTTCAATATGTACATGAGGAGACGGATGAATGAGGAAATTTCCAAAGGATGTGGAAACAAAGATTTCTTCCTTTTTAGAGGCGATTGATGAATTCCTGCCAACTATTCATCATGTATACATCCATGGGTCACTAGCGATGGGTGGCTTTCATCCAAAACAAAGTGATGTAGATTTATTGCTTGTTGTGGCTGACGCGTTGACTCGTGAGGAACGGCAAAAGCTGATTGACTGCTGTCTTCTATACTCGAATGAACCATATCCGCTCGAACTGAGTATACTGACAACGGCGCAGCTAGAAGACTGGTGTCATCCGAGTCCTTTCGAGTTTCATTATAGTGAAGGGTGGCGCTCGCGTTTCGAAGAGACAAGTAGGGAAGAGCGTACCGAGTTGCAACGAGGATTTACCGATCCTGATTTGGCGGCTCACGTACTAGTGATTTTAGAGCGAGGTATAACTTGGCGAGGGCAACCGCTTCATGAATTGCTCTGCGGATTTGATTCAGCTCATTTTTCTGATTCGATTCGAATAGATGCACTCGATTGCCTCAAAACGATTGAAAAAAATCCAATCTATAGCGTGTTGAACTTGATACGCGGCCTGGCTTATGAACGAGAACATGTCCTTCTTTCAAAACAGGAAACGCTCGGTTGGTTGTTAGAGAACGGACATTTCCCAGAAAATATCGTCGATGTCATACGTAAGGCGACTCAAGGATATGAAGGAGAGGTCGTGACGTTTCATCCACAAGAACTTGATGAATTTCGTCGATATATACGTCGACAACTTCAGCAGAAACAAAAATAAGAGTCGATGCGGAGGGCACCGACTCTTATTTGTAATCGTCTTTCCGGTCTAGTTGGACGGTGATTTGGACGGCTTTTCGAGCGGGATCGGCGTAGCCTTCTGCAACACACTGGAAACGACCTGCAATCTGTTCGGCTAAAAATCCGGCTTCTAGTTGATAGTAGCCTGTCGCTTTAGCTTGAGTCGCAGGTGGTGGGGTCAATTCATATGTGAATTTACTCCCTCGTTCCTTCTTGAGTGTTAACTCGCCCCAACCTGCCTCTGCGAAGAAAGCAATCAGTTCATCGTCAGACATCGTCGGGAATTTACGGGCGACCCGTTTCCCTGACCAATAGATGACTTGGGCGTAATCTTCACCTAGCAAGTCCGTCAACACATAGTCGCGAAGAAGTTCAATCGCGAAAATCGGTTGGCTCATCGTTTCCATTATATCCCATCACTCCAATCTCTCTATATTATTATAACGACCAATCGGAATTTGGTCATCCTGAATTTTTGAAAAGAATGTGGCACAAATCGGCTAGGTTGTCTTGTCATACAAATTTCACAAGAGTAGAATAAAAGACAGAAAGCTATATCTGCATTTGAAAACGCTTTTATTGACAAAACGAGCCAATGCTCGTGAAAAGGGGGAACTAGAATGGCAGCGCATCGTGACTATTTTAGTCGTAAAGTCCATTCGCTACTTGGGGTCATTCCAATCGGTTTGTTTTTGATCGTTCACTTGTCGGTCAACTACTACATCGTCGATGGAGTGGAGTCATTCAACAAAGCAGCAAAATTTATGGAGAACTTACCGTATCTGTACTTCCTTGAAGTGACGATTATCGCATTGCCGATGATTTTCCATGGAGTGTACGGCGTGTACTATGCGTTTCTTGGATCGATCAACTCGAACCGCTATTCATACGCACGCAACTGGATGTACATCTTACAACGCTTCACAGGAGTCTTCCTCGTGATCTTCATCTCATGGCACGTTTGGGAAACGCGCCTTGCGAAGTTACGTGGCGTTGAAGTCAATGCGGAGATGATGCAAAACATCGTCGACAACCCGCTCATGCTCATTTTTTACATAGTCGGAATCCTTTCGGCTACGTTCCACTTCGCAAACGGTCTTTGGTCGTTCTCGATCACATGGGGAATCACACAGTCACCTCGTTCGCAACGTCTCATGAGCTACGTATCAGGTGTCGTGTTCTTGGCACTATCTTTTGTCGGCATCCGTTCAATTTTGACGTTTGCAGGCATCTTGTAATTAGGGGGAATTTTACATGGCAAATCAAAGTTTGATCGTCATCGGAGGCGGTCTAGCTGGACTCATGGCGACAATCAAGTCGGCAGAGATGGGTGTTCCGGTAAAACTATTCTCGCTTGTACCGGTCAAGCGTTCACATTCAGTCTGTGCCCAAGGTGGCATCAACGGAGCCGTCAATACGAAAGGAGAAGGCGATTCTCCTTGGCAACATTTTGACGACACGGTTTACGGAGGCGACTTCCTCGCCAACCAACCGCCAGTTCAAAAGATGGCGGACAATGCTCCGAAAATCATTCACATGTTCGACCGGATGGGTGTTATGTTCAACCGTACGCCTGAGGGGCTCTTAGACTTCCGACGTTTCGGAGGAACACTTCACCACCGTACGGCCTATGCAGGAGCAACAACAGGGCAACAACTTCTCTACGCGCTTGATGAGCAGGTTCGCCGATACGAGGCACAAGGTCTTGTCGAGAAATATGAAGGTTGGGAATTCCTTCGTGCAATCGTGGATGAAGAAGGAATCTGCCGCGGTGCGGTCTGTCAGGATTTGCGCTCGATGGAAATTAAAGCGTTCCCATCAGACGCGGTCATCTTGGCGACAGGTGGTCCAGGGGTCATCTTCGGGAAGTCGACAAACTCGGTCATCAACACAGGACAAGCAGCGGCAGCGGTTTACCGCCAAGGCGCGGTCTATGCGAACGGGGAGTTTATTCAAATTCACCCGACAGCGATTCCTGGTGATGACAAGCTTCGTCTCATGAGTGAATCGGCTCGTGGGGAAGGTGGACGTGTCTGGACATACAAAGACGGGAAGCCATGGTACTTCCTCGAAGAGAAATATCCCGCTTACGGAAACCTCGTACCGCGTGACATCGCGACGCGTGAAATCTTCGACGTTTGTGTCAATCAAAAACTTGGAGTCAACGGCGAGAACATGGTTTACCTCGACTTGTCTCATAAAGACTCGAAAGAGCTCGATATCAAACTTGGTGGGATTCTCGAGATTTACGAGAAGTTCGTAGGAGATGACCCACGTAAAGTACCGATGAAGATTTTCCCTGCCGTTCACTACTCAATGGGCGGACTATGGGTCGACTACGACCAAATGACAAATATACCAGGACTCTTCGCAGCCGGTGAATGTGACTATTCGATGCACGGAGCGAACCGTCTCGGCGCAAACTCTCTTCTTTCAGCCGTTCATGGTGGAATGGAGGCCGGTCCTGCGGCGGTCAACTATATGCGTGGTCTCGATCAAGCGACAGAAAGCGTATCGGACGCACTCTTTAACTTCAACGAACGTGAAGAAATCGAGCGCTTCAATGAGATCCTCGCGATGGATGGTACAGAGAATGCGTATCAAATCCACCGTGAACTCGGTGAACTCATGACGGACAACGTCACGGTCGTTCGCTACAATGACAAGCTTGAAGCGACCGACAAGAAAATCCAAGAATTGCGTGAACGTTTCCATAACATCTCGGCTACGGATACGGCACGTTGGAGCAACCAAGGGGCATCGTTCATTCGACAACTCGACCACATGCTCGACCTCGCACGCGTCATCACACTCGGCGCCCTCAAGCGAGACGAGAGTCGTGGTGCTCATTACAAGCCGGAATTCCCGGAACGTAATGATGAGCAGTTCATGAAGACGACGATGGCACGTTACAAAGATGGGGAAGTCGATATCTCTTATGAAGAAATCGACGTTTCGTTAATCCCGCCACGTAAGCGGGATTACTCGAAGAAAGGGGCGAAGACGAAATGACGACGCCAATGCAATCTGAACAAAAAGACATCCGTTTCATCATCGAACGCCAAGATGGACCGGACCAAGCGACGTATACTGAAGAATTCACGGTTCCGTACCGTCCGAACATGAACGTCATCTCGGCATTGATGGAAATCCGCCGTAACCCGGTCAACGCGAACGGGGACAAGACGACACCGATCAACTGGGATATGAACTGTCTCGAGGAAGTGTGTGGTGCCTGTTCGATGATCATCAACGGGAAGCCACGCCAATCGTGTACAGCACTTGTCGATAAACTTGAGCAACCGATTCGTCTTGCACCGATGAAGACGTTCCCGGTCATCCGTGACCTTCAAGTCGACCGTCAACGTATGTTCGACGCGTTGAAAAAAGTGAAGGCATGGGTCCCAATCGATGGCACATACGACCTCGGTCCAGGACCGCGTATGCCGGAGAACAAACGCCAATGGGCGTATGAACTATCGAAATGTATGACTTGTGGGGTTTGTCTTGAAGCGTGTCCGAACGTGAACGACAAATCGGACTTCATCGGTCCAGCGGCTATTTCGCAAGTTCGACTCTTCAACTCACACCCAACAGGTGCCTTCCACGCGGAAGATCGCCTCGAGGCACTCATGGAAGACGGAGGCATCATGCAGTGCGGAAACGCACAAAACTGTGTCGAAGTTTGTCCAAAAGGCATCCCGCTCACGACGTCGATCGCTTCGATGAACCGTCAAACGACGCTTCACTCGTTCAAACAGTTCTTCGGTAGTGACAAAGGTCGCACCGGTTCTGCGGTCGAGGCATAAGCGAGCCGATGACCAAGTACTTTCGAGAGCCGGGTTGGGAAACAAGTGTCAAAGCAGGGATCGCGCTCGATGTGAAAGTTCGATTTTCTGAATGCGATCCATATGGTCACATGAATAACACAATTCCGTTCATCTATTTTGAAGATGCGAGAATCGAGTTGTTAGAGGCGACAGGTTTCTCCTTGAAGGATGGATTTGTCGTCGTCGCCGATGCGCAATGTGACTATGTTCGACAAGTCATGCCACGTCAACAGCTGACCGTGCATGCCAATATCTTGACGGTCGGAAATACTTCATGTGATATTCATTACGGGGCGTATGACGGAGACCGACTTTTATTCGCAGGACGGACAAGCCTTGTTCATTTGTCGAAAGAAGGTCGTCCTATGGAATGGGCTCCGGAATATAAAAATCGCTTGCAGAATTTTTGCGAATCCGCTATCATTTGATAATGAGTTCACAAACAAAAAATATTCTGCCGGTTCGCCTGTGGAATTGAATTTTGAAGGGAGACCATCATTTCATGGAAAAAACGTTCACAGTCGTTGCTGATTCAGGAATTCACGCTCGTCCAGCTACTCAGCTTGTTAACACAGCATCTAAGTTCCAATCAGACATCAACCTCGAGTACAATGGCAAAACAGTTAACTTGAAATCGATCATGGGTGTACTTTCACTCGGAATCGCAAAAGATTCTACAATCAAGATCACTGCTGAAGGTGAAGATGCAGGAGAAGCGATCAAAACGCTTTCTGACATGCTCACTAGCGAAGGTCTTGCTCAGTAATTTGGGTAAGGGACGAGGCGCCATTGGCGACCTCGTCTTTTTTTGTCATGGGAACGTTTCTTTTTCCGTCCGATGTTTTTTGATAAGATAGGTGAGAATGGAAGTGATACAAATGAAACGAGCGATTGGAGTCCTCGATTCAGGAGTCGGCGGATTGACAGTAGTCAAAGAATTGATGCGTCAACTCCCTAAAGAGGAAATCATCTATATCGGGGATACGGAACGCTGTCCGTACGGGCCGCGTCCGCACGATGAGATTGAAGCATACACATGGGAACTCATTGAGTTTTTATTAAAGAGAGATGTCAAAATGATTGTCATCGCCTGTAACACGGCGACGGCCGTCGTTTTGAAAGAGGCGAGGAAACGTCTCGATATCCCGGTCATTGGAGTCATCGATCCGGGTGCCCGTGCGGCCGTCAAAGGGACGCGCAACAAACATATCGGTGTCATCGGTACGAAGATGACGATCGAGAGCGGCTCGTATGAGAAGGCGCTCCGTCACGTCGCTGGTGAGGTAGACGTATATTCGCTCGCCTGTCCGCCGTTTGTTCCGCTCGTAGAGGCAGGGGAAGTGTGTGGGGACCGTGTCTATCAAGTAGTGGAAGAGACACTACGTCCACTCCAAACATCCGAGATGGACACGCTCATCCTCGGTTGCACGCATTACCCACTCCTTGCCCCAGTCATTCAAGATGTGGTCGGACCGGACGTCCACCTCATCTCATCTGGTGACGAGACGGCGCTTGAGGTTGCGGCAATCCTTGATTATCAAGAACTCGAGAATGGATTAGATACAGTCCCGACGCATGCTTTTTATGCGACCGGCGACATTGAACTGTTTGACCGACTTGCGAGCGAATGGCTCGGACGTCCGGTCCATGCGGAGAAAGTGGAGGTGACGGGCATTGCGTGACACTAGACGATACGACGAACTGCGCACGGTTGAAATCGTGCCTCATGTAAATAAACATGCGGAAGGGTCTGTCCTTATTTCAATTGGCGATACGAAAGTGATTTGTACAGCGACTGTCGAAGAACGTGTCCCAAACTTCCTACGTGGGAAGCGACAAGGTTGGATCAATGCCGAGTACGCGATGCTACCACGAGCAACCGGGGACCGGACAGTCCGGGAATCGGTACGCGGGAAACAGTCGGGACGAACGATGGAGATTCAACGTTTGATTGCTCGTTCACTTCGGTCGGTCGTTGATTTAGAACGGCTTGGAGAACGAACAATCTGGATTGACTGCGATGTCATTCAAGCAGATGGCGGTACACGTACGGCATCCATCACTGGTGGATTCTGTGCGCTCGTCTTGGCTGTCGATCGGTTGATACGTCAAGGGAAACTCGAGGACACACCAATTAAAGAAGGTGTAGCCGCAATCTCTGTCGGACGGACAGACGAACTCGTGCTCGATTTAAATTATTTGGAAGACGCTGCGGCAGAGGTTGATATGAACGTCGTCATGACAGCGAGTGGTCGTTTCGTCGAAGTACAGGGTACTGGAGAAGAGGCGACGTTTACGCTTCAAGAGATGAGCGAGATGCTCGGTCTCGCCGAGCGAGGAATCGAATCATTATTCAAGGCGGCTGAAGAAGCACTCGGTGCTTCGTGGTGGTACGTCGGAGAACGTTCGGAGGAGACTTTATGAAGTTGATTATTGCGACACACAATCCGGGAAAAGTGAAGGAACTCGAAGGGATGTTGACCCCGCTCGGGTTCGAGGTCGAGTCATTACTCGACTATCCGAATGCACCGGAAACTGATGAGACTGGTACGACATTCGAAGAAAATGCTGCATTAAAAGCGACAGAGGCGGCTACTTATTTCGGACACGCCGTACTCGCGGACGACTCAGGTCTTGAAGTCGATGCGCTCGACGGGGCGCCAGGTGTGTACTCGGCCCGCTTCGCCGGCCCAGAAAAGTCGGATGAGGCGAACAATGCCCTTCTTCTTGAAAAATTGAACGGGGAAACGAATCGTACGGCCCGTTTTGTTTGTGCGCTCTGTCTGGCGAAACCGACTGGAGAAACGTTGACCGTTCGCGGAACGATTGAAGGGACAATCGGCTACTCGCCACGAGGCGAGAATGGTTTCGGATACGACCCGCTCTTTATCGTCCCATCGCTCCATAAGACAGCGGCAGAACTTGAACGCGAAGAGAAGGCGGTTGTCAGCCATCGTGGACAAGCACTACGGAAGTTGGAGGCAGAAATCACACCATTCATGAAAGGATGAAGCTTATGCGTTTTCTAATAGTGAGTGATAGTCATGGTCTGACCGAAGAACTGACAACGATTTTTGAACGACATGAAGCAGAAATCGATGATGCGTTTCATTGTGGGGACTCACAACTCGCTTTGGTCGATGAACATTTGTTACCGTATCGGACAGTCCGTGGGAATTGTGATTTTGGGGGAGACCTTCCACTCGAGCGAATCGAGACGACAGATGCCGGTACGATTCTGATCGTCCATGGGCACCATCACGACGTCAAATTCGATTTGAATCGTTTGCGATATCGGGCTGAAGAAGTCGGCGCGAACGTCGTCTTGTTCGGTCACTCGCATGTGGCGGGTGCTTTGATCGAGGATGGTGTCATCTACATCAACCCGGGTTCGATACGAATGCCGCGAGGAAGAACGGACAAAACGTATGCGTTACTTGACCTAGAAAAAGGGGAAGCTGCAGTGCGTTTCTATCGCTCGGAGGACGGTTCGCACGTCGAAGATTTAGACATCGTAGGAAAACTATGAGTTTCATATAGGAAATCGATTGACAGGAAACCATTTTTCTATTATAGTTTTCATGTCAATGTCCCAATAGCTCAGCAGGATAGAGCAACGGCCTTCAAGACAAATAGGAGCCTTTATAGGGAAACAGAAACCTATAAAGTGGACGACACTATATCGGTGAAGCCTTAACAGATGATGCTGATGGTAATACCGAGGAAACTCATTCCCGTATAATCGGGTCGAGTTGATTCGAATGACTACGAACGTAGAGGTAGAATCAATGGAGGGGCATCATGCTCGTGAGGTTCCGTAGAGACTACACGTGTCGCACCTGAAATGGTGAAGATATAGTCCAGACTACAAACAACGCAATGTTGGTGACGAAAGTCATGGTGGTAAGCTAAGCCGTCGGTCGGGGGTTCGAATCCCTCTTGGGACGCTTCCATTTAAAATAGAGATGGTCTCTACGGAGATCATCTCTTTTTTCATTTTCCGGGAAATCGATTGACAAGGAATTGCGTCCTAAAGGAAGATGAAAGAGTATGGAAGAGAGGGTGAGGGAAGATGGAGAAGGAAAAGGACCAAGACTATCCGTTCCCTGGGAATTGGTCGCGTCTGCATAAGATGATTCAAGAGGCGGATGCTTCTGGGGAACGACAGCGGATCGAACCGATTTTATGGGATTGGTATCAGGTGATTCCGGGTGACCCATTTATTTTCATGGAAATCTTCCAATGTGCGATGGAACGACCGGATGATCCGGAAACACTCGAAAAACTACAGGAACTTGTCGCGATTCAGATGACGGAAGCAGAGGAACCGGCCTCTGGTGGGCTTCAGATTGCGCAGTATTACATTATGCGTGACCAACCGTTTGAAGCGGCGCATTGGATTAACCAGTATCTTGAATGGCAAAAAGATAAAGATACGGTCAACACACAGGCGCATCAGGTACTTCAAGTTTTAAAGATGACTGAGTTTCCGGCGGCGATTGCCAAGTTGAAACGGACGTTGACGCGAGGGAGTACAGGGGAGCAAATTGAAGCGTTACAACATGTCCATTTTAATATCGATTCGGTGCTCGACAATGTGCTTCACGAATTGCTCGAGTCGGAGCGACCAAAGCTCATCAAACTGATTGTATTAGAAAAAGCGTTTACCGAGCTTGCGAACATCAAATGGACGGATGGAGAATCGATGAACGAGATGTCGCAAGTAGAGGCGACGGCGCACATTGAGAAGTGGGAGAAGACTGTATTGTCACTTCAAAAATCAGTGGAAGGTGATGAGATCGGAACCCAGTTGTTGATGAATTACATGTACACGCATTATCCGTATGTGCCGGTTCCAACAGAGGATATCGAAGAGTCACTCGCACAAGCGAAACAAGCGATTTTGCATGACAAGGCGGTCGATGGTTTGGCAGCTGCGATTTTAGAGGCGGATCTGCGCTTCACACAGGCGTTATTAGACTAAATCCTTGTGTGCACATAGAGGATTTATGCTATAATACGGATTGTTGTACATTTTTGTACGGTATAAACGAATTGTTGGAGGGACTTAGCATGACAGCAAAATGGGAAAAAACATCAGGTAGCCAAGGCGTACTCACGTACGAAGCTCCTGCAGAAGCTTTTGATAAAGCAGTTGACGCCGCATTTAAAACAGTCGTCAAAGACTTGAACGTGCCTGGCTTCCGTAAAGGTAAATTGCCACGCCCAATGTTCAACAAAATGTATGGAGAAGAAGCACTCTATCAAGATGCACTCGACATTCTCTACCGCGATACAATCCAAGGTGCGGTTGAAGAAGCTGGTTTCGAACCAATCGCGCTCGAAAACATCGATGTAGACGGCACGCTCGAGAAAGGCAAACCAGTCGCGTTCAAAGTGACATTCGTGGTTGAGCCAGAAGCTGAGCTTGGCGAATACAAAGGTCTTGAGTACGAAGCTGTTGCTACAGAAGTAACAGAAGACGAAGTGACAGCAGAACTTGAATCACTTCAACAGCAAGGCGCAGAACTCGCTGTTAAAGAAGGTGCAATCGAAAACGGCGATACAGCTGTCTTTGATTTCGCAGGTTTCGCTGACGGTGAGCAGTTCGAAGGCGGCACAGCTGAGAACTACACACTCGAAATCGGTTCTGGTCAATTCATCCCAGGATTCGAAGAGCAAATGATCGGCTTGACTGCTGGTGAAGAAAAAGACGTTGAAGTAACATTCCCTGAAGAGTACCACGCTGAAAACTTAGCGGGTAAACCAGCGACATTCAAAGTCAAACTTCATGAAGTAAAAGCAAAACAAGTTCCTGAACTCGACGACGAGTTTGCAAAAGACATCGACGAGTCTGTTTCTACACTCGACGAGTTGAAAGCAAGCATTCGTGAGCGTTTAGAAGCTGGCAAGAAACAAGAAGCTGAAGGTACGATGCGCGATCAACTCGTTGAGCAGGCAACTGCGAACGCGACAATCGACGTACCACAAGTTCTCGTTGACCAAGAAGTAGACCGCATGGTACAAGAGTTCGGTTCACGTGTATCTTCACAAGGAATCGACCTTAACATGTACTTCGAACTCACTGGTACTTCTGAAGAAGCAATGCGTGAAGAGATGAAAGAGCAAGCTGAAGAGCGTGTTAAAGCTCGTCTCGTCTTGAAAGCAATTGCTGACAAAGAAGAAATCGAAGTATCTGACGAAGATGCTGAGAAAGAACTTGAAGAAATGTCTAAACTTTACAACATCGCACCAGACCAACTCCGTACGATGCTCGCTCCACAAGGCGGTCTTGAGACACTTAAAGGTGACCTCAAATTCCGTAAAGCGATTGACATCCTCGTTGAAAACGGTAAAGCAAAGTAAGTTGATATTCGAAGGGACGACTGCCTAGCGGTCGTCCTTTTTTCTGTCACAACACATTGCATGTGTAATTCTTTGAAGTCGGAATATGTTCATGCTACAATTATTTCAACGCAGAGATGTAAAATGTCTTTTCGCGGTGCATCGCACCAGAAAATACAAATCGCGATTTATCGCACTTACATCCATTTTCACCACAGAAGGGGTGTATCGAATGTTTAAATTTAACGAGGAAAAGGGGCAACTCAAGTGCTCGTTTTGCGGGAAATCGCAAGAACAAGTCCGTAAACTAGTCGCCGGTCCTGGCGTATACATTTGCGATGAATGTATCGAACTTTGCAATGAAATCGTTGAGGAAGAGCTCGGTGTCGAGGAAGAAGTCGAATTCAAAGACATTCCGAAACCACAAGAAATCCGCAATGTGCTAGATGAATATGTCATTGGACAAGATCGTGCGAAACGTTCACTCGCCGTCGCTGTCTATAACCACTATAAACGCATCAATGCAGGTGGACGTGCAGATGACGTCGAACTTGCGAAGTCGAACATCGTCATGATTGGACCAACAGGTAGCGGGAAGACGCTCCTCGCCCAAACGATGGCACGCATCTTGAACGTCCCGTTCGCAATCGCGGATGCGACGAGTTTGACAGAAGCGGGTTACGTCGGTGAAGACGTCGAGAACATCTTGCTCAAGTTGATTCAAGCAGCTGACTATGATGTCGAGAAAGCCGAAAAAGGAATCATCTATATCGATGAGATTGATAAGATTGCCCGTAAGTCTGAAAACCCATCGATTACGCGTGACGTATCCGGAGAAGGGGTTCAGCAAGCACTTCTTAAAATTCTTGAAGGTACGACAGCAAGCGTTCCGCCACAAGGTGGACGTAAGCATCCGCATCAAGAATTCATCCAAATCGATACAACGAATATTCTCTTCATCGTCGGCGGTGCATTCGCCGGTATTGAATCGGTCGTTAAACGACGCGTCGGGAAAAAAGTGATCGGGTTTGGGAATGATCAAGAAAACCGCGAGTTGACGCAAGAAGACTTGCTCGCCCGCGCACTCCCTGAAGACCTTCAAAAATTCGGTTTGATTCCAGAGTTCATCGGTCGTCTGCCAGTTATGGCTACGCTCACGACACTCGATGAGGAAGCACTCGTCGAAATCTTGACGAAACCGAAAAATGCACTCGTTCGTCAGTACGTGAAGATGCTAGAACTTGACGATGTCGAACTTTCGTTCACAGAAGAGGCGTTGATCGAGATTGCCAAACTTGCGATCAAACGTAAGACTGGTGCTCGCGGTCTCCGCTCGATTATCGAAGAAATGATGCTCGATGTGATGTTTACCGTCCCATCGCGTGACGATATCGAGAAAGTCGTCATCACGGATGAAACGATTACGGGTCTTGCCGGTCCGAAATACGTCCTTCGTGATGGTACTGTCGAACAGACAGGGGATAACAAAGAGACAGCATAATTCTTTTAAGAAAGAAGGCTCAAACACTCGGCATATCCGAGTTTTGGGCCTTTTTGCACAGGAGGCGTAGTAGATGGAAAAATTACCAATCCTTCCTTTGCGAGGAGTCGTCGTATATCCGCTCATCGGTGTGACCATTGATGTCGGACGCCCGTTATCGCTTCGGGCGCTCCTTGCCGCAAAGGAGCATGAGACAGATTTAATTGTCGTTACCCAAAAAGAAACAGGGAACGAGTCCCCAGAACCGGAGGACCTATATGCAATTGGAACGCGTGTCCATATCGCGAAGATGAGCGAATTGTCGAATGAGACACTTCGGGTGCGCATCGTCGGGAAAGAGCGCGTTCGCGTCGATTCAATCGAATCGACGGATGAAGGTTGGTTTGCCAACATTGAACCTGTTGAACTTACAGAAGGGGAAGAGGTCGAACGAACGGCACTTGTCCGTCTGCTAAAAGAACAGTTCGGAAAACTAGTTGCGAACATTAAAGGAATGTCACCCGATGAGCGTCGTCGCTTTGAAATGTATGAACGGCTCGAATCACTCACGGACTATATCACGTCAAAACTCGATGTCGATGTCGAACTTCGCCAGGCGATGCTCGAAGAAGCGGATGCGGTCAAGCGCGGACTCGAACTACTTGAAATCATTGCCCATGAAGTCGAAGTGATCGAACTTGAGCAAGAGATGCGTGAGCGGACGAAGAAGTCGATTGAGCAGGCGCAGCGCGAATATTACTTACGAGAACAAATGAAGACGATTCAACAAGAGCTCGGCGACCAAACGCAAGAGTCTGAGCCGAATCGGCTTCGGGAGAAGTTAGAGGCGCTCGACTTGCCAGAAACGACACGGAAGAATGTCATGCGTGAAGCGGAACGATTGAACGTCGTACCGCAAACATCTCCAGAGTACGCGGTCATTCGTAACTATCTCGACTGGTTCGTGTCACTACCGTGGGGCATTGAGACGGAAGATAAGCTTGACGTGAAACACGCGGCGGATGTTCTCGATGACGACCATTATGGCTTGGAGTCGGTAAAAGACCGAATCCTCGAGTACTTGGCCGTCCGACAATTGACGAATTCGCTCCGAGGACCAATCCTCTGTCTCGCGGGGCCTCCGGGAGTCGGGAAGACGTCGCTTGCCCGCTCGATTGCATCAGCTCTTGAACGTCACTTCGTTCGCGTCTCCCTTGGTGGAGTACGCGATGAAGCGGAAATTCGAGGACATCGTCGTACGTATATCGGCGCGATGCCAGGGCGGGTCATTCGTGGGTTAAAGCAAGCGGAAAGTAAGAACCCGGTCTTCTTGCTTGATGAGATCGACAAGATGGCTTCTGACTTTAGAGGCGACCCGGCGTCAGCGATGCTCGAAGTGCTCGACCCGGAACAGAACGTCTCGTTCTCGGACCATTATATCGAAGAACCGTTTGACTTATCGAACGTCCTTTTCATCGCGACGGCGAATGATGTTTCACAAATTCCGGCACCGCTCCTTGACCGGATGGAGCTCATCCAAATCGGAGGCTACACAGAGCACGAAAAAGTGGAAATTGCGAAACGCCATCTCGTGCCGAAACAGCTGAAAGAACATGGGTTGAAGAAAAGTCAACTGACCATCAAAGAAGATGCGCTTTATGAGGCCGTGCGCCGCTACACACGTGAAGCTGGTGTGCGTAACTTGGAACGCGTCATCGGATCACTCTGCCGAAAAGCGGCGAAACAAATCGCTATCGGTGAGAAAAAACGCGTCACGATTTCGAAAAAAGCAATCATCACGTATCTCGGAAAACCGAAGTATCGTTACGGAAAAGGTGAGACAGAGGATTCGATTGGTGCAGTGACGGGTCTTGCGTATACTGCCTTCGGTGGAGACACGCTCACCATCGAAGTGGCGCTCGCCCCAGGGAAAGGTAAGCTCCAGTTGACCGGTAAACTCGGCGACGTCATGCAGGAGTCAGCGCAGACAGCGTATAGCTATGTCCGTGCAAATGCAGAACGGTTCGAGATTGATCCGACGTTCTATGAGCGACAAGATATCCACATTCACGTCCCTGAAGGCGCCGTGCCGAAAGATGGACCGTCGGCCGGGATTACAATCGCGACGGCACTGATTTCCGCACTGACCGGTAAAAAAGTTCATCGCGACGTCGGTATGACAGGCGAAATCACGCTCCGTGGACGCGTCTTGCCGATTGGTGGGTTAAAAGAAAAAGCGCTCGCCGCTCATCGGGCCGGATTGACGACAATCGTCATTCCGAAAGATAATGAGCGAGACATCGATGACATTCAAGAGACGGTACGTGAGAAATTGACGTTCGTTCCAGTGACGACACTCGATGAAGTACTAGATGTAGCATTTGGAGGAAATTAAATGAAAATCAACAAAGCAGAGTTTGTGACGAGTGCCGTCGCGCCAGACCATTATCCGGTCCATGAATTGCCGGAAGTGGCACTTGCCGGCCGGTCGAACGTCGGGAAGTCGTCGTTCATCAATAAGATTTGTCAACGAAAGGCGCTTGCGCGCACGTCTTCGAAACCAGGAAAGACACAAACACTCAACTTCTTCAACATCAATGATGAAATCATGTTCGTTGACGTTCCAGGTTACGGATACGCGAAAGTATCAAAGACGGAGCGAGAGAAGTGGGGCGTTATGATGGAACAATATTTGACGAGCCAAGAGGCGCTTCGTGGCGTTGTCCTACTCGTCGATATCCGTCATGAGCCGACCGGTGATGATGTGACGATGTACAACTTCTTGAAACACTATGAGATTCCGGTCATCGTCGTTGCGACGAAGCTTGATAAAATCAAGAAGGGTCAACGTCAAAAACACGAAGCGGCAGTGAAACGCAAGCTTCAATTTGACCCATCAGATCGTTTTGTCGCCTTTTCAGCTGAAACGGCGGAAGGGAAAGACGAGGCGTGGAAAGCGATTTATGCACTCATCACAGATGGTGAATAAGAGAAAGGGCGAAGGGATTCCTTCGTCTTTTTGTTTTTCTAATCCCCCAAGCGGGTAATTATCGTATAATCATAGTTAGTACATAGTCATAATTGCAAATGAGGTGGAGAGATGCAACGCATGTTTGAAAGCAAATGGTACCGCGCCCTCTTTTGGACGCTGACCATCTTTTTAGTTATTTGGGTCGGAACACAGATTTCATTTGTGTTTGAGCCGGTCCAAGTTATTTTGGCACTAGTTACCGTACCGCTCATTGTGGCAGGACTCTTCTTTTATTTCTTGGTCGGCATCGTCGATTTTTTAGAGAAGCGTTTAAAAGGAAAACGACCATTAGCGGTCGCGATTACATTGATCGGTCTCGTCCTCATCTTTACGATCGTCTTTAGTAGTTTAGGTCCTGTATTAGGGGAACAGATCACATCTTTAGTCAATGCAATGCCAAGCATCGCAAAAGAACTTCAGCAACAGGCTTTCGCTGTTCGTGATACATTGATGCAAAACGAATTCTTATCGCGCTTCATGGCGCAAAACGATGAGGTGTTCCGCAACCTGACGACAAACATTACCTCGTACTTAGGAGATTTGTTCGGAAATATCGCATCGTCACTCGGTCAAGTGGTTGGGTTTGTGACGTCAGCCGTCATCACAATCGTCGTCATCCCGTTCATGCTTCTCTATATGTTGCTTGACGGTAAACGTCTGCCCGATGCGATTGTCAAACTGCTCCCGTCGAATTATGAAAAAGAAACACGCCATATCTTGCACGATATGCACGAAACGGTCCGAAACTATGTGAATGCACAATTACTCGTCGCGTTCTTCGTCGGGATCACCTCGTTCATCGGTCTTTTGATTATCGACGTAGATTACGCCATCTTACTTGCACTTTTCATGATGGTGACGAACATCATCCCGTATCTCGGACCGTTTTTAGGTGCCGTTCCGGCGGTCATTGTGGCGTTCATTCAAGATCCGATTAAAGTTCTTTGGGTCATCGTCGTCATTATCATCGTTCAGCAAATCGAGTCAAACGTCATCTCGCCACTCATTCAAGGGAAGTCCTTGAAAGTGCACCCACTGACGATTATCATCGTCTTGCTTGTGGCCGGGAATTTGGCAGGTATTATCGGGATGCTCATTGCTGTACCGTTTTATGCGGTTGCTAAAACAGTTGTTCAGAATATCGTTCGCATCTATAAATTGAGGGAACGCGAACAATACTTAGAAAGTGAAGAGACGGAAAGTACGATAATTACGGAGCCAAACGCGCCAAATTCATAAGAAAGAGTGTAGAAATGGAGTTTCTCCATTTCTACTTCTTTTTGTCACAAAAAGTTCTTATTTTATTTCAGGAAAATCAAACAGAAGATTATAGTTCCTAGATAAAAATTGCTATAATGTACCGTAGAGATTGAAAAAGAAGAGACAACCGTCGGTGGATTTTAGATGAGGGGAAGAGATACATGCATATTGTCGTCGTTGGACTAAATAACAAGACAGCCCCTGTCGCGATTCGAGAGCAGTTCTCGTTTGGGGAGCAAGAAATCGTGGATGCGATGATTGCACTTCGCGAAGAGAAGAGCATTTTCGAGTCAGTTATTTTGTCTACGTGTAACCGGACGGAGTTGTACGTCGTGACAGATCAACTCCATACGGGACGTTATTACACGAAACGTTTCTTGGCGAACTGGTTCAATTTAGAGATGGAGCAGTTCACACCTTACTTGTCGATTCGAGAAGGGGAAGAGGCGATTCGTCACCTGTTCCGTGTCACATCGGGCCTAGACTCGATGATCATCGGGGAAACACAAATTTTAGGTCAGGTGAAGACAAGTTTCTTCCGTGCCCAAGAGTATGGAACGACGGGAACCGTCTTCAACAAATTGTTTAAAGAAGCGGTCACACTCGCCAAGCGCGCCCATACGGACACACAAATTGGGGAAATGTCTGTATCGGTCAGCTCAGCTGCCGTGACGCTCGCACAAGAGATGTACCAACAGCTCGAGGATAAGCAAGTTGTCGTTGTCGGAGCCGGAGAAACGGGTGAACTCACGACACTCAACTTGTTCGAAGCGGGTGCCAAACAAATCGCCGTCTTCAACCGAACAGAGAGTAAGGCGAAAGCCGTCGCAGACAAATTTAAAGGTCGTGCGCATTCCATTCGTGAAATCGCGTGTGGATTACTTGATGCCGATATTTTAATCAGTTCGACCGGAGCGAAAGATGCCGTCATTGGATATGACGATGTGGCGGCGGCACAACTGTTACGCCGTGAACGTCCACTTCTTCTCATTGACATCGCTGTGCCGCGAGATATCGATCCAGCGGTCGCGACACTTCCGGGTGTTCATTTGTTTGATGTCGATGATTTGAATGGAATCGTCAACAAAAATCTTGAGGCACGTCTCATCGAAGCTGAGAAAATTGAGATGAAAATTGATGAAGCGATTCAAGAGTTCCAAACATGGCTCGTCACACTTGGAGTCGTGCCGATCATGAACGAGTTACGTGCCCGCGCCCTTGATATTCAAGAAGACACGATGACAAGTCTAGAGCGTAAGCTCGACCACTTGTCTGCGCGAGACAAAAAAGTCATCGGGAAGCATATGAAGTCAATCATTAACCAAATGCTTCGTGACCCGATCGACTATATTAAAGACGCTGCGGCTCAGCCGGATGCAAACGTTCGGATTGCCCAGTTTGTCGAAACATTCGACCTCGATGTCGAGTTACCAAAGCAATCAATAGAAGAAGTGGAAGAAACAGATGCTACTTCTGCCAAAGCACCACTTCGCGCATTGATGCGCTAACAAGACAAAAAGGCGACATGTGTCGCCTTTTTCTATGAAGGAGAGACTCAACATGCGGAAAATTATTGTCGGCTCACGCCGTTCCCAACTCGCCATGACCCAAACGAAATGGGTCATCGAGCAATTGAAGAAAGCTGGAGCAAAAAACGAATTTGAAATTAAAGAAATTGTGACGAAAGGAGACCAAATCGTCGACGTCCAACTTTCGAAAGTCGGTGGGAAAGGTCTGTTCGTCAAAGAGATTCAACAACAGATGATTGATGGGGACATCGATTTCGCCGTACACAGTATGAAAGATGTTCCGGCTGAGCTTCCGGAAGAACTCTATATCAGCTGTATGCCGAAACGTGTTGACGCTCGTGACGTTCTCATCTGTGAGAATGGCTATACGTTCGAGACACTTCCGAAAGGAGCAATCGTCGGAACGAGCTCTCTCCGTCGTGGGGCACAGATTTTGGCGGCACGTCCGGACCTTGAAATTCAATGGATTCGAGGAAACATCGATACTCGTCTGAAAAAATTGGATTCGGAGAACTATAACGCCATCCTGCTCGCGAAAGCAGGGCTTGAACGGATGGGATGGATGGATCGTGTCGACTTTGAAGCGCTCGACCCAGATTTGATGGTACCTGCAGTAGGACAAGGTGTGCTTGCCATCGAGAGCCGTAAGGACGATGCAGAAGTGACGGCAGTGCTTCAACTCTTGCATGATGATGTGACAGCGAAAGCTGCGACAGCGGAACGTACTTTCTTGAAAGCGATTGAAGGAAGTTGTCACGTACCGGTCGGTGGCTTTGCAACAGTCAATGGCGACGAAGTCACGCTCACAGGTCTCATCGCATCAGTGGACGGAAAAGAAGTGCTTCGTACGACAAAAACATCAACGGACGGGATTGCACTCGGAATGGACGTCGCAGAAGAATTGCTTGAACGTGGCGGACGCGAAATCCTCGCCTCGGTCAATGAGTGACCTCTGGTACACGGGAACGAAACGAATGACCGCTTCGCAACGGGCGCTGCTCGAGGCGAGCGGTCTTTCCGTTCATCATGTCCCGCTTATTCAAACGAGAGAAACGCATGTACCACCACCCTTAGAACGATTCGACTGGCTCGTCGTCACGAGTCAAAACGCGGTACCTGCACTTCGAGATTTGACGCGGGACGTGAAAGTCGCCGCTGTAGGAGAGAAGACGAAACGAGCACTTGAAGCAGAAGGCTATACTGTCACGCTCATGCCGGAAACATTTACCGGTGAGGCACTCTTTCAGCAGTTGCGTGACGTCGCCTCAAAGGATGACATCGTTTTGTTCGCGCGCGGCAATTTGGCGAATACGTCCCATATGACAATGTTGCCTCATGTATATGACTGGGTCGTCTACGAGACAATCCCTGTCCAACTGAAACCGGTGCAACAACATCAACTCGAGACGGTGAAGGCGCTGCTCGTCTTGAGCCCGTCGGCCGTCGATGCGCTCACGCCACATCTGTCCCACTTTAACGGGACATGGTACGCCATTGGCGAAGTGACCGAGCGTGCCGTACGACAAGTGTCGACATTACCGGTCCGAGTGCCAGAATGTTATACTATGGATGCATTAATACAGTGTGTAGGGGAGGATTTTTCATGAACCAGTTTGACCGTCACCGTCGTCTTCGCTCATCGAAGTCGATGCGTGCCCTCGTACGTGAAAATCATGTTCGAAAAGAAGATTTGATTTACCCGCTCTTCATCATTGAAGGGACTAACATTAAACGTGAAGTCAGCTCGATGCCTGGCGTCTTCAATTATTCACTTGACCGACTCGAAGAAGAAATTAAAGAAATCGTCGACCTCGGTCTTCAATCCGTGCTCTTGTTCGGTGTACCAGAACATAAAGACCCGGAAGGCAGTGAAGCGTATCACGACCACGGCATCGTCCAAGAAGCAATCCGTAAAGTGAAAGAGTGGGCGCCACAGCTCACGGTCATCGCCGATACGTGCCTCTGTGAGTACACGTCGACAGGTCACTGTGGCCTCGTGAAGGACGGGGACGTCGATAACGACGCGTCACTTCCACTTCACGTCCAGACAGCAATCACACAAGCGCAGGCGGGTGCCGATATCATCGCACCAAGTTCGATGATGGACGGATTCGTTGCAGCCATCCGTGAAGGTCTCGACCAAAACGGATTCAGCCATATCCCGATCATGAGCTATGGCGTCAAATATGCGTCTGCGTATTACGGACCGTTCCGTGACGCAGCCCAATCGGCTCCAGGTGAAGGCGATCGTAAAGGCTATCAGATGGACCCGGCGAACCGTCGCGAGGCGTTCCGCGAGTCGCAATCGGACGTGGAGCAAGGTGCCGACTTCATGATCGTCAAACCGGCTCTCGCGTTCATGGATATCATCCGTGACATGCGCGACTCACTCGATATGCCAATCGTGGCGTATAACGTGAGTGGAGAGTATGCGATGATTAAAGCTGCATCACTGAACGACTGGGTCGACGAAGAACGCATCGTCATGGAGACAATGGTCGGATTCAAACGTGCCGGTGCCGACCTCATCGTCACGTATTTCGCAAAAGACGTCTGTCGCTATTTGGAAGGAGACTACGCATGACATATAACCAAACGCGCTCACAAGAAGCGTTCGAACAAGCCCGTCCACTCATGCCAGGCGGTGTCAACAGTCCGGTCCGTGCCTACAAATCGGTCGGCATGACGCCGATTTTCGCTGAACGCGGTGAAGGTTCACGCGTTTATGACATCGACGGTAACGAGTATATCGATTACGTCCTCTCATGGGGGCCACTCATCCTCGGTCACCGTGACCCGGTCGTCACGAAAGCGATTCAAGAACAAGCTGAAAAAGGCTGGACGTTCGGGACGCCGACCGAGCTTGAGACGAAGATGGCAGAACTCGTCATCGACCGCGTCCCATCGATCGAGATGGTCCGCATGGTCAACTCGGGTACGGAAGCGACGATGGCGGCGCTTCGTCTCGCACGCGGCTATACAGGAAAGACAAAGATTTTGAAGTTCGAAGGATGCTACCACGGACACGGTGATTCACTTCTCATTAAAGCAGGGTCTGGTGTCGCGACACTTGGTCTCCCGGACTCACCGGGTGTACCGAAAGAACTCGCAAGCCATACACTCACCGTTCCTTACAATGACTTGGACGCAGTCCGCGTCGTCTTTGAGAAGTACGGTGACGATCTCGCCGGTGTCATCGTTGAACCCGCAGCAGGGAACATGGGCTTCGTGCCACCACAACCAGGGTTCCTCGAAGGACTCCGTGAAATCACGGAACAAAACGGCGCGCTCCTCATCTTTGACGAGGTCATGACAGGCTTCCGAGTCGGATATAATTGTGCCCAAGGCTACTTTGGCGTCACACCGGACCTCACATGTCTCGGTAAGGTCATCGGCGGCGGACTTCCGGTCGGTGCTTACGGCGGAAAACGTGAAATCATGGAACAGATTGCACCGCAAGGTCCGATCTATCAAGCGGGTACGCTCTCGGGTAACCCACTCGCGATGATTGCCGGTTATACGACACTCTCGCAACTGAAACCTGAGCATTACGCCGAGTTCGAGCGTAAGGCAGACCGTCTCGCCGAAGGATTCACGCAGGCTGGTGAAACATACAACATCCCGCACGATACGAACCGTGCCGGCTCGATGTTTGGTTTCTTCTTCACGAACGAGAAAGTGACGAACTTCGAAAAAGCGAAATCGGCGAATCTTGAGATGTTCCGCTCGTACTATCAGAAGATGGCAGCACGTGGCGTATTCTTGCCACCGTCACAGTTCGAGGGCTTATTCCTCTCGACTGCTCATACGGATGAGGATATCGAGAAGACGATCGCAGCGGTCGAAGCGACATTCAAGGAGCTTCAAGAAGAGTTTTCACTCTAATCTTGACTGCTGACGTTTCTGTCGCTACAATTATTTAACAGATACGATGAATTGCTTTGATGAGGAGTAGTACGCATCATTCATTCCTTTTAGAGACGTGACCGCTTGGTGAAAGGTTGCGAGGGATGGACGCGGAAGTCGCCTCGGAGCTGACTTTCTGAATGGAGTAGGAAAGTTCGGTCCATCGACCGTTATTCGATTTTGAGTGCGCCACTTTGTTGGCGAACTAAGGTGGTACCGCGGAAGGTTCGGCTTCTTTCGTCCTTAGCGTATAGGACGAGAGAAGCCGTTTTTTGTGTTCACCAATAAGATAGAGGAGGCGCTACACATGGCCCATGAGACAAATGAAATCACCATGCCGACGAAGTACGACCCAAGTGCGACGGAGTCGAAATGGTACGATTACTGGTTAGAGAACGATGTATTTAAAGCAGACGAGGACGATTCGAAACAACCGTACACGATCGTCATCCCGCCACCGAACGTTACGGGGAAACTTCACCTCGGTCACGCTTGGGACACGACGCTTCAAGACTTGTTGACGCGCCTCAAGCGTATGCAAGGTTATGACGTGCTCTGGCTCCCAGGGATGGACCATGCCGGGATCGCGACACAAGCGAAAGTCGAGCAAAAGCTCCGTGAAGAAGGCGTCATGCGTTACGACCTCGGACGTGAAAAGTTCCTCGAGAAGACGTGGGAGTGGAAAGACGAGTACGCGAAGACGATTCGCGACCAATGGTCAAAACTTGGACTCGGCCTCGACTACTCGCGTGAACGTTTCACACTCGACGAAGGGCTCTCAAAAGCCGTTCAAGAAGTATTCGTCCGTCTTTATGAAAAAGGTTTGATCTACCGTGGCGAATACATCGTCAACTGGGACCCGGCTCAAAAGACGGCCGTTTCGGATATCGAGGTTATTTACCAAGAAGTCGAGGGTGCGTTCTATCACATGAAGTATCCACTCGCTGACGGCTCAGGCCATATCGAGATCGCGACGACGCGTCCTGAGACGATGCTCGGGGATACAGCGGTTGCCGTGAACCCGAAAGATGAGCGTTACACACACCTCATCGGTAAGACGATCATGCTTCCGGTCATGAACCGTGAGATCCCGATCGTTGCGGACGACTACGTCGACATGGAGTTCGGTACAGGTTGCGTGAAAATCACACCAGCCCACGACCCGAACGACTTTGAAATCGGAAACCGTCACGAGCTTCCACGCATCCTCGTCATGGATGAAGGCGGGAAGATGAATGAGAACGCAGGCATTTATGAAGGGCTTGACCGCTTCGAATGCCGGAAGCAACTCGTCAAAGACCTAGAGGCGGACGGTACACTCGTGAAAATTGAGCCACACACACACTCAGTCGGTCACTCAGAGCGTTCAGGCGCGGTCATCGAGCCATACCTTTCGAAACAATGGTTCGTTGATATGGAGCCACTCTCAAAAGCAGCACTCGAAGCACAAGGAAACGACGATACGAAAGTCAACTTCGTCCCAGAACGCTTCGAAGGCACGTACCTTCGTTGGATGGAGAACATCCGCGACTGGTGTATCAGCCGTCAACTTTGGTGGGGCCACCGCATCCCGGCTTGGTACCATAACGAAACGGGCGAAGTGTATGTAGGGAAAGAAGCGCCAGCGGACAGTGAGAACTGGACACAAGACGAAGACGTCCTCGACACATGGTTCTCGTCAGCACTTTGGCCGTTCTCAACGATGGGCTGGCCGGACACGGACGCACCAGACTTCAACCGTTACTTCCCGACGAGCGCACTCGTCACGGGATACGACATCATCTTCTTCTGGGTATCACGTATGATCTTCCAATCACTCGAGTTCACAGGGAAGCAACCGTTCAACGATGTCCTCATCCACGGTCTCATCCGTGACTCGGAAGGGCGCAAAATGTCGAAATCACTCGGAAACGGCGTTGATCCGATGGAAGTCATCGACCAGTACGGAGCGGATTCACTTCGCTGGTTCCTCCTCACAGGTTCGACACCAGGGAACGACCTTCGTTTCTATTGGGAGAAGATCGAGTCGACGTGGAACTTCTCGAACAAGATTTGGAACGCAAGCCGTTTCGCCCTCATGAACATGGACGGACTCAAAGTGGAAGACATCGACCTCACGGGCGAGAAGACGCTTGCCGACAAGTGGATTTTGACTCGTTTGAACGACACGATTGATCAAGTGACACGCCTCGTCGACAAGTACGAGTTTGGTGAAGCCGGTCGTTACCTGTACAACTTCATCTGGGAAGAGTTCTGTAACTGGTACATCGAGATGGCGAAACTCACGCTCTATGGTGAGGACGAAGCAGCGAAGCACACGACACGTTCGGTCCTCGCGCATACGCTCGATTCGATCATGCGTCTCATGCACCCGTTCATGCCGTTCCTCACAGAGGAAATCTGGCAGCACTTGCCGCACGAAGGCGATTCAATCGTTCGTGCAAGCTACCCGACACGTCGTGACGACCTTCACTTTGCGGATTCGGTTCCAGCGTTTGAAGCTGTGATGAACGTCATCCGTTCGGTTCGTAACATCCGTGCCGAAGTGAACGCACCGATGTCGAAAACGATTCAGCTCTTCATCTCGACGAGCGACGATACGACACAAGGTTACTTGAGCGCGAACGAAATGACGATCGGCAAGTTCACGAACGCGACAGAGCTTGAAATCGGACGTGGCCTCACGGCTCCGGATAAGTCGATGTCAGCGATCATGACAGGAGCGGAGCTCTTCATCCCGCTCGCAGACTTGATCAACTTCGAAGAAGAAATCGCCCGTCTTGAAAAAGAAGTGGCGAAGTATGAGAAAGAAGTGGAGCGCGTGCAGAAGAAACTCGGAAACCAAGGCTTCATCGCCAAGGCACCGGCTCACGTCATCGACGAAGAAAAAGCAAAAGAAAAAGATTACCTCGACAAGCGTGACGCGGTCCGCGCCCGTTTGGAAGAGTTGCGTAAGTAAGATATGGACCTTCTTTGGAGATTAATTCTCTGAAGAAGGTTTTTTTGTGTTTTGGTAGAATTTGGAGAGGTGGATATAGAAAAGGGGATATGAGATGAGACGGATCGGGATAATAGGTGTTCTTGTATTGGGGCTGACTGGATGTACGTCACCAGAAGAGATGGAGTTTGTCGAGACAGGTGGAGAGGAAATTGAAACGAGTGAATGGATAGGGACGCTAGTTGAAGACGTACCAAAAGGGACCGAATCATTGTCAGATGCGGTGGTACATCAAATCACGCTGCAATATAAGGATGGATCAGAAAGACGCCTTGCAACAAAGGATGTCATCTATGAGGCAAAAGTTGGAGACATCGGATTGATCGCGATTGGTCATCCGAACCAAATGCCTTCCTTTGGGGTATATCACTATTCACGTGACGGGGAATGGATCATGCGTGGAATGAAGCACTTTGGAATAGTTGGAGTTTCTGAAAAAACACAACATGGTTTGGCGCTCCCACAAGATTCGATGTACATAATCGATAGTGAAATTGATGATAGTGAACGACCTGTAAAACTGTGGACTTTGTATGATGAGACGCAACTGGTCACCATTTTGATGACCGACGCATTCAGTGTAGGGGATGGGGAGCCGATCAATCAGAATGCCGATGGGGCGGAGCGGTATCGATTGAACCAACCAAGTGGGAATGGATTATACTACATCAGCCAAGACAAACTGATTCTTGTGACGGGAAATGTCTCGGAAGAAGAGTTGTGGACACTCGTTGACTCTCTACCGGATCCTTCGTCCGAATCATTCCCGTTCCATAATTCGAAATAAAGAGCAGCCCGAGCGTCAAGAGTGACGTTCGGGTCTTTATCAAAAATTTATTCTTCACTCGAGGTCATCTTCCCGTTCGATCACTCTTTTTCATTGAATCGGTCCACGACAATAAAGCGTTCACAGACAAGCTTCATACTTGGCGAAAAAGATAATTGATACGAACCGAGTAATTCGATAAAGAATCGCTCATGGATGTCCCACCAGTCTGCATACGTCACTTCCCCTTCAGCCAAGGCGAACTCTTCGGATACCTCATTCATCGGCTGAATTGTGACGTCAGTCGTTTGAATGATGGCAACCGGTCGTTCCGCTGCATCAAGAACGATGGCGTACTGACCGACGTAGGGAAGCAGTTCCTTCTCTATCTCATAAAGTATATGGGCGGAACATGTTGCGGTTTTCTTTCCAGAGACGACCAGTTCGGCTAGCGTATCGGCATCATCTCCGAATTGAAACGCTTCGACTTCAGTCGGCGGATGCTCTTCACTATCTTTCCAATATTCATTCCAATAAGCGAGTGTCATTTCATTCATCATGATCATTTCCTTTCGAATTAAGAGCACTCCATATTACGTAAGAAATAAAAAGAAGTTTCAAAAAAACCATCTCGCGAATGCGAAATGGTTCACGTGCCACAAAAAGTTTGATACGGATACGTTCGTGGTGGACCTGCCGACACATATTCAGACGGATGGTCGTAGTTATACGGGTCACGCAAAATCGTGAGTAGCGACTCGGTCGGACCGAAGTTACCTCGTTCTGCTGCTTGAATCGCTTTTTCAACATGATGATTTCGGGGAATGATGGCCGGATTATATTGGCGCATGATTCGACTGACGTCCTCGTCCGGGAGACCTTGTTCACTCAAACGTTTCTGCCAAGCATCAATCCACGCCTTCCCGTCTTCAAGAGTTGCGAATGGGAGCGATTCACTCTCACCGAGCGTCAACGAGCGGAACGTATTCGTATAATCTGACTCCGTCTCTACCATCAACCGAAGCAGTTCATCCGTTAGCGCATCGTCACCGTCTTTTCGGACGAATAGGCCAATCTTATGCGCGAGTCCGGTAAAGTACGCTTCTTTATACAACTCGGTATAACGGGTGAGCTGTTTGTTCGCCACATCGACCGCTTCTTCTTTCGTTTCCCCGAGGAGCGGCAGCAATGTCTCCGCGAGTCGGGCGAGGTTCCAAGACCCGATGTACGGTTGATTCGCATAAGCGTACCGTCCGTCTCGGTCAATCGAACTGAAGACCGTCTCCGGGTGGTACGTATCCATGAATGCGCATGGTCCGTAATCGAGACCCTCACCACTGATGAACATATTGTCCGTATTCATCACCCCATGAATGAACCCGACGAGTTGCCAGTTGGCGATCAGTCTCGCCTGTCTTTCGACGACGCGTCCGAGAAACTGTTCGTAGCGATCGGGTGCATCCATCAAGTCTGGGTCGTGTCGTTTGATTGCAAACTCCGCTAGTGAAATAACGTCATCAATGGAGCCGGCACCTGCCGCGAATTGGAACGTCCCGACACGCAAGTGACTCGAGGCGACCCGGGTCAGGATGGCTCCGTGTTTTGGACCTTGTCGCATGAGGGCTTCTCCTGTCTGAACGACGGCGAGCGCCCGGTTCGTCGGAATGCCGAGCGCATGCATCGCCTCGCTGATGATGAACTCTCGTACCATTGGACCGAGTGCGGCCCGTCCGTCGCCACCTCTAGAGTACTCCGTCGGTCCTGAGCCCTTCAATTGCACATCGACACGCTTCCCGTTCGGAGTCACGTGTTCGCCGAGCATGAGGGCCCTTCCGTCCCCGAGCATCGTCAAGTTCCCGAACTGGTGTCCGGCGTATGCTTGAGAGAACGACGTCTCGGTTTGACGGTTGCCGGCGAGTAAGTCGATATCTTGTTTGACTGTATGCGCATCAAGCCCGAGTGAAGCGGCTAATGGATCGTTAAACAAGACGAGTGTTGGGTTGTCGACCGGATGGATGGGACCACGGTCGTAAAAGATGTCACGTAGTTCGAGGTACGTCGCCTCGAAGTTCCAGTCAGTTGTCATGGCGCATGCCTCCTTCTTCGCTTCGAGTATAGCACAGACTGTTTTCCATAACGGCTGTCGTAAATTTTGATAAGATGAAACAGAAGTGTAAATAGTAGGAGTGTGAAAGATGGAGACGAGACAAGACGTATTCGATTGGTTGAGTGGACAGCTTCGCTTCGGGATCAAACCAGGTCTTGAACGGATGAGCTGGATGATTGAGCAGTTAGGGTTAGAAGAACGCCCATCCATCCATGTGGCCGGGACGAATGGAAAAGGGTCGACCGTCGCGTTTTTACGGGCGATGGCGATGGAGAACGGCTTATCCGTCGGCACATTTACGTCCCCTTATATCATTCAGTTCGAGGAGCGGATCATGTTGAACGGGGAACCGATTCCGGAAGACGCGCTCGTCGACGTGGCGAACCGTGTCAAAGCCTGTGCGAACGAGGCGCCAGAGACGTTGACGGAATTCGAGCTATTGACGATGATGGCATGGTGCTATTTTGATGACACACGTCCTGATGTGATCATTTGGGAAGTCGGTCTTGGGGGACGACTCGATTCGACCAATGTGTTGACACATCCACTTGCGACCGTCGTGACGTCGATTGGACATGATCATCAAGGCATTCTCGGCGATACGCTTGAAGAGATTGCGATGGAGAAGTACGGCATTATGAAACGCGGTGTGCCGATGTTCCATAGTATCGAGAAGGATCAGTTGATTGAGTTGTTGCATCAAAAAGGGGAGGCCTTAGATGCACAAATTCATGACGCACGTGCGCTCGTGACTAAGATTGAAGACGGGGCAGAGACAGTCGTGACATATCAAGCCATGCCACCTGTCGTGCTCGGATTGACAGGGCATCATCAGACCTATAACGGGGCGTGCGCCGTGGCGGTGGCACGTCACCTCGGTTGGAAGGAAGAAGCCATTCAATCGGGTCTCGAGCGAGCGCAACACCCGGGACGATATGAGCTCGTATCAAAACGACCGCGTATTATTTTAGATGGGGCACATAATCAGGAAGGCATCGAGGCATTAGTTTTACAAGCTAAACAAGAGACAGACGTGACCGTACTGACCGCCATTTTAGAGGATAAGGACCGCGACACGATGGTTCGTTCCCTTCAGCAAATCGGGGATGTGTATGAGACGACGTTCGACTTTCCGCGTGCTAGAACGAAAGCGCAACTAGAGAAAGATGGGGCGCGCTTTATCGAATGGCAACAGTGGCTTCACGATTGGATCGAGACGCCGACAAGCGAGACGCTGATTGTGACCGGGTCTCTTTATTTCATCAGTGAAGTGAGACGCTTCTTAAGCGAAAACATTTACCTGATGTCAAAGAAATAGATGTATATTTTTTCAAGTGGGTGGGATAATTAGTAGTGAAGACTAAAAATAGGGAGGACTATACATTGCGTAAACTCATGCATGTTGCCATAATCTTCATTTTACTACTTTCGTTCGTCCCTCAAAGCAAGTTTGTAGAGGCGCAGGAATTACCGAAATATAAAGTACTATATTTAAGAGATGCGTATACAGCAAGCAATGTATTGACTCAAGATGCTTTAGAAACGGCGATTGACTCGTATAAAAAGACATTAGTAAACGATTTGAATACATTGAATAAGTTAGAGATCGATTTTTTAACGGTTAAACAATTCAATGCGACTCGTTTCCCGATGGATGGAGCTTACGATGCGATTGTATTGGCAAGTAGCCCACTTGGTGAAAATGAAAAGTATCAAGAAGCACTTAATAAAGTGAATAAAATAAAAAGTACATCGAATCGTAATACTGAACATAATACGACGACGATTTTAAATGATTTAACAGATTTAAAGTTCGATGAGATTACAGAATTTTACGTAAAAACAGGGTTACCGGTATACCTTCATAAAGATTTGTTGCTCGGTGGAGAAAATGTAAAAAAAATAGCCGCATTCAAAGAGTATGCCAACGTCAAACAGTTTGATACGGACGGGGCGCTGATCAATCAATTAGTCAATCAATCGAGCATTCGTCCCTTGTTGTCGAATGTTGACGTGACGTATAATCAACAACCGCTTGTGAATCAAACGGTACAAATCAAAAACAATGATCGAAAGCCGTTTCAGTTCAACTATCAATTTGTAAACCCACCAACTTCAAGCACGATTGTAGAATTATACATTGATTTTAATCACAACGATCGCTTTGATGCTGAAGATAAGGTGAGAGAAGTAGTCGCAAATTCAACGAATCAACTCGAGTTTCTATTATCTCGACCTACGTATACCGGTCCGAAGAATTGGATGATTGTTGCTAAAGATACAGTAACCGGGCGTAAAGATTATAAAAAGGGGACGTTCCTCTATATCGATCAAAAAGTAGAAGCAAACATCTTACAACTAACTGCAGGAACAGCGAGTAAAGGAAAAATTTCTGACTACTTGTCAAATATGCTGACAGACAGTAACGGTCAATATCAATTCACGTTAAATAATGGAACAACCAGTGATTTTCAACTAGGTAAGTTCGATCAAGGTTTGAATAATAATACGTATGATATGTTGATTTTTGGTTTTCAGGATTCTTATAACACACAAGGTAGCATGAACGTTGCGGCTACTTCCAAAGTAAAAACGTTCTCAGAAACGGGACAAGGAGTCATGTTGACCCATGATACAATTTTCCGTTCCGGTGGTGGGAACTCTGCCACTTCAGAGTGGGAACGTCAGTTTATCAATTCAGACTCCACAAAGAATATTTCAGGACAAAAAATCTATACGAATATGGGTTATGGTGCACCGCAAGTTACTCAGGTGATTGAAAAAGTGCAGGATGGAATTTTCACTTCATATCCATATGCTTTGAATGATGAGCCTAAAAAGATCTCAAAAACGCACAACCAATATTTCACCCTTGATTTGAATGACCCTGAAGTTACACCTTGGTACAACTTGTCTTCGGATAATTCTAGTAAGGAACGGTCATATGGAGATGCGAGTAACCATTACTACACATACACGAAAAATAACTTCACCTATTCGGGCGCGGGTCACACGAATCAGTTTTCAGTTCAAGATGAGAAAAAAATCTTTATCAACACGATGTATCGCGCTTTTATCGGGGCGAACCACAAACCTTATAATGTGATCGAATCAGTCAGCGATTCTACGAACTCATACACTTCTTCCGACATAGAAGCTGGAGTAGTTGAAGTGACTGCTGGCAAAGATGTCAAGTTGATGTGGCGTCCGAGTGACTATGACTTCCAAGACTTATTTTTGAATTCAACAATCACATACAACGGAAAGTCGGTAGCATTTGAAGAATTGCGAAACTATGAAGTCAAAGAGTTCACGATTCCTGCAGCGGACGTTGTCGCAAACCGACCGATTGAAGTGAAAATCGAGACGTCCGATCAACGGAATGCCAAAGTGATTGATACGTTCACGATTAACGTAAAACGTGCGGAGAATGTATCGGACTTGATTCAAGTGTCTCGTTCGATTGATCCTTCGACCATCAACTTGTTTGAGACGGGAACGATTCGATACCAAGTTCAATATCCAGAACAATTTGATCGATCGAAAGACCAAAAGGGTGACAAGTTCCTGCGGATTGATTCGACGACCTTCACAGAGAAGTTGCCAAAACAACTTGAAATCGTTGCGATTCGTGATGGAAATGGAACAGACTATCCGGTCACGAATCTAAATGAAATCAATCTAGAGTTAAAACCGAATCTGTATTACGAGCGACACGGGAACTCGAACGTATTTCTCCCGAACGAGAGTGGTGACCGGACTGTGACGTTTGAAGTAGTTGTCCGTGCCATCGAGTCTTCTTCCTCGCTCATTCAACTGAAAAAAGCGGATAACCAGTTGACGACATTGATTGAGTATGCGAAGAAGCAAGGTCATAATTTAGATAAGCACAACGACTGGGATAAGGAGCAGATCGTTCACTCTTCGTTCCCTGATTTATTGATCAATATTGGGGCACCGTATGCGTACGGTGCGAAGATCCCGAACGTCACACTGCAAATTGGTGCACAACAGATTGTCAGTCCGACCATCACCGATGCAAAAGGGGATCCTTATTCAAACCCGAAATGGAAAAGCTTGAAATGGGAAATCATCGATGCGAACGGTGTCGCCAAACTTGTTTCACAAGGAAACAATGCGATTGTGACCGGACTGAAGACAGGAACTGCCACGTTACGGTTGACGATTGATCCAGGTGATGGGAAACCACGTGTCGTAGCGGAGTCGAACGTAAAGGTCATCAGCCCGCCTGAACAGCTTACCGTTCAGTCAAAAGAACTGTATGTCGGTCAAGCGACTACCGTGACACCAAAAGTCATGCCGGAAACGGCACAGTACAAGTCGGTTCGTTATGTCGTTGAATCCGGTGACAGTGTCCGCTTCGAACAGGACGGGAACAACTTGAAAATCGTTGGATTAAAACCAGGTATGACTCAATTCAAGGCGACTGTTGACGTCGGTGACTTTTTCAGTGGGTTAAATATCGCTGCACCTAGTACTGTCTTTACAATCAATGTCACGGCACCATCCTTGAGCCAAACACCGAGCCAACTCGACTTGTGGGTATGGGATAGTGTGGACGAAGAAAAACGAGTGAATGAAGTCGCGACGATTCAAGTGACCTCATCACCAAGTGTAACCATCCCGCTTGAACGAATCGGGACCACCCCGTCGGCTTTGACGGTCACCGAAAGTGCGACCGGATACCAATTACGTGCCAATCATGGATATGGAAATAACGGGATCGTTACGGACATTCCGATTCAGACAACATTTAATGACAATGCCTTACGGAACATTCGTTCAAACATTTCAATCGTCCGTGTCAACGAATATCCGAACCAATTGATGTCAAAAGACATGACGATTAATATCGGTGAAGGAATGGCACCACGGCCACCGCTCCTCGAGTACTGGCCGACGACCTCGACTTGGCGTGATTATCGGATGGAGATTGTGTCTGGTGAAGAATTTGTTCAAGTCAGTGCGTCAGGAAAAGAGTTGATTCCAGTGAAACCGGGTGTGGCCAAAGTGGAAGTATATACAACTCTCCCGGCAGGAAAACCGTTTGAAGCGGTGAAAGATACCTTTTATGTACGCATCATCCAAACGAATGCCTCAGGACAGGATGATGACCGTTATTAAGTGAATGGCAGAAAGTTGGCGAATGATGAATCGCAAGCGAATGATGATTGGAATCACCGGATTGCTTCTCGTTTGTGGATTGGGAGGACTTCTTTATTGGAGCCAATCCCAACCGGAGCTCTCACAATTGTCTGGTGATGCTTTAATAAAAGAAGTAAACCAACGTTCTTCAGTTTCAAAAGAAGAGTTGACTGATTTACAAACACGGGAGGAATGGGAGGCCGTCCGACTCATTCTGAAGGATAAAAAAATCCTTCCGACATCCGAGCAGTTTGCGACGGCGGTGACTACTGCACCGATGGACGTGATTGAAGCGTATTTCGAGCAAGGGCTCGACCCGTTTGAAGAAGTGGAAGGGATGCCGATCATCACGCCTTTGTTCAGCGCGAACGGCAGTCCCGAGCAATGGGAGCTCGCCATACGTTATGTCGAGGATGAGCGACTTCTCAGGATTGCTGTCGACTCGTTGAATCTTGAGGCAGTCAAACATCTCCTCGATCAGGGCTATCCGATTCAAGATGACGAATCGGTGTTATTGCAGCCGGTCCGTCATAACCAGGTCGAGTTGACTCGACTGCTGCTCGACAACGGTGCGAAGTGGACCAATGCCATGGAACAGACGGCCAAAGACTACAATTCAGACCTCATCTTAAAGATGGAGAACTAAAAAATCGGCTTCTTCTCATATCGAGAGGAAGCCGATTTTTTTGAGCTTATTTTAATTGAACAGGATGGCTGACGAAAAACTGGAGTTGATTCGTGACCGGTAATGTTTCGAGTTGATTAAACACGGAATCGTTATAGGTCAGTTTTAAGCGGGACTGATCGGGCGCATGAGCCGGAACTTGGAGGTTGAAGTTCTCAGCTGGGCTTAAGCCGTTCCCGCCTCCGAACGTTCCGCGGAAGACGTTCACCTCAAGTGGGCCCTTACTGTAAAGTCCTCCGTTGACTTCTAGGATTGATCCGACCGCATAGACGTAAGTTGGTTCGTTCGAATCACTATACATGAACGCCTGAAGCGTCGTCGGTGTATCATCGAATTCGTTGATTCGGTTCAATAAGATCTTTCCTTTTGACAAGAGGATGAGGGAGTTCCCTTTCTCTGCATCGATTGGAAGGATATTGGCACGGTCGATGAAGGTGTCGCCGAGCGTGTAGACAGTTGAACTGAATGACACATTGCCTTTAATGGTCAAATTTCCCCGCACGATCAATGGGCGCGCAATCGTCAGTTTGTTAAGTGATTCAATCACGACATCTCCATCGAATAGGAGCGGGGCGTTCGATTCGGTAATGGACTCGGTGACATACATGGCACGATCAGAAATGGTAGTAGGCAATGTCAAAATGGTCGGATCCGTTAAAGCGTTATAGGCATCCGCCCGTAAATATGAAGTCGGTCGTTCGATGATTGAAGAGCCGTCTTCCGACAATACCCGTTCGAGCTCGAAAACTCGATTCGTCGAGGCAATCAGCCCTTCTTCAAAGATTTTCGAGTTGACGTTGTTCGTGAAGGTGAGGGGCGTGTCAAGTCGACGATTCAAAAATTCAATGATCGAATAGTCATATTGGAACGGGGAGAAGCGACTTGGGGACACCCCAACGTCTGCTTTTTCACCAGCCTGTTCCGTACCTGCCGTGAAATAGTTTTCTTGTTGACAACTTAAGCAGTCGTTCAACTGCAACAAATCAATTCGACCGTCTAAATGAAGCCGGCTTGTATCCACATTATCGATTTGCTTGGCCACGCCATCTAATTGAAAGTTAGCCTTACGCATGAAGGAAAGCGGACCGCCTGAATAGATATTTCCTTGAACCGTCGGCATACCATTCACGTTTAACTGTTGGTCGGACCCGAGGACGTAGTATAAAAAGGACGGGAGCGCCGTCAAATATAGATCTTGCGTGTATTCGACCGCGAGCACGGGCTGTTCCGGGTTCACTTGTCGGGATGCCGTCACGTTCACTTGTAAAATTGTCGTGAACGGCGCCGTCTGAATGGCTGTATTTGTCGCATCTTTCTTCAGTTCGATCGAGTAGCGGACCTCGCTATCTGTCGTCAAAGCTGTAAACGGTTCGTCATTGATAATGAGAGACTGTATCTTGTTATTGAATGCAGTTTCGGACTCCATATGGATAGGGACTTCCGCTTCACCGTGGAGCGGGAACTGGGTCCGGACCTCGTCGGCGATGAGACGGAGCGCGCTTTTCGCATCTTCATTCAATTGGGTATCTTCCGTCCGGATGACTGTCAGTTTGTTCGTCGATAAATTCACTTGCATAGCAGCGAGCGACAAGACGGCGAGAGCCGCCATCGTCACGAGGACGAGCACGAGGACGTATCCGTCTTCACGTTTTTGCATCGGGATGCCTCCTTTCTTAAAATGGGATTGAGCTTTCAAATGTGGTCACTGAATCGGAATCGTTCGTCTGGGTCAAATCCATCTCGATTTCAATCAGACCTCCCGTCATATATGTGGGGCGTCGGGGATCGAATACCGGATCTTTCAATTGAATCGTCAACCGTTCAACTGTGATTTGCGGATTGGATGGGGTGAACGAGTCCTCTGAGAGCACCAAATCGGTCGGAACGTATCCCGCCTCCCGGTAAATCATTCCGGCCTCTGAGATGCCTGGTGCAGATAACCGATAAAATTGGAACGTGCCGCCCACTTCCGTCACGGCATCGAATTCGGTCCGGTTCACGTCGGAGAGGACCGAGGCGATCAAATAATCCGCCTCACTGCGGAGTTCGCTCGTTTCGTTCGTCATTTGAAAACCGAGCGTGCCCGTGATGAAAGCCGTAATGATGACTCCGCTTAAGATCGAAGCGACGACGACGGTGACGAGCAACTCGACGAGTGTGAAGCCGTCTTCTCGTTTCTTCATCTCAGTCAGTTGTCGGGACAGCCGTTTCAGGGAACGGTTCGCGCAATGTCGCATTCGATATGACTCCTTTCAAGGTGACGGGTGTTTGTAATCGGTCGGTCGTCACCGAGATTTCGACCTCGATCGTGTGTCCGGGTGCGGTGGATAGCGATTGAATCGTTGCGACGTACGTATCCCCATGAATCCGCGTATCTTCGCAGAAGTCGCATGTGAGGCTGATGCCGTCCCGATTCAATAATTGACGTAGCTCGAGCGGTTGATCGACGGAAGCCGCTCGCCGATTCAACGTATGTAGTGTGTTTTGCGCCACTTGGTTCGCAATCGTTTGATTGAGACTATCGTGGGTCGTCTTCAAGCTTTGACTAAAAATGGTAAGTAGAGAAAATGAGACAATTGATAGAACGACGATGGAGACGAGTACTTCTACGAGCGTAAAACCTTTTTCGGAATGCGACAAGACATTGACCTCCTATTCAAAAAAAGTAAAACATTCGGTAAATAACGTATGAAATACTGAATTAAATGTTATTTTTTGTACAATACATATTATACTAAAGTTATACGCTAAACGGATACATAGAATAGAAGTCGGATCAGACACGGGGGGAATTTTACATGAAGCGGTATGGGATGCATCTAGTCATTTTGATTGGACTCGTCGTACTCGTGACATTGCCGACGATCGGACTCGTCAATTATTTAGACGCGTCTGCTGAGTCGAGTGCTACATATATCGAGACGACGGTCGCAGGCATCGACGTGTCAGGGATGACGAAGGAAGAAGCGAACGTTCGTCTTGACAATGCGATCAAAGATTTTAATACGTTGCCATTTTCGGTCAATTTGGTGGATGGAACGATCATGGAGATTGGGAAAGAAATCGTGACGTTCGATGTATCGAATACGCTTGACTCCATCGAGGACACGGGCGCTTATCCACTTTTAACGTCTGTTGACGAAGCAAAGGTCGAACCTTATCTTGAAGGGCAACCTGTGACGATGACGATGATTGTACCGACATTGATGGAAGCTGCATCTATGCTTGAATCAACTGTGACGTTAGAGCAAGTCGCGGCTGAAAGTGAAGTCGTCGCCTCATTCACCGTGAGCCCGACACCGGCGATGCAGTCGGCACTCGATCGGATGAACGGATTCGAGATGGCCGCCGGGGATATCTTTAGTCTCAAATCGTTCGGGGAAGACTATGAAGCCCTCACGACGCTCGGCTCTTCGCTCTATCGAATGTTCGCCGCGACACCGTTTGCGATTCTTGAACGGGTCCCGCATGAAACGCTTCCGCCTGGTGTGGAGCTAGGTTATGACACGAAAGTGGACGATCGTTCGAACTTTGCAGTCCAAAATCGTGAGGATTCATCTTACGCAATCCTAGTCTTAAATGAAGGAGGCACGGTGACAGTTCAGTTATTAGGTCAGCCGTTTGAAGCTGCCTTTGAGGCAAGGGTGGAGGAAGTGAAGACGGTCCCGCATCAAAAAGTCGTCCGTTTCTCATCGTCGCTCCCGTCTGGCAGTTCATCTGTCACGCAGTCTGGTCAAGATGGACAATCAGGTAAGCTCTACCGTGTCACAGTGACAGAAGAAGGGGAAAAAATGGAATTGCTCGGGTTTGACTTTTATGCCCCGACACCGGAAATCGTGACGAAGAGCTCAGTTCCACTCCCGCTACCTGACCCGGTCGAACCGGTGATTCCGACATTCCCGGATGAGAATGAAGAAGATCCGTTCACAGAGGATTCGAACGGAAATCCGTTTGAGGCAGAACCACCCGTATTGGAAGAGGTCCCTACAGAGGAGGAAGCTGTCGGATGATTGGCTATTTGATTTTACTTGGATTTTGGGTACTCGCCACACTGACGTTGTTCGCCTTGTCCGTCCCGATGATGCGCAAGCGTGAAACGAAGCTCGTCATCAGTCTATGGACGGCCCTCATGTCTGGTGGCATCTATTTGATGGTACAAGAAGCGTTCGTACAAACGTGGTGGGCATGGCTCATTCTTGTTGTTGCATTGATTGGAGGGGTAGCTGTGAGTGTCTTTATCGAAGAACGTGAAGACAAAGACAAGCAAGAGGAGGCTCCTCAAAGGATGGTGAAGTAACGTGAGACGAACGAAACGTAGATTAGGCGAGATGCTGATTGAGGCGGGACTCATTACGACAAGTCAGCTCGATGAGGCACTCGAACAAAAGCGTCCCGGAGAAAAGCTAGGAGACGCACTGATTCGACTGAACCATATTACGGAAACGCAGTTGATTCAAATGGTTCATGAACAGTTGCAAGTTCCGATTATTGAATTGTATTCCTATGATATCAACGTGACGGTCACGAAACTCGTGCCGAAAGCGTTGGCGCAAAAGCATGACATCATGCCATTTGAGGTGAATGGAAATACGCTTCATGTCGTGACAGCTGATCCACTTGATCTCATTGCGATCGATGACGTCCGGTTACAGACCGGCATGAACATCGAGATTGGGATTGCGACAAGAGAGCAAATTCGAAAGACGATCAGTCGCTACTACGAGATGGACCATTCGCTCATCGAAATTTTGAAAGAGGATGCTCCAGAAATCGAGCGGCAAGAGACTGCTAGTCGAGATGATGCCCCGATTATCCGACTTGTGAACCAACTGTTCTTAAGTGCGATCGATCAACGTGCATCGGATATTCATTTTGATCCGCACGAGAAACAACTTCATGTGCGTTTTCGGATTGACGGGGACTTACGGACAGAAACGGTCTACCCGAAGAAAATTCAAAGCGTCATGCTGACGCGTCTCAAAGTCATGAGTAACCTTGACATTACGGAGAGTCGTCTGCCGCAAGATGGTCGGATCAAGTATACGTTGCGCAACCGGGCCTATGACTTCCGGGTGTCGACGCTCCCGACGATGTATGGGGAAAAGATTGTTATTCGGGTCCTTGATTCATCACAAGGACTGACCGATTTGACGAAACTCGGATTCGGTGAACGAAACGAACAGTCGTACCGCGACATGTTGAAACGTCCGAATGGCATTATCCTGATTACCGGTCCGACCGGTTCAGGGAAGTCCTCGACACTATACGCATCGTTGAAAGAATTGAATGATGAGACGAAGAACATCATCACGGTTGAAGACCCGGTCGAATACCAACTTGATGGCATCAACCAGGTCCAGGTCAATTCAAAAGTCGGGTTGACGTTTGCGTCAGGTCTTCGCTCAATTTTGCGACAAGACCCGAACATCGTCATGGTCGGGGAGATACGTGACACCGAGACGGCTGAGATTGCCATTCGTGCCTCGCTCACCGGTCACCTCGTCTTATCAACGTTACATACGAATTCAGCAATCAGTTCCATCACGCGTCTCGTCGATATGGGCGTCGAGCCATTTCTTGTCGCCGCTTCGACGACCGGGCTCGTCGCGCAACGTCTCGTTCGACGCGTCTGTCGTGACTGTGGGCATGCCGAACCAGTCTCGAAAAGTGAACAGAGCCTGTTTGAAGCGGAAAGGGTTCACATCGAACAAGTCGTTCGTGGAAAAGGATGCACCTCATGTAACTTCACGGGTTATCGGGGTCGTCTTGCCATTCATGAAGTCATTCCGATTGATGAAGGTTTGCGTCGGATGATTATGAACCAAGCGACCGAGTCCGAGATGGTCGATTACGCCAAGTCGCAAGGCGCAACGTTCCTGCTTGCAGATGGATTAGAAAAAGTCGCCGCCGGTTTGACGACGACAGAAGAAATATTACGAACGGTCATTACGGAGAATGCTTATGATTAATCAATCGATTGAAGTCATCTTGACGAATGCGGTCGAGAAACGTGCCTCAGACATTCATCTGACGGCAGGCTCACCTCCGATCATTCGAGTAGATGGGAGTCTCATCACGATGGGCGAGGAGAAGGTATTGCCTCATCATCTCGAAGGATATTTAAAAGAAATTATGACGGAGGACATGCGGGAACGTTTAGAGCGAGACCGGGATCTTGACTTCTCGTTCGGTGTTCCACGTGTTTCGCGTTTTCGAGTCAATGCTTACTATCAACGGGGTACGATTGCCATCGCATTCCGTTCCATTTCCGGGGAAATCCCGACATTGAATGAGCTGAACCTTCCGACGGTGTTGAAGCGCTTGATTGAAAAGCCGCACGGTCTCATCCTTGTGACGGGTCCGACCGGTTCAGGAAAATCAACGACGCTTGCGGCGATGATTCATGAGATCAACCGGACGCAGCGAAAACGGATCATCACGTTAGAAGATCCGATCGAATATTTGCATTCCCATGACCAAAGCATCGTCGACCAACGGGAGATCGGCTCCGATGTCATGAAGTTCGTGAGCGGGTTGCGGGCTGCTTTACGTCAAGATCCGGACGTCATTTTGCTCGGGGAGATGCGTGACTTAGAGACGATCTCGACGGCGATGACGGCGGCAGAGACGGGTCACCTCGTCATGGCGACGCTCCATACATCGAGTGCGATGTCGACCGTGAGCCGAATCATCGATGCGTTCCCAGCTGAGCAACAAGACCAAATCCGGACGCAACTCGCCAACGTCCTTCTCGGGGTCGTCAGTCAGCGGTTATTTCCTCGGATCGATGTGCCTAAAGGCCGTGTCGCCGCCATGGAAATCATGTTAGGGAATCCGGCTGTCGCCAATTTGATTCGAAATGAAAAAGAATTCCAATTGCCGACCGTCATCCAGACGAGTCGCCAAAATGGGATGCAATCGATGGATGCTGCCATCGAGCAATTGGTACGGCAAGGAATCATCAATCCAAACGCCGTCCCGACAGAAGAGATGAGGTGATGAGTGATGGCGATATTCCAGTATGAAGGGAAACTATTGAACGGGAAACGCAAGAAAGGGCGCATCACGGCCGTCTCACTTCGGGAGGCGAAAGATAAATTGCGTCAAGAATCGATTCTCGTGACAGACCTATCCGAGCTCGAGTCGACCGGACTGAATATGGAAGTGAATTTACTTCCGGAACGTGTGAAGATTGAACACCTGATCATGTACGTTCGACAGTTTGCGACGCTCATCCGGGCAGGTGTCCCAATCGTTCGGGCGACCTCGATTTTACGGGTACAGACTGAATCGAAAGTGTTGAAGAAAGCACTTAGTCAAATCGAGGATGATTTAAAAGAAGGGATTGCCTATTCCGTCGCGATTCAAAAACATCCGCGCGTCTTCTCGAACTTCTTTAGTTCGATGGCACTCGCCGGGGAGACGAGCGGTAACTTAGAGGAAGCGCTCGATCAAATCGGGCTTCAACTCCAAAAGCAATATGATATAAAGCGGAAAGTCATCTCCGCTCTCACCTATCCGTTGGTCGTCTCGATTGTCGCCATCGGTGTGGTCGCCTTTTTAATGGTGAACGTCGTCCCGACGTTCGCGAGTATCTTCGGTCAACTCGGTGGTGAGCTACCGCTTATTACAAAAATCGTCGTCGCGGTCTCTGACTTCATCGCTGCCTACTGGTGGCTGTTGCTCGGACTCGCGATTCTCGGAGTCCTCACCTTCACTTGGATGTTGAAGCGGGATCGGGAACGGTTCGTTATCGATGGGTTGCTACTAAAGATGCCGATTTTCGGGACGATCGTGATGAAGTCTCAGATTGCGTTATTGACACGAAGTTTAGCTGTTCTCTTACAGGCGGCCGTCCCGATTTTGACGGCGATTGAAATCACCGAGCGCATCGTATCAAACCGCGTCATCCGAAAAGGACTGATGGAGGCTCGTGACATGATGGCGCAAGGGGTGCCGCTCCATGAACCGCTTATGCGTAACTCGAACTTTCCGGCACTTATGACCCAGATGATTGCGGTCGGGGAAGAGAGTGGGGATTTAGATTCGATGTTGAACGAAGTGGCGGAGTTTTATGAGACCGAGGTCGAGACGACAACCGACCGATTGAAGTCCATCATCGAACCGCTTCTGATCGTTGTATTGGCAAGTGTCGTCGGAGTCATCGTCATCTCGATTGTCGTCCCGATGTTCCAAATTTATGGGGATATACAGAATCAGTAGAAAGAATATGCAGGCTTTTGAAAATATACCTTTTCAATACTATATTTTGAAGGTATAGTAAAATTGTTCTACTTCTATATTAGGTCTTTAGTAATTCATCTAGTTTATTCACAGCACATTACACAAAAGGGGAGAATGAATCATGGTAGAAAAGTTGAAAATGATTTGGCAAGATGCCAAACAGTTAAAAGATGAGCGTGGACTCACACTCGTCGAGTTACTCGTCGTCGTCGTTATTTTAGGGATTATCGCAGCCATCGCAGTCGTTGCGATTGGTGGGATCATTGAGAACTCGAAGAAAGATGCAATGGTTGCTGATGCGAGGCAAATGGTGAGTGCGGCGAAGTTGTATACTGCTTCGAATCCAATAGATAGTGAAGCTGTACTCGAGTTTACTCCGTTAGCTGAAAGTTCAACAAATGTTGATATGTCTTCTTATGTGAGTGATTTAAAAGATCCATTGAATTCGGGTGCTGCATACGATGATGCAATAGTGTTTGTATCTCAAAGTGCTGGTCAGTATGAATACCGTGTATTTTTAGATGGTAAGAAAGTAATTGGTGGAAATACAAAAGCCACAGCCATTCTTGAAAACAATTTATCAAAAGATGAAATAGAATAATTTTACTCCGGCTGGCGCTGGGCACTCGCTCAGCCTAGCCGGTTTTCTATTTTTGGCATATACTGACAAAAGGAGGATCCTTCCTTGATTGAATTGATTGGATTCCTATATAGCATCGTCCTTGGGGCGGTCATCACGTCGTTCACGAACGTCGTCGGGCTCCGCGTGCCACGCCAGCAATCGATCGTGACGCCGCGGTCACATTGTCCGTCTTGCGGTCACGAATTGTCACCGTGGGAACTCATCCCGATTTTCGGCTATGTTGCCCTTCGAGGCAGATGTCACGGGTGTGGCGAGCGGATCGCGCCGACGTATCCAATATTTGAACTGCTCGGAGCCATCGGATATGGCTATAGCTTTTCACTCTACGGATTCAGTGTGACGACGCTTCTCGCGTTCGCTTTCTTGTCGACGCTCCTGGCGCTGGCGGTGTCTGATTTATCGACAATGCTCGTGCCGAACGTTATTTTGCGATTCACAGCACCGGTGCTACTCGTCCTTACATACATTACTGGAGCATCCTGGTGGACACCACTTGCGGGAGCGCTCCTCGGATTTTCGCTCCTTGCGACCGTCTTTTTCTTGTCAAAAGGGGGACTTGGGGCAGGCGACGTCAAATTGTTTACTATGATCGGTCTTGTGCTCGGTCCGCGTGACGTGCTCGTCGCCTTATTTCTATCGAGCTTGATTGGTGCGGTCGTCGGTATTGGATTGATGATGACAAAGAAAATTGGACGAAAACAGCCGATTCCGTTCGTGCCATCTATCGCGCTCGGGACGATGTTGACGTTTTGGTTTAGTGAAAGCTTTTTTGATTGGTATTTTGAGTTGATGTAGGGGGAAACGATCATGAGTCGTGGGATAGAGAAAGGGACGGTCGCGTATTTTTCGTTTGATGCGCTCAGCATTCACGGGGCCGTTATCAAACAAGGGGTGTTCAAACGAAGCGCCTCGGTTCAGTTAGCAAAAGATACATACGGAGAAGGAAAGATTCTCGATGAGACGGCGTTCACGCTCGCCTTCGATGAACTCTGTCGCAAGTTGAAAGTACGACGCGGGATGACGTGTGCGGTCGCGTTAGACGAGACCGAGGTGTTGTCACGGAAAGTCGAGATTCCTTCCTCGATTCCGAAGGACGAGATTCGCGGTTATCTCTTCATGGAAATCGGGAGCTCGATCATCTTGCCGTTCGATGACGTGTCGTTCGACTATGAAGTGTTAGGAGAAGATGGGGTCAAGACGGACGTCATGTTACATGCCGTCTCTATTGAATTGACGAAGTCGCTCCGTTCTTATATGAAAAAACGTGGTCTCGCCTTGAAGAAGATCACACCACGTTCCGTCGCGGTCGCCAACGGGGTCATGCGCTTGTCGGAGATCGACCCGTTCCAGTCGACGCTTCTTTGGCATATCACGCCATTTTCGCATCAGTTGCTCGTGCTCGAAGAAGGACAAATTCGTTTCATTCGTTCCATTGAATTGGATCTTCCGTATCAGGTAGGGACGAAAGACGGGGTCGTGACGTATACATATGATGGTTCAGGCGAGATGAAGGCGAATCAACTGGATGACTGGCTGAACGAACTCGCCCGTTTCCTCGACTTCTATCGTTATTCGCTACGGACAGATGGACGGGCCATCGATGAATTATACGTTTCCGGTACCGTCCCTGAGGTAGATGACCTCGTCCGTATGATTCAGTCAGAGTCACTCGTCTCAGTGACGCGTATCGAGCAACCGCTCGCCATCGTGCATGCGACACCGTTATCGCATCAAATGCTCCCACTCCTCGGGATGGCGACGCTTCAGAGGGATCGGGATACGAACTTCATCAACTCGACCGATGTGACGCTCCGCTGGCCGATCGTGACGGGACTCGTCGCGCTTCTTCTCGGAGGTGGGGCGGCCGGGTACTTGTACTATGAGGTTGACCAGTTGGAAGCAGAACAGATGCGAATCGAAGAAGAGTTACAGCTCGTTCAAATTTATCAAACCGAACAGGTGAATTCGAAAGCGCAGCAAGTGGTCTCGCTCGACCAAACCGTGACGGCGTTGACCGACATGGAGAAGGACGCGGTGCCGGCACTGCGCGCGTTGACCGAACAATTGCCGCCGACGGGTTACGTCTTGACGTATAACTACGCAGACGGTTCCATCATGAGCGTACGGACTCAGTTCGAGACGTTAGAGAATTTAAATGAATTCCAACGCTCGCTCATGACCGACGAGCGCTTCCTCGACGTCAATCTCCTCGGTGTGACGACGGAGTTGAAAGCGGATGTAGATGTAGAAGAACCGAACTCGCTCGAAGAGGACCCGCTCCCACGCTATATCGGCGAGTTCACGTTCATGTTCGAGGACGTAGAGGAAGAATTGACGGAAGAAGAGGACACGAATGAGGAGGTGGTGAGTCAATGAAACGTTCGACAATCTATGCGTTATTTGCGATTTGCCTCCTCGTCGCAATCATCGCACCGGCTTACTTCGGATATACGTATTACGTCAAACAAGGTGAGGTCGAAGCGCTTGAACGCGACCTCTCGCTCGAGCAGACAAAACTGGAGTTGTTGCGTCAAGAAGGGAAGGCCGTTGACGTAGCGGACTCTCAGACGCTTCAGACACGCGTTCCGACGATGCCTGCTCTCGACACGGTCGTCGAAGCGTTGTCACAGGCAAGTCTTCTTGCGGGTGTCAACGTGACGAGCATCGCATTCGCGGATGGCGTGGTAGCCGAGTCAGAAGTACCAGAAACGGTCGAGCCGTTCAATCCGGCTGATGTGAGTGCGACGAACGAACCGGCTGAACCGACGGATGTTGCCCCGGTCAACGCATCTACGGTCCGTTCGACGGTCAACCTGCAAGCAGAGACGTATGAAGCGCTCGTCTCGTTCCTCGAGTCAATCGAGTCGATGAATCGGATTCACGTGTTGCGGACGGTCCAATTCACCGGACCCGCTGAGACGGGACCGAATACGATTGAAGAAGTGCAGTCGCTCGAGTTTACAGTCGAGCTCGATGCCTTCTATCGTCCGGACCTCGATCAGCTCGTTCCAGATCGCTACATTCCGGAACCGGCGTTCGAGCAAAAGGATATCCCGGTATACGACTATACGACACCATGAGTCGCCACGTCCCTTCTCAATTGAGGGGACGTTTTTTTCGCCACGGATGATTGTGTTCAAGAGGCACGTTGCCTACAATCAACAGAGAAGAATGAAACGGGAAGGAACCCCGTTTTAGAAGAAGAGAAGGAGTCGATACAATGAATTCAACACAGAAGCGTGTCATTCTCGCGTCGATGTCACCACGACGCACCGAGCTATTGACGAAAGCAGGAATCGAACATGAGGTCATCCCATCAACCGTGACGGAAGGGACGGACGGTCGGGAGACACCGGATGATTATGTAGCTCGTCTCGCTCGAGAGAAAGCGATGGATGTGGCGAGGCATCACCGGGATGCCATCGTCATCGGTGCAGATACGGTCGTCGTTTTGAATGGCGTCATTTTAGAGAAACCGACAGACCGGGAGGATGCGAAACGGATGCTTGAACGATTATCCGGTTCGACCCATGAAGTGCTGACGGGTGTGAGCATCATCGGTGCGACTCAAGATTTATTCGTCACGACGACGCATGTGACGTTCGCCGAGATTCCTGAAACATGGCTAGAAGATTATCTGGATTCGACAGAGCCCTACGATAAGGCTGGCGCGTATGGCATCCAAGGGTCGGGTGGTCTCTTCGTCGAAGGAATCGAAGGGGATTTTTATAATGTCGTCGGCTTACCGATCCATCCGCTCGTCAAGACGCTCGAACGGCATGGGGTGACGCCTCGCTTCCTGTGAACTTGAAAGTAGGTGAAGGAATGACCATGGTGCTTGATCGTAGTGTAGAGACCGCCATCGCCAGATTGCTTCAAATCGGGGGACGGGGACCTGATCCGATGGAGACGGCACGCCGCATCTCAGACGTGTACCCGACGTTACGGGCGTTATCGCAAGCGTCCGTCCACGATTTGTGCAAAATCGAAGGGATGACGAAGAAGAAAGCGGAGCAACTCCTGGCCGCGTTTACGATTGGGATTCGGTACGTCGAGGAACCGAAAGTGAGTATGCCGACGATTCGTTCACCGCAAGACGCGTATGAGTTGTTGCGGGATGAATTGAGACTGTTGAATCAAGAACATTTCGTCTGTCTGTATTTGAACACAAAAAATCAGCTCATCGCGAGGAAGACGTTGTTCGTCGGTGGGCTCAACTCGTCCATCGTGCACCCGCGCGATGTGTTCCGCGAGGCGCTCAAGTTGTCGGCGGCGTGCTTTATCGCCGTTCACAATCATCCGAGCGGGGACGCGACCCCGAGTCGGGAAGACATCGAGGTGTCTGAACGGTTGGTCGAAGCGGGCAATATCGTCGGCATCGCCTGTCTCGACCATGTCATCATCGGGGAGGACCATTATATCAGTATGAAGCAGCGGGGATATATGAATGGATGAGGAGTAGAGAGCAGGCATCGTGATGTCTGCTTTTTAATTTGTACGGTTTTACAATTTGTTTTTCCCTGAAGTTGATGTTTTGTAGCTGCACAAAATCTCCTTTGGTCAAAGTTCGTTCTTAAGCACCTTTTAGACTTCATCGTTCAATTTTATAGCCACCATAATGAATTATGTTTATGAAATAGTCTAGGAGAGATGAAATCTGCCAATTATATGATTTTCGCAGCTTGAAGGACATATTTTACATATACATCAATAGTTGATGGAAGCTGTTACACTCTTTAACCTTATGTGCTTTTAGTTTTACGACCTCAATCTCGTCTGGATTTACTTCCAGGCGTTTTTGATTGTTCTTTCTGAAGCCATACGGAGCGGGAGCGGACCATTCACCTTGTCTTGCTTTTTCAATCTGCCCGAGTCTTACTCGCTCACCTAAGTTCGCGGATTCCCATTCGGCTATAGCAGCTACGATGGTAATGAACATTCTGCCCATAGCTGTCGAGGTATCATAGACTTCTGTTGCTGAACGGAATTGACAGTTGTGTTTCTCAAGGAAATCCAAAATGTCGTGTAAATCACGAACACTTCTAGTAAGTCGATCAAGTCGATACACTAGTAGTACATCAATTAACCCATCCTCGATGTCTTTCATCATTTTCTTTAGTGCTAGGCGCTCTGTGGAACGTCCAGAGATCCCTTCATCCACATAAAATTTAATCGTTTCCTAACTCTGTGCGACACAAAATGCTTTTAAGCGTTCACGCTGACCTGAAATAGAGTAGCCTTCAACAGCTTGTTCTTCTGTCGAAACTCTAATATAGAGTCCTATTCGTTTTTCACTCATCCCGAAACCTCCTTTAAAATATTATATAAAATTTACTACTCATTTGAATTTAGTTTTCAAGAATTAGGTATAAATGATATATGTTATATTAAGGGAAAAATATATTGGAAAATGGTTATTAAATGTAATCGATAACTTAAATTGTACTAATCATAAATTTGTAGTACCCTTGTTTTATTAATAAACGATAATAAATAATTAATGACGTAAAAATAATTAATTTTAATATATAGACTAGGATTATGATTATCTAAATGAGAGGGTTTTCTTATGAAATTAGTTTTCTGTGATGAAAGCTGTCATATTCAAAATGATGGGTTTGACTCAATGGTTTTAGGAGCAATTCAATGTCAAGAGGATAATAAAACTCTGCACTATTCTAATATTCGTTCTATAAAGTCTAAGCATGGAGTCTCATCGTGGTCGGAAATTAAATGGGTGAAAGTTTCTCCAAGTAAGATTGAAATGTATAAGGAATTAGTGGATTATTTTTTTCAACACGAGGATTTATATCTAAGGGTTGTAATTGCTAATGGAAAAAAAGAATTAGATCATGAAAAATTTAATGATAGCGATCATGATACTTGGTTTTATAAAATGTATTATTTGTTATTAAATAATTTAATGGAAGATAAACATGAATATAGATTTTTTCTGGATATTAAGGATACTCATGGCGGAGAAAAATTAAATACATTAAATAAAATTATTAAAAATAATCCACGTTATTTTACTTCCACATATAAAATCAAGGATATGGTACAAATTAGGTCGAACGAAAGTGAACTTTTGCAGTTGTGCGATTTATTTATAGGCGCGTGTAGTTACAAATCTAGAAAAATGAAAACTAGCGATGCTAAACAAGAACTCATCTCATATATCGAAAGTTATATTTCTACTTCTTTAATCACAACAACATCGATTAGGGAGAAGAAATTTAATCGTTTTGTTTGGACTCCGAGAGGAACGGTGGTAAAGGAATGAGTAATTTTGAAATTATTCCTGTCTCAAGCACTGATTTTCATCAAAATTTTGACCGCATATACGAATATTTTCGGAGTTTAAAAAGTAAAGGATTAATTTTTAACGGGAAAAAAGTCATTTTAAGACACGAACATTTAATACTAGGAAGAGAAAGTGAATTTTGGCATTTGGTCTCGCTTGGACTAGGTGAAACATTTAAAGTGTTACCTTGTACAAGATGTGAATCAAAAAGAATATGTCCCACAAACTGTGATACTGAGGCCTTTAAAGTAGATTTAAAAGGAGGATTAGGAGAAAGGAAGTTATGTACTTACAGAGCCCATAGAATAAATTTTACAGAAGCTATTCTATCACTTTGTAATACTGGTGATCCAAGGGTTATGCAATTTAAGAAAAAAATAAAAAATAAAAGAAGTAACAAATGGGAGACCAGAGAGTTCATTCGTTTTGTAGATCATGAGCTTGACATTGATTACATTATCATTTTACGTTTTAACTCAAAAAGTGATAATTATATACTTGTTGCAGCATATCCTGTATTTTACGTTGACTCAGCTAAACAGTTTGACAAAGATTATGTTAAATTTAAGAAATCACCTTTTTAAATTCACAAAAAAAAGGCCGCCCTTCGATATTCGATGAGCGGTGTCTCCTTATACAACTTGGTATATGAGCACCTTAAATATAGATTATTTCTGTGGATAAAGTCAACAGTTTAAAATAATAGGAAATGGGTAAAAATAAAATTTTTTAAAGTAAAATTAAATATGCAACTATTGATGCACAAAAACCACCCATTAAAAGGTGGTTTTTGTTTGCTTTTATTTAAGTGATTTAGATTAATTTCATCTTTCTTATTACGGTCTGCTTTTTTGTAATCATGAGTACTCTATCAGAATATATGCAGAGAAAGTCAGACGGGTTTGTAGAAATTTACTGAATAGTAGATGTTGCTGTTTCAGAATTAGTTCAGATTTAGAGTGTTAATTATATAATCAGAAGTATTGTTTCGAATTTTCATTCTATATGAAGTTTCTTCTTTTTCACTATCAGGCGACAAAACTAAAAAAACTTCATGTAAAAAAATCTTCTCTATTTTTTCCATGCTTTTAATAAATTCTCTCAAAGAATGTTCCTTATATTCTAAGCGTTTAGTAAGATCATAATAGTCAGTAGGAACAGAATCTGTATGATGAACCTTTTGAGAATAGTCGTTATATAAATTATTTAACGACTCGAATCTACTGATTTCAATAGTTCCTTCCAATATTTTTTTCATTTTTTCACGAGATTCTTTACGAATAGTTCGTTCAATTTTTTTGTCTTTTAATATTCCAAAAAGAATCCTGTAAATTTTTTCGATTATTATCCTCAAAATGTTTTCAATCAAAAATTTATCGTTTATTGCAACTGTCGTTAGTAACCGCGCATAAAACTCTCTATACTCAATAATAAGGTTAAAGTAGTTGTTACTTTTATCAACTTTATTATGTTCGATAAGTAAATCACATAAAACAAATGTGTTATTTACATACGAATAAAAGTCATATAAATCTTCTTCTATTGAATTGAATTTCGGAAAATATTCATTCAAAAAATTCTGGTAACTTTCAAAATCTTTTCGAATTCGTCGATCTCTATTCATCTATACTATCCTTATTTCTACTGTATTTATCCATCATTTTAAGTATTTTTTCTTCTGCTTTATTCTTATTTTTCCTTGAAACATTTCGATTAGACTGCTCACTTATATTATTTATCTTGGAATTATTATAAGCTTTAAAGATTTGAATGTTTTCTTTTAATTGAATTTCATTAAAATCTTCTATTTCCCTAACTATACGACCTGCTACTTGAGTTCTACTCGCAAATAAGTAATCTTTCATTTCTTCTTTTAGTTTTAATCGGTTAGTAAAATCTTTGATTTCATTATTCCTACTAAAATTATCAGTAGATAATAAAAAAGGGATCATTGTACTGTATAAATCCATTTTTAATTGAATTTCATCTTTGTCAGTAGAAAGTTTTTGTATCTTCTTATCGAGATAATTATTCACTTTAATCGTCTCCTTCCAATGTAGGATTGTTAAAGCTATCAATTCTTGCTAAAAAATCATCGCATATGTTGTCCATCATTTTTTGTAAACGTTGATCTTCAGTGTCAGATACTAACTTTCCAAGTTCAAATGTAGACAATTTATTAGATTCTTTAAAATGCTCAGGGAAAATGTATAGATTCTTTGCTTTAGCAAGAGGAGATGACTTAAGAGCATTCATGTAATTTTCTTGTTTTGGCTTTTCTTTCACATTCACTCTGGTAAAAATTACTCCGATATTTTGTGGTACCTTTTCCTTAAATATGGAGTTTTTATTGTTTAAAATAATGTCGGAAACTACACGTTCTAGCAAATCCACACCTAACAATGAATATTTATCAGGAATTACCGGTATAAAATAGTAGTCACTAACGAAAAAAGCCATCTCGGTATAAATTGAGTATGTAGGTGGGCAATCTACAATTATTAAATCGTATGATTCTTTTATTTTGTAATCCAGAATAAAATCCATTAGTTTTTGACTAGTTGAATTTCCACTTGCTCTCTCTAAAAATACTGTTTCCAACTCACCTGGAATCAAATCCAAGTTTTCGTTAGGTAGACTTACAATTATATCTTCTGGCTTGAATCCCATTGGCTTTTTATTAAAAAGAAGTTCAATAGATTTCGTAGGAATATCCTCATCGGCAGGATAAAAATGTTCATTTATAGCTTGAGTTAAATTAGCCTGTGGATCAATATCAATTAATAATATCTTATAGTTTGATCCATCTGATTTTTGTCTATTAGATATTTGATCGGCTAGTTCGATACATAATGTTGTTTTTCCAACTCCGCCTTTCATATTTATAAACGAAATAACTTTTCCATCTCTGTTCATTATTTTTCCCCCAATGAAGTAGAATATGCAGCACTATATTATGAAATAGAGTGGAACCTCTCTAAGAGCTATAATACCAAATAAAATGTTCACATTTGCGTATTGTTCAACAAATAGGTTAATACAATGTGGATTGTGCTCAAGATTGTTCAATTCATTAAATCGAAGTCAAAAAATATTGGAAACCCATTATAGAGGGCATCCAACACTTTTTGACTCTGCTTAATATTTAAATTTTCTAGAATCATTACTTTTTATAATAGTGCTCAAAACTTAAAGTCCGGCGGCGACATAACGGCCACCAACTTGCCGATCACTTTAATTTCCTTTTTATCAATCGCTCGTAATCGCCTACGCAAAAGCAATCTATAAGGACGGAACACGCCGTTTCCCTGAAATCCGTCAAGAGTACGTTTCACACGTCAAGAAGTACGCCGGAGAGAACTATTCGGACACGGACATTCTTAGCGCTTGAACTGACGTACATCACGACGCAAGAGTTTGACGAGACGATGACTTACAAAAAATTGCTGATTGAAGAACAAATTTAACTTCACGTAGCTAAATGGTATTTTTTCATCCAGAGGCTAGTCATCTTATTAAATAAGTGTCATGTTGCAGATGCTTTTTTTGATTCGGTTAAACAAAAATCGATGAAGTCTTTACCGTATGAGTTGACTTCAACATCTCCATCTAATTCTTTATTAGTTGTGCCGAAAGTCATTCCTTTTGAAGATGTAGTCACAAAACCGTAATGTTTCAAACGGTTTAATGAACCAGTGAGTTTATATTGTGATATTCCATCAATGTTCAAATCATATGAACTTACTGGTTCTTTGAATTCATTTAAATGAAGCACGGCTCTACAATCCATTAGATTCATGTTTTCAAGACACTGCAAAAAATATCTTCTTTCATCATAATTTGTATCTGTTGGAGTAAGTAACATGTTGAAAAAGTATAATTTAAAAAAATGTAGCTTTTCTTTAAGAGGTTCTTTACTAACTTTTTCAAAGAGGTCTTCTAACAGCGCGGCTAATTTATCTTCATCATGAAGAGAAAAATCAACAAATTGGATTTTTACTTGATTGATTTCTGCTGAAATTTGATGAAGGAAATCCTCTAGGCGTCTAGCTTGAATGTCGCGAAGACTCCCGAAGACCAGTGTTGCTATGGGACCACCAACGATAGGTATCATTTGAACTGCCGATTCTAAAATATTATTCGAGATATCATTATCGAGTCTGTGTAAGTTTGCTTTATTAAATTTCATTAAAACATCTCCTCCTAATATGGACTGGCCATACATCAAAGTTTATTCATTAATGATTATTATGAGGGGATCACATAGAGGATACAATCTTTCACGACTCCGAAAAGGAGGCGCATCATGCGTACACAACAAACAACATAAGGAGCCGTCGTCATCTCTCGATTAGCGGGATGGGATGTGGCGATTAAACTACTCGTCATCATAGATTATATGACAGGGCTTCTCACCGCAGCCAACCATAAAATACTAAATAGAGATGTCATGTTTGAGGGCGGCATCCATAAAGATATCGTCTTTTTTGTAATCATTGTTGCTGTCTTCACAGATGAGATGATTAATAATTCGATGTCTGTTTTATGGACACTAGTCATCTATTGCTATATTGCACGAGTGGGACTAATTATCACTGAAATCACAAGTGTATCGGTACCTTGTCGACAGCGGTATTGAGTTATTTGCCGGAAATTATGAACAAATCCTTTAAATAACATAATCTATTTACAAAAGAGAAGGACTACTGCATTTATAATCGAATATAAAATATCGAACAGAAGTCTAAAGAAAGGTGTGAAATCAGATGTATTCTGACCGGGAATTGTTCGCGGTGCATTATGCTGAATTTGAAGAAGATAGTATCTATACCTTGAAGTTATTTGGATATTTGAAAGGAAGTGAAATGTTGGCTTTTTTAAAAGGAGCGAATCTAGAGATTGAAAAGCCAAAAGTTTTATCTGAGCAGGAAATAATTTATGTACAAACTGAACTTCTGAAAATCTTGCCAGAAGGTAAAAAGAGCAGAGAAGATGTTGAGAAGATCGAAAAAAGCGACGGCATTTTTATTAGAATAGGATGAATTCTACAAAAAGCTGTCAACTATACACCTCAATTAAGTTTATGTTTAAAAGATATTTTAAACAATGTTAATAAATTCATTTTGTTTCGGCGTCGTTCTATCGGCGCCTTTTCTCATGGAGTAATTCATACTAATGCAAAGGGGCTCACTCAGTGTATGCAACCTGCCAAGATCCCGAAAAGGAGGCGCGTTATGCGCACACAACAATTCGCAGAGGGAATCGTCGTAATAATCGCGACGAGAGTCACCGCTCTATTAGGGGGATGGGATGTGGCGATTAAACTGCTCGTCACACTAATCGTCATAGATTATATGACAGGATTTCTTGCCGCAGCCAAGTATAAAAAAATAAATAGCGATGTTATGTTTTGAGGGGGCATCCGGAAGGGTGTTGTCTTTTTTGTTATCATCGTTGCTGTTCTCGCAGACGAGATGTTGAATAACTCGATGCCTGTTCTGCGTACACTCGTGATCTATTACTATATCGCTCGAAAAGGTTTGTCAGTCACCGAGAACTGCGCGCTTCTAGGTGTGCCACTTCCGCAACAATTGGTCGATGTCCTCGCGCAGTTACAGGGCGACAAACCAGAGCCGACCGTTGACCGTATTGCACAGGACGTGGCACCAGAGGACGAACAAGTCAAGCCGGTCAGCCGAGAGGTTCTTATTGATAAGGAATTAGCTGAGAAGGAAGTTATAGTTACAAAGGAGGAAGACAAATGATTGAGAAAGCTATATTGTTACTGAACAATGCTCGCATCATCGCTGGATACAAAAATCCCACTTGTCATAAAGCGATGGAATTTCAGCACTTTGGGATTGATATGGCGGATCTAAAACGTAAAGATTTGAGTGTATATGCTCCTTTCAAAATGAAAGTCACTGCTGTTGGAAATGACACACTCATGGGCGGTAGCGTCATCGCTATCAGTGAGAATCCAGTTGACGTCCTCTATGGGTCGAAGAAAGGTGCGCGTCGCCTCGTGGTCCGCATGGCGCACCTTGCTGAGGTTTACGTCAAGGTCGGGGATGTCGTCGTACCGGAAAATGCAAAGATTGCCGACTACGGATCTACCGGACGTTATGGCGGTTCGCCTCACCTACACATCGAGCTCGACACAGATATCGACTATCCTACGTACTCACCAACATTATTCCGTTCGTCGAACATCTGGAAGGCGGGGCGCGATTCAACCTTGAATCCTATGGATGTGTTCAAGGTTGATACAACAGGAAAACGCGGCTACAAGCAGACGTTTAATCATGCAATTGCTTCAGGTGCCTGGGTGCAACCGGACGACAAGACGACGCTTGAGCTCAATGGCAAGGTCATCAAGTCAAAAGGCATCTGAACGCACGAAGCCCCACTCAAACTGAACTGCTCCCCGTCAAGTAGACAGGGCAAATAATGAAAACCAAACTAGGCGGCTTGAGACCTGTATTCGACAGGGTTCAAGCCGTTTAGCCGTTTCTGGAAACGGTCATGGTTGTAGAATGATATGTAGGTCTCGATGGCCGACGTGAGTTCGCTATAGGCCTGAAACTCACGCAGGTAGTACATCTCGACTTTCAGGGTACCCCAAAAGCTCTCGATCGGGGCGTTGTCGAGACAACGTCCGACCCGGGACATGCTGTGGGTCAGCCCCGCATCTTCTACCATGCGACTGAACCCTCTCGATGTGTATTGATATCCTCGGTCACTATGGATCATCGGACCCGCTCCTGTACGGAGCCCCGCGATCGCTGGCATCATCGTCTGGAAGACGAGCGCGTTGTTGTTAGATTTCCCGATGCGATAGGCGACGATCGAGCCGTCATAGAGGTCGATGATCGCGCTCAGATACGCCTTCTTCCCGGCGCCATATTTGAACTCGGTGACGTCGGTGCACCATTTCTCGTCAGGTCGGGACGCACTGAATTCCCGGTTCATCAGGTTCTCGGCCACATGCTGCGGGGACGACTTTTTGTACCGTTTTCGCTTCGGGCGGATGACCGAACGGATCTCATGGATGCGCATGAGACGATAGATGCGCTTCTCGTTGTATGCCGGCAGGCCATGCTGACGTCGTCTGCGGTTGACCGTCATGGTGATCCGTCGATAGCCGTAGGTCCCGTTCACCTGATCATAGAGGAGGCGGATGTCCTCCAGTAGGCTCATGTTCTCCTCCTCGCGTACCGAGACGGTACGCTTCAACCATTTATAGTAGGCGGCCCGTGAAACCTGCGCGATCTCACACAGGAGCACGACCGGGAACGTATCGGTTGTCGACATTTCCTCGATCGCCATGTAACGCAATTGTAGCCGGATCTGGCTGATCAACCTCTCCTCTCGATCTCCTCTAACTTTTTTAGGAACAGGTTCTCGGCCCGGAGGCGCTCGTTCTCCCGCTCGATTTGTTGGATGCGACGTTCGAGCTTCTCCTCGTTGGTCAGTTCCTCTTCTTGCTTCGTCCGTCCACGCCGGTCCTCGAGCTCGTGCACGCCGTCGGCGTCATATTTTTTCGTCCACCCATAGACCTGTTGATACGACACGGCGAACATCTCGGCCGTCCGTTGATGTTCCGTCCATTGTCCAGGCAATACCTGACGATCTCCATGCGTTCCTCGAATGTGGTCTTTCTCCCTTTTGCCATAGCTCGATCCATCCCTTTTCTCGAATCTGTTAACTCGCTATGACTAGTATACTTCTTAATCCATCTCCGAAGAACAGACCAATCACTGATTTGATGTTTGGAGAGAACCTCCATTTTAGTGAACCCATCGAGATAGTCACGGACGGCCGCGAGCTTCTGTTCCTTGGTGTACAGTTTCCATGTCTTCGATTCCTTCAACGCATCAATCCCACCGGTATCGAATTTCACTTTCCACACCCGGAGGGCATCCTTAGAAACGTCATGGGCCTCCATAATTTCCTTCCATGTGTATGTCTCTGCTTCTATCATGCGCAGCGCACTCAGTTTTTGTTCGATCGAATGCCGACTTCTCGCCATAAAAAAACACTCCCCAATAGAATAAACAGATTTGTTATTTCATCTGTCTACCTATCGGGGAGCATTTCAAAACGAGTGGGGCCTTTTTTATTGGGCAATGTCTTTTTCAGGAACAGACAAATCTATCGGCCGTGAAAAACGACCTGTCATGAAATTGAAGTACACAGAACATAGGTCGCTGTCACAGCTGACGCGTAACAAGACTCGACCTTTTAGGATTTTTTCAATGCTGAAGATGACATCTCGCCTCTCAAGAGCAGTCGTGAGTCGTGTATAGATCCAGTTTAGTTCCTCTTCGCTTGCTTGGCGGAATGGTTTGCTATATCTAAAAATCTCCAATATCATCACGTCATACAAAGCATAATGCTCTAGGAAGAAGTCGTCATGTGTCTATATCGTTAAAAGAAGGTATGATACATCATAAGTAAGAACTCTATTTAAGAGTTTGTCGCGCCACTTCAAAAATATTTAATTTTAATATGAAGATAGTGAACGAAAGTAAATGTGATTATAGTATTTATATCTAGTTCAGATGTCTGTATTTGAATACGAAGAACCAACTGATTGCCCGGAAGACGCTCTTCGTCGGTGGGCTCAACTCCTCCATCGTACACCCTCGTGATGTATTCTGTGAGGCGGGCAATATCGTCGGCATCGCCTGTCTCGACCATGTTATCATCGGGGAAGACCATTACGTCAGCATGAAGCAGCGGGGATATATGAATGGGTAAGGAGTAGAGAGCAGGCATCGTGATGTCTGCTTTTTGTGTTTACGAGAGCACTGGCACCTCATTAAATTTTGGATATAGTTGGAAAAATGTGAATGGAGATGTAGAATTTGAAGAGAGCAGAAATAATGATGAATAAGTTTGTTCATAGGAGGTTATCGAATGTCGCGAATTACGATATGGAATTTGATTGGTTGGCTGTTTCTCCTTTTCTTAGCAGTCAGTAAAGCATTTTTTGATGAGCAATTGTCCTTGATTACGACTGGTCTGGGCGGATTGATTTGTTTGATGTTGAGTTTGTGGATGATCTATTCCGGAGAAGAAGAGTCATCACAACATCCGAATGAAAGGCCTGAATGAACAGCGCTATTTATACTGTCATTTGGCTAAAGATTATATGGAGAATCATATTGAGAAGAGCGGTGTAGGAATATGAATGTATTGTCGGAAAACGAATTAAAAGAAGCCCTTCAGATGATGAAAGATGGAGATTTAACGTATTACGAAAAAAACAAAGAAGCCATTCTCACAAGTATGGTTCAGCATATCGAGTCAACGGACGGCGAACTCCGTGACCGACTCATTTATACGATATTCTTTCGCCTCATCATTGAACAAAAAGACATCGATTACGACAAGATGAGTGAACTCCTTGGGACGTCCTTGCATGTTCTCTTGTTTCATGGGATTGAAGAAACACAGTCTGACGCTGTCTTCACGAGAGCATTCACGACTTTATTGATGGCCTTGATTCTGCATCGGGATGTAGAAGAGAACTTTTTGACAGATGAACAATTCCAGCAGGCGTCAGAAGGTCTGATTCGATATCTTCAGCTCGAAAAAGATACAAGAGGTTATGTCAACGGGAAGGGGTGGGCCCACTCGATTGCTCACGCGGCAGACGCGGTGGACGAACTGATCGCAAATCCGAAACTGGATCCAGAGTCATTTCCGCAACTCTTCAACGTCATCATCGATCAAATCATGCGTTCTGAGGTGTTGGCGCATGATGAAGACGAACGCCTTATCCATCCCATTCTACGTTTACTCGAACGAGGGATGGATTCTGAAATCATCCTTCGTCATGTGGAGCGGCTCCCACATCTCTTAGAAGAACGTAAACAAGATCTTGATGAGGAAAAATTTTGGTGCGTCGTGCATAATGTGAAAACATTTTTGAAGAGTCTGTATGTCCGTTTAAATGAAGAGCAGCGGCATGATCTGATACAACAATCTATTCTTGCCGCACTGAAAAAGTTGTGATCAAGGAACGTAGTTTACTCTAATCGAATCTGGATTTTGATTAGAAAACAAACGAGGTGTTTTTATGGAAAAAATCATTTGGGTTTTGATGATCGGGATGTCACTATTCGTCAGCTACATACACTTAGAACCGACACTTTTCTCGATTGTCCTGTTTATCTTGTTTTTATTTGTAAGTACGGTGCTCTTCCTTCGGTTCGACGAGGACCATTGGCTCGACCGTGTCTCACCGCTTGTCGGCATCGGGGTCGGTGCTCTATCGCTCATCGCTTATATTGGTCTTATTGTGCTCTCTTTTAATGAAATCGACCAACTCGGCATGTGGACGGTACTCGTCCGCCTCATGCTCATGTACGTCGGCATCTACCTTTTCGTCGTGACGACATCGAGCTTTTTGGCGGGAGCGACACGCCTGAAACCGTCCCGCTTCTTTCGACCAGTATTAATTTTCTCGGTCTTCTTCTACGGGGCGATGTTACTCATCCCGCTCCAACCAGGATTGTAACCGTTCTCTTCTTAGGCAGACGCTTACTCGCGTCTGCTTTTTTGATTTGCCTTTTTACCGAAAAGAAGGCAAACTAAAAGACGGTGAGACAGGACTGAGATGCGGTTATTGTAAATAACCTGTAATCGAATGAACGTTTTCAAACATGATTTTTCCGTTATAATAAAAAATAGTGTAACGAAGAGAGGAGCAACACCTATGTTTCGTAGTTTTAACCGAGAAATCGGAATCGACCTTGGAACGGCTAACACGCTCGTTTATGTAAAAGGTCAAGGAATTGTTGTACGTGAACCGTCCGTCGTGGCGTTCCGCACTGATACAGGAAGAATTGAGGCCGTTGGTAACCAGGCCAAAGATATGATTGGACGTACTCCAGGGAACGTCTCTGCACGTCGTCCTATGAAAGACGGCGTCATCGCTGACTTTGAAACGACTGCAACGATGATTAAATACTTCATGGAACAAGCTCAAAAATCAAAAGGCGGTTTGTTCGCATCGAAGACGAACGTCATGATTTGTGTACCGAGCGGTATCACGTCTGTTGAAAAACGTGCCGTCGAAGACGCAGCTAAACAAGCAGGTGCTCGTGAAGCATATACAATCGAAGAACCGTTCGCGGCAGCAATCGGTGCAGGCCTCCCGGTTTGGGAACCGACTGGCTCGATGGTCGTCGATATCGGTGGCGGAACGACCGAAGTCGCAGTGATCTCACTCGGCGGCATCGTGACAAGCCAATCGATTCGTGTCGGTGGTGACGAAATGGATGATGCCATTATTCGTTACATCAAAAACAAGTACAACCTCATGATCGGGGAACGTACGGCCGAGACGCTCAAAATGGAAGTCGGTTCGGCGCGCATCGATGCATCGAACGAAGCGGAAAAGATGGAAATCCGTGGTCGCGACCTCGTGACAGGACTTCCGAAACAAATCGAAGTCACATCTACAGAAGTGTGTGAAGCACTTTCGGATACGGTCGAAGCGATTTTAGCAGGTGTCAAGCAGACGCTCGAACAAACACCTCCTGAACTCGCAGCTGACGTGATGGACCGCGGAATCGTCTTGACTGGTGGCGGCGCGCTCCTTAAAAACTTGGACGACGTGATTTCAGACGAGACACACATCCCGACACTCGTTGCGGATGAACCACTCGACTGCGTTGCGATTGGTACAGGGAAATCTCTTGAAATGATGGACGTCCTCCGTTCGAAATCAGGCATCTCGTCACGGCGATGAGAGGTGAGACACGATGAGCCGATTCGTACGTAATAAAAAGCTCATCATCACGCTAGTTGTACTGATCTTGTTTTTTGTCATTTTAGGGGTTTCGATTCGAGGACGATCGGAATCAGCCTGGTACCAAGACGTCACGCGTGATGTGGTCGGCACGTTCCAGCGAGTGTTCGCGGTACCAATCGGATGGATGGACTCGACGGTCTCTTCCATCTCAGACGTCCGCGATATCTACGAAGAGAACCGCCAGCTGAAAGAACATTTGGCGAAGTACGCCGAGGTATCGGTTGAAGCGGATGATTTGCGTCGTGAGAATGAGGAACTTCGAAAGATGGTCGAAGCGAAAGACAAGTCGTTACGTGACTTCGACCTCATTCCCGCGGAAGTCATCGGTCGTACACCGAACGATTGGCAACGCTACGTCACTATCAACGTCGGTTCAGAACGAGGCGTTGAGAAAGGCATGGCCGTAACCGCGGCAAGTGGGATGGTCGGTCGTGTCATCCAGACGAGTGCCTATACGTCACAAGTTCAGTTGCTCAGCGACAACAATCGGACGAATAACGTTTCGGCTGTCGTCAAAGATGCGGATGGAAAAGCGACATATGGAACGATTGACGGATTCGATACCGAAACGAACGAATTGTTCTTCACGAAAGTATCGAATAGCGTCAAGTTGAAAGAAGGAGAACTCGTATCGACTTCTGGACTCGGGGGACGCTACCCGGCCGGACTCGTCATTGGTACAATCGAGTCGATTGAGACGGACGAATACGGGGTCTCACAAGTCGCCCGAATTAAACCGGAGGCCGACTTCAATGAGTTCTCACAAATGTACGTGATTAATCGGACACTAGACGAACCGTTTCTAACGGGTCCCGAGGAAGGAGGAGCAGCGGGTGAGTAACATGAAAGTGTTCATCGCCCTGTTCCTCCTTTTTCTTATTGAAGGAACATGGGCATCGATTTTCTCTTGGCACTATGCGACGCCGTTTCTCTTATTGACGCTCATCGGACTGATGTTTGTCAGTCTGTACGGTCGATGGGAAACGGCGCTCGGGTTTGGTCTTGTATTCGGATTGCTGTATGACATCGTCTACACCGACTTGCTCGGAATTTACGTATTTACTTTTTCACTCATTCCTCTCTTAGCCAGCTTCGTGTTAAAATATATAGGTGAGAACTTTTTCTCCGTCACCATCACATTTACGTTTATGATTCTTGTTTTCACCGTTTCGATTTACGGGATCATGGCGGCGATTGGTGGGACGTTGATGACAATTCAAACACTATTGGTTGAACAGATTCCAGGGACGATGTTTGTCAATGCCATCGCCATCGTGATTCTTTATTATCCGATGACGCGATACGTGACGACACGACCTGTTGTGAAAAGAGGGTAGCCATGATGGAGCGTAAACGACACATTACGATTAAAGGACATCGCAACGGCATTGCCATTCACTTCAATCCGAAGAGTGGCATCGACGAGGTGCTTACGGACTTAGAAGCGACACTCCAAGAAATGGAGCCGCCGTCCGGGAAGATTGCCCTGAAGTTGCATGCGGGTACTCGTTATCTTGACGAGGAGCTGTCACGTCAAATTCGTGAGGTCGTCGCTCGTCATGGCGTTTTTTATATTGAAGACTTGTCGAGCGATGTCATGTTGACGGAAGAAGCGAAAGCGACGTACGGCAGAAAGACGTTCCACTATCACAGTGGGACGATTCGTAGCGGGCAAGTCCTGACGTTTGATGGTTCTGTGCTCGTGATTGGGGATATCAATCCCGGGTCAGAAGTCCGGGCGACAGGAAGTATCTATTGTTTAGGAACGATACGAGGAAATGTACGTGCGGGTGTCGAAGGATGGGAAGAAGCGGTGATTACCGCGAGCCTGCTCCATCCGAAATTTTTAGCAATCGGCGAACATGTTCTCACCTCCGACGACGAGGAAGAACTTCCTGAAATCGAGATGGGTTGTGCGTATCAGACGAGTGACGGGATTGAGATGACACGTCTCCGGCACGTCATGACCGGTCTGAAAGACGCATATGCAATGGAATTACAGAGAGGGTGAGTGGAATGGAGCAAGTAGTGGAGCCTGTACATACAGAAAAAGAAGTGAAAAACGGCAGAGCCATCGTCGTGACATCAGGAAAAGGGGGCGTCGGTAAGACAACGACGACCGCGAACATCGGGACGGGGCTCGCCTTGTCTGGTCACTCGGTCTGTCTCGTCGATACGGATATCGGTTTACGTAACCTCGATATCATTCTCGGACTCGACAACCGGAGCATTTATAACCTCGTCGACGTCATCACAGGGCAGTGTAAATTGAACCAGGCACTCGTTCGTGACAAACGGTTCGAGGAGATGTACCTACTCCCGGCAGCACAGTCAAAAGATAAGACATCGGTCAATCCCGAACAAGTGAAGGAGATTGTCGATCAGTTGAAGACGGAATATGATTTCGTCTTGATTGATTGTCCTGCAGGAATTGAGCAAGGATTCATGAACGCGATTGCTGGAGCGGATGAGGCGATTGTCGTCACGACACCTGAGAAGGCAGCTGTTCAGGATGCAGACCGGATCATCGGGATGCTTGAACAAGCGGAGCATATCGATGCACCAAAGCTGGTTGTCAACCGAGTCAAGAATCACCTTGTCGAGTCAGGTGATATGCTTGACATCGATGACATCATGCGGATTCTTTCGATTGACCTGCTCGGCGTCGTGATTGACGATGAGGAAGTGATTGCTGCTGCAAACCGTGGGGTCCCGGTCACGATGAACCCAGATAACTATGCCGGACAGGCGTACCGGAACATCACACGCCGTATCCTCGGCGAATCGGTCCCGCTCATGTCGATTCAGACGGACGCGGCACCGGTCGGCTTCTGGGCAAAACTGATGATGAAGTTTGGAATGAAAAAAGTGTAAAGGCAACGAAAGTTGCCTTTTTCTGTCGAAAGGATTGATGCACATGAAGTTAATCTATGAACGCACCCCTTCGGTTGAGCGGGCGATGCTCGTGGACGGAGAACGTTTACTTGAAGTCGAGGAACGGTTTGTCGACCAACTGTCGGTCGGTACGATCGTCGAAGCTGCAATCGAACGGATTCATCCGTCGCTCGGTGCAGCCTTTTTGACGGACGGTGAGACGACGTTCTTCCTGCCGATCGCAGAGACGCTCCGTGCGCTCGCCTCTTACCCAGAGGTACCGGCAATCGGTCAGGCTGCTATCGTTGGGGAAAAGCGACTGGTTCAAGTGACGAAAGAAGGAATCAACGGTAAGCATCATAAAGTGACAGAAAATATTCGTTTCGGCGGACGCTATCTCGTCTACTTCCCGTTTGGTCGGCGGAAATTGTTTAGTCGGAAGCTTGACCTTGTCACGCAGGATCGTCTCTCGAAGGTGCTCGAGCTTTCAGAAGAGGAAGGGGTCCTGTTTCGGACGGAAGCCGGGCAAGTGGCACCTGATGCTTTACAGGAAGAACTGAACCTTCTTCGTGAACGTTCGACTGTTGTGATTGATCAGCGTTATGGACAAGATGAGTTACTATGTGAACACTTCGTACGACGCCATGTGGTCGAATCGGTCCTCCTGAATGACAAAGAAGGACAAACACGAATCGAACGATTGGACGTCCCCGTGAAACGTCACATCGGGAAAGGACGAATGCCTGAGGCGAAACGTCTAGACGGCGCAATCGAGAAGCTTGAGAGTCGTGCCGTCTGGCTAGACGGAGGGGCATTCGTCCTAATCGAACAAGTCGAGACGATGACCGTCATTGACGTGAACAGCGGAAAGAACGTTGCCGTCAAAGACAAAGGACGAGCGGCCGACACGATTAACGAGGCCGCCCTCTACACAATCATGGAGCAGTTGCGCTTGCGTAACATCGGAGGCATGATCACTATTGATTTCTTGCGCGGTTCGAAAGAAGGTCAGACTCGGCTCCTTAAAAAGATGAAAGAACTTGGGGCGCGTGATCCGCGACGTGTCGAGGTGTATGGATTCACACGGATGGGCTTGTTCGAGTTGTCGAGAGAACGGACGGGACGCTCGATTCAAGATCGAATGACGTATGCCGGCAAGCCTTCGAAACTGGCCATCTTCTCACAGTTCGAACGTGCACTACTTGATTTGAACGATCAATATGAAGCGGTCGTACTCTCGCTACCAAAAAAGTGGCACGATGCTTCTTGGCACGAATGTGACATCGAGGTGCACCTCGTTGAAGGGAATCCAGAGTTCGCGTTTTATGGAACGTCCGAAGAATGTCAGAATTTCTTATCTCGTCGTTGACAATGAATAATTGAGAATGGTATTATCTATAACGTTAGTTCGTTTGGAAGCACCCAAATGGCTACAACCGCACAGAACGGGTTTTTAAAGGTTTTTGCCCTGCCCAGGATGGCGAGTCTGAGTTTAACAAGGAGGTGCACGTATATGTACGCAATCATCAAAACTGGTGGTAAGCAAATCAAAGTTGAAGCAGGTCAAGAAATCTACATCGAAAAACTCGATGCTGATGTCGAAGGTTCTGTAGAATTCGGTGAGGTTCTTTTTGTTGGTGGTGACGATGTTAAAGTCGGCGCTCCACTCGTAGAAGGAGCTAAAGTTGTCGGTACTGTGGTAAAACACGGCCGCGCTAAGAAGATCACTGTCTTCAAAATGAAAGCTAAGAAAAACTACCGTCGTAAGCAAGGTCACCGTCAGCCTTACACGAAAGTTCGCATCGAGAAAATCGAAGCGTAAGCTATGATTCGGGTCAAGGTAAGACGAGACGAAGCGAATTTGATTCGCTCTGTCGAAGTGACTGGTCATGCCAACTTTGCAGAACCTGGTTCTGACTTGGTGTGCGCCGGTGTTTCAGCCATCATATTTGGTGCCTATAACGCCGTCGAAACGCTTGCGGGTCAATCGCTTCTTGTAGAAATGGCAGATCAAACAGAGGGTGGTTACTTTTATGTCGAGACGTATCCTGACTTATCACCGCAGGATATGGAACGCACCCAACTGTTATTAGAAGGGATGCTCGTGCAGTTAGACACGATCGCCCAAAGCTACGGTGAATATATCCAAATTGAACAATAGGAGGTGGACCTCATGTTACAATTGAACCTTCAGTTCTTCGCTTCGAAAAAGGGAGTTGGTTCGACTAAAAACGGTCGTGACTCAATTTCGAAACGTCTCGGTGCAAAACGCGCTGACGGACAAACAGTTTCAGCTGGATCAATCCTTTACCGCCAACGCGGTACAAAGATTCACCCAGGTGAAAACGTTGGCCGTGGTGGCGACGACACTTTGTTTGCGAAAGTTGACGGCGTAGTACGCTATGAGCGTCTTGGTCGCGACAAGAAACAAGTGAGCGTTTACCCAGGCGCGTAAGTTGAACGACGCAGAAGACTCTAGCCACTTTTTTGGTTAGAGTCTTTTTTTCTAGGAGAGGATCAAATGGATTCAGAACAGACACTCGAGCTCTTATCGACCGTCCGTCACGAATGGATGAATCGGCTTCAATTGATCTCACTCTATGCGGCACTCGATCCGACTAAGCTCGAGGAACTTTACGAACGCTATCGGAAACAGGCTGACGAGGAGAGTGCGCTCGTTCGTCTGAACGTGCCGCAGACGAGCCTTGTCGTGATTCAAGCGAATTGGGAAGGACGGATGACGTATACGATTTCGACCGACCAACTTGCCATCGATGACGCGCGAGTGGCAGAGATGCTTGTCCGTTTATTAGAAGACACGGACGGGCCGATTCATGTGACGTTCACGGACGGACTGATGGTTCGCGTCACGGGCACTGTCCCGGCAGGTGTGAACCCATCAGCCGATGTGTACGAACAGAACGTAGATAGTACTACGTTTCACATAAAGGAGGGGAAATAAATGTTTGTCGATCAGGTTAATATTTTTGTAAAAGCTGGAGACGGCGGAAAAGGTATGGTTGCCTTCCGCCGCGAGAAGTATGTCCCAGATGGTGGACCTGCAGGTGGTGACGGTGGTCACGGTGGAGATGTCGTCTTTGAAGTAGAAGAAGGGTTACGTACACTCGTTGATTTCCGTTATTCGAAGAAGTTTATCGCCTATGATGGCGAAAAAGGGATGTCAAAAGGGATGCACGGACGTAAAGCGAAGCCGCTCATCGTCAAAGTTCCACCTGGTACCATCGTGTTCGATGCACAAACGGATACGGTCATCGCCGATTTGACAGAGCACGGACAACAAGCAACGATTGCCAAAGGTGGACGTGGTGGACGGGGGAACTGTCGTTTCGCGACACCAGCCAACCCGGCTCCTGAAATTGCAGAGAACGGAGAACCAGGTCAAGAGCGCGAGTTACGTCTCGAGTTGAAATTACTCGCTGATGTCGGACTCGTCGGCTTCCCGTCTGTCGGAAAGTCTACGCTACTCTCGGTCGTTTCATCTGCACGTCCTAAAATTGGGGCGTACCACTTCACGACGATCACACCGAATCTCGGCGTCGTCAAGACAGCGGACGACCGTAGCTTCGTCATGGCCGACCTTCCTGGTCTCATTGAAGGAGCGAGTCAAGGCGTCGGTCTCGGTCACCAATTCCTGCGTCATATCGAGCGGACGAAAGTCATCGTTCATATGATTGATATGAGCGGAATGGAAGGACGCGACCCGTTCGAGGACTACACGACAATCAACCGTGAGCTCGAGTCGTATAACTTACGCCTTCTCGAGCGTCCACAAGTCGTCGTGGCGAACAAAATGGATATGCCGGACGCAGAGGAACATCTCGAAGAGTTCAAGAAGAAGGTAGGGGACGATGTCAAAGTCTTCCCAATCTCTGCACTCGCTCAAGATGGTCTTCGCAACTTGTTGATTGAAGTGGCGAACTTCGTCGATACGACGCCTGAATTCCCACTCGATGAGCTTGAAGAGAAGACAGCGACGCCTCGTGTCGTGTATCGTTATGAGAAGGAAGAAAAAGGTTATCAAATCCACATCGATGAATACGAACGCTTCGTCATCACGGGACCACGTATCGAGAAGCTCTTCAAGATGACGAACTTCGACCATGATGAGTCAATCAAGCGATTCGCTCGTCAAATGCGTCAGATGGGCGTCGATGACGATCTTCGTAAATTGGGTGCCGAAGACGGTAGCGTCGTCGCAATCCTCGATTTCGAATTCGAATTTGTGGAGTAAAAAATTATTTGTTAAGAAGAAACGGAGTGTGAAGCTAACGTGGACCCTGTGCCCTCGTCAAGTTTAATTCTATATGCAGTTTTGATTCTATTGTCAGCGTTCTTCTCGTCATCTGAGACCGCCTTATCGAGTGTGAACCGAGTGCGGATGATTCGGATGTCAGAGGATGGGGATAAACGTGCCAAGCGCGTCCTCAGCCTTGTCGACAATTTCGATGATACGCTCTCGACAATCCTCGTCGGGAACAACATCGTCAACATCGGTTCGGCGACGGTCTCGACTACGATTGCGACTACGATCTTTACCGGAGGGACGGGACTCCTTGTTGCGACATTCGTAACGACGATTCTCATCTTGATTTTTGGTGAGATTTTACCGAAGTCTCTCGCGAAAGAATTCGCAGAGAAGTACTCGCTCGCAATCAGCGGGATTCTTGTCTTTCTTGTCAAAATCCTCAAACCGGTCACTGTTGTGTTCACAGGTCTCAAAAATGTGACATTACGTCTCATCGGGATGAAAGATAAAGAGCCATCAGTCACAGAAGAAGAGTTGAAAGTGCTCGTCGATATGGGTGAAGAAGAAGGTGTTCTCGGCGAGACGGAAGCTGAGCTTGTGCACAGCGCATTTGCCTTTAACGACATTTCCGTGGATGACGTCCTGACACCACGTATTGATATTTTGGCCGTCGACATCGATGATACGCTCGATGAAATCAAAGATACGATTTTCAGTGGTGGTCATTCACGGTTACCGGTCTATAAAGACTCGATTGACAACGTCATCGGTGTCTTGTCGGAGCGAGACTTCTTGCGTTCGATGATGAGAGATGAAGTGACCGATGTCCGTTCGCTCATTCGACCGGTCACGTTCGTGTCACCGCAGACAAAACTGATTGAACTGCTTCCGATTCTCCAACAGAAACAGTCTCACATGGCTGTCGTCCTCGATGAATTCGGGGGGACAGCAGGTTTGATCACTCTAGAAGACATGCTCGAGGAACTTGTCGGTGATATTTGGGATGAGCACGACGAATCCGTCGTCTATCTCAGACGTCTCCGTGAAGGTGTGTATGAGTGTATGGCCGATATGGATGTTGATGAGTTCGCAGAAGAGATGGGAATCAAAGACCCAGACATCGATTCAAACACGATGGGTGGATGGTTCGTTGAATTGCTCGGTGACATCCCGGAGAAAGGTGCGCAAGTCATGTATGAAGACATGACGTTCACCGTCCTCCACGTGGAAAAACGTCGCGTCCGTAAGCTATTAGTGGAGACCGGCCAATCGAAGCAAGAAGACATGCAAGAAGCATAAGCAAAAGAGATGATTCGCTCATAGCGAATCATCTCTTTTTTTGTTATACCGACTGGCGTTCGATCCGTTCAATCAATTCATATGGACGTACTTTATAAATCGCGTACGGCATATAAATCGGGTCGATTGCATCAAGGAAGCGCATTTGGAAATGTTCCCGCTTGATATAGTCGCCGACGTTACCCGCATCAATCGGATAGAACCCGACTTCTTGCGTCTCGCCTGCTTGCGACCTGAGCTCACCTGATACGTATTTCGCGCGGAAGGTGACACAGAGGACGCGGGATGAGACGTTTTGATAAATCCCGGTGATGCCTTCCACTTCTATTTCTGCACCAGTCTCTTCTCGCACTTCGCGATGGATGGCGTCAACGAGTGACTCATGTTCTTCGACCTGTCCACCCGGCATTTCGAACGAGTCGTTCCGATGCATGTTTTTGACGAGTAGGACCTCGCCCGCTTCGTTCGTGATATGGGCCGTCACAGAGACGATAGTACGAGGTGGCGTATAGTGTCCCGTCGGCATCATGAACTCTTCGCTCGATTTGATATACAAGTCTTTTCCGAGACGGGCTCGTTTTTTCATCGCTTCTCGCCGTAACGCACTGCCTCGGTAATCCCGTTCGACTTGCTCATAATGTTCACGGTCCCGGTATTCCCATAAGGCCATGACCTCAGATTTGTCTTCCGTCACCCAGCGTCCGACAAGACGAGCGCCATGGGACGCTTGGATCGGGTAGATGTATGTATGAAAAAAGTCGGTGAATTCTTGCAGGCGTTCAGGTCGAATCGTATACGTTTTGCGACGATGGAACATGGTGATTCCTCCTTTTTTCGTTGTGCGGTATCCTGTATGTATGACCGCAATTCGCTTACATAGTTCTTATTCGACAGATTCCATCGTTTCCCTTTCCAACAAAAAAAGAATCCGTCACGTTTAGGCGGATTCTTTCAAACGCTTTGGTTGGTGGCGAAAATGACGAATGACGAGGGTCGTGCCGATTCCAAATGCTAGGAATGGGAGAACATTGTCCATGAAGTGCCCGATCATCCGCCAGTTATTGCCGAGCATCATCCCTACATGAATAAACACGAAGGACCAGGCCGCAAAAATCAATGTCGTCACTGTCAAGAATTTACGGAATGACAGACGCATCACACCGGCACTCACTGCGAACAACTGTCGCCAAAAGAGACTGAGACAGACGATCCAAGCCCCGTACTTCTCAAACCATCGTTCGGCCCGAAGTTGCTTGTCCGACCGAATTCGAAAATAGCGATACAGTTTTAAGGCGACGGGACGACCGCCGTACCGACCAATCCAATAAAGAGCGATTTGACTGAGCGTGAATGAAAACCACGCCAGTAGGAACATAAGAAAGAAAGGCGCATCATGTGATTCAACGAGAAAGCCGCCGTATGCGAGGACGAGTTCGTTCGGGATGAATTGAATCAAGATACCGATGGGGATGCTGAAGACACCGCATGCGGCAAGCAAATGCTCGAGAACGTTCATGACAAGTCCTCCTTTCAAAAGTTTCAGGAAAGATGTTCCATCCATCAGTATAACGGACATGAACCAAAAGAAAAAGAAGAGATGTCACATATTCGTGACGTCCCTTCAATCTAATTCGGATACGAGGATGCCAAGGCGGTCCAGTTCTTTCACCGCAGCATCGATTGCCTCTTTATGATCTGCTTCGAGCGTATGGATGTGTAAGCCCCCGGTCAGTTGTGAGAGCGGGGAGGCCCCATGTGTTTTGACACGTTCGAGAAATGCGCGAACGTCGCGTCGACTCTTCACCATAAGTTGACCGGTGATAGAACCGTAAACTGGGTGATCGATGACGACGTCTTTGATCGTGACTCCTTCATCAACGATGGCGTTCATTTCTGCCTCCATCTCGTTTGCAGTGTGACGACAAGCTACCTTTTTCGAATAAGTAGACGGAGTAAGGTCCCCGTGCAAATAGACATAACCACGGGCTGTGGCGATGATTTGATGACCTTTCGCTTTTAAGAGCGACAAGTCTTGGACGATGACTTGACGACTGACAGATACGTGCCTTGCGAGTTCAGATCCTGTGATTGGTTCAGCGCTCGATTCAATCAGCTGAAGTAAAGTGCGACGGCGTTCTTCGCCGGCTAAACGTTTGTTCATGATGTTCGACTCTCCTTGCTAAAGTGACGATGGCATCGGCGAGGGCCGATGTGTCTTCGACGGTCGTTTGTGCGCCGAAGGAAATACGGACGAGTCCATGGCAGGCACTCGTTTCATACCCGAGTGCTTCGAGCATGCGGTTCGGTCCATTCTGGCCGGCACGACATGCCGAACCGGCCGATACTTGGAACCCGAGATCATCGAGCTCAGTCATCCACCATTGCCCATCGCGTTGATGCGACACGAAGGAAAAGATAGCGGGACTTTGTTCGTCAAACTCGAGCCAATTGACATATCTTGAAGTCTTCTCTTTCAAGATAGCACGAAACGCCATGAAATTTCTCTGAAAACGCGTCAATTGCTCCTGTCGTTCCCCGAGTGCTTTCACGAAAGAGCTGATTCCGGGTACGTCAATCGTACCGGGACGAATCCCATATTGATGATGACCTGGATAGTATGGCGGTGGAATCAATCGTTCCATATAAAGCGCCCCCACGCCTTTTGGTCCCCCGACCTTATGGGCGCTGAACGAGTAGGCGTCGATGCCTTCGACAGAGATTGGGATTTTCCCGAGTGCCTGCACCCCATCCACATGGAAGAGGATTTTTCTGTACTTCAGTAAACATTGAATGTGATGAAGCGGTAACACCCATCCTGTGTCGGAATTGACGTGTTGGAGCGTGACGAGTCCGATGTCACGGTCAAGTAGGTGCGTAAACTGATCCAAATCAAACTTTCCATCTTTTAACTTCAAACGATGTACAATCACACCTTCCCGTTCCCATTCTTCAAGTGGAAGGGAGACCGAATCATGTTCATGCCAAGACGTAATCACTTCTTTGCCTTTCATACGTTTCCGTAAACTTGTGAGCGCGATGTAGTTACTCTCAGATCCACTTCCGGTAAACAATAATTTTCCGCGTAAGACGTCAATTCCGAGCGCTTGTTTGAATAGACGTCGTGCCTCAGTTAAATAATCTTCAGCCATATATCCTTGTGTGTGGAGTGATGATGGGTTCCCATAAACGTTTTGGGCCATAGCCACGTAATGGTCTAATGCAGCATGTGTCATTGGATGTGTAGCGGCGTAGTCGAAGTAGCGGTTCATCATGGACTCCCCTTTTCTCATGTTGTCTTCTACACAAAATTATGCGAAACTAGTTTACAAGTCAATATTACATATGGAATACAGGTGATATACAGGTGTCTTTACACAAAGAGAGAACTGACATTTTGATTATTGGTACTGGACTTGCCGCCGTCACAACGGCCTTGCATGTGCCGGGTTCTTTATCTGTTCTCCTCGTTTCAAAAGGCGGGGTGACGGAGAGTAACTCAGATTTGGCACAAGGAGGAATTGCGAGTTCGTATCTTGAGGAGACGAGTGAGGCACATAAAGAAGACACGATGTTCGCTTCAAACATGACATCGTGCTCAGCACGAGTAGACATTCTCGTCGAAGAAGGTCGTCAATCGATTGAAGAGATGGAGCGATTTGGTGTCCGATTTGATCTTGAAGAGGGCGAGTATGCCCTCGGACGAGAAGGCGCACATCGAGCGCATCGAATTTTTCATGCCGGTGGCGACGAGACGGGTCGTCATGTCATGCGACAATTACGTCAGTCGTTGTCAGACAACGTGAAAATGCTCGAACACGTCCTCGTACATGACCTGGTGATGAAAGAAGGACGAGTCGTCGGTGCGATGGCGTTTCATAAAGAAGAAGTCCTACATATTGAAGCCGGTGCTGTCGTGTTGGCGACAGGTGGCATTGGTGGACTGATCGATTGGACTTCAAACGCGCATACCGTGACCGGCGATGGTCTCGTTCTGGCAAATCGATGTGGTGCTAAGCTGACACACTTACAGCGGATTCAATTTCACCCCACATTACTGGCGACTGATGAGCCTCACCTCGTAACCGAGGCGCTCCGAGGAGCCGGGGCGACGCTCGTTGATAAGGAAGGAAACCATGTGATGGCGCATCATCCGCTTGGCAGTCTCGCTCCTCGAGATGAGGTGGCTTGGGTCCTGACTGAACAAGCGGGACCTGTTTATCTAGATACGACGACAGTGAAACGACTACGGGACCGCTTCCCGAAACTCGCTTTGACATGCGACAAGCTTGGGATTGATCGTCACCGGATTCCGGTACGTCCAGGTCTTCATTTTCATATGGGTGGAATCGAAGTGGATGACATGGGAAGAACCGGCGTTGATGGATTATACGCAGTCGGTGAAGTCGCGGATACAGGAGTCCATGGGACGAATCGGTTGGCTTCGAACTCGCTTCTTGAATGTTGGGTGTTCGGGAAACGGGTCGCGCGAGCGCTTCAGCTACATGACTCATCCTTTACGTCAAGTGAGACGATGGCTTACGACATCAAACCGGATGACTTCCGAACGTTACGTCATCAAATCGGTAAATGGTTGACAATCTCACCAAGTCTTGAAGAAATGAAATGTTTCTTACAAAATACCCAATCATTGACCTTGACGAAACACGTGACAAGACAATTAAGTGAACAAACTTTACAACTCGATGCAGCGCGTCTCCTCGCGCAAAGCATCCTTGAAATGGAGAGGTATGATGAACACGATTTATCTACGCGAACAGCTGCAGAACTTTTTGATTGAAGACATCGGATTTGGCGATTTATCGAGTGCGTTGATTGACCCGGATGATGAATCGGTCGCAACAATCGTTGCGAAAGAAGAAGGGATCTTTTGCGGAAAACCAATCGTTCAAGAACTTGCTACGATTCAGCAGTTTGATGTCTTGTTCTGCCAAGAAGACGGTCATCAAATCGCGATCGGCGACGAACTGATCGTCTTGAAAGGAAAGACACGTGTCCTTTTAGAGACGGAGCGCGTCCTATTGAATGTGATTCAACACGTGAGTGGTGTTGCGACCATGACACGTCAGTGCGTTGATTCTCTCAATGACGAATCGATTCACGTTACCGATACACGGAAGACGACCCCGGGCCTTCGTATGCTTGAGAAGTATGCGGTTCGTGTCGGCGGCGGCTATAACCATCGACTCCGACTCGACGATGCCGTCATGATCAAAGACAACCATATCGTCGCACTCGGTGGTGTGACAGAGGCCATTCATGCCGCACGCGCTAAAGTGGGGCATACGACCCCGATTGAAGTCGAGGTCGAGACGTTCACACAGCTCTTAGAGGCGATTCCGGCGAAACCAGATATTGTGATGCTTGATAATCGTACACCGGATGAATTGAGAGAATGGGTCCGGCATATCCCACGTCATATCAAAACCGAAGTGTCCGGGGGCATCACGCTCGATTCGATTGCCGCATACAAAGGAATTCGCATCGATGTGATCTCCCTCGGGCAATTGACCCATTCAGTGCGCGCGCTTGACTGTAGTATGAATTTACAAGGAGGAATGAAATATGCAACTACTCGGAACACTTCCACCGACGTACGCTAACCTTTCGGTGGAAGAAATGGAGACGCGGATTCAGGCAGTCAAAGACCGACTCGGGAAGCGACTGTTCTTGCCGGCACATCATTATCAAAAAGACGAAGTCGTCCAGTTCGCAGACGCGACAGGAGATTCGCTCCAGCTCGCGCGACTCGCGGAACAGATGAGCGAGGCGGAATTCATCGTCTTTTGTGGTGTCCATTTCATGGCAGAGACGGCTGATATGTTGACGCGGGACGACCAGATTGTCGTCTTGCCCGATATGCGTGCCGGTTGTTCGATGGCAGACATGGCCGATATCGATCAGACGGAGATTGCCTGGGAAGAACTGACGGAACGATTTGGAGAAGGAATCATACCGATTACATACGTCAATTCAACAGCGGCCATCAAAGCGTTCGTCGGTCGTCACGGTGGGGCGACCGTCACTTCGTCAAACGCCCATGAAATTGTCAAATGGGCACTTGAGGCCGGGGAACGAATTTTATTTCTTCCGGATCAACACCTTGGTCGGAACACGGCATATGACCTCGGGGTCCCGCTCGAGGCGATGGCCGTCTGGGACCCACTTCACGAAGAATTGGTTGCGGAAGGCGAGCTCGAACAAATTCGGGTCATCCTTTGGAAAGGACACTGTTCCGTCCATGAGAAGTTCACCGTCTCGCAAATTCAGACGTTTCGTGAACGCGAACCGGACCACCGCATCATCGTTCATCCGGAATGTACGTTTGACGTCGTTCAGGCAGCGGATGAGGCGGGATCGACATCGTATATCATCGACAAGATTGATGCGAGTGCGCCGGGGACGAAATGGGCGGTCGGAACGGAGATGAACCTCGTCAACCGCTTGGCGGCCACGTACCCACATCTTGATATCGTCTCATTGAACCCGTTCATGTGTCCGTGCCTCACGATGAATCGAATCGACTTGCAACATCTACTTTGGTCGCTTGAATCACTCGAGACCGATCCAGTGAATGTGATTCGTGTCGATGCTGACACGACAGAATTGTCGAAACGTGCGCTTGAACGGATGCTGGCACGGTAATCGCTTCAGGACAGGTAAACGCCTGTCCTTTTTTCGTGTCGTCCGTTATGGTACAATAAATGCAGTTTTTCCGACCGAAAAGGAGAGTACACCGTGATTGAATTCGTAAAAGGACCCGTCGCCTATGTGTGTGCGGAATATATAACGTTAGATGTTTCGGGCGTCGGCTACAAAGTACATGTGCCTAACCCGTTTTTTTATCGTGAACAAGACGAACATGTAATCGTATTTACGCATCATTACGTGCGTGAAGACCAACAGACGCTATACGGTTTCCGGTCACGCCGGGAGCGGGAGCTCTTCAATAAGCTTCTTAGCGTCAGCGGGATTGGACCAAAAGGAGCGCTCGCCATCGTCGCATCTGGCGATATCGATGCGTTGATTGACGCAATTGAAACCGAGAATGAGAAGTATTTGACGAAGTTCCCGGGAGTCGGTAAGAAGACGGCTAAACAGATGGCCCTCGACCTAAAAGGGAAGCTATCCGAACTCGCACCGGATTATGTGCCGAACGAAGGATTGTTCGCACAAGGTGCATCAGAACTAGACGAGGCGTGTGAAGCGCTCGTCGCACTCGGATATTCTGAACGAGAGATTGCGAAAGTACGCAAAGCATTGAGCGGGGAAATCTTGACGACCGACGCGTACATAAAACGCGCGCTACAGCTGTTATTGAAATAAGGAGGAAGCTATGGACGAACGATTGTTGTCACAATCTCATCAGCAATATGAAGACTCTGAAGAGTGGAGCTTACGTCCGCAGCGCTTCGAGCAATATATCGGGCAAGAAAAAGCGAAAGGCAATTTGTCGGTCTTCATTCAGGCCGCCAAACTTCGCAGTGAGACGCTCGACCACGTATTGTTATACGGACCACCTGGACTTGGAAAGACGACACTTGCCCAAATCATCGCCAACGAGATGGGTGTCGGGATCAAGACGACCGCTGGCCCTGCGATTGAACGACCAGGTGATTTGGCGGCAATCCTCTCGACACTTGAACCGGGAGACGTCTTATTCATCGACGAAATTCACCGGTTGAGCCGGACAATCGAAGAGATTCTCTATCCAGCGATGGAGGACTACTGTCTCGACATCGTCTACGGACAAGGCGAGATGGCACGAAGTGTGCGCATCGACCTGCCACCGTTCACGCTTGTCGGAGCGACGACAAGGGCCGGAATGTTGTCGGCACCACTTCGTGACCGTTTCGGCGTCACACTGAAGCTTGAATATTATGAACCGCATGAATTAGCGGCCATTGTCAGTCGGACGGCACAGTTGTTCCGTCTCTCGATTTCACCTGAGGCGAGCGGAGCGATTGCGAAACGATCGCGCGGGACGCCACGAATCGCGAACCGGTTATTGCGACGTGTTCGTGACTTCGCACAAGTGGCTGGAACGAAAGAAATCGACCCCGTGCTCGCATCCGACGCGCTCGACCGTCTTCACGTCGATGCGCTCGGTCTCGATGAAGTCGATCACCGGTTACTTCGGTCCATGGTCGAACGGTTCGGAGGTGGACCGGTCGGACTCGAGACGCTCGCCGCTACGATCGGTGAGGATGCTCAGACGATTGAAGACGTCTATGAGCCCTATTTATTACAACAAGGATTCTTGCAGCGCACGCCGCGAGGACGCATGATTACACAGTTTGCCAAGTCGCATTTTGGTTATGTTGAGGAAGAGGAGTAAGGTATGCAAGATATTCAATTAAACGTAAACGATTATGATTTTGAATTACCGGAAGAGTTGATCGCACAAGTCCCGTTACTCGATCGAACAAGCTCACGACTGCTCGTATTGGACCGTGAGACAGGAGACATCGAGCATCGTCATTTCCGTGACGTGCTCGATTACTTGAACGAGGGGGATGCGCTCGTCGTCAACGATTCACGCGTCTTACCGGCACGTCTTTTCGGTGCGAAACAAGAGACGGGTGGGAAAGTCGAACTGCTCTTATTGAAGCAGACGGAAGACGATGTGTGGGAAGCACTCGTCAAACCTGCAAAAAAAGTACGCATCGGTGCCATCGTCGAGTTCGGCGACGGACTTCTCCGCGCAGAATGCGTCGAGGAGCTCCCGGAAGGAGGACGTCGTTTCAAGTTTGACTACGACGGGATCTTCTATGAAATTTTAGACGAGCTCGGTACAATGCCGCTCCCGCCGTATATTCGCGAACAACTCGACGACCAGGACCGATACCAAACGGTCTATGCACGAGAACGTGGAAGTGCAGCGGCACCGACAGCAGGCCTTCATTTCACAGAAGAATTACTCGAGGCAGCCAAAGGGAAAGGCGTTCGGTTGATTCCACTCACACTTCACGTCGGCCTCGGTACGTTCCGTCCGGTGACGGCTGATTCCATCGAGGAACATACGATGCATAGTGAATATTTTGAGTTGTCAGCAGAGTCCGCAACAGCGCTCCAAGATGTTCGAGCTCAAGGTGGTCGCATCTTTGCGGTCGGAACGACGTCGACGCGGACGCTCGAGACCATCATGCGAGACCATGGGGACTTCGTCGAGTCATCGGGCTGGACGGATATCTTTATTTACCCTGGTGTCGAGTTGAAGGCAATCGATGGATTGATCACGAACTTCCATCTTCCAAAATCGACACTCGTCATGCTCGTCTCGGCGTTCGCGACGCGCGACATTATCTTACATGCTTATCGAACTGCGGTCGCAGAACGATACCGCTTCTTCAGCTTTGGAGATGCGATGCTCATCACGAGGAAGGAAGTAACAAAATGACAAAACATGCAGTCACTTACGAACACATTCACACATGTAAACAGACCGGAGCGCGGCACGGGATCGTCCATACGCCGCATGGCTCATTCGAGACACCGGTCTTCATGCCGGTCGGAACGCAAGCGAGCGTTAAAACGATGGCACCAGAACAAGTCAAGGCGATGGGCGCGAACATCATCTTGTCGAACACGTACCATCTATGGGTACGTCCGGGCCATGACGTCATCAAACAAGCCGGTGGTCTTCATAAATTCATGAACTGGGATGGCGCGATTCTAACGGACTCGGGCGGCTTTCAAGTATTCTCTCTCGCTGATCTTCGAAACATTCAAGAAGAAGGTGTCCATTTCCGCAATCACTTGAACGGAGACAAGTTGTTCTTGTCACCTGAGAAAGCGATGGAGATTCAAAACGCGCTCGGGTCGGATATTATGATGGCATTTGATGAGTGCCCGCCATATCCGGCGACACATGAATACATGAAGAAATCGGTCGAACGTACGAGCCGTTGGGCAGAACGTTGCCTCGAGGCACACGAACGTCCAGAAGACCAAGCGCTCTTCGGTATTATTCAAGGTGGAGAATATGAAGATCTTCGTCGTCAAAGCGCGCAAGACCTTGTCTCACTCGATTTCCCAGGATATGCGGTAGGAGGTCTCTCGGTCGGTGAACCGAAAGACGTTATGTATCGTGCCCTTGAATTCACGACACCTCTCATGCCTGAAAACAAACCACGCTATTTGATGGGTGTCGGCTCGCCAGATGCATTGATTGAAGGATCGATTCGTGGAATCGACATGTTCGATTGCGTCCTTCCGACACGAATCGCGCGTAACGGGACGCTCATGACATCAAAAGGTCGTGTCACGATTAAACAAGCAAAATATAAGACAGACTTCGGTCCAATCGATGAGAAGTGTGACTGTAACACGTGTAAAAATTATTCGCGTGCGTATGTCCATCACTTGATTCGTGCGGAAGAGATGTTCGGACTTCACTTGTGCACGACACATAACCTTCACTTCCTCGTGAAGTTGATGGAGCAGGTTCGTCAAGCGATTCGTGAAGACCGTTTGCTCGATTTCAAAGAAGAGTTCTTCGAAGAATACGGTTACAACAAGCCAAACGCGAAGAATTTCTAAGAAATCGTGTCGGACATTATGTGACATTGTTTCAGTTTCACGGTATAATGAACCTGATATTGAAGGAAAGGGTGAATGTTACACATGGAAACACTCGTTGCGTTATTACCAATGATCTTGATTTTCGTCGTATTTTACTTCCTTTTGATTCGTCCACAGACGAAACGCCAAAAAGAAGTACAATCGATGCAAAACGCCCTCGAGCGTGGCGACAGCGTTGTCACAATCGGCGGTTTACACGGCGTCGTTCATCAAATCGAAGACACACATGTCGTTTTGAAATGCGACCAGTCGCTTCTTCGCTTCAACCGAAGTGCAGTGGCAGAAGTCGTGAAAAAAGCGAATGCCTCATTTGAGGAATAATCAAGTAAGCGTCTGACCGTTACGGTCGGACGCTTTTTTGTGTCGAGAGAAGTTGGGGGATGATTCTACGGGCTGCCTCTTGCCCGCCATAGACGGCACGTGCGAACGGACCGATGATCAAGTCGGCGTATGCACCGGTTAAATAGAGACCGCCTGTCCACTCAAGTCGATTGTTCAACACTGGGGTTCCACACGGCGTGAAAGGGAGATCGAGTTGCTCGATCAATGGTCGTAAGAACGTTTCTTTCACGGGTTGAGGTCGTATCCCGGTGCACAACACGATTTCACTGTCGTCTAGACGCTCGCCATTTACCATGAGTGTGTCTTGATGACGTTCTACTTCACCGATTTGATGCGTAACGGCATCCGTTTGAATCAAGCGCTTTACTTTTAAGACGAGGTCGTTCGGAGCAGAACCTGGTTTTCTCTCCCGTGTGATGAACGAGCGTTTTGTCGTCCAGTCCTGCTGTAAACGATTGAACTGGTCCAATCCTTTCGGTCCCATGAACTCACGATCTGCATCGAACTGACTGACTTCTAGCGGACGTCTCGTTACGAGTGTGACGCGATGTCCTTGATTGACGCGCTTGACGACATAATGGAGTGCCGTAATACCACCGCCGATTACAGTCACATCATTTGATTCATCTCCTCGAACTTTCGTGAAAATGTGCTGGCATCGTTCGTTCGTCCATTCCGGCAATACGACGGACGCAGATTGACCGATCGCGACAATGACCGAGTCCGCCACAATCATACGTCGGTCAGTTTGGACGTGAAAACCCTGCCCTTCTTTACGAACTGCCATTACCCGTTCATTCCCGAGAAAGCAGTCATTTAGACGAAGTTCGTCCCATAGCATCAAGGCATGATCGTTGAACAGTTCGAGCGACGGACGTCCAAACGTGTCTTTGAAATGATTTGAACGGTAGGCATGACGGGATGCGAATTGCTTCAAGGCGTATGGGTTTGAAGAGACGTGGTGAACACGAGTCGAACGCAGGTGCGACATCGAAATCGAGTCGGTCTGTCGCGTCCAGTTGGCCAGCGGGTCGGAATTCGGATCGACAATTAGTAAATCATCTAATTTACCGCCTTGTTCTATATATGAGATGGCGAGTGTCATTCCGTGGACACCACCACCAATAATTAATACCGATGTGTTTTCAACATTCATTTGAATACCTCACAAAACGTAATTATTACGATTTAAAGTATACAAAAGATGACTTATTTTTGTCAAAATGAATTAGTTTCAAATTCATCCACCTTATTTCGAAAAATCGATTTGAATAGTGAAAACGTTTGCATTAATGTCAAGGTGAGAAGAAATCCGAGATGAAGGAGAACGAACGATATGGATGTGAAACGATTTGTAAGACCGTTCAAAAATTGGAAAGGGTGGACACGGAAACGAAGCGGTGTGAAACAAAATAGACGTTCTTCACTTAAAAGACGTATGGCAATCGCACTAGTTCCGACGATTATCGCCCTCGTCATTGTTGGAGCACTCGGGTCATATCAGTTGAGACAATCGACTGCTGCTTACGATCGGGTCCTCAGTGAAGGGATGCAAGAGATGCTCCTCGCAGAAAATTTGTCATTGGCAGTAACGGATGCTGAACGATATTTGAATTATTATATGCTTGTCGCAAATCCAAAGACACTCATTAGTTTACAGGGGGTTCAAGAGAATCGTGATGAGTTGATGAAAAAACTCAACGCATCGTCTTCAGATGAGAAAATCTTATCTTGGCTAGAAGACTTGGAAAAGTTTAACGAACTGTTGGACCGCGAAATGAATCGTGCGATCGAACTTCGCCAGCAACAAGACGAGATTGGATATAAGACTGTACTCAATACGAGTGTGACGCCTACGACGGACCGTGTCCGCATGACGGTGACAGATCTTGTCGAGTATAAAGGAGGCCTCCTTGAGTCTGAGACGGAGGTGGTTCAAAAGGATGCAGAAAGTTCGATTTTTTGGATGATTGTCATCAGTGTTGTCGGTGTCGTAATTGGAATTCTTTCTCTCTTAGCACTACAACGCCTATTCCTAAAACCGATCAACCGACTCGGTCGTCAAGCCCGAATCATGGCGGAAGGTGATTTGACGGGAGAAGATATCGAAGTCGCATCAAACGATGAACTTGGAGACCTTGTGACGGCGTTTAACGAGATGAAACATAACCTTGTCGGTTTGATTCGTCGCGTGGGAGAAGCTTCAGATAAAGTCACAGCCTATTCAGAGGAACTTTACGCAAGCACAGATCATGTGGCAACGACGACACAAGGTGTCTCACGATTATTCGAAGACATGAATATAGCTGCCCAAGGGTCATCCAAGCGCGCGGAGGAAGGAACGATCGGTGTCAATCAAGCGGTTGACGGCTTGAATCAAATTGCTGCCGCTTCACAAGGAGTGAATGAACAGACGATTCATACACTCGAGGCGGCGAACGGTGGACTAGATACGGTTCAATTGGCCGAGAAGCGAATGCAAGAAATCCGTCGGGCAAATGAAATGACCAATCAAATGGTGAGTCGTCTGTCGAACCAGTCGCTAGAGATTGAAAAGATCACCCGTTCCATTACAGCCATTACGGAACAGACGAACTTGCTTGCCTTGAATGCGGCCATAGAAGCGGCACGTGCCGGTGAGCATGGTAAAGGATTCGCGGTCGTCGCTGCGGAGGTTCGAAAGCTTGCCGAAGAATCAAAGCAGTCCGCGATTCAAATTCAAACCGTCGTCCGCGACATTCAGCGGGACACAGAACAAGTCGAATCGGCGTTTGAGGAGTCGAGTGTGCACGTAGAGAACGGGGTATCGCAAATGGGTGAAGTGGCCGAAGCGTTCCGGGAGATTGTAGCGGTCATCGAAGAAACGTCGCGTCAAATGAGTGAGATTGCTGCAGCGACGGAAGAGGTAAGTGCCAATACGACAGAGGTCGCGGTATCGGTTGAAGATATGTCTACGAACGCTGTCTCGACACAGCGAAGTGTCGAAGAAGCGGGTGCGAACGTCGAAGAACAACTTGCGGCTATTCAGGAAATCAATGGGATTGCCGAGACGATGAGCCATATGTCCTCCGAATTAAAAGATGTTGTCCATGTATTTAAAACAAATTAAAACAATGCCCTGACGGCTTCGTCAGGGCATTGTTTGTTACATCAATAGAATCAGACTTGTCGCCATAACAATCATCCCGGCGACCATTCCATACATTGAGTGATGGGCACGCCCATATTCGCGGGCGGCAGGTAGCAATTCGTCAAGTGAGATGAATACCATGATTCCACCGACTGCCGCGAATAATAGTCCGAATACCGTGTCGCTCAAGAACGGCATGAGAATCAAAAAACCGATGGCAGCTCCGGCCGGTTCGGCAAGTCCAGATAACATCGAAAGTTTGAACGCCTTCTTCCGTGAACCCGTCGCATAATAGATTGGAACCGAGACGGCAATCCCTTCCGGAATGTTATGCAAGGCGATGGCGATCGCGATGGCAAGACCGACGGCAGGATCATCAAGTGCCGAGATGAACGTCGCCAACCCTTCAGGAAAGTTATGAATTCCGATAGCGAGTGCCATGAAAATCCCCATTTTTCTTAGGCGGTTTTGTGTTTCCGGATGAGTGATGTTGGTCGATTCATTTGTTGCGGTCGTCGCCAATTCTTGAGTAGACGGATCATTTTGCATCGATTCAACGAATTTGACCTCGTGCGGGTTCTCCATTTTTGGGATGAATTTATCAATCAAGCCAATCAAGAACATACCACCGAAGAACGCAAGGACTGTATAAATCGTACCTGTGGATTCTCCGTGTGCGCCAACAAGCTCTTCAAGCGCTTTTGGGAAAATTTCGATGAATGATACATAAATCATGACACCTCCGGAAAAACCGAGTGATATCGATAAGAAAGCTGTGTTTGTTCGTTTCGCAAAGAATGCGATCATACTCCCGATCCCTGTCGCAAGTCCTGCAAACAAGGTGAGGAGGAACGCATAAATAATCGTACTATCCATGAGGGAAGACTCCTTTAATTTCGTAATGGTTAGGTTTATCATACATGAAGTTTTGCCTATGCGCAACATTTAGTCTTATACGCAAATTAGGACAGATAATCTGTGAACAGCCGTTACAATTTTAGGAAAATGATTGATAAATGTTTAGAAAATTTGTAATGTTAACAAGAGAAGTTTTTATCAAGAACAGTGGTCTAGAAAGGAAATAGTCGTATGTACAAAAAAGGCAACATTGTGATTTTCGCGATCCTCATGATTGCGACAATCCTGCTCGCTGTGTTCACGACACCATGGGTCGTCAAGAACACGAATCTCGGACTCGACCTAAAAGGTGGATTCGAAGTTTTGTATGAAGTGCAACCGCTCGAAGACGGTGATGTCATCGACGAATCGGCGATGAATGCAACCGTTCGCGCCATCAACAACCGAATCAACGTCCTCGGGGTATCCGAACCGGACGTTCGAATCGAAGAAAACAATCGAATCCGTGTCCAACTCGCGGGCGTGTCGAACCAAAACGAAGCGCGCGAAGTCATCTCGTCAACGGCACAATTGACGTTCCGTGACGTAAATGACAACGTCTTGCTCGACGGGAAAGACTTGGCGCCCCGTGGTGCTGCACTCAGCTACAACCAACAAGGGCAACCGGTCGTTGAGTTGACGCTTCAATCCGCTGACAAATTCGGTGAAGTGACGTCAGAAATCTCACAACGTCCTGCTCCCGAGAATCGTCTCGTCATTTGGCTCGATTACGAAGAAGGTGACACATACGAGGAAGAAATTCAAAAAGAGAACTCGAAAATTGTGTCAGATGCTTCCGTCAACGGGCCAATCTTGTCGGATAAAGCCATCATTTCAGGTGGTGGGATTGACGCAGAGAGCGGTCAACGCCTCGCTGACATCTTGAACGCAGGTGCGCTTCCGGTCAAGCTTGATGAGATTTATTCGACATCGGTATCGGCCCAGTTCGGTCAAGATGCACTTGAAGAAACGGTATTTGCCGCAACAATCGGGATTATCGCTGTATTCTTCTTCATGTTGTTCTTCTATCGTCTACCAGGACTCGTGTCGATTATTACACTCGTTCTATACATTAATTTGATCATGTTGTTCTTCAATGGAATCAATGCGGTCTTGACGCTCCCAGGGATCGCGGCACTCGTCCTCGGTGTCGGGATGGCGGTCGATGCGAACATCATCACGGCAGAACGGATCAAAGATGAACTCCGCTCTGGTAAGTCGGTCTTATCGGCGTTCCGTGCCGGTAACCGTCGTTCGCTCAGTACAATCATCGATGCCAACTTGACAACGCTCATCTCGGCTGCTGTTTTGTTCTATTTCGGACAGAGTTCAGTCAAAGGATTTGCGATTATGCTCATGATTTCAATTGCGATGACGTTCATCTCAAACGTGTTCATCTCACGTTATTTGATGCACCTCCTTGTCTCAAGTCGCCTGTTCGACAAACGTAAAGGATGGTTTGGTGTGAAGGAGAGTGAAATCCGTGAACTTTAAGCTTACTGAATGGAATTACGTCAAACATATGCGCACGATGTTCTTGATTTCGACAGCCATCGTCGTTCTCGGAATCGGTCTCTTGTTCTTCCGGGGATTGAATCTTGGAATCGACTTCGCCTCAGGAACACGTGTCGAGGTACAAACGGAAGAGCGGGTCTCACAAGAAGAGTTCACACAGGCGTTCAATGACGCGGGTGTCGACCAAGAGATTTCGAGCGTCCAATATGCAGATGAAGGTCGCTTGGCATATGTCACGTTCGTCGGACAATTAGGACAAGAAGAAGTTGCGAGCGTCAAGACGGCGTTCACAGAACAGTTCGGCAACGATCCGAACATCAGCACCGTGTCGGCTCAAGTCGGTCGTGACTTGGCGAAAAATGCCTTGTATGCGGTAGCCGTCGCTTCGATTGGGATCATTCTCTATATCACGGTCCGCTTCCAATTCTCTTATGCGGTCGCGACTGTGGTCGCGATGCTACACGATGCGTTCTTCATGATCGTCGCATTCTCGCTCTTTGGTGTTGAGGTCAACCTATACTTCATCGCAGCGATTCTGACGATTATCGGTTATTCGGTCAACGATACGATCGTTACGTTCGACCGGGTCCGGGAGAATATCACGTCGTATGAAAAAGAACGGAAAATTCGATCGATGGATGTGTATGAGTCGATCATCAATCGCTCGATTCAAGAGACGATTGTGCGTTCGGTCAACACCGTCATCACGGTACTCGTGACAGCCCTCGCCTTGTATGTGTTCGGTGCTGAGTCGATCCGTGGGTTCTCACTCGCATTGTTGGTCGGACTCTTCATGGGGATGTATTCATCCATCTTCATCGCATCTTACTTATGGCTCCTCATCAAACGTACAACCATCAACAAGAAAAAAGATACGCCGGTCACAGAGGCGTAACGACTGGGTCTCCCTTCCGAAGGGAGACCTTTTCAAATGTCAAGACGGCACATCTTTCACGCGGTCTGCTATAATCTACAATTGATTGGAGTGAAGGACATGTATCATTCGAAGAAACAGTGGGTCTATCCAAAAACAAATTTGGAAGACGTCACACGTTTACAAAGCGAATTAAATATATCAGCACAACTCGCGACGTTACTCGTTCAGCGTGGTCATCAGGACGTAGAGGCGGCCAAAGCATTTTTGTATGCCGAGGAAGAGCTCGTCTTTCATGATCCGTACTTGTTCGAACAGATGGAGAAAGTCGTGTCACGAATCAAGCGGTCGGTGGACGAAGGTGAGATGGTACTCATCTATGGAGACTATGACGTCGATGGTGTCAGCGCCTCTTCTGTCATGTGGCACGCCCTGACTGAAATTGGTGTCATGGCCGAGTGCTATATCCCGAACCGTTTCACAGAAGGTTATGGACCGAACAAAGAAGCGTTCCAGTGGGCGGCCGATGAAGGGTTCACATTGGTCATTACGGTGGATTGTGGGATTTCTGGAATTGAAGAAGCGACATTGTTGAAAGACCTTGGTGTCGATTTGATCATCACGGATCACCACGAGCCGAAAGAGACACTCCCGGACGCCTATGCGGTTATCCATCCGCACATCGACCCGAGATATCCATACGATAAACTTGCCGGTGCGGGGGTCGCCCTTAAAGTGGCGCATGCGGTTTTAGGAAGAATGCCGGAGGAACTCCTTGATTTGGCCGTTCTCGGCACGATTGCCGACCTCGTTCCACTAGACGGAGAGAATCGACTGCTAGCGAAAAAAGGGATCGCGGCACTCGAAGCTTCGAAGCGACCAGGTATCTTAGCATTACGAGAAGTGTGTGGTCTCGGTGACAGTGTATTGAATGAGGAGTCGGTCGGTTTTGCGTTCGGACCTCGTATCAATGCTGCGGGTCGTCTCGACTCGGCGATGCCGGCGCTTCAAATGCTCCTCGCCGAGCATGTCGAGGAAGCACTTGAGCTCGCGAAACAACTCGATAAGCAAAATAAAGAGCGTCAAGATATCGTCAAGACGATCACCGCTGAAGCGAAAGAACTCGTCGAAGCGTCGATGACAGAGGACCGTGTGCTTGTGGTCGCGAGTGAGAAATGGAACCCTGGAGTTGTCGGAATCGTCGCTTCTCGTCTCGTCGAAGCGTACTATCGTCCGGTCATCCTCCTCTGTCACGACCCGGAAACGGGCAAGGCGAAGGGTTCGGGGCGATCGATTGACGGGTTTGACCTGTTTAAAGAACTCTCTAAAAATGAAGACATCTTGCCACACTTCGGGGGACACCCAGCCGCGGCAGGGATGACGTTACAGTCTGAAAACGTCGCTGAGCTACGGGAACGACTGAACCATCAAGCGGAATCGATTCCCGGTGACGTGTTCGTGCCTCGGGTCAATGTCGATTTGAAACTGACGGTCAACGACGTCTCGCTCGATTTGATTACAGAAATCGGCAAACTCGCGCCATTTGGGATGGGTAACCCATCACCACGTGTTGTCGTGGCAGATGCGAAACTACGTGACATTCGTCAAATCGGACGTGATGCAACACATTTGAAAGTACAGCTCGCCGGAGACAAGCGTGAGCTCGATGGTATCGGGTTCGGGTTCGGACACGTCGTCTCGGAAATCTCGCAGATGGCTCATGTCTCGGTGATGGGGAGTCTTCAGGTGAACGAATGGAACGGGATGCGAAAGCCTCAGCTCATGATTCAAGATTTACGTGTCGATGACTTCCAAGTATTTGACTACCGTGGGAAGAAAAACTCGGTGCAAGAGTTGAAGGACCTGCCGAAAGAACATACGTCGTTCCTGTCATTCCAAGGAACATCAGAGGATTTTCCGCTTCATGAAGACGATGAACCACTCAATCGTTTCGTCGTCCTGCTCGATCTTCCTGACGATGAGGCGGTTCTCGCAGAAAAACTTCATGAAGGTGTCGAACGAATCTATTGTGCGTTCGGACAAGGGGACTCGTTCTTTGAACGTCTTCCGTCGCGTGAGGATTTCCGAACGTATTATGTGCATATGGCGACTTGCGAACGGAAAAATCTACGTGAAAACCTGATTCGTTTGTCAAAAGAGCGAAAATGGTCAAAAAATACGATTCAATTTATGCATCAAGTATTCTCTGAACTCGAATTTCTTGTTACAATGGAAGACGGACTGCCTGGAGTCAATCCGGAAGCACCGAAACGCGATTTGACCGAGGCGCCGTGCTATCAACGCCGGATTGGACGCCAACAACTCGAAGAGCGTTTCGTATACGCGTCATTGGCAGAGCTCAAAGAGCGGTTACAATCGTTGCGATTGAACAAGATGCAGGAGGCATACACATAAAATGAATTTCAAACAGCATATTAAAGAAGTAGCAGACTATCCAAAAGAGGGCATTAGCTTTAAAGATATCACGTCACTTATGCAAGATGGCGAAGTCTACAAGAAATCAGTAGATGAGCTCGTCGCTTATGCACGTGAGCGTGGAGCAGAGTTGATTGCTGGACCAGAAGCGCGCGGATTTGTCGTCGGTTGCCCGGCAGCCTATGCGCTCGAACTCGGGTTTGTACCGGTACGTAAAGAAGGAAAGTTACCGCGTGAGACAGTGCGTGTATCATACGGTCTCGAGTATGGAACGGACATCTTAACGATGCACAAAGATTCAATCAAACCTGGACAACAAGTTGTCATCCTTGATGATTTGCTCGCAACAGGTGGAACGATTGAAGCGACAATCAAAATGATTGAGCAACTTGGTGGAGTTGTAGCAGGAATCGGATTCTTGATCGAACTCGACGGACTCGGTGGACGAGAGCGTCTTGAAGGATACGACATCTTCTCACTCATCCGATACGAAGACTGATTTTTTTGAACGGGAAGCAGATGCTTCCCGTTTTTGAATAGTTTTTGAGGAAAATAACCGACAACCTTTGACAGGTCGTCAGATTTTTTCGATAATGGTTATAAAAATTAGAGAATCTTGAACATAAACTACTACCATGCTGCGACGAATCCAAAGCGATTGGAGCGGTAAGAAAAAGGGTGTCGAATGTTATGACCAAAAAACAAATCGTAAGTATTGAGGATCTTCTCGACGCGCTCGGGGAGTATATGGGTGACGACGATATAACCGAAGTGAAACGCGCTTACGAATACGCAAAACTTCATCATACCGGTCAGTTCCGACGTTCGGGCGAGCCCTATATCCTCCATCCGGTCCAAGTGGCCGGCATTCTCGTTGATATTGGCTTAGATGCCACGACGATCATCGGAGCACTCTTGCATGATGTTGTCGAAGACACGGATATTTCGTTACAGCAATTGACGGACGATTTCGGTCCGGATGTGGCCATGCTTGTAGATGGGGTCACGAAACTTGGTAAAATCAAATATAAATCGAAAAAAGAAGAACTCGCAGAGAACCACCGGAAGATGATTATCGCGATGGCTGAAGATGTGCGCGTCATCTTGATCAAACTTGCGGACCGTCTCCATAACATGCGTACACTTCAGCATATGCCGAAAGAGAAACAAGTCCAAAAGGCAGAAGAAACGCTTGAAATCTTTGCACCGCTCGCACACCGGATGGGGATTTCAACGATTAAATGGGAGCTCGAAGATATTTCGTTACGATATATCAACCCGCAGCAATACTACAAGATCGTCTCGATGATGAAACAAAAACGGACGGAACGAGAAGCGCTCGTCACTTCTGTCATCACAGAAGTGAACGGAGTTCTTGAAGAAGTGCACATCGATGCCGATGTAAACGGTCGGCCGAAACATATCTATTCCATCTACAATAAAATGTTCAAGCACAAAAAAGAATTTAATGAAATTTATGATTTGATGGCGGTCCGGATTATCGTTGACTCGATTCGTGATTGTTATGCGGTGCTCGGAATCATCCACACGCAATACAAACCGATGCCAGGACGATTCAAAGATTATATTGCCATGCCGAAACCGAACATGTACCAGTCGCTCCATACGACGGTGATCGGTCCTAAGGGTGAACCGCTCGAAGTCCAGATTCGAACGAAGGATATGCATTTCATCGCCGAGTTCGGGATTGCGGCACACTGGGCGTATAAAGAAGGGAAGAATGTCTCGACGAACGGATTCGACGAGAAAATCGCGCACCTTCGTGAGATTCTCGAACTTCAAAAAGACACGACGGATGCAGAAGAATTCATGGAGTCCCTCAAGGTCGACTTCTTTAGTGACATGCTTTACGTGTTCACGCCAAAAGGGGACGTGTTCGAGTTACCAAAAGGCTCTGTTCCGATTGACTATGCTTACCGAATCCATACGGAGATCGGGCACCGGATGACGGGGGCAAAAGTGAACGGACGGATGGTCCCGCTCGACTATAAGCTCGAGACGGGCGACATCATTGAAATCATCACGTCGAAGCACAGTTACGGTCCGAGTAAGGACTGGTTGAAGCTCGCCGTTTCGAGTCAGGCGAAGAATAAGATTCGCCAATGGTTCAAACGCCAACAGCGTGAAGAGAATGTCGAGAAAGGGAAAGATCTCGTCGAGGCGGAAATCAAAAAGCTTGGATTCGAACCGAAAGAAGTAATCGACGAGCCGGCACTCAGTATCGTCGTCGAGAAATTCAACTTTGGGAATGAAGAAGAAATGTATGCCGCTGTCGGTTATCAAGGCATCACTGCCGCTCAAGTCGCACATAAGTTGACCGAAAAGCAGCGAAAAGAGCCGAAGCTCGAGCTATCAGAAGCCATCAGCGAGTTAAAAGTCAGTCAGTCACCGAAGAAAAAGACGACGGAAGCAGGCGTGACGGTCAAAGGGATCGACAACATGCTTGTTCGGATGAGTCGTTGTTGTAACCCGGTACCGGGGGATGAGATCGTCGGGTATATCACCCGTGGACGCGGGGTCTCGATTCATCGGAAAGATTGCTTGAACATCGTCAACGAGCAACACCCGGAGCGTCTCCTAGATGTCGAATGGGAAGTTGGTCAGGCGAAAGAGAAAAACTATAACGTCGATATCGAAATCACTGGATATGACCGCTCAGGACTCCTGAACGATGTCCTTCAGGCCGTGTCGGCGACGAATACGAATATCATTGCCGTCAGCGGTCGGGGCGACCAAAACAAACAAGCCCGCATTTCGATGACGATCTCGATTCCAAACGTGAATCACCTGCAGAAAGTCGTCGAGCGCATCAAACAAATCTCAGACGTGTATTCGGTCAGCCGAGTCATGATGACGTGACGAAAGGAAGAGGAACGTGCGTGTATTATTGCAACGAGTGAAAGAAGCATCGGTCACAGTCGAGGATGAAGTCGTCGGGGCAATCAAAGCTGGATACTTGCTTCTCGTCGGTGTGACACATGAAGATACTGAAGAAGAAGTGAACTGGCTCGCCGACAAAGTGACCGGACTTCGCGTCTTCGAGGACGATCAAGAAAAGATGAACTTATCGATTCAAGATGTGTCTGGTCAAATTTTGTCAGTCTCTCAGTTCACATTGTATGGAGATACGATGAAAGGACGACGACCTGCTTTCACAAAGGCAGCGAAACCGGACATGGCCGAGACGCTCTATGAAAAGTTCAACGAGCGACTTCGGTCAAATGGACTCGTCGTCGAGACGGGACGCTTTGGTGAGATGATGGACGTCGCACTTGTCAATGACGGACCGGTCACACTCATGCTCGAAAAAAACGCTTGACAGATACCGGCTTGATTCGGCATCATGAAGCATATAGTCAAACACCTACGATAAAGAAGAGTACGGTCAACCCACCAGCAAAGAGAGCGATGCCTTGGCTGAAAGCATCGACTGGATGATGACCCGAACGACACTTTGGAGGTGCTCCTTTGAAAGCGAGTAGGGGGAGCCGTCTCATCGGGCGTTAACCGATTTCGAGTGGCAGAGTTTCAAGTGATGGCTCTGCAACGAGGGTGGTACCACGGGAAACTTACACAGGCTCTCGTCCCTTTGCGGACGAGGGCCTTTTTTGTATTTTTAAGGAGGGAAATGTGATGATGAAAGCACCACGCGGTACACAAGACCTACTTCCGGGCACGGTCGAGACGTGGCAATATGTCGAGGGGAAACTTCGCGACATGAGCGCCCGTTACAACTATAAAGAGATCCGCACACCAATCTTTGAAACGACGAACCTGTTTACACGTAGTGTCGGGGAGACGACGGACATCGTCCAAAAAGAGATGTTCACGCTCGTGAAGAAAGGGAAAGACGAGTATACGCTTCGCCCAGAAGGGACAGCCTCTGTCGTGCGTGCGTTCGTGACGAACAAATTGTTCGGGAATCCGGACCAACCGACGAAGCTCTACTACATGGGACCGATGTTCCGCTATGAGCGTCCGCAAAAAGGCCGCTTCCGTCAGCTTCACCAATACGGTGTCGAAGCGATCGGCAGTAGCGACCCGGCCGTTGACGCGGAGGTCATCAGCCTCGCTTACTCAATCTACAAGTCGTTTGGGCTTCAGAAAATCAAAGTCGTCGTCAATTCGCTTGGGGACGCGGAAAGCCGCAACGCCCACCGCGATGCGCTTATCCGTCACTTCGAGCCGGTGGCAGGTGAACTTTGCCAAGACTGTCAGTCACGTTTGTATAAGAATCCGCTTCGCATCTTGGATTGTAAAGTCGACCGCGATCACCCGTCGATGAAGACGGCACCGTCGATCCTTGAATATTTAAATGAAGAGTCGAAAGCATATTTCGACCAAGTGCTCGCACAACTCGATGCACTTGGTGTCACCTATGAAATTGACCCGACGCTCGTTCGTGGGCTCGATTACTACACGCACACGGCGTTTGAAATCATGTCCGAGGCAGAAGGTTTCGGAGCCATCACGACACTTTGTGGCGGCGGACGCTACAACGGTCTCGTGCAAGACATCGGTGGACCAGACATGCCGGGAATCGGTTTTGGGATCGGGTTGGAACGTCTCATCCTCGCCTTGGAGAATGAAGGGGTCTTACCTGAACTCGAGACAGGACTTGACGTCTTCATCGTCGCGCAAGGTGAGAAAGAAGTCGAATTGACGGCGACACGCCTCTTGCAACTACTCCGCATGGAAGGGTTCAAGGCAGACCGAGATTACCAAGGGCGCAAGTTCAAAGGACAGTTCAAGCAGGCGGACCGCCTGAAAGCCAAGTTTACAGTCATCTTAGGAGATGATGAAGTCGAACGCGGGGCAGCCGCCTTGAAAGATATGACGACTGGTGAACAAGTTGACGTGCCACTCTCGGCCGTCGCAGACAAAATTCGTGAACTATCGGAAGGAGCAGCACAATGATCGGACGCACACATATGAACGGCCGGGTGACAGAGTCACTCATCGGCCAAGAAGTACAACTTAAAGGATGGGTACAAAAACGTCGTGACCTCGGAGGACTCATATTCATCGACCTTCGTGACCGCACAGGGATCGTCCAAGTCGTCGTTCGCCCAGAAAACGAAGCAGTCCACCAACTCGCAGAGACGATTCGTAGCGAGTTCGTCCTCGACGTGAAAGGGACAGTGCTCGAGCGTGAGAACAAGAACCCGAACATGCCGACAGGAAACATCGAAGTCATCGCGTCTGAGATCAACATCTTGAACGCGGCGAAGATGACACCAATCCCAATCGGGGACGAAGCGGAAAACGTTTCAGAAGACCTTCGTCTTAAATATCGTTACCTCGACCTTCGTCGTCCGGCGCTTCAAGAGACGTTCCGCCTTCGTTCGAAGACGTCGAACACGATCCGTAACTTCTTGACAGAAGAGGAGTTCCTTGAAGTCGAAACACCGATTTTGACGAAGTCGACACCTGAAGGCGCACGTGACTACCTCGTCCCGAGCCGTGTCCACGGTGGAGAGTTCTACGCACTCCCACAATCACCGCAGCTCTTCAAACAGTTGCTCATGGTCGCAGGGTTTGACCGTTACTTCCAAATCGCGCGCTGTTTCCGTGACGAGGACCTTCGTGCAGACCGTCAGCCTGAATTCACACAAGTCGACATCGAGACGAGCTTCATGGACATCGAAGACTTGATGGCGATGATGGAATCGATGATGGGACAAGTCATGGAATCGACGCTCGGTCGTACGGACACACCGGCGAAGTTCGAGCGCATGACTCATGCTGAAGCGATGCGTCGCTTCGGTTCAGATAAGCCGGACACACGTTTCGGTCTTGAACTCATCGACGTGGCGGACGCCGTGACAGGTGCCGGCTTCAAAGTGTTCGATGCGGCACTCGAATCAAACGGACAAGTCAAAGCGATCAACGTCAAAGGTGAGGCGGACAATTTCTCACGTAAAGACATCGACAAGCTCCAAGAGTTCACAGCGGTATACGGTGCGAAAGGTCTCGCATGGCTCAAAGTGACAACGGAAGGCTTGAACGGGCCAATCGCGAAGTTCTTTGACGAGACGTATGCACAAAAGTTGATCGAAGCAACGAATGCAGAAGCGGGTGACCTTCTTCTCTTTGTCGCATCGAAACCAACTGTCGTCGCAGACAGCCTTGGCGCACTCCGCGTCAAACTCGGACACGAACTCGGTCTCATCGACGAGTCGAAATTCAACTTCCTATGGGTGACGGACTTCCCACTCGTGACGTTTGAAGAAGAAGAAGGTCGCTTCTATGCGAACCACCACCCGTTCACGATGCCAAACCGTGAAGACCTTCACCTTCTCGAGACAGACCCGGCAAGCGTACGCGCCATCGCCTATGACCTCGTCTTGAACGGTTACGAGCTCGGTGGCGGATCACAGCGTATTTACGAGCGCGACATCCAAGAGCGCATGTTCAAATTGCTCGGCTTCACGCAAGAAGAAGCAGTCGAACAGTTCGGCTTCTTACTTGAAGCGTTCGAATACGGTACACCACCACACGCAGGAATCGCACTCGGTCTCGACCGTCTCGTCATGATTCTTGCAGGTCGTTCGAACCTTCGCGACACGATCGCCTTCCCGAAAACGGCATCGGCAAGCGACTTGCTCACGCAAGCACCGAGTCCTGTCGTGGACGCGCAACTTGAAGAGTTGTCGATTCGTACGGCAGTGAAAGAGAAGAAATAAGCACAAAAAACGAGGGTTGCCATGGCAATCCTCGTTTTTTGTATGTGTGAAACGGATTTTGGATTCAACACGAGATGGTAGATATTTAATCGGAACACATACTCTTGTTAACGTTTATTCTCTTCTCGCTGCATATATTTCGCTGTTCGCTGCAACGCAAAACCGAACACAAACAGTGAGGCGATGACAGCAGACATCGTGTAAACCGAGTCGGTAAACGCCAGATAGATCCCGAACAGTCCGAGCCCGAAGCTCAAGAAGAAGAGCACCAACAGTCTCGGATGTTGTTTCAGTGTCTGTTTCATCGGCTCGGGACGTTCAACTGACAACCCGTGCCGTCCGTGACGAGTAGATTCGAATTGAACACTTGCCCGTCACTCTTCAAGACGAGCGTACGACGGTCTTCAAGGAAATCGATTTTCATCTGTTCGTCTAAAAATACTTTCGTCCAGTTTTTTATTAAGATTGGACCGAGGTTCGAGTCGATCTCAACGTCTTCTGGAGTCGTCTCCGTGACGTATCGAATCTCGAAGATTCCGCTGTTTCCACAGCCGCAACCTTCCGTTTCGTAAAAGAGGTGCATCTGTCCCTCGCGTTCGCCTTTCAACGACTTGATTCGTTCGAGCGCGCGTTCTGTAATGTGTACATGCATGTGTATCACTCCTTACCTTTATTATACGCCGATTGAAAAAAGAATGAAAAAAGGATGCATCCTGTTTTCCACCTTTCGGAAAAAAGCGTACACTTAATGTTTAGAAGGGGGTAAGAGAATGTTTGCACGTTTTTTTAGTTATTATCGGCCACATAAGAAGTTATTCATCCTCGACTTTTCATTCGCGATTCTCGTCGGACTGCTTGAACTCGGGTTTCCGCTCGCCGTTCAATGGTTCATCGATGATTTGTTGCCAGGTGGGGAATGGAACTGGATTATCATTGTCAGCATCGGTCTATTGATTCTTTACATATTGGCCATGATGATGCAGTATGTTGTCAACTATTGGGGACATAAGCTAGGAATCAACATCGAGACAGACATGCGAGAAGAGTTGTTCACGCATATCCATAAACAGTCGTTCCGCTTCTTTGACAACCATAAGACCGGGCATTTGATGAGCCGGGTCACGAACGACTTGTTCGATATCGGGGAAGTGGCGCACCACGGGCCGGAAGACTTCTTTATCGCCATCATGACGCTACTTGGTGCGTTCGGGATCATGTTCTCGATTGACTCAGAACTCGCACTCGTCACCGTTGTCGCGGTACCATTCCTCATCATCATGATCACGTATGCGAATAAAAACATGAACAAAGCATGGCAAAAGATGTACACGAATATCGGGGAAGTGAACGCACGCGTTGAGGACAGTGTGTCAGGGGCACGTGTCGTGCAGTCGTTCACGAATGAGACGTTTGAGATTGGACGTTTCCAAAAGGACAACAACTTCTATCGCGGCTCGAAGATTGAAGCGTATCGGGTCATGAGTAAGTCACTCGCCGGAATCTACATCACGACGCGTCTCATGACGTTACTCGTCCTTGTCTACGGGGCATACTTAACGTATGAAGGGCAGTTGTCTTACGGACAGCTCGTCGGGTTTATCTTGTATATGAACTTGCTCATTAAACCGATTGAGAAGATCACGGCACTTCTCGAGATGTATCCGAAAGGGATGGCAGGATTTAAACGCTTCACGCAACTTTTAGACGAAGAACCGGATATTAAGAATCGCGACGAAGCGGTTGATGTTGAGACGTTGAAAGGCGATATCGTCTTCGACGACGTCTCGTTCGGATACTCGGATTATCGCCAAGTGTTGACGGACATTGACTTGTCGATCAAGGAAGGGACGACCGTGGCCTTGGTCGGGACGAGCGGGGCAGGTAAGACGACAATCTGTTCACTCATCCCTCGTTTTTATGACGTCACAAAGGGTGCTATCTCGATTGACGGGATGGACATCCGTGATATGACGAAAGAGAGTTTACGTCGTCAAATCGGAATCGTTCAACAGGACGTCTTCTTGTTTGCGGGTACATTGCGTGAGAATATCGCTTATGGGAAGCTTGATGCGACCGATGCCGATATCATGTATGCGGTAGAGAAGGCGCATCTCGGGACGCTTGTCGAGGAGCTCGAACACGGTCTCGACACACAAATCGGGGAACGAGGACTCAAGCTCTCCGGTGGTCAGAAACAACGAATCGCTATCGCACGTATGTTCTTGAAAAATCCGCCGATTTTAATTTTGGATGAGGCGACTTCGGCACTCGATACGGAAACCGAGGCCATCATTCAAGATTCACTCAATGAACTGGCGGCGAATCGGACGACGCTCATCATCGCTCACCGCTTGGCGACGGTGAAGAATGCCGATCGGATCCTCGTCGTGACGGCCGAAGGAATCGTCGAGGACGGGACACATGAAGAGCTCAGCCAAAAAGGCGGCGTCTTCACAAATCTGTTACAACGCCAACAGCTTTAAACGGAGGGTCACCTGAGAATGGTGACCTTTTGGGCGTGATATGAATGGTTCGTGGGTAAATACATATGGATGAACGAAAGAGAAGGAGGCAGATACACCATGAAAGCTGTGCAAGTCGTAGGATATGGGAATGTCGATCAACTTCAAGTGATCGATATCCAAAAACCGACACCGAAAGCGGGAGAAGTACTGATCAAGGTGCGCGCCTGTGCCATTAACAATACCGAGATTTGGATGCGAGAAGGGGCGTATGGAACTGGCGAAAAGTCAGGTTGGCGCCCGGAAGGCGTCCATTTTCCCCGTATTCCCGGTTCAGACATCACGGGAGAAGTCGTCGAGGTTGGGGACGAGGTCGATCAAACGATGATTGGCCGACATGTCGTCTTGTTTCCGTTCACCTCGAGCGGACCTGAACGGAAAGAACACTTGTCAGACGATATGTCCTTTATTGGCTCAGAATATGACGGAGGTTATGCAGAATACGTTGCCTGGCCGGCCGACCTTTGTTTTGATATGCCACTCGATGATTTTGTCGAAAGTGCGGTTTTTTCCGTGAGCGGACTCACAGCGTGGCATATGAATGAGCAGTTACACATTCGTTCCGGTGAGACGATTGTCGTCACAGGTGCGAGCGGTGGTGTCGGTTCGCTCAACGTTCAGATTGCTGCGAACGTTTTCGGTGCGAAAGTGTTCGCCATTGTCGGTGATTTGAAAAACGAGCAAGAATTGAAAGCGTTCGGTGCGACCGAAGTCTTTTCCTATCGTTCTGAGACGCTCGCCGATGATATCATCGCGGCGAACGGCGGTCCGGTCGATGCCGTGCTTGATGTCGTCGGGGATGCGTTGTTTGATATGTCTCTTCAAGTATTGAAGAAGGGTGGGAAATTCTGCATTTCCGGTTCTGCCGGCGGACAGACGACCCATCTCGATTTCCGTACATTGTATTTGAAGCATATTGCGATGTATGGGTCTGTCCTCGGGACAAGGCATGAGTTCGCGGAAATGTTGCGTTCGATCGCGGAAGGGAAGCTAAAACCGGTCATCGATCGGACGTTCCCGCTTGAAGAGGCACGTGAAGCGCAAACGTACTTCAAACAATCGGGTAAGTTCGGAAAGATTGTCTTGATTCCGAACACATAAAAAGAGAGGGAATCCCTCTCTAATTCATGCAAATTTTACTTTGAGACGATCGACGTAGGCGATGAACAGGCGGAACCGTTCTAACCAGAACTGGAAGAACGGACCGATGAGGAAAATCGATAGGATGGTGCCGAAGAAGAGCGGTCCGCCAAGCGCCCAGCCTATAAGACAAGCAGTCAACTCCATCCAAGTCCGCATGGCACGGACAGACTTTTTAAAACGGTCTGCTAAGGCAAGCGTCAATCCATCACGGGGACCGGCACCATACCCGACAGCGACGTACAGACCGGCTCCCATACCCATCACAAATATGCCGAATGTGAGCCAAACGATATTCATGATCATCCCTTCGAAAACAGGAAGCCATTGCTCATTTAAAATCAAGTTCATGAATACCCCGACGAAAACCGCGTTGACGAGCGTCCCGAACTGAGGACGGACGCGATCGAGTATGTATTTGAATAGGACGAGTAGAAGACCGACGCATAAGATGACAGTTCCGATTGAAATCGGAAGATGGTGAGCGATTCCGATATGAAGGACGTCCCACGTGGAGACACCGAGATTTGCCGTGATCATGATCGATGAGCCGAGTGCGAGTAAGAACAATCCGGTCATGAAGAGGCCCCATTTGAAGAGAATACGTAAAAAGTGGATAGACCTTGCGTGCACGAACATCGCCTCGTTTCAATAAAATGATTGATTTATCTTAGCACACTCGATTTGAAAACATGAAAAAAACGTCTCAGCGTGAAAGCTGAGACGAGATCGTTATTTCTTCGGTGATTTTTTAGCTTTATTCTTTTTATAATATTTGTAGACGAACGGTGCGACCGCCGTCGCGACTTTGATTAATGATCCCATCTTACCTTTCTTAGCCATAGTAGCACCCCTTTCTCTTCTAGATGAATATATTCCACACAAATTGGTTTTGAAAACATTTTTCAAACACATCCTAATCTTTTTGTACTAAACTGTCATCCATCATACTAAGTAATGGAGGAGGTCACTTCATGAAAACAATTATATGGTACCAAAATGATTTACGCGTCGATGATCACTTGCCACTCGAGGAGGCGCTGCGACATGATGATCCGATAGAAGGGCATTATTTTATCAGTCCAAAGCAGCTCGTTGAGAATCGATATGGTGTCATTCCGCTCGGGAACGAACGGTTTCATTTTTTGAAAGAAACGTTAGAAGACGTGGCGGGTTCATTGAATGCTCTTGGGATTCCGTTCTATGTCCATGTTGGGCATCCGCTCGACATAATAGACCCGGCCGACCGTCTCTTGTTTCAGAGGGCAATCGGATACAATGAACGAAAGCGTGAAGAAGAAGTAATCGGGGAGTGGGAGGGGGAGTACGAAACGTTCGAAGGATTTACGTTATTTGAAGAAGTTGATATCCCATTTGAAAAGATGCCGTTCCTGTTTACAGAGTTCCGTAAAGCAGTCGAATATGATGTTCGACCACGCGAACTCACCTCCCGAAAGGCGACAGCGTCTAAACGCGAAGTGACGTTCCCATTCCCAGTTCAAGAAGTCGAGCAAGACCCGAGGACGGCATTCCCCTTCAAAGGTGGCGAATTAGCTGCAAAACGTCGGTTGAATGATTATTTGTCCGTGCCGATTCGAACGTATAAAGAGACACGGAATGGATTCGGGGTCGACGATTCGACAAAGTTGTCCCCGTATTTGGCGAATGGCTCGTTGTCCCCGCGTCGAGTCTTCTTTGAATTAGAAGCGCACGAGCGGACACATAGTGTGAACGAATCGACGTACTGGCTCTACTTTGAGTTGTTGTGGCGCGAGTTTTTTCAATGGGTCGCACTTGAACAAGGAAAACGATTGTTTCGGGAGCAGGGGATTCGTTCGAAGCCGAAGGAGTGGCGGGTCGATTCTGACATCATCGAGAAATGGCGACGAGGCGATACCGGAGTGGAGTTTGTCGATGCGTTCATGCGCGAGCTAAATGCAACAGGGTGGATGTCGAACCGGGGTCGGCAAATCGTTGCCAACTATTTCGCTAAGGAGTTAATGCAGGATTGGCGATACGGAGCAGCCTATTTTGAATCGAAGCTGATCGATTATGATGTCGCTAGTAATTGGGCGAATTGGGCTTATCAAGCGGGTGTTGGAAACGACTCACGAAATCGGCATTTTAACATCGAGCGTCAACAGTTCACGTACGATCCTGACCGTGCGTTTCGTAACAAATGGTTGTGACGAAACTGTCACGAGAAGTCGGTGTTTCTCATTGACTTCTTTTTATAGAAGCGCTATAGTTAAATCAACAGATGGGATACCTGAGGTGTACGAGAGCCGCCTTCGTTATTTTGAGCCAACACTTTGAATACGGGAGACCGAACTGCTAACCGGATCAACTGCCTCATCACGTGCAGGAGGACTTGTGAAGGAAACGCTAGGTCACCCACCTGCATACGCAGGTTCAAAAGCAAGGCATCGTCACGGCACTCCGGGCCCCATCGATTTTTTTGTAAACACGTCGCGAGACGTCTTTTTTTTGAATATAATTCCGAGTAAAATAGTATGAGAAAATAGAATTGGTTGGAGGAAGAAACATGTTACACCAGTTTTCACGAAATGAATTGGCCATCGGTTCAGAAGGCCTCGATGCTTTAAAAAATAAAACGGTCGCGATTTTAGGTGTCGGTGGCGTCGGCTCATTCGCAGCCGAGGCACTTGTGCGCAGTGGCGTCGGACGCATCGTCCTCGTCGATAAAGATGACATCGACATCACGAACGTCAATCGTCAAATCCACGCGTTGTTGTCGACAGTCGGTCAACCGAAAGTAGAAGCGATGGGCAAGCGTCTCCTCGACATCAACCCGGACTTAGACCTCGTTCAACTGAAGATGTTTTATACAGAAGAGACGTACGAAGAATTCTTCGCTCAAAACATCGACTATGTCATTGATGCTTCAGATACGATCATTTATAAGATCCATTTAATCGTAGAGTGTAAGCGCCGTGGTATTCCAGTCATCTCGAGTATGGGGATGGCAAACAAGATGGACCCGACTCGCATCAAAGTCGTCGACATCAAAGATACATCGTATGACCCGATTGCGAAGATGGTTCGGACACGTCTCCGTAAAGAAAAGATTTATAAAGGGGTCCCAGTCGTCTTCTCGGACGAATCTCCAATTGTGACGCGTGAAGACGTGAACGAGGTCGTCGGGAAGAAAGACGCTCCAATCCGGAAAGCAAAGATGCCACCGAGCTCGAACGCGTTCGTCCCATCGGTCGCAGGACTTGTAGCTGCCGGTTACGTCATTAACGACTTGCTCGAACAAGCAGGAGTCGAGATCAATCGAATCCAAAAGTAAAACGACGCGACTCGTTGTGAGTCAGCGTCGTTTTTCCCAATACTCAAGCCGTTTTTGGATTTGTTGCTCGAATCCACGAGGCGTCGGCTTATAGTAGTTCGGTCGTTTTCGGGCCAAATTCTCAGGCCAATAGTTTTGAGGAACGAACCCGTCTTTTTCATCATGAGGATATTTATAACCGACCCCGTTCCCAAGTTCACGTGCCCCGGGACTATGGGCGTCGCGGAGATGCACCGGTACAGGTCCACCTTCGACTGTTCGGACATGATGGAGCGCCTTGTCGATGGCAGTGATGACCGCATTTGATTTTGGGGCGGTCGCGAGATAAAGAACAGCTTCTGCAATCGGTATACGGGCTTCAGGAAAGCCGATGTATTCGCTCGCGCGTGCTGCCGCATCGACGACGAGTAGCGCGTTCGGATCGCTCATTCCGATATCTTCTGCGGCATGCACGTAAAGACGACGCATGATGAAGCGCGGGGACTCGCCAGCTTCGATCATGACGGCGAGCCAGTAGAGCGCGGCATCCGGGTCCGAACCACGAATCGATTTGATGAAGGCCGAGATGACATCGTAGTGTCGGTCGCCCGTTTTATCATATTTGATCGATTTTTGTTGAATCGACTCTTCTGCGACCTCTAGTGTGATGTGAATCTGCCCGTTCACTTCTGGCGTTGTTAAGACGGCGAGTTCAAGTGCATTTAATAGGACACGGTAGTCACCGTCCGCCATTTTGATATAATGGTCAGCAGCAGCTTCATCCATTTTCACAGGGTAGTTCCCGAGACCACGGGAGTCATGGAGCGCCCGGTCAAGGACGGCACGTAACTCCTCGGCACCCGGCTGCTCAAGTCGGAACACCGTCGCCCGAGACAACAGGGCGGCATTCACTTCAAAGCTCGGGTTTTCGGTCGTCGCTCCGATGAGGACGAGCTTTCCGGACTCAAGGGCAGGGAGAAGCGCGTCTTGCTGAAGTTTATTGAATCGATGGATCTCATCTAAAAAAAGAATCGTTCGCTCATCGTCGAAGTCAAACCGGGACTCCGCTTCACGAATGACGCTTCGCAATTCATCGAGCTTGGCGGTGACGGCGTTCAATTGGACGAACGTCGCCTTCGTGTAATTCGAAATGACACGAGCGAGTGTCGTCTTACCGGTACCCGGTGGACCGTATAAAATAATCGTACCGAGTCGATCCGCTTCGATGGCACGGCGAAGGAGCTTGCCCTCGCCGACGATATGTCGCTGTCCGATCACGTCATCTAACGTTTCGGGGCGCATCCGGTTGGCGAGCGGTCCACCATTCGATTGATGAAACAAATCAGGCATACGTAACCATTCCTTTCGACAAACGTTTGTTCGATTAGTATAACAGAAGGAGACTTGAAGATGAAAATATCTACAAAGGGCCGTTATGGCTTAACGATTATGATTGCGTTGGCACGAGAGACAGACAACAAACCGCTCAGTTTAAAAAAAATCGCGGCACGTCACGAGTTGCCGGAGCATTATTTAGAGCAACTGATCGGTCCGCTCCGAAACGGAGGCCTCGTCAAGAGCGTACGTGGTGCATACGGTGGCTATCAACTCGTCAAACCGGCAGAAGAAGTGACGGCAGGAGAAATTATACGCTTACTTGAAGGACCTTTAGCCGTTGTCGAGGACTCTGAAGCAGATGATGCGGTGAAACGAAAGCTTTGGGATAAAATCAAAGAGGCAATCGATACTGTCCTAGATGAGACGACACTCGCTGACCTCGCAGAAGAAGAGTCAGACGGCTACATGTTTTATATTTAAGAACGAGGTGACCTTATTATGAACTATTTTGATCACGCTGCGACGACGCCGATGCGACCGGAAGTCCTTGAAGCGATGACACCTTACTTTTTAGAGACGTATGGGAACGCGTCGAGCATTCACGGGATTGGTCGTAATGCCCGAGCGGCGCTCGATTCGTCACGTCGTGTCCTTGCGAAATGGATCGGTGCTTCACCGAACGAAATCGTGTTCACGTCAGGTGGGACGGAGTCGGATAATTATGCCTTGTTCGGTGCAGTCTATGCCCACAAAGGAAAAGGCAAACATATCATCACGACGAAAGTCGAACATCATGCCGTGCTTCATGCGATGGAACAGCTCGAACGAGAGGGGTTTGACGTCACGTATCTCGATGTCGACGCGTCAGGAGCTGTCGATGTAGATGTGTTCCGGGCCGCGTTACGAGATGACACGATTCTCGTGTCGATCATGTACGGCAACAACGAGGTCGGGACGCGCCAACCGATTCAAACGATTGGCGAGTTGTTACAAGACCATCAAGCCATTTTCCATACCGACGCGGTACAGGCGCTCGGTACAGAAGAAATCGATGTGAAAAAGATCCATGTCGATTTATTGTCGGCGTCCGCGCATAAAGTGAATGGGCCAAAAGGTATCGGTTTTCTTTTCATGAAAACAGGTGTAAAATTAGCGTCACGTTCTTTTGGTGGACAACAAGAACGTAAACGTCGAGCCGGCACGGAAAATGTTCCGGGTGCCGTCGGATTCCAAAAAGCAGCTGAACTCATCATGGCAGAGCGTGAGGACCGGGTGACACTCTATGCGTCGCTCGATCTGGCGCTGCGTCAACGTCTTGACGAACTAGGCGTAACTTATGAAGTGAACGGGTCAAACCGTTTACCTCACATCGTGAACCTATACCTCCCTGGAATTGACCTTGAACCTTTCCTCATCATGATGGATATGCGAGGCATGGCGATTTCGAGTGGGAGTGCCTGCACGGCAGGGTCGGTCGAACCGTCCCATGTATTGTCGGCGATGTACGGGGATTCAGAACGGACGCGTCAGTCTGTTCGAATCAGTTTTGGACACGGCAACTCGGTCGAGGACGCGAAACGGCTCGCGGAGCGACTACAAGAAGTCGTCTCGACATTTATGAACGGAGTGAGATAGATGAATTTACGCACGAAAGCCCCTGAAGAGACGACGGTCGTCGTCGGCATGTCAGGTGGCGTCGATTCATCGGTGACGGCCCACGTCTTGAAAGAACAAGGGTACAATGTCATCGGAATCTTTATGAAAAACTGGGACGACACGGATGAGAACGGTGTGTGTACGGCGACAGAGGATTATGAAGACGTCATCGCCGTGGCCAACCAAATCGGGATCCCGTACTATGCGGTCAACTTTGAAAAAGAATATTGGGACCGCGTCTTTGAATATTTCTTAGCAGAATATCGTCTCGGTCGAACGCCGAACCCGGACGTCATGTGTAACAAAGAAATCAAGTTCAAAGCATTCCTTGAACATGCTCTTCGACTCGGTGCCGATTTTGTCGCGACGGGGCATTACGCCCAAGTGAATTACGTTGACGGCGAACACCGTCTGCTACGAGGAAAAGACGACAACAAAGATCAAACGTATTTCTTGAACCAATTGTCTCAAGACCAACTCGCGCGGACGATGTTCCCGATTGGTCATATGGACAAGAAAGATGTGCGTGCGATCGCCGAAGAAGCAGGACTCGCGACAGCGAAGAAGAAAGACTCGACTGGGATCTGCTTTATCGGAGAACGGAATTTCAAAGAGTTCTTATCGGAATATCTTCCGTCACAACCAGGTGAGATGCGGACGCTCGACGGTGTCGTCAAAGGACGTCACGACGGGTTGATGTATTATACGCTCGGACAACGTCACGGTCTCGGGATTGGTGGCGACGGGGACCCTTGGTTCGTCGTCGGAAAAGATGTGGAGAACAACGTCTTGTTCGTCGGACAAGGCTTCCATCATGACGCGCTCTATTCGGACGCGCTCCTTGCTTCAAAACTCTCTTGGACGGGTGTTGCTCCAACAAATGAGTTCCGGGCGACGGCGAAGTTCCGCTATCGTCAACAAGACGTGCCGGTCACGGTCGCTCCGCTCGAAAATGGCGAAGTCCTCGTCAAGTTCGATGAGCCGCAACGTGCCATCACACCAGGACAGGCCGTGGTCTTCTATGACGGCGACGTCTGTCTCGGTGGAGCGACAATCGACGAAGCATACCGCAACGGCAAACGACTCGACTATATCGGATGAGGTGATTGAATATGAACGCAAACGAACAAGGCATCCAAGCGATGCAACAAGGTGAATTTGAACAGGCAGCCAAACATTTCAATGAGGCGATTGAAGAGAACCCGACGGACCCAACAGGTTTCGTCAACATGGGAACGTTGCTTCAGGCGATCAACGATTACGACCGTGCCGCCATCTTCTATGACAAAGCGATTGAACTCGATGATTCATTCGGTGCCGCGCACTATGCGAAAGGCGCTCTCGCTTATGAACTTGAACAATTGGAGTCTGCGGAGACCTCGCTTCGCCAAGCACTCCTTTCGGGGATGGACGATGCCGATCTTCATTTCATGCTCGGCTTGACGTACAAGGCGATGGGTGATTTTGTTCGCGCGATGCCACGTCTACGTGAGGCGAAGAAACAATCGCCGGAAGACGTGGAAATCACGTTCCAATACGGACTTGCACTTGCGCAAAGTGAACAGTTGGAAGAAGCGGTCGACGCATTGGAAGAGACGCTAGACCTCGATGCGAGCCATACGGATGCACGCTACAACTTGGCAATCGCATATGCCTTCTTGGGAGACCAAGAAAAAACATATGCCGAGCTTCAACGCGTCTTGGAGATGCAACCGGATCATGAACTTGCACGTGACGCCATCGCGAAGATGGATGCACTGCTTGGGAACTGATTTCTTGAATAGGAAAGTACCATCGCAATGGAGCGATGGCACTTTTTTCGTTAACGCGATTAGAGTTGTTTCGTCGTGATTTTGACGGGTTCTCCGGCAAATTCTCCGTAAGCCTCGTCCATATTTTTCGTATACAGTTCGATAATGTTATGGCTCGGATCCTTGAAGTAAGCAGAGCGCTCTTTCCCATTTTTCGTCTCGTCTTCATCCCACGTTCGCAGTTTGACCGGGACATCGGTATCATTCAAAATCTCAAGTGCTTTTTCAAACGACTCTATCGGAACGAAGAACGCGCAATGGACGTGGACGCCACCTTCGTCATAAAGTGTGTCCCAATCGGTCACATCTTGTTTGCGGTTCGCGTTTTCTTCCTCTGTGAAGTTACGCTTCAACCAAAGTCCGAGTCGCGTATTCCCTCCGATATAGAGCCATGTTGCCCACGGCTCGTTCGCGTGTTCTTGTGACTTACTTGGCTCGGCATCGTCTCCGACCCATTGTTCGACGACAGGGAGACCTAATTTTTCATGCCAAAATGCTACCGCTTCTTCCATATCCGTCACTTCTAACACGAGTTCGCATAATCCGCTGACTGGAATTCGTTTACCCATTTATGACTCCTCCTTCACTGTGTCATTCGAACAGTTCCCCGTTTCTTTGAATCAAAAACGCGACTACCCCTCTTGAAGTGGGGGAATGACAACTTATAGAAGGAGGTCGAGTGGCTTGCGAAAATTCAGCATGGTCAGTGTCATTTTGTTTTTCATTGTCGAGTATGTGTGGTTCACACAATTATTTGAATCGGTGAATGAACGACTGGCAGACGGGAAGTGGACGAATACGATTTTGTATCAAGTGGTCATTGAACCACGAGGGCTCTTGATGTTATTACTCATGCTGTTCGTAGCGCTCCTCATTGTCGGATGGGTTGTTCACTATGTGTACTCGGAACGGAAGTCTTGGCAGCATACATCTGAACACGTCGGTGTCGGGTGGGTCGTTCCATTGCTTCTTGCAGTACTCGGATTCCTCATTCCGAACGTATATATCCAAGTCGGAATCTTGCTCTTACAATTGACGTTCATTCCGCTCATCCCATTCATCGATCAGACCGTCCCGTTTTGGAAAGTCGTGACGAACTGGTTGATTCAGTTGGCGGTCATCGGTCTCGTCCTATTCGGGGCGAGGGGAATGCTGGAAGATTCGATTCGAATCGAGAAGACCGAGCTCTTCACAAAACTCGAGGCATATCAGGCATCTGGGGACTTAGACCGGATTCAGCGTCTGATTGAAGAAGTGGACCTTGATCAGGTTGAGCGCATTTTGGACCGGGTCGATATCGAACAGTTGATACGCATTTTAGAAGTCGTCGACCTTGATCGGATTGAACAAATCTTAAATCTGTTCGGATAGGTCATTTGTTCAATCGATTCATCTCGGGCTATAATGGATGATGGAAAAATAGCTGGAGGTGTCGGATATGATGGCAGCACCTTATGAGTTGACTGGAAAAGTCATTCGAGTCCTGTTTCAATCAGAAGAAGAAGCGCACACGATCGCGCTCGTACGAATAAAAGAAAAGAATTTTGAGACGGACGAGACCGAGATGGTCATCGCGGGCGTCGGTGTCGGCATCGAGAAAGGCGAGACGTATAAGGCGCACGGTCGTCTCGTCGAACACCCTAAATTTGGGAAACAGATGAAGGCCGATTGGATTCGCCGTGTCGTCCCGATGACGAAACGGGCAGCCGTCCGCTTTTTGACGAACGGATCTTTCCCTGGAATCGGTCAAAAGACGGCGCAGAAGATTGCGGATGCTCTCGGCGACGATTGTATCGACCAAATCGTGAAACATCCGAGCATCCTGTCAGAGGTCGACGGGTTGAAAGAGAAACAGGCACATGTGATTACGGAACGTCTGAACGTCTTATACGGGGTCGACCAACTGTTACTATTTCTCGCCCCATTCGACGTGACGCCACGTCTCGCCTCAAAGATTCATAAAGAATATGAAGGCCGAGCGATGGAAACGATTGAAAAGAATCCATACGCGCTCATGTACGATGTGCAAGGCATCGGCTTCAAAACGGCCGATGCCATCGCCGCGCATTTTGGGATTCAAGGAATCCATCCTGAACGCATCGCGGCAGCAGTACTTTACGTATTAGAACTCGAACAAGGGAACGGTCATCTATATGTAACCGCAGACCAACTCGAGGCCGAGATGCCTCGCATCATCGGAGCGGACCCAGGTGACGCCCTCGTCACGGCTTTGGAGTCACTTGCGAAAGAGGAACGAGTCGTTATCGAAGACGGGGTCGTCTATCATCCCCGTGTCTTCCGTGCCGAACGGAAGGCGGCAGAGGAGTTAGCCCGAATCATGGCGACGTCGACGACAGAAGACGTGGACATGACGACAATCTTTGATGCGGTCGGACGTGTTGAGGAGATGTTCTCGATCGAATATGCGACACAGCAACGAGAAGCCATTGAGCTCGCACTTAAATCACCGCTCATGGTACTCACCGGAGGGCCGGGTACAGGGAAGACGACTGTCGTTCGAGGCATCATTCATGCACTCAGTGACGTCTTCGATTGGAAGTTAGAGCCTGTACCGAACCAACCGTTCCCATTCGTCTTGGCCGCACCGACGGGTCGAGCGGCGAAACGCCTCAGTGAGTCGACAGGGCTACCGGCCTCGACAATTCACCGTCTGTTGAAGTTCGACGGAAGTTCGTTCCAAGTGGATGAAACGAATCCGCTTGTCGGGAAAGTCCTCATCGTCGATGAGGCATCGATGATTGACATCTTCTTGTTCCGAAGTTTGCTCAAAGCGGTACCGAACGGCATGAAAATCTTGTTCGTCGGAGACCGCGATCAGCTCCCGTCTGTCGGACCGGGGCAAGTACTTGCGGATTTGATGCAGACGGACGGGATTCCGGTCGTTCGACTTGACGTCGTCCATCGTCAAGCGTCGGAGTCGAGTATTTTACGGCTCGCGCATTCTTTGAACGCCAAGAAAATGCCGGACGATTTGTTGGCGGCTCTCCCGGACCGTCGTTTCTATACGGCGAATCAGGAGACGGCGCTTCAAGCGATCTGTCAGATGGCAGGGGCTGCCCTTCGGAAAGGGTATTCACCGTTTGACATCCAAGTACTCGCTCCGACGTATCGTGGTGTATGCGGGATTGACGGGTTGAACGAGGCGCTCCAAAATGTGTTCAATCCTAAATCGAATGCTCGTGAAGTAAAACACGGGACACGCATTTACCGAAATGGCGATAAAGTGCTACAACTCGTCAATAATGCTGAAGAAAACGTATATAACGGAGACATCGGTGAAATCACGAACATCTTCTTCGCCAAAGAGAACGTCGACAAGGTCGATAAGATTTATATTCGATTCGACCAGACGGAAGTCGAATATAACCGTAGTGAATGGGATCAGTTTACTCACGCCTACGCCATCACGATTCATAAGTCACAAGGTTCGGAGTTCCCAATCGTGCTCATGCCGGTCTTCTTCAACGGAGGATTCCGGTCGTCGCGTAACTTGATTTATACAGCTGTGACCCGGGCGAAGAAAAGTTTACTGCTGTTCGGGGACGTACGGGCACTCGAGGCGGCCACGCGAGAAGAGGAACCAGTACGACGGACGAAATTGGTCGAGCGCTTAGGTGGGAAGTCTTGACGTCTTCATAAGCGCGTGTGATAATGACGAATAGACAACTGAAACGATACAGACGATGAAGGAAATGAGTACGTCGTCACCACCTCTACAGAGACATCTTCCTAGGCTGCGAGAAGATGGGGGCAGGCCGACCGAAGCTATTCTGGAGTTCCCACTCAACCTGGGCGCCTCATCCACGTTAACGGATGTTTCGAGGCACGGTGTTACCGTGCGAACGAGGGTGGTACCACGAAGCGATGCTTTCGTCCCTTTCCACAGGGGCAGGCATCGCTTTTTTTCGTTTCGTTCAGAATTTAAGGAGGAATTGTTCATGAAACCGCTCAAATCATTGACTGGCGCACAGATTCGCCAAATGTACTTAGATTTCTTTAAATCAAAAGGTCACAGCGTTGAGCCGAGTGCTTCGCTCGTTCCGGTCGAAGACCCGACTCTTTTGTGGATCAACTCAGGCGTAGCGACACTCAAAAAATATTTTGATGGTCGTGTCATCCCTGCGAACCCACGCATCGTCAACGCTCAAAAATCGATTCGGACGAACGATATCGAGAACGTTGGGAAGACCGCTCGTCACCATACATTCTTCGAAATGCTCGGAAACTTCTCAGTCGGTGAATACTTCCGTGAAGAAGCAATCACATGGGGTTGGGAGCTATTGACGAGTGACGAATGGTACGGTCTCGACACGGAGCGCCTGTCCGTCACGATTCACCCGGACGATGAAGAGTCGAAACAGATCTGGTTGAAGCTCGGTGTGCCGGCTGACCGCATCATCCCGCTTGAAGATAACTTCTGGGAAATCGGTGAAGGCCCGTCTGGTCCGAATACAGAGATTTTCTTCGACCGAGGACCAGCGTTTGGAGACGACCCGACCGACCCTGAACTGTATCCAGGTGGGGAGAACGAGCGTTACCTTGAAATCTGGAACATCGTATTCAGTCAATATAACCATGATGGGCACGGGAATTATACGGAACTCCCACGTAAAAACATTGATACGGGGATGGGACTCGAACGGATGGTGAGCGTCCTTCAAGATGTTCCGACGAACTTCGATACCGATCTCTTCATGCCGATCATTCGTGAAACAGAAAAGATCAGCGGAGACGTTTACCGCCAAGATAGCAGCAAAGATGTCGCGTTCAAAGTCATCGCGGACCATATTCGTACCGTATCGTTCGCGATTGGTGATGGGGCACTTCCGTCGAACGAAGGACGTGGATATGTACTTCGTCGCCTCCTCCGTCGTGCCGTGCGTTATGCGAAGATGCTTGGCATCGAGCGTCCGTTCATGTATGAACTCGTCGATGTTGTCGGAGACATCATGATCGACTTCTATCCACAAGTGACTGAGAAGAAAGATTTCATTAAAAAAGTCATTAAAAACGAGGAAGAGCGTTTCCATGAAACATTGAACGATGGACTCGCGATCTTGAACGAAGTTGCAAAAGCACAAAAGGCAGCAGGGTCGAACGTGATCAGCGGTGAAGATGCGTTCCGTCTTTATGACACATACGGCTTCCCACTTGAATTGACAATCGAATACGCAGAAGATCATCAGATGACGGTCGATGAAGACGGCTTCAAAGAAGCGATGAATGAGCAACGTGAACGTGCACGACAAGCGCGTACCGACGTTGAATCGATGCAGATTCAGTCAGGTGTGCTCGCGGACATCACGATGCCATCGACGTTCCTCGGCTACAACAATTTAGAGACGAATGCAAAAATTGTCAGCTTGATTCACGATGGCGAACTCGTCGATGTCGTCGCTGCCGGGGAAGAAGCACAAGTGATGCTCGATCAGACACCATTCTACGCAGAAAGCGGTGGTCAAATCGGTGACAAAGGACAAATCGTCGGAGAAGATTTCGTTCTTCGTGTCAAAGATGTGTCAAAAGCACCGAACGGTCAAAACTTACACACGGTCACGGTCGAATCAGGTGTGGCAAAAGCGGAAGCGGCAGTCACGGCAACGGTCGACCAAGCATCACGTCAAGCGATCGTGAAAAACCATACGGCGACGCATCTTCTTCACCGCGCGCTAAAAGACACGCTCGGCGAGCACGTCAACCAGGCTGGATCACTCGTGACACCAGATCGCCTTCGTTTTGACTTCTCTCACTTCGGTCAAGTGACACCCGACGAGCTTCAATCGATTGAGCGTCAAGTAAACGAGAAGATTTGGGCATCGATCGGTGTCGACATCGAAGAGATGAACATCGCTGATGCGAAAGCAAAAGGAGCGATGGCACTCTTTGGTGAGAAATATGGCGATGTCGTTCGCGTCGTATCAGCAGGTGACTACTCGGTTGAACTTTGTGGTGGTTGCCACGTATCCAATACGGCTGAAATCGGACTCTTTAAAATCTTGTCTGAGTCAGGGATTGGCGCTGGGACACGTCGAATCGAAGCGGTCACAGGTGCTGGCGCATACGAAGTGATGAACCTGCAAATCGAGACGCTTGAAGCGGCAGCGAAACTATTGAAGACGAAACCTCTCGAGGTTCCGGTACGTGTTCAGGCACTTCAGGCTGAAATCAAAGAAGTAGAGCGCGCTTCAGAGTCACTCAAAGCGAAGCTTGCGAACATCGAAGCGTCTTCTTTAACAGATGCAATCGAGACAATCGGTGACGTCCAATTGATCGCGAAACGTGTCGATGGACAAGATATGGATGCTCTTCGTAGCATGGTCGACGACTTGAAAGGAAAACTCGGTTCTGCCGTGATCATCCTTGGGTCTGCGAACGGAGACAAAGTCAACCTCGTCGCGGGCGTGACGAAAGACTTGAATGACCGAGGCTTCCATGCCGGAAAACTCATTAAAGAAGTTGCGACACGTTGCGGTGGCGGCGGTGGCGGTCGTCCAGACATGGCGCAAGCCGGAGGGCGCGATGTAACAAAACTAGATGAAGCATTGAAGTTTGCTTCACATTATGTCCAATCACTGGCATAATAGAGTGTGAAGTGCAAACGGAAAGAGGTGGATTCTTGTGAGCCAAATGGATCGCACGATGCAATTCAATTTTCCAGAAGATGATCAACGTGCTAACACACGCGAAACGCTGATTACGGTATATCAAGCACTCGAGGAAAAAGGATATCAACCGATCAATCAAATCGTGGGATACTTATTGTCAGGTGACCCTGCCTACATTCCACGTCATAATGATGCGCGAAACTTGATTCGCAAAATTGAGCGGGACGAACTACTCGAAGAGTTGGTCAAATCGTATTTGAACGATCGTAGAGAGGGTTAATATGAAGCGAGTCATGGGACTCGATGTCGGTTCGAAAACAATTGGTGTCGCGGTAAGTGACCTAATGGGATGGACGGCACAAGGTGTGGAGACAGTCTACTGGACTGAACCTGACTTTGAAGAGGCCGTTCGTCTCCTTCGTCCGATTATCGAACAGTACGATGTGAAAGAAGTTGTTGTCGGTCACCCGAAAAACATGAACGGAACAATCGGTCCTCGTGGAGAGGCATCAGAAGCATTTGCTGAAGCCCTCACTGAACAGACTGGTCTTCCGAGTGTGTTGGTGGACGAACGATTGACGACGATGCAGGCGGAACGGATGCTCATTTCAGCAGATGTCAGCCGCAAAAAGAGAAAAGCGGTCATCGACAAAATGGCGGCCGTGATGATTTTACAAAACTACCTGGATCGTTCCGGGAATTAAAGGAGGAATCTCTCATGGCAGAAATCCGTCGTGAAGAAGAAATGTACCGTATTCCAGATGAAAATGGAGACGAGCATTTATTTGCAGAAATTTTCCGTATGACAAGCGATCGCACGAAAAAGACATTCGTCGTGCTTGAGCCGGTCGGCGCTCCGGAAACAGAAGATGAAGACACAATCGAAGTATATGCATTTGAAATTGAAGAACTTGAAGATGGCGAATTCATCTTGAAGCTTGTCGAAGACGATGAAGACTTTGACGAGGTTATGGAAGCATTCGATGTCGTCAGCGACGAAGTCGGTCTAGACTAAATAGGGGACGGGCGGCTAGGGATCATCCCTCGTCGCCTCTCTTTTTAAAAAGAACAGGGGAGAAATGCATGAATCATCCATCTATGTCAGATGAGAAACGTGCCCGCAACCGAATCGTTCGCCGTATCACGGTTGTCATCCTTGCGATCTTCCTTCTCGTCATCGCCACAGGATCTGCTCTCGCATATGTATTTGTGAAGCGCTCTGTCGAACCGATTGACCCGACATCGACGGAAACGGTCGAGGTCGAAGTCCCACTCGGAGCTGGTTCGGGATACATTGGTGAATTACTTGAAGAGAATGGGCTTGTAAGGAGTAGCACGATTTTCCGTTTCTATACACGCTTTAAAAATGAATCTTCGTTTCAGGCGGGGACGTATACACTATCTCCGTCACAATCAATCGATGAGTTGATTGAAACGTTGCAAACAGGTAAAGTCATTGTGGTCCCTGATATCAAGCTTGTCATTCCGGAAGGGTTCACAATCGACCAGGTGATTGCGCGACTTGCGAAAGTCGCCGAGATTCCGAAAGAAGAAATTTCAGAACAATTGAGTGACCGTGAATACATTCAGTCTCTCGTGAATGAGCACGAAATGTTGACGGAGGAAGTGTTGCAGGACGGCATCTATCATCCGCTTGAAGGATACCTGTTCCCAGCCACGTATGAATTTAATAAAGGGGTAACACTCAACGAAATTATCGATGAGATGTTATTGCCGACTGAAAGTATGTATCAAGAATACAAAGGTCGTTTAGCTGATTCAGGACGTACGTTCCACGAGACGCTCTCTCTTGCATCCGTTGTCGAGAAAGAGGCCGTGTCGACGGAAGACAGAAAAGAAATCGCCGGTGTCTTCGAGAATCGTTTAAACGACGGAATGAGATTACAATCTGACCCGACCGTTTGGTACGGTACAGGAGAAACATCAATTTTCACTTCGTTCGCTGACTTGGAGAACGATTCCTTATATAATACGTATCGTTATGAAGGCATTCCAGTTGGACCGATTGCGGCCGTGAGCCGTGACGCCTTTGAGGCAGTGCTCAACCCGAACGATACAGAGAACATTTACTTCTACGCACGCCCTCCACGTGAAGGGTTCCCGAATGGTGAAGTCTTGTTCGAAGTCAACTATGAGGACCATCAACAAAACGTCAATAAGTACCGTTCCGAATGGGAAGCGTTTGAAGAAGCAAACAGTAATTGATGGGACGACCGGAAGCATCTGCTTCCGGTCGTTTGAATGAAGAGAGTGAAGAGGTGGAACGAGTGGACCATGCATCCTATGAAGGATATGTAGAAAAATTGATTAATGACCGCTCCCCGCTGTTGACGGAGATGGAGGCATTCGCGCGCGTTCACCATGTTCCGATTATGGATCTGACAGGTTCTGAAGTGCTTCTCTCGTTACTGGCGATGCAACGACCGGCTCGAATCCTCGAAGTAGGGACGGCGATCGGCTATAGTGCCATTCGCATGGCGGAGTTGTTGCCGGATGCGGAAATCGTCACAATTGAGCGGAATGCTCGCCGGTTTGAAGAAGCGACGGGCTTCATCAAGCGATCAGATGTTCGTGAACGTATCACGCTCATTCATGGTGATGCTGTCGAATTGATCGGTTCGATTGAAGGGAAGTTCGATGCGGTATTTATTGATGCGGCGAAAGGACAATATCAAAAATTTTTTGATGGGTATGGCGCTTTAGTACCAATTGGTGGTACGATTTACAGCGATAATTTGTTTTTGAGAGGAGACGTCCTGCTTGAAGACGTATCAGTACTTGATCGTCGAAGACGCCGGCTTGTCCGTCTTGTAAAACAATTTACTGAGCAATTGATGGCACGGACCGATTATCATACTGCAATTTTGCCCCTTGGTGATGGCCTAGCAATCAGTCGTAAATTACGATGAGGAGGACTTAACTTTGATGCAACATAAACCCGTCATTATTGGCGTGGCCGGGGGGACCGGATCTGGAAAAACGACCGTGGCCCGCGCGCTCGTCGATTCGTTTCAAGGTCAATCGGTCGTCATGATTGAGCAAGACGCGTATTATAAGGATCAATCAGAGATGACAATGGAGGAACGGTACAAAACGAACTACGACCACCCCTTCGCCTTTGATAACGATTTGTTAATCGAACATATCCAACAGTTACAACAGCATCAGGCAGTCGAGAAACCAGTATATGATTATGCGGCCCATACACGGTCGGACGAGACGATTTTGATCGAGCCGGTCGATGTCGTCATCGTAGAAGGCATATTGGCGCTCGAAGATGCCCGTTTACGTGATTTAATGGATATTAAAGTCTTCGTGGACACAGATGCGGACGTTCGAATTTTAAGACGAATGCAACGTGATATTAATGAACGTGGACGCTCGATTGATTCAGTCGTGGCACAGTATACGAACGTCGTACGTCCGATGCATTTGCAATTCTGTGAACCGACGAAGCGGTACGCGGACATCATCGTTCCTGAAGGCGGAGAAAACTTTGTCGCGATTGATTTACTCGTGACAAAAATCCGTTGGGTGCTCACTGAGCGCAATCGCGCGTGAGGAAATAAATCGTTTTCAATTCACCCCTAGCTGTAATATACTAGGAGACAATGAAGGAGTGACAGAAATGGCTGAAAAACAACACTATATGACGTTAGACGGAAAAGCGAAAATCGAGAATGAATTAAACGAACTGAAGACGGTGCGCCGTAAAGAAGTCGTTGAAAATATTAAGATTGCTCGTGATTTCGGTGATTTGTCAGAGAACGCGGAATATGACGCGGCAAAAGAAGAACAAGCGATGGTCGAGGGACGAATCGCACAACTAGAAGAGATGCTCCGCAATGCGGTCATCATTCAAGATGACGCAGGGGATAACTCGGTTGTCTCTATCGGTAAGACAGTGACGTTCTTCATTCAAGAAGACAATGAAGACGAGACGTATACAATCGTTGGTGGAGCCGAAGCGGACCCGTTCACAGGGAAGATTTCGAATGAATCACCGATTGCCAAGGCGTTGCTTGGACGTACAATCGGAGACGTGGTTACGGTTCAAACACCGGGTGGCGACATGGTCGTCGAAATAAAAGAAATCAAATAATGCGAAGAGCGACCTCCTATTCGGAAGTCGCTCTCTTTATGAGGAGGAACCGGAATGAAAGTAGGCATCATCGGCGCGATGGAAGAAGAAGTGAATTTGCTTCGGAATGAGTTGACGGAACGGAAAGATACGGAAATCGCAAACTATCATTTTTATGAAGGCTATCTTGGAAACATGCAAGTCGTCATCTTGAAGTCGGGCATCGGCAAAGTCAATGCGGCAATCGGGACGACACTCTTGATTGATAAGTTCAAGCCGGACGTTGTCATCAATACAGGCTCTGCCGGCGGCTTTAAAAAAGGAATGAAGGTCGGCGACGTCGTCGTCTCGACGGAAGTCCGTCACCACGATGTCGACGTGACTGCTTTCGGGTATGAATACGGGCAAGTTCCAGGGATGCCGCCGGCGTATGAGGCAGATGCCAAACTCGTCAGTGTCTGTAAAGATGTGATTGAAAGCTTGCCTGATGTGAATGTCCACCAAGGGTTGATCGTCACAGGAGATTCATTCATCAATGACTCGAAACGTGTAGCAGACATTCTTGGACATTTCGACGAGGTCGCTGCTGTCGAGATGGAAGCTGCACCAATTGCACAAACATGTTATCAGTTCGGCGTACCGTTCGTCGTGACACGTTCCATCTCGGATAGTGCGGATGAAGAGGCGAACTTGTCATTCGATGAATTTTTAGAAACGGCTTCGATTAATTCTGCGAAGATGGTCATGGCTGTTACGAAGCGACTAGAAAAGGCATAACCGAGTTATACCGAAGAGGATGCATTGACATCCTCTTTTTATTCCCTTATATTAGTACCAGATACTAAGAATAGGGGTCGACGATATGAATATTGGAATCATCGGCATCGGATCGTTCTTACCGGACAATCGGGTGACAAATATCGATTTAGAAAAGCGAATGGATACGAGCGATGAATGGATTCGTACGCGTACAGGCATCGAGGCACGACATTTAGCAGAAACAGGGACGTCGGTTGCAGATATGGCAACACGTGCCGCAGAGCGTGCTCTACAGAGCGCAGGAGTCACGATTGATGAGATTGAGGCAATCGTTTGTGCGACGGCTACAGCACCATCTTTCCCGGCAACAGCATGCCTCGTGCAGGCGAATCTCGGTGCAAAGCGGGCTGTGGCGTTTGACGTGAGTGCAGCATGTAGCGGATTCATCTTTGCGATGGACACTGCGAAGAGCTTGATGGATTCAAAAGGGTTTAAAAAGACGCTCGTTATCGGGGCAGAAAAGATGGGAAGTCTGATTGATTGGGATGATCGATCGACCGCCGTTTTGTTTGGGGACGGGGCAGGTGCCGTCGTACTTGGAGAAGATGAGGTCGCTTCGATTGACTCATTCGTACTCGGAAGTGACGGTACGGGTGGTAAATACCTATATGAGAATGAAGAGGGTAAAATCGTCATGAATGGTCGTGAAGTCTTCAAGTTTGCGGTACGTAAAATGCCGGAAATCGTACTTGAATCGCTTAATAAAGCGGATAAATCACTGAATGACCTCGATGTTCTCGTACCGCATCAGGCGAACCGCAGAATCATCGATGCTGCGATGGAACGGTTGAGTTTAGAAGAAGAGAAAGTCGTCATGACCATTCAGGACCATGCAAACACATCGGCAGCATCCATTCCGCTCGCTTTAGCCGAAGCGGTAAAATCAGGTAAAATCCAAGATGGACAAACGGTCGTCATCGCAGGGTTCGGTGCCGGTCTCACATGGGGTGCTAGCTGTTTGACATGGAATCAGGCAACAATTACGGAGGGGAATCATCTATGAAACGAGTAGTAGTAACAGGGTTAGGAGTCGTATCACCGTTAGGAAACGACGTGTCGACAATGTGGGATCGCCTTTTAAAAGGGGACAATGCGATTGATACGTTGACGAAGATTGACATCAGTCAGTATCCGGCGAAGGTTGGGGCAGAAGTGAAAGAATGGAGCATTGAACACTTAGTTGAACCGAAAGAAGCACGTAAGATGGACTCTTTCATTCAATATTCACTTTTAGCAGCAGATGCTGCGCATAAAGACAGTGGGCTCGATGTGAAAGCGATGGCGGATGATGTCGGTACTTGGATTGGGAGCGGAATCGGTGGCGTCGAAACGATTGATAAACAATCTGCCATCCTACACGAACGTGGACCACGTCGTGTCAGTCCATTCTTCATTCCAATGATGATTCCGAATATGGCTAGCGGACAAGTGTCTATTTATCTTGGCGCAAAAGGACCGAGTAACTGTTCCGTGACAGCTTGTGCATCAGGGACGAACTCTATCGGGGAAGCGTTCCGCGTTATTCAACGTGGAGATGCGATTGCGATGTTCGCTGGTGGGGCGGAAGCACCGATCACACCACTCTCGTTCGCAGGGTTCTGTTCTAACAAAGCATTGTCAACGAATCCGGATCCAAGTACGGCGTGCCGTCCGTTTGACGAGAATCGTGACGGGTTTGTCATGGGAGAAGGAGCAGGTGTGCTCGTCTTAGAAGAATATGAGCATGCATTAGCACGAGGTGCGAAAATGTATGCAGAAGTCGTCGGATACGGCATGAGTTCAGATGCTTATCACATCACAGCACCGTCACCAGAGGCAGAAGGTGGCTCGAAGGCGATGAGTGAAGCGATTCGTGATGCCGGGATTAAACCGGAAGAAGTTCAATACATCAACGCGCATGGAACGAGCACGCCGCTCAACGATATGCTCGAAACAAAAGCGATTCGTCGTGTGTTCGGAGAACATGCCGACAAGCTCGCAGTGAACTCCTCGAAATCGATGATTGGACACCTCCTTGGTGGTGCAGGTGGCGTCGAGGCCGTCATCACAGCGCTTTCGATTCATGAAGGTAAAATTCATCCGACGATTAACTGCGAATCACCTGCAGCGGATTGTGATTTAGACTATGTACGAGAAGGAAATCGGGAACTTGAAATCCAGTATGCACTTAGTAACTCACTCGGCTTCGGGGGCCACAATGCGACACTCGCATTTGCGAAAGTGACGAACTGACGGTAGAAATATCATTCAAAAAAGGTTAGGGTATAAGGGTTGGTCTAACAGAAAGGAGCACAACGAATGAAAAAGAAATCATTCATCGTGACCGCCTTGTTAGGTTCAGTCCTTATCCTTTTTTTATTTATTTGGAACGAACAACGAGAGCAGTCACGTGAACTATTACCGCCAGAAGAGCAAACCTTGACGATTTACGGAGAGTCACTTCCAACACAACCGGATGTCATGTTAGCGATTGATCCGGCATCACAAACAATATTGTCGCATCTATATGAAGGACTGTATCGCTTTGGTGAAGATGGGTCCATCGAGCCGGCCCTTGTCGAAAAATTGGAGCGTTCAGAAGACGGGACGGTATATACGTTTACGTTAAAAGAGAGTACGACAACAGAAGGAAACGCGATTACGGCGCAAACGTTCATCGACCATTTTCGTAAACTTGTCGATGATGACACGAATTCACCATTCAGTTTTTTACTCGCAGATGTCAAATCGGCAAAAGAAATTGGTTTGGGGCAAAAAGAGCCCAGTACGTTAGGAGTTAAGGCAATCGATGATCAAACGCTCGAGCTGACCCTCATCCGACCGATGGAAGGATTCGAGAAGGTACTAGCGATGCCCGCATTTTTACCACAACTATCGGCGAAGGCGTGGGATGAACTAGAAACAAACGGTCCGTTTGAAATCAATTCAATTGATGATACAACTGTCTCGATACATAAAAACGAAACGTATCGTGAGGCGGAGAGCGTCATGCTCGAAACCGTTTCTATCCGTAGTGAGCCGAACTTGTCCGAAACATCCGGGATGCATCCGGTTCCATATGATTTTGACATGTCTACTGTTAACGAAGAGGTCATGACGATTCGGGACGTACCACGGAGTGGTGTATTTTACTTAAAACCGAATGTTGAAAAAGCACCGTTTAATGATGTAGCGTTTCGACAAGCCCTCGCGTTGACATTAGAACGGACGGCGATTGAAGATTCTCTCGCACGAGCGGAGCAAACAACGGAACGATTGCTCGTCATGGACGAAAAGTCAGCTGTCAAAGAGCTAGAAGGAGACCCCAGTCAATTATTTGAGGATGTAAAACAACGTCTCAAGAAGGACGAAGTGGAGATTGAACTGCTTAGTTTTGTTGATGAGGAAGCACGTCAAATTTCAACAAAGTTGAAAGAGAATTTAGAACAGTTGGACGGATTAACAGTCAAAGTCATCGAGCTTCCCTTAGGAGATAAAGTTAGGAAAGAAGTCTCAGGTGATTACGCATTCTCCTTGTCGGGTTGGCAACCAGACTATCCAATGTTATCAGCCTATTTGACTCAATTTGAGACAGAAAATGTGTTGAATTCGAGTCGATATGCAAGTGAGTCGTATGATGAGTTGCTAGATCAGGCGCGCGTGACAGAGAATTTAGATGAACGAAACAAGATCTTACGACAGGCAGAAGCACAGTTGTTAGAAGAAGCAGTTGTTATGCCAATCTATCAAGCAGGACGTTCATATATGATTGATAAAAGTTATGAACATGTCGGTTATCCGGTCATCGGTCCTTCATATGTCCTAACGTTTACAAAAAAATATGAAAATTGAGCTAAAAGCCCGCCGCTGTAGGCGGGCTTTTAGCCTATAGAGAAAATTTTTTAGAAAAATCAAAATAAACACTTTGCAAAATTATCAGAATATTGTATTATTGCATCAACGGGATTTTGGTAACAAATACTGTCAGAACAAATGACTGAATTTTCTACCATCATTCAATTCGTTAAAACGAAAAAATCAGGGGGTCATCGCAATGAATAAGAAAAAAGGTTTTGCTTTAGCATCTTCGGTTACACTTTTATCTAGTGCATTCCTAGCTGCATGTTCGACAGGGGATGAAGACACAGGGTCTTCAAACGGATCAGGTTCGGAAGGTTCTGCAGATGAAGCGCAAGTCCTCAACTTGCTCGACAGCTCGGATATTCCTTCACTTAACCCTACACTCGCAACGGATGCTGTATCGTTCAACGTGTTGAACAACGTTAACGAAGGTCTTTACCGTATGGATGAGAACGATGAGCCAACTCCGGGTATGGCTGAATCTCACGAAGTTTCAGAAGACGGGAAGACTTACACATTCAAGCTTCGTGAAGGCGCGACTTGGTCAAACGGGGAGCCTGTCACAGCGAACGACTTCGAATACGCTTGGAAAGAAGTACTCAACCCAGATAACGCTTCACAATATGCATACGTTATGTCTGTCATCGAAGGCGCAGATGCGTACAATACAGGCGAAGGCGAACGCGATGCAGTAGGCGTTAAAGCAATCGACGATCAAACACTTGAAGTTAAATTGACAGCACCAGCTGACTACTTCCTCGGATTGACAAGCTTTGGTGTCTTCATGCCAAAACTTGAATCATTCGACACAGAGCAAGGCGAAAACTTCGGTACATCTGCAGAGACGACTCTTTACAACGGACCGTTCAAACTCGATAGCTGGGAGCGCGAACAAGGTTGGAAGATGGTCAAGAACGAAGACTATTGGGATGCAGAAGCAGTTAAACTTGAAGAAATCAACGTTAAAGTCGTTAAAGAAGTTTCGACAGGTGTTAACTTGTACGAAAATGGTGACGTTGACCGCACAGGCTTGACTTCGGAGCTCGTAGCCCAATATCAAGATAACGAAGACTTCTCAACAGTCGTAGAACCGACGATTTTCTATCTCCAATTCAACACAGAAGTGGAAGAGCTTAACAACCAAAAAATTCGTAATGCGATTGACCGCGCTTACGACAAGTCTGCGATTGCAGAAACACTTCTTGCGAACGGTTCAATCCCTGCGAACTTCTTCGTTCCAAAAGACTTCGCATCAGGTCCTGACGGAAAAGACTTCCGTGAAGGTAATGGAGATATCGGCGGATACAACGTTGAAGAAGCTCAAAAACTTTGGGAAGAAGGGCTTTCTGAGCTCGGAACAGAAGAAATTGAACTTGAACTTCTCAACTATGACTCAGAATCTGCGAAGCAAATCGGTGAGTTCATTAAAGGTGAACTAGAGAAAAACCTTCCAGGTATGACGGTTACTATCAAGCAACAGCCGTTCAATAACAAACTTGACCTTGAGAACAACGGAGACTTCGAGTTCACGTTCGCTGGTTGGGGTCCTGACTACCAAGATCCAATGACATTCGTTGACCTCTTCGTCACTGACGGACCATACAACCGTGGTAAATGGTCGAACGAAGAATTCGATAAACTCATCGCTGATGCGAAATCAAGCACAGACCCTGCTGAGCGTTGGACTCAAATGCAAGATGCTGAGAAAATTGTTCTTGAAGAGAACGCAATCTCACCAGTTTACCAACGTGGTTCAGCTCGCCTTACGAAACCATACGTTAAGGATATCGTCGAGCATGCATTCGGTGCGGACTACTCTTACAAGTGGGCTTCAATCGAAGGCAAAGAATAATCAATCATCTTTACTAAGAGAGACAGGGACGCCTGTCTCTCTTTTTTGTGTATTAAAAAGACTCTCAAAAAATGAACTGCACCCCAATTGTTAGACACATCTAACAATTGGGGTGCAGTTTTTTAATAGGTTAAATTACTTTTTCACTTTTGCCCGTTTGCGACTAAGACCCATCGCTTTTTCAATCTTCGCGAGATTTTTATTGGCGACGGCTTCTGCTTTCGCGCGGCCAGCATCGAGAATTTCATCGAGTTCTGTAGAATCGATCAGTTCGTGGAAACGCGCTTGAATCGGTTCAAGTAAAGCGACGACAGCTTCCGCCACATCTTGCTTGAACGTTCCATAATTGGAGTTCTCATATTGTTTGACGAGGTCGTCAATCGATGTCCCTGTCGAGAGTGAATAAATTTCCAATAAGTTTGAAATACCTGGTTTGTTCTCACGATCGAACGAGATGACACCGCTCGAGTCCGTGACGGCACTCTTAATCTTCTTACGAATGACATTTGGTTCATCGAGCATTGAAATATACCCTTTTGCGTTTGTATCCGATTTTGACATCTTCTTCGTCGGATTCGTAAGAGACATAATGCGTGCGCCTTCTTTTTGAATGAGTGGTTCTGGCAACGTGAACGTCTCGTAGTAGCGTTTATTGAAACGTTCTGCCAAATCACGCGTTAATTCGATGTGTTGCTTTTGGTCATCCCCGACAGGAACGAGTTCTGTATTGTATAACAAGATATCAGAGGCCATGAGGGTCGGATAAACAAACAACCCTGCGCCAACGTTTTCGTTGCCTCGCGACTTATCTTTGTATTGCGTCATGCGTCCGAGTTCACCCATGCCGGCGATACATGTTAACATCCATCCAAGTTGGGCGTGCGCTTTTACTTCAGACTGTACGAAAATGGTTGCTTTCTCTGGATCGAGACCCGATGCAAGATAAAGTGCTGCTAGTTTCCTTGTGTTGTTCATGAGCTCGATGCGGTCAAGTTGAACTGTGATTGAATGTAAATCGACGATACAATAATATGCATTGTGATCGTCTTGTAGGTCGACGAATTGCTTCATCGCGCCAAGGTAGTTTCCGAGCGTCACGACGCCGGTCGGTTTAATACCTGAAAAAATAGTTGCCATGTGTATACACCTCCGTAAAATATAAAAAACCGCAGTCGTCCGCCCGAAAAAATCGGGACGAATAACCGCGGTGCCACCCAAATTTGCATGAAATATGCCACTTGAACGCAATAACGAGCGTGAACCGTCTCGCCATACTCAAGTTCAAGCGAGCCACTCCAAAGTCCATTCGTTCAAAGCCTTATCATCTACTTGCAGCACCGTAGACTCTCTGGAGAAAAGGAAATTTGAACTACTTGTCTTCTTCCATGTGTTCTTATTCTGCATTAAGTTTAGCACAGGATCCGGCTAACTAAAAGATGAATTAAATCAACGCAATGAGGAATGAGAGTACGGTACTCCCGACTCCCACATACACCCAGCTCCACGCTGATTGTTTGCGAAGAAGACGATCTTCAGGATCTTCTTCCTCGTCCTCTTCATAGTCTGAATCGATTTCTTTAAGTTTCGCCCGTCGATTTCGTTTGAAACCATACATGAAGCCATCGAACAGACCGGTCGCGCTCATATGTGAAAACATTCCGATCGCAAACGTGAGAACTCCTGAAACGAATAATCCGCCACTCAAATGAAAGAGAAAAGATTCACTTCGATAATAGGCGGAAAACGACCAAATGGTGTAGACGATTGTGACAATTCCCCAAACAAAAAATATATTTCGAAACTTTTTCAACGCTGTAATCTCCTTTCAAACCGTAGAAGGTATGAGTCGCCATTCTATGTTTCTTCTATGATACTAGTAAGACGGGGGGGAAAGCGAGTGTGAAAGGTAGATTTTATGATAGCGTTTTATTCCATAGTTGACAGTTTGATTAAAAATTTCTTACAATAGCCCTAACGTTCTTTCGTCGAATACTTTATGAAATATTCAGAAAATTAAAGAAAAAGTAAGATGTTCATTCGACGAACGGCTAGCTTTTCAAATCGAAAGGGGAAATCGCAATGAAGAAAAAATCGATTCTGCTCATGATGACACTCATCTTAGCACTCGGTTCAGTACTCGCAGCTTGTTCGACAGGCGGAGACTCTGATGGCGACGGTTCTTCAAATGGAGAAAAAGTTCTTCGTTTGACGGATACGTCAGATATCACAACAGCCGACCCGGCGCTTGCTACAGATGCGGTCGCATTCAACTTGATCGCAAACACGATGGAAGGTCTTTACCGTCTTGATAAAGATGGAAATGCCGTTCCGGCACTCGCAGAAAGTGAGCCGGAAGTAAGCGAAGACGGAACTGTTTATACGTTCAAACTTCGTGATGCTGAATGGTCAAACGGAGAACCGGTCACAGCAAATGACTTCGTTTATGCATGGCAACGTGCTGTCGATCCTGCGACAGGTTCACAGTACGCTTACATCATGAACACAATTAAAAACGCTGAGGCTATCAACACAGGTGACACGCCGAAAGAAGAGCTTGGCGTAAAAGCAATTGACGAGAAGACACTCGAAGTCACTCTTGAGCGTCCAGACCCATCATTCCTTTCGCTTACTTCATTCGGTACGTTCACACCAATCAATGAAGCATTTGCAACCGAAGCGGGAGAAGATTTCTCAACAAACCCTGAAAACCTTCTTTACAATGGACCGTTCACATGGACTAATTGGGATCGTGAACAAGGATATGTCTTAACGAAAAATGACACGTACTGGGATAAAGAAAACGTCGCACTTGATTCTGTTGACGTAAAAGTTGTTAAAGAAACATCTACAGTCGTGAACTTGTATGAAGCTGGTGATGTGGATTACGCTGGCCTTGCATCTGAACAAGTCGCAGCATTCCAAGAAGATGAAGACTACAACACAGGTCTTCGTTCGTCAATCGGCTACTTCAAGTTCAATCATGAAGATGAGATTTTCTCTGATGTAAATGCACGTAAGGCAATCGCACGTGCAGTTGACCCATCAGGAATCATCGATCAGCTCTTGAACAACGGTTCAATGGCAACAACTTCATTCATCCCGAAAGACTTCATCAAATATGAAGATGGAACGGATTATACTGAAGGCGTCAAATACTTCGAAACGAACGCTGACGAAGCAGCTTCACTTTGGGAAGATGCAACAGGCGGAGAAGCGACAACGATCGAACTTCTCTCATTCGATAGCGAAGTATCGAAACAAATCTCTGAGTACATGAAAGGTCAAATCGAGTCGAACTTGCCGAACGTAACGGTTGAGATCGCGCAACAGCCTTTCAACAACAAACTCGAGCGTGAAGCAAACGGGGACTACCAAATGTCGTTCGCATTATGGGGACCTGACTATCAAGATCCACTTACAAACCTTGGTATCTTCACATCAAATAACGGCCAAAATGATATCAAGTACAAGTCATCTGAATATGACAAGTTGATTAACGAAGCATCTGCTGAAACAAACATTGATGCACGTTATGACTTGTTCAAAGAAGCAGAAGCGCTCTTGATTGAACAAGATCAAGCAATCATGCCGATTTATCAAGCTGGTGTGGCATACTTGATTCGTCCAAACATCGAAAACTTTAACCGTCAATTATTTGGTGCTGATTACCAGTACAAATACGTTGATATCAAGTAATGGAATGAGGGGGCATGCGAACCGCATGTCCCCAATTTTCTAAAAAATTCTACTAAAGTAAGAGAAAATACTGTTCAAATGTTTTGTTGGTAAAGTATAATGTAGTAACAGTGAAAATTCAGAATAATCTTTGAAAAGAATATTCTTTGTTTTCAGCCACTGTACTAAGAGCCTTGAGATGAGGTGTAATCTATTCTTTCAGAAAATTCCTTTCATTTTGTGAATTTGAAAAATGGGTCATATGTCATAGTAAAGCTGTTGGTGCAAGTAGTAGAAAGAATTAGACAAAACACAGGGGGTTTTTATTCATGGGACGTTATATCCTACAACGGCTGACTTACGGCGTCATTACGTTCTTTTTGATTGCCACGTTTACGTTCTTCCTGATGGACCTGCTCCCAGGTTCTCCGTATCAAAACCAGGAAAAACTGACAGAATCACAAATTCAATTATTGAATGACCGCTACGGACTCAATGATCCGCTGCCGGTCCGCTACGCGACGTACATCGGAAACATGCTTCAAGGTGACCTTGGTGTATCATTCCGTACAGCAAACCGTCCAGTAACTGAATTGATTATGGAACGAATCGGTCCTTCAGCACAACTAGGGCTCCAAGCATTAGTTCTCGGAACTCTTGTAGGTATATTGTTAGGTGTTGTCGCGGCAATTCGTCACAACACGGTGATCGACTATGGTGCGATGTTCATATCGGTAATCGGTATTTCTGTCCCATCTTTCGTCTTCGCAGCCCTTCTTCAGTACTATGTTGGGGTCAAATTGCAGTTGCTCCCAGTCGCATTCTGGGATTCGCCAGCACATACGATTTTGCCGACGATTTCATTATCTCTTGGAGTCACGGCATCGATTGCTCGTTTTGTCCGTACCGAGATGCTTGAGGTTACGGGACAGGACTATGTCACGCTTGCCAAGGCTAAAGGACTTAGTGGTAACGCAATTGTGTGGAAACACATGGTGCGTAACGCAATGATTCCAGCTATTACAATTTTAGGTCCGTTAACAGCGGCTCTTTTGACAGGTACATTCGTTATTGAGAAAATCTTTGCTGTACCTGGACTCGGAGAATTGTTCGTCACGTCAATCACGTTGAACGACTATACCGTAATCATGGGGACGACACTATTTTTCTCGGCTGTCTTCATTTTAATTATCTTACTTGTCGACTTGCTATACGGCGTTGTTGACCCACGTATTCGTCTTGGGGGGAATAACTGATGATTGAAAACAAAAAGAATTTCGAACAGTTCGACCAAGACATGTTCGCACCCGTAAAAATGAATGAACAGCTTGGTGAAAGAATTGCAGGAAAAAGCTTAAACTTTTGGCAAGATGCTTGGATGCGTCTAAAGAAAAACAAAGCGGCAATCGTATCGCTTTCGATTATTTTACTTCTCGTGTTGCTCTCGCTCTTTGGTCCTATGCTTTCAGGGCGTGACGCATACGAACAAAATATTTCACAAGCAAAGCTTCCGCCTAAAGTCACTGGTCTCGAATGGGCAGGCTTTGACGGGATGGCGACACTCGGAGGACGCGACATCGATTTTTATGAACAAAAGAGTGTAGAAGAGAACTTCTGGTTCGGTACGGACTATCTCGGACGTGATCTTTGGTCGCGTATTTGGGAAGGGACGCGTATTTCCCTCTTCATCGGTTTGATGGCAGCGATTATCGATACGGTCATCGGAGTCGCATACGGTGGAATCTCTGCCTACTTCGGTGGACGTACCGATAATATCATGCAACGGATCGTTGAAATTTTGACAGGTGTACCAAACTTAATCTTAATCATTCTATTCATCTTGATCTTTGACCCGGGTGTCTTCACTATCATTTTAGCCATGGCGATCACAGGATGGATTGGGATGAGTCGACTCGTTCGAGGTCAGATTTTGAAATTGAAGAACCAAGAGTTCGTCTTGGCCGCTCGTACATTAGGCGCATCAAGTACCCGTTTAATTTTCAAACACTTGATTCCTAACACGTTGGGTGCGATTATCATCACACTCATGTTCACGATTCCATCTGCCATCTTTTTCGAGGCATTCCTCAGCTTTATCGGAATCGGGCTTCAACCGCCACAAGCATCACTTGGTACGTTGATCAACGATGGATACAAAGAATTACGGACATTCCCGTTCCTTCTTGTTATCCCATCGGTCATCATCGTCTTGCTCATGGTTAGCTTCAACTTGCTTGCCGATGGCTTGCGTGATGCGTTCGATCCGAAAATGCGTAAATAATACAGAAAGAGGGGGACTCGTGCATGGAAACGATTTTATCAGTACGAGACTTAGAGGTCTCGTTCCACACATATGCCGGAACAGTTCAAGCTGTTCGTGGTGTATCGTTTGATTTGAAAAAAGGCGAGACGCTCGCCATCGTAGGAGAATCGGGTTCAGGTAAATCCGTTACTTCGAAGGCAATCATGCGTCTCATTCCGAACCCTCCAGGTGAAATCACGAACGGAGAAATCATGTTCGAAGGGAAAGACTTGGCGAAATTATCGGAAAAAGAAATGCTCAAAATTCGTGGTCGCGACATCGCAATGATTTTCCAAGACCCGATGACATCACTTAACCCAACAATGACGATTTACAAACAGATCGCAGAAGGGCTAAAGCAGCACCAAGGATTGACAGGTGAGGATGCGAAGAAACGTACCCTTGAACTGTTGACACTTGTAGGGATTCCAAACCCTGAAGCGCGTTTGAAGCAATATCCACACCAACTTTCTGGTGGGATGCGTCAGCGGATTGTAATCGCGATTGCACTCGCATGTAACCCGAAAGTGTTAATTGCCGATGAACCGACAACGGCACTTGACGTTACGATTCAAGCACAGATTCTTGAACTGTTAAAAGACATTCAACAAAAGACGGGTACAGCAATTATCTTCATCACGCACGACCTAGGTGTTGTCGCGAATATGGCTGACCGCGTTGCTGTTATGTATGCAGGTCGTCTCGTCGAAAAAGGAACGGTTGATGAAATTTTCTATGAGCCACGTCATCCATATACATGGGGACTTCTTGGTTCAATGCCGCGTCCGACAGACGACCGAAATGAAGCGTTACCGGCAATCCCGGGTACGCCTCCGAACTTGCTCGATCCTCCGAAAGGAGATGCATTCGCACCGCGTAATCCATACGCGATGAAGATTGATTTTGAGAAAGAGCCGCCGATGTTCCAGGTAAGTGATACACACTTTGCGTCAAGCTGGTTATTACACCCGCAAGCACCAGTGGTGAATCCTCCACGTGCGATTCGTGAACTCGCTCTCAAATATCGTCCGGACAGTGCGTTCGCTAAATCGTTTACGAAAGGTGGTGCTGAATAATGGAAAGCGAGAAATTACTCGAGGTAAAAAACCTGAAGCAGCACTTTAAAATTGGCCGTGGTCGTGTCGTTAAAGCGGTCGATGGCATCACGTTTGATATTTACAAAGGTGAAGTGCTCGGACTCGTAGGTGAGTCTGGTTGTGGAAAGTCGACGACAGGACGTACAATCATCGGTCTTTATGATGCGACGGATGGTGATGTTGTCTTCAAAGGCGAAAACGTCCACGATAAAAAGTCAAAAGCAGACAAGTTGAAATTCAACCGTGCAATGCAAATGATTTTCCAAGATCCATACGCATCTCTTAACCCGCGTATGACCGTTGCAGATATTATTGCGGAAGGGATCGACATTCACGGTCTTGCGAAGACGAAAGAAGATCGCATGAACCGTGTGTATGATCTTCTTGAAACAGTTGGATTGACGAAAGAGCACGCGAGCCGTTACCCACACGAATTCTCGGGTGGTCAACGCCAGCGTATCGGGATTGCCCGTGCCCTAGCCGTTGAACCAGACTTCATCATTGCAGATGAGCCGATTTCTGCTCTTGACGTATCGATTCAAGCGCAGGTCGTCAACTTGATGAAAGAATTGCAACGCGATCGCGATTTAACGTATTTGTTCATCGCCCATGACTTGTCGATGGTTAAATACATCTCTGACCGCATCGGTGTTATGTATCAAGGTCACCTCGTTGAGCTTGCGACAGCCGATCGTCTCTACGAGAACCCAATTCATGCGTATACGAAATCGCTTCTTTCAGCGATTCCGCTTCCGGACCCGGAGCATGAACGCACACGTAAGCGGATTGTGTATGAATCAACTTCAAAAGGTCCAGTTGGACGTTCGGATGAGGATTCAAGCATTCCACCACTTCGCGAAGTTGAGCCAGGACACTATGTCTCACTCACAGACGAAGAGTACGAAGCGTACAAAGCACAACTCGTTTAATGAAAAAGATCCTGACTCACTCGTTGAGTCAGGATCTTTTTACACAAAAAAATCACCTATCGAACTAGGTGACCGGTTATCCATTTGAAATGCGAGGCAAGTTTGATAATCGTTCAACGATTGCATCAATCTGGCGAACGCGAGCTAACGCATCTTCGACTTCCATTGTTTCATAATGATGCAGACCGCCTGGCTGCTCGACGAATGTATCGGCGTCATGGACGAGCTGTTGAAGAGGTGTGCGCTGAATGCGGTTCGGTGGTAAATATGAATCGGTGTGTAAGAGAATCATCACAGATATCTCTTTTGCTCGAGCGGGGTCTTCCCCTAATCGAATCAATAGTTTATGGGCACGTTCAGCACCTTTGATCGCATGAATATCATTTTGACGATACAAATCATAATTCCATTTACCTTCCGTATACCATTCATAATGACCGATATCATGAAGTAAAGCGGCCTTTGTCGCTAAATCGGTGTCGAGCCCTCGCTTTGTTGCCATCTCGAGAGCGCGTTCACATACGTCGATTGCATGCTTTAAGCCTGATCGAGTCAAATATTTTTGGGTGATGGGATGTTTCATAATTGTTTCTAATGTGATTCTCATCATCGCTCTCCTCCTTAAAAATAAAAAGGTTATTTCTATTAACTATACAGGTTTTATTGGGTAGTTGCAAATTTCAACTATGTAAAGAAATCATGAACCTTTAAGAATGATTCACAATTCACAAACAAATGTGCTATAATTTAATTGTAGATTTAGTGCAACTTTAAGATTTTCAGAATCGGTAATGCTCTGCATGTTCCTTACGCTGTATGGGGGTGAGAGGCCATGAAAGAACGTGATAAAGTTTTACGAGAGAAAAAAAGACTTTTAAAAGAAGTGCTGAAGAAAAAGTTGAAAGACTTACAAGTAAAGCCAGGGAAAGAGACGGTGTCTCAACCGGTTTCTCGAATCCCTGCATCTTGATATAGGTCATTCAAGGTCGCATTCAACGAATGCGCCCTCTTTTCTTATCCGACTGATAAAGAATATCATTGAAGTTTCAACAATTAAGAATTATTATAATTAAGTGGATGCGAATTTGGGTATACAAATAGAGTCACTTAAAAAGATGGACGCATACTCGATCAGGGAGGAAGAAAAATGGTCACACTATATACGTCTCCAAGCTGTACATCTTGCCGAAAGGCACGGGCTTGGCTCGAAGAACACGATATCCCTTTTACAGAAAGAAACATATTTTCAGAACCGCTCTCACTTAATGAGATTAAGCAAATTTTACGTATGACTGAAGATGGGACAGATGAAATCATTTCGACACGTTCAAAAGTCTTTTCTAAAATCGATGTATCTGTTGATGCCTTATCACTTCAACAACTTTATGATTTGATTCAAGAATATCCGGGTTTATTACGTCGTCCGATTCTTATTGATGAGAAACGTTTGCAAGTTGGATATAACGAAGATGAGATTCGTCGATTCTTGCCACGGAAAGTTCGGACGTTCCAGTTGCAGGAAGCACAGCGACTTGTGAATGAATGAATGAAAGCATACTGTTTAAGCAGTGTGCTTTTTATTATTGATTATTTCCTATAAAATAAAGATATAACCCGTCATCCAGATTGAATGATGTCAAAAAGGGTACAATGATAAAAAGAGAATTTCCCCTCTCCTCCTTATGTGAATTGGGAGCGAGGTGAGAAGGGAGTGGACAATCGTGAAAATTGAGCGCATCAACGATAATACCGTCAAATTTTTCATCACATATGTGGATATTGAAAAGCGTGGTTTCGCACGTGATGAAATTTGGTACAACCGAGAACGTGGCGAGCAGCTGTTCTGGCAAATGATGGACGAGGCTAACGAACGTGAAGATATCTCGTTTGATGGTCCACTATGGATTCAAGTCCAGGCTTTTGAAAAAGGTCTAGAAGTGACGGTGACAATCGCGAAAAATGTGATGGATTCCGAAGATGATTCTGAACTCGGTTCGCTTCTCCGCTCGGCAATTGATGAAGCACGGGATCAGCAGTCAGTACTCGATCAATTGAGTGAGTTAGATGAACTTGAAGCTGAAACAGATGCTTGGGCCCCACTTGCGATGGAAACAAATGATTTCGAGGCAATCATTTCACTGAGTAAGCGTGCAGGTGACACTTTCAGTGATCTTGATTTGAAACTATATCATTATCAAGACCGTTACTACTTGTGGATTGAGTTCCCGGATGAAATGGAACCTGAAGACGAAGAGAATGCACTCAGTCTCTTAGCGGAATATCTATCATTCAGTACACAGACGCAACCTATGCTTGAGGAGTATGGAAAAACCATTCTCGAAGGAGACGTCTTTGCGAAAGTACGTCACTACTTTTAACGGTGCATCGCCTGTTCAGTTGGACAGGCGATTTTTTCAAATCAATGGCAAAGAGGTGTTGGTATGGTGAGACGAATACGTTTATTACTCAATGAAAGTGCTTGGTTTGTCCCCTTCTTATACGGAGCGGGCGGAATTTTACTAACGATTTTGACTCAACTGTTTAGTGAATTCTTTCGAGATTTACTCCCGAATTTCATATATTTAGATTTGGACTCAGCTGCATCTGTTTTATCTTCGACGTTTACGAGCCTTATGACGATGATGACATTCAGCTTTTCCACCATTTTAGTGGTTTTGACGACCTATTCGTCTCAATTTTCTCCACGGACAGTAAATAACTTCTTAACGAATACTGCGGCTAAGCATACGCTCGGCCTTTTCATCATGACCACAATTTACGGGATTTCGAACTTATTCCTCGTTCGCACTGCGGATGAAGGTGTTGTGCTGTCATCTGGAATTAGTGTAATCTTGGTGATTGGATCAATTTGGGCTTTCGTAAAATTCATTCAAACAGTCAGTGTCTCGATTCAGGCGGAGCGTCTCTTATCAACATTACATAAAGAGGCTTTGTCGGTCATCAGTGAGCAAAAAGATGCAATCGAGTCGGAAAAGGTGAATCTCGTTCTGTCAAGATCTGTTCATTCATTCGAAGGGACTGCAGTCCGGGCACCACGAACGGGATACGTCCGTTTGTTTTTAAGAGAAAAGCAAGGAGATCATGAAACGGACTTTGAATCAGTTGTAGCCGTGGGAGATTTTGTTGCAAAAGGGGACCTCGTTGGATTTTGGAAGAGTGAAGAAACTCCAGATGTCGAGTTGTTTGAAATCGGAGAAGTTCGTTCTTCGATGCAAGACCCGTCTTTTGCAATTGAAAAATTGAGTGAGATTGCGTTACGCGGGATTTCGCCGGGGGTTAATGATCCGAATACGGCCATCCACGCGATCCATTACATCGGAGATATATTAAGGGAATTATGTGAACTGCCGGATGGTGATTTCCTCTATTCAAATGGGAAGTGCGATTGGCACGTGAAACGTAAGACACTGGACACGATTTTATTTGAATCGTTGTCACCGATGCAAACATACGCAAATCAAGATATTTTCGTGATGGGTTCTGTATTTGAAGCGATTCGAATGGCTCGTCTCGAAGCCCATGAAACATTGGATTCAACGTTTGATGGTATGGTTGATTACTTTGAAGACGTAATTAATTGGGATCATTTTCATTCAAAAGAGCAACACTATTTGCGGAATAAGATGAATCGTGCGAAAAAGCTGACAGCATGAACAGAGACCACCTTTTCAAAAGAAGAGATGGTCTTTGTTCAAGAGAGGGTATAACCGCCGTCGACGGTAAGGGCTTGTCCATTTATATAAGTCGAAGCGTCAGTCAATAAAAATTCGACAACAGGAGCAACTTCTTCAGGTAAGGCTGCATGTCCACGGAAATGATGGCTCATGGCATCTTTGAACTTCGCCTCACCTCCATACAGTTTGTGGCTTAGCGGCGTATCAACAGGACCGAAACAGACAGCATTGAATCGTACTTTTCCTTTCATTCGGTGTGCAAACGTTTTGGTCAAGGCGACGACGGCCGCTTTTGAAGCAGCATAATGTGCGAGCATCGGTGGAAATTTGACGTGGCCAACGATGGCGGCATTGTTAACAACGCTGGCACCTTGTTCAAATAACGGGATTGCGCGTTGTGTGACCGTGTTAAGTGCATATAGGTTGACGTCGAATACTTCGGTATAGGCATCATGCGTGAGACGTTCTGGCGTACCGGGTCTGCCAAAAGTCGCCGCGTTGTTGAACAAGCCGTTTAACGTCACGCCCTGCTCTTTCAAATGTCTGAAGAGATGGTCGAGGTCTTCTGCAGACTGAAGGTCACAACGAATGAAGGTGGCCCGTCCGTCCGAATCAGATTCAAGGGAAGCCCCCCTTGTTTCATCACGACCAATCCCGATCACACGATGTCCATTCGTTGTTAACTGCAATGCGACGGCGCGTCCAATTCCGCTAGTCGCACCTGTTATTAGAAAAGTCCCCATAGTTTGTTCGCTCCCCTCAAAAATTTAGCGTTACGATGTATAATTAATGATAATACATGACAGAAACGAGGTCAGGTTATAATATGTTGCGACGCATACAAGTACTCTTTTCCCTTATTTTGCTCGCGGGACTCATTGCGATATTATCGTATTACTGGAGCTCACAAGTGATTGGACTCTTCTCGATTCTTGTCTTTTTGACAACGTTCAGCATTTTGCTAGTGATTCTGCTCGAAAATCGAAATCCGCAACGAACATTGATTTGGGCGATTGTCATGATTGGATTTCCTGTCATTGGATTGTTCGCGTACTTTGTGTTCGGTCAGAACTATCGACGAAAGCGAATGTTTACAGAAAAAGCGATGCTCGACGAAGAAACTTACTTAGCTTATCGCCAAAAGGCGATGACGCTATCCCCATCGCTTATGTTCACACACGACGATTATGAGAAGTTGATGCATCTCACTTCTTCGTTAAATCAGCTTCCGGTCTCCTCGAATACGTATACACAAATCTTGACGAATGGTCGTGAAAAATTCTCGAAACTGTTACCTGCTTTGAAAGGGGCGACAAGACACATCCATCTCGAATATTACATTTTTCGGGATGATCGTATTTCTCGGGAAATTCAGCGGATCCTCATCGAGAAAGCGAAAGAGGGGGTCGAAGTCCGCTTTTTATATGATGCGGTCGGCTCGATTCATACGAGTGGCACTTTTTTTGAAGAAATGAAACAGGCTGGCGTTCAAGTACAGGCGTTTTTCCCAGTCGTACTTCCGCTCGTCTCGAGCAAGACCAACTATCGTAACCATAGAAAAATTGTAGTAATCGATGGGACCGAGGCATTCACTGGAGGCTTGAACGTTGGGGATGAGTACTTGGGTGAACATTCTAAATTTGGATTTTGGCGAGACACGCATCTGTACGTCAGAGGAGAAGGAGTGTCTGAATTACAGCTAATTTTCCTACAAGACTGGTATTACATGACCGGTGAGCGTCTTTTCACTCCGTTTTATTTAGAGCCACTTGAAACGGTTCGAAGTGCGAGTGGAGGCGTCCAAATTGTGGCGAGTGGACCAGATGAACCATATGAAACGATGAAATCGATTTATTTTTCGCTGATTAATGCCGCGAAAAAGTCTGTTTATATCTCTTCACCCTATTTAATTCCCGATGAAGATATTATGAGTGCATTGAAGACGGCATCTTTGTCAGGGATTGATGTACGGATTGTGCTGCCGAGTTATCCCGACCATAAGATTGTATTTTATGCGAGCCGCTCCTATTATGAAGAGCTACTACTAGCTGGGGTGAAAATCTATTTATATGAGGAGGGCTTCATGCATTCAAAAGTTATCGTCGTTGATGACGGACTAGCTACGATTGGAACGGCAAATATGGATTTTCGTAGCTTCCACTTGAACTTTGAAGTGAATGCCCTCTTGTATAACACGAATTCAGTCAACCAACTGAAACAAGACTTATATCATGATTTTGAAGGATCTCACGAGTTAGTGTTAGAAGAGTTTGTGAAACGCTCATTCTTTATCAAACTCGTGGAGTCATTGGCTAGAATGTTTTCACCACTACTATAAAAAGGGGGGAGCAAGATGCGATTTGCAATCGGTCGGGAAGGGGACATTGTTGATTCTTTTACCCTAAATCGAATGCAGGCGGAGCAGCTTGCTCCTTTTCGATGCCCAACTTGTCAAGAAGTGCTCATCCTGAAGCAGGGCGTGAAGCGGCGCCTCCATTTTGCTCATATCCATACGTGTGGAAGCGCAGAATCGGTTCCACACCATCAAGACAAATGGGCGGTGAGTCAGTGGTTACAAGAAAGAGGGTATCCGGTCGACCAAGAAGTAACGATTGGAGCGCGACGTGCGGACATTTTAACTAAAATCGATGGAAAGTCGACGGTTATTGAGATTCAGGCATCTTCATTACGCCCGGAAGAATATGTCGAGCGGACGAGCGACTATGAGAAAGCAAATCTTGATGTCATTTGGCTCGCAAGTGGTCTCGACTTGAGGATGAACCAATCTTTCCAACCGTGGATGCGTCTTGAACTCTCGAGACGTCATATGTTGATGACGGTGAATAGCGGTTCTATAGTTCGTTTCAATGGGTTTCCGATTTCGATCAAGTATGGAATAGGCAATTGGGAAGCCTCTTCTTCAGCAAAGACGTCGCCGTTTGAAGCATACTATCGGTTCAACGCGATGGAATGGACGGAAATGATTCGTCGGAAGCGAATGGCTCCGCCCTATCCTTCCCCAAAGAATCGCCGATTGATCTTCAATCGTCTCTATCCACTCGGTTTATTGCCGGCACTTTTACCGACAGGCTGTTATCTTCCGCTCACATCGCTATGGGGAATACGTGTACATCCGGTAGATTTTCAGACCGTCCTTTATTTAAATCGGTACGAGTCACCGAATGATTCGATAGAATGGAGCATTGAAAAGACGTGTCGTCAGTTTGGAGTAACACCGACAAGCGACTTTTCGGAGTCATTTCATGTACAATGGAAACAACTCTTGAATGCATGTCGTCTATCTTGTGATGTCAGGTCATGGTCGTTGCCGATTACATATGAAGAGGCGAGACATCACGATACACGTTTGTTTCAAGGATTTCAACGATTGATGTTACAGTCGACCAATCGATAAGAAAAGGGAGTGGACGTATGTCAGAGGTATTAACAAGACAGCAAGTTCCAGTGGAAGAAACATGGAACTTAGAGACCATCTACAACGACGATCAAGCTTGGGAAGCAGACTTTCAAGCGCTGAAAGAACAAGTACCAGCTTTAATTGGATTTAAAGGCCGCCTTGGAGAATCGGCAGAGGTTCTACACGAGGCATTACAGCTTCGAGATGAACTATCTCGTAAGTTACATAAGCTGTACACATACGCACACATGCGTTATGACGAAGATACGGCAAATAGCCATTACCAAGCATTGAATGACCGTGCAGGCTCACTCGCGTCTCAAATTTCGGCTCAGCTCGCGTTTATGACGCCTGAACTTCTATCGATTGATGAAGCTCAGATTGAAGCCTACATGGATCAACACGATGCACTTCGTGTATATCGTCATGCATTCGATGAACTAGCGCAAGAACGTCCTCATGTGTTGACGGAAGCGGAAGAAGCGATCCTCGCTCAAGCAGGGGACGTACTCGGACAATCGAGTTCGACGTTCGGTATGCTCAACAACGCGGATTTAAAATTCCCGAAAGTGAAGAATGAAAACGGGGAAGAGGTCGAGTTGACACACGGCCGTTACATTACGTTCCTCGAGTCGGCTGACAGAACCGTCCGTGAGGGCGCATTTAAAGCGATGTACGGGACGTATGAGCAATACTTGAATACGTTTGCTTCTACGTTGTCAGGAAGCGTAAAGAAGGATAACTTCTATGCGACTGTCCGCAAGTTTGAAAGTGCAAGACAATCAGCACTTCACAATAATGCGATTCCGGAGTCTGTCTATGATGGTCTCGTTGAGGCAGTGAACGAACGTCTTGATTTGTTGCATCGTTACGTCGCGCTACGTAAACGTGCACTCGGCTTAGATGAGTTGCATATGTATGATTTATACACGCCGCTCGTCAAAGACGTAGAGATGAAAGTGTCATATGAAGAGGCAAAACAATTGATGGTCGACGGTTTAGCGCCGCTTGGTGAAGAGTACGTTCAAATTGTGAAAGACGGGCTCGACTCGCGTTGGGTAGATGTACGGGAAACACGAGGCAAACGCAGTGGCGCCTATTCGTCAGGCGCGTATGATACACAACCGTTCATCCTCATGAACTGGCAAGACAACGTCAACAATTTGTTCACGCTCGCACACGAGTTTGGACACTCTGTGCACAGTCATTACACGCGTACGTCACAGCCGTATCCATACGGTGACTACTCCATTTTTGTGGCGGAAGTTGCGTCAACGACAAATGAAGCCTTGTTGAATGATCATTTATTGAAGACGAGAACGGCAAAAGAAGAACGTCTCTATTTGTTGAACAATCAACTTGAAACGTTCCGTGGGACATTGTTCCGACAGACGATGTTTGCTGAATTCGAACATTTGATTCACAAGGCGGCACAAGAGGGTGTCTCGCTCACGCCAGAATATTTAAACGAGACGTATTTAGAGTTGAATAAACGATATTTCGGAGACGGCATTGTCATCGATGAAGAGATTTCATATGAATGGGCGCGTATCCCACACTTTTACTACAATTATTACGTCTATCAATACGCGACCGGTATTTCAGCATCAGCTGCATTGTCGCAACAGATCATGGAAGAAGGGGAGGCGGCTGTCCGTCGCTACATCGACAACTTCTTAAAGGCGGGTTCTAGCGACTATCCAATTGAAGTATTAAAAGCGGCGGGTGTAGATATGACAACGAAAGAGCCGGTACTCAAAGCGCTCAATCAGTTCGAAATGGTTCTCGATGAAATGGAATCATTGTTGTTCTCGTGAACAATATGTGACAATATACACAAAGAGGTTGTCAGATGAAGTTGGGCTAGGTATATTATAAGTGTGAAATCAATCACAAACCCCTTTATTGACCGTAAACTTTCTCCCATCTTGTAGGCCTTCCCCGGGCCTCAAGGTTCGACGTTTCTTGTCCCCGCTTGAAACGTCAAAAACCCCACGGCTCCCCGGCCGTGGGGTTCTTTTTTTATTTCGTTTGAGCCCATGCTTCCCCGCTACATCCCGGTACAGGACGACAACGTTGCTGCAAAGATAGCTTTTTCAGTTCGCGTTCAATCACAGTTTTCTCCATGTCTAGAATGTATGAAAGTTCGGTAATCGTCGATGCATCATAACGAGCCAATACTTTGGCTACGTCCCAATCGGTTGAACGGCTAGGGGCATAGCCTAACAACTCTGTCATGACCGATTGATACACATCGTACGGATACACGCCTTCAATCTTCAACGCCTCATCACGAGTCACAAAAGTGAGTGCGGGCAATGACTCAATCTCCCAATCTTTCAACACTTGATGGTCGACCGCTAACGCATTCAAGAGCTGGTTCGATTGAAGATCGGCTTCGAGTTCACTTAAATCAAGACCATACTCTTCGAAAGATCGTGCGAGTTCCCATAGATCGATGGGGTCGGGTTGTTTACTGGAAAATAAATCATTCACATGCAAATGACGCAAGAAACGCATTGCATGACGCTTTCCTTGTAATTCTAGCGCTTTGATCATGGTGAGAAGGCGAACCTCTTCCTGACATCCGCCAACACAGCTAGGAACAGTAGAGACCATGCGAAAACGAATGACATGTCCGTATTCAATCTCTAACTTTTTGATTAATGTCATCACATGAAAGTTTTCAGGGCTCGAAATGTCCATGAAATAGAATAGCTCCAATGGCTTATAAGTTACTTGAATAGGAGTTTCTTCCAGTGAACAAGATGACCCATTACAATGATCACGTTCCATTTGTGTCGCCTCCTCTCGTTAAAAATTCTTTTAACTTTGTATGCTTATTGTAGCAACGAAAAAAAAAGGTTGGCAATGTATCTGCTCAACCTTCAAGAGGATTCATTTTTAACTCCATGAATCGAACGATTTTATTTTTGGCGGGACGGTAAGGAAGTCCGTGTTCTGCTAAGAGTCGTTCAAAGGCGCGTCGACCGGCTTCTTCGTTCGTTACTTCAAATTCTATTTCGTAGTCTGTTGTCTCCAAATAATGGCTTTCATCTAGGACGAGTAGTCCATCTTTCATTTGATGTTCTGCCCGGTGCGTTTCGAGACGACCGAGGTGTTCGAGTGGGGCGCTCAACTGAAATGGTGCAAGTGCTTGTTTCATTTGGTCATCGTGAATAATGCCGTATTTAAATAAATCTTCAGCCTCTGCCTCTGTGATAGTTGCGTGTGTTTCAAGCAATCCGACATCATTCGGCTGTTTTAGCGTCAATACTTGACCTTGTTTCTTCTCGCGAATGCGGAGTGCTGCACCCTTTTCTTTTAACTGGAACGATGGTGTGTCAAAATAGTCATTCGCTTGCCAGCGAACTTGATCCTCTAACTTGTAGGTTTGAAGTAGCGTCTCGTATTCTTTTTTCGTCAACATTGATTTAAATTCAATTTCCACTTCTTGGGTCATGAATCATCGCTCCATTCTATGAACAATTGTTCGTTTATGATACCATACAAACGGATACATACGGAAAGGACACGTTTTTTTCCGGAAAAGAACGAAAGTGGTGACAGCGTATGCAATCAATAAACTGGGATCAGTTTTTAGTACCGTACCAAATCGCGGTAGACGAGTTGAAAGTGAAATTAAAAGCAGTTCGTAAGCAATTTAAGTCTCAAAATGACCATTCTCCGATAGAGTTTGTCACTGGTCGAGTGAAACCGATCGGGAGCATACTTGAAAAAGCGAAACGAAAAAATATCGCTAAACACGAATTGGCGACAGATATGCAGGACATTGCTGGATTACGAATTATGTGCCAATTTGTAGATGATATCGTTCACGTCTTGGATTTGCTTCATCGTCGAACAGATTTTAAAATAGTGGAGGAACGGAATTACATTACTCACCAAAAAGATTCTGGTTATCGATCGTATCATGTCATCATCGAATACCCGGTTCAAACGATTCATGGAGAAATCCCGACGCTAGTCGAAGTACAAATCCGCACGCTTGCGATGAACTTTTGGGCTACGATCGAGCATTCATTAAACTATAAATACGATGACGATATGCCTTTAGAAGTACAAGAGCGTTTGAGACGTGCGGCCGAGGCGGCATTTCTTCTCGATGCAGAAATGAGTCAACTCCGCGTCGAAATTCAAGACGCCCAGCAAGTGTTTCGGGATAAAGAGATGAACGTGAAAACGGATGAGGACTAGGGGGAATTGATATGCAGTTTGCGATTGTTTCGAGAGGGGATACGCGATCAGCGGAGATTGCCCAGGAACTGACTGGTAAACTTCAAGCTGCCGGGCATACGCGATCTGAGGAGCCGCGAATCGTGGTATCGGTCGGGGGAGATGGCACGATGTTGCAGGCGTTCCATAAATACATTGACCGACTCGATGAAACGCTTCTCGTCGGCATTCATACTGGACATTTAGGCTTTTATGCCGATTGGCAACCGGATGAATTGGACGAATTGACGGAAATGATTACGAGTGAGTCGTTCGAGCCGGTCTCGTACCCACTATTAGAAGTTCTGATCGACTACGAGAACGGAAAGACCGATCGTCAATTAGCGATGAATGATTGTACGATTAAAAATTACAAGCGAACTCTCGTTTGTGATTTATCGATACGAGATGATTATTTTGAGACGTTTCGTGGAGATGGACTGTGTATCTCGACCCCATCCGGTTCGACTGCTTATAATAAAGCGCTCGGCGGGGCAATCGTTCATCCGTCAATCGAAGCAATTCAAGTGACGGAAATGGCCTCGATTAACAACTTGGTTTATCGAACAATCGGGGCGCCGCTTCTTTTACCGAAACATCATCAAGTGAAAATCAAGCCGCATACGAAAACCGAATTCGAATTGGCGTTTGACCATCAAGAAGCTTTGTCTTGGTCTGACGTCGTCTCGATTCGATGTGCGGTTGCAAAAGAAAAAGTGACGTTCGCTCGATTTCGGCCTTTCCCGTTTTGGCGCCGGGTGCGCGAATCGTTCATTGAGGAAGGAAAGTAACGGATGCAAGGATTTACAATTCGTCGCGTTGTGGAAAAAGAAAGCCCACTTCGCGATTTTTTAATGCAAGATATGGGCATTTCCCGAAAAATGCTCACGCTCGTGAAGTATGAAGGGAAGATTGAAGTAAACGGAGTAGCTCGAACCGTGCGTCATAATCTCGAACAGGGTGATGAAGTGGAGGTCACGTTCCCAGAAGAATCTCCTTCGACAGAAATGGTCGCTTCAAACCGATTGCTTCGTATTTTATACGAAGATGACGCTTTGTTAGCGGTTGACAAACCTGCAGGAATCGCGACGATTCCATCAAGATTACACCCGACCGATACGCTCGCGAACGCAGTACTCGGATATTATAAGCAAATCGGTCTTCCTTCTGCGATTCATGTCGTCAACCGACTCGACCGCGATACGAGCGGGGTGGTTTTATTTGCGAAGTTTGGTTTTGTTCATCATCGATTCAGCGAACTTCAAAAGGCGAATAAATTGATGCGCTCGTACATGGCACTCGTCGAAGAAGAAGTGTTGCCCCACACAATTGATGCGCCGATTGGGCGTGCTGAGGGCTCAATCATGGAACGGGTCGTGACAGAAGATGGGCAACGTGCCGTCACACATGTTCTCGCTTGCCAGAAATTCGGAAGTGACTTTTTATTGACCATACGTCTTGAGACAGGACGGACCCATCAGATTCGCGTTCATTTGCGCCATATTGGACATCCTCTCATTGGGGACTCTATGTATGGTGGAGTCAACCGAATGGACCGTCATGCCCTTCACAGCGCGTCTGCACGATTTATTCATCCGCTAACAGGAGAAGAAATCTTTATCGAGGCGCCGATCCCAGAAGATTTTATCCGAGCGTGAACAAAGCCCTCAAGTTCAATTCCTTGAGGGCTTTTGTCAATCGTCATCAAACATATATGTTTTTGATTTGGATGCCACGTTCATCACGAGACCGATTGCAATCATGTTCATGATGATTCCCGTTCCCCCGTAACTGACGAATGGAAGTGTGAGACCCGTGATTGGCAAAACACCGATCGTCATCCCGATGTTTTGGAAAACCTGGAATGTGAACATAGCGATAACGCCGGTGACGATGTAACTTCCAAAAGCGCTACTTGACTCTAATGCAATATGAATCATGCGATAGAGGAACAGGAAAAAGACGATGATAACGAGCGCTGCACCAATGAAACCATAATGTTCGGCGATCACTGCGAAAATAAAGTCTGTCTGCGATTCCGGCAAATAGACGAGACCTTGTCCGTATCCTGTCCCGAACATTTGTCCGGACCCGATTGCTTGTAACGACTTGATTAACTGGAATGCTAAATCGTCTGAATACTCGTATGGATAAATCCATGCTTGAAATCGGTTGAGGGCATGGCCCGGTACGAACGCTTGCAACAACTCAAAATGGGAGAAGAACAAATACATAAATGTTCCGATTGTCAGAGCGGCCGCACTGAAGAGACCGAGCAACCACTTCCAGCCAATTCCCGAGACGATAATGACGGCGCCGAGCATCGTTATTAAGACGAGCCCTGTTCCCAAATCGGGTTGCGTTACAATCAGTCCGAGTGGAGGGAGGGCGACTAAAATCAGTTTGACCAAGAGCCACGTATCGAGTTGAGATGAGCCATATCGTTTGTTGTGTTCATACACAATCGTCGACATCGAAATTAGCAGGAACAATTTCATGAACTCGGCAGGTTGGAAACTGAAACCTGGAACGTTATACCACCCATACGCCCCATTAATATTTGGAACGAGCGTTGTATCTCGGAGAGGGATTAACCCTACGAGAAGGAGCAGGCCGAATGCGTACAAATACCAATGGATTTTCCGTAGTTGTTCATATTCAATCGTCATGATGGCAAACATCGCAAAAAAGCCAATAACGTAACGAATGCCTTGCTCGAGAGCGAAGTTGATATGCTGAAGGCGTGTCGGCAACATCGGCTGTGCCGTATAGATTGCACCGAGGCTGATGATCATTAACAGGAAGACGATGGTCAACAGCGTCGTGTCTAAACTTTTAAAATATGATTGAATGCGGTTCATAATGGAGTCGAGTCACCCTTTCTATACGTATTTTATCTTACCGCAACTTAAAAAAATCGCAATACGAAACGAGCCGGTTGACAAAAGAGAAACCTTTCTGTAATCTGATAACAGATATTATCACCAGGTACTAAAAAGGGGAGTTTATGATGTCAATTTTTCCAACGTTAACAGATAAAACTTATGTCGTCATGGGGATTGCCAACAAGCGCTCGATCGCCTGGGCCATCGCCAAAACGCTTGATGAAGCGGGAGCGAAGCTCGTATTGACTTATGCAGCAGAACGATTCAAATCAGGATTAGAATCACTTGCGGGTGAGTTAAAGCAAGAAGCGATTTTACTTGAGTGCGATGTGACGAACGACGAAGCGATTGAAATGACGTTCCGCTCAATCCACGAAGGAGCAGGGGAGATTCAAGGAATCGCTCATTCAATCGCGTTTGCTGACAAAGAAGCGCTCCGCGGTGAGTTCTCTGAGATGACACGAGGTCAATTCGCGCAGGCGTTAGACATTTCAGCTTACAGTTTGACAGCCGTTGTGAAAGCAGCGAAACCATATTTCGCATCCGATGCTTCAGTTATCACGCTCACGTATCTCGGTGGAGAGCGTGTCGTCCCGAACTACAACTTGATGGGCGTTGCAAAAGCGGCACTTGACTCAAGTGTCAAATACTTGGCGAACGAGTATGGACCTCACGGGGTTCGTGTCAATGCAATTTCAGCAGGCCCGATTCGCACGTTGTCGGCTAAAGGGGTCGGTGATTTTAACAGTATCCTTTCTGAACTTGAACAGAAGGCACCGTTACGTCGAAACGTATCTGCAGATGAAGTGGCTTCGACAGGACTCTTTCTTCTTTCGGGAATGGGGAGCGGCGTTACCGGTGAAGTCATTCACGTAGATAGCGGGTACCATATTTTATAAGTTTGGGCAATGGCGCAGTGATGCGCCATTTTTGTATTACCACATGAAAGAATCGGGTAAGGACCTATGAAGGAGGTCAGATCATGGGTCCTTATCAAATTGATTTCACAGTCGTGCAATATGTCAATCGTCAAGTCCAGCCATCAGGTCGAGCGAGCATCGAACCGGTGACACGCATCAAACGTGTTCAACGTATCCGGCCTCGGCGGGAAGAATGGCTAGAAGAAGAGCAAGAAAAAAACCCCGGTCGCTATGTCGACCGGAGCATATAAGTTTAACCACGGAAACGGAACGTCTCATAGACGTTCCACGTTTCGTTTTCGAGTTCGTACATGACGGCCATCCGTGTGATGGTCTCTTCAAAATGAACTTGTTCCATACGCAACCGCTCGAGTACATCGAACAGTTCCGCATCGGTCAAATCTTGACCGATGGTGATGTGCGGCAAAAATTCATATTTCGGCGGTTGATTGAGGAGACCTTCATGTAACCGCTGGTGAAGCGTGGATAGTTCACGTGTCGGGAGTACCTTCAAATACAATACATTGTTTGTTGGTGCGAAAGACCGGACACCATCGACTTTTAGATGAAGCGGTTTAGTCGAATCTGCGACTTGCTGTAAATATTCTAGTACTTTCGGCAACTCTTCTTCTGACACTTCTGTACGTGCTTTAATTGTCACATGAGGTGAAATTAACGCATATTTCGTGTCATAACGTTTTCGATAAGAGTTCGCAAAATCTTGCACTTGTTTTGACGGAAATAAGACTACCCCAATCTTCATTCCTCTTCCCCCTTTAATCGTTTACACTACATGTTTATGATGAACGATTTAATAAGCGAAGTCAAAGCAGGGTTCGTCTTTTTTTCGATTTTTCAGTATAATGGTTATATCATATAGAGAGATTATAACTCTCTGAACGAAGGGATGTGAAGCAGGATTCCGATCCTGCGCATACAATGAAACACGTACCACACTCACGAGACGTCCGAGACGCGGCTCGTGCTCGTCTATTCGAGCGCGGCGTCACGATCGAATCGATTGCGGAGATTGTCTATCAGATGCAAGCACCTTACTCACCGCATCTTTCATTAAAAGACTGCATGGATTCTGTCGAGGCGGTTCTCGACAAACGTGAATTACAACATGCAATTCTTGTCGGCTCAGAGCTTGATATGTTGGCAGAGAAAGGTCAGTTATCAGAACCACTCTTATCAATTATCGCATCTGATGAGGGATTATTTGGTGTGGATGAAACGATTGCGATTGGTGCCGTCAACACATATGGTTCGATTGCCGTGACCACATTCGGATACTTAGACAAGGCAAAAATAGGTATCATCAAGCAACTTGATACGAAGATGGACGACGGTCAAGTGCATACGTTCATGGATGACCTCGTCGGCGCGATTGCGGCAAACGCTTCAGGGCGTTTGGCACACCGGTTACGCGATATGGTCGATTTCGGAGAAGAAGAGATACGTGAACGAAAAGGGTTATATTGATGGCGTGGACACCGAAGAAGGTGATGATAGCCGGGACGGTCGCTTATGTGATCGTGTCGGTGTTTGTCGTTTTAGGGGCGGTCGATCCGATGAACACAATCGTATATGAATGGTTACAACCGTTACCGAATCGTATATTTTCATACGTCACAGAATTAGGGAGCGCTCAAGTAATCGTTGGACTCTCGATTTTAGGATTGTTGTTTTGGTTATGGCGAGGGAATCGTGTCGAGGCATGGCGCCTAGCGCTCGTGGGAATCGGGACACTTCTGTTGACCCAAGTGTTAAAACTCATCTATGGAATTGACCGACCCCTCATCGATGCGTCTCTTGATGCGACGACGTACAGTTTTCCGAGCGGACACGCTTCCGGTTCGTTTGCGCTGTATGGATTGATGGCGTATGTACTGTATCAAAAGAGACAGTCGAAGGTCGCTATTGCAATACTCGTCTGTCTTGTGGTTGCAGTGTCGCTAAGTCGGGTCATCTTAAATGTTCATTACTTTAGTGATGTGCTCGGTGGATGGTTCGTTGCACTGACCATGATTGCACTCTCTGAATGGTTCATAAGGAGGAAGACAGTTTGATCATCGTCGTAGATGTAGAAAAATGGCTGTTTGTTCACAAAAAAGAAGCGGATGAAGCATCAATTCCTACGATTTTAGTGGAAAAAGATATTGAGGGGGCAACGTGGTTCACTTCGATGAGAATTTTGTTCCAATTGAAAAAATGGGCGAGTCAACGCCAGTTTATCCCGCTTTTATCTTATAATGAAGGGACGTATCATTCGTATGAAGTGTTTCATGTCGATGCCGTCCCACCGATGACGTTACTCGATGGAGGACGGACGTTACTTGTGAACAACCAACGTGACGAGACTTACGATCTCGCCTTGCAGAAAAGTGGGCATGAATCGGAAGAATCCGTCTTGTCGTTCGCGCTTCACTATATTGAACAGGCGACAGGCGAAGATGTCGTGTTTGCGGGAAATGGCACGATTGACGTATCTCGAGTCGTTCCAAACGAATTATGGGATGCGACTAACCGACTCGATTCCGGCCGTCGCCTTTTTGAGTGGATGAGCGAAGAAGACTCACGTAAGGAGAATGGACATGACTGATTGGGAACATACGTTTCAGCAATTGTTAGAGGGACAAGTAGAGGAAGTGAAAGTGCCGAAAGAAGACTTCTTATTTGTTCGAACTATGTTAATTGAGAATGGTTGGCTTTTCGAAGTTGTAGGGGAAGCCAAGCATGGGGGAATAACCATCTATCGGAAAAATTCGATCACGCCGACTTCATAATATAAAGAGAAACGAAGGAAAGTTCTGATTTCAGATAAAGAAACAAGGTCTTTCTCCCACACGGAGACAAGACCTTGTTTTGTTTAAGCGTTTGAAGCTAATTTGATTTTTTGTCGTTTCATCTTGTGTAGTAACCATGCATAAAGGACTTCACAAGAGTTGTGAGGAAGGGTCAGCTCCACAAGAGGGTGAGCATGACCAAATATAGTGAAGCGCGAATGGTCCTCGTCGAGCAGAGAGACTTGAATGTCGGTCGCATCCTGTAGTGAAATGCGTTGTTCCCCTGCATGAGCATCTTTTAATTTCAGCATTTTTCCATTCGTCGCAAACTTGGTGAACGAAGAGACTCCTTGTACTTTCAGTTGTTCCATTTCGTGTATCTATCCATCCGCGTGATGAATAGATTTTCACCTCGCTTTCTCTATATTGCCTTCCATTCCTCCAGAAGGTTATTCCTAGTATAACGCCTCATTCAGAAAAGAAAAGTGTTAATTTAACAAAAAATTAAGACAATTTGTTATCAATTTTTAAGGATAGCGTTCAAGCCCGGTTATGAAGGGAAATTGCTTGAAATAATCAGTCTGAAAATAACAAAAAAGAACCTCTTGTCCAGAGGTTCAGATACGTTAGTTACATGTGTGACCTTATAACCGTTCGATTTGCCAAGTACGACGGCGATACATCAACTGTCCTTTAAGTGCGATGGACTCTTTCTTGGCGTCGAAGTCTTCTTCGAGGACGGACATGTCCTCATAGCGGCCAGCCACATAGAAAGAAATAACAATTTGTCGATTGAATAAACTTCGTTTTGTATGATCGAAGTCGATGATTAGCCCTTGAGGTGCCAAGTCGAGCAATTCATCAATTACAGGAAGTGGGATCGGGACAAAACTAATGTTGCGAATGTCTCGGTCGAGTTTACTTTGCAACATGTTTTGAACAAATCGATTGATGGTCGACCAGTCTCGAATGTAGAGGCTACTGTGCCGATCGTTCGCTTCGTTGAAAAAAGCAATCTCATTATCGAGCGAATCCAAAAACGGTTTTTTAATCCCACGTTCCATATGACTTAAAAACAGGATCTCTGCAATCTCATGATCAGACAACGTTTCAAGCGTGTTGTAATCTGGAAAGTCGATTGCTGTGAATGTCGTTTGGTTATTCAAATACTTTGACGAGAACGAAGAAAGCTCATGCGCTTCGATATAGCGAAAACGTGACCGTGATGATTGCCTCATCCCTTTAATATCGGTTCGACAAATGATCATCGGTCTCCTTACGGAAAAAGCCTCTGTTACATCGGCCAATGTTACACCATGAAGCGTGAATCGTTGGACGTCTCGGTCTAGTTTCAAATAAAAGAGTTGTTTTGACATATGGTATCCCCTCAGTTTGACATACTACATTCATAGTAGCAAAAACACTTGGTTTCTGCCATCTTGAGACGATTACTGAGGATTGAGTTCGATACATTTGGGAAAAGACAAGTATAATTGAGGAAATGAATAGGAAAGGCGGGTTCCATATGTGGGGATTGAAACGTAGTTTTCCTGAGCTCGCTACGCCACGGTTTATCCTTCGGGAGCTTGAACCGCGTGATGCAAGAGCGCTTTATACCATCTTATCCACGGAAGAAGTGATGCGATATTATGGGTCGGACCCGTTGCTTGCCGTCTATGAAGCGAAGAATGTGATCGCTTATTTTAAAGATCAATTTCAGCAAGGGAAAGCCATCCGCTGGGCGATTTGCGATCGATTTACGAACGATTTGGTCGGAACGATTGGATTTCACAATTGGACCGCCCAATACTATCGTGCTGAGATTGGATTTGAGGTCTCTCATCATTATTGGAGACAAGGTGTGGCGTTTGAAGCGGCTACGGCTGTCATCCAGCATGGATTTGAAGAGTTCAAGTTCCACCGAATTTCCGCATTGGTCGCACCAGGTAATGAAGGCTCGAATCGACTCGTACAAAAACTCGGGTTTATCGAGGAAGGATTATTGAAAGATTATGCGTACAGTCATGGTCGTTTTATGGATTTGACGATGTATCGATTACTCAAAACAGAATGGGAAGAAAAGGAGCATTCAATCTTATGAAAGCACTTGTCTTGTTACATGGGTTATGTGGTTCGCCACAGTACTTTGAACAGTTAGAACCTTTGCTAGATGCGGAAGTTCATGCATTCATATTACCGGGTCATGCAGGCACGGAAGTGGGACCGGAAACGATGGATCAGTTCGCGGACTGGGTCATTGAAGAGATACGACTGCGTAATCTTGACAAACCACTCGTGTTCGGGCATTCATTCGGGGGATATGTGACTACAAATCTCGTTCGTCGTTATGAGAGCGAGTTGTCTGGGTTTGGACTGATTCATTCAACCGCTGCGTCAGATTCAGAAGAGGCTAAAGAAAAACGCAATGCGGCGATCAATAAAGTCATCGAAGAAGGGGTAAAGCCGTTTATTGATGGGATGATTCCGAGTGTCTTCTCGAATGATTCAGACCCTATGCTCGTCGAAAATGCGATTAAGATTGGATACCATATGTCGGTCGATGGAATTGTGAATGCGCAACGAGCGATTCGGGATCGTGAAGATGAAGTGAACACTGTCGAGGCAACTGAACTTACGGGATTATTCATTTATGGAGAGAAAGATCCGAACATGAATGAGGACCGGGCGTTTTTAGGTGCGAGTCGTCACACGACCGCCGTTGTCCCTTACAGTCATATGGGGATGATGGAAGCACCTCAGGAAGAGGCTGCGATTATTAATCAATGGCTACAGGAGGCTTCTCATGAAAAAGTATAAATTGATTGCGATTTCTGGCAGCCTTCGGAAACAATCATTCAATACGGCTCTTCTCCGCTCAATCATCGGACTTGCTCGAGACGATTTTGACATTGAAGTCGTCTCAATCGAGCTCCCATTATTTAATGATGATTTGATTGACCCAGATGAACCGGAAGTGGTGGCCACTTTGAAACAAGCCGTTCGGGAAGCGGATGGATTACTGATCGTCACTCCGGAATATAATCACAGTATCCCAGGTGTCTTGAAGAACGCGATTGACTGGCTCTCGCTCGAACCGGGTACCCCACTTCGGGATAAACCGGTCATGATTGCCGGAGCGTCTCCAGGTATGCTCGGAACGGCCAGATGCCAGATTCATCTTCGACAAGTATTTGCCACAAATCGAGCAAATGTTTTACCAGGAAATGAAATCTTTATAACGCATTGTAAAGACAAAATCGGGGAATCAGGACTTCACGATGAAAAGTCCATTAGACAAATTAAAAAAACGTTATCTGAGTATTATAAATGGATTGAATTTTGGAAGCGTAGCGCAAAAAATTAACTTGAAGTCGTTCTTGTTGTTTGATAGAAAGGAATTGTGAAAACAAACACAAGAGGAGCGACACCAAAATGGAAACTTACATCGAACTGTACAATGGCGGCGAATTAGGTGATCGGGCGGTAATGAACGATGGAATGACGTTTGGACGTATGACGATTGTAGAGTTGTTCTATCAATCCAATCATATTTTCGGTTATGTAAAAGAAGACGGAGAAAAACGTTTCTTCCTTGAACCGATTGCAGATGACGACACGTTTACCGTGGATGGTGATACGTATTCGCTCCAACAGTTCATCGCGCTGTTCTAAACATAAATAGACGAATGATTGACGCAAGCGACTCGCTTGCGTTTTTTTGTCATTTTCGTCACGATGAAGAGTGAGGTGATGAGAATGAAACTAGTAGCAATTGAACCAACACCAAGTCCAAATAACTTGAAAATTATCGTAGAACCTCCATTTGAAGGAAGAGGCACCACGTATGACAAAGCGAATACCGATGCTCCGGTCATCATTCAGGAGATTGTCGCACTTCAAGGGGTGAAATCAGTCTATGCTGTATCTGATTTTATCGCTGTCGAACGTCATCCGAAACATGATTGGCACGACGTGATGAATGAGATTCGTCGAGTTTTTGGGGAACAAGTCGAGGAAGTCGAGACCGCCCAAATGGATACGGACTATGAACCGGTTCACGTTTCTGTTCAGTTTGTACTTGATGTTCCGATGCAATTAAAACTCGTCAAAGGGGACGAGGAAAAGCGAATCGGACTGTCGAAACGATTCGTTGATGCAGCGATGGAAGTTCAAGCACAGGTGAAAAATGTTATCCAAGACCGTCGTTGGGTGGAACAAGCCCCACGTTATGGCCAACTGGATGAAGTCAGTGCCGTCGCTCAAGAAGAGTTGGAGGCTGCGTATCCAAAAGAACGTGTCGAACGCATTGTAGCTCGGGCATTCGGACGCGAGGCTGATTTTGAGACGAACGCGAATCATTTACAATCGGAGAACTGGAAAGATCGGATGGCATTCCTAGATGAACTCGAAATCCATCATGAAAATATGCCATATTTCCGTCGTGCACTAGAAGATTCAGTGATGGCCATCCGTCGACAGGCTGTCGTGATGATCGGGATGTTTGAAGAGCGACGTGAGGAATATGTCACATATATCGAACAAGCCTTAGTAGACGCTTCTCCTATTGTGAGGCGCACAGCTGGGGACACAGTCTCAGACTGGGCGTTACCTCAATCACAGCCATCGATGATTGAGGCGCTAAAAGATAAGAACAAACTTGTCCGTTGGCGTGCGGCTCGATTCTTGTTTGATTGTGGAGATGAACGTGCTGTCCAAGCCCTATCAATTGCCGAAGAAGACCGTGAATTTGAAGTTTCATTACAAGCAAGACTTGCGAAAGAGCGGATCACGAGCGGGGAAACGGCACTCGGAACGGTATGGCAACAAATTTCTAACCGCTCTAAATAACTTGTTTCGTTCGACAAGTGTTGAATCAATTTGATTTACAATTTAAGGTAAAGAGGAGCGTCTGCAGTGCGGATTGCTCCTTTTTTCATAAAATCATATGCACATTTCCCCAATTGCTTAACATTTGATGTAAGCGTTTCGACAATAGGTATAATGTCATTGGTTCACTGTCGAACGATAGGACATATATATCGGTTTAAGATTGGTACACTAGGTTTATCACAGATGAACAAAGGAGCCTTACTTATGATATTGTTTGCAGAAACGCCTGAACTTGTAGCTTATAAGGAAGTAGTAGGAGAAACGATGGTCGTCACGTTTGAATCGATGCACAGTGAGACGTTCTCGATTACGGCTCAAGTCCGGTCTGATCTCGATATCGCAGATTCATTGTTCATGACCGGCTGGCAGCAATACATGGAACAAACTAAAGTTTCGTAAAAAAGGTAAATAATATAAGGAAAATCATTACAAACGTCTGCACTTTGTATACACTAGTGCTATAGACGTTTTTTTATTTTGTTGAGGAGAGTGGGATCCATGAAGAAAACTTGGTTGCTCGCCGTAGTGACGGCAATCTTATTAGTCGTAGTAGGGTGTGGTAAAGAAGAGGCGAAACCGAGTCAAGTGAACAGTGATTCGTCTGAACCACCGGCTCCATTGACGCTCGACACGGAAGTGGCATACGATTCATCTGCAAATACACTGTCGGCAACAATCAAAATGACGAACCCAAATGAAGAAGCCGTGGACGTGACATTCAATACGTCACAGCGCTATCAGTTGATTATCAAGCAAGGTGACAAAATCGTATTTGATTATGGTAGCGAATTTATGTTCACGGAATCGATTATTGAAGAAAAGTGGGCAGCGGATGAACAAAAGATCTTCGATGAGGTCTTACTGTTAGATGAATTAGAGGCTGGTGAATATTCAGTCGAAGTGGTCGGGCTCGCTCAAGTCGACGGGGCTCCGGAAATTGCTGTAACGGATGAGACGAAGTTCACAGTTGAACGATCTGTTTCAGAAAAACCTGAAGAAGATACTTCAGAACCATCTGCATCAGAACCTCAATCAGATGGTGCGTTCCGTGATGTACAAATTGATGTGAATGACACGATGATTCAAGTTAGTGGTTTCACGGACGAGGTAGAGTTCGAGTGGTCTGTATCAGATGGGCATAACCTGTATGCACAAGGAGCAGCTGAAGTCACAGGAGGCGGATTCTCGTTTGGCGTGTTGCTCGACGAAGCGCCAACGGATGATCAACAATTGTTCTTAGAAATGACACCGATTGGTGGAGAAGTCACATCATTTAAAATTCAATAACTTTCTTGACGGAAACGATTGTTTCCGTCTTTCTTTTTTTTAGAGTGCTAGTTGACGGGGTATAAGGATTATCGGACAATAAAGCAAAATGAGAGAATAGTGGGAGGGTCATCCATGCAACAACATATCATTGAATCAACACATGTCAAACCGACCATCGATCCGAAAGAGGAGATTCGACAGCGGATTGACTTCTTGAAAACTTACGTGAGACGAGCTAGTGCGAAAGGACTCGTCCTAGGTATTTCAGGAGGACAAGACTCAAGTTTGGCCGGAAAACTATGTCAACTCGCGATGGAAGAGCTGCGATCGGAAGAGGATGGAAACTATACGTTTTACGCGATAAGATTACCATATGGTGAACAACATGATGAAGGTGATGCGCAACTTGCTCTTGAGTTTATACGCCCGGACAAAGCATTGACCATCAACATCAAACCTGCTGTCGATGCATCACTTGAGGCGTTCCGACAAGCGACTGATCTTGAATTGAGTGATTTCCATAAAGGAAACACGAAGGCGCGAGAACGAATGAAAGCTCAATATGACGTCGCGGCAACTTTCGGTGCCCTCGTCGTTGGTACCGACCATGCAGCAGAGTATGTGACAGGATTTTATACGAAACATGGCGACGGTGCATGTGACCTCACACCTTTGACTGGCTTGAACAAGCGTCAAGGAAAAGCACTTCTCCACGAATTGGAGGCTCACGAACGTGTCATTTATAAAGTACCGACAGCAGACCTTGAAGATGGTCGTCCTGGACTTCCTGACGAAGTGGCGCTTGGTATGACGTATGATCAACTAGATGATTATTTAGAAGGGAAATCCATCGACCCGGAGATTGCCGAACTAATCGAGACGATTTTCAAGCGTTCACGTCACAAGCATCATATGCCTGCCTCTTTGTACGACGAGTGGTGGCAATGAAAATAGGAGAAGCTGTCGCGATGACAGCTTCTCCTTTATTTGTTTCACGCTTTCTTGAAAGGGGCGAACTGAATAATCAGAATGCATGTGAATGCGATGAAACTGAGTAAAGGAATTGTGACGAATCCAAAGTAGTTGACCCAGCGAATCAGGCAGTCGTTCGTACAGAAAGCCTCTCCATTAGGGATGCGTTCTAAAATCACGTGGTATAGGCTAATACACCATCCTGCTCCGGCCATGATTCCGACAAACAAGCGGTTGACATCACGAACGGTCAACATGGTGGTCAGATAGTAGATGGCCAGCGGATACATAAAAATACGCTGGAACCAGCATAATTTACACGGTAAAAAGAGCATAACTTCAGAATAATAAAGGCTGCCGAGTGTCGCGACAGCTGCGAAGATAAAGGCGAAATGACGGCGTTGCATCAGAATTCCTCCTAATACTCAAAATATTGAATAAACATGATATGATACATTGAAACAAATACTTATTCAGTATACAATCTTTCAAACGATAGAGAAACAGGTGACGTGATGCAAGTTTCAGAAGTAGAAGTGTTAATTATTCTTGCAGAAGAATTGAATATGCGTAAAGCGGCAGAGCGATTGTTCGTCTCACAACCGGCTCTCAGTCAGCGGCTCGTGACAATCGAGCATCAATGGGGGAAGAAGATTTTTGTTCGTTCGACCCGAGGGCTCGCATTGACACCAGATGGCGAGAAAATCATCGAGTTTGCCAAAAAGATGTACAGTGAAGAACAGGAACTAAGAGGCGAGCTGACAGCAAACCAAGGAGAAGTATACGGGACATTGAAAATCGCCGTCGCCTCTATCATGGGGCAATATTGGCTACCGAAAGTATTAAAGACGTTTGTGGAACGATATCCGTCCGTTCGAGTGAAGTTGGTCACAGGATGGTCGAGTGAAATGATGCGTTATATGCTTGAAGAAAATTATCATATAGGGATTATACGAGGGAATCCGGACTGGCGGGGCGAGCGTATGAAGTTGTTCTCCGACTCCTTACACTTGGTCGATTTGAAGATGACCGAACTCTCCCAACTGAAAAATAACGAACGCTCGTTCATTCAGTTTAAGAGTGATTCGACTTATTACCAGGAAATATTAGAGTGGTGGCAAGAACGGTTTTCAAGTCCGCCACTCACGACGCTTGTCGTAGATCAGATTGAAACGTGTAAACAGATGGCGTTACATGGAATCGGCTTTGCAATTTTGCCGGAGTCGACCATCAAAGATGTCAATGAGATGAATAAGATCCCATTGACCTCATCAGCTGGGGTGCCGCTTGTTCGAGACACTTGGATGCTCTCGACAGAATCGATGTTAGAGTTGGCGCAAGTTCAAGCATTTTGGAATATTGTTGAAGAAGTAACGAAGGAGACTGAATCATGAATTGGGCAATCGAAGCGAGAAGACAACTACATTTAATTCCAGAGGTCGGGTATGAAGAGTTCAAAACACAAGCGACTCTTGAACAATTGATTCGTTCGCTCGATTCACCACGTGTTCAGATCACGCATTGGCGGACGGGGCTCTTTGTACGTGTAGATGGACTTGTCGGTGAAAAGACGATTGGATATCGGGCTGATATGGATGGGTTACCCATTACGGAAGAGACAGATTTAGAATTTGCATCGATTCATGAAGGGATGATGCATGCGTGCGGTCATGACGTCCATATGTCCATCGCGCTCGGATTGATTAAACGTGCCGTCGAAGTACCGTTTAATCATCATCTCGTCATCTTCTTCCAACCTGCTGAAGAAGGACCGGGGGGAGCGGAACCGATGGCGAAATCTGAGTTGTTCTATCACTTTCGTCCAGATGCGTTATTCGGCTTACATGTCGCTCCTGAATATCCGGTCGGGATGGTAGCTTCAAGACCCGGTGTGCTATTTGCAAGCGCGCGCGAGCTCCATATGACGATTCATGGTAAAGGAGGGCATGGCGCCTTTCCTCATGCTGGGATTGATGCTGTCATCGTTCAAGCTGCGCTCATCATGCAACTGCAAACAATCGTGTCACGGAACATCGACCCGATGGGAAGTGCGGTCGTCAGCATCGGAAAGGTCGCGGCCGGGACGAAAGAGAATATCATTGCTGATACGGCTAAATTGGATGGGACGGTACGAGCATTGTCTGATAAAGAAATGGTCGTGCTCGAGAGTCGGATTCGTCAAGTCATCGCCGGGGTCGAGATGACGTATAACGTTCAAATTGATCTTGAATTCGGGAATCGCTACCATGAGGTCGTCAACGATGAGCGCTATCTCTATCAATTCGAAGAAGCGGTCGAAGAGGTGGGCTATTCGTATAAGACTTGCGTACCAGCCATGACGGGCGAAGATTTCGGATATATGCTGAAGCAAGTCCCGGGCTTCATGGTTTGGTTAGGGGTAAACGACATGGGGTCGGGTCTCCATCAATCGACACTCAATCCGGATGAACGTGCGATAGAAGTTGCCATTGATTTATTTGATCACTACTTCCGTACAGTCATGATTCAATAACTCGGAGCGGTCGCGTTTGTGACCGCTTTTAGTGTGTTCAAATAGGAGTGAAGCTTGGTGGAAAAGGGAAAAGTGAATGAATGTAAAGCGACGATTTTGTGGCGATTGCTCAAATGTGAACATTTTGCGAACTCAAGCATTAGGACATTACAGCGCAATACAAAATCATTATGATGAAAGTATCGAAGGGTATTCATCTGTGATTGTCGCTTCATACATGTTTCGAAGCGATAGAGAGAGATAGGAGGTAATCAATAGATGTTTCAAGATCCTGTCCTGATGAGCCGGGCATTGACGGCACTCACATTAGGGTTTCATGTGATTTTTGCCACACTCGGCGTCGGGGTTCCACTTTTAATCTTATTGGCAGAATTTTTAGGGATTCGTAAAAAAGATCCGAAATACACGCTCATGGCTCGACGATGGTCACGTGGCTATGTCGTGACGGTAGCGGTCGGTGTTGTGACGGGTACGGCAATCGGTCTACAGCTTTCTCTATTATGGCCGAATTTGATGCGCGTCGCGGGTCAAACGATTGCGCTCCCGCTGTTCATGGAGACGTTCGCGTTCTTCTTTGAAGCGATTTTCCTCGGAATTTATTTGTACACGTGGGATCGCTTTAAAAATCCGTGGCACCACATGCTTCTCGGCATTCCGGTAGCGGTAGGTGCATTGTTCTCAGGATTTTTCATCACAACGGTAAACAGTTTTATGAACCAACCTGTAGGGTTTGATATTGTCGACGGTCGTTTGGCGAACGTTAGTCCCCTTGAGGCGATGTTCAGTCCGGCGATGCCGACGAAGATGGCTCATGTGCTGACGTCTGCGATTTTAACATCTGCGTTCATCCTAGCAGCGATCGCAGCCGTACAATTGTTGCGTCAACGTCGTAATCAACTCGACAAGATGTCGATCGAGTACCACAAAAAAGGTCTTCGTTTGACGATGACAGTCGCACTGATTTTTGCGATTGCGACAGCGCTTGTTGGTGATTTCTCAGGTAAATATTTGGCTCAATACCAACCGGATAAATTAGCGGCAGCTGAATGGCACTTTGAAACCTCCTCCGAGGCAGAATTGATTCTCGGTGGTTGGTTAGAAGATGACGGTGAAGGCGGATATGAAGTCCGAGGGGCTTTGAAGATTCCTTATGCACTTTCTATTCTCGCTGGTGGTGTCCCGAACTATGAGGTGACAGGTCTAGATGAATTCGCAAAAGAAGACCAACCGCCGCTCTTTGTTCACTACTTTTTTGATGCGATGGTCGGAATCGGGATGCTTCTCGCGCTCATCTCTTTCCTATTCGTACTAGGGCGCTATATTAAGCGATTGAATCAGTTCAGTAAACCGATGCTCTTTGCGATTGCAGCCGGCGGACCGCTTGCGATGGCAGCGATTGAATTTGGATGGTTCTTCGCTGAGTTTGGTCGCCAACCTTGGGCGCTTTATGAGTTGATGCGCACGAGTGATGCAGCTACGACATCGGCAAATGTCGGTTGGATGCTTGTCGCTTTCGCGATCCTCTACGCGGTACTTGGAACAGTCACAGTATTGGTTCTATCACGCCTGTTCAAAGAGAACCCAGTAGGGAAAGAACTAAAACAATCCGAACATCGTGGTGAAGCGATGTTTGCGGATGAAGTGTGATCGGAGGGTATGACATGCAAATTCAAGAATTAGGGATTGCCGTCTTATGGACGTTCTTGTACGGCTATCTCATCGTCGCATCGATTGACTTCGGTGCAGGATTCTTCGCCTTTTATAGTCGCTATACGAAACGCGACCATCTAGTGAACCGACTCGTCAAGCGGTATTTGTCCCCGACATGGGAAGTTACGAACGTATTTTTTGTCTTCTTCTTTGTCGGAATTGTTGGATTCTTCCCTGACACGGCTTACTATTATGGGACGGCATTACTCGTTCCGGCATCTGTAGTTTTAATCTTGCTTGCGATTCGTGGTAGCTTTTATGCGTTTGCGAACTACGGGTCGAAAGAAAGTACGCTTTATGTATTCCTTTACGGGGCGACCGGGTTACTCATCCCAGCTTCGATGTCGACAGTATTGACGGTCAGTCAAGGTGGTTTTATCACCGAAACGGAAAACGGAGTCATCTTTGACGCGGCGAAGTTGTTTACCAACTTCTACTCGTGGACAGTCGTCATTTTAGCAATTGTCTCGGTCCTATATATTAGCGCCATGTTCCTTTTGTTCTATGCGGACAAAGCACGTGATCGAGATGCGGTCGAACTCGTCAGAAAATGGGCTCTCTTTTGGAGTGTACCGACGATTATTGCTTCAGGGCTTGTCTTCTTCGGCTTGAAATCGCAGGCGGCTTGGCACTATGAAAGTATTCTAGGAGGAAACTGGTGGTGGTTCGCGATGAGCTTCCTCTTCTTCGTCATCGCCGTCTCCTTCGTTTATATGAAACGGAACTACGGTATTGCTTTCCTGATGGTTATGGGACAATTTTTCATGGCTTGGTTCGGATACGGATATTCGCACTTGCCGTATATCTTGTATCCGTACATCGATATCAATGGAAGTGTCGTCAACGAGTCGATGGCGGTGGCGCTCGTCATCGTATTCATCTTAGGATTGCTCCTTCTCGTTCCGGCGCTCTATCTCTTGCTTCGTTTGTTCTTGTTCGACAACGACTACGTACGAGGGAAACGCTCGAGTGGAAAAGCATAATGTCAAAGACGGGATTTCCTTTATTTGAAGGGAATCCCGTTTTGTTTTTTGTATAGAGTTTTGAAGTGGAATCAGTTAAACTGAACGAAGAATCAAGAAGAGAATATGTGTAGGAAAGGGATGTAGCATCATGACAGGTGAATTTGCAGTCATCGGATTAGGACGGTTCGGTGGGTCGATCGTCCGTGAATTGTCTTCAAACGGATACGACGTCCTCGCCATCGATTCCGATGAAGAACGTGTCAACGAGTTTATGGGGTTGGCCACTCATGCCGTTATTGCCGATACGACCGATGAGAACGTATTGAAAAGTTTGGGGATTCGTAACTTTGAACATGTCATTGTCGCAATCGGAGAAAACATTCAAGCTTCGATTTTGACGACGTTAATATTAAAAGAGCTCGGTGTACAAATCATCACGGTGAAAGCGACAAACGATTACCATGAAAAAGTCCTTCGTCGAATTGGGGCAGACAACATCGTCCACCCAGAACGCGATATGGGCGTTCGAATTGCAAATGGATTGATGAGCCAAAGTATTCTCGACTATCTTGAGTTATCGAATGAACACTCGATTGTCGAAATCAAAGCGTCTGATAAGTTGTCGAACAAATCTCTTATTGATTTGGACTTACGGGCGAAATACGGGGTGAACATTGTTGCCGTTCGTCGCGATGATGATGTCCTCATTTCTCCGCAGGCGGATGAAATGATTTTATCAGAAGATATTTTGATCATCATTGGTAAAGATACTGATCTAGATAGACTCGAGCGGACGTTACGTTCGAAATAAAAAAGACCTCTTGAGCGATACCGTGATTGTTGAATCGTTTGATCCAACTCGACGGTTTGACTCAAAAGAGGTCTTTTTTTAGATTAGCTTCATGGTCTTCAAACCGTGTTCGATACCATCTTCGAGGATTGATTTTGTCACAAAATCCGCAACGTCCTTCGCTTCAGAACGAGCATTGCCCATGGCGATACCTGTCCCTACATATTGGAGCATGGCTAGGTCATTCAAAGCATCTCCGAAGGCGTACGTATTTTCAACGCGGTAGCCGTTCGTTTCGATAAAGTGACGGATGCCATCGGCCTTACTTGCCCCTTTATTGATCACGTCCATCGCATGAGGGTGCCAACGAATGAAATCGAACTCCTGATAGGTACCGATATAGTGATGTTCATCTTCTGGCGTACAGTAGAGGAGTGTCTGGTACACATCCTCTTCCACGTGGAAGTTCGGTTCAAATCGAGGAATCGGCATGGCAAGCTCTCCGAGGGATTGATTGACAATGGTATCATTCGGTTTTGAGGCGCCTCCACTGTCCTGTCCTAAATAGACGAGGGTATGGTCATTTGATGTGGCGTGAGTCGTCAAACGGGTTAAGGCGTCTTTTGAGAGCGTGTTACGATACACGATTTCGCCTTGATGCACAACGATTTGACCGTTGTAACATACAAGGCTGTCAATCCCGACGCGTTCCGGGATGTCCGAGAGCATGGCTGGTCCTCGCCCCGTAGCGATAAATGTTTCGACACCGTTTGCCTGCAAAGCTTGAATTGCTGAAATCGTTGAAGGTGGAATATAACTTCCTTCATGTAAGAGCGTTCCGTCAATGTCGAAAAAAACAACTTTTTGGTCTTCCATTTGATTCACCATTCTTTCTCTTTGTCTAAAAATATGTTTTTCGAACCCACTAAAAGGATAACATGAATTAGGGAAACTACCACGAATATCACATCGTTAGTGAAATATTGGCATGATATGAGCTATAATGAAAAAAGAATCTTACGGGCATATTCGAGAATCACTTATGTTTCACATAGATGTATTAATAATTAAAGTAAGGAGAGATTAAATGAAGTTTGTTAAGAACCACCAAACAGCTGTGTTCGCATTAGGCGGACTAGGAGAAATCGGGAAGAACACATACGTTGTTCAATTCCAAGATGAAATCATCGTCATCGATGCGGGAATTATGTTCCCAGAGGATGACTTGCTTGGAATTGACTATGTGATTCCAGATTACTCGTACTTGATTAAAAATAAGGACAAAGTAAAAGGGGTATTTATCACGCACGGTCACGAAGACCATATCGGTGGGATTCCATTTTTACTAAAGCAAGTTCAGTTACCGATTTATGCGACAAAACTCGCCCTCGGTTTGATTAAAGTAAAACTAGAAGAGCACGGATTGTTACGTGAAGCGGAGCTCCATGAAATTGATGAAGATGCAATCGTTAAATTCCGAAAAACGAGCATCTCGTTCTTCCGTACGACTCACTCGATTCCGAACTCACTCGGTGTCGTCGTGAAAACACCACAAGGGAATATCGTCCATACGGGTGACTTCAAGTTTGACTTCACTCCGGTCGGTGAACCAGCAGACCTCGCTAAGATGGCGGAAATCGGAAAAGAAGGTGTGCTCTGTCTTTTATCTGACTCTACCAATGCGGAAGTCGAAGGTTTCACGATGAGTGAAAGTGTTGTCGGAGGTACCATTAGCGAGACGTTCCGTAAGGCAGACGGTCGTATCATCTTTGCAACGTTTGCATCAAACATCTATCGATTACAACAAGTGGTCGATGCGTGTGCCGAGACTGGACGCCATCTGATGATTTTTGGTCGCTCGATGGAAAAAGTCATGACGATCGGGCAAGAGCTCGGTTTCATCAACGTTCCGAAAGGGATGATCATTGAGACGAATCAAATGCGTCATTACGACCCGAATGAGATTGCGATCCTTTGTACCGGCTCACAAGGTGAACCGATGGCCGCGCTCAGTCGCATCGCAAACGGGACACACCGTCAAGTGTCGATTATTCCTGGAGATACGGTCATCTTCTCATCTTCTCCGATTCCTGGTAACGCCATTTCCGTCGGGAAGACGATTGATCAGTTGTATAAAGCAGGGGCGGACGTTGTCTATGGGAAGTTGACGAACATTCATACATCAGGACACGGTTCGCAACAAGAACAGTTGTTGATGATTCGTCTTCTCAATCCAAAATTCTTTATGCCGATTCACGGTGAATATCGGATGTTGAAGAAACATGCGGAACTTGCTGAATCCGTTGGCATCCCGAAAGAGAACAGCTTCGTCATGGATAACGGGGAAGTGCTCGCCGTCGATGCCGATTCGGCTGCTGTCACCGGTAAAATTTCTGCGAACGCTGTTTATATTGATGGAAATGGAATTGGCGACATCGGAAATATCGTATTAAGAGACCGACGCATCTTGTCTGAAGATGGACTCGTTGTCGTCGTCATCAGTATCGACGGCAAGACACGTAAACTCGTGTCAGGACCAGATATCATCTCACGAGGATTTGTCTATATGCGTGAATCAGGTAGCTTGATTCGTGATGGTGAACGTCTGTTGAAGAAAACGGTCGAGCAAGGATTGTCAAATAAGCAGATGAAGTGGTCGGAGATGAAGCAACTTGTGTCTGAGACGCTCACACCATATTTGGCACAAAAGACGCGGAGACACCCGATGGTTCTACCGATTATTATGGAAGTGTGATTTCAACGGGCTGTAGAAAACTACAGCCTGTTTTTTTTCACCGCAATTAAGGAGGGGAAAGTATGGCTAATAAGACTGGGAAAAAGAAGTGGTGGAAGTGGGGGACGGCAATCATTGCGGTCATTTTTCTCATCACGCTCGTATATCATCAAATCAAACCATTACCGGAAGGGGTGTCACGTCAGTCCGAACCGTATATGATTTCGGATGACCAAATCGATTTTCTACATGATCTGACATATCAGGGTGAGGATACAGAAATTGTCGAGCAAGAAATCTTTAATGAAGTGGAACGAGCCATTCGAGAGGCGAAAGATTATATCGTCATGGACTTCTTCTTATTTAATCCTTATTCGAACGAAGATCGGCAATATCCAGATATTACTTCAAGACTCTCTTTCGCGTTGCTTGAACAAATGGAACGCTATCCAGACTTGAAAGTCGTCTTCATCACAGATGAAATTAATACAACATACAACGGTCACGTGTCAGACCATTTCGACGTACTAGAGGAAGCAGGGGCAGAAGTCGTTTACACGAATCTTGACGAACTTCGTGACCCGAATATTTTATACTCCTCGTTTTACCGGATGGCGATTCAATGGTTCGGAAATAGTCAGGACGGTTGGTTACCGAATCCGATGGCCTCATCTGCGCCGGACATTACTGTTCGTGCGTATTTGAGGCTGTTAAACATCAAAGCGAACCACCGGAAGGTCATGGTCACTGAAAATGAAGGGTTCGTGTTATCTGCGAATCCGCATGACGCCAGTGGGTATCATTCAAACGTCGGTGTCCATCTGAAAGGACCGATTTTAAAAGAAATCATTGAAGGCGAGCAAGCGGTTGCGACGTTCTCGAAAGGGGATGCACGACGCTTCCCGGATGACGAGGCGTTGTCTAGCATTGAGAGCGAACCGTCTGAGGCGACAATGAAAATTCGTTATGTCACGGAAGGGAAGATTCAAGAGTCGGTGCTCGACGCGATGAATGGAGCGGACGACGGAGATACCGTTTGGATCGGAATGTTCTACCTGGCTGATCGGAATATCATCCAGGCAATCGAGGACGCCGCGGGACGAGGTGTGACCGTTAATTTGATTCTCGACCCAAACACGAATGCGTTTGGTCGTTCAAAGTCGGGATTACCGAACTTACCGGTGACAGCCGAACTAAATACCGTCAACCCGGAACGAATCGAGATTCGCTGGTATGACGTTGGCAAAGAGCAGTATCACCCGAAAATTCTATATGTCGATGGAGATGAGAAAACGGTCGTGTTAGGCTCTGGGAATTATACGACCCGAAATATGAACGACTATAATTTAGAGGCAGATGTCGAAGTGAAGGGGGAAGGGGATACAGCATTCTTTGATGAAGTGGACGGGTATTTTAATCGTTTGTGGAATAACGAGAACGGGACATATGCGGTAGCATATGACGAAATACAAACAGACATTCCACTCGCTAAGTACGCAATCTATTGGCTTCAAAAAGTCACGTGGACGATGACATATTGAAAAAAACAGCTATCCTCAGTCAAAAGGGGATAGCTGTTTTAACGTTAATTCGTCTCAATGGGATTAAATTCATTCGTGTATTCGTACAAGAATTTCCCCGTCTCTTCCAATAAATCGCTCTTTCGATGGAGCGAGAAGTGGTCATACGGGACGGTTTCGGTTTGAATATTATTCGTATACTCTTCTAGTAGCAGAGAACTGGATTTCTCGATAAGATTAAATTCGCCACCTCGTCCGGAAAATGAGAGTACTTGTACGGAGCGTGGCCATGTCTCAAGTTTTGATTGGAATGCTTGCAACCCATCCGAGTTAGGTGATAAGTCACGGATAGCGGGACTACCTGTATTGATTCCGAAATTACTTGCAGATAGTCCGAAGTTCGCAAGTCGTGTGCCGCCGAACGGACTATCAAACGTGACGAACTTATCCACGATGTAAGTCTCTTGATTCAGGATATAGTTGGCAGCAGCAACACCACCCATACTGTGACCGATAATATACATGCGATCAAACGAACGATTTCTTGTTTTTTTATACGTTTCGATGGCAGCGTTAAACCACTTCGTCTGGTTGTTTAAAGAAGCCTCCGCATCTTCGAATTCGATTCGGACAATAGGGCGATTCGAACTATAATCATAAATTTCACAATCGGCTTTTCCTTTTACAGTAACAGTGCAGAGTGCGCCATCAGTCGCTTGACCACTTTGTTCCATAGCTTGAGAGAAGCGAAGGAAGGTCCGATCTGTACCGAGTAGACCATGCACTGCAAAAGTAGGGATGAATTCATTCGTTTGTGAAGCTTGACGAACCGCCTCAGATTGTCGCTCGTTCGCTAACTCTTGTCGGAATGTGACAATGATGAGCGATAGCGATAGCGAGACAATTAAAAGTCCTAGCAGTCGTGAACGAATCGAGGTCTTTCTCGGATTGCCAACATTTCGACGATATTTACGCCAAATAAAATAGGATAAGATTACCGCCGCAATGAGTACGATGATCGTCACAATCCACGCTTTGATGTTTGGCACGTGGGCGACGAGCTTCAAATTGTTTTGGCGTCCTCCATATACTTGCCACTCAACATGTTTCATAGAACGGAGATCAAGACCGGTCCCGTCCTCGACAAACACGCCGGTCGGCACGTTCAAGTTGAAACGGATATCGGCTTGACGGATATACCGCTCAGCTAACTTTTTAGGAGACCCTGTCAGTTCAACTCCTGGTAAGTCGACTTGATCAAGTCGAAGGTCGAGGTTCGTCTGAAGGGTGTAAGAATCGAACCAGATACCCTCTCGCTGTTCGATGTCGAATCGAATGTCTGGAGGAACCAAAATTCCAGCTGGACCCGTTTTCCACTCTTCTTTAATCTGTTGCAACTCATCCACATTTTTAAATGTCTTCCTCAAAACCATTCCTTCATAGTCGTCGGTACTCGAGTAATCATCCGTTTCATACCCGTTATCCTCAGCCTGTTCTTTCCATGTATCCCAATCGAGCCTGAGATTGAGCAACTTCATGACCGGATGTTCCCGAAAGGCGTATGTCGTTTCGAGAGAAACGGACTGATCGTAGTTTACAGTCGCGTCATAATTAATACGTACACATCCCCCGATTAAAAGAAATAAAAATGGGAATAGTAACAACAGTGCCCTTTTTCTCGAACTAAACATGTTAAATCGGTTCGCCGTAAGTTTCTAACGGGTTCGCTGTATTGATACGGTCATAAAACAAAATTCCGTCCAAATGGTCGAGCTCGTGCTGACAGACGATGGCGCGCATTCCGCGTAAGCGAAGCTTAATCGGCTTCCCGTCTCGGTCGAACCCTTCTAATGTGATTCGACGAAAACGAGGTACATTTCCTTTGACCACGCGGTCTACCGATAAGCAGCCTTCCCCACCATTTAAAAATGTTTGTTCGACGGAATGGCTCGTAATTTTAGGGTTGAAGATGGAGAGTTTGAATGTCTCTTCCTCTTCTTGAAGCAGTATCGTGAAGAAACGACGGTTCACGCCGAGTTGTGGAGCAGCGATTCCGACACCGCCCCGCAGCTCATATTTTTCGCTCATTTCTGGATCTTGACTATTGACGAGGAACGTCTCCATCTCGTCGAGTAATGCCAAATCTTCTTCTTTTGGCGGAATCGGTACTTCAGTTGAGCGAGCGCGAAGCCGTTCATCTCCCTCGCGAATCACATCTTTCATTGTTAACATAAACAACTTCCTTTCTATCAAACGTATACGTTTGATTATATCATATTTAAACAGGAAGTAATGTGGATGGTACAGAAGGTGAAATGAAAATAATACAGCGGTAAAAAAGACGTAATAACCCTTCAATGTAAGCGGTTTATTTTAGTGAGCATATTTTTTGCGTTATTGTAACAACCCGTTTTATACTAACAAGGAAACGGCAGGATAGAATAACTTTCCTGAATCACGTTAATACAGATTGCTTTTTTGGACAGATACACGTAAGATTTGAGATAGTGTTTGATCACAAAAAAGACAATTGTCTCATAGTTGAAAGGATGAGGTGAAACGAATGAACAACGTTCAGGTACTTCAAAACGTGGAAGAAAATTTCCAAACGTTCCGTATTCTCGACGAGAAGGGTGAGGTCGTCAACCAAGACGCAATGCCTGACTTAACGGACGAGCAACTTCAGGAGCTCATGCGCCGCATGGTCTATACTCGAATCTGGGACCAACGCGCCATCTCACTTAACCGTCAAGGACGCCTAGGATTCTACGCGCCAGTGGCAGGTCAAGAAGCGACGATGATCGGGACGCAATATGCGCTCGACAAAGAGGACTGGATTCTTCCAGGATACCGTGATATTCCACAACTCGTATTCCACGGACTTCCGCTCTATCAAGCATTCTTGTTCTCACGTGGACACGTGGCAGGAAACCGCATCCCTGAAGGTGTCAACGTATTGATGCCACAAATCATCATCGGTGCACAAATCGTTCAAACTGCGGGTGTGGCAATGGGTCTCAAACGCAACGGCAACAAAAATGTCGCCATTACTTACACCGGTGACGGCGGGTCATCACAAGGTGACTTCTACGAAGGATTGAACTTTGCAGGTGCATTCAAATCACCAGCAATCTTTGTCGTTCAAAACAACCGCTTCGCTATTTCGACGCCAGTTGAGAAGCAGACGGCAGCTAAGACGATCGCGCAAAAAGCTGTTGCAGCTGGAATCAACGGAATCCAAGTAGACGGAATGGACATTCTTGCAGTGCTTGCAGCGACACAACAAGCTCGTGTAGACGCACTCGAAGGAACACCTACACTCATCGAGTCACTCACATACCGTTACGGACCACATACGCTTGCTGGGGATGACCCAACACGTTACCGTACAAAAGAACTCGATACTGAGTATCAAGAAAAAGATCCGCTTGTTCGTTTCCGTCTCTTCCTTGAGAACAAGAAGCTTTGGAACGAGGATATGGAGAACGAAGTGATCGAGCAAGCGAAGGCAGATGTGAAAGAAGCAATCAGCCAAGCTGACAAAGAACCAAAACAAAAAGTTTCGGACTTCATCAACAACATGTATGAAGAACTTCCTTCAAACTTGAAAGAACAGCTTGAAGAATATACTGCAAAGGAGTCGAAGTAAGTTATGGCTCAAATGACAATGATCCAAGCGATTACTGATGCGATGCGCGTTGAAATGAAACGCGACGAGAAAGTACTTCTCTTTGGAGAAGACGTTGGTAAAAACGGTGGGGTATTCCGTGCGACGGAAGGTCTCCAAGACGAGCTCGGCGAAGACCGTGTCTTTGACACGCCACTCGCTGAATCAGGGATTGGTGGTCTTGCAATCGGTCTAGGTCTTACTGGATTCCGTCCAATCATGGAAGTTCAATTCTTCGGATTCGTATTCGAAGTTTTCGACTCAATCGCAGCTCAAATGGCACGTATGCGTTACCGCTCGGGTGGCGCTTACAGCCAACCGATTACAATTCGTTCACCATTCGGTGGTGGCGTTAAGACACCTGAGCTTCACGCGGACAGTCTTGAAGGTTTAATGGCTCAGTCACCAGGTCTAAAAGTCGTTATTCCATCAACTCCTTACGATGCAAAAGGTTTGTTGATCGCGTCAATCCGCGACAACGACCCGGTTGTGTTCCTCGAGCACATGAAATTGTATCGTTCATTCCGTGGCGAAGTGCCTGAAGGTGATTACACAATCGAACTCGGTAAAGCAGATGTGAAACGTGAAGGGACAGACGTTTCAATCATCACTTACGGTGCGATGGTTCACACTTCACTTAAAGCAGCGGAAGAGCTTGAAAAAGAAAACATCAACGTTGAAGTCATCGACCTCATGACAGTGAGCCCGCTTGATATTGAGACAATCGTAGAGTCTGTTAAGAAAACAGGTCGTGCGATCGTCGTTCAAGAGGCTCAACGTCAAGCAGGAATCGCAGCAAACGTTGTAACTGAAATTCAAGAGCGCGCAATTCTTCACCTCGAAGCACCAGTTCTTCGAGTGACTGCACCAGACACAGTCTTCGCATTCGCACAAGGTGAAGACATGTGGTTGCCTGACCATAAAGATGTCGTTGCAAAAGTTAAAGAAGTTGTGAACTTCTAAGATCGTGTCGAATAAACGATGAGGGAGATTTGTCTCCCTTATCGTGTTTACATGATGAATTGATGGGAGGAAAAACCAGTGGCAGTATTTGAATTTAAATTACCAGATATCGGTGAAGGTATTCACGAAGGTGAAATCGTCAAGTGGTTCGTAAAAGCAGGGGATACGGTCAAAGAGGATGATGTTCTCTTGGAAGTACAAAACGACAAAGCAGTCGTTGAAATCCCGGCTCCAGTCGACGGCACAGTCAAAGAGGTTAAAGTTTCTGAAGGTACAGTTGCCGTAGTCGGTGACGTCCTCGTTACATTTGACATCGAAGGCGACGCACCAGCAGGAGAAGAAGAAGAGACTCCTGAACAACCGAAAGCAGAAGAGAAAACAGAAGACGTAAAAGAAGAAGTGAAAGAAGACGCGCCACGCGACGTTCAACTTCACAAATCTGAGCGTGTCATCGCAATGCCATCTGTCCGTAAATATGCACGTGAAAAAGGTGTAGATATCCGTGAAGTGAGCGGTTCTGGCGACAACGGTCGTGTCATGAAAGAAGACATCGATGCATTCGCGAACGGTGAAGCACCGTCTGCAGAAGCTACAACAGAAAAAACAGATTCTGTAGCACCGGCAGCAGCTGCAAAAACGGAAATCAAGCCTTACGAGTCAGCGACTCCAGAGCTTGAAACACGTGAGAAAATCCGTGGAATCCGTAAAGCTATCTCGAAAGCAATGGTTAACTCGAAACACACTGCACCACACGTTACACTCATGGACGAAGTCGACGTTACAAAACTCGTCGCACTCCGTAAAGACTTCAAACAAGTCGCGGCTGACCAAGGTGTGAAACTCACATACTTGCCATTCGTCGTGAAAGCATTGACTGCTGCAGCGAAAGCATTCCCAACAATCAACGCTTCAATCGATGACGTGAACGAAGAAATCGTTTACAAAAACTACTACAACATCGGGATCGCAGCTGACACAGACAACGGACTCGTTGTACCAGTCGTTAAAGATGCAGACCGTAAATCAATCTATTCACTTGCTACAAACATTAACGAACTTGCGGGTAAAGCTCGTGAAGGCAAGCTCGCTGGGGACGACATGAAAGGCGGATCAATCACAATCACAAACATCGGTTCAGCCGGTGGACAATGGTTCACGCCTGTCATCAACCACCCAGAAGTTGCGATTCTCGGTATCGGCCGGATCGCTGAGAAAGCTGTCGTGAAGAACGGTGAAATCGTTGCCGCGCCAGTCCTTGCACTTTCATTCAGCTTTGACCACCGCCTCATCGACGGTGCGACTGCACAAAACGCTCTTAACATGGTGAAACGCTTGCTCGAAGACCCAGCACTTCTAATGATGGAGGGATAAGAACATGGTAGTAGGAGAATTCGCACAAGAAACTGATTTGCTTGTCATCGGTGCCGGTCCTGGTGGATACGTTGCCGCAATCCGTGGCGCACAGCTCGGAATGAAAGTAACGATCGTTGAGAAAGGCAACTTCGGTGGTGTCTGCTTGAACGTAGGATGTATCCCGTCGAAAGCGTTAATCACAGCTGGACACAACTTCCAACACGCTAAAGGACACGATTCAATGGGGATCTCGTCTGACAACGTGTCAGTGGACTTCACAAAAGTTCAAGACTGGAAACAGTCAGTTGTTAACAAATTGACTGGCGGTGTCAAAGGTCTCCTTAAAGGAAACAAGATTGAAATCCTTCAAGGTGAAGCGTTCTTCGCTTCTGAAGACACAGTTCGTGTCATCACAGAAGATAGCTCGACTCCTTACAAATTCAAAAAAGCGATTATCGCGACTGGTTCTACACCAATCGAGATCCCATCGTTCAAATGGTCAAAACGCGTCCTTTCTTCAACTGGTGCATTGGCACTTCCTGAAGTACCGAAAAAACTCGTCGTTATCGGCGGTGGATACATCGGTATGGAGCTTGGAACTGCATACGCTAACTTCGATACAGAAGTCGTCGTTGTAGAAGGCGCTAGCGACATTTTGTCTGGTTTCGAACCACAAATGACGCAAATCGTTAAGAAGAAACTCAAACAAAAAGGAAACGTCACAATCCACACGAATGCACTTGCTAAAGGTGTTGAAGAAACGGAAGACGGCGTAACCGTTAAGTTTGAAGTAAACGGTGAAGAGCAATCTGTTGAAGCGGACTATGTCCTCGTCACAGTTGGTCGTCGTCCAAACACAGGCGACATCGGTCTTGAAAACGCGGAAGTGAAAATTAGCGACCGTGGCATCATTGAAATCGATGACCAGTGTAAAACATCGAACGAAAACATCTACGCAATCGGTGATATCGTTCCTGGACCACCACTTGCACACAAAGCTTCTTACGAAGCGAAGATTGCAGCAGAAGCAGCTGCAGGTAAGCCAGCTTACCTCGACTACTCTGCAATCCCTGCAGTCGTCTTCACTGATCCTGAACTCGCAACTGTCGGTTACACAGAACCACTCGCAAAAGAAGAAGGACTCGAAATCACAGTTTCGAAATTCCCATTCGCAGCGAACGGTCGTGCACTCGCACTTGACGAGCCAGACGGCTTCATGAAGCTTATCACACGCAAAGAGGACGGTCTCTTGATCGGTGCTCAAATTGCGGGTACTGGCGCATCAGATATGATTGCTGAGCTTGGTCTTGCAATTGAAGCTGGTATGACTGCTGAAGATATCGCGCTTACAATCCACGCTCACCCATCACTCGGTGAGATGGCAATGGAAGCTGCTGAAATCGCAATGGGGATGCCAATCCACGTTGTAAAATAATAACGGCAATGAACCTCTCTCACGATTCGTGAGAGAGGTTTTTTATATAGGTGACGATGCGTTCGACTTCCTTGAATCCAATTTTTTTGTGAAACTGTTGGCTGTCTTTATTTTCAAGTTCGGTATCCGAAGCCAGTTCGATACACCCGTTACGTGTGGCAAAGGTAGAGGCAGCCTCAATCAAATGCGATGCAACACTTTGATGTCGTGCTGATTCGATGACATAGACACCTTCCACGTAGGCAGTCGGGGATGCAGACGAACCGGGCACATAATCATACCGGAAACTGAGTTGACAGAAACCGATGGATCCTCCCGTGTCGGAGGATGCGATGAAATAATGCATCTTCTTTGAAGTGAGACCGAGCTTGACCTCCATCTGGAGTTCGTCAATCGGTGCGTCAGGCCATAACTGATGCATCAATTGAACGAGTGCGGTTTGATCTGATTGTGAGGCATATGCAATTTTCATGTCGAACGCTCCTTTGTTTAGGTTTCATACTCATAGTATAAAGGAAAATACTTGTGAAGAGAGAAGGGAGGGAATCCTGATGGCATTCGATGAGGAGTTATTATATACCGTATCCGAGACGAGTCGCGTAAGATTCACTGGAATCGAAACAGAAGCTGCACGTTATGATTTCGGGTTTGTGTACACCCATCAGTTTATGGGAAAAGTGTTGGTCGTATGTATGCAAACCGGACAATCGGCCCTTCTCGATCAACATGCGCTAGAAGAGCCGCGCCAATTATATCCGATGCTAGGTATCAACTTGAATGATACGGCGCACGTCGCTGAATTTTTACGGGTTTGTTTAGCTGAAAAAATAAAAGAATCAGAGGAAATTGATACTTGAAAAAATGTAAGCGTTTTCTTATAATAGGTAACAGGGGAAGCAATTCGATCATCTACAGCCACCTTTTCTGAGATGACATAAAAAATGAGCCGGTCGTAATGACCGGCTCATTTTTTTGTTTAACGAATCGCTTTTGTTTGTTGGATGACTTTAATCATTTGGAGCGACTCGTCTTCGAGACCTTGAACCGGTAGTCCTGCTTCGATGTTGGCCATGATATAGTCGAGCGTCGACGTTGTGATCAATTCACCTGGGATGATAATCGGAATCCCTGGAGGGTACACCATGATGAATTCCGCTGAAATGCGTCCGACAGCGTTCTCGAGTGGAATTGTTTCCGTTTCTTCATAAAACGCATCACGTGGGCTAAGCGCAAGTGGTGGAATCTCAGGAAGCATGATTGATAACGAGTCATTCCCAGACTTCTGATAAACGGAGACGACATCGTGCATCGCATCGATCAATGCCTGGATTGTCGACTCATCATCTGCTGATGTGACAATGAAGAGAACATTCAGTAAATCCGACATCTCCACTTCGATCCGATGTTTTTCACGAAGATATTTTTCCACTTCAAAGCCTGTCACACCGAGTTCACGTACCGATACGAGCACTTTTGTCTCGTCGAGTGCGTAAGTCGATTCAGAATGAAGCTCGGCATGCCCGTATACAGACAAGTTGGGCATATGACTGATGGCCGTACGGGACGTTCTAGCGAGATCTAATGCCCGTTCGTTCATCTCATGCCCTTTTGTCGCGAGTTGTCGACGTGCAGCATCAAGAGAAGCAAGGAGCAAGTAAGACGTTGAGGTCGTTGTAATCATTGAAAGCATCGCATGGATCCGTTCCGGTGAAACGAGACCGCGACGTACGTTCAAAATGGAGCTTCCAGTCATCGAGCCCCCAAGTTTGTGTACGCTCGTAGCGGCCACATCAGCTCCAGCTTGCATAGCTGAAAGAGGAAGTTCATCGTGGAACGGGAGATGAACCCCATGTGCCTCATCGACGAGAACAGGAACATCTTGCGCATGGGCGACGGAAACGATGCGTTCTAAGTCACCGGCGACACCGAAATAAGTCGGGTTGATGACGAGCACAGCTTTTGTATCAGGGTGAAGTTCGAGAGCACGTTCTACCGCGCTAGCTGTGATGCCATGCGCAATACCGTACGTCTCATCGAATTCTGGATGGATGAAGACCGGATGAGCACCAGTTAAGACAAGAGCAGACATGACCGATTTGTGCACGTTTCGCGGCACAATAATCTTTTCATTCGGTCCAACGACGCCCATGATCATCGCCATGATTGCGCTCGAAGTTCCTTGTACGGAGAAAAAGGTCTCATCAGCACGGAACGCCTCTGCCGCTAAGCGCTCCGCTTCAGCGATTGCCGCCTTTGGATGATGGAGGTCATCTAGAGGGGCGATGTTAATCAAATCAATTTTTAAGGCGTTTTCGCCAATAAAGTCACGAAACTCAGGATCCATACCTTTCCCGCTTTTATGACCGGGAATGTGGAACGCTATCGGGTTCGAGTCGACATGTTCAAGCAACGTGTCAAATAGTGGCGTTTCGAGCTGAGTAGCACCTTTTAATTTCAATCGTAAATCCCCCTTGGAAACAGTTTATTTATATGATGAAAGATATCGTTACGTTATATGCTGATTTAAAAAAGAAGCAACAAAAAAACTATAGAGATTTCTAGCTCAACTTGCAATAGTTTTTTTTGTTGTTACAATGAGTGTCGAGGTGAACAATATGCAAATCAATTATCCAATCAATCCGGATTGGACGACAGACGAATTGATTGATGTCGTCGAGTTTTATAATGTCGTCGCACAGGCGAATGAAGGTGGGGTCGAGCGGGAAGTTTTCCTCGACGCATATCGGACCTTCAAACAAATCGTAACATCTAAGTCAGAGGAGAAACAACTGAACGCGGTTCACGACGAACAGACGGGATATTCCACTTATCGTACCGTACAAGCGGCAATGAAGTCCTCGAATAAAAGAATCAAACTGTAAGTCTAAGTATGCCTGTGCAATTTGAGGCATACTTTTTTGTTATTTCTCTTTTAAATCGGGTACAGTTCTTTAACACTGATTCAGGTTTAATGGGCTCAAAATTGGGAATATATCCAGTAAGATAAAAAATTCAAAATAGTCAGACAATTCTCTTTCTTTTTCAGATTTTATCTGATATACTCAATTCAACTCATTAAACCGTAACTTGTAGCCCAACAAAAGGAGTGTGGCATCTTATGAAACAAGTGATTGAGGCATTCAAAAGAAAAGACGCAGAAAAACGGATTCCGGTGCTGCGCTTAGAGATTGATTATGAATTGGCAACCCTCTTCGATGCGATGGCGTCACAAGATGATGCCACAGTTCAGGCTAGCAAGCATCGGTTAGAGAAGTACCGCCAAGAATTATTGCGTCTCGAAGCCTAACCATTACACACATTCAACCAGTATTCCGAGCGGATACTGGTTTTTGTTTGGTACAATACAGTTGAGGTGATCACAGATGATAGAATGGTTTGCAGTCGATTTAATCAAACAGGCGGGGGAGTTAATTCGTCGTGAGATAGATCAAAGTTATGAAGTGGAACGAAAGACCGGAAAGGGGGATTTGGTCACTGAAATTGACCGGGCGGTGGAACAGCTGATTGTTCGTCGTATTCAAGAAGCATTTCCACACCATCAAATCATGGGGGAAGAAGGGACGACAGACTCACCGGACACGTTAACAGGGACGGTATGGTTCGTTGACCCGATTGATGGGACGTTAAATTTCATTCATCAGAAACGAATGTTTGCGATTTCGGTTGCTATAATGATTGATGGAGCCGTGGAGTATGGATTCGTGTATGATGTGATGGCAGATGAGATGTTTATGGCTCGAAAAGGTTTTGGTGCGACGTTAAACGGTAGGATGTTGACGACTCTTCATGAACATCAAGTACGAGATGCTTTTTTAAGTATGAATGCCACGTGGGTTACGCCGAACCATCAAATCGCCCCGGAAATCCTCGCTCCGATTGTACGGGACTCGATTGGGACACGGGCGCACGGGGCCGCGTCACTTGAACTTGCCTGGCTAGCTGCCGGGCGTGTTGACGGGTACATCACGATGCGTAATATGCCGTGGGACTATGCTGCTGGGAAGCTGCTCGTAGAAGAAGTAGGAGGGCGTGTCGTTTCTGTATACGGTGAACCGATTCAGTATGATAGCAAAACGTCCGTATTGGCAGGCAGCGAATCATTCGTGAACGATGTCATCAAACATTATGTCATCGCAAAAGGGGTGACAGCCGAAGCGAAGCCAGATCTTCACATCGTGGAGCATGAGTCTTATGAAGAAGTCCGGGATCTTCTCGTGTTAGCGAATCCGAATGAAGCGATGGTCCTAAAACAATTTCAGGAAGGGCGTACGTTCAAAGCGTTACTCGGTGGTGAAATCGTGGGTGCATACATGTTAGTGTCACACGAGGTGGGACGGGTCGAACTCGTGAATATCGCAGTGAAGCCGGAACGCCAAAACCAAACAATCGGACAGCGAATGCTACAGGATGCAGTGAAGCGGGCATCATCGTTCGGCGGAAAAGAACTCCTCGTCTGTACGGGAAACTCTAGCATCATGCAACTTCGCTTTTATCAACAAGCCGGTTTCCGATTCGACTCGGTTGAACGGGATTACTTTATCAACCACGGATACGAAGTGATTGAAGAAGATGGATTACTCCTTCGAGATCGCGTCTGTTTGACGCGTCCGATTTAACTTTTGATGAAGAAGGTGTAGCTTTGACCTGAGTCAAAGCTACACCTTTGTTTTCATGAAGATTGACGGTCTGAAAGAATGCGACGGCGTAACTGGATGCCAAAGAACGTTGCGACACCACTTAACACGAGACTACCTAAGATGATAGCGGTGCTCCCTTCGGCAACTCCGATGCCGACACCGACAAATCCAGCGACGACGGCTAAAGCAATCAATAAAAACATAAGCTGCATGGAGACTCCTCCTCATTTTCTGTTATCTTCCCTATTGTATGATAAAAAACATGCAATGAAAACGTTCACAGTCGATTCCACTCGACAAAGGTACTGTGACGTGTGCTATACTCTTAAAGTTGAAGAAAAGTTGAAATTTTTTAAATAAGAGAGGAATAACTACATGAACGTAAGAACAAACCTTCGTAACGTAGCCATCATCGCTCACGTTGACCACGGTAAAACAACGTTAGTTGATGAATTATTGAAACAGTCTGGTACATTCCGGACGAACGAGGCAGTCGCAGAACGTGCGATGGACTCAAACGATATCGAGCGTGAGCGCGGAATCACAATTCTCGCGAAAAACACGGCCATCGATTATAAAGACACACGAATTAACATCGTCGATACTCCAGGCCACGCAGACTTTGGTGGCGAAGTTGAACGAATCATGCGTATGGTAGACGGCGTAATCCTTGTCGTCGACGCGCGTGAAGGTTGTATGCCACAAACTCGTTTCGTCTTGAAAAAAGCGCTCGACCAAGGACTTCGTCCAATTGTTGTCGTCAACAAAATTGATAAGCCTATGGTTCGTCCGCTTGATGTTGTCGACGAAGTCGTTGATCTCTTGATTGACCTTGGTGCAGATGAAGATCAACTTGAATTCCCTGTCGTCTACACATCGGCTGTCAGCGGTTCAAGTTCGTTCGATCCTGATCCAGAAAAACAAGAAGATACCATTACTCACGTGCTCGACACGATTCTTGAAAACACACCGGCTCCAATCGATAACTCGGATGAGCCGCTCCAATTCCAAGTCACAATGCTCGACTACGACAACTATCTCGGTCGAATCGGTGTTGGTCGCGTCTTCCGCGGGAAAATTAATGTCGGAGAACAAGTCTCACTTTGTAAGACGGATGGGTCAATCAAGCAACTTCGCGTCACAAAATTGTTCGGTTACTTCGGACTCAAACGCGTTGAAATCGAAGAGGCGAAAGCTGGAGATTTGATTGCAGTTGCCGGTATGGAAGACATCAACGTCGGGGAGACGGTCACGCCGGTTGGGAAAGAGGATGCACTTCCGCTTCTTCGTATCGATGAACCGACACTTCAAATGCGCTTCATGACGAACAACTCACCGTTCGCAGGACGTGAAGGGGACTTTGTCACAGCGCGTAAAATCGAAGAGCGTCTCTTGAAGCAACTCGAGACAGACGTTTCACTTCGTGTCGAAGCGACTGACTCACCGGACCAATGGGTTGTATCTGGTCGTGGAGAGCTTCACCTCGGAATTTTGATTGAAAACATGCGCCGTGAAGGATACGAACTCCAAGTATCTAAGCCGCAAGTCATCATTCGTGAAGACGAAGACGGTACGAAAGTTGAGCCATTCGAACGCGTTCTCATCGATGTTCCAGAAGAGTATACAGGACCTGTCATGGAATCAATCGGTCTCCGTAAAGGGGAACTCGCAAACATGAACACGAACGACAATGGACAAACACGTATGGAATTCATCGTTCCTTCACGTGGTCTCATCGGCTATCGTAACGAGTTCTTGTCTGCGACACGCGGATATGGGATTTTGAACCACACGTTCGAAGAGTATCGTCCGTTCATCCAGGCTGACATCGGCGGTCGTCGCAGCGGTGTCATGGTTTGTATCGAGCCTGGTAAGTCTACAGCCTACTCAATCGGCGCCCTTGAAGACCGTGGAACGATCTTCATCGAGCCAGGTACGGATGTATATGAAGGGATGATTATCGGTGAATGTAACCGTGACGTCGACCTTGCCATCAACGCTGTTAAAGGGAAGCAGTTGACAAACATGCGTGCCTCGGCAAAAGACTCTACACAAGTCTTGAAACGTCCGCGCGTATTCTCGCTCGAAGAGTCGCTCACATTCTTGAACGATGACGAATATTGCGAAATCACGCCAGAGTCAATTCGTCTCCGTAAGAAAGTGTTGAACAAAAACGAACGCGAGAAAGCTGACAAGCGTCGTAAACTTGGTAAAGAATAAATGGTAAAAGGGAACGCTTCGGCGTTCCCTTTTATGTGGAATAGTGTAGAATGGATGTGTATGAAATAAAGGGGGACTTATTGTCTTGAAAGCTTCTCAAACAATTGATATCACACAGATTGACGTTCCGTGGATCGCCTCGATGTTAGGTGTCGGTAGCGACCAGAACGACTTTTCCGTCGGTTTTAATGCACTTGTCGTTGTTGTCATTTTACTGACGATTCTCGTTTTTAAACTTGGTTTTGCGAAACAGTTGGCGTGGTGGAAGTCACTCATTGTCTATATTCTTCTGTCACTTGGAGCAGGGACGATGGCACTCGTCTTTTTCACTTGGCCAATTCCGGAAGTCCTTACCGTTATGGCGATTGTGTTGGCCATCTATCGGGGACGCCTCTGGTGGAACCGTCGTCAAGATGCAGTTGAAGGATAAAAAAATACGGGCGTCTCTTCGGAGGCGCCCGTTTGCATTACCAATTTCGTTTTTGACGAAATGTAGGATATAACTTAAATTGTCCAGATGCAGCGCGTTCGGTGGTTCGTTCGCTGATTCGCGCCTGACACTCTTGACACATATACGTTTTAGCCGGTTTATTGCGCAATCGTTTTGCTTCAAATGACCATGAATCGATCGTTTCGATTTTATCGCAAAGAGAACATTTTACACGCATCTTCTCACCTTCCTCTATAGGATGAGTATAGCATGATTTCATCCGTTGAAAGCAGGGAATTAAACCGGTAAGGGAGAATGATACAACCATACCCGATTAAAAGGAGGGGAGTTGAATGGCGAGTAAGGCAACGTTTGAATTGACATCCGCGCAAGAGCGTCTGTTAAATGACATGCCGTTAACATTTCTCGTCGGTTTTGATGAGGCGAAGCGTTGGCCAATAAGCCATGCCATCAGTTGGGTGCAAGCAATCGATGCTGTCACGATTCGACTTGCTTTGACCAAAAACTCACACATCGTCACCATCTTGACGACTGAAAAGACGGCAGGTCTCATCTTTATCGAAGATGGTCAATCTTATCACGTCTTGCTTTCATCCATCCAAGAATTTGAGCCATCGATCAAACCGAGTCTTCACCTTCGTTTTTTCGAAGGGCATGTTGAAGAAGTGAGGAACATCTCGTTTTATGGTGCATCCTACGCTCAGCCTGAAATCACAAAAACGTATGATATCCGTGCGGCGGAGAAGCTAGACCGTGAAGTGGGAGAAAGCCTTCATTCTTGACCACCATCCTATATTCGAGGGGCGGCAAAGTCTATGAAAAAAACGTATGTCTTAGATACGAACGTACTTCTACATGATCCGCTATCCTTATTTCAATTCGAAGAACATGATGTGGTCATTCCGGCCATCGTCTTAGAAGAGCTTGATGGTAAAAAACGAAACATGGATGAAGTTGGACGTAATGCTCGTGAAACGTCGCGTGTCTTGGACCAACTTCGGGCAACAGGTAAACTTCATGATGGCGTGCCACTTGAAAACGGGGGCCGTCTCTTTGTCGAGATTGGTCACGAGCATCAGGTCGATATTCCTTTTGACGTGATGACGAACGATAATCGGATTTTAGTCGTCGCGTTGAAACTAATGAAACAATATGAGGATGATGAAAATCGAAAAGTCGTCATCGTCTCAAAAGATATATTAGTCCGAGTGAAAGCAGATGCGATTGGAATCGATGCAGAAGATTATTTGACAGACCATATCGTGGATACAACTGACTTGTACGCTGGATACCGCGAAATTGAGGTCGACCAGTCACTCGTCGATGAATTTTATAAGGTTCGTCAACTACCAACATCCGCCTTTACCCAACAAGTCCTTTATCCGAACTCGTTTGTCGTCTTGAAAAGTAATGTCTCAAAGGCGAGTGTACTTGCGGTAGTCGATGCTCTCCAACCAATCATAAGGCCATTGGCGCTCGACGCTGACCACATTTGGGGAATTCACCCGCGAAACGTCCAACAACGAATGGCACTCGACCTGTTGCTTCGAGATGATATTCCTTTCGTCACTTTACTTGGGAAAGCTGGTACCGGTAAGACGCTCCTTGCTCTAGCAGCAGGGCTCTCGCTTGTTGAAGATGAACAGCGTTACAATAAGCTGGTCGTCGCTCGCCCGGTCGTGCCGATGGGGAATGATATCGGCTACTTGCCAGGGGAAATGGAAGAAAAGCTTCGCCCATGGATGCAACCGATTTATGATAACCTGGAATTTTTATTTAATGCGAATTCAAAAGACGAGCTCGGGAATATATTAGCCGGTATGAAATCGATTCAGCTCGAAGCGCTCACCTATATTCGAGGTAGAAGCATGCCTGACCAGTTCATCATCATCGATGAGGCGCAGAACTTAACGAAGCACGAAATCAAAACAATTCTCACCCGAGTCGGGGAGAACTCAAAAATCGTACTCGTCGGTGACCCATACCAAATCGACCATCCGTACTTGGATGAATATTCGAACGGACTGACGTATGCGGTGGAACGGTTCAAAGGACAAAATGTCTTCGGGCATGTCCGGCTGGTGAAAGGGGAGCGTTCGTCGCTCGCAAGATTGGCTGCAGATTTACTATGACGGATGCACGACAAATAACGCCGAGCACCTTGCCCGGCGTTATTTTGTATCGAGTTGTAGCGACTGGACGTTCGTCCGTTCTAAGAAAGCGTTCGAGATCATGATTAGTCCCGTGATGATGAACAAGGCCGAAAAACCGAAATAGGCTACGATTTGAGAACCGAATAGCGGCCCGAGTAAATTCCCCATAAATTGAGCGGACTGGTTATACGAAAAGATTCGACCCGTCGCCGATACGGGAGTGTGTTGGCGTAAGAGTGACTGAACCGATGGCATCAAGGCGGCTGTCGCGAATCCAATTCCAAAGCGCAGTAAAATGAGTTGGGTCGTCGATGTGACGTATGCTTGCGGAATTAAGAAAACGCTATAGAGAAGCAGTGCCCAAAACAAGATACGTTCTGCACCGTATCTGTCCGATAAGCGTCCGAGACGCTGAGCTGAAAAGAGAGCGGCGAGTCCTGGGGCGGATGCGACGATACCTGCCATGAAAGCGAGGGCGGTCGTATGCGGGTTCAATTCACGTACATATAATGTCAAGAGCGGCCCGATGGATTGTGTCGAGAACTGAATAAGGAACGTTGTCACAAACAGTCCGACAATCAACTGAGGATGTCGCAGTGAGGCGAAAATGGACTTCATCGAAGCGAGCTCATCACGCTTCACGGGAACGAAATCTTCTTTGACGAACCAGAGCGTGATGAGAAATGTCAGGAAGAGTGCACTTCCGGTAAAGAGAAAAACGGATCGAAGCCCAATCCAGTCTGCGAGCAACCCGCCGATAAGCGGGCCTAAAAGACCTCCGGTGATGCCACCGGTTGACAGGGTACCAAGCGCCCAGCCACTTTTCTCTTTAGGGGTTTGGGAAGCGACCAAGGTGATACCGGCCGAGATAAATCCAGAGACGGCACCCATGAGTAAGCGCAACCCGACAAGTTGATAGACATCTTGGACGAAGCTGATGAGAAACATGACGACGGCCATACCGAGACTGGCCCGGATCAGCATCAGTTTTCTCCCTTTTCGGTCAGCTAATCGGCCCCACATCGGGGAGACGATTGCGGCAACGAGGAATGTCGCACCAAACGCAACAGCAGACCAGGTGACGACATGATCTGGGTCCTTCACACCGAGCTGTTCAATGAATAGTGGAAGAAATGGTAGAACAAGACTCATCGAAGCGGCAGTCAAGAAGCTACCGATCCAAACTACCATTAAATTTCGTTTCCATAAAGGAATCGTAAGCGTCACAACCTTTCATAGATTCATTATAATCAATACACTATATGTTACACTTTATGAACTAAAAAGTCCAAAAAATGAGAAGGAAATTTCCTCCTCATTGATTGCTCAGTACGGTGATGTGGTTGACTTGACGAATGACTTGATCCTCATACAACACATAGACCGGACCATCAGCGAGTACTTTTCCGTCCTTTGAAAATTGTAAATACACACGTGGCGCCTCGTTGAGTGGAATCGTCAAAATCGTGTCGCCATAGAATCGTATATGTGTCGCCAAGTCGACAGGTTCAGCATTGTTCAAAAATGGGGCGAGCGGCATGGCGAACGAATCGCGAAGTGCTTCGTCCTTGTCTTGTCGTGACATCGGTTTATTGTGGTCGATTCGGGTTCCTTGTGATAATCCATCATCCCATGCTTTCCCCATTTTCGCATAGTAGGCATCACGGTCATTCACTATCACCGCGTCCAAATCTTCAATCTTTCGTTTCCGTTCGTCAAAAATCCATACGGTCGGGTCAATCGTCAAACTGTGGCGAACCGATCCGTCTAGTGGAAATATCATGATTACGTCCCCCTTCATGCACATTACATGTTTCATTATAGCGTTCTTTCTTTTAAAATGGAAAAAGGAAGAATGTCGCATTCATTTATACTGTACATTGAATTATGATGAAAGATAATGTACAGTTGAGTTATGACAAACAGTCTGTCATCGTACGGAGGAGGGGTCGTAGTGGCGACAAATTTGGCTGCAATCCAACGGGAGCAAGCGCTTCAATTACTCGAGGCGGATGCTGAAAAAATCCGTTGTCTGATTGAAGTACAGTTAGAAAACCTTAAAATGCCGAAGTGCCCGCTTTATGAAGAGGTGCTTGATACACATATGTTTGGACTATCGCGCCAAATTGATTTTGCGGTTCGTCTTGGACTCATTTCAGACATTGAAGGTAAAGGACTGCTCGATTCATTGGAACAAAAGTTGTCTGCCTTGGCAGAAGCTTCAGAATTATGAACCTTATACTCAAACTGTGCAAGTGGCGCTGTTTGAGTATTTTTTTATAAAGGTTGTCGGATTGTTGTACATAAGGAAGTGAATACATGAAAACACGGTTTCGGTATTTTGATTTTGCGTTGTTTTTGTCAGTGCTCTTGCTCGTAGGGATCAGCTCCATCATGATTTATAGCGCGAGCGTATGGAATCGTGGGGATTACGCAAATAGTAGCTTATTTTATCGCCAACTCATCTACGTCGGGATCGGGATTTTTGTCTACTTGTTTGCGACGTTATTCCGTTATGAGATGTTTCGTAATAAAGGTCTTCGCCTCACTCTCTATACGGTGTCGGTCATTCTGCTGTTTGTCACATGGGCGATGCCGCCGTTAAATGGGGCGCGGGCTTGGCTCATCATCGGAGGGTTCACGATTCAACCGGTCGAGATCGCAAAATTCGTTCTCATCATTTTACTTGCGAATTACTACCATGAATTATGGAATAACGAGTTGAAAGGGTTACCGGGTCGACTAGCCCGAGCCGCCATTGTGAAAAAAGGGTGGCGCGCACAAATCGGTGCCTTCTTTTTAGTACCGGTCCTCTTTTACTTCTCGCTCTATGCCATCGCGATCAACGGTCAACCGGATATGGGTGGATTGTTTGTTCTCGGTTCCATCATGCTACTTATGTGGTTCGGTGTCGGGGCACCACTTCGGGTTTTGATTCCTGGTATTTTAGCGGGGATTGGAGTTGTTTTCTTATTGTTTACGACCATCTTCTCGGAGAATCAACGAAGCCGAATTGAAGTCGTGTTCAACCCATTTATGGACCCGGAAGGATATGGTCACCAATTGCTCATGTCGATCATTTCGATTGTGCATGGAGGATTGACCGGTGTCGGGCTCGGGAACAGTTTTCAAAAGTATGGGTATTTGCCAGAACCTGAGACTGACTACATCATGTCGATCATTGCTGAGGAGTTAGGGTTCTTCGGTGTGTTGACGGTTTTGGTATTACTCTTCTTTATCGCGTTTCGCGCGATTCATATCGCCAATCATGCGGATAATCATTTTGCGATGTTCGTCTCGTTTGGTATTGCATCACAAATCATTGTTCAAACGGCCATCAACATCGGTGCGATGTCCGGTTGGTTCCCAGGGACAGGGGTGACCTTACCGCTTGTCAGTTATGGTGGGACATCGCTCATTATGATGATGGGGGTTCTCGGTGTGCTCAGTAGTATCTCGATGCGAAATCGTCATCAAGAAGCGACAAGACGAGAAGAAATTCGAGTGAAGTCAGAAGAAAATGTACAACGTTCACCGCTTCACGTGATCAGGTAATATCAATATCTAATTTCATTAATGGGGGGATTTCATTTGAAAGCAATCAAAAAGTTACTTGTTGCAAACCGTGGGGAAATTGCCATTCGGGTATTCCGAGCGGCGACGGAGTTAAGTATTCGGACCGTGGCCGTCTATTCGCAAGAAGATAGCGGCTCGTTACACCGTTTTAAAGCCGATGAGGCCTATTTAGTGGGACTGGATAAAAAGCCGATCGATGCGTATCTCGATATCGAAGACGTTATTCGAATCGCTAAAGAATCGGGCAGTGATGCGATTCACCCAGGATATGGATTCCTTTCTGAAAATATCGAGTTGGCACGACGTTGCCGCGAAGAGGGGATTATCTTCGTCGGACCTAACGAGTCGCACCTACATGCCTTCGGGGACAAAGTACGTGCACGCCAAAGTGCAATAGCCGCTGGACTCCCTGTCATTCCGGGATCAGACGGTCCACTCACATCTTATGCAGATGCGGAGGCGTTTGCCAATGAGCACGGTTTCCCGCTAATGGTCAAAGCATCTATGGGTGGCGGGGGACGCGGTATGCGTGTCATTCGTACGGAAGCCGAAATGAAAGATTTAATTGAACGTGCGAAATCAGAAGCGAAACAAGCGTTTGGTTCTGATGAAGTGTACATAGAAAAATTAGTTGAACGTCCGAAACATATCGAGGTCCAAATCCTCGGGGATGAGCATGGTCACATCATTCACTTGTTCGAACGTGACTGCTCGGTTCAGCGTCGCCACCAAAAAGTCGTCGAAGTGGCTCCGTGTGTGACGTTGTCTGAAGCATCTCGACAAGCGATTTGTGATGCAGCGGTTCAACTTATGCGGCACGTTGGATATGTCAACGCCGGTACGGTCGAATTTTTGGTGACTGAAGACGAATCGTTCTACTTCATCGAAGTCAATCCGCGTGTCCAAGTCGAACATACCATTACCGAGATGGTGACAGGCTTTGATATCGTTCAAACACAACTGATGATCGCTCAAGGCGAGTCGCTTCACGGCGATTTGATTCAAATGCCACGACAAGAGGACATTAAACTTCTCGGATACGCGATTCAGTCACGTGTTACGTCAGAAGACCCAGGCAACAACTTCATGCCGGACACTGGAAAAATTATGGCGTATCGTTCACCGGGCGGCTTTGGTGTCCGTTTGGATGGTGGGAACGCATATGTCGGTGCAGAAATTTCTCCATACTATGACTCGCTTCTCGTTAAATTGTCGACACATGGGATGACATTTGAACAAGCTGCCTCAAAAATGGTTCGAAACTTGAATGAATTCCGGATCCGTGGAATCAAAACGAACATTCCATTCTTGATTAACGTGATGAAACATGCGAATTTTATCAGTGGTGACTACAACACGTCGTTCATCGATGAGACGCCAGAGCTTTTCGTTTTCCCGAAACGGAAAGACCGTGGAACGAAACTGTTGAACTATATCGGAGACGTCACGGTGAACGGATTCCCTGGTGTCGGATTGAAGGATAAGCCGATTAGCCGTTCAGTGCGAATCCCGCATAACCTCCCGTCAGAAGCGAAGCCAGGAACGAAACAAATCCTGACTGAACTCGGACCTGATGGGCTCGCCGACTGGATCAAGCATCAACCTGAACTGTTATTGACAGATACGACGATGCGTGATGCGCATCAGTCATTACTCGCGACACGTATGCGGACGCAGGACATCCTCAATATCGCGGAGCCAACGAGCAAACTGATGCCGGAATTGTTCTCGGTCGAGGCGTGGGGAGGGGCGACATTTGATGTCGCTTATCGCTTCTTGTCTGAAGATCCATGGGTTCGACTCATGAAGCTTCGTGAGAAGATGCCGAACGTCTTGATTCAAATGTTGCTCCGCGGTGCGAATGCGGTCGGATATAAAAACTATGCAGACAATGTCATTGAGAAGTTTGTACATGAAGCGGCTTATGCAGGTGTTGATATATTCCGAATCTTTGACAGTCTCAACAACTTAGAGTCGATTCAACTTGCGATTGATGCGACATTGCCGACAGGGAAAGTGGCAGAGGCTGCCATCTGTTATACAGGCGATTTATATGACGGTAACCGCCCGAAATATCACTTACCTTACTACGTCGATCTTGCGAAGAAGCTTGAGGCGAGTGGTGCCCATATCTTGGCAATCAAAGATATGGCTGGTCTCTTGAAGCCAGAATCTGCATATGCACTCGTATCGGCATTGAAAGATGCTGTCGATTTACCGATTCATCTTCATACACACGATGCATCCGGAAACGGGATTTTCACATATGCACGGGCGACAGATGCCGGGGTCGACATCGTAGACGTTGCTGCGAGCTCGTTGTCAGGGATGACGTCACAGCCTTCAGGTGGAAGCTTAGTGTATGCGCTCAACCATCATGAACGTCAACCAAAGATTGATCCAAAACACTATGAAGTCATCAGTGACTACTGGCAAGACGTTCGTCACAACTATGAACCGTTTGAAAGTGATATGCGCGCTCCACATCCGTCTGTATACGAACATGAGATGCCAGGGGGGCAATATTCAAACCTTCAACAACAGGCGAAAGCAGTCGGACTCGGGGACCGTTGGGGAGAAGTCAAAGCGATGTACGCACGGGTCAATATGTTGTTCGGTGATATCGTCAAGGTGACACCGTCATCAAAAGTCGTCGGTGACATGGCGCTCTTCATGGTCCAGCACAACTTGACGGAAGAAGATGTGATGACGCGTGGTCATCAGTTAGACTTCCCAGACTCGGTCGTCGAAATGATGCGAGGTGAGTTAGGGACGCCTCCTGGTGGATTCCCGAAAGAAGTGCAACAAGTCATCTTGAAAGGGGAAGAACCACTAAACGTTCGTCCGGGTAAACTGATCAAGCCGTACGACTTTAAATCTGCAGGTCAAGAACTGTTCGAGAAATTCGAACGACCGGTCACGGACTTTGAGCTTCTCGCCCATGCGCTCTATCCGAAAGTGTATGAAGACTATATCAAACATACAACGACATATGGTGACGTATCGGTGCTCGACACGTTAACGTTCTTCTATGGACTAAACGTTGGCGAGACGATCCATGTTGAAATCGAGACTGGGAAAACGTTGATTATTAAGCTCGTGCAAGTCAGTGCACCAAACGAAGATGGCATTCGTCTCGTCTCTTATGAGATGAACGGGGTACCACGTGAAATCGAGATTAAAGACGTTAACGTCAAGTCGGCGACGACGAGCCGTCCGAAAGTGGACCGGGGGAATCCGAAACAAGTTGGTGCATCGATGCCAGGTTCTGTCTTGAAAGTACTGGTTGAACCAGGCAGTCGTATTCATCGTGGGGAGCAGCTGCTCGTCACGGAAGCGATGAAGATGGAGACGACCATTCAAGCAGCACAAGATGGTGAGATTAAAGCCATCCACATAAAAGAAGGCGACACAATACAAAGTGACGATTTGTTGATTGAATTTGTATAATCAAAAGAAGCATAGTTCGCTATGCTTCTTTTTTGTAGATAGGAGTGAAAATCATGAAACGAGTATGTTGGTTCCGATCCGATTTTAGACTGACCGATAATCATATGCTACACCGTGTTTTGAAAGATATGGGGGAAGGTGACGACCTAGATTTTGTTTTTTGGTTAAACCCTGAATATTGTGATCCGTTTGAGGTACGCCACGACTACTTCTTTTCGACAATGCGTACCTTTATGGATGATTTAGAAGCGGATGGGTTAGGACTTCGTGTCCTCGTCGCCGAGTCAGAAGCTGACTTTGTGAAACAGCTCGGTGACATCGACGTTCTTTATTTTAATGCGGAATATGTGGAACCGTTCAAACAGCGCGACGATCGCGTCATCGAAAAACTTGGTGAAGAAGTGAAAGTCGTACGACTGCTTGACCGGCATCTGTTTCAACCTGATGCGTTTAAGACAAAGAGCGGTGATCCATACAAGGTGTTCACCCCGTTCAAAAAAGCGGCATATGCCGAACAGCCGCCGAAACCTTACGATGTGGATGTCGATCGCTTAGCGCAATTCATTAGCACAAAGAATGAAATACCGAGTGAACTAAAAGACTTGTTCAAACGTTGTGAACGCGAGTGGAAAGGGTTAGGGGAGACCGAGGCGAAGAAACGGTTGACCCGCTTCGTCAATGATCGCATGGTCGATTACGGTGAGAAACGTGACATTCCAAGCATCGCAGGAACGAGTCGATTGTCCCCATACTTACGTACCGGTGTATTGTCGATTCGAACCATCACCGAACAGGTATTGTCCGCTAAACAGTCGAAAGGACGCGACACGTATTACGACGAACTATTGTGGCGCGAATTTTACTACATGGTCATGGCAAAGTTCCACGGATTGAAAGAACAACCGTTCAATCCCAAATATAAGTCGCTTGAATGGGAAGAAAATGATGAACAGTTCGAAAAATGGTGTAACGGGGAGACCGGTTATCCAATTGTAGACGCAGCGATGCGTCAACTGAACGAGACCGGATGGATGCACAACCGCCTACGTATGATTGTCGCGTCCTTCTTGACGAAACATCTCCTTCTCGATTGGCGAAAAGGGGAACTTTATTTCGAACGGAAACTGATTGATTACGAGGCCTCGTCGAATATCGGTGGGTGGCAATGGGCTGCTTCGGTTGGGACCGATGCCGTTCCATATTTCCGCATCTTCAATCCGACGACGCAATCTGAACGGTTTGACCCCGATGGAACGTTCATTCGACATTATGTGCCGGAACTGAAGCATGTGTCAGATAAGTCAATTCACTTCCCGGACCCGTCGGAAAGGGAAGATTATCCGATGCCGCTTGTCGACCATAAAGAAGCGAGAGAACGTGCCCTCGAACGATTTAAAGAATTGTAAACAAAAAAGCGCTGAAGCGCTTTTTTGTTTGAGTTATCCATTCATGTCTTTCAGTCGTGCTACATCTTTCCGAGCTGTCGATCGATAAGCGTGGTAAGAAAGGTATGACAGAATACCAAAGTAGCAAGTAATCAAGAATGCGTGTAGAAGTGGCACGTATGTGGCGTGGCCACCAAGTACGATCCATGCTCCTGTTCCGACTTGAAGAAGGATGAAGAAGAGGGACGCCATCATCCCACGTTCGATCAACTGATCCATCTCTTTCTTCGCTAAGTAGAGAACGAATAATGTGTACAGGACAAGGAGCCCCGCCATCAATCGATGTCCCATTTGAACATAAGATTCGAACGTCCATACATTTTGGTCACAGATTGGCCAACCGACACATGCGTAAGTAGCGCCTAAATGTCGGACGTACGCTCCCGTATAGACGACAATCATCGTATAAATAGAAAGGCCGTACAGATGAGCGCGCAATTTCTTTGATACAACTTTATGTTCTCGGTCCCCCTCGAATAAGAGAATCGTCAAAATGAGTAGCGATGCGAATGAGACGAGAGAGATACCGAAATGAAGTGCCAAAATGGCATCTGATTGTTGCCATATGACTGCTCCTGCTCCAATGATCGATTGGATGAGCATGAAGATAAATGCGAGAAATGCAAAGATTTTTACATCAATACGACGTTTGACAGCGATGAACGTCCAAATTGCGAGCGCAATGATGAGAAGGCCTTCAAAGCCAGATACTACACGGTGACTGTATTCAATCATCGTTTCAACGCTCGGGTTCGTTGGAATCAATTTTCCGTGACAGAGTGGCCAGTCCGTCCCACAACCATCCCCTGAGTCCGTCTTCGTCACGGTTCCACCCATGATGAGGACAAGCATCATTCCGAGGGTGACAAACCCTGAGAAAAACGCGAGTTTTTTATGCATGCATTACCACCTGCTTCTAATCAAAATCCGATAAAATTGTGCCTTGTTTATTTATATTTTTTTCGCCATACTTATTATACGGCTTTCTGTTCGAAAAACGAAATGGAAAAGCTTGCAATCGTTATCAAAAACGTTATTCTAATATTAGTAAAGCACATTAGGTGTGACAAATATCACACTATCGACACAAAAAACTCGCTATTTCACAAGCATAAAAGGCGTATTTTATAAAGAAATATGGTATCTTTGTAGAGAGTTAAGTGTATTTTGTTCATATTGTGTTTTTTCTGTGAAGAGAATGCGAGGATTTCGTGATTATGTGGGGGGGTCAGTATGACAAAAGTCAACCCAGGAATGACGGTAGAGTTAGAATATACAGAGTCAACGTCATTTCGAGATTACGTCGCCTTAGCGAAAATGGGAATCGTTCGTGCCAACCTGTTGTTGGTGTTTGCGGGATTTTTCGTGGCAGCGACGTATCAGAGCGATACGCCAGTACTTTACTTGTTTGAAGTTTGGCCACAGCTCTTATTAACGATGTTAGGAAGCGCACTCGTGATTTCGGGGAGTTGTTACCTAAACAACTTCGTGGACCGAGATATCGATTACTTAATGGATCGTACGGACAATCGACCGAGTGTAACCGGCAAGATTTCAGGGGAGAAAATCTTACTCCTCGGATTGACACAACTTGCGATTGGAACACTGTTATTGCTCCTTGTATCGTACGTCGCTGCAGTATTCGGTTTAATCGGGGCATTTTTTTATGTCGTGATTTATACGATGTGGCTTAAGCGTACGAGTACGCTCAATACGGTCGTCGGGAGTATTTCGGGAGCCGTTCCACCGCTCATCGGTTGGGCAGCGCTTGATCCGACACTTCATATCGATGCGTGGCTCATGTTCCTTGTCATGTTTTTATGGCAACCACCGCACTTCCTAGCGCTCGCGATGCGACGTACGGAAGAGTATCGAGCGGCAGGCATTCCGATGCTTCCGGTCGTGAACGGATTTGCCATCACGAAACGGCAAATCATCTGGTGGATTGCGACGCTAATTCCAGCATCGCTCTTATTTATGCATTACGGTCTTGTTTACTTGACAGTCGCAGCCGGTTTAGGGGGCTACTGGTTGTATCTCGGGTTGAAAGGATTCAACGCCGAGGATGAAATCAAGTGGGCAAACAAAATGTTCTTCTATTCATTAATTTATTTAGTCGTGTGGATTATCGCGCTGATTTTGACAGCACTTTGGTGACCGCACTCACTATATAGAAAACCATTACACATCATTTTGGGAGAAAGTGGGGATTGTTGTGAAATCATTTAAGAAGCTTCTGTTTGGCATCGTCCCGATGATGATGTTCGCAGTCCTGTTGTCAGGTTGCGGTCAAGAGGGATTGTCTGCATTGAAGCCGATGGGAGAAGGGGCTGAGCTTCAGCTCCGCATCATTCTCATCAGTTTGGCAATCATGCTCTTCGTACTCATCATCGTCTCGGTCATTTACGTGTACGTGCTCATGAAGTTCCGTCGGAAAGACGAATCGATTCCGAAGCAAGTTGAAGGTAGCAGTACACTTGAGATGATTTGGACAGTCGTTCCGATTATCCTTCTCATCATTCTCGCTGTTCCGACAATCACGACGACTGTCGAACTCGCGAAAGCGAAAGAAGCGAAAAAAGAAGAAGAAATCAATGTTACAGCTAACTTGTACTGGTGGGAGTTCGAATATCCAGAGGCAGGTGTAGTGACAGGGCAAGAGCTCGTCATTCCAGTCGGAAAACGAGTCGGCATCAACTTGACGTCTAAAGATGTCATTCACTCATTCTGGGTACCGGCTTTATCTGGTAAGACAGATACGAACCCAGGACTTGATAACGAAATGTGGTTGCATGCAAATGAACCAGGTACTTACTATGGAAAATGTGCTGAGCTTTGCGGTCCGTCACATGCCCTTATGGACTTTAAAGTCATCGCGCTCGAGCAAGAAGAATACGATCAATGGCTCGCTGACATGAAAGTCAAGCAAGACGATAACGGTGAGAACCTCGTCGCAGACAACACGAACTTGACGACAGGTGAACAAGTGTATGTCGAAAGTTGCTTGAGCTGTCACGGCGGCGGTAAAGTGGCACCAAGTTTAACGAACTTCGGTGATCGGGAATGGCTCGCAGGTTACCTCGAAAACAACGAGGACAACTTGAAAGAGTGGATTCGTGACCCGCAAGAGAAGAAACAAGGGGCTCTCATGCCAGGTTTCAATGAAGGTCAAATCAGCAACGAAGAATTAGACGCACTCGTTGACTTCTTGTATGAGCAGAAGATTGACTAACGGGAAAAGGGGGATTTCACGTGGCACAGACCACTGCAATGCAGCAATCGCGTAAATACAATGGCATCATGGATTGGATTACGACGGTTGACCACAAAAAAATCGGTATTTTGTATTTGTTTTCAGGAATCTTCTTCCTCCTTCTCGGTGGAATTGAAGCATTACTGATTCGTTGGCAACTCGTTAAACCAATGAACGACTTTGTCAGCGGTGAGACATTTAACCAATTGATTACGATGCACGGGACGACGATGATCTTCCTTGCGGCGATGCCGATGCTATTCGGCTTCATGAACGCGGTCACACCGCTTCAAATCGGGGCACGCGACGTTGCGTTCCCATTCATTAACTCATTAGGTTTTTGGTTGTTCTTCTTCGGTGGAGTCATGCTTAACTTGAGCTGGTTCTTCGGAGCAGCACCAAACGCAGGGTGGACAGCATACGCGCCACTTTCAACACAACCGGAAGCGACAGGGGTAGACTTCTACGCTCTTGGTCTTCAGATTTCAGGTTTCGGTACACTGATGGCCGGGATTAACTTCCTCGTCACCATCTTGAACATGCGTGCGCCAGGAATGAAACTCATGCGTATGCCACTCTTCACATGGACGACTTTCGTTGCATCGGCATTGATCGTCTTCGCATTCCCGCCACTTACGGTCGGATTGTTCATGTTGATGTTCGAGCGACTCTTCGGAGCCGCATACTTTGACCCGGCACTTGGCGGGAACGTTGTCATCTGGGAACACCTTTTCTGGATCTTCGGTCACCCGGAAGTATATATCTTGATCTTACCGGCATTCGGTATTTTCTCGGAAATCATTCCAACATTTGCGCGTAAACGTCTCTTCGGTTACACGACGATGGTCTTCGCGACAATGCTCATCGGTTTCCTTGGATTCATGGTTTGGGTTCACCACATGTTTACAGTCGGTCTTGGTCCGGTTGCCAACTCGATTTTCGCTGTTGCAACGATGGCGATTGCCGTACCAACGGGTGTTAAAATCTTTAACTGGCTCTTCACACTGTGGGGCGGTCAAATTAAATTCAACGTCGCTATGCTTTACTCAGTCGCGTTCATTCCTTCATTCCTCGTTGGTGGGATGACAGGTGTTATGCTTTCAGTCGCACCCGCTGACTATCAGTACCACGACAGCTACTTTGTTGTCGCTCACTTCCACTACGTTATCGTAGGTGGAGTTGTATTCGGTCTCTTCGCAGGACTTTACTACTGGTTCCCACTCATGTTCGGAAAAGCCCTTTCTGAAAAGCTTGGATACTGGCAGTTCTGGTTGTTCTTTATCGGATTCCACTTGACGTTCTTCCCGCAACACTTCCTCGGATTGTTCGGTATGCCACGTCGAGTCTTCACATACCTCGATGGTCAAGGTTGGGATACACTCAACGTGCTCTCGACAATCGGTGCATTCTTCATGGGTGTGTCAACGATTGTCTTGCTCGTCGCTGTTGTGAAAGCCTTCTTGTCAAAAGAACGCGTCAAAACAGACCACTGGGGAGACGGACGTACGCTTGAGTGGACACTTCCTGTTCCGACTCCGGAGTACAACTTTGCACAAACACCACTCGTCAAAGGACTTGATACGTTCTGGCTCGAGAAAATGGCTGGTAACAAACGCGTATCAGTCGCTGAAGAAGTTTCGGACATCCACATGCCGAACAACTCGCTCATTCCGTTCTTCATGTCACTCGGCCTCTTCATCGCAGGACTCGGTGCCATTTTCCAGATGGATAACACAGTTGTCGGCTGGTCATTGATCGGATTTGGATTAGCGATGACGTTCGTCTCGATGTTCCTACGTTCTTGGATTGACGATCACGGCTACTACATTCCGAAGTCACAAGTCGAAGCAGACTTGAAAGCGATTCGTGAGAAAGGAGAACAATAAATGGCACATACAGTTGAAAAACACCCAGTGACCGGTATCCCGGCCAATCCAGAGAAAGCAACGCTGGAAGGGAAAAATAAATATGTGGCTTTCTGGTTCTTCCTTGGTGGTGAGACAGTCCTCTTCGCCTCGCTCTTTGGAACATACGTTGGTCTCTTGAACTCTGGTGCGCCAGAGGAATTACGCTCATATAACATTTTTGAAATGGAGCTCGTCTTCATCATGACGATGCTCCTCCTCACAAGTTCACTCACAAGTGTCCTTGCGATGATGAACATGAAAGCAAACAATCCAGGACGGATGAAGCTTTGGTTGATTGTGACACTCCTTCTTGGTGCTGGATTCCTTGGTGCGGAGATTTACGAGTTCATTCACTACTACCACATTGGTCACACGTTCACGTCGAGCGCATTCGGTTCAGCCTTCTACACGTTAGTCGGCTTCCACGGAGCGCACGTCACGTTCGGTCTCCTTTGGATTACGACGCTCTTGATTCGTAACTGGAACCGTCCGATTGATGTATACAACGCACCAAAGTTTTATGTATCAAGTCTATACTGGCACTTCATCGATGTTGTTTGGGTCTTCATCTTCTCAATCGTCTACCTCTTAGGGATGGTGAACTAATATGGAAAAACGAGCTATGAACGAATCACACAAACAATTAGAGCTAGAAGTAAAAGCAGAATCAAAGCGTGAGTATCAGCTTCAATTGATTAGTTTTGCGATGATGATTTTACTCACGTTCGTGGCATTCGGTGCCGTTTATGCGGAACTCATGCCAGTTTGGGCAGCAGGTGGCTTCTTGATCATCTTGGCAGTCATTCAAGTCTTTCTACAGTTATATATCTTCATGCATATGAATAACCGTGGGAACACATGGATCGTCGGTATGATGTGGTTAGGCATCTTTATTGCTATCATCACGGTAGCTGCACTACGCTTACTCATTTGGTAATTGTGACAAAGGATTGAACATCTGTGGAAACACGGATGATTCGGTCCTTTTTCCTTTACTTCAAAAATGAATGAATAGTAATCTTGAAGTGAACGGTTTCAAAGGTTAGGGAGAGAAAGAAAAGGGGTGAACGGATGCTCTGGAATACGTCGGAGCTGCTCAATCAATTTGATTGGCTCACGTTATGGAGTCCGCTGTTCGGATTGCTCATGGTCGGGATTTATGTATTATACGCCGTCGTGACAGAGAGAATGGCGAAGCGAGGATATGCCTCGACCACGTTGTTACAAAAGTTTAGTATGTTGTTTGCCATTGTCTTGTATTACATCGGTTTTGGAAGTCCAATCGATGTCATGGCACATATCATTTTATCGGTGCATATGTTCCAGATGGTGCTCGTCTACATTTTGGCACCGGCACTCGTCGTTTACGGTCTGCCGTACTGGGTGTTTGAAAAAGTACTTAGCTTCAAGTTTATTGGACCGATGTTTAAGTTTTTAACGACGCCACTGATTGCGCTCATTTTATTCAACGCATTGTTCTCGATTTACCATATGCCGGTCGTATTCGACTACGTCTTGACGAACTATGGCGTTCACCGGATCTTCCACGGTGCACTAGTCGTCTTTAGTTTGACGATGTGGTATCCGGTCATCGTTCCGCTCGTCTCAGACGAAGAGGAAGGAATGTCCGATTTGAAACGAATGGTATATATTATCGCCAATGGGGTCTTGTTGACACCGGCCTGTGCGCTCATCATCTTTAGTCAAACGACGCTTTATAATGCGTATACGGATCCGCAGACGTTTGCGACGGTCCTTGGATACTGTCTACCGAACGGTGACGTGTCCGGAATCGATTTAGAGGCGTTAATGGGAGCGACGAATAGCGCGCTCGAAGACCAACGTTTCGGTGGGGTCCTCATGAAGCTCGGTCAAGAAATCGTGTATGGTTTCTTCTTCGGCTGGACGTTCTTCGGCTGGGTGCGTCGGACGAAATCTCTTGCTCTCGATGAAGGCATGTCATTCACTCCGCAAGAAACAAATGAGAAAAATTAAAAAGAACAAAAGGGGAAACGTTGATGAACTATCTTGCCTTAATTAGTGTGTCATTCATCGTCATCAGTGCGATTCTAGTCGCCATCGGATGGGTGATTATCGCAAAAGACCGCAGCAACATTGAAAAACATAAAAAGGTGATGACGGCTGCCGCGATTGCAGCGACGACGTTCTTCATCCTATACGTCTCGCGTACCATTTTTGTCGGAAACACGGCATTCGGAGGACCGGATTCAGTGAAACCATTCTATCTCGGGTTTATGATTTTCCATATCCTTCTCGCGACAACAGGTGGTGTCCTCGGATTGATCACGCTCTATCTCGGTTATAAAAATAAAATCGAGAAACACCGTAAGATTGGACCAAAAGCTTCAGTCGTCTGGTTCTTTACGGCTATTACGGGTGTGACGGTTTACATTCTTCTCTATGTGGCATATGACCCTGGTGAAACGACGAACGTATTCCGCGCGATAATCGGAGGATGATTTATAGAGAGGGAGAGCTGTATGAAACGGAATAGCTATATGACGGTCGGTTTGACCGTCTTGACGCTTGTTGTCATCGGAGTAGCCGTGTATTTTGTTTTCTTCAATCAAGACGACCTACCCGTCATTCAAGAGCCAACCCCGTTCACATTGACGAACGCATTAAATGAAGAGACGTACAATTCCGATAATGGAAAAGTGAAAATCGTGACGTTCTTTTACACGAACTGTCCAGATATTTGTCCGCTCACGTTACGTGATTTCATGAAGCTCGAAAAAGAATTAAAAGATGAGAACTTATACGGCTCAGACGTAGAACTCGTCGCCATCACGGTCGACCCGGACGTGGATACCGTGCCCGTACTTAAAAACTATGGTGAGGCGTTCCAAGCGGAGCCGACGGGATGGAAGATGTTGACGGGAGACCAGGTCGACATCGACCGCATCACGCGTCAACTTCAATTTTATTATTCCAAGGCGAACAGTGGACTCGTGACGCACGCGACGACGATGTACGTCATCGACCGTCACCATGATGTACGTGCTGTCGCTCAGATGGCAACGGCAGGGGATGACCCGGTCGATATTGAATCTATCATGGAGGACGTGAAAGTACTCGCGAATGAAAAGGAGTGATCACCATGAATGATACGATGGCTGTGATTGGGAATGACTATTCATACGGAGACGTGACGATCGCGGAACGGGCGATTGAAGATTTGATTGCCTGTAGCGCCATTGAATTTGGCTTGAAAGAAGTGAAAGTCGTCTCTCGCTCGAAAGACCACTATGATTATCTAATCATTGCACCATTATCACTCGTCGAGGCAGAGCGATTGTATCGCTATGTTCGAGACCAATTCGATTTATTGCTCGGTCAAGTCGATGTGACATTGACCGTCATTGCGACGAACTGATTAAAGCCCACGGAAGCGAATCTGCTTCGGTGGGCTTTGTTTCCATTCGTACTTTTTAATGAGATTGATACAAGATAAAAATTTTATTCTTAAGTGGGTCATGAAAAAGTTCTGCAAAGAAGCAATACCCATCTTGAAAGTCATCTAGGTCTGCTTCATTTGAAAGTACGATATGAGATTTGTATGACTCGCTCTAATGAGATTGAATATCGCTGATTGATTGAGGTGAGGATCTAGTATATTCCGATCATGTATTTGATAAGTTGAGAAATAAAGAGTCTGGATGGATTCAGAACAAATCATTTGTTCTAATTCATTGTTTGAATCAGGCAGAGGAAGCATTTCTAATTGGATGCGTGACGCCCCAGTGTATAAGATGCTGCCCTCTCTTTCAAAATAAATCGAGTGATTCAAGGTCGGGAGCCTTCAATCTAGTCAAAAAACAAACCCCTTCGCTTATGCAAGGGGTTTGACTTCTAGTGTTTCTGCGAGTGCCTTTAGACGACGTTCGCAGTCGCGGACGATTTCTTCTGGGAAGACTTCATCGTATTCAACACCGTGTGGGTAATAATGCTTTCCTAAAATCGGTGTGAGCATTTTGACAACAGCGTGACGATCTTCGATTTGACCTTCGATCGCGTATACAGGTAAGCGAAGATAGAATGTTTCGCCGGTCGATTGTTTCTCATATTTCATATCATACGTGGCACGCTCGTAGTCCCAAGCACCTTCACGGATGAAATGATGATGATCCATGATCGTCTCGAGCAAACCAAAACGGATTTCTTTTCCCTCGATGTGGAACTGCTCAAATTTCATCATAATCCCCCTTTTCGAATAAACCTCATATGTCATCATACCATATTCAAAAACGTTCTTGGAATAACGTGTGTTCAAATTGTGAAAAAAAGATGAACGATTAATCAACCAAGTGTATTTAAGTATTCCTCGATTTTTTGGGGAAGTTTTACACCGAGCGGAAGCAGTCCTTCTGAACCGAAAAAGACGTTGAACTCCAAAATATAAAATCCGTCTTCCGTCACGATGACGTCAAACGCCGCGTGATTGATGGATAACGTATTCGCAATCGTTTGAACTTCTTTGACGACGTCTTCCGGGATGTCTTCGTACGAAAAGTTGGCTCCTTGGGCGACGTTGTTTAAAAAGGCCTCACTGACACGCCAGTAGGCACCGACGACTTCTTCTCCAATCACGATAACGCGTAAGTCACGATCATTCGGAATAAACTCTTGTACGTAGAACGTATCATGTTTCTCGACGTATTCTAACCAGTCCTGGTCGTTTTTAATCAACCATACGCCTTGACCCATCGAGGACTTGGCTTTTTTGGCGACGAACGGATAGTGGAACTCTTCCAAAACGCGTTCAATTGTGTATGGGTTTTTTCCGTAAATCAACGTCTTCGGAATGCGATGAGGATACGTCGCTTTAAATGCACGCGTCATCTCGATTTTGTCGTGACCGAGGTGATATGTCGCAGGAGACGGGAAAATGGCTTTGTTCATCCCATAGATGATGGAATTGACCATCCAATACTCGGGGAACAAGACGAGGTCGGCAGCGCGTACCTTGTCGAGTTGGTCGAAATAATATTCGGGTTTCGCATAATCCGTCTTGATGCCGGCTGATCGAATCATATTAAAAGAAACTTTTTTCATATACAGACGCACATGGTGCGTCTCTTCACTTCCTTTCTACATTGAACGCCTTGCGGTCACATTCAATTATAGTGTGGATTGCTTACATAGGGAAACAATTGTGGTAAAATCATGGCAGAAAGGGTGAGGGGTATGATAATCACTGAACAGACGATTGCCCTGCTCGATCAAACAGAAGAATTGACCGATTTGATTGAAGCAAGCGAATCGTTTCAAACATATATTCAAACGAAAGCGGCACGGCGCACATCGCAGGAAGCCAAGGAAATCGAGCGCGAGTTTTTAAAGATGAAAGAAGATTACGAATATGTCCAACGTTTCGGGAAACATCATCCGGATCATGACCGCATAAAAAAAGAGATGCATCTCATCAAACGTCGTCTCGACGTTCAGCCGGAAATTGCGGCGTTCAAAAAAGCGGAACGAAACTTGGATAAGTTGTTAGGGGAAGTGAGTGAACTATTGGCTCATTCAGTCTCTCCTAAAATCAAAGTCCCGACCGGCAACCCATTCTTTGACGAAGGTGGATGTTCCGGAGGGGGCAGTTGCGGAGGAGGCGGAAGTTGTGGATGCGCCGTCTAAGTTGAATGAACGGATTGGTATCGTCGTATATGTGAATTCCTTGAAACAATTGAAGGCACTCAGACGTTATGCAAACCTGTACTTTGTCTCGAAACGAGAGAAGTATGCTTTTCTTTACACGGACCTCGAAGGTTATGAAACCGTAATCGAACAAGTGAAGGCTCTGCCATTCGTGGAAGCGGTCGTTCGGAGTGAGCGTCCGTTCGTTTCAGAAACGTACGAGACAAAATTGAAATAATCAAAAAGATGAAGGTGGCGTCACCTTCATCTTTTCTGCTGGAGGGAAAGACATGCGTGTCATATCTGGAGAACGAAAAGGGACCCGATTGAAGGCGGTCCCGGGCACGGCTACGCGGCCGACGACGGACAAAGTGAAAGAGTCATTATTTAACATCATCGGACCTTATTTTTCCGGGGGGAAAGCGCTAGACCTTTACGCGGGTAGCGGAGGACTAGGAATCGAGGCATTATCGAGAGGTTGTGACGAAGCCATTTTCGTCGACCGTCAACCGAAAGCCGTCCAAACGATTCAAGAGAATTTACAGACGACCCATTATGAAGAGAAAGGGAAGGTATATCGTCAAGATGCCAAAGCTGTGCTCGAGCAGCTCAAACTGAAACAGGAATCTTTCAAACTCATCTTTATGGACCCTCCCTATTATGCGGAAGAACACGTTGCGTTCTTACAACTAATCGATGAGTCTGACATGTTGATCGATATCGGCGTAATCGTCTGTGAACATGGTAGTGACGTGACGTTACCGGAGCGAGTGGGACGATTTGAACGAATTAAAGAACAGCGATACTCAGATGTGATCACCATCAGTTTTTATGAGTATGCATCGATTGAGGAGTGAAACGAATGAAACGAATTGCGATATGTCCGGGCAGCTTTGACCCCATCACGAACGGACATCTAGATATAATTGAACGAGCGGCGGCCATTTTTGACGAGGTCATTGTCGCCGTCCTTGAGAATTCAAGCAAGGCCCCACTGTTTGATGTGGAAGAACGATTAGGACTTATACGAGATGTGACGACACATCTTCCAAACGTGTCGGCCGATGCGTTCGGTGGATTACTTGTCGAGTATGCTGCAGAGCGGGAAGCGGCGACGATTGTCCGTGGGCTTCGTGCGGTATCGGATTTTGAATACGAGCTTCAAATCGCATCAATCAACAAAAAGTTGAATGAGAACGTAGAGACGTTATTCATGATGACGAATAGTCAATATTCGTTCCTCAGCTCGTCCATCGTCAAAGAAGTGGCGAAATACGGTGCGTCGGTCAGTGAGCTCGTACCGGAGCAAGTCGAAGTGGCGTTACGGAAAAAATATCAAGTGAGCTCGGGACAATGAAATCGTTAAAAATTGGTCTCGGTCTACTTGTTACAGTGCTGCTCTTTCTTTTCGTACCGCTCCCTTACTACATCTCCTCACCTGGAGCAGCGACCTCGATTGAAGAGTTCCTGACTGTCCAAGGCGGCGTAAAGGATGAAGGGGAACTGATGATGGTGACGATCTCCCAACGACGCGCGACACCTTTTTGGTTAGTAGAAAGTTGGATCACACCGTTCACGGAAGCAAATTTATCTAGTCGCTATTTATATGATGGTGAAAGCGAAGCAGATTACGACCGTCGTCAGAAATTATTAATGGATTCGTCGCAACAAGCAGCGATTCAATATGCCTATAAACTCGCTGGCAAGGAAGTGACAGTCGACTTTGATGGAATCTATGTGTCCGCACCGATTCCAGGGTCGCTCGCTGCCAATATATTAAAGCCCGGAGATGTTATCACCGCAATTGACGGGATGTCTTTTGCAACACGCGGAGACTTTTTAAAGCGGGTGATGGAATTTGATGCAGGTGATGAAGTGAGATTGACGATTGAGAGAGACGGGGAAGAGCGCATCGTCAAAACGCTCATTCAACCGATTGACCAGAGCGGCGATCGGGTCGGAATCGGGATATACGAGCCCCTTCCCGTGCAGGAAATCACAGCCAACCCTGAAGTGAATGTGTCCTTGACGAATGTCGGAGGACCCTCCGCAGGATTGATGTTCACGCTTGAAATTTATGATCAATTGACGCCGGGTGATTTGGCGAATGGCAAACGGATTGCCGGAACGGGAACGGTCGATGAGGAAGGAAATGTCGGACCGATTGGGGGCGCGTGGCAGAAGATCGTCGCGGCCGATGAAGAAGGCGCGGAAGTCTTTTTTGTCCCATCTGGTTCGAACTATGAAGAAGCGCTTGAATCGCGAGACCGTCTCGACAGTGACATCGAAGTTGTCCCTGTGAAGACGGCCGAAGATGCGATTCGTTATTTAGAAAAAATGAACTGAGGGCGTTGGCGATGTTCAATCAACTCATCGTTTTGAAGAGGGAGTCGATACGCTTCGGTTACACGGGCTTCGAAGTCGAGACGTGCATCGAACTTACTGACGATTGGAAGGTCTTGTTTCACATCTCGTAGCGCAAGTCGCCCAATTTCATTAAATGCGAGCGGTCTCACGTATGGGACATCGTCAAAAAGTGTCGGGACTTCCTCTTTTAACCAATGAAGCAGAACTGACACAAACGCCCGTTGAATCGCGGTACGCGTGTAACGACGGGTCGAGACGGCAGTAAGGGCCTGGTCGAAAGACGTCTCTAATCCTGCACGTATAAGTCGCGGTGCGAGAGATGCATCAATCCCTACGAGTTCAGTTAGCGTGGTGAGTGGAAGTGTTCGAAGTTTATATTGCAAGACTGGCCAATACAATTCCCAATGGGTCATCGATTGCGTCCGAAACATCGCTTCTGTCGCTTTTGGCACGGCACGAACTTCTCCAGAGTCCAAGTAATGTGCCCGAATGCCTGTCGCTGACATGACGTCCGCCAATGAAGGATCATGATAATCCGCACCTAGTCGTTTGACCGTGTGCAACTGAATCGTCTTCGCCGCTTTGGCGTAATGATAGGCCAAAATATTATTAGGGCGAGTCAAATCAAATGTAGGATAGACGGTCTGAAACGCACGACTCGAAGCTTGTGCAGATGAATGACCTGCTTGCAGCGCTTGACGGAGTTCCTTTTTATATATCGGCATCTCTTCGACGTCTGCTCGTGCTGCATGAAGAATAGCATCGACATCACCGCTCTCGCTCCCGAACGATAAGGTTTGGCAACCGAGTTGTTCTGCGATTGAGACAGCGGCTGTGGCGAAACGGTCGGCGCGCTGCACACCATATTGGGTCGGCAGTTCGATGACAAGGTCGATGCCACCGCTCTCGACGGCCGCTTTTGCCCGTTTCCACTTATCGAACGATGCTGGTTCTCCTCGTTGAGTGAACTGTGCACTCATGATGGCAATCATGATATCAGCCCCTGTTTCTTGACGTGCAGTTTGCGCTTGGTAATAGTGCCCGTTGTGAAATGGGTTGTACTCTGCAATAATGGCCGTCTTTTGCATGATTTACTCCTTTGCATTGTCGTATGGATTGGTGTAAGATGAGTAAGTACGCTTTGGCAAAGCGCCGTCGTCAACTGATTTTAGTGTAAAGAAAAAACATTGACAAAACAAGTTGGCCTATCTATAATTCATATTGTTGCAATTGAGGTGATTCGGATGAAATGGTCTATTGCACAGCTACTTAAGCTCCGAAACCAGGGTGACGGTTTTACAATCGATGAGATGGTAGAACTACCAGAGCTGACTCAGCTCCATCCGGATATCCGTTCGATTCGCCCGGTGCATGTGCACGGGGATGCATCGTTCACATCTAATCAAGTTACATTCAATCTGAAGATTCAAGGTGACCTGACGTTGCCAGATGCGCGAACGTTAGAAGATGTCACTTATGAATTCGATATTGAATCGCTCGAGCCTTTCTTTTTGGAGAATGGGCGTTATACGGAGCAATTCGATGACGTGAATTTGCCAGAAGGAAATACGATCAGTCTTGTACCGATTGTAAAAGAGCTCATCATGTTAGACGTCCCGATGCAAGTTTACGGGAACGAAACAGACAAAACTCAGGTTGAAGGAGAAGGCTGGACGCTCACTGACGATCAGCCCGAAACCCAACCAAAAATTGACCCGCGCTTCGCGGGACTGGCTGACCTGTTCTCGAAAAAAGAGAACGAGGAAGGTTAACTTTTCAAGGAGGTGGACAACGATGGCAGTACCATTCCGTAGAACGTCGAAAACTCGCAAACGTCTTCGTCGTACTCACTTCAAACTCAACGTACCTGGTATGAACGAGTGCCCGAACTGTGGGGAAATGAAACTTTCACACCGTGTTTGCAAATCTTGCGGACATTACAACGGTAAAGAAGTAACAAGCAAATAATGCGAGAAGAAGCGATCTGATTTCAGGTCGCTTCTTTTTTGTTTGCGATTTTTGGGTCATAGCGAAAAGATGTGGTAAACTTTTTGTGCGAAAATAGTTTTTATAGGAGGAGGGCAACTATGAACTCCATCAAACGTATCGGGATAATCGGAAACGGAGCGGTCGGACTATTGATGGCATCCTTACTTGCTGATGATTATGAGGTGACAGTCTATGGACGAAACATATCATCACCCGACGAGCGGCTATCCATTACGAGGACAGGTATGACGAATGGATCAGCGCATGTATCTCTCAAGTCTAGCGAGACGTTACAAGAGACCGACGAGGACATCTTCTTTGTCACGACAAAAGCCCATCAAGTAGAGGGAGCTACGGAGCGACTGACAGGAAAAGTGCCGGTCTTCATTTGTTCAAATGGGATCGCACATCTTGACTATGCGAAACGCCGAGGCTTTCATTTGGGAATCGTCGAACACGGTGTGACGAAATCAAGGGGCGGGATAGAACACCGAGGACTCGGACGTATTCGAATCGGAAGTTCGACAGGTCTTCCCCCGATTCAGATTAAAGAGAGTCCGCTCCAGCTTGTGTGGGAAGAGGATATCGAACAAGTCGTCATCGAAAAGCTATTCGCCAATGCCATCATCAATCCCATCACAGCATTATGTCGTGTCCCGAATGGAGCACTCGTTAACTCTCCATATCGTGAGATTGCGCAGTCAATTTATCGTGAGTTGACGCCGTTGTTTCCGCAACAAGTCCCATACACATACATTGAGTCAATCATCGCAAGCACCGCGGAGAACCGTTCCTCGATGCTTCGAGACATTGAAGAAGGTAGGCCAACAGAAGTGGATGCAATTTTAAAGCCGGTGATTGAAAAAGCCGCTCTGAGGCAGAATTCACTCACCGTCATTCCACTGCTACATAAATTGATTATAGGAGCGAGCGCATCGTGTTAGTGTATATCGTTTCATTTCCACTCATCTTATGGTTTATGGTGTATATGATACTTAGAAAAATTATGCCGAAATCAATCAACTCATTTAAACTCGCCTGTGATACTGGAGTTCTCCTATGGTTTTATGCATGTGGCGTTTTACTCGAGGCTATCGTCGGGACGGAAGTGTTTCTTTTATTCCTTGCTATTTGTTGTGCCATTTTTCCAATCAATGCAATCTGGCAACGGATTCGATATGAGGAAGTATTGTTTACAAAGATGTTTGTCCACGGCTGGCGTTTGCTCTTTTTGCTCCTTGTGCCGACACATGCGATTTTATTCGCAATCGGTGTGGCTCGAGAAATGATTCGTTGATTGATTGAAAGGAAGTTGTTATTCGTGAAAGTAGAAGCATTTGATGCCCTATATACACCCACATCTCCGATGATTCAAGTGGAGCATGGGTACGGGCGTTGGCTCGATTATCGAGGCATGGATGAGGTCGAGAAACGTGCGCAGGAGATTACGGGACGCTCCTATGAACATTTGCATGAGATTGTCCATATTTTAAAACAGCAGCAACGGCAGTTTGGGGAACTATCGGATCGACTAGTAGCGAACCTTGATCTACTCGAACAGCGAGAAGCATACGTCATGGTGACGGGACAGCAGGTTGGCGTATTCGGTGGACCTTTGTTTGCTGTGTACAAACTGTTGGCAGTCATCAAACGGGCGAAGCAGGCAGAGAAAAAACTAGGAAAGCCGGTCCTTCCGATTTTTTGGATGGCGACGGAGGACCATGACTTCGCTGAAATCAATCATGTTTTCACGACCCAGACGTTTTCGAGAACTTTAAAGAAAGATGCTTTGTCCACAATTCCGCTAGCAGGAAAAGCTTCCGTAGGGGAACTGGAGTTCGATCGTCTAAAACTCGAGCTTGTTCAAATGGCGCAGCAGTTACTATTGAACGAGACGGAGACCCCGTATACCTCTGATTTGTACAATGAGTTAATCGACCTTATTCAAATGAGCCATTCTTTCGCTCAGTTTTTTGGTAGGATGATGCGTCGATTCGTAGGAACTGATTTTTTGTTATTTGATCCACATACTCAAGACGTCCGTGCACTCGAACGTCCGATGTTCCGACGTCTCATCGAACATCAAGACGCGCTCCAGCATACGCTCGCCCATTCCTATGAAGAAGGAATGCCGTCAGTAGAATTAAATAAAGAGGCGGCACATCTGTTTTATCATGACGGCACGCGTGAGTTGCTCACAAAAATTGATGGGGTGTATACGACCAAACGTGGACATCGATTCACGGAGACAGAGTTGCTCAGTGAAATAGAAGCGCACCCGGAACGTTTTTCAAACAATGTGGTCTCACGCCCGCTCATGCAAGAATATTTGTTTCCGACACTTGGATACGTTGGTGGTCCCGGCGAAATCGCTTACTGGTTGCAACTACGTCCGTTATTCCATGAGCTCGGATGGAAGATGCCGCTTCTCCTCCCACGTCTTGGTGGCGTGATCGTGTCGAGAAATGATGAAAAAAAATTACGACAAGAAAGCGTGACCTTAGAGGAATATATGAAACAGCCACTACCGGACTATCCATTTGATGATGAATCGTTCGAAGCGAAGTTGTATGCATTTCGGACGCTCACGGAAGCGGTCAGTCAGGAAGCAAGTAAGCACGGAAGACGATTCGAATCGAAGTCGAAACATGTTCTCGAGCAGTTGGCAGATGAGATGCGTGCTGAAGCGAAACGGAATCAATATCGATTGAACGCCCGCCGGATTCATCTTTCGACCCGACTGTTCCCGATGGATGCTCCTCAAGAGCGTATTTTATCGATGGTTCCGATTTTAAACCGTCACGGTCTAGACGTTTTTCATCGGTTGAAACTAGTTTATGAAGACTCAGAAGCGGAGCGTTGTTTATTCCTTGTATAACATTTTCATATGGGCTCTTGACATTTGTCAGGAGTTTTTTTTGTTGTTACCTTTTTGTTTCCTCTTTTCGCTAAAAACCTGTACGGACCTTGACATTTTTATGATAAAGTAAGTGTAATAATACAGTTGAAATATGTAGGTTGAGAGGGTTTTTTGAATGTTTGAGCATGAAACGGTTTTAAAAATGGAGTCCATCGAGGGATTGAACATCAAACCAGATGGGGTATATGTGGATTGTACGTTAGGTGGAGCGGGTCATAGTGAAGAAATCGCAAAGCGTCTAACGACGGGTCAACTATATGCATTCGACCAAGATGACGTCGCACTCGCGCATGCGAAAGAGCGATTGGCTCCTTATGAAGGCCGTGTGACGTTTATAAAGAGCAACTTCGTTCACTTGAAAGAAGAACTTCAGCAACATGGTGTCATGAAAGTGGACGGTGTACTATTCGACCTAGGCGTTTCCTCGCCACAGCTAGATGAGGCAGAACGTGGATTCAGTTACAATTATGACGCACCACTCGATATGAGAATGGACCGGTCACGGGAGTTTTCAGCTTATCATGTTGTGAATGAATGGTCGTTTGGGGAACTTGCTCGTATTTTCTTTACATACGGGGAGGAAAAGTTTTCAAAACAAATCGCACGAAAAATTGAGCAAGCTCGTGCTGATAAACCGATTGAGACGACGTTCGAGCTTGTCGACTTGATTAAAGAAGCGATTCCTGCACCAGCACGACGCAAGGGCGGTCATCCGGCGAAGCGGACGTTCCAAGCCATTCGAATTGCCGTCAATGACGAGTTGAACGTATTCGACCGTGCCGTTCAAGATGCAATCGATTTACTCGCAGTGAACGGACGGATCTGTGTCATTACGTTCCACTCATTAGAAGACCGAATTTGTAAGCAAGTGTTTAAAGAACGGAGCCAATATCCACCTTTACCACCAGGGTTGCCGGTCATTCCGGAAGAATTCGAACCCGAGCTCAAACTCATCACGCGTAAACCGATCATGGCGAGTGAAGGAGAACTCGAAGATAATCGTCGTGCACGCTCAGCTAAACTGAGAGTGGCCGAAAAACAAAAATAATTTAGCTAGTAGGAGGGATACCTGATGCCAGAAGCTGCCCGTAAGGCGTTGCAGCCTCAAGTTACACCGAATCGAAATCCGATTCCGCAAGAACGACCAATACCTGTTCCAAAACGACGCACGTTGACCTTGTTTGAATCGATCCTGTATCCAGTAATGATTGGTTCAGTGGTCATGTTCGGTGGCATCACGGTGTCGAAACACAACGAAGCATATAACATTATGCGTGATACAGCAGCCGTTAATCAGCAGGTCGACGGGGTTGCAAAAGAAAATGAAGAACTAAAGTATGAAATCGCCCAATTAAGCTCGCCAGAAAGAATTTACGCGATTGCCGAGAAACTCGGAATGAAATTCAATGAGAAGAATGTCAAGGTGATTGATTGATGAATTCTCTACAACAGAGTAAAAAAAGAGTGGCGTGGGTAGCGATTGTCTGCTTCACCCCGCTCTTTTTATTTTTTGTCGGATGGTTTCTTTACTTATCGCTCACGCATACGTATAAAGGTGAGAACATGCTGGCGTTCGCAGAAGAACAACGGTGGAAAGCAGTCAGTACGTTGGAGGCAGAGCGGGGCGAGGTGTATGACCGATTCGGCCAACCAATCGCAATCAATATCCCTTCCTATCGACTTGTCGCGGTAATGAAGCTTGGTGGCGAGCGAGTCGAAGGGAAAACGCTCATGCCAGATGAGATTGACGAGGCCGCAAAAAAACTTTCGACGGTCCTTCCGATGACAGAGGCAGATTTATTGAAACGGCTCGAGCAAAATATCGACCGTGGGCAAATCGAGTTCGGTGTTCCCGGCCGTGATTTGACCGTTGAGCAAAAAGAAGAAATCGAAGCGTTTGAGCTTCCAGGGATTACCTTCGTCGAAGAACCGAAGCGCTATTACCCGAATAAAGTATTCGCTTCATCTGTCATCGGATACGCGCAAAAGATTGACCAAAATGGTCGGATCGAACTCGTTGGTGAACTTGGGATTGAAAAGTCACTTAACGATATTTTAAGTGAGTCATACGGATTATATCGATTCGAGAAAGATTTAGCCGGACGTGAACTCGTGTCGAGTGACGAACAGCTGAAGATTGAACCGGAAGACGGAGCCGATGTCCAATTGACGATCGACCACCGTATTCAACAGTTGCTTGAGACGAAGATGAACGAATTGTATGAGGAATACGAACCAAAACACGCAACGGCCATCATCATGGACCCGAAAACAGGCGAGATTGTCGCCCTATCTGACCGTCCGTCTTTTGATCCGAACACGCGTGAGATTTCTTCGTACAGCAACTTTTCGGTCTCTTCTCGATTTGAACCAGGATCGACGATGAAAATCTTTACGCTAGCGGCTGCAATCAATGAAGGAGTATACAACCCAAACGAACTGTATGAATCAGGGTCGTACAAATACGGGAAGACGGTCTTCAATGATTACAACATTACCGGATGGGGTACCATTCCTATGGAAGAAGGGGTGTGGCACTCATCAAACGTCGCGTTCTCGATTTTAGCGAACGAACGACTCGGTCTTGGCCGTTATGAGGATTATTTCAAAGCATTCAAGTTTGATCAACGAACTGGAATCGATTTGCCTGGAGAGGTCAATAGTCAATTCGACTTTGAAAGTCCGATGAACGTCTTAATTACGGCCTGGGGTCAATCCACCGCGGTGACACCGATGCAAATTTTGCAGGCGACATCAGCGATTGCGACTGATGGAACGATGAAACAACCGCACGTCATTAAAAAAATCGTCAATAGTGAGACCGGAGAGACGATTCGGACGACGAACCCGAAAGAGGTTGGTCAGCCAATCACTGCAGAGACAGCAAAAAAAACGCGTGAAGCACTGGACGGTGTCGTGAACAGCGATGTGGGGACTGGGCAATTGTATGCGTTAGACAATTATCGCGTCGTCGGGAAGACAGGGACTGCCCAAATTGCAGAGAACGGGAAGTATTTGAGTGGACAGTATATTCACTCGTTTGTCGGGATGGCGCCAGAAGACGATCCGGAACTCGTCATGTACATCGCTGTCGATAGACCAAACAGTGACTCGTCGACGACTGGACCGCGCATCATGGCCCCGCTCTTCAAAGACGTGATGGATGTCGCGTTACGTTATCGGAGTGTCGAACCTGAAAAGCAAGAAAAAGCGGTCGAAGCGTCGACGAAGACGACTTCTTCTTATATCGGTAATAACCGCGAAGATGCGGTGAAAGAGTCGACAGATCACTCATTTAATCCAATCGTGTTAGGTGACGGGGACGAAGTGACAGCACAAAGTCCTGTTAAAGGGCAGTCATATGTTGTCGGAGAAAGATTGTTGCTAAAAACGAGTAATTCGTTTACGATGCCAACATTAAAAGGTTGGTCGCTACGTGATGTGAAACGCTTAGCGACCCTCTATCAACTAAATTTAGAAATCGATGGGACCGGTTTTGTCACATCACAATCGATTAGCAAAGGAAAGCCGGTTAAAACTGGTGCCTCCTTGAAAGTGAAATTGGAGACACCGTCGAATTAACGCACGAGATCAAGAGGGCTGCGGCTCTCTTTTCCTATGTATGAGGAGGAAATATGAATGGAACAATTGACAGTTCAGAAGTTAGCGTCTTGGTTTGGGATTGAGGTAGACGACGAGCGTCTTGTCAAACGCGTCGCTACGGATTCGAGAGATGAAAATGAATCGGGGCTATTCGTCCCAATCGTCGGCGCGCGTGTCGATGGACATGATTACATCGATGTAGCAATCGAAAAAGGAGCAATCGTCACGTTTTGGGAAGAAGGACGTCCGCAACCTGACAACCTTTTTGTCATCCCTGTCAAATCGACGGTCGAGGCACTTCAAACGGCAGCATCCCGTTATTTAGAAGAAATCAATCCGCTCGTGGTCGCGATTACGGGATCGAACGGAAAAACCTCCACGAAAGATATGATTGCCGTCGTCTTAGAAGAAAAGTATAAAACACATAAGACGGCTGGGAACTTCAACTCGGACGTCGGCTTACCGCTCACTGTGCTCAGAATGCCGTGGGACACGGAAGTCGCTGTATTAGAGATGGGCATGAACGGATTCGGTCAAATCGAACAATTGTCGAAACTCGCTAAACCGAACGTGGCCTTTGTTACGAATATCGGGGAGTCTCACGGTGAGCAAGTCGGAGGTCGTTCGGGTATCGCAAAAGCGAAGCTTGAAATCAAGGCGGGTCTCAAACCGGACGGTCGACTGATTGTCGATGCGGATGAACCGCTTCTCGCAAATCAAGGGTATAGGGTCGGATATGCTGAAACGGCCGATGGGAAAATCGACGTGGTCGAGACGACGTTCGATGCATCCATCTTTAAATACAACGGTGATTTATATGAACTGAAGGTGTTAGGTGCTCATCAGATTCGAAATGCAGCCTATGCGATTGCATGTGGATTGGAATTCGGTCTTAGTCATGTAATGATTCAACGCGGGCTAGATCGAATCAAGTTGACGTCGATGCGGATGGAAAAACAGATGTTCGGGGAAACACATCTCATTAACGACGCTTACAATGCGAGTCCGACGTCGATGATCGCAGCGATTGAAACGGTCAAGTCACTCGAAGGATTCTCAAAACGTGTGCTCGTCCTTGGTGACATGTACGAGCTAGGTGCCGATGAACGAGAACAACACAAACAAGTGGGCATCGTCGTGACGTCCCCAGTGACAGATTGCATTCTCGTTGGCGAAAAAGCAAAATGGATTGCGGATGGGATTCAAGATTCGCGTGTGAACGTCCACGTGGTCCCGACAGTTGAAGAGGCAAAGACACTTCTTCATCATTATCAGCGACCGGATACTGTGGTATTGTTAAAGGCATCTCGAGGACTGGCGCTTGAGCGTCTCGTTCAATAAATAGAGTAGTGAGGTAGCAACATGTTAATTAGTTTAATCGTATTAATCAGTTCATTATTAAGTGTCTTAATCGTCATGCCACGAGCGATTCCGGCATTGCGTCAGTTAAAGTTTGGACAGGAAATTCGTGACGAAGGTCCAGGTTGGCACCAAAAGAAGTCAGGCACACCAACGATGGGTGGAATTGTCATCTTGCTCGCCATTCTCGTCGGGTTCATCGTGTCCGTCATCTTTGGAGAAGCGGTCGCCGGATTCGGGACACTTTTATTCGTGACGATGGCGTTCGGGGTGATCGGGTTTTTAGATGATTACATCAAGGTCGTCAATAAGCGCAACCTCGGATTGACGTCCCTTCAGAAGTTGATTGGTCAAATCGGAGTATCGGTCTTGTTCGCATGGTTCTTATCACTCGGAGGAGAACTTGATACGTCGATTTCAATCCCGTTCACTTCGATCTCGTTTGATACAGGTTGGTTTTATATCGCCATCGTAATCTTTTGGCTCGTCGGATTCTCAAATGCCGTCAATTTGACGGATGGGCTAGACGGACTAGTTTCGTTCTCAGCTATCCCGACATTTACGTTCTTTGGAATCTATGCCCTTACACAAGATGAGCTTGGCATTGCCTGGTTCGCTTTTGCGGTCGTTGGCGCATTGATTGGATTCCTCGTCTTCAATAAGTATCCGGCGAAGATTTTCATGGGTGACACAGGGTCACTCGCTTTAGGTGGGGCTGTGGCCGGACTCGCGCTCATGTTAAAACTTGAGTTGCTTCTTGTCTTTGTCGGCATCATCTTCGTTATCGAAACGTTGAGTGTGATTCTGCAAGTCATCTCGTTTAAAACGACAGGGAAACGACTCTTTAAAATGAGTCCAATTCACCATCATTTCGAAATGGTCGGTTGGTCAGAATGGCGCATCGTGCTAACGTTCAGTGGAATCAGTTTAATTACGGCAGGTTTATCATTATTACTCATGTAAAAGGGTGAGACAGATGGAAAAGCAATGGCACAGTAAAAAAGTTCTCGTCCTCGGCGCCGCTAAGAGCGGAATTGCAGCGGCAACATATCTGCATCATGCGGGAGCAGATGTGACGATCAACACGGGGAACATCCCACCCGAAGACGAACAAGATAAAATTCAAGCTCTTGGAATCCGCTCGGTGTTCAATGAACATCCCGTCGGTTTATTGAATGAGACAGAAGTGATTGTTAAAAATCCAGGTATTCCTTATCAGATTCCATTGCTCCAAGAAGCAATTTCTCGTGAAATCCCGATTTATACCGAAGTGGAGCTCGCTTATTTGGCAACTGAAGCAGACTTCGTCGCCATCACCGGCTCAAATGGGAAAACAACAACGACGACACTCGTCTATGAGCTACTCAAAGGAGGGAAACGTCCGGTACATCTTGCAGGTAATATCGGATTCCCCGCGATTGAAGTTGCGGCTGATGCAAAGACGGACGATTTGATTGTCATTGAATTGTCGAGCTTTCAGTTGATGGGGGTCGAGTCCTTCCATCCGCGTTCGGCAGCATTGCTGAATCTATCAGAAGCCCATCTCGATTATCACGGCGACTTCGACTCGTATGCAGATGCAAAAGGAAACTTGTTCCGTCAGATGACACGTGACGACCAAATCGTCGTCAAATTGACAGACTCCGAAGTGATGAAACGTGTCCCTGCTCATCTTGCACCAAACACATTTAGTTTTGAGCGAGGAGATGCTTCCGTCGTGGACGGTTGGGTCACGGTACGCGGGGAGCGAGTCATTCGCGTGAACGAATTGGCATTAGGCGGTGCCCATAATGTCGAGAACATACTAGCGGCACTCCTGTTGGTCGAACCGTTTGATATTCCAAAAGCACACATCGAGCGTGTATTACGAAACTTTGGTGGTGTCGCGCATCGGACTGAAAGTTTAGGTGATGTTCTCGGACGTGCCGTCTACAATGATTCGAAGGCGACGAACAACGTCGCGGCGGAAGCGGCGCTACGAGGATTTGATGCTCCGATCGTATGGCTCTGTGGAGGACTTGAGCGGGGTGCAGATTTATCTTCGCTCGTCGCTGCCCTTTCCAACGTCAAAGCTGTCGTCGCGTACGGTGAAACGAAAGAGCGTTTCAAAGAACTTGGGGAGTCCCAAGAAATCCCATCTTTCACGGTCGAGACGTTAGCAGACGCCGTCACACTCGCGTTTGAGCAATCTGAAACAGGAGATATCATCTTGTTATCCCCTGCTTGTGCGAGTTGGGATCAATTTAAAACGTTTGAAGAACGAGGTGAACACTTCATCCATCTCGTTCGCGCATATGAGGAGGCGAACCGATGAAAATCATGATTTCTGGTGGAGGTACCGGTGGTCATATTTACCCGGCCCTCGCATTGATTGAGACGTTACAAAAACGTCACCCTAATTTACAGGTACAATACGTCGGAACGGAGAATGGGTTAGAAGCCGATCTTGTTCCTAGAGCTGGTGTCCCGTTCAAATCAATTCAAATCGCTGGATTGAAGCGCTCCCTCTCCCTCGAGAACTTGAAGACGGCGTACTGGTTCTTGAAGGCTGTACGCTCTCTAAAAAAAGATATGGCAGCATTCAAACCAGACGTCGTCATCGGAACAGGCGGATTCGTGTCAGGACCGGTCGTCTATACGGCGCAACAACTAGGTATCCCGACCATCCTGCATGAACAAAACAGCATCCCAGGGTTGACGAATAAGTTTTTATCCAAAAAAGCTGATCGGGTCGCTCTTTCGTTTAAAGGATCGGATGTCCATTTCCCAGGCGCGAACGTCCGCTTGATCGGAAATCCGCGTGGTAGCGAAGTATTGCAGACGGAAGTCGATGCGGCTGCCGTACGAGAACATTACCAGTTAGATGCACGTCCAATCGTCTTGGTATACGGTGGAAGCCGAGGTGCGGAAGCAATCAACCGTGCAGTTATAGAGGCTGTTCCAGCAATCTCGGACTTGCCAATCAATGTACTCTACGTAACGGGTAAAGTACATTACGAAGCCGTGTTAAAACAAGCGCCAAAGTCTGAAAATGTTCATATTCATCCATATGTGTATGATATGCCATCACTGCTCGCTTGTACGTCACTCGTCATCTCTCGAGCAGGGGCATCGACGATTTCAGAATTGACCGCACTCGGATTACCGAGCGTGTTGATTCCGAGCCCTTACGTGACGGCAGACCATCAGACAAAAAATGCTTCTGCCCTTGTCGAGAACGGGGCGGCGCTCCTCGTAAAAGAAGAAGTTTTGACGGGAGAAACGCTCATTCAAGCGATTCGAAAAGTCCTTGAACGTCAGGAAGAGATGGCGAAAGCCTCCCGTGCACTCGGATTCCCGGATGCATCAAATGCCTTGGCCGATTTAGTAGAAGAAGTCATTCGATAAAGGAGAAGAATCCGATGGAACCAAGTCAACAAACGGTACGCAGTTTAGAAGACCGTATTCCGTACATGAAGAAACAACGACGAAAAAAAGCGAATCGTCGGATGTTCTCTGTGCTCTCACTGTTTGGGATCCTTATCTTACTTGTGGTCTATATGCAAACCTCGATGTCGAACGTGAAAGAAGTGACTGTATCCGGACTCTATTGGTTAGAAGAGTCTTATGTGTTTCAAGATATGGAACTCGACACATCGACAAAGTTCATCGGTTTGTCCCCAAAAAAGATGAGTGCGCAAATGGAAAAGTTGCCTGGTGTCAAGCGGGTAGAAATTGATCGCTCTTGGTATAATTTGGTATACGTCAACGTAACGGAAGAGAAGATGATTGCATATGCGAGAGCGGACAAAGGCGACGTCGTCGTCTTAGCCGATGGTTCACTCCATCCGACAGGTACCATCACCGACCCGAGGAAATTAAAAGATGGTCCATTGCTTAGGGAATTTAATTCGGAGCAAGAGCTTGAAAAAATTGCGAGTGAACTTGAACAAGTGGATGATGCGACGCGTGCCCGTATGTCGGAAATCATCTTGTCAAAACAAAAAGGAGAACCGACGCGCTACGAGATCTTTATGAATGACGGAAATACGTTGCTCACACCGCCTTTGAAGTTAAGCGAAACCGTATCAAAGTATGGAGAAATATATGAAAACATCCCTAAAGGCGAGCGTGGAACAGTCGTCATGGATGGTGGTTTTTATTTTGTTCCATACAAGAAAACGAATGAATAATCAGTTATATTACAGTCCTTAGACAGATAAGGACTGTTTTTTTGTCGTTTGTAAACGAATTGATAACGCGAAACCGCTTAAATTGTAGGATTCTACCTTTTCTCACTATCTTATTTGTTGTAAACTTAGACGTGAGATATCTTGTCGAAACCAACAACTTTATTGGATATCTGTCATATTTGTCATGTAATTTGTATAGGAAAATTATAGAGCGGAGGTGTTTCCCTTTTGGAAGCGAATGGTTATGTGGCCGCATTAGATATTGGAACGTCAGAGATTAAGCTCGTCGTCGGTGAATTGCTCGGCGGAACGCTTAATATTTTGGCGGAAGGGTGTGCACCGTCTGCGGGTGTAAAACGTGGCGCTGTCGTAGACATCGATAAAACAGTCCAAGCGATCAAACAAGCCGTTGAACATGCTGAAACATCGTTAGGCGATCAAATTCAATCTGTATACGTTGCCATTGAAGGAGAACATATCCAAATTGCCCCATGTCATGGGATCGCATCCGTGAAGCGAGAAGATCAGGAAATTACAGATGAAGACGTGATGGAAGTCATTAATTCAGCTCAAGTGATGCGACTACCAGATGAAATGAGTGTCATTGATGTGATTCCATCTTCATTCACGGTCGATCAACAAACGGGTGTCGTGGACCCTCGTGGCATGCTTGGTTATCGACTAGAGATGCATGGGAAAATGGTTACCGGATCGAAGACAATTTTACATAGTATTCGTCGTTCGATTGAACGCGCCGGACTACGTCTCGAAGGATTTATTTTGGGGAACCTCGCGCTCGGCATGAGTGCGGCCTCTGTTGACGAAATCGATTTAGGGATTGGACTTGTCGATGTCGGACATGAAAAGACAACGGTCTCAGTATTTTATCGTGGAGACCTCGTCTATTCGTATATCCTTCCAGTCGGTGGCGATCATATGACGAGAGATTTAGTCTATAAATTAAATTGTAAGTATCAAGATGCCAAAGTGGCGAAAGAAGAGTACGGTCTCGCACTCGAAGAAATGGCTGATGAGACAGAAGGTTTCTCCTACACGAATATCAATGGGGAAGTGGCGTTTGAACCACAATCAGAAATTAGCTATGTTTTAGAAGCGAGAATAGAGGAAATGTTTACCCTTATGTTGAATAAGGTTCAAAAAGTAGGTGTTCCGACGCTGAATGGTGGATATTTACTTTGTGGTGGAGCAGCTGCTCTACCTGGTATTCAAGAATTGGCAACGCGTATTTTGGGCCAAAAGACGAGATTATATCAACCTTCGTCGATTGGGGTGAGACACCCAAAATATGCGACGGCAGTCGGAGTATTGAAATATGTCTTAATGAGTGATCATCACGTTTCAAAATCTCAACTTGAAAAACCGGAAGTTCGCTATGAATCGCTTAATAATAAGCAGGAAGCGACCGATACTCATGTTGGAGAGAACGAATACGAGACCGATCAAGAGTCGAAAAAAGGTTTTAGTCGTTTTATGGAAAAATTATTTGGCGTTTAAGCTGACGTTGTAATACAACTTGGAAAATATGTAGGGGGATACCTGAAATGATGTACTTTGATGAGGCGATTGACGCCGTAGCAAAAATTAAAGTAATTGGAGTCGGTGGTGGCGGGTCGAACGCTGTTAACCGGATGATTGAGCATGGGGTGCAAGGAGTCGAATTCATCGCTGTCAATACGGATGCACAAGCCTTGAACATGTCGAAAGCTGATGTGAAACTTCAACTTGGTGCTAAATTGACACGTGGTCTCGGTGCAGGTGCGAACCCTGACATCGGAAAAAAAGCGGCAGAAGAAAGTCGTGAACAGTTACTCGAAGCGCTTGACGGAGCGGATATGGTCTTCGTCACGGCGGGTATGGGGGGCGGAACCGGAACGGGTGCTGCTCCAGTTATCGCTGAGATTTCGAAAGAAATTGGCGCGCTAACAGTTGGTGTTGTCACAAAGCCGTTCATGTTCGAAGGACGGAAACGGATGCAACACGCCCAGCACGGGATACAGGCATTTAAAGAAAAAGTAGATACACTCATCGTGATTCCAAACGATAAGCTTCTTGAAATCGTTGAACGTAACACGCCGATGATTGAAGCGTTCCGTGAAGCGGATAACGTACTTCGTCAAGGTGTGCAAGGGATTACAGATTTGATTGCGATTCCAGGTCTCATCAACCTCGACTTCGCTGACGTGAAAACGATTATGACGGAAAAAGGATCTGCTCTTATGGGTGTCGGTGTCGCTACAGGTGAAAACCGAGCTATTGAAGCAGCAAAGAAAGCGATTTCGTCTCCACTTCTTGAATCTTCGATTGAAGGGGCAAAAGGTGTCTTGATGAACATTACGGGTGGACTTAGCCTCAGCTTGTATGAAGTGACAGAAGCGGCTCAAATCGTTCAAAGTGCAGCCGATGAAGAAGTGAATTTGATTTTTGGTTCGGTTATCAACGAAAACTTGAACGATGAAATCATCGTCACGGTGATTGCAACTGAATTCGCTGAGGAAGCGCAAGGGACGAATCCGTTCCCTCAGCAACCGAAAAAGCAGCCTGAAGTTGAGAACAAGGAACCTCAACCAAAAGCAAATGAAACGGCTCAACAAGATGAAGGGAACTTCCATCGCCCAGTGTATGGAGGAGACGTCCCAGATGAGACGATTAACATCCCTGCGTTCGTGAGACAACGTCGTAACTAAACAAGATAGGGATGCCGGTTCTCGGCATCCCTTTTTCTAAAAGGAGAGACCGATGCAACTGTTACATACATGGGAAACAAAGACGAATCGCTATCACGCCTATGTGACAACGCGAACGGATGGACACAATGCAGGGAATGTCGGACTTCACGTCGACGATGACATTGACCAGGTCGTTCTAAATCGTCAGTTTTTCTTTCAACAAGCTAACCTTTCTTTAGAAGGCTCGGTATGGACCGATCAAGTACATGAAACGAGCGTTCGATATGTGAATGCCTCGGATCGTGGGAAGGGTGCATTTCGATACGATGAAGCGATTCCGCAAACAGATGGTCTCTTAACTACGGAAGAATCGTTGCCGTTAGCACTTGTCTTTGCAGATTGTGTGCCGCTCTTCTTCTGTGCAAAAGACTATGGAGTCATTGGGATCGCCCATGCCGGGTGGAAGGGAACTGTCGGTAATATCGTCGAGTCTATGATTCGCGCATTCGAAGACAAGGGGATTGATGCTAAAGAAGTGGAAATGCTTGTCGGTCCGTCGATTTCAGGATACGACTATGAGGTCGACCGTCGTGTACTAGATGCGGTTCAATCCGTTTCGCCGATTGCCTATAACCAAGCGGTACGAGATGAGTCAGGCAATCATGCCCATTTATCACTTCAGACTGTTAATGAAGTATTGGCAAAAGAGCATGACACACCCGTCATCCAATCGAATTTAACGACTGGTGCAGACGCCCCGTTTTTCTCGTATCGTGATGGAGAGGTTAAGCGCCGATTTGCAGCAGTCATCGTCAAGGAGCGTAAATTGTGAGTATTTCAGATAATGTAAAACAAGTTCAATCGATTATGTCAGCGCACGTTCAAGGAGTGGAACCAACGTTAATCGCCGTCACGAAGTCGGTTGGCGTGGATGTGACGAATGCCCTCTATGAAGAAGGGATTCGTGATTTTGGAGAAAATCGTCCGGAGTCATTGCTCGAAAAAGTCGAAAACTTGCCGAAAGATGCGAGATTTCATTTTATCGGTACGTTACAGACGCGCAAGGTGAGACAAATCATCGATCACGTCGCAGCCATTCATTCTCTAGATCGGTTGTCACTCGCATCAGAGATTGATAAACGAGCAAACAGAACAATTGATTGTTTCGTTCAAGTGAACACGTCAGGAGAAGATTCAAAACATGGGCTTGAAATAGAGGAAGTCATGCCATTCATCGAGAATTGTAAACAGTATCCTCATATTCGAGTCATTGGGTTGATGACAATGGCGCCGTTCACGGAAGAAGAGACAATCCTTCGTGAGACGTTCCGTCGTTTACGCCATGTACGTGATGAAGTGACGGCAAAAGGATACGATCACGCTCCTTGCACGGAACTGTCGATGGGGATGTCAAACGATTATCCAATCGCAATTGAAGAAGGCGCATCGTTTGTTCGTATTGGTACCGTACTTGTGCAATAATATATCTTAAGGAGGAATCCGTTATGTCAATCAAAAACAAAATGAAAGATTTCTTTGGACTCGAGGAAGATCCGAACAGCACATATGAGGAAGAAGAGTATGCCGTCGCAAATACAGCAACTCCTTCAACGACTGAAACATCGGTCATGAAACAAGAGGATCGTCCAAAATCAGCGAATAACCTCGTCGCGTTAAATACGAAAAAGAAAGAACGTTCAAAAGTCGTATTGGCTGAACCGCGTGTGTTCGCTGAAGCACAGGACATTAGTGATCAACTAAAAGAAAACCGTGCTGTCATCGTCAATCTTCAACGCATGTCAAAAGAACAATCGCGTCAAGTCGTCAACTTCCTTTCAGGTGTTGTCTATGCATTGGAAGGGTCGATGACTTCGATTGGACATAACACGATTCTGTGTACTCCGAACAACGTCGAATTGACTGGCTCAATCTCAAACTTGATCTCGGAGGATGAACTTCACAGTAAAGGGTGGTAACTGAATGGAAAATGTAATTCCTGCCTTAGGCAACACGTTGAGTGATCTACTTGGCATCTATAGTTGGATTCTCATCGGCTATATCTTATTATCATGGTTCCCGAACGCACGTGAATCAAAGTTTGGTCAAATTTTATCGGCTTTGTGTGAACCGTTCTTGGCACCGTTTCGTCGAATCATCCCACCAATTGGTGGCATGCTTGATATCTCTCCAATCGTCGCTTTATTCGTGCTTCGTATGGCACAAGCCGGAATTGCTGCGATTTTCGGGTGATGTATGAGCGTCTATGACCACTACAGACCAAGTGAACGGGCGTTCGTCGAACAAGTGCTCGACTGGGTGCAACAAGTCGAGAGTAGTTATGTGTTGAAATTGACGGACTTTTTGGACCCGCGTGAACAACAAATCGTCAAACAGATTGTCGGTAATCAACTTGTGATGCATAGTGATGGCGGATTCGAAGGCGCAGAAAGGTGTCGACTTATTTTGGCTCCGGATTACTATGAACTGAATCCTCATGATTTTGAAATTGAAATCCGACGTATCGAATACCCAACAAAGTTTGTGGATTTGACGCATCGACAAGTGACGGGAACCTTACTCAATGCAGGGCTGAAACGTCAAAAGTTTGGAGATGTCGTCCTTCAAGATGAGATTGTACAATTTGCGACGACGCGTGAATCAGTCGGATTCATCGAAATGAATTTGGATCGTGTCGGAAAAGCGAAAGTTCGCATTTCCTCCGTTGAGCAAGACGAGATTCTTGTCGTTCCGACAATTGAATGGGTCGAAGGATTTGGTATCGTTTCTTCTTTACGATTTGATACGGTTGTGAGCGAGGTTTTAAACATGTCCCGTCAAAAAGCACAAGCACTCGTCAAACATGGCGACTGCAAAGTAAATCATAAAGTCATTGAAGATGCGAGCTTCATTCTCGAACCAGACGACCTTCTATCCGTTCGTGGACACGGTCGCATCAAATTGATGGAAATTCTAGGTTCGACCAAACGTGAAAAAATTAAAATACAGTATGGCACCATACGTTGAATTTTAGGAGGAAAGTCGAATGGCGTTGACACCGATTGATATTCATAATAAAGAATTCTCTTCCCGTTTTCGTGGGTACGACATCGATGAGGTCAATGAATTTTTAGATCAAATCATTAAAGAGTTTGAACTATTGATTCGTGAGAATCGACGGTATGAAGAACTTGTCAACGATATGCAAGCTCGCATTGACTACTTTTCCTCGATGGAAGATACGTTGAACAAGTCGATTATCGTTGCACAGGAAGCTGCGGAAGAAGTGAAGAACAACGCTCAAAAAGAAGCGAGCCTCATTTTGAAACAAGCAGAGCGTGAGGCGTACGCCCGTGAAGAAGAAGCAGCCCGAAAAGAGAAACTTGCTGAACGAGAAGTCGTTCAAATGCTCAAAAAGGTTGAGTTATACCGTACACGTTTCCGTGTCCTCGTAGATGCCCAAATGGAGCTCCTCAATAGTACGGAGTGGGAAACGATTGTCGGCGAGCCGCCTGTACAGACGGTTCTTGACGATAGAACTGAACTTGCGTATAATGACGACGAAGTCACACAGAATGAAGAACAACATGGATAAATGATCAACACGTTGAGTAGGACGCGTCGATCGAGTCATACCTACGAAGCGACTTAGGGGCGGTGAGAGCCTAAGAGAAAGACTCGAATCGGTATCCCCTATGAGTTGTCACGCTGAACTTGAGTAAGCGTGTCCGCCTGACCTCGTTATCGGTTACCGAGAGCGGTCTCATTTGAGGTGAGACTAGTAGGGTGGTACCGCGAGTCAACCAACTCGTCCCTATCAGGGATGGGTTGGTTTTTTTGTTTTCTAAAAAATGTTGATGGAGGAGTTTCGATGAACTACAAAGATACGCTATTAATGCCAAACACTGAATTCGCGATGCGTGGGAATTTACCAAAACGCGAACCAGCGATGCAAACGGAATGGGAAGACATGGACCTTTATAACAAGGTGCAAGAAAAAAATGCTGGGAAACCACAATACATCTTGCATGATGGACCTCCATACGCGAATGGCGACATCCACATGGGACACGCGATGAATAAAGTATTAAAAGATATCATCGTTCGTTTCAAAGGGATGAACGGATATCAGTCTCCAATGATTCCAGGTTGGGATACACACGGACTTCCAATCGAGAATGCCCTTCAAAAAGCAGGCGTCAACCGTAAAGAGATGACGGTCGCTGAATTCCGAGAGAAGTGTGCGGAGTATGCAATGGAGCAAGTGAATTCGCAACGTGAACAATTCAAACGTCTCGGTCTTCTCGCAGACTTTGAAAATCCATACATCACCCTCCTTCCTGAGTATGAGGCTGCACAGATTCGCTTGTTCGGAACGATGGCTGAAAAAGGTTATATCTATAAAGGGAAAAAACCTGTCTATTGGTCACCATCTTCTGAATCGGCACTAGCTGAGGCAGAAATTGAATACTATGATAAAAAGTCACCAGCAATCTACGTGGCATTCCGTGTCGTAGATGGGAAAGATACGTTGACGTCAAACGATCACTTTGTCATCTGGACGACGACACCTTGGACAATCCCGGCGAACCTTGGTATCGCGGTGAGTGATGAGTTGACGTATACGCGCATCGAACATGAAGGAAAAGGTTATATTGTCGCTGAGACGCTTGTCGAAGAAGTGACGACAGCGCTCGGATGGTCAGATTACACAGTGAGCGGTTCTTGGAATGGACGTGACTTCGAGTACATGACGGCACAACACCCGTTGTATGAACGCACGTCACTCGTCGTCCTTGGCGATCACGTCACAGCGGATGCGACAGGACTCGTTCACACAGCTCCTGGGCACGGGGAAGACGACTACCGCGTCGGACAAGCGTACGGATTAGATGTCCTTTGTCCGGTAGATGACCGTGGATATATGACGGATGAAGCACCTGGATACGAAGGGCTATTCTACGAGGATGCAAATAAGCAAATCGGGATGAAACTTGAGGAGAATGGATATTTGCTCAATTTAAAGTTCATCAAACACTCGTATCCACATGACTGGCGTACAAAGAAACCGGTCATCTTCCGTGCGACACCGCAATGGTTCGCTTCAATTAAAGATTTCCGAGAGGATATGCTCCGTGAAGTCGAAGAAGTGAACTGGGTCCCGGAATGGGGAATGACTCGTCTTTACAACATGGTTCGTGACCGTGGAGACTGGGTCATCAGCCGTCAGCGTGCGTGGGGTGTTCCGATCCCGATCTTCTATGCGGAAGATGGAACGGAAATCATCACGAACGAGACGATTGATCACATCGCAAACTTGTTCCGTGAACACGGTTCAAACGTTTGGTATGAGCGAGAAGCAAAAGATCTTCTTCCGGAAGGATTCACACATCCGAACAGCCCGAACGGAGAATTCCGTAAAGAACTCGACATCATGGACGTCTGGTTTGATTCAGGGTCATCCCATGCCGGTGTGTTAGAAGAACGTGAAAATCTTCGTCGTCCGGCAGATCTTTACCTTGAAGGATCTGACCAATACCGCGGATGGTTCAACTCATCACTCTCAACAGCTGTTGCGACGACAGGCAAAGCACCGTACCGTAACGTCTTGAGCCATGGTTTCGTTCTTGATGGGGACGGACGCAAAATGTCGAAATCTCTTGGTAACACCATTGCACCGAACGATCTCGTGAAGCAGTACGGTGCTGAAATCGTACGTCTTTGGGTCGCATCTGTCGACTATCAGTCTGATGTACGTGCGTCACATGACAACTTTAAACAAGTATCAGAAGTTTACCGGAAGATGCGTAACACAATCCGTTTCCTTCTTGGAAACTTGAACGGCTTTGAACCATCGATGCGTGTCGCGTTTGAAGATATGCCGGAAGCGGACCGTTTCATGGCAACGAAGCTCAAGCAATTGCAGGCGAAAGTTGTTAAAGCCTACGATGAATTTGACTTCATGGCCGTGTACCATCTCGTTCATAACTTCTGCGTCAACGAGTTGTCATCGTTCTACCTTGACTTCACAAAAGATATTTTGTATATCGAGCGTGAAGACGATCTCCGTCGTCGTGCCGTTCAGACGGTCATGTACGATGCGGTCGTCCTCTTGACAAAACTGTTGGCGCCAATCCTTCCACATACTGCCGACGAGGCGTGGAAAGAGGTTCCTGGGAAGTCAGAAGCAAGCATCTTCTTGACTGATCTTGAAGAAGTCGATGCGTTGACTACTGACGAGAAAACGTTGTTAGAGAAATGGTCGAAATTCCTCGTCTTCCGTGACGATGTCCTCAAAGCGATCGAAATCGCACGTGGCGAGAAGCTGATCGGGAAACCGCTCGAAGCCAAATTGATTCTTGCACCGAAAGCCGAGACTGCCGGCTTGTTGAATACAATCGACAACGTAAGCCAACTGCTTCAAGTATCACAAGTGGAGTGGGCTGAGACGGCAGACGTTGATTATGCGACGACAAAAATCACAGTCATGAAAGCAGATGGTGCCGCTTGTGCACGTTGTTGGACGTACTCGACAGAGGTTGGACAAAACGAAGAGTATCCTGAGCTTTGCCCACGCTGTGCATCAGTAATCGGTTAAGACGAACCGGAGTGGCGTCCCCACTCCGGTTTCTTAACGGCTTGAAAGGAGACGTATATGAAACGATATTATGGATTGGCCTTCATCTTGATTTTGCTCGACCAACTAACGAAATGGGTCGTTGTACAGACGATGACGATTGGTCAATCAATTGAGGTCATCCCGAATTTGTTGTATTGGACTTCTTATCGCAATAAGGGAGCGGCTTGGGGGATGTTAGAAGGACAGATGGTGTTTTTCTTCATCATCACGATTCTCGTCGTCGCCGGTTTGGTATACTTCTTACACAAAGAGGTGAACGGGTATCAACTTCTTGGATATAGCGTCGGATTATTGTTGGCCGGTGCCATCGGTAACTTTATCGATCGCTTGTTTCGTGGCGAAGTCGTCGATTTTGTCGACACGTATCCGTTCGGCTACAACTTCCCGATTTTTAACGTGGCTGATATGGCGCTCACGTTCGGTGTCATTTTGATGGTTATTGGTATTTTATTTGAAGAAAAATTACACAAAGAAAGGGGACAATCGTAATGGAATCCTATACTTTTGTCGCCGATGAAAAGGCAAGGATTGATAAGTGGGTAAGTGACCGTGGAGAGTGGTCACGCTCGCAAGTACAAGAATGGATAAAGACAGGGGTATTACTCGTTAATGGTACTGCCGTCAAACCGAACTATAAGCTCCAATTGGGCGATGAGATTGAAGTGAACATACCGGAAGCGGTAGAACTAGAAGTGTTGCCTGAACAAATTTCACTCGATATCGTATATGAAGACGAAGACGTCATCGTCGTCAATAAGCCACGAGGGATGGTCGTTCACCCTGCAGCCGGTCACACGTCCGGAACGCTCGTCAACGCCCTTCTCGGACATTGTGATGACCTATCAGGTATCAATGGTGTGAAGCGTCCGGGAATCGTACACCGAATTGATAAGGATACGACGGGACTCCTCATGGTCGCCAAAAATGATTTGGCTCATGAATCACTTGCGAGTCAATTGAAAGACAAGACGATCAAACGTGAATATATCGCGCTCGTCCATGGTGAACTTGTCCATGAACTTGGGACAATTGAAGCGCCGATTGGACGCGATACGAATGATCGTCAGCGTATGACGGTGACGGACCGGAACGCAAAAGAAGCCGTTACACATTTCCGTTTGCTCGAACGCTATAAAGACTTTACCCTCGTCGAATGTAAGCTTGAGACAGGTCGTACGCACCAAATTCGTGTGCATATGCGCTATATCGGTCATTCGCTCGCGGGAGACCCGAAGTATGGACCGCGTCGTACAATCGATTTAGGGGGTCAAGCATTGCATGCGGCGACACTCGGTTTTTACCATCCTCGAACAAAACAATGGATGGAATTTGAGGCGCCACTCCCTGAAGACTTTAAAGCGGAACTCGCAAAGTTAGATAAAATCGAGAAAACTCGTTGACTTCTATCCCGTTCCGATTTATAGTCTAGGAAGCATAACACCTTTAAACCCAGTCCAGAGAGGCTGCGAAAGGATTGTGACCGAGGTCACATTTACGTCAATTCAACCCCGGCATCAGACTGCCGTTTTTGATGAAGACTCCCTTTCCAGCCGGACGAGGGAGTCTTCTTTTTTGAATGAAGCATGAAAGGAGGAATCACGTGAAACAATCAGTTATTTTAGATGAGTCAGCCATCCGTCGCGCCTTGACGCGAATCGCCCATGAAATTATCGAGCGTAACAAAGGAATCGATGATATCGTTCTCGTTGGGATTAAGACGAGAGGGGAGACACTCGCCGATCGGCTTGCCCGTCGCATCGAGGAGATTGAAGGTAAACCGGTCGCACTAGGGAATCTCGACATCACTCTTTATCGCGATGACTTATCGAAAAAGTCGTTAGATCCGGAAGTGAAAGCAACAGAACTGCCACATGACATCAATGGAAAGACTGTCGTCCTCGTCGACGATGTGCTTTATACCGGTCGTACGGTTCGTGCCGCAATGGACGCGCTCGTCGACCACGGTCGCCCGGATTATATCCAGCTCGCGGTCTTGATTGACCGGGGACATCGGGAACTTCCGATTCGACCTGATTTTATTGGGAAGAACGTTCCTACATCCAAATCCGAGCAAGTCGTCGTCCGACTCAGTGAAGTCGACACGGCAGATGAAGTCACAATCAACCAGCAATAAATCATACCTTTAAGGTGGTCCAGAGAGGCCAGGAAGGAGAAATTCAATATGAAACAACCCGTACTACACATCCATGAGCGTCCCGCTCACTTTCCACAATGGCTACTTTTCAGCCTTCAGCACGTCTTCGCCATGTTCGGAGCGACGATTTTAGTCCCGATTTTGACAGGATTAAATACATCGGTCGCCCTCGTCGCTTCCGGAGTGGCCACGCTCTCATTCCTAGCGATCACTCGCTTCAAAGTCCCAACATACTTAGGTTCAAGTTTTGCCTACATCGCGCCAATCATTGCGGTCAGTCAGCAATGGGGTGTCGAAGCCGCACTGTTCGGCGGCATCGTTGCCGGTTCCGTATACGGTGTTGTTTCGTTGATCATCTATAAAACAGGTGTCAATTGGTTGCTTCGATTGCTTCCACCAGTTGTTGTCGGACCGGTCATCATGGTCATCGGGCTCTCGCTCGCACCAGTCGCCATCGACATGTCGATGAATCAAGATGGTGCATACAATGGCACATTCATGATGATTGCACTACTTACACTTGGGATCACGATGCTCGCCATGACGAAATTGAAAGGTGTTTGGGGAGCGGTTCCGATTCTATTCGGAATCGTTGGAGGGTATGCCATCGCCGCTGCGTTCGGAATCATCGACTACTCACCAATCCAACAAGCTAGCTTGTTCCAACTTCCTGACTTCACAATGGTGTTCGTCGACTATATGCCGATGTGGCAAGTCGGTGCGCTCCTCGCCATCGTACCCGTCGCACTCGTCACGATGACGGAGCATATCGGAGATCAAATGGTCACCTCGAAAATCATTGGACGGGAGACGATGAAAGATCCGGGTCTCCACCGGACATTACTAGGTGATGGGGTAGGGAAGGCAGTCGCTTCTGCGCTCGGTGGTCCACCGTGTACGACGTATGGGGAAAACAACGGTGTCATGGCGATCACACGGGTGTACAGTGTGTATGTCATCGCAGGAGCGGCGCTCATGGCCATCAGCTTCGGATTCCTCGGTCACGTTGAAGCGTTCATCTCGACCATCCCGAATCCGGTAAAAGGGGGCATCTCGATCCTCTTGTTCGGGGTTATCGCCTCAAACGGGCTGCGCACGATGGTGGAAAGTAAAGTCGACTTGGCGGAGAAACGCAACTTGATTATCTCATCGGTCATCCTCGTCATCGGTCTAGGCGGGGCAATGGTACAACTTGGCAGCTTCCCTGTACAAGGAATGGCGCTCGCGACAGTCGTCGGGATTCTCTTAAACGTCATCTTACCGAAAGAAGAAGACGATTCGATTGACGAAGTCAACACAACTGAAGAAACGAAACAAGCAAGTAACTTTTAAATCGATCCCGTGAGGTCGGCAAAGTGAAGGCTCGTTTATTTGGGCGTACTCTGCTCAAGTAAAGGCGTCCCTTCACTCGGTGAAGAGACGCCTTTTCTCTTTGCCTCTACAAAAGGAGGAGACGAACATGAATACGATGCAAACCAATGTCAAACCAGTCAAACACTTCGTTAGCTTAGACACACTTTCTCTCGATGAAATCATGGGCATGATTGAAGAGTCGTTGCGCTACAAGCAAGGTGATCTTCCGCCACTATTTGACGGAAAGACGGTCGCAAACTTGTTCTTTGAAAACTCGACCCGGACGAAAAACTCGTTTCAAATGGCCGAGCGACATTTGAACATGCAAGAGATTCCGTTCGATGTGACGACATCATCTGTCACAAAAGGTGAAACATTGTATGACACATGCAAGACGCTTGAAGCAATCGGAGTAGACACGCTCGTCATCAGACACCCGGAAGCGGGGTACTATCATGAACTCGTTGAGAAATTGAACATCCCGGTACTGAATGGGGGTGATGGCAGTGGCGAACACCCATCCCAATCGTTACTCGATCTCGTCACCATCTTTGAAGAGTTCAGAACGTTTCAAGGATTGAACGTCGCCATCTGTGGAGACCTCGTTCACAGTCGTGTCGCTCGCTCGAATGCAAGTGTTCTGAATCGCCTCGGGGCAAATGTGGTCGGATGTAGTCCGGCTTCTTGGTGGGACGATTCGATGGGGTTGGAGCGAAAAGAGCTTGATGATGTCTTAGGTGAAAGTGATGTCATCATGCTGCTCCGTGTCCAGCACGAGCGCCACATTATGGGTGACATCTTTTCAAAAGAAGAGTACCACACGCGTTACGGCTTGACGGTCGAACGAATCGAACGAATGAAAGAAGGTGCCATCATCATGCACCCGGCTCCGGTCAATCGGGATGTCGAGATTGCCGGATGTTTGATTGAGCATGAACGGTCACGAATCTTCCCGCAAATGAAGAATGGGGTATACGCCCGTATGAGCATCTTAAATCGAGCATTAGGAGGTCAACAATGATACTTCAACACGCGACATGGTATGACAAGGGAACGAAGCGTACGACAGCCATTCAAGTGAAAGACGGAAAGATTGAATCACTTGACTATAAAGGGGAGACGACGGGACAAGAAATCGTCGATGCATCGGGCTATTTGCTCGCTCCAGGACTTGTCGATGTGCATGTTCATTTAAGAGAACCAGGAGGCGAAGCGAAAGAGACGATCAAGACAGGGACGCTGGCTGCTGCGGCAGGTGGTTTCACGACCATCTGCTCTATGCCGAATACGCGACCGGTTCCAGACAATCGCGAGACGATGGATGTTCTCCTTCAAAAGATTGAACAGGATGCGGTCGTCCGTGTCCTTCCATACGCCGCCATCACGAAACGACAGCTCGGTGAAGAACAAGTCGACATGGAATCGCTCGCAGATGCGTTTGCTTTCACAGATGACGGGGTCGGCGTCCAATCAGCAGCGATGATGCGTGAAGCGATGCGTGAAGCGAAACGATTGAACAAAGCAATTGTCGCTCACTGTGAGGACAATACGCTTAAAGCGGGCGCGGTCCACGAAGGGAAATTCAGTGAGGTGCATGGAATTCAAGGGATTCCGAGCCTCGCCGAAAGCATTCATATCGCTCGCGACGTTTTGATTGCTGAAGAGACAGGGTGTCACTATCACGTCTGTCACGTCTCATCGCGGCAATCGGTTCGTGTCATCCGGGATGCGAAACGGGCAGGCATCAAAGTGACCGCAGAAGTGACGCCCCATCATCTCGTCTTGAGCGAAGAGGACATCCCGGGTCTCGATGCAAACTTCAAGATGAATCCACCGCTCCGGAGCGAGGATGATCGACAAGCCCTCATCGAAGGATTATTCGACGGGACGATTGACATGATCGCAACGGACCATGCTCCCCATACAGCTGAAGAAAAAACACAAGGGATGGAGCGGGCTCCGTTTGGCATTACCGGTTTCGAAACAGCACTTCCACTTCTTTACACGACGTTTGTAAAAACCGGGGTCATGGAAGAGCATCAGTTGCTCGACTGGATGACGAAACGTCCGAGTGACGTATTCGGCTTATCGAGAGGGGAACTTCAGGTGGGGGCGGACGCGGACATGGTTTTCATCGACACGGAAACGACGCGTGTGGTCGATCCCACGACATTTTATTCAAAAGGAAAGAATACACCGTTCGCGGGGAGAGAGCTTGTCGGGTGGCCAGTCATGACGATGGTCGGCGGCGAAATTGTATATAAGGGGCGATTTGATGAAACGAACATTATGGCTTGAGGATGGCATGGCATTTGTCGGTAAAGGATTCGGGGCACCGGCGGATACGATGGGGGAAGTCGTCTTCCAGACAGGGATGACAGGTTACCAAGAAATCTTATCGGACCCATCGTACTGCGACCAAATGATTGTTCTTACGAACCCACTGATCGGGAACTATGGCGTCAATCGTGAGGATTTTGAAACGACGGTACCGATGGCAAAAGCATTAATCGTGAAAGAGGCGTGCGATACGCCATCGAACTTTCGTTCAACGGCGACACTCGACGCGACACTTACCCGCTTCGGCATTCCAGGACTAACGGATATCGATACACGGATGTTGACACGTCATTTACGTGCAAAAGGGGTAATGCGCGGCGTCCTCATCGATGGAGAGTTGACTTGGGACGAGGTACGGGCTCGATTTGATGAAGTTTCTCCAACAGATCAGGTGGCACGCGTATCGACGAAACGGACGTATGTGAGTACGGGAACTGGTCCTCGCATCGCCTTGATCGACTTCGGGGCGAAACTCGGTATCATGCGTGAACTGATGAAGCGAGAGTGTGAGGTCATCGTCTTCCCGCACGACGTGACGGCAGAAGACGTATTGCGGTATGAGCCGGACGGTATCATGTTGTCGAACGGACCTGGAGATCCAAAAGATGTTCCGACGGCACTACCACTCATCGAACAACTCATGCCGACGACTCCGATGTTCGGGATTTGTCTCGGTCACCAGCTGATCGCTCTCGCAAACGGGGCGGACACGTTCAAGCTTCCGTTCGGACACCGTGGCGCGAACCATCCGGTACTTGAGCTCGAGACAGGTGCCGTGACCATCACGTCACAAAATCATGGATATGCGGTAGAGGAAACGTCACTACTCGATACACCGCTCATCGTGACACATCGTGCGGTCAACGATGGAACGATTGAAGGGGTGAGACACCTCCACCATCCGACGTTCTCGGTACAGTACCATCCCGAGGCAGCACCGGGACCGTACGACGCCAACGACTTGTTTGACCGTTTCATGCAACTCGTACAAGAAAACAAACAGAAAGTGGGAATTTGACATGCCAAAACGACCAGATATTCAGAAAATCCTCGTAATCGGATCAGGACCGATTGTAATCGGACAAGCAGCGGAGTTTGATTATGCTGGTACACAGGCATGTCTTGCCTTGAAAGAAGAAGGCTATGAAGTCATTCTCGTCAACTCGAATCCTGCAACAATCATGACGGATCCGACGACAGCGGACCGTGTCTACATCGAACCGCTCGAACCAGAATTCGTCGAGCGGATTATCCGGCAAGAACGTCCCGATGCACTTCTGGCGACGCTAGGAGGACAAACAGGGTTGAACTTGGCATTTGAACTCGACAAACGGGGTGTCTTACGTGATTGTGGCGTGGAACTTCTCGGGACGAAACTGTCTGCGATTGTTCAGGCGGAGGACCGGGAACAGTTCCGTAACTTGATGTTTGAACTCGGTCACGGTGTACCTGAAAGTGAGATCGTCCATACGCTCGAGTCTGCTTGGGGATTTGCGGAACGGATTGGGTATCCGATCATCATCCGACCTGCGTACACGCTCGGGGGAACCGGTGGAGGGATTGCCCATGACCGGGAATCGTTCGAGCAAATCGTCGAATCTGGACTAAAAGCGAGTCCTGTGACGCAAGTCTTGTTAGAGAAATCGATTGCCGGGATGAAAGAAGTCGAGTTCGAGGTGATGCGTGACTCGAGTGACCAAGCCATCATCGTCTGTGCGATGGAAAACTTTGACCCGGTCGGAATCCACACCGGTGACTCGATTGTGTTCGCCCCGACTCAGACGCTGTCAGATCGGGATTACCAGATGCTACGTAGCGTCTCGCTCGACATCATTCGGGCACTTGGGATTGAGGGAGGATGCAACATCCAATTCGCCCTCGACCCAGACAGCTTCACGTACTACGTCATCGAGGTGAATCCACGTGTTTCCCGAAGTTCGGCGCTCGCTTCAAAAGCGACAGGCTATCCGATTGCCAAACTCGCTGCAAAGGTCGCTGTCGGCTACAAGTTATCAGAATTGAAAAACCCGGTCACAGAGACGAGCTACGCCTCGTTCGAACCGGCGCTCGATTACGTCGTCGCCAAAATCCCACGTTTCGCTTTCGATAAGTTTGAGTCCGCGGATCGCCGCTTAGGCACACAAATGAAGGCGACGGGTGAGGTCATGGCCATCGGTCGAAATTTAGAAGAGGCACTGTTAAAAGCGGTACGTTCGCTCGAACTGGGCACGGAAGAACTCTATGTTCCACAACTTCAAGCATTAGACACAGAACAGCTCGAGAATGGACTCATCCATCCGACAGACGAGCGTTTGTTCATCGTATATGAGGCCCTTCGTCGCGGATACACGGTAGAAGCGCTACACCAACTGACAAAAATCGATCGATTCTACTTACACAAACTGAGTCGGATTTGGCAAGTTGAGCAACAACTCGTCGCGGAGCCGTTAACGTCAGAACGTTTATTCGATGTGAAACGCCTCGGATTCAGTGATGTGGCAATCGCCCGCATGCTCTCGATGGATACAGAAGCGGTTCGCACGAAACGGAAAGAATGGAACATACGTCCCGTCTATAAGATGGTCGATACGTGCGCGGCCGAGTTCGCTTCTGAGACGCCATACTTCTATGGAACGTATGAAGTGGAGAATGAAGCGGTCAAGACAGACCGGGAGTCCATCCTCGTCCTCGGGTCGGGACCGATTCGAATCGGTCAAGGTGTCGAATTCGACTATGCGACCGTTCACTCGATCCAAACGATTCGAGATGCGGGTTACGAAGCAATCATCATCAACAACAACCCAGAAACGGTCTCGACGGACTTTTCCATCTCCGATCGATTGTATTTCGAGCCGTTGACGACAGAAGATGTATTCGAGGTCATCGAGAACGAGAATCCTCTTGGTGTCATCGTCCAATTCGGTGGGCAGACTGCCATCAATTTGGCGGCATCGCTAGAAGCGAACGGCGTAAAGATTCTTGGGACGGCTCTGGAAGATATCGACCGTGCCGAAGACCGGAAGGCGTTTGAAGCCACATTGTCCGCTGAGCGATTGGCTCAACCACCAGGGAAGACAGCGACAAATGTGGAAGACGCCGTCGTTTGTGCGAATGAACTCGGCTATCCGGTACTCGTCCGACCATCGTATGTCCTCGGTGGACGGGCGATGGAAATCGTTTATGAACAGTCTGAGCTTGAGCGGTACATGCGACATGCGGTCATCGCCTCGAAAGATCGACCGGTACTCATCGATCGCTATTTGACAGGAATTGAGATTGAAGTCGATGCGATCTGTGACGGGACGGACGTCTACATCCCAGGGATCATGGAGCATATCGAACGTGCCGGCGTACACTCGGGCGATTCGATTGCCGTCTATCCGCCACAACGTCTCAGTGACGAATTGAAGCAAAAAGTCGTCGACTATACGATCAAATTGGCGAAAGCATTCCGAATCAAAGGGCTTCTCAATATCCAGTTCGTCTATGCGGACGACCTATACGTCATCGAGGTGAACCCACGTGCGAGTCGTACCGTGCCGTTCATCTCGAAAGTGACAGGTTTACCGGTCGCACGGATCGCGACTCAGACGATTCTTGGGACGAGCTTGAAAGAACTCGGTCTCGGGACGGGCATTCATCCAGAGTCAGACGGTATCTCGGTCAAAGTACCAGTCTTCTCGTTTGCGAAATTGAAAGAGGTAGACCCATCGCTCGGACCAGAGATGAAGTCGACAGGGGAAGTCATGGCGACAGACCGGACGCTCGAAAAAGCGCTCTACAAAGGGCTCGTCGCAGCGGGGATGAACATCGCCTTGAAAGGGAACGTGCTCATGACGATTGCCGATCATGATAAGGATGAGGCCATCGCCTTGGCGAAACGTTTCGACCGTCTCGGTTTCCGCCTCATGGCAACGAGTGGGACGGCAGACGGTCTCGAAGCGGAACAGATGCGTGTTCGTCGAGTCGGCAAAATTCAAGAAGATGGTGAGACGATGCTCAGCGTGATCGAGCGAGGAGACGTCGACTTGATTATCAATACGACGAGTCGTGATGCCCTCGTCACAAAAGATGGCTTCTTGATTCGGCGTATGGCTGCAGAACAAGGCACGCTCTGCCTCACATCGCTCGATACAGCCGAAGCCTTGTTACAAGTCATTGAAAGTCTATCGTTCCAAACGGTCAGCATTCCGGCGTTCACAAAGTTCGGGGTGATGGTATGAAACGTGACGTGACAATTGTCAGCAACCGTCAAATCGCCAGAGCGACGATGGAGATGAAAGTACGCTGCCCCGGGGTGGAGATCGCCCCTGGGACGTTCTTTCATATCAAGACGTCCGGCTTGTTACGTCGGCCGTTGTCAGTGGCGAACGTCGAAGGAGACGAAATCACCTTCATATATAAAGTGATTGGGGAAGGAACATCTGAATTAGCTGCTAAGCGTGTTGGGGACACGTTGGACGTTCTTGGTCCACTCGGAAACGGATTTCCACTTGCACAACATGGAAAGCGGGTCGTCCTCGTCGGTGGTGGCATTGGGGTCCCACCCCTATACTACGTCAGACGTCGACTACATGAGATGGGGATCGAGACGATTGCGATTCTCGGGTTTGATTCACAAGAAAGTGTCTTTTATGAAGACGCATTTCGTGAACTTGGTGAGACCATCATCACGACAGTAGACGGCAGTCACGGGGAGCTTGGATTCGTCACGAGACCACTTGAACGCGTCGAAGCGGACGTGTTGTTTAGCTGTGGACCGGAAGCCATGTTAAAGGCAGTCGCCGCTTCACCCATTCCTGAACGATATCTCTCGATCGAGAATCGGATGGGCTGCGGGATTGGCGCCTGTTTTGCCTGCGTCTGTCAGGCACCGGAGGGTTATGTGAAAGTCTGTAGTGACGGTCCGGTATTCAATGCGGAAGAGGTGCTGTTATGAGATTGAATGTCGAGTTACCAGGTCTTCATTTAAAAAACCCGATTATTCCGGCTTCGGGATGTTTCGGATTCGGTGAAGAGTTTGCAAAACTGTATGATCTCTCCATCTTAGGAGGCATCATGATTAAGGCAGCGACGGAGGAATCGAGGTTCGGAAATCCGACCCCACGTGTCGCCGAGACTGCACAAGGCATGCTCAATGCGATCGGTCTTCAAAATCCAGGCGTCGATGCGATCATCGAAGAAAAATTGCCATTCCTCTCGACGTTCGACACGGAAATCATCGCCAATGTCGCCGGTTCGACGCCGGGTGAGTATGTAGAAGTCGCTCGTCGAATCAGTGCAGACCCGACCATTAAAGCGGTCGAATTGAACATCTCGTGTCCGAACGTGAAATGTGGGGGCATGCAGTTTGGGACGGACCCGGTGATGGCTGCAGAACTCACGCGACTCGTCAAAGCGGCTTCGAGTAAGCCGGTCTATGTCAAGCTGTCCCCGAACGTCACGTCGATTACCGACATGGCACGAGCGGTCGAGGCGGCCGGTGCGGACGGATTGACGATGATTAACACGCTCGTCGGGATGCGAATCGATATCGAAACGGGGCGACCGATTTTAGCGAACAGAATCGGCGGATTATCCGGTCCAGCCATCAAACCGGTAGCCGTCCGAATGGTATATGAGGTCGCGCAAGCGGTCAATATTCCGATTATCGCCATGGGTGGGGTTCGAACGGTCGACGATGTGCTTGAATTCATCTACGCTGGGGCGTCAGCCGTCGCGGTCGGAACGGCAAACTTTGAGAATCCATACGTCTGTCAGGAAATCATTGATGCGCTACCGGCACGACTTGATTCACTCGGAATCGAACATATTTTGGATGTGAGGGGGAAGGCTTATGCACAACTTGTATCTCGCCCTTGACGTGGAGACACGAGAAGAAGCATTTCACTTGTTACAACCGTTCCCGAACCGACCGGCTGTCAAAGTCGGGATGGAACTTTTCTATCGGGAAGGCGCACGATTTGTTGAAGAGTTGGTCGACCGCGGTTACCCGGTCTTTCTTGATGTGAAAGTACATGATATCCCGGAGACGGCACGTCGTACGATGCGTCAAATCGGAAAACTTGGGGTGGCTGTGACGAACGTCCACACACTAGGTGGCGAAAAGATGATGCGTTATGCGTTAGACGGGTTACGTCAGGCAAGTGATACGACTCGTTTGATTGGGGTCACACAGTTGACGTCGACAGATGAACGAATGATGAAGACGGAACTAGGAATCGCAGGACGACTCGATCAAGCTGTCATCCGCCAAGCGACCCTCGCCAAACAGGCTGGACTCGACGGGGTAGTCGCGTCTGTTCAAGAAGCGAAGATGATTCATCAGGAACTCGGGGACACGTTTATGACCGTCACACCAGGTATCCGACTCGGTGAAACCGATGATGATCAAGTACGGGTCGCGACACCGAGTGAAGCTAGGCTGGCTGGTGTCCACTCGATTGTCGTCGGGCGACCGATTACACGTGCGACCGATCCGGTTACCATGTACGAACAATTCATGATGGAATGGGGACAAACGTATGAAACAAATTGCTGAAGCACTATTACAGATTGAAGCTGTCACACTTTCGCCGACCGAGCCATATACATGGTCGAGCGGGCTAAAGAGTCCGATTTATTGCGACAATCGGTTAACACTCAGTTATCCTGAAGTTCGTCAGGTGATCATCGATAAGTTGGTGAAGTCGATTACCCCTACACAGGTTGATGTCATCGCAGGCACAGCTACGGCCGGTATTCCTCACGGGGCATTGCTCGCTGACCGACTTGGTCTTCCTTTCATCTATGTTCGTTCGAGTGCGAAAGGACATGGAAAGGGAAATCAAATCGAGGGGAAACTCGATATAGGCGCACGCGTGCTCGTCATCGAGGACTTGTTGTCGACAGGGATGTCAAGTATCGATGCAGCGAAAGCGATTCTTGAAGCGGGTAGTAAGGTCGTTGGGATTCAAGCCATCTTCTCTTACGAATTGCCGATTCTCGAAAAAAATCTAGCCGCGGCAAACCTTTCTGCCGAGTCATTGACGACATTCTCAGAATTAATTGAAGTTGCAGAAACGAAAGGAATCCTCAACCGTTCGGAACTTAATTCTTTACGTGAGTGGCAGCAAGACCCCCGTGCTTGGAGCGATTTGGTCACCTCTTAAGAATCCACCCTCGGGCGGATTCTTTTTCGATTCGGCATATGTCATACTTCATGGTAAAATAACGGAAGTGATTCAAAAAGGAGAGGCATATGGCGTATTCAAGAAGCAAAGAGAAGACATGGAGCGCACGGTTTCGTGCGATTCCGAAACACCGTAAAATCGCCTTCGGTCTTGTCTTGACCATCATCCCAACGCTGTTTTTCGTGAATTTATTTGTATTCAGCCATTTATTAGCGTTAGGAGACCAATACGAAGACCGATATCAAATGAAAAAGTTGCGACTCGAAACGAATCATGGCAACGTCGAATTTGTGCGAAGTCCAAATGAAAAAGTTCAGATTGAAGTGATGCAAACGAACTCAAAAGAACGACGAATCAAAGTCAAATCAGTCGGAGATACCATTTACGTTGTCGAGAGATATGGATGGTTCAGTTATGTTGGTAGCCGTGCGAGTGATGAACCTTCACGCTACAAGATACGTGTCTCGTTACCGAGCTCTATGACATCTGTTCACCTTGAGGCTGAGCAAGTGACCGGACAAGGATTGAATGCGAAGACGATTGTGATGGATGCGAATGCGGTGAATTTGAAACAAATCGATAGCGACCGTCTGCGAATCGAATCAAAAAGTGATACGACGATCGAGTCGGCAAGGCTCGTGAGCGGGGTCATTCGTTCTTATCGCCATGCGACCGTCAGTGACGTCGTCGTCAATCAGGCGATGACCATTCAAACGGAAGCGGGAACGCTCAGTTATACGCCAAAACATGCGACCGGGCAAGTGAACGTGACGACAGCGGGGAAGGTTACAAGCAGCGACCGTTATGAGGAAGTCGAGCCGGGTGTCTATCAATTGTCTACCTCGAATCGACCAGTCGTGGAGTTGATTTCTGAAACAGGGAAGGTCGATTTGAAATGAATGGAAAACGATACATCCCGAAAGTCGGGCTTCGTACGTTAAAGACTGGTATTGCCGTTTCGATTACCGTCGCTATCTCATGGTATGTATTTGGAATTTATTCTGGAATGGGGGCCATCGCAGCCGTTGTTGCGATGCAACCGACGGTCAAACGTTCCTCAAATATTGTATTCAGCCGAATCTTTGGAACGGTAGTCGGTCTCATGTGCGGACTCTTTATCGTTTATTTATTCGGCGTCAACCCGCTATCAATCGGATTGGCCGTCATCGTGGCCCTCACGCTCAATACGACGTTTGATAAGACACATATGTCGACATATGCGGCATTTGCCATCGTCATGATGCTCGAAAGTCCGACTTCTGATTTCTTTCATTACGCATGGACGCGTTCGTTATTGACGGCGGTCGGAGTGTTCGTCTCACTTGGCGTCAACTATGCGTTTTTGCCGCCTCGTTATGAAGATCGGTTATTAAATGAGGTACGAAAGACTTCATCCTTTCTATTTCATCATTGGCGCGAACTCGTCGGCTCACCGGCTGAACTATTGGAGACGCGAGCCCGTATTCTAGGACATCAAGAGTTGCATATGATGCTTCAAGAGGATATGAAAGTGACGAACGTTAAGTTGAAATATATGACGATTAAACAGTACCGATTATTGATTCACCTTGAAGACAAACTCGTATTGTTACTAGAAAGTTTAGCCGAACATCGAGAAGCGCTTTTAATGATGAGTGAGGAAGAACGACAAGCGTTCGAATCTGAATTTTTATATTTACTGGCACACCATCACGATATTCTTTATACATGTGACAAGCCCTATTCGCTCTTCAAACTTCCACATGAAGATTTATCCGTTTCAGAAATTTTACATGGGCATTTGCTCGACTATCATGAACAGCTCGAAGCGTTCAAGCATGATCCGAAAACGTGAACCCTCTACACGTAGAAGACCCGCCATGATGATGACGGGTCCAGCTTGTTGACAAATAACATGTTCGAACTCGTCCTTCCGGCGCCCACGCTTTCTTGTAGGAGTCGGGGGCGCCGTCGGGCGAGCAACGCAAACGGTCGTCATCTGGCGGCCGTTTGTTTTCTTCCAAGGCCTCGACGGCCGAAGAAAAAGCTCGATACTTACTTCGAATCGATGTATCAGGGGGAAGGGAAGGTAGACGCCGAGCCCGCCCGTCATTGACCCCGAGATCATCCTCCTCGGGCCGCTGTTCAAGATCCGTTCCGTTCGTCAGACCGTGAAGGATGGATCGTGTCGACTTGTTGATCATTAGATCCGCCCCCTGTGTGTTCTTCTCACACCATTATATGGGACGAAGGACAAAAGGTGACCAAGAACGGGCAGGCGAGACTCCTGAGGGAATAGCAAGCAAAGGGAGACCCAGCAGTGACGCAGTCGCGATGCGGCTCCCTGCTTGCCCCTAGGAAAGCGAGCCATGTCCGGATTGGGCATAACACCTATACTTTGTCTATAGTCTGGACCCGCCATCACCATGGCGGGTCTTCATGTTCACGATTGTTTCAATGACTTCATCAATTGTTCATCTGGGGTCACATAGACGGTCTGTTGATCCGTATAGATGACGAACCCTGGTTTCGCACCGCTCGGTTTTTTCACGAAGCGAGCACGTGTGTAATCGACAGGGACGCCACTCGACGCACGTGCCTTCGAGTAATAGGCTGCGACTGATGCGGCTTCGAGTAATGTCGTCTCATCCGGTTCCGTCGAACGAATGATGACGTGAGAACCTGGGATGTCTTTGACGTGTAACCAAATCTCGTCACGACGCGCAAATTTGAACGTCAGATGGTCGTTTTGTGTATTATTCTTCCCGACGAAGAATTCTGTGCCCGTTGAAGAGGTGTATGCCTCGAGTGAAATCTTCGGATTTGCTTTTTTCTTTTGACGCTTTTGACGGATGTATCCTTCTTCTGCGAGTTCTTCCCGAATCTCGAGCAGATCCGATGGTGATGCGACGTCGAGTTGCGCGATGAGTGTTTCTAGGTACGCAATCTCCGCATCGTTCAGTTCAAGCTGTTTCTTTACTTCGACTTTCGCGACTTTCAGTTTGTTGTATTTCTTATAGTATTGTTGCGCATTCTCATTCGGTGTTTTGAGTGGGTCGAGTGGAATGGAGATGGTCGCACCGTTCTCGTCATAATAATCAACGACTTCGGCAACACGCATCCCTTTCTCCAATTGGAACAGATATGTCGTCAACAACTCACCGTATTTTTGTAACTCATCCGCTCGCTCCGTCGCTTTCAAATCATCCAAGAGGCGGCGGCGTTTCAATTGATTCTTTTCGAGTTCTGATTTTAAGAGACGTTCGACATCGTGCGCTTGTTGTCTGACGCGGTCCCGGTTCGCCTTTTCATAATAGAAACGGTCGAGCACTTCTTTACTCGATTCATACGTTTCCTCGGTTTCGATGTCTCCAGCTGTCAACGCAATCGGAGCGAATCGTTCTTTCCCACTCGCGAGTTGTTGAAAGACGTATGGTCCGTCGAGTTGACGTAGAACGTTCTCGAACGCTTGCTGCAAGGAATCACGGTTCGGCATCTTCGTGAGATGGACGACTTCTTGAGCGATTTGAGGGCTGACGCCTGCGAACGTGGCGACAATTTGTTTATCCAACTTACCGGCATTCCAATCGATGCGCTTCAATCCTTCCGTCATTTCTGTCAACGGATCAAACTTGTTTTGTTCAGGCGGGAGTAGATAGTCACTTCCTGGCATGATTGTCCGGTACGTATTTTGTGAAGGGGGAAGATGTTTGATTGCATCTAAAATCTTGCCCTCTTCCGTCGTCAAGACGACGTTCGAGTGGCGCCCCATCAGTTCGATGTATACTTTCTTCGATTCTTCATCGCCGAGCTCATTACGAGAGCGAACCGAAATGACGATGACGCGGTCCCGTCCGATTTGTTCGACCGCCGTGATGAATCCGCCTTCTATATGCTTACGAAGCATCATGCAAAACATCGGTGGTTCTTGCGGATTTTTAATCGGTGTATCCGTCAATTGGAGACGGGCATACATTGCGTTTGCTGATATGAGTAGTTGCGCGTTCTGTCGATTCGAGCGAATCTGTAGCATCAAGTCGAGTGAATACGGTTGATGTACTTTGTTGACTCGTCCTCCGACGAGCGATTGTAATTCTTTTACGACACGATATGTCATTAATCCATCATAAGCCAATGATCTCATCACCTTTGTTCATTTTCTGTCTCTACGTTATCAGAAAAACAGAAAATATGGTACGATGGAGTAGGAAATCCGAACTTCTTCTTGCCGGAACAATTGATTGACTGCTATTATAATTAAATGTGATGTTAGAAGATGGAGGGCTTGCAGTGAATTTTAAAGAACGAGGATTATTAATCGTTTTGTCTGGACCAAGCGGTGTCGGTAAAGGAACCGTTTGTCGTGCTCTTCGTGAGGAAGAGGACAACAACCTTAAATATTCGGTGTCGGCTACGACTCGAAAGCCACGTGAAGGGGAAGTTGAGGGAATACATTACTTTTTTAAATCGAGAGAAGAGTTCGAACGGATGATCGAACAAAAAGAACTGCTTGAACATGCCGAATTTGTCGGCAACTATTACGGGACGCCTGTAGAGTGGGTGCGTGAAACGCTCGAAAACGGCCAAGATGTCATTCTTGAAATTGAGGTGCAAGGGGCGTTCCAAGTGAAGGAACTTCTCCCGGAAGCCGTCTTTTTATTCTTGGCACCACCTAGCCTTCAAGAGCTCCGTAATCGTCTCATCGGACGGGGAACAGAGTCAGAAGAAGTCATCAAGCAACGCCTGCTCGTCGCGCGTGAGGAAATCGAGTTGATGGATGCCTATGACTACGTCGTCACGAACGACGAGGTCGACAAAGCCATCGATCGAATTAAAGCGATCGTGACAGCTGAGCATTGTAAACGTGAACGTGTTGCGTCACTCTATAAAAAAGCTATGATGGAGGTCATTTAATGTTATACCCTTCGATTGATGCCTTACAACGTGTTATCCCGTCAAAATACACGATCGTTACGGTCGCTGCAAAACGGGCGCGTCAGATTCAAGATGGAAAAGCACCGAAAGTCGCCGAGCCAAAATCATATAAGCCGGTCGGTCAAGCGTTAGAAGAACTATTTTCGGGTGATACGACAATCATCGTGAACGAAAAAAACAACGGATGAAGTGTGACCCAAGTCGTTTGCGACTTGGGTCTCATTGTCTATAAGGGGGAGTTTGGGAATGGTGAAGGATCGTACTATTTTGTTATGTGTGAGTGGTGGCATCGCGGCTTATAAAGCGTGTTCGCTCACATCGAAATTGGTTCAAGCCGGAGCGAATGTTCACGTCGCGATGACAAAGTCAGCAGAACAATTCGTGGGTCAGGCGACCTTCCAGGCACTCAGTCGAAACCCGGTCTATACGGACGTATTCGAAGAACATGACCCGACAAAAATTGCCCATATCGATGTGGTCGACTCGAGCGACTTGATCGTCGTGGCTCCAGCAACGGCAAACACCATTGCGAAATTAGCGAACGGGATTGCCGACGACTTCATCACGACGTCGATTTTGGCGGCGAAGTGTCCAGTTATCGTCTCACCGGCGATGAATGTGAATATGCTCGAACATCCTGCGACGCAGCGAAACATCGAGACGTTGAAATCATACGGCTATCAGTTGATTGAGCCCGGCGTCGGCAATTTGGCATGTGGTTGGATTGGCGGTGGACGTCTACCGGAACCTGAAGATTTGGTTCGCATCATCGAGAGTCAGTTCGTTCCGAAACTATATATGGGGAAAGAAGTATTGATCACGGCTGGTCCAACTGTCGAACGCATCGATCCGGTCCGTTACTTATCAAACGACTCATCTGGAAAAATGGGTGTAGCGCTCGCTGAAGTGGCACGTGACATGGGCGCCCGCGTCACACTCGTCCACGGTCCTCTTCAAGTCCCGGTCCCAGACGGTGTGAAGGCCATTCCGGTCGAGTCGAGTGAAGAGATGCTTCGAGAAGTGACGAGCCGCTTCGAGTTGCTCGACCTCGTTGTGAAGTCGGCAGCGGTCGCGGACTATCGCCCGAAAAACGTTTATTCAGAAAAACATAAAAAGGTTCACGGTCCGCTCACAATCGAACTTGAAGAAACGACAGACATTTTAAAGACACTTGGTGAACAGAAGACCCATCAAGTGTTGGTCGGCTTTGCGGCAGAGACGGAACGACTTGAGGAGCATGCGGCAGCCAAACTGAATCGAAAGAATGTCGATTTCCTCGTTGCTAACGATGTATCTGGCAGTGACATCGGATTCGGTGCGGACGACAATGAGGTCGTCTTGTTTAGCGGGGACGGATCGATTCTTAAGTTGCCGAAACAATCGAAAAAAGAGTTGGCCTTCGAGTTGCTCACATACTTTAAGGAAGCGGTCCGATGATTGCACATGTTCATGTCGATGCGCCGGTGATCACGATTGATCGCCCGTTTGATTATGAAGTACCCGAACAGTTTGAGACGTTGATTGAACCAGGTATGCGTGTATCGGTTCCGTTCGGGTCACGACGTTTACTCGGAATCGTCGTCGGAACGTCAGACGGGACGAGAGAAGGATTGAAACCGTTAGAAGCCTTGTTAGATGAGGAATCCTCACTCACGGAAGAATTACTCGACCTGTCAATCCATGTGAAAGAGACGACGCTTTGCTTTCGGTCATCCGCTCTTCTTGCGATGCTCCCGGCTGCGCTCAAGGTCAGCTATGACAAAGAAATCAAAGAAGGTCAGGTCCCAGACGGTGTCCGTTTAGGAACGCATCTGTCTGAATATCCGAAAGACGTACAATCGCTCATCCTCGGGCTAGCTAAAAAGGGGGAATTGACTCTTGCACCTGTCTTGAAAGAAAAGAAAACGGTCAAAACCGATGTCCTTGTCGAGCTACTCGATGCGACTGTCGTCTCGAAACGTGCGAAAAAGCAACTCGAGGCAATCCGTCAGCTTGAAGAGACTCCTCGTATGTATTGGTCCGCGCTTCGACAAATCGGATTGACCCGTCCGCAGCTACAAAAGCTCGCGGACTTAGGTGCAGTTCGATTGACCGAGGTAGAATTGAATCGTGATCCGTACGCGACGATTGAACAAGTCAAAGAAACGGTCCAATTAAATGACAGTCAGGCGAGAGCGGTCCAGGCCATCCATGAGGCGGACGCGGGCGAGACACTTCTCGTCCATGGTGTGACGGGGAGTGGGAAGACTGAGGTCTATTTAGAATCAATCGGACAAGTCATCGATGAAGGGAAACAGGCGATCTTACTCGTCCCTGAGATCAGCTTGACCCCGATGATGGTGAAACGGTTTAAGCGACGGTTCGGTGAACGGGTCGCGGTCTTACACAGTGCACTTTCAAAAGGTGAGAAGTATGATGAGTGGCGAAAAATCAAACGTCGTGAAGTCGACGTCGTCGTCGGCGCACGTTCTGCCATCTTTGCCCCGCTCGACCGACTTGGTCTGATCATATTAGATGAAGAGCACGAGACGACGTACAAGCAAGAAGAGAATCCGCGCTATCATGCGCGTGATGTCGCCATTTGGCGGGCGCGGTATCATGGGTGTCCGGTCGTATTAGGCAGTGCGACCCCATCACTTGAATCGTATGCTAGAGCACAAAAAGGTGTCTACCGCTATTTACATTTGAAAGAGCGGTATGGTGGCGAGATGCCGCCGGTCCACATCATCGATATGCGTCGTGAGCTGGCCAAGGGCAATACGACAATGTTCTCGGAAGAATTGTTTAACGGCATCCTCGACCGAATCGAGAAAAAAGAGCAGTGCGTTATTTTGCTAAATCGTCGCGGGTTTACTACATTCGTCATGTGCCGTGATTGTGGAGAAGGGATGACATGTCCGCATTGCGCCGTCAATTTAACGTATCATCAACATGGAGACCGGTTGAAGTGTCATTATTGCGGCTACGAGGTAGGTATGCCATCGACGTGTCCGTCATGTAGCAGTAAGAAAATCAAACAGTTCGGGTCAGGCACTCAAAAAATCGAGACAGAATTACTGAACCGAATTCCAGAGGCGCGCATCATTCGTATGGATCAAGATACGACGTCACGAAAAGGTTCACATGAGCAATTGTTGCGCCGTTTCGAAGAAGGAGAGGCTGATATTTTACTCGGCACGCAGATGATCGCAAAAGGACTCGACTTCCCGAACGTCACACTCGTCGGGGTGCTCGCAGCGGATGCGACGCTCGGAATGCCTGATTTTCGGGCGACCGAACGTACCTTCCAGCTCGTCACACAAGTGGCAGGACGTGCGGGACGGGGAAAACTTCCAGGTGAAGCATTCGTCCAAACGTATAATCCTGACCATTATGTGATTGAAACAGCGAGTGAACATGATTATGAGTCGTTTTTTGCCAAAGAGATGGGTCTAAGGCAAGTCGGAAATCATCCTCCGTATTGGTTTTTGACGCTCGTCACGTTTTCGGCGGAAAATCCGCTTGTCGCCAAGAGTGAGGCGGAATTGTTCGCATCCGACTTTTTACAAGCGCAAGTGGAAAACAGCCGCTTGAACGGTCCAATGCCTGCGCCTTTGTCAAAGCTGAAGAACGCGTATCGCTATCAAGTGTTTATAAAAACGAAGCAACCCGAAGCGCTCTATGTGGAGCTGGCACGATTACAGCAAGCAAGAGCAAAAGCGATCAGTAAGAAAGAATATCAAATGAGTATCGATGTGAACCCATACGTATTCATGTGAGGTGGAGAGACATGTATAAAGTAGTAGAAGTACCAAATGAAATTTTACGCGTGACGTGCGAACCAGTGACAAAGTTCGATAAAAAGTTACGTCAAACGGTCGACCGTTTATTCGATACAATGTATGAGTATGATGGAGTCGGTGTCGCGGCACCGCAAGTCAATTTGAATCAGCGACTTGCGGTCGTCCATACAGACGATGAGACGGGACCGCTCGTCTTGATCAATCCGGAAATCATTGAGACGTCAGGTCGAGAAGTCGGACTTGAAGGATGTTTAAGTATCCCGGGTGAATTCGGATTCGTGGAACGACATGAATCGATTGTCGTCAAAAATCAGGACTTGAAAGGACGTACTTATACGGTTAAAGCGAATGGCTTTTTTGCCCGTGCGATTCAACATGAGATGGACCATCTGGACGGCGTCTTGTTCACAGACAAGCTCGCGGTGCCTAATTCCGGGAAGGACAAACGCATCGTCTTCATGGGTACGCCGACGTTTGCCGTATCTGTACTTGAGCGACTGCTTGAAGAAGGATACAATGTCGTAGGTGTCGTTTCTCAGCCCGACAAACCGGTCGGTCGAAAACGTGAGCTGAAGCCGACGCCTGTAAAAGAATGTGCCCTTCGTCATGGGATTTCGGTTCTACAGCCCGAGAAAGTTCGAACAGATTATGCAGAGATTTTAGAGTTACGCCCAGACCTCATCGTCACAGCGGCGTACGGACAAATCGTTCCGACTGGATTACTCGAGGCACCGCCAAACGGAGCCATCAATGTCCATGCCTCTCTTCTTCCAAAATACCGTGGAGGTGCACCGATTCATCAAGCGATCCTCGATGGTGAGTCTGAGACGGGTGTGACGATCATGTATATGGTCGACAAGTTGGACGCAGGTGATATGATTGCCAATACGATTGTACCGATTAAAGAAACGGATACAGTCGGATCATTGTTTGATAAACTAGCTGTAGCAGGCAGTGACCTGCTCATTCGCACCCTTCCGGCCTTCTTGGAAGGATGGATTGAAGCAGTCCCTCAAGATGAACGTGAGGTAACATTTGCGCCAAATATCAGCCGTGAGCGGGAACAGATTGATTGGACGATGGACGGGGAAGCCATATACAACCATATTCGAGGTATGAATCCCTTCCCGACTGCCTATTCAACACTGGACGGAGAACGGGTGAAGTTGTTCATGGGAGAAAAAACGACCGGCACAGGACAACCTGGAGTAGTTATTCGTCTCGAAGAAGACGGATTTGTCGTGGCGACCGGAAACGATGTTGCCATCAAAGTGACGGATTTGCAACCGGCCGGTAAAAAACGAATGGATGGTGCGACCTTCATGCGTGGCGCCGGACAGAAGCTACGTGTTGGCGACCGATTAGGAGGAAATCATGAACGTACGTGAAGCAGCGCTTGATACGCTGATGAAAATTGAACAGGGCGGCGCGTACTCTACGATTGCCGTCAATGACACATTGAAACAAAAAAAGGTGGGCCCAAAAGATGTCGGCCTTTATACAGAACTCGTTTACGGGACACTAAGCCGTAAGGGAACACTCGATTACATTTTAAAAGATCGCATTCGTTCCCCGAAGAAGCTCGATAAGTTCGTCCTCCCGCTACTTCGAATGAGTGTGTATCAACTCTTTTATCTCGATAAAGTACCGGACCGAGCCGTCCTACATGAAGCGGTCGAAATCGCGAAGAAACGGGGGCATCATCTCGGAACGAGTAAGTTTGTGAACGGGGTGTTACGTAACGTCCTCCGTGAAGGGTTTCCGGACTTCAGTGGCTTGACCGACGCGGAAAGGATTTCAATCGAGCATAGTCACCCGGAATGGCTCGTCGCAGACTGGATTGACTTGTATGGGGTCGAGACGGCAGAGGCGATTTGTCAATTGAACAACGAACCTGCTCCTGTAACGGTTCGGGTCAACCGCAAACGTATTACGGTAGATGAGATGATGAGCAAATTGGCTGACGCAGGTGTTCTGACGTCGCGGTCTGAACTATCCATTGATGGACTAGTAGTAGAGTCCGGAAACGTCCATTCGACCTCATTCATCGAGGAAGGCCTTTTGTCGATTCAAGATGAGAGTTCGATGATTGTCGCAGATGCCCTCGGTGTTTCGACAAATGATCATATTTTGGACGCGTGTGCCGCCCCTGGTGGGAAGGCGATGCATACGGCCGAGCGAATGGAAAATGGGTCGCTCACCGCACTAGATTTACATCCACATAAAGCAAAGTTGATCGACCAGCAAGCCAAACGTTTACACATCAATGGAGTGACCGCACTTGCCCTTGATGCTCGTTTAGCAGGTGAACGGTTTGAACGAGAGAGCTTTGATCGGATTCTTTTAGACGTTCCGTGTTCAGGACTCGGCGTCATTCGCAGGAAGCCGGATATTAAATGGACGAAGGATAAGACTCAGCTTGAAAACTTACCAAAGATCCAACGACAAATCATCGATGCCGTATTGCCACTGCTCAAACCAGGTGGTACGCTAGTTTACTCGACATGTACGATCGACCCGTCTGAAAATGAGATACAGGCTGACTACATTCTGTCGAAAGGATTGGCGTGGGACGAAACGCTCAAAGGACGTCTCCCGCAATCTGTTCGTCCGATCATGGAATCGGACCGTGCTGAACTAAAATTATTACCGACGACATTCGGTACCGACGGCTTCTATATCGCCGCATTTAAGAAAGAGGTATAAAACAATGAATCCAAAAGCAGTTGAAAAGAATCCACTCGTAGGCGCAAAGCCGTCACTCTATTCGTTGACGTTTCCTGAACTCGAGACATGGGTGATCGAAGCAGGAGAAAAGTCATTCCGAGCGAAACAGTTATATGACTGGATGTACGTCAAACGTGTCATAACTTTCGACGATATGACGAACGTCCCGAAAGCGCTTCGCGACAAACTTGAAGCATCCTTCCAATTGACGACATTAAAAGAATTGGTCAAACAAGAATCACAGGACGGTACAATCAAGTTCCTATTTGAATTACAAGACGGTTATTCGATTGAAACGGTTCTTATGCGTCACGAATACGGAAACTCAGTTTGTGTCACGACACAAGTCGGATGTCGCATCGGATGTACGTTCTGTGCGTCCACACTCGGTGGATTGAAACGAAATTTAGAAGCCGGTGAAATCACGGCGCAGGTTCTCGACGTGCAGCGTGCATTAGACGCAACAGGAGAGCGTGTCGACTCGGTCGTCGTCATGGGAATCGGCGAGCCGTTCGACAACTACGATGAGTTGATGCGTTTCTTACGTACGGTCAACCATGACAACGGGCTCAACATCGGAGCGCGTCATATCACGGTATCAACAAGTGGGATCGTTCCTAAAATTTATAAGTTTGCCGATGAAGGAATGCGAATCAACTTCGCCATTTCGCTTCACGCGCCAACGACTGAATTGCGCACCAAGCTCATGCCAATCAACCGTGCCTTTGACTTAGACAAGTTGATGGACTCGGTCCGTTATTACACGGAAAAGAGCGGTCGTCGGATCACGTTTGAATATGGACTCTTCGGTGGCGTAAATGATACGGAAGAGTATGCCCATCTTTTAGCGGACCTATTGAAAGGAATCAAATGTCACGTCAACTTGATCCCCGTCAACCATGTACTCGAACGTGATTACGTACGGACACCACGAGCTCAAATCTTCGCCTTTGAAAAAGTGCTCAAAGACCGCAACGTGAACGTAACGATTCGCCGCGAGCAAGGATCGGATATCGATGCCGCTTGTGGACAGCTTCGAGCGAAGGAGCGCGAACAAGAAACGAGGTAATCAGATAGATGGAATTAGCATTTCGAACAGATCGCGGACAAGTACGCACACAAAATGAAGATGCAGTTTTAATCTTAGGCGATACCTTATCAGGAATTGCGCTAGTTGCAGACGGGATGGGTGGACATGCAGCGGGAGAGGTCGCGAGTCAAATCGTGATTGAAGAGTTTCGACGTGCTTTCCCGTCGCTCCCTCAAACTCCTGTCGAAATCGAACGATGGTTCCGCCATCACATCGACCTGGCGAATGAACAAGTGCTACAATTTGCGAAGCAATCCGATCTCGTCATGATGGGAACGACTGTAGCGGCCGTTTGTTGGAGCAGGGAGACGGTTGTGATTGTCCATATTGGAGATAGTCGTGTCTATGCGCTCCAAGCGAACGAATTGAGACGTCTTACGGAAGACCATTCTTACGTCAACGTGCTCAAACAGCTCGGTGAATTGACGGAAGAAGAGATGCGGATTCATCCGAAACGAAATGTCATCACTCGGGCGATCGGTTCAAGCGAACAGGTCAAACCTGACGTGCAAGTGCTCGCTGACCCTGAGTTTGATGTGATTTTAATTTGTACGGATGGATTGACGACGCATATGACCGATGGGGCGATTCAACACGTTTTACAACAAGCTGTATCGGCTGAACAAAAAGCTGAACAACTCATTGCGGAAGCCAATCAATTGGGAGGGAGCGACAACATCACGGTCGCCCTCATTCAATTTACAGATAGAAAGAGAGGATGAATCCGATGCGAAGCGGAGAACGAATCAACGATCGTTATCGGATCGAACAACAAATCGGCAGCGGAGGCATGGCAAATGTCTACCGAGCTCATGACGAGATCTTAAACCGAACCGTCGCCATCAAGGTGTTGCGATCTGAATTCTCACATAACGAACAATTTATACGCCGGTTCGAGCGAGAAGCCCATGCGGCTACGAGTCTGAACCATCCGAATATCGTCGCCATCTATGACGTCGGCGATGAAGAAGATTTGTACTATATCGTCATGGAGCATGTCGATGGGGTGACATTGAAACAATATTTGCAAGAAGAGTACATATCTGTCGATGAGGCACTGCGTATCATGGGACAGATTTGTGATGCGATAGATCATGCCCATGCGAACCGAATCATTCATCGTGATATCAAACCACAAAATATGATGATTGATCAACTTGGAAACGTGAAGGTGACCGATTTCGGGATTGCGGTTGCGATGTCGAATGCGACGTTGACGCATACGATGTCGGTACTTGGATCTGTCCACTATTTCTCGCCTGAACAAGCACGTGGTAAATTTGCTGATGAGAAGTCAGATATTTATTCGCTCGGTGCCGTCCTTTATGAGCTGTTGACAGGTCGTGTGCCGTTCATAGGAGAGACACCGGTTGCCGTTGCGCTTCAACATCTGCAGGACGATCCAATTCGACCGATGGACTTGAATCCGAATATTCCCCAAGCACTTGAAAACTGTGTCATGCAAGCGTTGGCGAAGTCACCGGGAGCCCGTCATACTTCGGTTGCAGCCTTCAAGAAAGATTGTATGACCGCATTGAGTCGTGAACGTGCCGATGAACCGAGACGTCTCCCAACCAATCAGGATGAGTTCGACAAAACGCTCGTCATGACACCAATCATGACTGAAGAAAAAACGGAAACACCTGGATCGACATCTTCAATTTCTGCATCAAAAGAGCAGGAAGCTGAAGAACAGCCACCGCTCAAAAAGAAGAAGCGTAAATGGTGGATTTGGATTTTGCTCGTCGTGTTATTAATTGGTGGTGGTATCGCAGCATACGTGGTCGCTGATGAGGTGTCACGTGCCGTCGTACCTGATGTTGTCGGAATGAGCATCGGTGATGCCACGTCTGAACTTGAAAACGCAGGCTTTGTCGTCGAAGTGACAGAGCGGGCGAGCGATGACGTCAAAGAAGGTGAGGTCATTTCGCAAAACCCTCAAGAAGGACGTAAACCGAAACGAGGCACGACGGTGTCAATTGTCGTTTCTGCCGGTAAAGAGACGGTCGAGATGCCGAATGTGGAAGGACTTTCGCAAACTGCGGCTGAACGAATGCTAAAAGACTTGGCGTTCAGTGACCTTGAAATTAAAACAGAGGCTTCAGAAACGGTCGACAATGGAGATGTTATTTCCCAATCGCTCGAACCAGGTGAAGAGGTCGTGCCGTCCGAAGTAACGGTCACGCTCGTCGTATCGACAGGAAGCAACAAAGTGGAACTGTCGAATCTTGCCGGGTACACGTTCGAGGAAGCATCGACCTATGCTGAGCAAAACAAACTGAAAATTGTGAGACGTGATGAATTTTCGACAAGTGTTCCAAAAGGTCAAATCATCCGCCAACTTCCGACGGCAGGGACTGCAGTTGACCCTGGTACAGAACTCACAGTCATCGTCTCAGAGGGCGTTGAACCGACCGATGTTTCGATTGAACGAGAAGTCAGTGTCGAAGTCGAGCAACCGGATAAAGACAAAAAACCGAAAGCGGTCGAAGTCGTCATTCGTACGGTCGATGCACGTGGTGAAATTGAAGTATTACGAGATGAAATCACAGAAACAACAACGTATTCGTATACGCTCGTCATTGCCCCCAACGAAGTCGGGACAGCAACGATTGAAGTTGATGGTGAGATCGTCCGAACCGATTCAGTCACATATGCGCAAGCCAAAGAGGCACAATAAAGAGGTGACGGTAGCGTCACCTCTTTTTAAAGGAGGTAGTCATATTGAAAGGAACGATTATTCGCTTACAGGGTGGATTTTATGATGTCATGACCGAATCGAATCAAGAGATTCGGTGTCGCGCCAGAGGAAACTTTCGGAAACGTAACATCTCGCCTGTAGTTGGTGACGATGTAGTGATTCAAGACCAAGAGGATGGGACCGGATATATTCTTGAAGTAGAGGAGCGTCAGAACCATCTCGTCCGACCGCCGATTGCCAACATCGATCAAGCATTTCTCCTCTTTTCAGTAAAAGAGCCAGCATTTTCCTATCATTTGCTTGATCGATTCCTCATTCTGATTGAGTCAAAACAGATCCATCCGATCATCGTCTTGACGAAGATGGACTTGCTGAGTGAAACAGAAACCGGACCGATTCAAGAGGCGGCCGATTGCTATCGTGCAATCGGATATGATGTGATTGAGACGTCAACGGAGCTTTCGGATGGAGTCGAGCAAGTACGGAGACTCTTTAAAGGGAAGACGAGTGTCTTTGCCGGGCAGACGGGCGTCGGAAAAAGTTCGCTACTGAATGCAGTCGCACCAGAACTCGAGTTAGCAACCGGTAAAATCTCCAAGTCGCTCGGTCGGGGGAAGCATACGACGCGTCATGTGACGTTGATTCAATTGGCGGACGGATTAGTAGCAGATACACCGGGATTTTCGAGTTTGGAGTTTCCACAGGAACTCGAGACTGATGAGCTCAGATGGTGTTTCCCGGAGTTTGTCGAACGACACGACGATTGCAAGTTCCGAGGATGTGTTCACATCAACGAACCAGGCTGCGCCATTAAACAAGCCGTTCAAGATGGTAAAATTGCTTCAACTCGCTACGATAATTATGTTACCTTTATGGAAGAGTTAAATGATCGAAAACGGAGGTATTGACAGATGATTAAAATTGCACCATCCATTTTAGCTGCCGATTTTGCCAATTTGGAGGCAGAAGTGAAAGCTGTTCAAGAAGCGGGAGCAGATTATATCCATTTCGATGTGATGGACGGTCAGTTCGTGCCAAACATTTCGATTGGTCTACCTGTGCTCGCGAGCTTACGTAAAAAATCAGATATGGTCCTCGATGTGCACTTGATGATTGACCAACCGGAGCGATACGTGGAAGATTTTGTGAAGGCAGGCGCGGATATCGTGACCGTTCATGTGGAAGCAACGAACCATTTGCATCGTGTCTTGCAACAAATCAAAGTGGCTGGTGCGAAATGTGGAGTCGTCTTGAATCCGCATACACCATTGTCGACGATCGAACATGTGCTCCCAGATGTTGATATGGTATTGCTCATGACCGTCAACCCAGGGTTTGGTGGACAAGCGTTCATTGAATCGGTCGTACCGAAAATTTCAGCGCTCAACCAACTGCGTCAGGATCGCCAACTTGATTTTGAAATTGAAATCGATGGTGGGGTCAACGAAGAGACGGCGAAACATTGCATCGATGCGGGTGCCGATGTACTAGTTGCCGGTTCGGCCATCTACAATCAACCGGATTATAAAGCAGCCATCGATAGCATTCGTGGCGCATCTCGTGTATAATCAACGATAGAACAACAAGATATTGTCGCAAGGGGTGTCACATGATGTGGCTGAGAGGCATACGCTAACCCTTTGAACCTGTTCCGTTCACACGGACGTAGGGATGTGGCGAAAATGCACGTTGCGAATCTAAGCAGCATGGCGTTTACGTCATGCTGCTTTTTGTCGTTTAAACAGTTAAAGGAGGAAGAAAGATGAAATCACGTTTTAAATTACAAGCGCTCATCGAAATTTCATTGTTTGCGGCGCTCGGGCTAATCTTTGATTTACTCATCCCATACCGCTTGCCACAAGGGGGTTCGATTAGTCTAGCGATGCTCCCAATCTTTGTGATGGCATTCCGTCACGGATTGAAAGGGGGACTTGCGACAGGTGCACTCGTCGGGACGCTTCAACTGTTGTTCGGTGCCTACATCTTCACACCTGTACAGTTCTTGCTCGACTATACGGTCGCTTATGGCCTCGTCGGTATGGCGGGTATGTTTGCTGGTCGTGTGAAACAGGCGGCCGGTCAAGGTGCGACGAAGACACTCGCGACATATTTGGTGCTCGGTGCCTTGATCGGGTCGGTGTTGCGTTATGCGGCACATGTCATCTCGGGTATCGTCTTTTTCGCCGAGTATGCGGAAGGTCCGGTCGTAGCGTATTCACTCGGTTATAACGCGACGTACATGGCCCCATCCTTTATTATTTCAGCCATCGTATTAGTATTACTCTTTACAACAGCTCCACGTTTCACACGTGTAGCTACACGGGACATTCGTCAATGAATGTCTTGATCGTCGCGGCAAGTCCGGAAGTTATTCCTTTACCGCGTCATGCCGATTATGTCATCGGTGTTGATGGAGGTTATCAGAGACTGTTAGATGAAGGGATTGAACCGGACGTTGTGGTCGGAGATTTTGACTCGTTTGTGGGAAAACCACCGAAAGAAGCGTTACGCTATCCGTCCGAGAAAGATATGACGGACCTTGAGATTGCGCTTCAGTTGGCAAGAGAGCGAGGGGCAACGAGGATGCACGTATACGGGGCGCTCGGTGGACGAGTCGATATGACGTTCGCGAACGTCGGTTTGCTCGAGAAGTATCCTGAGATGGTTTTGCATGGGAATGGTCAAACGGTCTATCTCGTTAAAGCCGGTGATTATAGCTTTTCAAAAAAAGAAGGCTACTATTTGTCTTTCATACCTTGGAAGACAGCGACTATTTCTATTGATGGTGTCAAGTACCCGCTCGAACATCATGACATCAAGAGTGAAGAAGCGCTGACGATTTCCAATGAATGGACTGAAGCATTTGCCCGATTGACGGTTCATCGGGGGATCGTTCTCGTCATGGTCGTCAAAAAATAAGCAAAAAAAATCCCATCGGCGAATGCCGTTGGGATTTATTCGTTCGTGTATAAGTATTATACGCGTTCAACGAGACCAGATTTAAGTGCGCGAGCTGAAACCCAAACGCGTTTCGGTTTACCGTCAACGAGAATACGAACTTTTTGTACGTTCACACCCCAAGTACGTTTTGTCTTGTTGAGTGCGTGCGAACGGTTGTTACCTGATTTAGGTGATTTACCTGTTACGTAGCATTTACGTGCCATGCGTTTCCCCTCCTTTTTTATGTGGGTTCGTCCTAATAGACACTCGTTTATATTAGCACGGCTTTTTTCCCGATGCAACTAGAAAATCATACCATGACAAGAAAAAAACTTGACATTACTCGCAAGGATTTGAATAATGAATGAGGTTATCGCGCTAATTGACCGAGTTTCTGGAGCAGGTTCTTTTAATAACTAGGTACTTATTGTAGAATGTACATTAGGAATCATTCCGAATAAAGGAGGCTACTCCATATGGCAATTGAAATGAAGACAACATATGGCAATATTGACATCACAAGTGACGTCATCGCAACACTCGCAGGTGGTGCAGCGATGGAATGCTTCGGTGTGGTCGGCATGGCTTCACAAGCACAATTGAAAGACGGCATTGCTGAATTGTTAAAACGTGAAAATTATGCACGTGGTGTCGTCGTACGTCAAGAAGATGAAGATGTACATATCGACATGCACATCATTGTAAGCTACGGAACGAAAGTATCTGAAGTCGCATACAACGTGCAAAGCCGAGTGAAGTACACGCTTGGAGAAACTTTAGGATTAAACGTTTCGTCGGTAAATATATTCGTTCAAGGCGTTCGTCTGACGAATGACTGACGAAAACGGAGGAGGATTTGGTGTGGGTTTAAAACGTTTAGATGGATTGGCGCTCTCAAACATGATTGCGAACGGAGCGACCAACTTGAGCCAAAACGCAGATTATGTAGATTCGCTTAACGTCTTCCCGGTTCCAGACGGAGACACGGGAACGAACATGAATTTGACGATGACGTCAGGTGCGAAAGAAGTAGCGGCCATGAACTCATCAAATATTGCAGAGGTGTCATCAAAGTTCGCTCGCGGACTGCTCATGGGGGCACGTGGGAACTCGGGCGTTATTTTAAGTCAGTTGTTCCGCGGATTCGGTAAAGCCGTTGAAGGAAAGACAGAACTCACGACAGTTGATTTTGCGGAAGCTCTCAAGCGAGGTGTCGACACGGCATACAAGGCGGTTATGAAACCGGTTGAAGGAACGATTTTGACGGTTGCTCGTGAAGCGGCCGACGAAGCGCTCCTTGCATCAGAGTCGACAAGTGATTTCACTGAATTTATGAAACGTGTCATCGTTGAAGCGAAAGCATCGTTAGATCGTACGCCGGACTTGTTACCGGTATTAAAAGAAGTCGGTGTTGTCGACTCTGGCGGTCAAGGACTTCTCGTCATCTATGAAGGATTCCTCGCGAGCCTAGAAGGCAAAGAACTCGAAAAACCTCATGCTCCAGTGATGGATGCGTTGATCGAGGCAGAGCATCACGCGCATGCGGCGCAAGGATTCATGTCAACAGAAGACATTGAATTCGGCTACTGCACGGAAATTATGGTTCGTTTCCAAGATGATAAGTTGAAAGATACACCATTCAACGAAGACACGTTCCGTAACGAATTGTCTGAACTAGGGGACTCACTTCTTGTCGTCGCGGACGAAGAATTATTAAAAGTTCACGTTCACGTCGAGACACCAGGTGAGGTCATTACGAAAGGGCAGCGCTTCGGTGAACTCGTCGCAGTCAAGATCGAGAACATGCGTCAACAGCACTCGACAATTCTCGAAGAAGAACACGGCATAAATCTACAGGGCGTTCAACAAGATGAGAAACCAAAAGCACCATTTGCAATCGTGACGGTGGCAATGGGTGAAGGTGTCAGTGAGTTGTTCCGTTCCCTCGGATCGGCACACGTCATCGAAGGCGGACAGACGATGAACCCATCAACAGAAGATATCGTCAAGGCGATTGAATCTGCACATGCGGAACATGTCTTCATCTTCCCGAATAACTCAAATATCATCATGGCTGCTGAACAAGCAGCGTCTGTCGCACCTTGTGGCGTGTCGGTCATTCCAACGAAGACGGTCCCGCAAGGCCTTGCAGCAGCAATCGCCTTTAATCCTGAGGCAGATGTCGAGATGAACGAACAAGCGATGAAGTCGGCTGCTGAGACAGTGAAATCCGGCCAGGTGACGTACGCTGTTCGTGATACGAGCATCGATGGCGTTGAGATTAAAAAGGACGAGCATATGGCGATTGCAGAGAAGAAAATCGTCTCGTCGTCTTCATCAAGCCTTGAAGCGGCTAAGCGACTAGTCGATGCTCTCATCGACGCGGATGACGAAATCATCACAATTTTAACGGGTGAAGGTTCATCTGAATCAGATGTAGAAGCGTTGACGTCATATATCGAATCAGTGAATGATGAGATAGAAATTGAAGTTCACGACGGCAAACAACCGCTTTACTCTTATATTTTTAGTGTGGAATAAGCTGTTTCAAGTCCCTACCTTCTGTATAATGAAGGTAGGGATTTTTGAAAGGGGGAAAATTGATGAAATATCGTAGTGTGTTTGACATTATCGGTCCAGTCATGGTCGGTCCGTCGAGTTCACATACAGCAGGAGCCGCTCGAATTGGGTTGATGGCAGGGAAGTTGTTCGGGAGAACACCACGTACCGCGCATATCACATTTTACGGGTCATTCGCTGACACATATCGAGGTCACGGGACAGATGTTGCCATCGTCGGTGGAATCATGGGATTTGATACGTTCGACTTGAGAATCCCGCAGGCGTTAGACATCGCTAGTGAGAAAGGCATCGAAGTCATCTTTGAAACGAGTGATTTGTTGACAGATCATCCGAATACGGCACGCGTCCTGCTCGAAGATGAACTTGGGACATTTGAAATCGTCGGCGTCTCAATCGGTGGGGGAACGATTGAAATTACCGAATTGAACGGGTTCCCGTTAAAATTGACAGGAGGGGGACCCGCACTCGTCGTCTTACACCATGATCGATTCGGTGCAATCGCAGCAGTTACGGGAGTTTTGGCGAATCACCAATTGAACATCGGTCATATGGAAGTGAGCCGTCACGAAAAAGGAATGCAGGCCTTGATGGCCATTGAGATTGATGAGACCATCCCTGCTGACGTGCTAGCAGAACTCGAGCGGTTGCCACAAATTGAACGGATAGCTATTTTTGGGGAATAAGGAGAATGTGTGATGTTTAAATCAGTAGAAGAGTTAGTGACGATTGCCACAGAACGAGGCATTCCGATTTCTGAAGTGATGATCGAACAAGAGATGCACGTCAGACGCTCAAGTCGGGAGGACATCATCGGTATGATGAACCGGAATCTCGAGGTGATGGAAGAAGCGGTCGAACGTGCGCTCCAAGGTGTCACGTCTGTTACGGGATTGACGGGGAACGATGCCGTACTCATGCAAGACTATATTCGCTCAGGCAAATCGCTTGCCGGAGACCTCATTTTAGATGCGGTGTCAAAAGCAATCGGGACGAACGAAGTGAATGCCGCGATGGGACGAATCTGTGCGACACCAACTGCGGGGAGCGCGGGCGTCGTGCCAGGAACGTTGTTTGCAGTGAAGGATCGTCTCGAGATGGACCGTGATGCGATGATTCGTTACTTGTTCACATCAGGTGCATTCGGATTCGTCGTGGCGAACAACGCCTCCATATCGGGAGCGGCGGGCGGATGCCAGGCCGAGGTCGGATCGGCGACCGCGATGGCTGCAGCTGCAATCGTCGAAGCGGCCGGCGGAACACCGGACCAATCGGCTACAGCATTTGCAATCGCACTTAAAAACATGCTTGGTCTCGTCTGTGATCCTGTGGCGGGTCTCGTAGAAGTCCCATGCGTGAAACGTAACGCTATGGGTGGTGCCAATGCAATTGTCGCCGCAGACATGGCGCTCGCGGGCATCACCTCGCGTATTCCATGTGATGAAGTCATCTCGGCGATGCATGAAGTCGGTCAAATGATGCCGACCGCATTAAAAGAGACGGCAAAAGGTGGACTTGCCAATACACCAACGGCTCGTCGTCTCGAACGAAATATATTTGGAGCGAAAGAAGATGCGAAACAATGAACGACTGACGACTTTGAAAGGAGTCGGGCCAGAAATGGCCAAAAAATTAGAAGTGATGGGACTTGTTCGAATCGAGGACGTGCTAGAGCACGTCCCGTTTCGTTATGAGAATTATAATAGCGGAACTGTGACCACGGCTATACATGGGGACCTTGTCAAATGGAGTGGGACAGTCCAAGGCGAACCGCTCGTTCGTTATTATAGTAAAGGTAAAAATCGCCTTCAGTTCAGACTATTACTAGAAGAACGGTATGCAGTTCAAGTGACGATGTTCAATCGCGCGTTTTACAAGGACAAGCTAGTGATTGGCGAAACGGTGACGGTCAAAGGAAAATGGGACATGAATCGGATGACGATCAGCGCGACCGACCTCGAATTTGGTGCCCCGTCAGGCGGACTACAGCCGATTTATTCACTTCGAGCCGGGCTGACGCAAAAGAATTTCAGTCGAATCGTGAAACTGGCTTTTGAACAGGTGAGCGATCTCCCGGAACAGGTGCCGCAAGTCATTCGCGACCGGTATCGACTAGAAGATCGGATGACGATGCTTCGTGGGATGCACTTTCCAGATACTGTTGACACTTATAAACGAGCGAGACGAAGTTATGTATATGAAGAATGTCTCATGTATCAATTGAAATTGCAGGCGTTTCGGAAAATGGAGCGGTCAGGAAACGGTCGGGCCCTTCAACTCGACAAACATCAATTGAATGAATTCGTCAAACGACTCGCATTTCCGTTAACGGGAGCTCAGACACGGGTCATCCGTGAAATTGTATCTGACCTTGAAAAACCAGAACGGATGAACCGACTATTACAAGGGGATGTCGGGAGCGGGAAGACCGTCGTTGCCGCGATTGCCTTGTATGCGACCGTCATGGCAGGGTATCAGGGTGCATTGATGGTGCCGACCGAGATTTTAGCAGAACAACATGCGACGTCTTTACAGGAATTGTTTGAACCGTTTGGCATCACGATCGCCCTGTTGACGAGCTCGGTAAAAGGAAAGGCGCGAGAAGCGCTCCTTACAGCAATCCAATCAAGAGACGTCGACATCATCGTAGGGACACATGCACTCATTCAAGGGCCGGTCGAGTTTTCGAATTTACATTTGGCGATCACGGACGAACAGCACCGTTTTGGTGTCGAGCAGCGGAAGAAGCTACGAGACAAGGCTGAATTTGCGGACGTGTTATATATGACCGCGACTCCGATTCCAAGAACACTTGCTATCAGTGCGTTCGGAGAGATGGACGTCTCGACAATCGATGAGATGCCAAAAGGACGAAAACCGATTGAAACGTATTGGGCGAAACATGACCAAATCGATCGTGTTCATTCGATGGTCGATCGGGAACTGTCGCTCGGTCGCCAAGCATACGTGATTGCGCCACTTATTGAAGAGTCGGATACGCTCGAAGTGGAGAGTGCGACGGCTTTGTATGAAATTTTGAAAGACCGCTTCCCGAATCATGAAGTCGGACTGATGCACGGAAAGTTATCGAGTGCTGAAAAGGATGACGTGATGAAGTCGTTCGCCGATAATGCGACACAAATTCTTGTGTCGACGACTGTCGTCGAGGTAGGCGTGAACGTTCCGAACGCTTCTCTCATTATCATTCATGATGCCGAACGTTTTGGGCTCGCCCAGTTACATCAGCTGAGAGGCCGGGTTGGTCGTGGCGCCCATCAATCATTCTGTGTCCTTGTCGGAGACCCTAAGTCCGACGTCGGAAAAGTTCGGCTGAAAACGATGACTGAAACGAACGACGGCTTCGTATTAGCGGAAAAAGATTTGGAGTTACGTGGTGCCGGTGATTTCTTCGGTACCGCGCAGAGTGGTCTACCAAGCTTCCGGGTCGCCGATCCCGTTCTCGATTTGAAAGTGATGGAAGTGGCGAGACAAGATGCTGTGGCGATGCTCGAAAGTGATGCATTTTGGCATGAAGACCAGTTTAAGGTGCTACGTAGCTATTTAAAACAACTCGACCTTCTCGTAGGGGAAAGGTTAGAATAATACTTGAAAATGACGACTAAAGAATATATACTGCTATTAGTACCAGGTGTTAAGTTCTTTAGTGATTAGTTTAGGAGGGAACTGAATGCGGGTACCTAAGAAAGAGCGGCAACGCTTGTTACAAGAGACGATTGAACACAACCCGTTCATCAAAGACGAAGAACTATCAAAACAGTTTTCCGTCAGCATCCAGACGATTCGGCTCGACCGGATGGAATTAAAAATTCCAGAAGTAAGGGAACGAATCAAACATGTGGCTTCCGAACATCTCGATGAAGTCAAATCGCTTTCAATGAGCGAGGTCATCGGTGATATGATTGACTTAAAACTAGATGACTCTGCCATCTCAGTCCTCGATATAGAAAAAGAACACGTCTTTAGCCGCAATGAGATTGCCCGTGGACACGTCTTGTTCGCGCAAGCCAACTCGTTAGCGGTGGCGCTCATCAATGATGAATTGGCGTTGACCACTAAAGCGGACATCCGCTTCAGTCGCCAAGTCCATCTTGGAGAGCGAGTCGTTGCCAAGGCTCGTGTGATGAAGCTACGTGGGGACGGGAGAACAGATGTCACGGTCGAAAGTTATGTCGGCGAGGAGTGCGTCTTTGACGGCGACTTCACGATTTACCGACGTGGTGAGGAGGAACAAGCATGAAGTTAGCGATTGATGCAATGGGTGGCGATCACGCACCGAAGGCGATTGTGGAAGGTGTGAAACGGTTCGTCGAACAATATCCGAACGAATCGATGGAACTCTTTTTAGTCGGTGATGAGGTAAAAATTGCCTCATACGGTCTTGACGACCCGCGTGTGACGGTCGTTCCAGCAAGTGAGATCATCACAAGTGAGGATGAACCGGTTCGAGCGGTTCGCCGTAAGAAAGACAGTTCGCTCGTTGTAGCGGCAAAGCTCGTCAAAGAAGGGAAAGCGGATGCCCTCGTGTCTGCCGGAAATACCGGGGCATTGATGGCGGCATCTCTTTTCATCATCGGACGAATCCCGGGAATCGAGCGTCCGGCATTATCTCCGACGTTCCCTACATATACAGGTAGTGGTGTCGTCGTACTAGATGTCGGAGCGAATCCGGATGCGAAGGCCGAACACCTTGTAGATTATGCGATCATGGGTTCGCTCTATGCGGAACACGTCCGTGGCATTAAAACGCCACGTGTCGCCCTTCTCAATATTGGGACAGAAGCCGGGAAAGGAAATGCGCTCACAAAAGATGCGTTCCCCCTCCTTGAAGAGGCCCCTGTCCACTTCGTTGGAAATGTCGAGGCACGTGAAGCGATGTCAGGTGACGTGGACGTCATCGTGACAGAAGGATTTGCTGGAAACATCTTATTAAAAGGTGTAGAAGGCTCGTCGGCGATGCTCATGAAAATGATGAAAGAACAATTCACGAGCAATCTTGTATCAAAACTCGCCGCTCTCATCTTAAAACCAAAATTAAGACGATTGAAAGAAACGCTTGATTATCGCGAACATGGTGGAGCTGGATTATTTGGGATCAATGCGCCTGTCATCAAAGCTCATGGGTCGAGTGATGCACTCGCGATCATGAGTGCATTGAAACAGGCAAAAATCATGGTAGACCACGATGTCGTCGATAAAATCAAGCGTGCCAAAGCGATAGACTAAGCGAAAGCAGGTGAGGACATGGGGAAAGTAGCATGGGTGTTCCCAGGACAAGGCTCTCAAGCCGTAGGAATGGGACAGACATTTTTAGATCATCCGGAGACACTTCAAGCAATCGGGCGTCGACTCGGGTTTGACCTTCTTGAAGTCATGTCATCGGGATCGAAAGAAGACCTTCAAGCAACTGAAGTCGCACAGCCGGCCATCGTGGCGCATGCCTCGTTGCTCGCAAAAGCCTATGCGGATAAAGGGGCGGCACCAGATGTCGTGATTGGGCATAGCGTAGGTGAATACGCAGCGCTCGTCAGTGCGGGTGTCATCGATTTAGAAGAGGCGACCGTGCTCGTCCGTGAACGTGGTCATTTGATGTCTGAAGTGAAGGACGGAACGATGGCGGCTGTCGTCGGGATGACCGATTTGACAGAAGCGCATCACATCACAGAAAAAATCAGTGCGAGCGGGGATTTGGTTCAAATCGCTAACTTGAATTGTCCTGGTCAATTTGTGATTTCAGGGCATGTCGACGCTGTCGAACAGGCGAGCGTTGAATTGAAAACCGCTGGTGCGAAACGGGTATTGCCATTGAATGTATCTGGAGCGTTTCATAGTTCCTACATGATGCCGGCAGCGACACGATTCCAAGATGTCCTCGCCTCGTCACCGTTTGAAGCGGCTTCAGTCGACTTTATCTCGAACGTGGATGCTGCTGTACATCGTGACCCTGAACAATTGAAGGTGCTATTGACGAAACAACTTTATTCGTCAGTCCGCTTCGAGGATTGTGTTCGAAAAGCGATTGCAAATGGTGTGGACACATTCATTGAATTCGGTCCGTCTTCACCACTTTCTGGATTGATTAAACGAATCGATTCGAGCGTTTCGATTCAAAAGGCGACCACGCTCGAAGAAGTCGCCTCGTTAGGAGGAGAAGTTCGTGCATGATCAAGTAGCGATTGTGACTGGCGCGTCCCGTGGAATCGGTGCGGCCATCGCGAAACGTTTAGGGGAAGACGGTTTTCGAGTCGTCGTGAACTACTCGGGTAGTGAACAGAAGGCAAATGACGTTGTGACAGCGATTGTGGAGGCAGGCGGAGAAGCCATTGCCGTGAAGGCAGACGTCTCAAACGCAGATGATGTTAAAGCGCTCGTCAAGACGACAGTCGATTCATTTGGACGAATCGATTGCCTCGTCAACAATGCGGGGATTACACGTGACGGGTTACTCATGCGAATGAAAGAAGGCGATTTCGAAGACGTGCTATCGACGAACTTGAAAGGGGCCTTTCTGACATCGCAAGCCGTCACGCGACCTTTGCTCAAATCGAATGCAGGTCGAATCATCAATATCGCCTCGGTTGTCGGGATTACTGGAAATGCGGGACAGGCGAATTATGCGGCTGCGAAAGCAGGGTTAATCGGATTGACAAAATCGGTGGCTCGCGAACTCGCGGGACGTCATGTGACAGTCAATGCCGTGTGTCCTGGTTTCATTCAAACCGACATGACCGATGCCTTGACAGATGCACAACGAGAGGCTACACTCGAGCAGATTCCGTTCAACCGTTTTGGTCAAGTCGAAGAGGTGGCGAATCTCGTCTCGTTCCTAGCATCAGAACAAGCCGCATATGTGACCGGACAGACAATTGCCGTCGACGGTGGCATGACAATGGCGTAAAAGAGAACTTTACCAACAGACTGACATTTAATATACTTACCTTTGGAGGGATTTTATCATGACAAAAGAACAAATTTTAGTAGACGTACAAGAAGCAGTGGCAGAGAAGCTCGGGAAAGATGTATCTGAGATCACAGCGGACAAATCATTCAAGGATGACCTTGGCGCTGACTCGCTCGAAGTGATGGAAATGGTGATGGACCTCGAAGATAAATTCGACATCACAATCGAAGACGAGGACGCTGAAAAACTTGCGACTGTCGGCGACGTAGTGGCTTATATCGAAACAAAAGTGTAATCAAGCCATCCCACCGCCCGGAACCGAGCGGTGGGCTTGTGCTTATTCATGGAGGGAACTATGACAAAAGACAAAAGACGGTTTGACCGTCAAGGGTCGGCGCAGCGACGTCGGCGACAGGAGATGGAACGAGCACGCATCTTAGAATTATTCAAATCATTAGAAGAACGTTTAGACGTTCAATTTTCAGATCGCGACTTACTCATGCAGGCGTTCACCCATTCTTCTTATGTGAATGAACAACGAGGGTTACGGAAAGATAATGAACGTTTAGAATTTTTAGGGGATGCTGTTCTAGAGTTAACTGTATCTCGCTTCTTATATGAGACTTATCCGGAGCGCTCCGAGGGGGAATTAACGAAATTACGAGCGGCGATCGTTTGCGAACCGTCACTCGTGAATTTTGCGGAAGCCTATGCTTTTTCTGACTTCACCTTGCTTGGAAAAGGTGAAGAGTTGACCGGTGGGCGAAAACGTCCGGCACTACTTGCCGATGTATTCGAATCCTATATCGGTGCTCTTTATTTGGACCAAGGAATTGAGGCAGTCGAACGATTCCTCGCCGAAGCGGTTTTTCCGAAAGTCTTAGCGGGTGTATTTGAAGAACAGACTGATTTTAAAAGTCAGTTGCAGGAAAGTGTGCAACGCGAAGGGCTCGGTCCTGTATCGTATGAGATTATCGAAGAGCGTGGTCCGGCGCATAGCCGTGAATTCGTGGCGCATGCCCGTCTCAGTGACGATATTGTCGGTGAAGGGATTGGACGCTCTAAAAAAGAAGCCGAGCAATTGGCGGCGAAAGAAGCGCTCATCGCCTTTAACAGGCGTTACGCAGATTTATAAACGAAAGGAGTGGACCCGATTAGGTCCACTCCTTTTTCATGTCAATTGACCGAGCTCTTCGACAATCCCGTCAACTTCCGATATAGAAAGGGAAGAACGTGTCATTACGTACTCGTAAATCTCTTTCACCGCTGATGGGTCGGCTGCATTATATTCTTCCGCTTTGATCGCACCGCGGTTAATAATATTCATCTTATCCAAAATAGCTTCAATCATCTGTTCATTCGTCATCTGTATTCCCCTTTCTACAGTTCTTTTAAGAATAGCATGATTCGGGCATTTTGACGAACTGTTAACTGTGGTAAAATATACAGATGAATGCTTACTGCGGATAGGATGGTCACGATGCACTTAAAACGAATCGAACTCGCTGGCTTTAAATCATTTGCCAAGCGAATTGAATTAGATTTCCGTCCCGGCGTCACGGCTGTAGTTGGGCCGAACGGGAGCGGGAAATCAAATATATCGGACGCTGTTCGCTGGGTACTCGGAGAACAGTCGGCCAAATCACTTCGTGGTGCCAAGATGGAAGATGTCATCTTTGCCGGAAGTGAGGGTGAGAATCACCGTAACGTCGCCGAGGTCACGCTCGTCCTTGATAATCGCGACGAACAGTTACGTTTGCCTTATGAAGAAGTGAGTGTGACCCGTCGCGTGACCCGAAGTGGGGACAGCGACTATTTTGTGAATAAAAAACCTTGTCGATTAAAAGACGTGATTGATTTGTTTCTCGATACAGGTCTTTCCCGGGATGCGTTCGCCATCATCGGGCAAGGTCGGGTCGAACAAGTCATTTCCGGGAAACCAGAAGACCGCCGAGCCGTCATCGAAGAGGCAGCGGGAGTCCTCAAATATCGTCAGCGTAAAAAACAGGCTGAGCGTAAATTACAGGACACCGAGTTAAATTTGTCCCGAGTCGATGATATTTTATTTGAATTGGCTGATCGTGTCGAACCGCTACGTGAACAGGCAGCACTTGCAAGAGAGTATAAAGTCGCGAAAGCAAGACACGATGAACTTGAAACAGGCATTATGGGTGCCGAAATTCAGTTGCTTCAACGTGAGATTGAACAAGTGACGGTCCGTCATGCAGAATCTGTTCAACAGTTATCCGATTGCGACCATTCGGTTCGTGACCTTACTGAAGAACGAAGTCAACTCGAGGCTGCACTTTCGACGCTTCGTGACGAGTTGACCGAATTGAATCAAACAGAGCGTGAACATTCGACATACGTCGAACGATTGACAGGTGACATCAAGCTCGCCAAAGCACAAGAAGAGCACGGCGCCGAGATGAAAGACCGTCTCCTTCGTCAACGTGAAGAAGTGAGCGCCGAGATGGTAGAACTTGAGACGCGGCTACAAGTCGTTCGTGACGACTTGTCTCAAAAAGTAGCCACGTTGCGCCAGACGACTGAGTCGAGAAATGCGCTTCAACAACAATTGACAGCAGCCTCGCGTGATTTCAATTCCGAAATCGAAGCGGTACAAAGCGAAGCGTTCGAACTCGCGACAACGCGAGCGACGATCAGTAACCAACAAAAACGGGAGCAACGGGATATCGATGTCGCCGTCGAGTCGAAGGAACGTCTTCTACGGGAGAATAAACACCGTCTTGATGAACGTTCCTCACAAGAAGCGACACTCAATGAGGCGCGAGAGCAATATGAACAAGTACAAAGTCGCTTCGAACACTTGAGTGAAAAAGAGACGGAACTTCGCGAAGAAGAGACGACGATCCGTGAAAAATTAACGCGAGCAGAGACATCGTACTATGACCTCGAACGCCGTCGTCAAAAGACAGAAGACCGAATTGAAATGCTCGAACGGATGAAGCAATCGTATGAAGGCTATTTCCATGCGGTCAAATTCGTCTTGAAAGAGCGCTCCCTGGGAGTACTTGGTGCTGTCGCTGAATTGATTCGTGTTCGTCCTTCGTATGAAGCCGCGATTGAAACGGCTCTTGGGCAGACACAACAACATGTCGTTGTTCGGGATGAAACGGTGGGACGACGGGAAATCGACAAATTACGAAAAGCAAACGCGGGTCGTGCGACATTCTTACCGATGACGACCATCAAACCAAGATTCGTACCGAGTGAAGTGTTGCATCGACTCGAATCGATGCGTGGATTTATTGGCGTGGCATCGGAGCTCGTCGAGACGGATGAATCGTTCGAAACGCTGAAAAAATCACTTCTTGGTGCGGTACTTGTTGCCGAGACGCTTGAAGTCGCGAACCAAATCGCACAATCGACAGGATACCGTTTCCGTGTCGTCACGTTAGAAGGGGACATCGTCAACGTCGGCGGTTCGATGACGGGTGGTAGTCGTAAGCAAGGGGTGGCCCTGTTCACGCAATCGCGTGAATTAGATGACTTGAAACAAGGTTTGACACAAGGTCTTGCTATGCTTCACGAGCAAAAACAACGTCTTGAAGAGTATACAGACGCGTTGACAAAGATCACGCAAGCGTTATCAACACTCCGAAACGAGAAACGTACCGTCGAAGTGACGTTTCGAGAGGTCGAGGCAGCTTATCGTACGGCCGAGCGTGCCTCGCTCGATGCGAAGTCACAACTTGAATTATTCGACCATGAAATGATGCGCTATGAGCAAACGATTGAGACGTCGACCGCTGAACTAGAACGATTGACGATAGAATTAGCCAATACGGACCGCGAGCAGGCAGAAATTCGTGTCCGTCTCGAGTCACTCCGTGCTGAACAAGCGAAAAGCGCTGAGAGCACGGGCAAATTCGAAACGTTGCTTCGTCAAAACGAACTCGATTTGCAACGGCATACCCTTGAAGAAGAGCGAGTTCGGCATGAAATGGATCGCTTGACGACTGAACGGAATCGTTTGAAGGACCGTTTGAGTCAGTTAGAGCGTGAGCTCGCGCGACTCGACAGTGGAGAAGTCGTCTCATCGGCACAGCTTGAAGAGACGCTCGCAGCTGCGGAGACAGAGTTCATAGCAATCCAAGGACGACTTCACGAGTTGACGACAACACTCAAGTCGAATGAAGAGGCGTACCGCATCATGCGTCAGCGAGTCGACCAGGCGACGGAAGCGCAACGTCAAGCAGACACGATTGTTCGGAAGTTTGAAACGGCCAAACAAGAGTTCGAATTAAAACGACAATGGAAGCTCGATGCGTTAGAAGAGAACGGACTCGTCGCCGAGCTACTACCAGAACTCGAGATCCCGCTCGAAGATGCGAAAGAGGAATTCAAGCTGCTCGTTCGTCAAATTGAGGAGATCGGACCTGTCAATTTGAATGCAATCGAAGAGTTCGATAGTGTTCATGAACGTTTCACATTCTTATCTGAGCAACGAGACGACCTCGTCAGCGCAAAAGGGGATTTATATGACATTATCGCCGAAATGGACCGTGAAGTGACTCGTCTCTTCAAGGAGACGTATACGAGCGTTCGTGCTCACTTCAAACAGACGTTCACTGAACTGTTCGGTGGAGGTGAAGCGGATTTGAAATTAATAGATGAGTCGGATCTACTGAATACGGGAATCGATATTGTGGCCAAACCACCTGGCAAAAAGTTACAGACGCTCAGTCTATTGTCCGGAGGGGAACGTGCGTTGACGGCCATCGCTTTGTTGTTTGCGATTTTGAAGACGCGTCCGGTACCGTTTTGTGTCCTCGATGAAGTCGAGGCGGCTCTTGACGAGGCGAACGTACATCGATTTGGAGAATACATTCGTACGCTGTCGATTGACACGCAATTCGTCATCATCACGCACCGAAAAGGTACGATGGAAGCTGCAGATACGCTATACGGCGTCACGATGCAACAGAATGGGGTGTCCGAGGTGCTCTCGGTTGAACTGTCTGAAGCAAAACGTGTCGTCGAAATGGATGAAGAGATGGAGGAATCACGTTGAGTTTTTTTAAAAAGTTAAAAGATAAATTAACGACATCTACCCAAGAGGTGTCACAGAAGTTTACAGATGGATTGACGAAGACACGTGACGGATTTGCGAGTGCCGTCAATGACCTCGTCTATCGTTTCCGTGAGGTGGATGAGGATTTCTTCGATGAACTCGAAGATTTGCTCATCCAAGCGGACGTCGGTGTCACGACGACGATGGACCTCGTCGAAGACTTGAAGGAAGAAGTGAAACGACGCAATTTGAAAGACCCGGTCCTTGTCCGTGACGCACTCGTCGAGGTCGTAGCGAATCGGCTTCAAGAAGATGAATCGGATCGTGAACTCAATATGCAGGATGGACTCACTGTCATTTTGTTTGTCGGCGTCAACGGCGTCGGAAAGACGACGACGATTGGGAAACTGGCGCACCAATTGAAGTCAGAAGGTCGCTCCGTCATGCTCGCGGCAGGTGATACGTTCCGTGCCGGTGCTATAGAGCAACTTGAAGTGTGGGGAGAACGTGTCGGGGTGCCGGTCATTCGTCAAACGGAAGGATCGGACCCAGCGGCAGTCGTATACGATGCCGTTCAGTCTGCGAAGTCACGTAACATGGATGTACTCATCTGTGATACGGCAGGACGTCTCCAAAATAAGGTCAATTTAATGAAAGAGCTCGAGAAAGTGAAACGTGTCATCGAACGAGAAATTCCGAACGGACCACACGAAGTCTTGCTCGCACTCGATGCAACGACGGGACAAAACGCCATGATTCAAGCGAAAGCGTTCAAAGAGGCAACGAACGTAAGTGGGATCGTCTTGACTAAACTCGATGGGACGGCAAAGGGCGGAATTGTCCTTGCAATCCGTAATGAACTCGACATTCCGGTTAAATATGTCGGTCTCGGAGAGAAGATGGATGATTTACAGGTGTTCAATCCGGAACAGTTCGTCCTTGGATTGTTCGGTGATGTTTTTGAAGACAAGACACAGGGTGACTCGACTGAAAAAGACGACACAAACAAAGACCTCGCCTAAGTTTTACTGTTAAGAAAAAAACTTGACAAGTACTTGGGACGGCTGTACTATTGGTAGTTGTAAAGGGATTTCACTTAACATGTGGAGGTGAAAGGTTTGACGCTCGAAAAAACGAATCGCATGAACTATCTCATCGATTTTTATCAAGCGCTCCTCACACCGAAACAGCGCAACTATATGTCTCTTTATTACCTAGATGACTACTCGCTCGGAGAGATTGCGGAAGAGTTTGAAGTCAGCCGTCAAGCGGTCTACGATAACATAAAGCGTACAGAAACGATGCTTGAACAGTACGAGGAAAAGCTTGCTCTATTCGAAAAATTCGAACAGCGTCAGCAACTTCTTCAGACCCTCAAACGTCAAGTCGAGCTCACGGATGACGTGAATGCCACGATTTCTGCGCTTGAGAATTTAGAGTAGGGGGCTGGAGCATGGCATTTGAAGGATTATCAGAACGGTTGCAATCGACACTTTCAAAAATGCGCGGTAAAGGGAAAATCTCGGAGGCAGACGTCAAAGAGATGATGCGTGAGGTTCGCCTCGCACTACTAGAAGCCGACGTCAATTTTAAAGTGGTCAAACAATTCGTCAATGACGTGAAAGAGCGCGCGGTTGGTCAGGATGTCATGAAATCATTGACGCCAGGTCAGCAAGTCGTCAAAATCGTTCACGAAGAGTTGACGAATTTGATGGGAAGCGATGTCGTCCCGATTTCATTTAGTCAGAAACCTCCGACAGTCGTCATGATGGTCGGTCTGCAAGGGGCGGGTAAGACGACGACGACCGGCAAGCTAGCGAACTTGATTCGTAAAAAGCATAACCGTAGTCCACTTCTCGTTGCGGCGGATATATATCGTCCAGCGGCAATCAAGCAACTCGAGACACTCGGGAAGCAACTCGATTTACCGGTCTTCTCACTTGGCGATCAAGTAAAACCGGAAGAGATTGTGACGAAAGCACTCGAGTACGCAAAAACAAATCATCACGATTTCGTGTTGATCGATACGGCTGGTCGCCTTCATATCGATGAGACGCTCATGGGTGAGCTCGAAAATGTGAAGACGATTGCCAAACCAAATGAAATCTTCCTCGTCGTCGATTCGATGACGGGTCAAGATGCGGTCAACGTGGCCGACAGTTTCAATGAGAAACTCGGAATCACCGGGGTCGTGCTGACAAAGCTCGACGGAGATACACGAGGCGGGGCAGCCCTTTCGATTAAGGCAGTCACGGGAGCGCCGATTAAGTTCGTCGGTCTCGGAGAAAAGTTGGATGCCCTCGAACCATTCCATCCAGAGCGCATGGCGTCAAGGATTCTTGGAATGGGGGACGTGCTCTCGCTCATTGAAAAAGCCGAGACACAAATGGACCAAGACGCAGCGAAGGAGCTAGAAAGCAAAATTCGTGACGCGTCATTCACGTTCGATGATTTCATTGAACAGTTGGCTCAAGTGAAAAACATGGGACCAATTGATGAATTACTTTCGATGTTACCTGGTGCAGGTAAGATGAAAGGGTTGAAGAACGTCCAAATCGACGAGAAACAACTCGATCACGTCGAGGCGATCATTCGATCGATGACAAAACATGAGCGCACCAATCCGGAAGTGCTCAATGCGAGTCGTCGAAAGCGGATCGCAAAAGGGAGCGGTCGCTCGATTCAAGAAGTGAACCGTCTCATCAAACAGTTCGATGACATGAAGAAGATGATGAAACAAATGTCAGGACAAATGAAAGGGAAGAAAAAAGGCCTCGGTCTTCCATTCTTCTAACAAAAACTTTTGTCAGTCGAACGAAAAAGCTGTATACTATAAAAGTTGTCAATTCTTAAACACATGATGGAGGTATATTACCATGGCAGTTAAAATTCGTCTTAAGCGCATGGGCGCAAAAAAATCACCTTTCTACCGTATCGTTGTAGCAGACTCACGTTCACCACGTGACGGTCGCTTCATCGAGCAAGTTGGTCACTACAACCCGGTTGCAAAACCAGAAGCAGAAGTTCGCATCAACGAAGAACTCGCGCTCAAATGGTTGGCAGACGGCGCGAAGCCATCTGACACAGTACGTAACTTGTTCTCTAAAGCAGGGATCATGGAGAAATTCCACAACGCGAAAAACGCGAAGTAATGATGTGGCCGACCTTTTCTGAGGTCGGCCTATTTTGTTGAGGAGGGAAATGAGATGGATTGGTTATATGTTGGAAAAATCGCCAATACGCATGGACTTAAAGGCGAAGTGAAGATTTTGGCGGCAACAGACTTTCCGGAAGAACGTTTTAAAAAAGGAAACACGCTGTTTCTTGATGTGGACGGAACGAAACAAGAAATGACAATCACGACATATCGTCCGCATAAGCAGTTTCATCTTGTCACGTTCAAAGGACTTGAGAATATCAACCTCGTAGAAAAATATAAAGGATTGAAGCTATATGTTCATGCCGAACACGTCCACGAGTTAGATGAACATGAATTCTATTATCATGAAATCATTGGTTGTGAGGCCATCGTGGACGGGATTGTCATCGGTGTCGTCGATGACATCTTTGAAACGAACGGTGCGAACGATGTGTGGGTGATCAAGCGCCCAGGTAAGTCGGATGCTCTCATCCCCTATATCGAATCGGTCGTTAAAGAAATCGACTTGGAAACGAAGCGAGTTGTCATCACACCGATTCCTGGAATGATTGACGATGAAGATTGATGTGTTGACGTTGTTCCCGGACATGTTTCAGGCGCTCGATCATTCCATCGTTGGCCGGGCGAAAGCGCTCGGGCAGGTGGACATGACCTTTGTCAACTTTCGGGACTTTTCAACGAACAAGCATCATAAAGTCGATGATTATCCGTATGGCGGCGGGGCGGGCATGTTACTCACGCCACAACCAATCTTTGATGCGTTTGACTCTCTCGAGGCACGAAAGCCTCGAATCATCCTCACGACCCCAACTGGAAAACCGTTTAATCAACAGATGGCAGAGGAATGGGCAAAGGAAGAACATCTGATCTTTTTATGCGGGCATTATGAAGGGTTTGATCAGCGTATCCATGATGAACTGGCGACCGATGAGGTGTCGATTGGGGACTTTGTTCTGACTGGTGGAGAGCTTGCGACGATGGTGATGATCGATGCGACCGTGCGACTACTTCCGGACGTCCTCGGCGATCAGGCGAGCCATGAAGATGATTCTTTCTCGACCGGACTTCTTGAGTATCCGCACTATACACGACCGGCTGAATTTCGTGGGTTGAAAGTACCGGACGTCCTCCTATCGGGGAACCATGCCCGAATCGAGGAATGGCGGCGGGAACAATCGCTTGAGCGGACCTATCGAAAACGGCCGGATTTGCTCGAACATGCCGAGTTGACGGAACATGATAAAAAGTTTCTGCAATCGTTGCGCGATTGAGAAATATATGCTATGTTTGAGCATGTGGGTTAAACCCACCGATTACCGATGTTCCGCTGTTGGATGCTTGGGCATATGAAGATATGAACATTGAAGAAAAAGGAGATATGATTCATGAACACACAAAAACTGTTCCGTGAAATCACAGAAGAACAATTCAAATCGGACGTACCTGCTTTCCGTCCTGGTGACACAGTACGTGTCCACGTTAAAGTTGTAGAGGGAACGCGCGAGCGTATCCAGATCTTCGAAGGCGTAGTCATTAAGCGTAAAGGTGGCGGCATCAGCGAAACATTCACAGTCCGTAAGATTTCTTACGGTGTAGGTGTTGAGCGTGCATTCCCGCTTCACTCACCACGCGTTGCGCAAATCGAAGTTGTACGCTACGGTAAAGTTCGCCGTGCGAAACTTTACTACCTCCGTAACCTTCGCGGTAAAGCAGCACGTATTAAAGAAATCCGTCGTTAAGATGGGAATTGAGCTTGTCGCTTGCGACAAGCTTATTTTTTTCTAGTACAATAAGTTCAAATGGATAGAGGAGTGAGTGAAGTTGAAAGAAGTGTTTAGTTGGCTAAAAGCCATCGTCGTCGCTCTTGTCATCGCGTTCGTTATCCGGACGTTCATCTTCGTTCCTGTCATCGTTGAAGGAGAGTCGATGATGCCGACGCTCCACAATGCGGATCGAATGATCGTCAGTAAAATTTCGAACTATGTTGGAGAGCTAGACCGAGGCGATATCGTCGTATTCCATGCGACAGAATCAAAAGATTATATTAAACGTGTCATCGCTATTCCAGGCGACACGCTCGAATATCGAGATGACGTGCTCTATATTAATGATGAAGCGGTTGAAGAGCCGTATTTAGATGAGTTCCGTGCACAGATGAACGGGTTTCCGCTGACGGAGAACTTTACACTTGAACAAGTGACGGGTGAGTCGGTCGTTCCTGAGGATTCGTATTTCGTCATGGGAGACAATCGTCAAAACTCGAAAGACAGCCGTGAGATTGGGTTTGTGTCGAAAGAGGAGATTGTCGGCAAGACAAACTTCATCTTCTGGCCGCTCGATGATGTTGGCACGATAGAAGATTAAGGTGGTGCTTTTTTGGCAATTCAATGGTTTCCTGGCCACATGGCCAAAGCAAGAAGACAAGTTACTGAAAAGTTAAAACTGATTGATGTCGTCATCGAGCTCGTAGATGCGCGTGTGCCGCAATCGAGCCGTAACCCGATGGTCGATGAGATTACGGCGGGCAAACCCCGTCTTATCGTCTTGAACAAGTCAGACATGGCGGATCCCGTCGTCACCGACGCTTGGCTCCGCGCCTTGAAGCGCGATGACGTCGAGGTCGTCGCCGTCGATGCAAAGCATAGTAAAGGCTTGAAACAACTCATCACGGGTGCTCAAAAGTTGATGAAAGAAAAACATGACCGCATGCGTGAAAAGGGGCGTAACCCTGGACCGATTCGTGCACTCATCATCGGTATCCCAAACGTCGGGAAGTCAACACTCATCAACCGTCTCGCAGGACGAAACATCGCCATCACGGGCGACCGTCCGGGTGTGACGAAGCGTCAACAGTGGATCAAGATGAAAGGCGGCGAGATGGAACTCTTGGACACGCCAGGTATTCTCTGGCCGAAATTTGAGGACCAACAAGTTGGTTATCGCTTGGCCGCAACAGGCGCCATCAAAGATGAGATTCTCAACTTGGACGACATCGCCCTGTACACCGTCCGAGAATTGCAGGCGCGTTACCCGGAGCAATTAAAGGAACGATTCAAAATCGAGACGTTACCTGATGATGCGGTGGAACTTCTCGAGATGATTGGGAAGAAACGCGGTTTACTCAGTGGTGGATACGTCGATTTTGAAAAAACGAGCGAACTACTTTTGAATGAACTTCGACATGAAAAAATCGGACGGGTCTCCCTCGAGACACCGGCCGACCATGAAATGATTTGAAGCTCTGTGAAAACAGGGCTTTTTTGAGTAGGAGGAGAAAGATTGTGACGATTCAACAGATTAAACAACAGCTTCAAGATATCCGATATGAAGAGTGGATACAAATGAAGTCAACATTATCACAAGACCCACGGGTGGGTGTGCAGACGTTGATTCGGCAGAAGGAGCTGCAATTTGAACGGGAGCGGATGTTACGGTCCGATTTCGAACGACGCTTGACATATGAGCGCGAGTTAACACGTGCAGGATATGAACGGATTGTCGGCGTGGATGAGGTCGGTCGCGGTCCACTCGCAGGACCAGTCGTGGCGGCTGCCGTTTTATTACCTGAAGGATTTTACGTCGCGGGGTTGAATGATTCTAAAAAAATGACGAAAACGGCACGAGATGCGGCTTACAATCAAATCATGGAAGTTGCAGAAGTCGGTGTCGGAATCGTCGAGTCGGGGACAATTGATGATATCAACATATATGAAGCGACAAAACTTGCAATGATGGAGGCCATCCGTCAAGTCGGAGACGCCGATGCCTTATTGATTGACGCGATGAAGCTTGACCTCGATATTCCACAACAATCTCTAATCAAAGGGGACTCGCTCAGTGTCTCGATTGCCGCGGCAAGTGTCGTCGCCAAAGTCGTTCGGGACCGGATGATGGAAGAATACGACCTTACATATCCTGGCTACGGATTTGACAAGAACGCAGGATACGGGACCGAGGCACATATAGAAGGGTTGAGGCGCCTCGGGGTGACGCCAATTCATCGTCGTACGTTTGCCCCTATCAAGCATATGTGAAAGGAGTGATCGCGTTGCGTATCGATCACCAAGGAGTATTACCGTTCAAAGTGACCGAACAGACATCGCGACCGCTTTTGCTAGGCAATACAGTGGTCGGAAAGGTGTTGCAATTGTTACCCGGCAACGAGGCGGTTATGCAACTACCGCAAGGCATGTTCCGAGTCGGAGTCAATGCGAACGTCAAGGAGAATGTGACGTATAAGATGGTCGTCACGGACGTCGAACCAAAGCTTGTCTTGAAAGTGGTTACCCAAGCGACAGAGTCACTCATGACTGCTAAGTCCCCGCTACAAGTGCTAGGGGAGCAACTGGCGCGATTCATGCGGGAGCCGATGCAGACGCCGGAATCCCTCAAAAACGCGGGAAAAACAATGCTAGAGAGCGGATCCGGCAATGATGTGAAGACACTCGTCGGAGAACTGTTCAAAGCGAAAGGCGAGCCAAAGTTTGAGCAGTTCGTGAGAGCACAGGAGGCGTTCAACGCAGCCCAACATCCACCATTCGTCGCTCAAGCATTTCACATACCGCAATTAGGTACGTTTGAAAACGTCCAATTTCGGTTAGAGGCACCGAAGCGGGATGTAATTGACTCTGATCATGCAAGGATCGTGTTGTTTCTTGAGACGCCAAAGTTTGGCGAAACGGGAATCGATGTGTTGATTCAAAAGCGATACGTGTCTGTTCGAGTGTTCAATGAGCGACACGATTTAAGTCAATATGTTAGCGCATATGAACCGCTCTTGAAAGAGAGCTTGAATCGCGTTTCGTTCGAACTATCTTCTTTTTCGTATGAAGTGAAACGAGAACATGTTCCTGCTACGTTCGCGCCGCTTGGAAAGGTGGACCTCCAAGTATGAAAGACCAGAAGAAAGCGATGGCGCTCTCCTATGAGCAGTCGATGGATGCGCCACATGTCGTCGCCAAAGGAACGGGAATTGTAGCCGAACGCATGCTTGAGATTGCACTCGAAAACGGAATACCTGTTCATGAAGACCCAGCACTGCTTTCCTTACTCTCTGCTTTGAATATCGAAGATCAGATTCCGGAGGACGTCTATCAAGTCATTGCCGAACTTTTTGTGTTTCTTTATCAGATGGAACAGGATAAAATTTGATTTGTCTAGGGATATATGTGAAAAAAAGATGAAAACTTAAAGCAAGAACGATAGACAGCGCTTTCAGTTTTTCGTTACAATAGACGTGCCGATATTAAAGGGGACTAAGGGGGAAAACATATGAATATCCATGAGTATCAGGCAAAAGAATTGCTAAAAGAGTTTGGGGTAGCCGTTCCGACGGGTTATCCAGCCTTTACGGTTGAAGAAGCTGTAGCAGCAGCTGCGAAGCTTGATGGTGAAGTGAAAGTTGTAAAAGCACAAATTCACGCAGGTGGCCGCGGTAAAGCTGGCGGCGTCAAACTTGCGAAGACAGATGAGGAAGTGAAGCAATACGCTTCAGAGATTCTCGGGAAAACGCTCGTGACACACCAAACTGGTCCGGAAGGAAAAGTTGTCCAGCGTCTCTATATCGAAGAAGGTTCTGCGATTGACCAAGAATTTTACTTAGGACTCGTGCTTGACCGTTCGATCGGCCGAATTGTCATCATGGGTTCATCTGAAGGTGGTATGGACATCGAAGAAGTCGCTGAACATACACCGGAGAAGATTCATAAAGAGATCGTCGACCCAGTCGTGGGCTTACGTCCATTCCAAGCTCGTCGTCTCGCATTCAAGATGGAAGTCCCGACGAAACTCGTCAACAAGTTCAGTGACATGGTCATGAAGTTGTACAAAGTGTACGTCGAGACAGATTGCACGATTGCAGAAATTAACCCGCTCGTTACGACGAAAGACGGCAACGTCATCGCGCTCGATGCAAAATTGAACTTCGATAGCAACGCACTCTATCGTCACTCGGAGATCCTTTCGCTCCGTGACACGACAGAAGAAGACCCGCGTGAAGTGGAAGCGTCTAAACATGACCTCAGCTATATCGCACTTGACGGGAACATCGGCTGTCTCGTCAACGGTGCCGGCCTTGCGATGGCAACGATGGATATCATCAAACATTACGGCGCCGAACCCGCTAACTTCCTCGATGTAGGCGGCGGCGCGACGAAAGAAAAGGTAACAGAAGCATTCAAATTGATTTTGTCAGACGACCAGGTCAAAGGAATCTTCGTTAACATTTTTGGTGGAATCATGAAGTGTGACATCATCGCAGAGGGGATTGTCGCAGCGACGAAAGAAATCGGACTCGACTTGCCACTCGTCGTTCGCTTAGAAGGAACGAACGTTGATGCCGGGAAACGCATTCTCGATGAATCTGGACTTGCGATCACGACAGCCAACTCGATGGCTGATGGTGCGGAAAAAATCGCAGCACTTGTTCGATAAGGGGGAAACGACATGAGTATTTGGGCGAATAAAGATACGAAAGTAATCATTCAAGGGATTACAGGGAAACAAGGTCTGTTCCACGGCGAACAGATGCTTGCATATAACACGAAATTAGTCGGTGGTGTCACACCTGGTAAAGGTGGCACGACGGTGCTCGACAACGTGCCAGTCTTCAACACGGTGTCTGAAGCGGTAGAAGCGACAGGTGCCAATGCATCCATCATCTATGTTCCACCAGCTTTCGCAGCGGACTCGATTATGGAAGCTGCGGACAGCGGCATCGAATTGATCATCTGTATCACAGAGGGAATCCCTGTTGTAGATATGATTCAAGTGAAACGCTATCTCGAGGACAAACCGGCGCGCTTGATTGGACCGAACTGTCCTGGAATCATCACACCAGGAGAAGCAAAACTTGGCATCATGCCTGGCTATATTCATACGAAAGGGCATGTCGGAATCGTCTCACGTTCTGGGACGCTCACGTATGAGGCGGTACATCAGTTGACGACTGCGGGAATCGGTCAATCAACGGCTGTTGGAATCGGGGGAGACCCAGTCAACGGAACGAACTTCATTGATACGCTCAAAGCGTTCAACGAAGATGAAGACACGAAAGCTGTCATTATGATCGGGGAGATCGGTGGAACAGCTGAAGAAGAGGCTGCTGAATGGGTGAAAGCGAACATGACGAAACCAGTCATCGGGTTCATCGGTGGCCAAACGGCACCTGAAGGCAAGCGCATGGGACATGCCGGCGCGATTATCTCAGGCGGCAAAGGGACGGCTGCAGAGAAAATTAAGACATTGAACGCAAATGGGATCGAAGTAGCTGAAACGCCAGCTGTCATCGGTGAAACATTGATTCGTGTCTTGAAAAATGAAGGTTTATACGAAGCGTGTGTCACGGGTCAACCGACGACATAAGAGTCTTGAGGGATGCTTGCATCCCTCATTTTTTTAAAGGAGAGTTTGTGATGAATCAAACAATAGCTCGGTTTGCCGCTGCACGAATTCCGGTTGAATTTGTGCATCATTATTTGAACGGGACGCTAGAAGCACATCGCACTCAAATCTCTACACACGTTTGGAAGCGGGCTGAACGGGCGTTGCACGCGTCTGAGTCGTATACTCAGTTCGTCACGTGGGAAGATAAGCTGTTTCCAAAACGGTTACTCGACATCCCCAACCCACCATATTGCTTGTTTTACGATGGAGATTTAGAGGTACTACAAGAAAGAACGACTGCGATGGTCGGAAGTCGTGAGTTGAATCGAATCAGTCAATCGCTCGTGAATCATTATCACTCTTTAATAGAAGAAACTGTTTCGGTTTCAGGCGGAGCGCTTGGCATTGATGGCCTTGTCCACGAGCTTGCCTTAAATAAAAATCGTCCGACCGTGGCGGTGCTCGGAGCGGGGTTAAAAAACCTCTATCCAGCAGCGAACCGGAACATGCTTCTACGACTTCCTCTGAATGGAATTTTGTTGAGTGAGTACACGCCCGACACCCCGATTCAAAAATTTCAATTTTTGGAAAGAAATCGATTGGTGAGTGGTCTCGGTGATACACTCGTCGTCTTACAAGCAAGGAGAAAGAGCGGAACCATGAATACGGTCGGACACGCCTTAGAGCAAGGAAAGACGGTATTCGCGGTACCAGGTTCACCACTCGATCCACTTGCTGAAGGACCGAATCGATTGATTGAAGAAGGTGCGATTCCATTGACGAATTCTGATCAAATTATTCAAGATCTTAAGATTGTACGTTGACAAACCGGTGAGAACATGAATATTATGGTAGGGATTTAAATGACCTCTAAAAGGGGAGCAGATGTATGGCAAAATATTTGGTGATCGTCGAATCACCTGCGAAAGCAAAAACTATTAAACGTTATTTAGGTCCGAATTATATGGTCAAAGCTTCGATGGGACACGTCATCGATTTACCGAAAAGTCAACTCGGTGTAGACGTGGAACACGACTTTGAACCGAAGTATATTACCATCCGTGGTAAAGGGCCGGTATTGAAAGAATTGAAGACGGCGGCTAAAAAAGCCACGAAAATCTTTCTCGCGGCCGACCCCGATAGAGAAGGGGAAGCGATTGCCTGGCATTTGGCTCGCGCGCTCGGTGTCGATGAGACGACTGAATGTCGCGTCGTCTTTAACGAGATCACAAAAGATGCGATTAAAGAATCGTTTAAACACCCACGTAAAATTAATCATGACCTCGTCGATGCGCAGCAAGCCCGGCGTATTCTAGACCGTCTCGTCGGTTATGGGATGAGTCCTTTATTATGGAAGAAAGTAAAAAAAGGACTATCTGCTGGACGAGTCCAATCGGTTGCTGTAAAGATGATCATCGACCGTGAACGCGAAATCAATGCGTTCGACCCGGAAGAGTATTGGACAATCAAGCTTGATTTGAATCATGATGGGGAAATGTTCGAGACTTCATTTTACGGAAAAGATGGGAAGAAGATGGAATTGAAGTCGGAAGAGGACGCTCAATCAGTTCTTGATACCATCGATGACACGTTTAAAGTCATTGACGTAACGAAGAAAGAACGAAAGCGAAACGCTTCGCTACCGTTTACGACGAGTTCGTTGCAACAGGATGCGGCGCGTAAATTGAATTTCCGTGCGAAGAAAACAATGATGCTCGCCCAACAATTATATGAAGGAATCGATCTTGGTAAGAAAGAGGGCACGGTCGGTCTGATCACGTACATGCGTACAGATTCGACACGGATCTCTGATTTGGCGAAGACAGAGGCAAAAGAATACATTGAATCGACATTCGGCGAGGAATATGTAGCTCTGCAGAAACAAAAGGAAAAGAAAGCAGCAAACGCACAAGATGCCCACGAAGCCATTCGTCCGACTTCAGCGCTACGTGACCCAGCTTCCTTGAAGCCTTATCTGTCACGCGACCAGTTGAGACTATATAAATTGATTTGGGAGCGTTTAATTGCAAGCCAAATGGCACCAGCAGTATTAGACACAGTTAAAATCGATGTCGAGTCGAACGGCATGATTTTCCGTGCCAATGGATCGACCGTTAAATTCCCAGGTTTCATGAAAGTGTATATTGAATCGAAAGATGATGATATCGTGGATACGAATCAAGAGAAGGAAGGACTACTACCTCCTCTTGAAGTGGAGGATACGGTTAGTTTCGAAACGATCGAACCGAAGCAACACTTCACGCAACCACCACCACGTTATACAGAGGCGCGCCTCGTTCGGGCGATGGAAGAACTCGGTATCGGTCGACCGTCGACTTATGCACCGACACTCGACACGATTCAACGACGAGGTTACGTCGTTTTAGAAGAGAAGAAGTTTGTTCCGACTGAACTTGGAGAACTCGTGATTGAAATGATTGATGAGTATTTCAATGACTTTATTACTGTTCAGTTCACGGCCGATATGGAGACACTCCTTGACTCAATCGAGCATAAGGAAGTCGAGTGGACCGAGGTCGTCGCACCGATTTATCGATCATTCGAGAAGCGCTTGAAGCGTGCCGAAGAAGAAATTGAAAAAATCGAAGTGAAAGATGAGCCTGCGGGAATCGACTGTGAAGTCTGTGGTTCGCCGATGGTCATCAAAATGGGACGATACGGTAAATTTATGGCTTGTTCGAATTTCCCGAACTGCACTAACACGAAACCGGTACAAGTCGAAATCGGGGTTCCTTGTCCAAATTGTAAGGATGGGCAAATCGTGGAACGACGCAGTAAAAAAGGTCGTCTTTTCTATGGGTGCTCGAATTATCCGGAATGTGAGTTCGTTTCATGGGACAAACCGGTTGCGAAACCGTGTCCAGTGTGCGACAGCTTGATGGTCGAGAAGAAAATTAAAGACGGTCTGAAATATCAATGTACGAACTGTACCCATACCGAGGTACATCAGCAAGAGGAGGATTAATGTTGCAACAACGTGTAACTGTAATCGGGGCTGGGTTGGCCGGTTCCGAAGCGGCATGGCAACTCGCCAAACGCGGCATTCAAGTCGATTTGTATGAAATGAGACCGGTACGCCAAACACCGGCTCACCACACAGATCAATTCGCAGAGCTCGTTTGTTCGAACTCGCTTCGTGCGAACGGTCTTCAAAACGCGGTCGGTGTCTTGAAAGAAGAGATGCGGACGCTTGATTCGCTCATCTTGAAAGCGGCAGACACGGCAAGCGTGCCAGCTGGTGGCGCCCTCGCTGTCGATCGTCATGAGTTTGCCGGATTCATCACCGAGAAACTAAAAAATCATGAGAACGTCACAGTGCATACTGAAGAGTTAAAAGAAATTCCAGAAGGCATTGTCATTGTAGCGACAGGCCCATTGACGTCTCCTGATCTTTCTGCGTCACTCAAAGCGTTTACAGGTGAAGATTATCTCTACTTCTATGATGCGGCTGCCCCAATTTTAGATGGCGATACAATCGATCGCGAAAAAGTATATTTGAAGTCGCGTTACGACAAAGGTGAAGCTGCTTACTTGAACTGTCCGATGACAGAAGAAGAGTTTGATGTGTTTTATGAAGAACTGGTCAAAGCGGAAGTCGTCCCGCTCAAAGAGTTCGAAAAAGAAATTTACTTCGAAGGATGTATGCCGTTTGAAGTCATGGCGGAGCGTGGGAAGAAGACACTTCTATTCGGACCGATGAAGCCGGTCGGATTAGAAGATCCGAAGACGGGCAAACGTCCGTATGCGGTCGTGCAACTTCGCCAAGACAACTCAGCAGGGACGCTTTATAATTTAGTTGGCTTCCAGACGCATCTGAAGTGGGGCGAACAAAAGCGAATCATTCGACTGATCCCTGGGCTTGAAAATGCAGATATCGTCCGTTACGGTGTCATGCACCGAAATACATTCATCAATTCACCGAGCCTGCTCAAGCCGACGTATCAGGCACGCACGCGTGATACACTCTTCTTTGCCGGTCAGATGACGGGTGTTGAAGGATACGTAGAATCAGCGGCATCTGGACTTTTAGCTGGAATTAATGCAGCGAGGATGATTGCGGGTGAAGAACTTGTCGTTTTACCAAGAGAGACGATGCTTGGTTCGATGGCGCATTATATCACCACAGCTGACGGGAAACACTTCCAACCGATGAATGCGAATTTCGGATTAGTCCCTTCACTCGAAGACACTCCAAAGAAAATGAAAAAGCAAGAACGGTACGAACGTTATGCCAATCGAGCTTTAGATACGATTCAACAATTTAAAGACCTTTGAAAAAGAGAGCCAATTTTTGGCTCTTTTGTTTTGAAGTAAAATTTCAATTGTGTATTTTGTTTCATACTTTGAAAATTTTCAGATTATTGAACGACTATCTATTGTCACCGTACATTCTGTATGCTATGCTAATTTCGATTTGACGAGAACATGCGTTTTTACGTGTCATCGAGGAGGCGATAAAATGGGATTCTTAGAGGATCGACAATCATTTTTACGCTATTGCCAAATTGAACGTCGACTGTCTCCTCATACGAAACGCTCTTACGAGCAAACGCTCGAACAGTACGCCGCATATTGCCAATCAGCGCATCAAGACCCTTATGATGCACAGACGGCGCGGCGTTATTTATATGTCCTTTACGAGAAACAGTTGGCCGCGTCCACGGTGTCCCAAAAAGTGTCTTGCCTCAAGCAATTCGGGAAGTATATGGCAAGGGAGTATGGGGGAGAACCGCTGTTTCACGATCTCACTTCACCGAAAAAAAGACAGTCATTACCGACCTTCGCTGTCCCGACTGAAGTCGAGCTACTGCTAGAGGCTGCGTTAAAGCAGGACGATCCGTTTTTAAAAGCGAGAGACGTAGCCATTCTCGAAGTTTTATATGGGACGGGGATTCGTGTTGCTGAGCTTTGTGGGATGAACCTCTCGTCCTTTGATGAAGTATTGTCATTCGTACACGTGTTAGGAAAAGGGAAAAAAGAACGGTATGTCCCGGTCGGACAATATGCTGTAGAAGCGTTACGACATTACATCGAAATACGCGTAGAAGTCGTTCCTCCTTCGGAAAATGCATTATTTTTGAGTCAAAGAGGGAATCGAATGACAACAGACCAAATTCGGTATGTTATGAAGCGTTTGAGAAAAGAGAGTGGGGTACATAAGCCGCTCACCCCGCATTCGTTGCGTCATAGTTTCGCAACGGACTTGTTAGAGCGTGGAGCGGACTTGCGCGCTGTGCAAGAGTTGCTCGGACATGAGTCACTGTCAACGACCGGGCGCTATACCCACGTATCGACTGAACGACTACGTTCGATTTATCAAGCGACACATCCAAGAAAGTAGGAGGTTACGATATGTTTCATGCAACGACGATTTTTGCAGTTCGACACAATGGCCAATGTGCGATGAGTGGAGATGGCCAAGTTACGTTTGGGAATGCCGTCATCATGAAAACCAAGGCGAAGAAAGTGAGACGCCTGTACGGCGGGAAAGTCGTTGCCGGTTTTGCAGGTAGCGTAGCCGATGCTTTCACATTGTTTGAGAAGTTTGAATCGAAACTTGAAATGTATAACGGTAACTTGCCGCGTGCCGCGGTCGAACTTGCGAAAGAATGGCGCGGAGATAAAATGTTACGTCAGCTTGAAGCGTTATTGATTGTCATGGACGCCGAACATCTATTATTAGTCTCTGGGAATGGAGAAGTCATCGAGCCGGATGATGGGATCCTCGCGATCGGGTCAGGCGGAAATTATGCGCTCGCGGCAGGTCGCGCGCTCGTCCGTCATTCTCCTGACAAATCCGCAGAAGAAATTGCGCGAGCCGCTCTTGAAATTGCTGGTGAGCTTTGTGTGTATACAAATGATCAAGTCATTGTAGAAACGATCGGAGGCGCTGCTGAATGAATCGAGAGTTGACACCTAGACAAATCGTATCGGAATTAGACCGCTTCGTAATCGGTCAAAAGAATGCCAAACGGGCCGTAGCGATTGCATTACGCAATCGTTATCGCCGTCAAAAGTTAAGTTCAGACCTTCGAGATGAAGTCACCCCTAAAAATATCTTGATGATCGGGCCGACAGGGGTCGGGAAAACTGAGATTGCCCGCCGTTTAGCTAAACTAGTCGGAGCACCGTTCGTCAAAGTAGAAGCGACAAAATTTACAGAAGTCGGCTACGTCGGCCGGGATGTCGAATCGATGGTGCGTGACCTTGTGGAGGCATCTGTACGTCTCGTCAAAGAAGAGAAGAAAGAAGATGTAAAAGAACCTGCTGAACGTGCGGCGACTGAACGATTGTTAGATGCCCTTCAAGGGAAAGCGAAAGCTGCACCGAGCTCATCAAACCCGTTTGAAGCATTGTTCGGCGGTCAGACACAACAACCTGAGTCATCGAATGACACGACTAAAACAGACCGGGCCCAACTCCGTCGTCTGCTCGAGCTCGGTGAACTTGAAGATCGGGTCATTGAAGTCGAACTTGAAGAAAAACAGACTGTCGACTTGTTCCAAGGGCAAGGAATGGAAGGCTTGTCTAATCTACAGGATATGCTTGGACAAATCGTTCCGAAGAAGCGGAAGCAACGTAAGCTGACAGTTCGCGAGGCACGCCCCCTTGTCGTAGCAGAAGAAGCAGAAAACCTTCTTGATTTGAACGAAGTCCACGATGAAGCGGTACAGCGAAGCGAGCAAATGGGGATCATCTTCGTTGATGAAATCGATAAAATCGCAACAAAGTCACAAGATCACGCCGGTGTTTCTCGAGAAGGTGTACAGCGAGATATTCTTCCGATCGTCGAAGGATCTACGGTCGTCACGAAGTACGGACCGGTCAAAACGGACCATGTGCTCTTCATCGCAGCCGGTGCTTTCCATATGGCGAAGCCATCTGACTTGATTCCAGAATTACAAGGTCGTTTCCCGATTCGCGTCGAATTGAACAGTTTGACAGAGGAAGACTTCGTCAAAATTTTGACTGAGCCATCACAAGCGCTGATTAAACAATATACAGCATTGTTAGAATCTGAAGAAATCACGGTCGAGTTTACACATGAAGCGATTGAAGAAATAGCAAAAATTGCGACACATGTCAACCGCGAGACCGATGATATCGGAGCACGCCGTCTATATACAATCATGGAGCGTGTCTTGGAAGATTTATCATTTGAAGCTGCGGATATGCCACAAACGAGCGTGGAAATCACACCAGCTTACGTACAAGAAAAAGTAGGCTCAATCGCAGATGATCGAGACTTGAGTCAATATATTTTATAAGATTCTGTATGCACATACAGGGAGGAAATAGACATTATGAATTTACTAGACAAAACTCGCCAATTAAACACGATGCTTCAACAAGAAGCAAGTGCGCACGTTGATTTTAAAGAGATGGCGGACAAAATGCGTGAAGTACTTGAATCAAACACGTTTATCGTGAGCCGTCGTGGACGTTTACTCGGCTTTGCAATCAAACAACAAATTGAAAATGAACGCATGAAGGCATTCTTGGTGGACCGACAGTTCCCAGAACCTTATGCCTCAAACTTGTTCAATGTCAAGGAAACGACAGCGAACATCGATATCGACAGCGAATATACGGCATTCCCTGTCGAGAACCATGATCTCTTCCTAAACTCGATGACGACGATTGTTCCGATCATCGGCGGTGGTGAGCGTCTAGGTACACTCGTCTTAGGGCGCTTGGCGAATGAATTCACAGAAGACGACCTCGTCCTCGCTGAATACTCAGCGACAGTAGTTGGAATGGAAATCCTTCGGGAAAAAGCTGCGGAAGCAGAGACATCAGCCCGTAAGAAGGCTGTCGTTCAAATGGCGATCAATTCATTATCGTATTCAGAACTTGAAGCAATCGAGCATATCTTTGAGGAGCTCGGTGGTAACGAAGGACTGCTAGTTGCTTCCAAAATTGCCGACCGAGTGGGAATCACACGCTCAGTAATCGTAAACGCACTTCGAAAATTGGAAAGTGCGGGGGTTATTGAGTCACGTTCTTTAGGAATGAAAGGAACGTATATTAAAATATTAAATGACAACTTCTTGTTTGAATTACAAAAACTAAAATCAAACTAGAACGCAACTTTTGATGTATAATTAACATTGAAAACCCTTAAAAAGGGACTTTATTCCTAAAAAACCGCTTTCTCTTGGCAGAGGGCGGTTTTTTTTAGTGCAAAAGTAATTTTTTTCAGAATTTGTCGGCAATTCGACAAAAATACATTAAGCCATTTACCTATGTTTTAAAAAATATCTTTCAGAACTGTTACAGATTTGTTTCAATGAAATAGTGGAATTTCCAAATCAGGTATATTCAGTAGTTATCACACGAAAGCGAGTGAACGCCGTGAATTGGATTGGTAGTGACTATCAATTACTCAAGCAAGCCGTTAATCATGCAGTTCTCAATCAGAAGGTTATCAGTCATAACCTTTCAAACATTGACACACCAAATTTTAAAGCGAAACAAGCGATATTTGAGCAGACACTTCAAAGTGAGATGCGTCTCAAACTACAAGGTGGTCGACCGAGTGACTCGACTCAATCAAAAGTAGTCGATCGAGCAGGTGGAGCGATGAGAAGTGATGGCAACAATGTCGACTTAGATTATGAAATGAGTGAACTGGCACGAAACCAACTCCAGTACGAGGCGACGATGGAGCAATTAAATCGCAGGCTCGGAGGATTAAAATCAGTTATTCGGGGAGGGCGTTAATCGATGGGAATGTTTGATAGTTTTCATATTTCAGCATCAGCGTTAACGTCTCAACGTTTACGAATGGATACCGTCTCAGCCAACATTGCCAATGCCCAAACGACACGAGGGAAACTCGTAGATGGCGAGTGGCAACCTTATACGAGAAAGATGACTGTGTTGCAGGAAGCACCTTTCCGAAAACAAATGGATGCTGTTAATGGTGGGGTGCAAGTGTCTCAAATTATCGAAGACGATGCACCTTTCAAGTTGGCCTACAATCCGAGCCATCCCGATGCGGACGAGCGTGGGTACGTACAAATGCCAAACGTTGATTTGTTAAAAGAGATGGTCGACCTAATGGGTGCAACTCGCTCTTACGAAGCGAACATTGCTGCAATGAACGCATCGAAGGCGATGCTCGTCAAAGCGATGGAGATTGGAAAAGGATAAGGAGTGATCAGGGATGCAAATTAATCCGATTCAATTGATGAGCCCGGAAGTCATGCCATCAATGAACAAAACGAACCCATCTCAGTTTGGGTCGTATTTGAATGAAGCGATGAACGCGCTGAATGAGACACAACAAGCGACAAGTGAGGCCCGTAAAGATTTGGCCGTCGGAAAAGCTGACCTTCATCAAGTGATGATCCAAAGCGAAGAGTCGTCGATTGCGATGCAACTTGCCATCGAGGTGAGGAACAAGGCTGTTGAAGCCTATCAAGAAATGATGCGAATGCAAGTTTAATTGTAGAGGATGACAAGTTGCGATGAATGAACAATTAAAAGAACGATTCAAATCCATGACCGACTCATTGAAGGCGATTTCAACGAAGCAAAAACTCGTATGGGGCATCTCGATTGCGGTCATTCTAATCGCGGCCTTCGTACTCACATTCTTCCTTTCGAGACCAAACATGTCACCTCTCTATACGAACTTGTCTGCACAAGAAGCAGGTGAAGTGACGGAGAAGTTGACGGCGGACGGAGTGAAGTCAGAAATCAAGGCGACTTCGAACGGTGTGAGCGTATATGTACCAAATGAAATGGTCGATCAGTTAAAAGTGAGCCTTGCCGCGGCCGGGATTCCAAAATCCGGATCGATTGACTATAGCTTCTTCAGTGAAAACGCAGGTTTTGGAACGACAGACCGTGAAATGGCTGTCATCGAACGAAGTGCAATGCAGACGGAGTTAGAGCGTCTCATCACTCAAATTGAAGGTATCAATCAAGCGAAAGTCATCATCTCCCTTCCTGAAAAGTCTGTCTTTTTAGCAGAAGATCAAGGCGAACCGACAGCTTCAATTGTATTAAACGTCGGTGCAGGAACGAGCTTGGAACCGAATACAGTGAAAGGCCTCTATCATTTAATCAGTAAGAGTGTTCCTAACTTAAAACCTGAAAATATTTCAATTATGGATCAATACTTTACGTATTATGATCTCGATCAAACGGTAGTTGCAGGGGGCTCTTCATCTGACCCATTGGCACTAAAACGTCAAGTCGAAAAAGATGTCCGTCAACAAATCCAACAGATGTTATCTGTCTTACTAGGTGAACGGAGCGTACTCGTTTCTGTCACAGCTGATATCGATACGACACAGACAGCCGAAGAACAGAATTTAGTGACGCCAGTTGATGAAAAAAATATGGAAGGTATTGTGACTTCAGCTGAACGAATCGCAGAAGCTTACACAGGCGCAACTGGGACGGCGACAGAAGCAACTGGGACTGGTGAAAATGACACAATCAACTTCCCGGCAGCTACAGGGGACGGAACGGAAGAAAGTGAAAAGAATCATGAAATCATCAATTATGAAGTGAATCGCATCACCAAACAGATTCAAAATGCACCGTATACGATTCGCGACCTAGGTGTGCAACTCATTGTTGAGCCGCCAGATGGTGCAACGAGTATCGATCCACAACTCGAAGGTGATCTCGAAACGATGATGTATTCCATCATTCGAACTTCATTAGCGAAGACGGATGTGGCCATCACAGATGCCGAACTCGAACAGAAGGTCGTCGTTGTGTCGAGACCGTTCGCCGAAGTAGAAGAAATCGCGGCAACGGAACTACCTACACCATGGTGGATGTATGCGACAGCAGCCGGAGCGGTCATTCTTATTGCGCTCATCTTCTTCGCGATGCGTAGACGCAAGCAAGAAGTCGTGGAAGAGACGAACGAATGGGAAGTCCCATATGAAGATGAAGTTCCAGACCTGGACCTCGAGGAGCGAGGTGAAGGGGCAGTGAAGAAGAAACAGTTAGAAAAATTAGCTGAAAGTAATCCAGAAGAGTTTGCTAAACTGCTTCGTACTTGGATGTCTGAGGAGTGAGTAACGTGAATTATGCAAAACAATCGAATCGCGAAAAAGCAGCGATGCTCATGATTTCCCTGGGACCGGAAGTGGCGGCGAACGTCTATAAGCATCTTTCTGAAGAAGAGATGGAACAACTGACGCTTCAAATTTCAGCGTTAAAAAAAGTGTCCCCGGAAGAAAAAGATAGCATTCTCGGTGAGTTCCATGAGCTCGCCATGGCACAAAGCTACATCACTCAAGGTGGGATCGGATTTGCGAAAACGGTCCTTGAGAAGGCCGTTGGTGAAGATAAAGCGATGGCATTGATTCATCGTCTAACATCGACCTTACAAGTACGACCGTTCGAGTTTGCACGAAAAGCAGACCCGAAACAGTTACTGAACTTTATACAAAATGAACATCCACAGACGATTGCATTGATATTAGCCCATTTAGAACCGGTCAAGTCAGGCCAGATATTATCGGAGCTACCGCCTGAGATTCAATCGGAAGTAGCAAAACGGATTGCGACGATGGATCGACTCAATCCTGACGTTATTCATGAAGTGGAACAAATTCTTGAAAAGAACCTCTCGCAAACGGATATGCAAGATTATGCCCAGTCGGGTGGTATTGAGGCGGTTGTCGAAGTGTTGAATGGTGTCGACCGGACGACGGAACGCACGATTCTCGATGCGCTCGAAATCGAAGACCCAGAGCTCGCAGAAGAAATCAAGAAACGCATGTTCGTATTCGAAGATATCGTCACACTCGACTCTCGTGCGATTCAACGAATCATCCGTGAAGTGGCGAACGATGATTTGTTGTTAGCACTCAAAGTGTCTTCAGAAGAAGTAAAACAAATCATCTTCAAAAACATGTCACAACGGATGGTCGAAACGTTCAAAGAAGACATGGAATTCATGGGGCCAGTGCGATTGCGTGACGTGGAAGAGGCGCAGAGCCGCATCGTCGGAATCATTCGCCGCCTAGAGGATGTCGGCGAGATTGTAATCAGCCGAGGTGGAGGAGATGACATCGTTGTCTAATGTAATCAAACGTCAACGTGCAATGTCGAACATTCCGCAACGGATTGAATCCAAACGATTAGAAACACCCGTTATTGAACCGACCGATCACATCGACCATCATCAAGTCATCGAGTCGCGCTACGAGAAGCTGAAACAGGATGAAGAAGCATTTCAACAGTTTCAACTGACAGAAGTAGAGCAATTAGAACGTTTGAAACAACAAGCGTTTGAAGAAGCCCGTTCAGAAGGGTATCAAGCTGGTCTTCTTCAAGGGAGACAGGATGGACTGGCGGAGTTTGAAGACATCACGACGCGTTTAAATTCCGTTTCGACCGAGCTCGAACTCTTGTTTGAAGAAAAATGGAAGCAAGCGGAAGAACAGCTGATTGAATTGGCCGTTTCAGTCAGTGCTCATGTGACAACGGATCTTGTTCGAAAAGATGAAGAGTTGTTTGCGACGATGATTCGTGAACAGATGTCACACCTAATTGACGCCGAAGCACTCACAATCTTTGTACATCCGACCCGACTCGCATCGATTCAGCAATTCGAATCGATGTGGCGGACAGACGAGACACCGCCTCTTAAGTATCGTGGAGATGGATCGCTTGACGAAACAGCTATTCGAATTGAATCGCCACATCGAGGAAATGAAGTCGATTTATCGTACAGCTTCGAACGCATCCAAGCCAAAATCGAGGAGGTTTTAGCGGATGGCGCTTATTGAACAGGTCATCGAATCAATCAAGCAGTCCGCAGATGGCGAGTATACGCGTAAAATCGGTAGAGTCTGTCGGGTCGTCGGATTGATGATTGAATCAAATGGACCGAGCGCGTTTGTCGGGGAACGATGTTTGATTGTCCTTCCTTCAAATGAAACGGTTGAAGCAGAAGTAGTTGGCTTCAATGAAGAGCGTGTTCTTCTCATGCCATACGGTGAAACTATCCAAATCGCACCGGGTTGTCTTGTAAAAGGGACAGGGAAGATGCTTCAAGTTCCTGTAGGCGCAGAACTGATCGGACAAGTACTCGACGGTTTAGGACGTCCCTTATCCGGTGAGCAACTCGTGACCGGAAAACGTTACGACGTTCAACGCAAACCGCCGAACCCACTGAATCGACCGAGGATTTTAGAAGCTCTATCGACCGGTGTCCGCATGATTGATGGTCTTTTGACCGTCGGAAAAGGTCAACGTGTCGGATTATTTGCCGGGTCTGGCGTAGGAAAGTCGACGTTGCTCGGGATGATTGCCAAACGTTCTTCTGCTGACATTAATGTCATTGCACTCATTGGAGAACGTGGGCGAGAAGTGAAAGAGTTCATCGAAAAAGAGCTTGGACCGGAAGGAATGGCTCGATCCGTCGTGATTGTAGCGACGAGTGATCAGCCACCGCTTGTCCGCTTGAAGGGTGCATACACGGCTACCGCGATTGCAGAGTATTTCCGCGACCAAGGAAAAGAAGTGGTTCTCATGATGGACTCGGTGACACGTTTTGCGATGGCGCAGCGTGAAATTGGACTCGCAACCGGTGAACCACCGACATCTAAAGGGTATACACCGTCTGTATTCGCCATGTTGCCACAACTGCTAGAACGGAGTGGTACCGCAGCCAGCGGATCAATCACGGCGTTTTATACGGTGCTTGTCGATGGGGATGATATGAACGAACCGATCGCTGATGCGGTGCGAGGGATATTAGATGGACACTTTGTCATGGACCGTTCGCTTGCGAACCGTGGACAGTTTCCTGCGATCCATGTCTTAAAGTCGATTAGCCGGGTCATGAATCAAATCGCGTCTCCTGTACATCGGGAAGCGGCTCAAACATTCCGTAGCTGGTTGGCAACTTATATCGATGCAGAAGATTTGATTAATATCGGTGCATATAAAAAAGGGACCAATCCGGCAATCGATACGGCAATTGAGAAGTATCCATTCTTATTGACGTTCTTGAAGCAATCGATTGAGGAAGACGCCGCATTTGAACAGACGATGGGCCACTTGTCACATATCGCGCGAGGTGAATCATGAATAGACTCATATTAGAACGAATCATGCCTATAGCTGAACATGAGAAAGAAGATGCTGCCTTAGAAGTAAGGGGGTTGAAATCGAAACTCGAAACGGAGATGGAGAAGTTATATGATCTCCTCTTAATGTATGAAACATTGATTAAACATCAAGATGAACAATCTGGAAGAATCGATCTCCTCATGTCGCAATATCGTGAAAAAACACGAGAACAAGTGAAACGTCAAATCGAGACGCAACAGCTCGTCGTTCAACAAGCGCGCAATCACTATCATGTATCGCAAGAGCGATTGCTCGGCAAAGTGGTGGAAGAAAAGAAATATGTGACACTGCATGAAAAAGCCAGCCTGCATGAGATGACAGTGGCAAAACTTACAGAGCAACAAATGATGGACGAACTTGCTGTGATTCATCATGGGAAAGGGAAGTAGCATGGCAAAAGAGAACAATAAACGAGGCAAGCAAATGATTGTGGCGTTGGTCCTCATCCCAGCGATTTTCATTTTAGTTGGCGGAATCGTCGTCATGAACTATGCGATGGACCGTCCACTGTTATCTGTTCCCTTACTAGAAGTAAAGAATGACGAAAAGACGGGGGAAACTAAAACGTCTGAGACTCAAGTCAATGTAACGGGAATCGATTCAGAAACAACGAATCGCTTGAAAGCGGCGAACAGTGAGATTGAAAAATTACGGAATGAGAATGTTGAATTGACGAACGAAGTAAAAGCGAGACAAGAAGAAATTACCGATTTGATTCGCGAACGAGATCGTCTCACCTCTGAGCTTGAAGCAGCGACTAAAGAAGATGAAACCTCATCCGATGTTGCCAGTGTCTATGAAGAAATGTCTGCCAAACAGGCTGCAGCAATCATGGGCGAGCTAGAGAGCCCACAGGTAGCTGACCTGTTAAAGGAATTATCTCCTAAACAGCAGGCGGATATTTTAGGGCGTATGAACGCACAGCAAGCTGCGGTTGTGACGCAGCTTCTCCAATGAACATGAAAAGGGAGGGCCAACATTGAATATCGCTTTATTGACACAAGCCATTCAAGGATCAACGGCTCGAGCCGGAGTTGCGGAAGGTGAGTCGCAGAGCGCAGGCGGCTTTCTAGACCTCCTGTCGGCGATGCTCGGTTCGACGCAAGGCTCTGGAGAGCAAACAGCACTTCCTCATCTTGAAGAAGGCGCGCTTCCTGAAGCAGCGGTCGACCTTGAAAAGATGGCTAAGGAACTCGAGTCATGGTTTCAAAAACCTGACACGTTGGATTGGCTTAAGTCATTACCGCAAGATGCGTATCGTACGTTTATGGATGCGTATGTAGGATTACTCGGGCAATTGTCCAATTCTTCACAAGAAGCTGAGACGCTCTCAACTTCGGTTTTACCGGTGATTACGCAGGCTAGCTCATCAATCAATGTAATGAACCAAAAAGAAGCAGCTGGTCAAACGCCACATGTTCCAGTCACTCAACCTGTTCCGAATCAAGAACTTGCAAAGCATGTTCAAACGATTCAGCGGATCATCACGCAACATAAAGGTCCAGGCGAGGGCACAATGAAAGAAGTTCCCGTAATGACGAATGTTGAAACCGTAAAAATAGCAAAACCTGCACTTCAGTCAAGTAATGTCGACTGGATGCCGAAAGGAATGAACTGGTCGAGACCACAAATTGATGTGGATACCGTCATGTATGCTTCAAAAGGGTCAATTCCTGAAAACTTACAAGCTCGGATTGAAGCGGCTCTTCAAAAGGCACCGTTCAAAAGTGGGGCGGATGGTTCAAAAGTGTTCACCGTGAGGCTATATCCGGAGCAACTTGGAGAACTTGTCGTCAAGTTGGAACGGAAGAACGGGGAGCTTGTCGTCAAAATGTTTGCCAGTAGCCAAGAGGCGAAGCAACTGATTCAGTCGCAAGTCCAACAGTTGCAGCAAACATTGGCACCTCATTCTCAAAACGTTCGGGTTGAGGTCAACTTGACACAACAAGCTCTTGATTCGAAGTCGGGCACGTCAGAAGGTTCTGAGCAACCGGACCAGGAACAACCTAACGAACAGCCGAAAGGAGGATCTGAAGATGACGAGCATCCAGCCGAAGACGAATGATTATACATTGCCAGACCAGTCGCTTCCAAAAGCGACGAATCAATACGACAAGGACATGTTCATGAAATTGTTACTCGCTCAAATCGCGAACCAGGACCCGATGTCGCCGATGGAAGACCGTGAATTCATCGCACAGATGGCGCAATTCTCTTCACTCGAACAGATGCAAACGATCTCGAAACAACTTGACTCTGTCCTCGTTGACCGCCATATGTCATCGATTTCTGAATACAGTAGCATGATTGGTAAAACAATCGACTTCACATCAGAAACGAGCGAAGAGACGACAAAAGGGTCAGGTCGCGTTGTCTCAATCTCTCGAAATGATTTAACAGGGTATATGGCCGATCTTGAAGACGGCACGTCAGTCAGCGTATACGATATCACTTCCATCAAATAAGCGTAGGAGGAAATATAATGTTAAGAGCAATGTACTCAGGAATCAGTGGATTGAAGAACTTCCAATCAAAGCTAGACGTCGTCGGGAACAACATCGCCAACGTCAACACGTTCGGATATAAAAAAGGTCGCGTCACGTTCAAAGACCTCGTCAGTCAGCAAGTTGGTAGTGCATCGGGTGGTAACGGAACGACTGCAGGGGGGATTAACCCGAAAGAAATCGGACTAGGTGGTACGATGGCAACGGTCGATAACGTGTACAACCAAGGGGCCATGCAAAATACAGGGCGTGCCCTTGATGTTGGAATTTCAGGTGAAGGTTTTTATGTAACACGAACTGAAAATGGATTCCAATATACTCGTGCAGGTAACTTTTATACTGACAATGATGGAAACCTTGTCACTGGGGACGGGACGTTCTTACTAGCTTCTCGTACAGCGACACCACCAGCTGGAACTCCACCACTTAATTCTGTTGAAACCGCAATTGCACCATACGATCCAACGGTAACTCCTGGTCCAGCAGATGGATATGGCCGTATTCAGATTCCTCCAACTGCCAAAGCGATTTCGGTTGCAAAAGACGGTAAAGTCAGCTTTGTAGATGATGCAGGTAAATTACAAGTTGCGGGTTATATTGTCACAGCAAACTTTGCGAACAATGCAGGTCTTTCAAAGACTGGGGCAAACAACTTTTCTGAATCACAAAACTCAGGTGTACCGCAGATTGGAGTCCCGGGGGCAGAAGGTAGAGGAACACTCGTCTCCGGTGCGCTTGAAATGTCAAACGTTGACCTCTCTGAAGAGTTCACGGAAATGATTGTGGCACAACGTGGTTTCCAGGCGAATACACGTATTATTACAACTTCAGACGAGATTCTTCAAGAGCTCGTTAACTTGAAACGCTGATGATTCGCGTCACGGCATTTCGAGGTGAGGAGTTCGTGCTCAACGCCCTGCTCATCGAAACGGTGAAAGCAGAGCCCGACACGATTATCCAATTGTTTAATGGCAAAACGTATCTCGTGAAAGAAACGAAAGACCAAATCATTGAACGAACCGAAGTCTTTTACCGCTCAATTGGTTTAGTCGGAACGATGTTCACAAGAGGTGAAGAAGATGAGTGAAGAAGAAAAGAAAAAAGGTGGCGGCCTGAAGGTCGTGATTATCTTGCTAGTCGTCCTGCTCGTCATGGGCGGAGCCGGGTTCATGACCTACAAATACGTCTTCGGTGATAACGTCACTGCTAAAACGAAACCGGTCACGGCTGAAGAGTTGGCGGAACGTAGTTTCATGACAGATGATATGACGACAAACATTCAAGACGAGCGTTTCATCAACGTTCAATTTACGATTGTCACTGATGCAGCTGAAACAAAAGAGAATTTAGAACTGCGCAAGTTCCAAGTTCATAACGTTATTCTTGGCGATTTGGCTGGCATGACCAAAGCACAGTTGACGACGAAAGAAGATATGCAAAAGTTCGAACAGACATTACGAGAACAACTTAACGGACTGCTTGAAGAAGGTGAAGTCCAACGCGTCTATATGACGAAGAAAATTATTCAGTGAGGTGGCATCATGGGAGAAGTACTGTCTCAACAAGAAATTGATGCCTTACTATCTGCTCTAAGCAGTGGGGATGTCGAAGCGGATTCCTTTCTCGCACAAGAGGAAGAGAAAAAAGTTCGACAATACGACTTCAAGCGAGCCGTTCGATTTTCTAAAGATCAAATTCGTAGTTTAACTCGGATTCACGAGCACTTCACTCGCATGTTAACGACATTTTTCTCGGCCCAGCTTCGCACATATGTTCAATTTTCGGTCAACTCGGTCGAACAATTACCGTACGATGAATTCATTCATTCTATTCCGAGTATGACGATGATCAACTTGATTGAAGCGCCACCGCTCAACGGTCGGTTCATCATCGAGGTCAACCCGAACATTTCGTATGCGATGTTAGACCGCTTACTTGGTGGCCCGGGTGTCGAGGTGGATAAAATCGAATCGTTCACTGAAATCGAGATGCGGATTTTGACGCAATTGTACAAGCGTGCCTTTTCAAGTTATGGGGATGCATGGGAATCGATTGCAGAGATTAAAGCAGAAATGTCTGCTGTTGAAGTGAATCCGCAGTTCTTGCAACTCGTTTCACCAAACGAGACGGTCGTGTTGATCTCGATTGGAGTGACGATTGGGGAAGTGAGTGGGACAATCAACGTCTGTCTCCCATTCGTGACAATCGAACCTGTTTTATCCAAACTCTCGAGTCATTATTGGATGCAGGAAGCGAATCGTCGGAATGCGAGCGAATCGAGTAAAGAACCGCTCAAAGCCCAGTTGATGAACTCGGCGGTCGAGGTTGTCTCTTTACTCGGTGAGACGACAATTACGTTTGGAGATTTACTGCATCTAGAAGTTGGAGATTGTTTGGCACTTGATCAATTAGCGAAAGAACCTCTATCCGTCATGGTGGGAGAAAATAAAGTATTTAAAGGGCAAGTCGGTGTGAGCGGGAAGCGAATGGCTGTGCAAGTGCTTCACCGTGTGAAGGAGGAAGAGCAATGAGTGAGATGCTGTCACAAGATGAAATTGACGCGTTATTACGTGGAACAAGCGACAATACGCCGACGCCGGAAGTCGAAGTGAAAGAAGAACATTTAGATTCGATGGAGAGCGACGCACTTGGGGAAATTGGTAACATTTCGTTCGGCAACTCGGCAACGGCCTTGTCGACACTACTACAACAAAAAGTTGAAATCACGACACCGATTGTCAGTGAAGTGACAATTGATGCCTTGCGTGAGCGTTACCCAACTCCTCACGTGGCCTTACGTGTTGGTTACACAGAAGGAATTAAAGGGGAGAACGTCCTCGTGTTGACTCGCGAAGATGCGGCCATCATTTCTGATCTTATGCTAGGTGGAACGGGTGAGAATGTAGATCCTGATAGTCTCGATGAGATTCGTTTATCGGCTGTTCAAGAAGCGATGAACCAGATGATGGGTGCGGCAGCAACGTCACTGTCGACGGTATTTTCGAAAAAAATCGACATTTCCCCACCACTTGTTGAAGTATTTGATGCAACGAAGAATCAGACCATTATCGATCGGCTTGAACTTTGGGAAACAATGGTACTCATTGAATTCAATCTCAAAGTGGGCACATTGATTGACTCTAAAATCGTCCAGATTGCACCAATTCAGTTTGGAAAGCAATTGGTCGATGAGTTGATGAAAGCAACCGGGGAAGTAAAACAATCGGTAAAAGAGCAACCGAAAGTGGAAGCACCAAAACCGCAACCGCAAGCACAATCACAATCTGTTGCCCCGCAACCGGATAAGCAAAAGCCCATGCCTGAAGTGGCAGTGAGTCAGGCAGAATTTATGCCGCTCCAATCATCGGCCTCACAAGATGCAGCCCCGGCGAACCTTGGTCTATTGTATGACGTTCCGTTGAACGTGACAGTAGAGTTAGGAAGAACGAAAAAATCCGTTCGGGAAGTGCTTGAGTTATCGCAAGGCTCCATCATCGAACTCGACAAGCTAGCAGGTGAACCGGTCGATATTTATGTCAATCAACAACGAATCGCTAGAGGAGAAGTTGTGGTCATTGAAGAAAACTTTGGGGTACGTGTAACAGAAATTATTCAACCGCATGAGCGGATCGGAATCGTCTAAGGAGGAAATTAGAATGAGTGCAAAAGTATTAGTAGTGGATGACGCAGCGTTCATGCGCATGATGATCAAAGATATTTTGACAAAGAACGGATATGACGTAGTAGGTGAGGCGGAGAACGGAGCGGACGCAATTGCGAAATACCGTGAACTCACACCGGATCTCGTCACACTCGATATTACGATGCCTGAGATGGACGGTTTGGCAGCCTTGAAAGAAATTCGCAGTTTTGACTCAAACGCTAAAATTATTATGTGTTCGGCGATGGGGCAACAAGCGATGGTCATTGATGCGATTCAAGCCGGTGCGAAAGATTTCATCGTCAAGCCGTTCAACGCAGAACGCGTCATCGAAGCAGTTTCTAAAACGGTCGCACAATGAAGCAATGGTGGTTGATTATTCTTCTCGTGGTCGGGCTCTTTGTTCCGGCCACGGTTGAGGCCGCCACCGTAGACCAACAATTCGAGCAACAACAGACAGATGAAGTGGAAAGTAAAGTTCCAACGACAGCGTCAACGATTGGCAATGGCGTGAAAGTCGTGTTAAGTCTCGTTGTCGTGGTCGGTGGTTTCATCGTCTTGATGCGTTGGCTCAGTTCAAAAACACAAGGCGTGAAAGCGACTCAACATATGAAACATCTCGGAGGTGTCCCTCTCGGAAAAGATCGCTCTGTCCAGCTCGTGAAGCTCGGGGACCAAGTGTACGTCCTTGGTGTAGGTGACTCGATTCAACTGATCGATCGACTCGATGCGGAAGCGGTGGATGACGAGCAAACAGAATCTTTGTCACTCCGAACGTCAAATTCGAATGCATTTTTAGACACCTTTAAGAAACAACTTGCTCAGCTAGAAGAAGTGAGGAAGAAATCATGACAACGTTTGAGCAATTAATCAATTTAGAAACACCGGACAGTACCTCGACATCCATCAAGTTATTGATTTTGTTGACGTTACTGACGCTTGCACCATCCTTTTTAATCTTGATGACCTGTTTCACCCGGGTCGTGGTCGTCCTGTCATTCATTCGACCAGCGCTCGGTACACAGCAAACCCCGCCAAACCAATTGATTGTCGGATTGGCATTGTTTATCACACTGTTCGTCATGTCGCCGGTTCTCTCTGACTTAAACGAGAACGCTTTGAAGCCTTACCTCGATGACAAGATCTCACAAGATGAGGCGTTCGATGAGGCGAGTGGGACGATGAAGGCATTCATGTCGAAATATACGAGACAAGAGGATTTGCAATTGTTTTTGAAGTATGGGAATTACGACCAGCCTGAAACACTTGATGATGTACCGCTTCTCGCTTTGGTACCTGCTTACGCGATCAGTGAGTTGAAGACCGCATTCCAAATCGGCTTCATGATCTTCTTACCGTTTTTAATCATTGATATGGTCGTCGCAAGTGTCCTCATGTCGATGGGGATGATGATGCTTCCACCGGTTATGATCGCACTACCGTTTAAATTATTACTGTTTGTATTGGTCGATGGTTGGCACTTGATTGTGGAATCATTGCTTAGAAGTATGTAGGGGGAACGGACATGACACAAGAAATGGTCATCTATTTGGCAACAGAGAGTGTGTGGACATTATTAAAAATTGCAATGCCACTTTTACTCATCTCACTGATTGTCGGTCTCGTGATCTCGATTTTACAGGCCACGACTCAAATTCAAGAACAGACATTATCGTTCGTCCCAAAAATCATCTCAGTCTTTATTGGACTGGTCATCTTCGGACCATGGATGCTTCAACAGATTGAAGGGTTCACCCGATTGATCTTCGAGCTAATGGTTGAGGTTGCGTCGAAATGAATGCAGTCGATTTCATCAGTATGTATGGGTTAACGTTCGCGCGACTGTCTGGCTTTTTTGTCAGTGTCCCGTTGTTCTCGACGAAGCAGTTACCGGTCATGCATCGCGTGGGGTTCAGTGCGTTTTTAGCGTATTACGCGATGTTCACATTGACCGAGCCGATACAAATGACCAATGGGTTTGTGTTGCAAGTGGTATATGAGGTCGTAATCGGACTATTGCTCGGATTATTGATCAATATTCTCTTCTTTGCTCCGCAAATTGCCGGTGGGGTGATCGATTTACAACTCGGTTTGGCAATGGCTTCCGCGTATGATCCGATGTTTGGAGGGCAATCGCCATTGATCGGACGATTTTATTATATTTTTACGCTATTCATTTTATTGACGAGTAACTTGCATCTTCTGCTGATTGATGGTATTTACTATAGTTTTCAAATCTACCCACCCGGTCAACCGATGATCAACTTTACCGAAGCCTCGCTCATGATGGCCGTAAAAGTCGTCACGATGACGATGATGGTCGCATTACAGTTAGCGTTACCGATGATGGCGTCTTTATTACTTGTTGATTTAGCACTTGGTTTTTTGGCGAAGTCGGCACCGCAGTTCAATATCTTTGCTATCGGTTTTTCATTCAAACTCATTGCCGGGTTCTCCGTCATGGTCTTGTTGTTAGGGCTGACACTGACATCAATTAGCCAGTTCATTCCGTTGCTTCAAGAAGTGATGCACGATTTTATGCTTATACTAGGAGACGCGTCATGAAGAAGCCTCTATACCCTTTATCGGTCAATCTACAGTTTTTTGCAGGTGAAAAAACAGAAAAAGCGACACCGCGTAAACGAGAGGATTCTCGTAAGAAAGGGCAAGTCGCTAAGTCTGCGGATTTGACTGGAGCGTTTGCGCTCTTTGTAATGTTCCTCATGTTATCGTTTTTTGGGCCATTTATCGGTCAACAATTACTTTCGTTGATTGGAGATTTACTCAGTCCGGAATATTTATTGTTCAATGTGACTGGAGGCATGTCGGATATGGTGGTCGATTTGATGCTGCGCGTTGGATTGATTTTAGCACCATTCTTTATCGTTGCCGTCGTGTTTGGGATTTTGATCAACTACCTCCAAATTGGAGCGCTATTTTCGTTAGAGGCCATTCAGCCGAAGCTCGAGCGGATTGACCCGATTAAAGGGGTGAAACGCATCGTCAGTATGAAAGCGGTCGTCGAATTTTTAAAGTCCTTATTCAAATTTTTAATCATCCTGACAACCGCAGTTACTGTCCTTTGGCAAAATCAAAAAGAATTGTCTCGCATGGCCGTCGAACAGATTCGAGAATCGATTATCGCACTCGCGAGTATTACGATTCAGCTTGGACTTTGGGTGAGTGTCGCTTTACTCGCACTTGCGTTACTTGACTTTTTCTATCAACGTTTTGATTTCGAAAAATCGATTCGAATGTCAAAGCAAGATATTAAAGATGAGTACAAAAATTCCGAAGGTGATCCACTCATTAAATCAAAGATCAAACAGCAGCAACGAGAAATGGCGATGCGACGTATGATGCAAGAAATTCCAAATGCAGACGTCGTCATCACGAACCCGACCCATTACGCGGTCGTCATTCGATATGACGATACGAAAGACTTTGCACCACTCGTTGTCGCAAAAGGTGTCGACCGAGTCGCCTTTCATATTCGAGATGTAGCAAAAGAACATGACGTGGCGATTGTAGAGAATAAGCCGCTCGCACGAGCACTCTATGCGCAAATCGACATCGGTGAGGTGGTAGATGAGTCGTTTTATCAAGCGATTGCGGAAGTTCTCGCATTCGTCTACCAAATGAAGCAACCGTCTTGAGGAGGAGTATGTGTTGGCAGTAAAAGCGAAAGACTTTGCAATTTTGATTGGCGTCTTGATGATTGTCATTATGCTAATCATCCCGTTACCGGGCTTTTTATTAGATTTTTTAATCATCGTAAATATATTAATCGCGATCATGATTTTACTTGTAGCGATGAATGCCAGGGAAGCACTCGACTTCTCCGTATTCCCTTCTCTCTTATTGATTGTGACGTTGTTTCGTCTCGGGTTGAACGTATCGACGACTCGTTCGATTCTTTCGAACGGGTACGGTGGGGAAGTCATCGCGACATTCGGTGACTTTGTAATCGGCGGGAACGTCCTTGTCGGGTTCGTCGTCTTCCTGATTCTCGTCATCATTCAATTCGTCGTCATCACGAAGGGTGCGGAACGTGTGTCTGAAGTATCTGCACGTTTTACGCTCGATGCGATGCCAGGGAAACAGATGGCCATTGATGCTGACTTGAACTCTGGGTTGATTGATGACAAAGAGGCTCAGATTCGTCGCCGTAAAATTCAAAGTGAAGCCGACTTTTATGGGTCGATGGATGGTGCCTCGAAGTTCGTTAAAGGGGATGCCATCGCTGGGATTATTATTGTAACAATCAACTTGATTTTTGGAATTATCATCGGTGTCGCTCAAATGGGTTTACCGGTTGGACAAGCGTTTCAAACGTTCTCACTCATGACGATTGGGGACGGGCTAGTCAGTCAAATCCCGGCTCTCTTAATTTCAACAGCGACTGGGATTATCGTGACCCGTGCCGTCTCGGACGGGAACTTAGGAGAAGATGTGATTGACCAGCTCGGGCAAAACCCGGCGCTGCTCTATATCGCAGGCTCGATCGTCTTCATGCTTGGATTCGTGTCACCACCACTTCTTCCGGTAACGATGATTATCGCTGGTACCGCGTTCTTCGGTGCCTATACGATGCGACGTAACATCCGTCAGGCAACGGAAGAACCGATGATCGAGGAAGAACCTTCAACAGCACCGACTGAGTCGGTTGTCTCGTTGTTGCAAATTGACTCGATTGAATTTGAATTCGGATATGGCTTGATTCCGCTTGCGGACGAGTCGCAAGGTGGTGACCTGTTAGATCGGGTCGTCATGATTCGTCGTCAACTCGCACTCGAACTCGGGTTTATCTTACCGACTGTCCGGATTCGTGACCACTTGCAACTTTCACCGAACGCCTACCGAATTAAAGTGAAAGGGAATGTCGTCGCGGAAGGTGAGTTGCTGCTTGACCATTACTTGGCGATGAGTCCGGGGATTGAAGACCCTGAAGTATATGGGATTGAAACGACAGAACCGGCATTCGGGCTTCCTGCTCTTTGGATTGATGAGGAGACTCGGACGAGGGCAGAGATGAGCGGGTATACCGTTGTCGACCCCCCATCCGTTGTCGCGACACATTTAACAGAGACGCTGAAGAAACATGCCGCTGACTTACTCGGACGAGAAGAAACGAAGCAACTCGTCGAACATTTGAAGGAAACTCATCCTGTTCTAGTAGAAGATGTCACGCCATCGGTTCTCTCAATCGGCGAGATTCAAAAGGTGTTACGCCACTTGTTACAGGAAAATGTATCGATTCGAAACTTGCCTCTTTTGGTCGAGACGATGGCAGACTACGGAAAAGTGACGAAAGATGCAGAGATTCTTGGAGAGTATTGCCGTCAAGGCTTGTCACGTCAGTTGACCGATCAAGTGAAGCCTCCTGAGGGGCCGCTTTACGTGGTCACGCTCGGCGGTCAGACAGAACAAACCGTTCAAGAAGCGGTTCAGAAAACGGAGTTTGGGAACTATTTAGCCCTCGACCCGGAGCAAGCTCGGGAAATTATCGAACGTACGGGCGAGCAACTGTCCATGTTTGAACGGTATGGGGCATCGGCTGTGATTTTATGTTCACCGACAATTCGTCTATTCGTTCGACAATTGCTCGAACGGTATTATCCCGATGTTCCAGTGTTGGCATATAACGAATTACTCAGTTCCGTCGAAGTGAAAAGTATTGGGGTGATTTAAGATGCAGATTAAAAAGTTTACGGCTAAGACGATGGCAGAAGCGATGGCGAAAGTAAAACAAGAGCTCGGTGATGAAGCGGTCATCCTCAATTCACGACAAGTGAAGACCGGATGGTTCGGGCTCTTCGCCTCAAAGCAAGTGGAAGTCATTGCAGCGCTTGAAAAAGAACAAACGACCATACAGCCGCGGCAGTCTGTCCCGGTACGGACGGAATCAACGAAACCTGTAACACCTCAAACGCCACCTCCTCGCGTAGTTGGTGCACCGGCACCGAGGCTTCACTCTTCACTGCGACACGTTGAATCGTTACTCTCGACAGGGTCATTTGAAGATGAATCATGGGAAGAGACACTGAACGAGTTGTACTATACGACAAAATCCATAGAAGAGGTCGAACGATATGTGTACGAACAAGTCAAATCGTCCTTCATTGAACCACCGGATGCCAAACGATATGTAATGGTCGTTGGACCGACGGGGGTTGGGAAGACAACAACGCTTGCTAAACTTGCAGCGCACTTCAAGTTGAAGGAAGGCAAGACGGTCGGCTTGATCACGACCGATACGTATCGAATCGCAGCGATTGAACAGTTGAAAACGTATGCTGAAATCATGAGTATTCCGGTCGAGGTGGCGTATGACTTTCATGATTTTAAACGGGCGAAGCAATTATTTGCCCGTAAAGATATCGTATTGATTGACACGGCGGGACGAAATTTCCGTGATCCTGCATATGTGGAACAATTTCATGAGCATCATGACTTTACAGAAACGAGTCTTTCACTCGTGTTGAGTTTGACTTCAAAAATGAAAGACATGGACATGATCTATTCCCAGTTTGAATCGTTGCCCCTCAGCTCGCTCATCTTTACGAAAGCGGACGAAACGAGTGATATCCATGCGATGTACCGCATGGTGAAAAAGAGTGGTCTGCCGGTCGCATGGATGACGGATGGTCAAGAAGTGCCAGATGACTTGATTCGAGGACATGCGGATGCATTGACGAAACGACTGTTCGAGAAAGAAGGGTGGGCAAGATGGACCAAGCAAGGCGTTTAAGAGCAATTAATGGTGCCCATCCGACGACGATTGCCTTTGCGAGTGGAAAAGGCGGAGTCGGAAAAACGAACGTATGCGTCAACACAGCGATCGCCTTAGCCGAGCTCGGGAAACGGGTGTTGATTGTCGACTTTGACATTGGTATGGCCAACGTTCATATTCTTATGAATGCAATGAAGTCCAGAACGATGATTGAGTCTGTCAAAGCTCGTATTCCGTTGGCTTCAGCTGTTCAGAAAAATGTGTATGGTGTCGATATATTACATGGAGGGAGTGGGCAGGACCAACTCGTCCATCTCTCAGATGATGACATGCAATTTCTCATGCGAGAACTCGAAGTACTGACCGAATATGATTACGTCCTTTTCGATATGGGGGCTGGAGCGACGGACACTTCGCTCCAATTTATTGCCGGGTGTGATGAGATGTTTTTAATCTTGACTCCTGAACCTACCTCGTTAATGGATGGTTATGCATATACGAAACTGGTGCATCATCAGTATCCTGACTTACCGCTAGGCGTCATCGTCAACCGAGCTCAGTCTGGTGAGGAAGCACTTCAATGTTTCGAACGGATGGAAGTCGCATGCAAACAGTTTTTAAATAAAACGATTCGATTCCTCGGCTTTCTACCAGATGACGCATCTGTCAGAAAGGCAGTCATCGCACAAGTCCCGTTTTATCAATACAATCGAAAAAGTGATATTAGCTGGCGGCTCGAACGAATTTTGACAACGCTTACGGGGACGCCGCCGAAACCACGTCACTTGATGAATCGTTTGATGGGGAATTTAAGGAAACAGTGGAACCGAGTATAACGACAGGGAGGTAATAGAGATGGACGTGAACGAATACTTAGGGTTGTTTTTAGATGAGTCCCAAGAACATATCCAATCAATCAACACGCAATTACTTAAATTGGAGCAAACAGGCGGCGCAGATGTCGTACAAGAGATTTTCCGGTCTGCACATACCTTGAAAGGTATGTCTTCGACGATGGGATATGAACGAGTCGCAAATTTGACACACGAGATGGAAAGTGCGCTCGACCTCGTGCGGGGCGGTAAAAAAGAAAGTAACCAATTATTGTTGGATACGATGTTCATCGCTATGGAACAGATGGAGGACATGATTGCAGACATCGAAAGCGGAGGAAAGGGCGCGAACGTGGATGTTTCTGAAACGGTCGCCGGATTCCAATCATTCATCGGTGGTAAAGAGGCTGTAGTCGAACAAACGTCAGAGACAAATACGTTCGAAGTCGATCTGTATACGAATTCGGTCATCGATCAAGCGAAACAATCTGGATTTGAAGCATATCAAATCACTGTCAAATTATCAGAAGCTGTTGTGTTGAAAGCGGCACGGGCGTATATGGTATTTGATCGCCTCCAAGAGTTGGGTGAAGTCGTACGTACGTACCCTGAGACAGAAGAGATTGAACAAGAACAATTCGATTTGTCGTTTGACGTCTTATTCCTATCGCAGGAGACGACAGAAATGATTGAACACGCCATCGCCCAAGTATCAGAAGTAGAACGCGTTGAAGTCAGTACGTTCACAGAAAAGTCCGACAGTGAACCAGAAGTCGCTGTGACGGCCGAGACGATTGCCCCCGAACCAATCGTACAAAGTGTTCCGGATAAGGAAGAATCGAAAGACGCGAAGGACGGAAAAGAGCAAGTGGCAGCACAGGCTCAAGCAAAAACGATTCGCGTCAACTTAGAACGCATCGACCGACTCATGAACTTGTTCGAAGAATTCATCATCGATCGCGGACGATTAGAGCGCTTAGCTGATGAAGTTGGTCAACCTGAATTAAATGAAACGGTCGAAAAAATCAAACGTGGAACGAACGAATTGCAATCACTCGTCTTGACTCTCCGTATGATGCCGATTGAGCAAGTGTTCAATCGCTTTCCACGTATGGTTCGCTCGGTCGCAAAAGAAATCCACAAGAAAGTACAGCTGGATATCTCTGGTGCAGAAACAGAACTTGATCGCACGGTCATCGATGAGATTGGCGACCCACTCGTTCACTTGATTCGGAATGCGATTGACCATGGAATCGAACGTCCAGAAGCGCGTCTTCAAGCCGGGAAACCAGAGCAAGGTATGCTATCTTTACGCGCTTATCATGGCGGAAACCGCGTCTTTATAGAGATTGAGGATGACGGCGCAGGTATTAACGTCGACAAGGTTCGTTCGAAAGCGTTGGAACGTGGTGTCATCACGGATGATGAAGCGACGGCGATGTCTGAGAACGAATTGGCGATGCTCATCTTTGCTCCAGGTTTCTCGACGGCAGACGTGGTGACTGACCTGTCAGGACGTGGGGTTGGACTCGATGTTGTCAAAAATAAAATTGAGTCACTCGGTGGTGTCGTTTCCTTAGAGACGGTCACAGGGCAAGGTACGAAATTCCAAGTTAGTTTACCGCTCACTCTCTCGATCATCTCGGCGATGCTCGTACAAGTTGGCGAGGAGTCTTACGCAATTCCGTTGACATCAATTCTTGAGACGACATTACTCGATGAAGCAGATATTTTAACAGCACATCGTGAGCGGGTCTTTGACTTCCGAGGTCAATTGGTCCCACTCGTTTACTTGAAAGAAATGTTTGAGATTGAATCGGAAACAAAATCGCAATTCCCGGTTGTCGTTGTTCGTAAAGGCAATAAACTCGTCGGAGTCGTCGTCAATGATTTGATTGGCCAACAAGAAATTGTCATGAAACCGCTCGGTACGTATCTTGAAGGGATTCCGGCTATCTCTGGGGCGACCATTCTCGGTGACGGTCGCGTCGCCCTTATCGTAGATAGTAACGATCTCTTTTAAGGAGGAATATTGATGGAACAGAAATGGGTAGTCTTTTCACTTGAAGAAAATACGTATGGGATCGACGTGCAATCGGTACGTTCAATTGAGCGTCTTCAGCCAATCACACGGGTCCCGAACGCACCATCACATGTCAAAGGGGTCATCAACCTTCGAGGTGTCGTCACACCGGTCATCGACCTTCGTTTACGCTTAGGTTATGAAGAAATTGAGCCAACAGACGAAACAAGAATCTTAATCGCCTCTTTGAATCAGGGAGACGCAGGGTTCATCGTCGACCGTGCGAACGAAGTTGTCGAAAGCGATGAAGTACGGATTGAGCCGATTCCAGAATCGAGCCGCGATATGATTTCAGCACATTTGACAGCGATTGCCAAAGGGGAAGACAAACTCTTCTCTCTGATCGATGCGAATGCGTTGTTCGAGGAACAGTATGCTGAGTGAGTTTGAACAAGACCTGTTAAAGGAACTGGGAAATATAGGGTCTGGACATGCGGCCACTGCCTTGTCCGCCATGTTAGCGAAGCCGGTGAACATTACCGTGTCCTCTGCTGAGATGGAACCGATTATGTATTTACCTGATCGAGTGGGTGGTCCGGAGCGGCATGTCGCCTCGGTATTATTGGAATTAGATGGTGAGATTCGCGGAATGATCCTCATCTTGTTCGCAGTTGAAGACGCTGAACAGATGGTATCCACGTTAATCGGAATGCCCTACTCATTTGACTCTGGTGATGTACTCGGTCAATCGGCATGGGAAGAAGTTGGGAATATCATGAGCGGTGCATACGCCCGGGCACTTGGCGATTGGTTACAGACACCGATTATGATTCAAGTACCGGCAACGGCAATCGATATGGCAGGGTCCATCGTCGAATTTGTCGTCACATCGGTCCAACCCGAAGAGGATGCAGCGCTCTATATTGATACGACATTTATGATCGATCAAAAAGTAAGTGCAGGACATGTGTTGTTCCTACCGACACATGGGTCGCTCAAACGGATTCAAGAACGGTTGCTTAGAAATGGCTGATGTATTAAAAATTGGCATTGCCGAATGGAAACAGACAACTGCGCCGAATCGGTTACGTACAGCCGGTCTCGGATCGTGTGTGGGTATCATCTTGTATGATACCCGCCTCCAATTGGCGGCAATGGCCCATGTGATGTTACCGGACTCGGCGATTGCTCGAAAGAATCAAACGATTGAAGTAGGAAAATATGCGGACACCGCCATTGATACGCTCGTACAGTCTTTAAAACGAGAAGGTGCGACAAGACTTCAAGCCAAAATGGCAGGCGGCGCACAGATGTTTCAATTTAAATATGAGAACGAAGCGATGCGAATCGGTGAGCGAAACGCCGAAGCGATTCGCCAAGCATTAAAAGTTCATCGCATCCCGCTCGTGGCGGAAGATTGTGGTGGACATAACGGACGAACGATTGAATTTGACGTTGCCACATCAATTTTATCGATTCGGACGGTGAGCGTGGGTACGAAAGAACTATAAGGGGGGATCGACATGACGACTCATCTTACACAGTTGTGGGATCGCTGGAATACGGACCGTGATATGGATACAGCAAACGAACTACTAGCACATTACGAGTTTCTAATCCACTACCACGTACAACGGATGATCGTGACGCTTCCAAAGAGCGTCGAACGCGACGAATTGAAAAGTTTGGGTTACATGGGATTGTACGATGCCCTTATGAAATATGATCCAGAGCATAATAATAAATTTGATACGTATGCCGCTTTTCGGATTCGGGGAGCCATTATCGACGGGTTACGAAAAATTGATTGGTTGCCTCGTTCAGTCCGGGAAAAAGTAAAAAAAATCGACCACGTGGCAGAACAGCTTGAACAATCGTTGCATCGTGCTCCTACAAAAAGTGAATTAGCGAGTGCTTGTGGCCTTTCGGTTTCAGAGATTGAACGGACGATGGCAGAAGGGTATTTTGCGAATATGTTATCGATTGACGAAGCTGTGACATTGCAGGAAGAAGGGAAAGTCATGTCTGTCACATACTTTGACCCTGATTCCGAAAAACCGGAAGATACGCTGTTGCAGCGAGAGTTGATTGACGTGCTTGCGGCAGAAATCGATCATTTGTCTGAAAAAGAACGGCTTGTTGTTTCATTGTTTTATTTTGATGAATTGACATTGACCGAGATTGGTGAGGTGCTAGAACTTTCGACATCCCGTATCTCGCAAATTCACTCGAAAGCTCTGAAGACGTTAAAAAATGCGCTTGGGCGGTCCTATCTTGAAGAAAAAACATCGTGAGGAGATGAACAAGTGTATATTGTATATGTGATGACTGCTTGTTTGGTTGCTTACGGTTTTTTGTTCGGTTACCGCCAAGTTCAAATATTACAAGAGCGGGTAGAACGGCTCGAAAGAGAGAAGCAGGAGACAGAAACATTGCTTCTTTCTTTCATGGAGTCGATGAACGATCTCGTCGCTTCGGAGCCACCTGAACGCGAACTAAAGGTTAAAGAAGAAAGTTTACCTTTAACATCTGTTGAAGAGTCCAATGAGTCATTGAAAACAACGACAGATGAAACAAAATCGTCTGCGTCGGTTGACGTAGACGATGTCTTGTTACGGCATTCGGTCAGAGATGCTGCCCGAATCCTCGGAAAAGGCGAAGGAGAACTGGCTCTATATGCGAAACTTCGTAAAAAGTGAGAGTTGCCGGAATTAAAGACATATGCTATAGTAGTTCTCGGTGTTAAACACATCACACACGTCTCGGGATCATATTCCTCGGTGCCGAAAGGTCGGAATATAACAATGAACGAGGCGGAGGACTTTTTTAAACCACAAGGAGGAAATTTATCATGGCAGTAATTTCAATGAAACAATTGCTTGAAGCTGGTGTACACTTCGGTCACCAAACACGCCGTTGGAACCCAAAAATGGCGAAATACATCTTTACAGAGCGTAACGGGATCTACATCATCGACCTTCAAAAAACGGTCAAAAAAGTAGACGAAGCTTACAACTTTGTTCGTGAACTCGCGGCAGAAGGCGGAAACGTCCTCTTCGTTGGTACGAAGAAACAAGCTCAAGATACAATCAAAGAAGAAGCAATCCGTTCAGGAATGTTCTTCATTAACGAGCGTTGGTTGGGTGGAACACTCACTAACTTCTCAACAATCAAAAAGCGTATCAACCGCTTGAAGCAACTCGAAAAAATGGAAGAAGACGGCACGTTCGAAGTACTTCCTAAGAAAGAAGTCATCATCTTGAAAAAAGAAATGACTCGTCTTGAGAAGTTCCTCGGCGGAATCAAGGACATGCCTGGTGTGCCTGACGCTCTCTTCATCGTTGACCCACGTAAAGAGCGTATCGCAATCGCGGAAGCTCACAAATTGAACATCCCAATCGTTGCGATTGTCGACACAAACTGTGACCCAGATGAAATCGACTACGTAATCCCAGCGAACGACGATGCAATTCGTGCTGTTAAATTGCTCACTTCGAAGATGGCTGATGCAATCATCGAAGCGAAGCAAGGTGAAGAAGAAGTTGCTGAAGAAGCTGTAGCGACAGAAGCTGAAGCTACAGAAGCTGAGTAATCAGTGAGACAATAGGTGATAAAGGGAAAGCCTTTTATCACCTTTTTTTAGGACATGTATACAAGAAGCCCCGTGCTTTTTCTTAAAATTTGTAGTTTTACAAGGAGGAATTTCCGATGGCAGTTACAGCAGCAATGGTAAAAGAACTTCGTGAAAAAACAGGAGCAGGAATGCTCGATTGCAAAAAAGCACTCGTCGAAACAGACGGTGACATGCAAGCAGCAATCGACTTCCTTCGTGAAAAAGGGATTGCAAAAGCAGCAGCAAAAGGTGATCGTATCGCCGCTGAAGGTTTGACAGCAGTAGCAGTTGAAGGCAACAAAGCTGTGCTCGTCGAAATCAACTCAGAAACAGACTTCGTTGCGAAAAATGAGAAGTTCCAAACACTCGTTAACAACGTAGCGAAAGCAGTTCTCGCATCAGGCGCAACAACTGCAGAAGCTGCACTTGCAGCTGAGTACGAAGCAGATAAAACGCTTGAAACGTATATCCAAGAAGAGGCGTCTACAATCGGAGAGAAAATTTCACTCCGCCGTGTAGCAGTTCTTGAAAAAGCTGACGATGCAGTATTTGGCACGTACCTCCACATGGGTGGTCGCATCGGTTCAGTCGTTGTGATCGACGGAACATCTGACGAAACAGTTGCAAAAGACGTAGCGATGCACGTTGCTGCAGCACGTCCACTTTACGCTACACGCGATGAAGTATCAGCTGAAGAAATCGACCGCGAGAAGAAGGTCTTGACTGAGCAAGCGCTTAACGAAGGGAAGCCTGCTAACATTGTTGAGAAGATGATTGCTGGTCGTATGAACAAGTACTTCGAGGAGATTTGCCTCGTAGACCAAACGTTCGTAAAAGACAGCGACTTCAAAGTTGGTAAATACGTAGAATCAAAAGGCGGAAAAATCAACTCGTTCGTACGCTTCGAAGTAGGAGAAGGTATGGAGAAACGTGAAGAGAACTTTGCTGAAGAAGTTATGAACCAAATTAAAAAATAATCTGCGTCATGACATGTGATGCAACTAAAATTGGGAACACGTCTTTATAACCTTGAGTTAGTTCGTTAAGGGAGCGTGTTCCCTTTTTTCAAGCAAGAGGAGGCAAAGTTATGGAACCGAAATATAAACGAATTGTGTTAAAATTGAGTGGAGAAGCGCTCGCTGGAGATCAAGGTTATGGAATCAATCCTAACATTGTAAACTCAATCTCAAGTCAAATTAAAGAATTGATTGAGATGGGTGTAGAAGTCGCCGTTGTTGTAGGTGCCGGAAACATTTGGCGTGGAAAGACAGGCAGTGAACTGGGGATGGATCGGGCAAATGCAGACTATATGGGTATGCTCGCGACTGTCTTGAACTCGCTCGCTCTTCAAGATAGCCTTGAAACGTACGGTGTCCAAACGCGCGTCCAAACATCAATTGAAATGCGACAAGTTGCTGAACCATACATTCGTCGACGTGCTATGCGTCATCTTGAAAAAGGACGCGTCGTCATCTTTGCAGCCGGCACAGGGAACCCATATTTCTCAACGGACACGACAGCCGCTCTACGTGCTGCTGAAATCGAAGCTGACGTCATTTTAATGGGTAAAAATAACGTGGATGGCGTCTATTCTGCCGACCCGAAATTGGATACGACTGCAGTGAAGTATGACACGTTGTCTTATCTTGATGTCTTAAAAGACGGACTTCAAGTCATGGATTCGACAGCAACATCGCTTTGTATGGACAACCACATTCCATTGATTGTATTCTCATTGCTTGAAGAAGGTAATATTAAACGTGTCGTACTCGGAGAACATATCGGGACGGTAGTAGGAGGAGTCAATTCATGAGTGTCAAAGAAGTATTGAAAACAGCTGAAGAAAAGATGGAAAAAGCACATTCTTCACTAAAACGTGATTTCGGAACGCTTCGCACTGGCCGTGCCAGCGCATCGATTTTGGACCCTGTCCAAGTTGATTATTATGGTGTCCCGACACCGCTCAATCAAGTGGCGAACATCAATACACCGGAAGCGCGCTTGCTTTTGATTCAACCATGGGATAAATCAATGGTTTCGGATGTTGAGAAAGCGATTCAAAAGGCAGACCTCGGCTTGTCTCCATCTTCTGACGGAACAGTCATCCGTTTGGCAATCCCTGCCTTGACAGAAGAGCGTCGTAAAGAATTAGTTAAAATCACGAAAAAATATGCGGAAGAAGCGAAAGTCGCTGTCCGTAACGTTCGTCGTGACGCAAACGAAAACTTAAAGAAACTCGAAAAAGATGGCGAATTAACTGAAGACGATCTCCGCGGATATGCAGATGACGTTCAAACGTTGACGGATTCGTATATTAAAAAGATTGATGAATCTGCAGCAACGAAAGAAAAAGAAATCATGGAAGTGTAATCACGGAAGTGGTATACCAAAAAGCTGTGTGGGGACCCTTTTTCTGAGAGGGTCCTTCTTTCATACAATCAGGAGGATAACAGAATGTTTAAATGGGTGAATCCTAAAACGAAAATCGAGGCAGAGTTGAGTGTTCCTGAGCACGTGGCCATCATCATGGATGGAAATGGACGCTGGGCCAAAAAACGTGGTCTCCCTCGCATCATGGGTCACCGAGAAGGGATGAAGTCAATCCGTGAGGCGGTTCGAACAGCGCAGGAACTCGGGATTCAATCTCTGACACTTTACGCCTTCTCTACGGAGAACTGGACTCGTCCGGAAGAGGAAGTCTCGTTTTTAATGAAACTGCCAAAACAGTTCTTAGAGACGGATTTAAAAGAACTCCATGAACAGAATGTGCGGGTGCTCGTCGCAGGAGATACAACCAAACTTCCTCGAGAGACGCGTGAGGCCGTCGACGAGGCGAGAGAGCGGACCGTTATGAATACCGGATTGAAGCTTGTGTTTGCGCTTAACTATGGTGGGCGCGATGAGCTCGTTCAAGCGATGCGCAGTATCGCCGAAGATGTACAGTCGGGATTAATTCAATCGAATGCCATCGACGATCACTTAATCGGTGAACGACTCATGACGCACGTCCAAGATGTGGATCTCGTTATTCGAACGAGCGGTGAACAACGACTCTCTAACTTTTTATTATGGCAAAGCGCATATGCGGAACTTCATTTCACAGAAGTATTGTGGCCGGAATTTAAGCGTGAGCATTTTGTAGAAGCGATTGAATCTTATAACGCGCGCACGCGTCGTTTTGGTGGGGTGTAACATGAAGACAAGAATCATTACAGGGCTTTGGGCCGGAGCCATCTTTATTACGGTGATTGCGCTTGGAGGCAACGCATTTGTTTCATTGATGGGCATTCTTGCGCTCATTGGATTAAGTGAATTCACATTGATGCGACAGCATAAACTATTGGCATTCCCATTTTTAGTGACGTCACTCCTCGTGGCGTTCCCGTTCATTTTGTTGTTACTTGAAACGCAAATCGTTACGGACGAGATGCCGTTCACGATCGAACAATGGCTCGTGTTAGGACTTGTGTTATTACTATTTTGGACGGTCGTCACTAAAAATCGATTCACCTATGAAGATGTCGGATTCTATTTCGTCTCGGCTGTCTACTTGGTCGTCGGGTTCTCAAGTTTTGCTCTAGTACGTCTGTCTGACGATGGTTTGTCGAAAGTGTTGCTCATCTTGTTCATGATTTGGGCGACGGATTCTGGAGCCTATTTCAGTGGGAAGGCGTTCGGAAAAGCAAAACTATGGCCATCAATCAGTCCGAACAAGACGATTGAAGGAGCAATCGGCGGTATTGTATCTTCCGTTGTACTCGGCGTCATCTTCGTCTGGATCGATCCAATCTTACCAGTATTCGAAGTGATCATTTTAGCTATCGTCGTAGCCGTCGTCGGACAGCTCGGTGATTTGGTACAATCCGCTTATAAACGTCAGTTCGGAGTAAAAGACTCGGGTCATCTCTTACCTGGTCATGGAGGAATCTTAGACCGATTCGATAGTATGATTGCGGTCTTCACAGTCATTTGGGTGTTTAATCTGCTATAAAAGGAGTGTCGAGATGAAGCGAATTAGCTTAATTGGAGCGACTGGTTCGATTGGTGTGCAAACGTGTGACGTCATTGAACAGCACCCCGACCTGTTTGAACTTGAGGCGTATGCATTCGGAACGAACGTCGATGTCGCCACAGAATGGATCAATCGACTTAGACCAAAATATGTGTCAGCGACAAGTATCGAGGTACTCGAACAATTAAAACCGCGCCTTACATATGAACCACTGTATTTTATTGGTCCAGAAGGCCTGAAAGAATGCGCGACGGCAGAAAGAGCCGATATCGTCGTGACAGCGGTGGTAGGAGCGGTTGGTCTTGAACCGACACTTGCAGCGATTCAAGCAGGAAAAGATATCGCGCTCGCCAACAAAGAAACACTCGTCACCGCAGGACATCTCGTCAAAGCTGCCGTGAAAGAATATGGGGTCAATTTGTTACCTGTCGATAGCGAACACTCTGCAATCTTTCAATGTTTAAACGGGGAACGTAGAGAAGATGTCTCGAAAATCATTTTAACGGCATCGGGTGGAAGTTTCCGTGACCGTTCACGGGAAGAATTAGTCGATGTGACGGTTGAAGATGCGTTGAATCATCCGAACTGGTCGATGGGAGCGAAAATAACCATCGACTCGGCGACAATGTTCAACAAAGGACTAGAAGTCATCGAGGCACACTGGTTGTTCGATATCGACTATAATGATATTGAAGTCATCTTGCATCGAGAATCAATCATTCATTCGATGGTCGAATTTAAAGATGCAGCCGTAATGGCTCAGCTCGGAAACCCGGATATGCGGGGACCGATTCTCTATGCGCTTTCGGAACCGAAGCGGCTTGAAATTGAGGGGAATAAGCGGTTAAACTTGAATGAAATCGGAAAGCTTCATTTTGAAGAGGCTGATTTCGAGCGTTATCCGGCACTCCGGTTAGCGTTCGAAGCAGGAATAATCGGAGGATCAATGCCGACTGTTCTGAATGCAGCCAATGAAATGGCAGTGGACCTATTCTTGAAAGGTCACATCACTTTCTTAGAAATTGAACGACTCGTTGAAGAGGCGATGGCTCAACATGAGGTGATCGCCGAACCGACGCTCGCGCAAATTCTAGAAGTTGACCGAGTAGTACGTCAACAGATTCAGCAAGGAATTGAAGGTGGGGAATAAATCATGACGACTTTTATCGCCATCGTTTTGATGTTTGGCGTTCTCATTTCGGTACACGAATGGGGACACCTCGTCATGGCGAAACGGGCAGGCATTCTCTGTCACGAGTTTGCAATCGGATTCGGTCCAAAAATTGTTTCGTTCCGTAAAAATGAAACGCTCTATACCATTCGTCTTTTACCAATCGGTGGCTATGTCAAAATGGCCGGAGAAGACTTTGAACCGGTTGAAGTACGCGCGGGTCAGCATGTCGGACTCCGTTTAACCGAGCAAGGGACGGTAGATCGCGTCTACTTCCAACCGGACACGGCAACAGATGTTCAAGTCGTTGGAACTGTCGATAAGTTTGACTCGACACATGAATTGAAAGTACAACTCCTCATCGATGAGGAAGTACGCGTCTATTCACTAGAACGAGACACACTCCTTGTCGATCAAGGGATGGAAATTCAAATCGCACCGTACGATCGAACGTTTGGAGCTCAGTCGGTTTGGAAACGTGTTTTGGCAATCGCAGCCGGTCCGGCGATGAATTTCGTGTTGGCGTTCATCTTGCTCATTATTGTCGGCCTTGTTCAAGGGACTCCGACGAACGATGGGCAAATCGGTACGGTTCAACCCGATTCAGCCGCTGATGAGGCAGGTTTGATGAGCGGGGATGAAATCGTATCGATTGAAGGCGAATCGATTTCAGATTGGCTCGATTTACGTTCGGCTCTTTCTGACCGGGCTGACACCCCTACGGAAGTCACGTATGTTCGTGATGGTGAGGAAGCGACAGTCACACTCACCCCTCAAGCGGTCGAACAAAATGGAGAAACTGTCGGCATTCTCGGTGTCACGAACGCGCTTGAACGTTCACCAGTTAAAGCCGTGACGACAGGTGCTGAGACGACGTGGACGATGTCTACCCTTATCTTTTCTGCGGTCGGAGATTTAGTGACGGGTCAAGTTGGGGTCGATCAACTCGCAGGTCCGGTTGGAATCGTACGCATGACAGATGAAGTAGCAGCGAGCGGTTTGATTATGTTGTTGAACTGGACTGCGCTTCTTTCGGTCAACCTCGCCATCTTCAACTTGCTTCCCCTTCCTGCGTTAGACGGGGGACGATTGATTTTCCTCCTGTTCGAAGCGGTAAGAGGACGTCCGATTGATCCGAAAAAAGAAGGGTTCGTCCACTTTATCGGGTTCGCACTATTGATGCTCCTAATGTTAATTGTCACTTGGAACGACATTCAATCATTCTTTAAATAATTTTTTTGTAGAGAAGGGAAACGTTGAACTGTATGAAACAATCTAGATTGCTCATGCCTACATTAAGAGAAGTACCGGCTGACGCGGAAGCGGTCAGCCATCAACTTCTCGTCCGTGGAGGTTTCATTCGCCAAAATGCGGCTGGAATCTATTCTTATCTTCCACTCGGACATCGCGTGTTACACAACATTCAAACGATTATTCGTGAAGAGATGAACCGGGCAGGTGCACAAGAACTATTGATGCCTGCCATTCAACCAGCAGAACTTTGGGAGGAGACGGGACGCTGGGACATTTATGGCCCTGAATTGATGCGATTGACAGACCGTCATGACCGTCGCTTCGCACTCGGCGCGACACATGAAGAATTGATTACGTCCATCGTTCGCGATGAACTCAATTCTTATAAGAAACTTCCGATGAACCTATACCAAATTCAAACAAAATATCGTGATGAGCGTCGGCCACGCTTCGGTTTGCTTCGCGGACGCGAGTTCTTGATGAAAGACGCGTATTCATTCCACGCGACACAAGAAGGTTTAAATGAAGAATATACAAATATGTATAACGCGTATTCACGAATCTTCGACCGCACTGGCCTCAAATACCGTCCAGTCGTTGCGGACTCTGGGGCAATCGGTGGGAAAGACACGCATGAATTTCAAGCACTTGCAGCTATCGGTGAAGATACAATCGTCTATACAGACACGTCGAACTATGCGGCGAACATTGAGATGGCAGAAACGTTAGACCGCTATGAGATGCAACAGGCGGAAGTTCGTCCGCTTGAGAAGGTGGATACTGAAGAAAATCGTACGATTGAAGACGTGGCAAAATTCTTGAATATCGATTCGAAGACGACAATCAAGTCCGTCTTGTTCAATGTCGACGGAGAGACAGTCATGGCGATCGTTCGTGGAGACCACGAAGCGAACGAAGTCAAAGTGAAGAACGCACTCGGTGGACTCGACATTCAACTTGAAGAAGAAGCAAAAATCGTTGAGTTGTTCAACTGTGCGCCAGGTACACTCGGACCGATTAACGCTCCGGTCAAAGTGGTCGCTGATTATGCGGTTAAATATTTAGTAAATGCTGTATGTGGAGCGAACGAAGCGAATACGCACTTCACAGGCGTGAATGCAGAGCGTGATCTCTCAGAGTTGACGTATCACGATTTACGTTTTGTGGTCGAGGGCGACTTAGCGCCTGACGAGTCAGGTCCGGTTCGTTTTGCACGCGGAATTGAAGTGGGCCAAGTATTTAAACTCGGAACACGATATTCAGAAGCGATGGGTGCGACATTCCTCAATGAAGAGGGTCGTGCCGAACCACTCATCATGGGTTGTTACGGCATCGGGGTGTCACGCACACTTTCAGCTATCGTGGAACAACATCATGATGACCGTGGAATCGTTTGGCCACGTAACGTTGCACCGTTTGATCTTCATTTAATTGCAATCAACGCGAAAGACGAGACGCAACTTGAACTTGCAAACCGTCTACATGATGAACTTGGTCAAACGTATGATGTTTTGTTTGATGATCGCAAAGAGCGAGCTGGCGTCAAGTTTGCGGATGCGGACTTGATTGGACTTCCAATTCGTGTAAACGTCGGTAAAAAGGCGGCCGAAGGCATCGTCGAAGTGAAAGTACGTGCGACTGGTGAAGTGGTTGAAACATCAATCGATGAGTTGGAACAAGTCATCGCTACAAAGTTTAGCGAGGCTCATTAATGGATGAAGGTGACAGCGGAAGCGGTCACCTTCATTTGTCGAATTGGCATGAAGGGGGAAAGATGAACCCGTGGAAGCGAATCAAAAAATGCAATTATTGTTAGGTGACCTTGGGATTACAACAGAGTCAAACGACTTGTTCGACGAGGCAGAACTCTCACGACTCGTCGTCAATAAAAAACGACGTACGTGGACTTTTTATTTTTCATTTCCAGCAGTTTTACCGTACGAGGTGCACCAGTTGTTTATGAGTCGATTAGAAAACCGGTATGCGACGTTCGCGGACGAAGTGTACGCCCGATTCTCAACGACAAAAGGTGGGAGCGAGCAAGACTATATCGATTATTGGCCTAGAATCGTCAGTGAATTGAGTCAAGTGTCTGGTGCGATGCGCGGTTATTTCGGTTCTGTATCTCCTCGTTTTGAGCAGAATAAACTATTGATTCCCGTGCGTTCCGCACCTGAAGCCAGTTACGTGGACAAAGAACTCTGCCAAGAAATCCAAGCGCTTTATAGTGCCTATGGGTTCACGAAAAAACCGTGTCAGGCCCATTTCTCAGAAGATGCCGAGGCAAGTCAGGCCCTTCGCGAACAGGTCGTTCAAGAAGATATCGAACAAGCGAAAATGGCGCTTGCTGCCCAATTCGCCAAAACGACGGAAACAAACGACGAACCGATTACGGAAATTCGGATGGGTGCGCTCATCAAAGATGAGATTGTACCAATCAAGACGATTATCGAAGAAGAACGACGTGTCGCGATTCGTGGTCTCGTCTTCTCTGCGGAGCGGAAAGAGCTGAAGAGTGGCAAGAAATTGTTCACTTTCAAAATGACCGACTACACCGATTCGTTGATTGTGAAAGTATTTGCGCGCGATGACGATGATGACCGGATGCTCAGTGCTGTCAAAAAAGGGATGTGGATTCAAACGGCTGGTCGGGTCGAAGACGACTCCTTCATGCGTGAATTGTGTATGATGGCATCGCAACTCCAGGAAGTGAAAGTCGAACCGCCGCGTGATGAGTGGGAAGGCGAGAAACGTGTAGAACTTCATGCGCATACACAGATGAGTCAAATGGATGCTGTCACAAATGTGTCTGCTCTTGTCGCGCGGGCAGCGCAATGGGGCCATCGAGCAATCGCAATCACGGATCATGCTGGTGTCCAGGCGTTCCCAGAAGCGTATTATGCTGGAAAAAAGAATGATATCAAAGTGTTATACGGGGTCGAGGCGAATGTCGTCAATGATGGTGTCCCTGTCGCTTATCATGCGACCGATGTAGCGTTAGACGATGCGACTTACGTCGTATTCGACGTCGAGACGACAGGTCTTTCTGCTGTCTATAACAAAATCATCGAACTCGCTGGTGTCAAAATCAAAGATGGAGAGATTATCGACCGGTTTGAGGCGTTCGCTGACCCGAAACATCCCTTATCAGCGACAACAATTGAGTTGACTGGAATCACCGATGATATGGTTCAAGGACAGCCTGACCCGGAAGTCATCACAAAGCAGTTCGTCGACTGGTCTAGAGATAGTATTCTCGTTGCCCACAATGCTTCATTCGATATGGGTTTCCTTGAGGCGACACTTCGAAGTGGTGGTCATGAGCCGGACGACTATCCGGTCATCGATACACTTGAACTAGCCCGGACGTTGATGCCGACATTAAAAAACCATCGGCTGAACACTCTTGCGAAACGATTCGATATCGAATTGACTCAGCATCACCGTGCCATCTATGACGCGGAGGCGACGGCATATTTATTGCTGAAGTTACTAGACCTTGCCAAACAGATGTTCGAAATGACGACGCATCGTTCATTAAATGCGAAAGTCGGGAGTGACGTGTCAAAAATCCGTCCATTCCATGCGACCATCTATGCGAAGAATAAAAAACCTGGACTCCGTCATCTATATGAACTCATTTCGTTATCCCATATTGATTATTTACATCGGATGGCACGGATGCCGCGGTCAGAACTTGTGAAACGCCGAGAAGGGTTACTGATTGGCTCAGCTTGTGACAACGGTGAGATCTTTGATGCCGCCTTGAACAAATCAGACGATGAACTCGAGAAGATGATGTCGTTTTATGACTTTATCGAAATTCATCCGCCGGCGCTCTATCATCACTTGATTGATAAAGAAATCGTTGCAAACGAATTGGAGCTCCGTGAGATTATCAAACGAATCATCCGTGTCGCTGATAAGGCTGGATTACCGGTTTGTGCGACAGGGAATTTGCATTATTTGGATCGCCAGGACCGATCGTATCGGGAAATTTTAATTCGTACCCAAGGTGGGGCAAACTTCATTAACACACGAAAAGAATTACCGCACGCCCACTTCCGGACGACAAAAGAAATGATGGAAGAGTTCAAATTTTTGGGAGATGAGTTGGCGCGTGAGATTATCATCACAAACCCGAACGTGATTGCCGACCAAATCGAATCAATTCAGATTATTCCGGATGATCTGTACACGCCAAAAATTGAAGGGGCGGACGATGAGGTTCGAAACATGAGTTATGACATGGCTCGATCGATTTATGGTGACGAGCTACCGGAAATCGTTGAGGCACGTCTCGAGAAAGAATTGAAGTCGATTATCGGACACGGATTTGCAGTCATTTATTTGATTTCACATAAACTCGTTAAAAAATCGTTGGATGATGGATATTTGGTCGGTTCACGTGGGTCGGTCGGATCAAGTCTCGTCGCCACGATGACGGAAATCACCGAAGTCAACCCGTTACCGCCACACTATGTCTGTCCTAACTGTCAACATTCTCACTTCTTCAATGACGGTTCTGTCGGTTCAGGATACGATTTACCGGACAAAGAATGTCCGGAATGTGGGACATGGTATAAAAAAGATGGGCACGACATCCCGTTCGAGACGTTCCTTGGTTTCAAAGGGGACAAAGTACCGGATATTGACTTGAATTTCTCAGGTGAGTATCAGCCGCATGCCCACGCCTATACGAAAGTATTGTTCGGAGAAGAATATGTATATCGTGCAGGAACGATTGGAACGATTGCGGATAAGACGGCTTATGGGTATGTAAAAGGATATGCGACTGAGAACGATAAAATCTACCGTAACGCCGAAGTCGATCGTCTTGTGTCCGGTGTCACCGGTGTGAAACGGACGACGGGTCAGCACCCGGGGGGGATTATCGTCGTACCTGATTATATGGACATCGCCGAAATTTCACCGATTCAATATCCGGCCGATGATAAGTCGTCCGAATGGAAGACGACCCACTTCGACTTCCACTCGATTCACGACAACTTGCTCAAATTAGATATTCTCGGGCACGATGACCCGACCGCCATCCGGATGTTGCAAGATTTGTCCGGCATCGATCCGAAGACAATCCCGACAGATGACCCGACCGTCATGAAAATTTTCTCGTCCCCGGACGTGCTCGGTGTTACACCGGAGCAAATCGAATCGAAAACGGGAACACTCGGGATTCCAGAGTTCGGGACGAAGTTCGTGCGCCAAATGCTCGAAGAGACGAAACCGTCAACGTTCTCAGAACTCGTTCAAATCTCGGGACTGTCCCACGGAACCGACGTTTGGATAGGTAATGCAAACGAGCTAATCTACAACGGCACGTGCGAACTGAAAGACGTGATTGGATGTCGTGACGACATCATGGTTTACTTGATTTATGCGGGTCTTGAACCATCATTCGCATTTAAAATCATGGAGTCTGTCCGTAAAGGGAAAGGACTCACGGACGAGATGGAGTCCGAGATGCGGGCGAATGATGTGCCGGAATGGTATATCTCGTCTTGTAAGAAAATCAAGTACATGTTCCCTAAAGCGCACGCGACGGCGTACGTGTTGATGGCGGTCCGAATCGCCTACTTCAAAGTGCATCACCCGATCCTTTACTATGCGACATATTTTACCGTTCGAGCAGGAGACTTTGACTTGTCCGCCATGATCAAAGGTCCCCAAGCTGTAAAGAAAGCGATGTCGGATATTCGTGAAAAAGGGTTTGATGCGACCGCGAAAGATAAAGGACTTCATACCGTCCTCGAACTCGCGTTAGAGATGCTAGAGCGAGGAATGAAATTTCAAAACATCGACTTGTACCGATCGAGTGCAACCGAGTTTTTGATTGAAGACAATACGCTGATTCCACCGTTTAATGCAGTCGACGGACTTGGCACGAATGCTGCGAAAGCGATTGTCGAGGTGAGGGAAGAAGGGCAGTTCCTGTCAAAAGAAGATTTACGGAAACGAGCGAAACTGTCAAAAACGGTCATTGAGACACTCGATACGATGAAATGTCTCGAAGGCTTGCCTGATGAGAACCAACTCTCATTCTTTGATTTTGGGGTGTAAGTTGCGAATTATCGGGAAAATATGATATATTAGTATCGAACAAAGTTGGATACTACGACGGAAAGGAGTAGGGAACCCTACTCCTTTCTTGTATGTAAAAGCCAGAAGGAGGGATGAGAGTGTCCAAAATAACAGAAGTCGTTGAATCGATTGCGTCGCCAATCGTCGAACGAGAAAACATGGAATTGGTCGATGTGGAATTCGTAAAAGAGGGTCCTGACTGGTTCTTGCGTGTCTATATCGATAAACCAGGGGGCGTCGATTTAGACGATTGCGTCAATATCAATGAACAACTCTCGGAAAAACTGAACGAATCCGATCCGATTGAACAGGCTTATTATCTTGATGTCTCGAGTCCTGGTGCGGAGCGTCCGCTGAAAAAGCCGAGCGATTTTGAACGTGCGGTAGGCAAAAACGTCTACATGAAAACGTTCGCTCCGATCGATGGTGCCAAAGAGTTTGAAGGAATTTTGACGGCATATGATGGGGAAACGGTCGTGATCGAGACGCGCATCAAGACAAGAAAAAAAGCGGTATCGCTACCGGTAGACAAAATTGCACAAGCCCGCTTAGCGGTCACGTTTAGTTAAGGAGAGGGAAGAAGATGGGTCCACAATTACTCACTACAATCGATCAGATTGCCAAAGAAAAAGGAATCGACAAAAATATTATTATCGAAGCACTCGAACAAGCGCTCATTTCTGCATATCGTCGCAACGTGGCGAATCCGAATGAGCACGTGAAAGTCGAGTTCGACCAGGTGACGGGAGATATCCGTGTCTACGCACTACTAGAAGTCGTAGAGCGACTCACACAACCAGATCAACAGCTCTCACTCGAAGAGGCACACGAAATCGATCCGAACTATGAGCTTGGTGATTTTCATAAAGAAGAAGTCACACCAAGTGATTTCGGACGTGTCGCAGCGATGACGGCAAAACAAGTGGTTACACAAAAAATGCGTGAAGCCGAACGCGAACGCATCTACAACCACTTCGCGGACAAAGAAGACGAAATCATGACTGGAATCGTGGAACGTTTTGACCCGCGCAACTTGTATATCGGTTTAGAAAACAACATTGAAGCGGTCCTTACACCGAATGAACAGATGCCAAATGAGTCATACCAGATTCATGACCGAATTAAAGTATACGTTACAAAAGTTGATTCGACGACAAAAGGATCTGGTGCAGCGATTCAAGTATCACGTACGCATCCTGGACTTTTGCGCCGTCTATTTGAACTTGAAGTGCCTGAGATTTCAAACGGGACAGTCGACGTCATGTCTGTATCGCGTGAAGCAGGTGACCGTTCGAAAATCGCTGTTCATTCGGATATCGTCGATCCGGTCGGGGCGTGTGTTGGACCGAAAGGACAGCGTGTCCAAACGATTGTCGATGAGTTGAACGGTGAGAAAATTGATATCGTTCGCTGGTCTGAAGACCCAAAAGAGTTTGTCCGTAATGCACTTAGCCCGGCTCAAGTCGTTGCCGTATATGTCAATGAACCGGCGAAATCAACAACGGTCGTCGTACCAGATTATCAATTGTCTCTCGCAATCGGGAAACGTGGGCAGAACGCACGCCTTGCTGCGAAATTGACAGGATGGAAAATCGACATTAAGAGTGAAACGGATGCGGAAGCACTCGACTTGTTCGATACGTTCGCTGAAAAAGTTGAATCCGAATCAGAAATTGTTCAAAATGAAGTTGAACAAGACTTATCAAATGCTACAGTTGAAACGACTGCGGTGAAAGAAGAGGAATGACCATGAAGCAAAAGAAACTTCCTTTGCGTAAGTGTGTGGTCACACAAGAAATGCTCCCGAAAAAAGAATTGATTCGTGTCGTTCGAACGCCTGAAGGTGACGTAGTCATCGATCAGACGGGCAAAGTGAACGGTCGTGGGGCTTACTTATCAAAAGATATCGATGTTGTTCGTCAAGCAGAGAAAAAACGGACGCTCGACCATCACTTGAAAGTAAAGACGAACGATGACTTGTATGAACAGTTGAAAACTGTCGCAGGTGACGAATCATGAGTCAGTGGGAATCATTGTTAGGCCTTGCTGCTCGAGCGAGGAAAGTAACGATGGGAGAAGAGTTTGTATTGAAGGATGTCCGAGCGGGCCGTGCCAAGCTCGTCATTCTAGCCGGAGATGCAGGGGCCTCGACGAAAAAACGAGTCTCTGACAAGTGTGCGTCTTATCAAGTGCCATTGATTGAAGTGAGCGATCGCTACACAATCGGCGCTGCACTTGGTAAAGATATGCGTGTCGTCGTATCGGTCACGGAATCCGGATTTGCGAACAAGCTTAAGCAACTTCTCTCTTAACTATTAATGGAGGTGGATGCTTTGGGAAAACGCGTCTATGAATTTGCAAAAGAACAGAATGTAACGAGTAAACAAGTCATTACTCAATTAGAAAAATTGAACAAATCGGTGAAAAATCACATGGCCGTCCTCGATGAGGAAACGGTAAAACAGTTAGACCGAGTGTTCAATCCTGAGAAATATCGTGCCGAGAAACAAGCTGAATCAAAACCGGCTTCAACTTCGAACGAACCGAAGCAAGAGAAAAAAGAAGCTCCAAAAGCACGTCCGCAAGCTGGGCAACAAAACCGTGGCGGTCAAAACAATCGCGGTGGTCAAAACCGTTACAACGACCCACGCAATAAAAAACGTGGAAAAGGGAAAGGCAAAGGCAAGCCAGTAAAAGCTGCCATCCCACAAGAAGCCGATCCAAACTCGAAGACGAGCCAACGGAAAGCGGCTCGACTCGCGCAAGAGGCCGAGATGGGTAACGTCATCAAATATGAAGATGTACTCAGCGTTTCAGATCTTGCAGAAAAAATGAACAAAAAGCCGAACGAAATCATCATGAAATTGATGGGGCTTGGTGTGATGGCTACGATTAACCAAACGCTCGATGACGAGACAATTGAGTTACTCGCAACCGAGTTCGGTTATGAAGTCGAAAAAGAAGTTGTCGTAGATGAGACAGACTTTGAAACAGTTGAGGTTGACTTCTCGCAATATGATCTTGAAGAGCGCCCGGCTGTCGTTACAATCATGGGTCACGTTGACCACGGGAAAACAACGCTTCTTGACTCGATTCGCAACACGAAAGTCGTAGCAGGAGAAGCTGGTGGAATCACGCAACATATCGGGGCGTATCAGGTTTCTGTTAACGATAAGAAAATCACATTCCTTGATACACCAGGTCACGCGGCGTTCACAACGATGCGTGCCCGCGGTGCGGAAGTGACAGATATCGCCATCATCGTCGTAGCTGCTGACGATGGCGTCATGCCACAGACAGAAGAAGCAATCTCACACGCGAAAGCGGCGAACGTTCCAATCATCGTTGCGGTGAACAAAATGGATAAAGAAGGCGCAAACCCTGACCGTGTCAAACAAGAATTGACAGAGTTCGGTCTCATTCCTGAAGAGTGGGGTGGCGAAACAATCTTCGTTCCAATTTCTGCGATTAAAGGCGAAGGAATTGACGAGTTGCTCGAGATGATTCTCCTCGTATCTGAAGTTGAAGAGTACAAGTCAACACCTGAAATGCCAGCTCGTGGTTCAGTCATCGAAGCAAAACTCGATAAAGGACGCGGACCGGTCGCTACACTGCTCGTTCAACACGGTACACTTCGCATCGGAGATCCAATCGTCGTCGGTAGCACGTTCGGTCGAGTACGGGCAATGGTCAACGATATTGGCCGCCGTGTGAAACAAGTCGGTCCATCAACGCCGATTGAAATCACAGGTTTGAACGATGTTCCACAAGCCGGTGACCAGTTCATCGTCTTTGAAGATGAGAAAAAAGCACGTGCAATCGGAGAGAAACGTTACCAACGTTACCTCGAGTCACAGCGCCGTGAATCAGCGAAAGTAAGTCTTGATGACTTGTTCAGCCGCATTCAAGAAGGTGAAGTGAAAGATTTGAACGTGATCATCAAAGCGGACGTTCAAGGTTCAGCAGAAGCATTGGCTGGGTCACTCCGCAAAATTGATGTAGAAGGCGTCAAAGTCAATATCGTCCACCAAGGTGTCGGTGCAATCACAGAAGGTGACGTGATCCTCGCATCAGCGGCAAACGCCGTGATTATCGGATTCAACGTTCGTCCTGACGGAAACGCCCGTTCAATGGCTGAACAAGAAAATGTTGAAATGCGTCTTCACCGCATCATTTACAACGCGATCGAAGAAATTGAGAGCGCGATGAAAGGTATGCTTGATCCAGAATTCGTCGAAGAAATCACTGGTCAAGTTGAAGTCCGTGATGTCTTCAAAGTATCGAAAGTCGGTACGATTGCAGGTTGTTATGTGACAGAAGGTAAAATCACACGTGACGCAGGTGTCCGTGTCATTCGTAACGGAATCGTCGTGTACGAAGGTAAACTCGATACACTTCGCCGCTACAAAGATGACGTGAAAGAAGTTGCGACAGGGTATGAGTGTGGGATTAAAGTAGAGAAGTTTGATGACATCAAAGTAGAGGATGTCATCGAAGCGTTCGTCATGAAAGAAATCGAACGTAAATAATGTGAGGAGGGATCACGTATGAATATTCGTGCCCAACGTGTCGCCGAGCAAATGCGTAAAGAAATTACAGACGTCTTGTTACGGGAAGTCAGTGACCCGCGCACTAAAAACGCTACAATCACGAGCGTTGACGTGACGGGGGACTTACAGCAAGCAACGGTCTATTATACGGTGCTCGGTGATGAGGAAGATGTGAAAGCAGAAACGCAAGCAGGTCTCGACAAAGCGAAAGGATTTATCCGTCGCGAAATCGGGAACCGCATCCGTCTTCGGAAAACACCAGAAATCTCGTTTGAATACGACTCATCAGTCGCATATGGTACGCATATCGATTCATTGATTCGTGATTTGAACAAAGATCAATAAGTAGAAGGGGAGACGTCGTTCTCCCTTTTTTTATATGGAGGGATGAAATTGGAACCGAACGGAGTGCTCGTACTCGATAAGGATCGTGGCATGACAAGTCATGACTGCGTATTTAAATTACGAAAATTGTTTCATACGAAAAAAGTGGGTCATACGGGTACGCTTGACCCGGAAGTGACGGGCGTATTACCCATCTGTTTAGGACGAGCGACAAAACTCTCCCGCTTTTTGACGGATGAAGGGAAACGTTATGTGGCCGAAGTGACGATTGGGACCGCGACGATGACTGAGGACGCTCATGGTGAGGTCGTTGAACAGAAGGTGATTGCAGAAAACGAATTGGATGAAGACCAAATCGATGAAGTGATGAGTCGACTGATCGGGATCATTGAACAGGTTCCACCGTACTACTCGGCGGTCAAAGTGAATGGGAAGAAACTGTATGAGTACGCGCGAAAAGGACAAACGGTCGAACGTCCCCGTCGCATGGTCGAGATACATCGTTTGGAACGCACAAGTGCGTTGACGTTTGAAGACGGTGTGTGCCGATTCCGAATGGAAATCGATTGTGGGAAAGGGACGTATATTCGAACGCTCGCTGTACAAATCGGGGAGAAGCTCGGTTACCCTGCCCACATGAGTGAACTTCGTCGCACGAGCTCAGGGTCGTTCGAGGAAAGCGGTGCGGTATCGCTCGATGCCTTACAAGCATTCGACACAGTCGAGGAGCGAATGGCACATGTCGTGCCGCTTGAGGACGTGATCAAGCGTTGGCCGGCCATTACAATTCCAAAGAATAGAGAACGTTATATTCGGAACGGTGGGAAACTGAACGGCATTTCGCTCGAATTTGATTTATTTACTGTCTATAATGAAGAAGGAATCCCTCTTGCTTTATATCGAAGACAAGATGGAACGACAGACGCTACAGTCGAGGTCATGCTGGCCATCGACTAAGGGGGAATTTTGACAGTATGGAAACAAGACATCTCACTTATCCAGATACACCAGACGCGTATCCATCCGTCATGGTACTCGGCTTTTTTGATGGTGTCCATAAAGGGCATCAAGCTGTGATTTCACATGCCAAACATGTGGCAGCTGAACATAACCTTCCGGTGACGGTCGTCACGTTCGACCCACATCCGAAGCAAGTGCTCTCAAATAAACCGGATGCAGTGCGCTATATCACGCCGTTATCCCGAAAATTGAAACGCATTGAAGCGCTCGGGGTGGAACGTTGTCTCGTCTTAACGTTTACAAAAGAATTGGCTGGACTTTCTCCGCAACAGTTTGTTGATGATTATTTAATCGGCGCGGGGGCTGTACATGTGACGGCAGGATTTGACTATTCGTATGGCAAATTCGGAGAAGGGACGATGGAGACGCTGCCTTATCATGCGCGTGATCAATTCACAACGTCTGTCGTCACAGAACAGACGAGGCATGGAGAAAAAGTGTCTTCAACCCGAATCCGTAAGTTATTGGCAGAGGGGCAAGTCGATGAGGCCCACGAACTACTCGGTGCTCCCTATGTCATCTGTGGTGAAGTTATACATGGAGATGCTAGAGGACGTACAATTGGATTTCCAACAGCGAACGTCTTGATGGATGCTTCTTATGTCATGCCACGTCTAGGTGTTTATGCGACACGAGTCAAGCTTCAAGATGGTCGGACGTTCTATGCTATGACAAATGTTGGACGTCGCCCGACGTTTTACGAGACGGGAGCGGTCTCCGTCGAAAGTCATCTGTTTGATTTTTCAGAGGATTTATATGGGCAAGTCATTGAAATCGAATGGATTCAATTTATCCGTAACGAACGCGCATTTGATGGCTTGGATGCATTGGTCGCACAGCTCAAACAAGATGAGGTGTCGGCCCGTTCAATCCTATCTTGACTTTCAGGAGCGTGTACGCTATCCTTGTCAAGTACGCAAAGTACACCGTTTCGCTTGGCTGGACGATTCACCAACGCCGGCTCGGCAACGCGGCAATTTTTTATTAAATGGAGGTGGAGAGGCAATGGCACTCTCAAAAGAACGTAAAAACGAAATTATCGCGGATTTCGCGACAAAACAAGGTGACACTGGTTCACCGGAAGTACAAGTGGCAGTGTTGACTGAACAAATCAACACATTGAACGACCACCTTCGTACACACAAGAAAGACCACCACTCACGTCGCGGTCTCTTGAAAATGGTTGGACGTCGTCGTAACTTGCTTACGTACCTTCGTAACAAGGACGTTACGCGCTACCGTGAATTGATTCAACGCCTCGGTCTCCGTCGTTAATCGATTGAGACTGTTCAACGGGCTGGGACAACGTCCTAGTCCGTTTCTTCTTTTTTAAAGGAAAATGATTAGACATTCGTAGGAATGAGTTACATAATAAACTAGATAAGGTTTGAGAGGAGAATGTACATGTTAGGTACGAAACAAGTATTCTCTACAGAATGGGGCGGACGCCCATTGTCTGTAGAGGTCGGTCAACTTGCGAAGCAAGCAAACGGCTCAGCACTCGTTCGCTATGGTGACACGGTCGTCCTTGCGACAGTAACAGCTTCAAAAGCACCAAAAGATTTAGACTTTTTCCCATTGACGGTCAACTATGAGGAGAAACTTTACTCGGTCGGTAAAATTCCAGGTGGATTCCTCCGCCGTGAAGGTCGTCCAGGTGAAAACGCGATTTTGACATCGCGTCTCATCGATCGTCCAATTCGTCCACTCTTCCCAGATGGATTCCGTCATGATATTCAAGTCATGATTTATGTCATGTCGAACGACCCGGATTGTTCAGCTGAAATGGCGGGAATGCTCGGTACGTCGATCGCACTCTCGATTTCAGACATCCCGTTCGATGGCCCGATTGCTGGAGCGACGGTCGGACGTGTTGACGGTGAGTTCGTCGTTAACCCGACGACAGCTCAGCTCGAACAGACGGACCTCGAACTCCAAGTCGCCGGAACGGCAGATGCGATCAACATGGTTGAAGCAGGCGCGAACGAAGTACCGGAAGACGTCATGCTCGAGTCAATTCTGTTCGGTCATGAAGAAATCAAGAAACTAGTTGCGTTCCAATCAGAGATCGTAGAGGCTGTTGGGAAACCGAAGTTCGAATACACGGTATCGAAATTTGATGACGCCTTAACAGAAGAACTCGAGGCGGCTCGTCCAGAAATCAACGCCGCGGTCCAAGTCGAAGAAAAACATGCACGTGACGAAGCAATCAATGAAGTGATCGCTAAATACGTAGCTGCCTATGAAGAGACGCTCGCCGATGAACCAGCCAAGTTGAAAGAAGTGTCTGGCATTTTGAACAAATTCGTTAAAGACGAAGTCCGCCGTTTGATCACGGTCGACAAAGTTCGTCCGGACGGTCGTCGCCCGGAAGTCATCCGCCCGCTCGCATCAGAAACTGGCTTATTGCCACGTGCACATGGTGTTGGTCTCTTCACACGCGGTCAAACGCAAGTCATGTCGGTGGCAACGCTTGGCGTGATTGGTGACGCACAAATCATCGACGGAATCGGTTTGGAAGAGAATAAGCGCTTTATGCACCACTATAACTTCCCGCCGTTCTCAGTCGGAGAAGCACGTCCGGTCCGCGCACCAGGTCGTCGTGAAATTGGTCACGGGGCACTCGGTGAACGAGCACTTCTGCCGATTATTCCGAAAGAAGCAGACTTCCCGTACACGATTCGTCTCGTTTCGGAAGTACTCGAATCAAATGGCTCGAGTTCACAGGCGTCAATCTGTGGATCGACGCTCGCTTTGATGGATGCAGGTGTGCCAATCAAAGCGCCGGTCGCTGGAATCGCCATGGGTCTCATCATGGAAGGTGAACACTACACGGTCTTGACAGATATTCAAGGACTTGAAGATCACCTCGGCGATATGGACTTCAAAGTTGCTGGAACAAAAGACGGAATCACGGCTCTTCAAATGGATATTAAGATTGCGGGAATCACGCGCGAAATCTTAGAGGAAGCTCTTGAGCAGGCACGTGCTGGTCGTCTACACATTCTTGATCATATGCTTGAAACGTTAGAGGCACCACGTACGCAACTATCGAAATATGCACCGAAGATTGTGACGATGACAATCAATCCGGATAAAATCCGCGACGTCATTGGACCGGGTGGTAAAATGATCAACAGCATCATCGATCAAACTGGTGTCAAAATTGACATTGAACAAGATGGTACAGTATTCATCGCCTCGACCGACCAGGAAGGGATCGATCTTGCCATGTCATTGATTGGGGATATCGTTCGCGAAGTCGTCGTTGGGGAAGTATTCGACGCAACGGTTCGCCGCATCGAGAAGTTCGGCGCATTCGTCGAGCTCTTCAAAGGAAAAGATGCACTCGTACACGTTTCAGAGTTCAGCCTTGAGCGTGTTGCGAACGTCGAGGATGTGGTGAAACTCGGTGATACGATTCAAGTCAAAGTCACAGAAATCGATGATAAAGGTCGTGTCAACGCATCACATAAAGCGCTCATCTTAGAAGGATTGTCTCCTGAAGAGCGTGAGGCTTACGAAGCGAAACGGAAGGCTGCACGTGAAAGCCGTCCACCTCGCGAAGGCCGTCCGCCACGTCGTGACGGGGACCGTCGTCCACCGCGCTCGACAAATTAATTATTCTGGCCATCGTCTTGGTGCGATGGCCTTTTTCATAGGAGTGAGAACATGGAATGGATGACACTAGAGAACGGTGTACGCATCATCATCGAACCAATCGAGGGTTCGCACAGCACTTCAACCGGTGTGTTTATTAAAGCCGGGACACGCACGGAATCGTTTGAAAATATTGGCATCAGCCATTTGATTGAGCATATGTTGTTCAAAGGAACGAAAACGAAAAATGCAAAAGAGATTGCTTCTTTTTTCGATGAACTTGGTGGAAGTGTCAACGCCTTCACCTCGAAAGACCATACGTGTTTCTATGTGAAGACGCTCGATGAACATGCGGTCATGGCGCTTGATGTGTTGACGGATATGTTGTTCGAGTCAGTGCTTGACGAAAACGAACTCGAAAAAGAAAAACGTGTCGTCGTGGAAGAAATTAAAATGTACGAAGACACGCCAGAAGATCTTGTGCACGAATTACTGGCTATCGCGGCATATCGGGATGACCTACTCGCCCAACCAATTCTTGGAACGGAGGAGAGTGTCAATCGATTGACACGAGACCAACTCGTTGACTATTTGCAAGAACGCTATACAGCAGAAGAAATTGTCGTCTCGATTGCAGGGAATATATCTAACGAGTTGATTGATGCCGTGAAGGGTAGGTTTGCCAACATCCCTTCTAGGGAATCTTCGAAACAACTCAATCAACCGGAGCTATTCCATGATACCGTGACAAAACAGAAGGAAACAGAACAGGCGCACCTATGTTGGAACTATGGAGCAATTTCAGCGACGGATGAACGGTTACCACACTTGGCACTGATGAATAACGCAATCGGCGCGACGATGTCCTCGAGACTGTTTCAGTCGATTCGTGAAGAGGAAGGCTTGGCCTATTCAATCTACTCTTACTACACGACATTCGCTGATCATGGCACCTTTACCATCTATGTCGGAACATCATCCGATACGTTAAAGCAAGTCGAAGTCATTCTCGAAAGAGAGTTAACCCGACTCGTCGAAGAAGGATTGACGGATGAAGAGGTGGATAAAGGCAAGCGGCAATTGAAAGGTTCTCTCGTGCTTGGAAACGAAAGCTCGAGCGCACGTATGAATCGCAATGGACGAAACTTGCTCTTACTTGACGAAGTTGAACCGATTGAACACGTGATTCAAAAAGTGGAACGCATCGAAGTCGAAGAGGTCAATGCATTGATTCGTGAAGTGCTTCAACAGCAACCAGCGAAATCATATGTCCTCCCAAACGAAGGGTGACTTGAAACCGAATTGTAAGTTCTCTACACTGATTAAGAGGTATTCTTTAGTGTGGATAGGATACAGGTGAAAGAAGGGAAAGACTTGAACTTAACGGATTTAGTGAAGACGATACAACTAATTAATCAACCAAATCTTGAAGGCATCATAGTGACGCATGTGACGACCGATTCGCGAGAAGTGGTTCCGGGAACGTTGTTTGTCGCCATCAAAGGTTATACGGTCGATGGCCATGAATACGCGGCGCAAGCGGTGAAACGAGGAGCGGTAGCGGTTGTCAGTGAACGCCCACTCGAGCTAACGGTTCCAAACTTAATTGTACGTGATAGCTCACGTTCAGTCGGACTACTGGCTTCAGCTTTTTATCAGTATCCCTCTGAACAGATGCGACTGTTCGGGATTACGGGAACTAATGGGAAAACAACGACGACGACGATCTTACGTGATGTTCTTGACGTCCTTGGGCACTCGACCGGATTGATTGGAACTGTCGAAGTACGTATTAATGACAACATTGTTCCAAGTAAAAATACAACGCCTCAAAGTTCAGAGCTTCAACAGTTGCTTGCACAAATGCGTGACGAAGGCGTGACTGATGTCATGATGGAAGTATCATCACACGGCCTTGAGCTCGGTCGTGTCATCGGAACGGATTTTGACATCGTAGGATTCACAAATTTGACGCATGACCACTTGGATTTTCATGGTACGTTCGAAAACTATGCGCGTGCGAAAGGATTGCTTTTCGCACAACTCGGTCAAATGGCTTCACGGGGAAAAGTAGCCGTCTTGAACGCAGACGATGCCCAAAGTGCGCACTACGAAACGATGACCGGTGCTAAAGTATTGACATATGGAATCGATACGCTAGCGGACTTGATGGCATCGGACATTGAACAGACACTCTCTCAGACGAGTTTTGTGTTGAACTACCAAGGCATACGTCTCCCGGTGACCGTACAGTTTATCGGTCGGTTCAACGTATACAATCTGTTGCTTGCGACAGGTTGTCTTCTCGCTGCCGGATATTCGCTTGAGAGAATCGCTGAAGCACTTGAAACGATTCATCCTGCCAAAGGACGAATGCAACGCCTAGACGTCCCGGGTTATAATGTATACGCAGACTATGCGCATACACCAGATGGAATCGAACAGTGTTTGAAGTCCCTTGTTGGCGTACCAAAAGAGAAGATTGTCTTTTTAATTGGGACCGGTGGAAACCGTGATGTCACGAAACGCCCGGCGATGGGTGAGATGGCATCGACCTACGCTGGAACCGTCATCATCACGACAGATGATCCACGCTTCGAAGCTTACGAATCCATCACGAACGGCATCGCGGCTGGAATGACTCATGACAGTTATGTCGAGATTGGTGATCGTGAAGAGGCAGTTCGTTATGCGGCAAGTTTAGCCAAAGCGGATAATATCATCGTATTAGCAGGAAAAGGGCATGAAAAGTATCAGATTATCGGAAATGAAAAGTTGCCGCTCGATGAAGAGGCGATTGTCCGAGCAACCATTTTGAATACGGAGGAATCGTGATTTATGGCAGTACAATCAATTACGTTGACAGAAAAAGAACATGACGACTTCGTCAAAACGCATGACCGTGGTGATTTATTGCAACTGTCGAGTTGGGGAGATGTGAAGCGCCAAAATGGATGGACATCAGAGCGCATCGCTGTAGCGCGTGATGGAGCGACGACCGGTGCCGCACTTCTTTTATTTAAACGTGTTCCAAAATTACCATTTACTTTATGTTATGCACCTCGTGGTTTTGTCGTGGACTATGACGACTTGGCATCTCTTCAAGCACTTGTGAATGAAGCAAAACGTGTTGCGACGGCACATAAAGCCATCGTGATTAAAATTGACCCAAATATTGATCGTGACGAGATGCCTGGTCTATTGACGGAAATGGATGCGATTGGATTTAAACATAAAGGCTATGGTGGCGGATTTGACTACGCACAGCCCCGTTTCACGATGGAAACAGATTTACGTCCAAGCGAGAAAGATATTTTTGCGAAATTCCATCACAAGTTCAGATATAATGTTCGGTTAGCTGAAAAGAAAGGCATTGTCTGTACAGAAGTCGATCGTGATGGACTCAAGACGTTCGCTAATCTGATGAAAGTGACAGGAGAGCGTGATGGTTTCGCCACTCGAGGTCTCGATTATTTTGAAAACCTATATGATTGTCTACAACCGAATGATGCCCGTCTATTTTTAACCAAACTTGAGCCGAAAATTGCGCTTGAACAGCAACAAGCAACACTCGAAAAAGCGAAAAAAGAGTTGAGTAAAATCGAACGGGGGTTAGAGAAGGAGACGCTCGAAAAGAAACGAACGAGCCTTCTTAACCGCAAAGAGCAGACAGAAGCGCAAATTCAAAAAGCCGAACAAGCGTTACCTGAGCTCGTTGAACTAGACCAGACATATCCGAATGGAATCGTCTTGTCGGGTGGGTTATTGACACTTGCAGGACGTCGCTCGTATTACTTATACGGTGCCTCATCCAATGAATTCCGTGAATTCATGCCAAACCACTTGATGCAGTGGACAATGATGAAGGCAGCTAAGGAGAGCGGTGCAGAGCGATATGACTTCGGTGGAGTATCGGGAAGTACTGACCCAAATGATGAATATGCAGGTCTATATGCCTTCAAGTCTGGATGGGGAAGTGACATGATTGAGAAGGTCGGGGAATTTGATCTCGTCTTAAATCGTCCTTTCTATATGGCACTCGAAAAAGGTTTGCCAATCCTTAAAGGATTACGTAAACGGTTAAGAAGATGAGATGGACAGGTGTGTTATCACTTGCGATGGTCGCCTTCTTGATTGGAATTACGCTAGCTTATTTTTATATGCAACCTGAACCGGTACCATGGGTGGACGAACCTACGTTTGAGGCGGATATGTGTGTGCGGAACAAAGAGGCGGAGGACGCCGTGTTAGCGAGGACAAAGATTGAATTTGATCGTTTACATCCACAAGTCGTGAATCGAGGAGTCTCGTTCATACGATTAGCGCAATCTTGTCTAGACCTTGAAGTACGACTCACATCAGGATATCGCTCGGCGAAGGAACAAAATACTTTGTATGCACAAGGTCGGTCTGAACCAGGACAAGTTGTGACGAATGCCAAAGCGGGTCAAAGTTATCATAACTATGGACTTGCGATTGATTTCGTCATTATCCATAACAACAAGGCGGACTATGATTTGAACACTGACCGCAATCGAAATGATGTACCAGATTGGCAAGAACTCGGGGAATTAGGGAAGGCGCTTGGCTTCGAATGGGGCGGTGACTGGAACTCATTTCCGGACTATCCTCACCTCCAAATGGACTTTGGCTTGTCAATCCGACAACTTATCGCAGGGAAACGACCTGACAAAGAAGCGGTTGTACCGATTGCCGATGCACTAAAGCCTCTATTAGATTGAACGGAAATGTTGGCAATGAAGCCGTTTTCCGCTACAATATTCAGTAGCGATAAGGGGACGAAACAGAATATGAATCAATTAGGAGGTTTTTGTTAGTGTCTAAAAAGAAGACAGAGAATATTAGCGTCTTTGCGCTTGGAGGCGTAGGCGAAATCGGGAAGAACATGTACGTCGTGGAGCTAGACGACGACATCTTCGTCATCGATGCCGGACTCATGTTTCCAGGCGATGAGATGCTTGGGATTGACATTGTCATCCCAGACATCACCTATTTAAAAGAAAACAAAGATCGCGTACGAGCAATTTTCATCACACACGGTCACGAAGACCATATCGGTGGACTCAGCTACGTGCTACGCGATTTGAAGCACGTTCCGGTATACGGAACGAAATTAACTCTTGGGTTGATTGAATTGAAATTAAAAGAGGCTGGTTTGTTAAAAGAAGTCGACCTTCGCATGATTGACGCCAAAACGAAATTGACTATCGCTGATCATTTCATCACATTCTTCCGCGTCAATCACTCGATTCCCGACTGTGTCGGTGTTTGTATTCAAACATCTCAAGGTGCAATCGTCCATACCGGAGATTTTAAGTTTGATTATACACCGGTCGACGGTAAGCAATCCGACTTTAACAAGTTAGCGGCGATTGGACAACGTGGGGTTCTCGCTCTACTTTCAGATTCGACAAATGCAGAGCGACCGGGACAAACTGGTTCTGAATCGCTCGTCGGTGCTGAATTGAACGACGTCATCTATCAAGCCGAAGGCCGTGTCATCGTGGCATCGTTCGCATCGAACGTCCATCGCTTGCAACAAGTATTCGCGGCAGCGGAAGCAAATGACCGTAAAGTGGCGGTTGTAGGTCGTAGTATGGTCAATATCGTCGAAGTTGCTCAAAAATTAAACTACCTTCGTTTCAAGGCGAAGACACTCGTCGAATTGTCGCAAGTGAATCGACTGCCGGATAATAAAGTCGTCATTTTAACAACGGGATCTCAAGGAGAGCCAATGGCAGCATTGACTCGTATGGCACGTAATGCGCACAAACAAGTCAACATTCGTTTGAACGATACGGTTGTCATTGCCGCTACTCCGATTCCTGGGAATGAGAAGTCAGTTTCGAAGACGATTGATTTATTATTCCGCTCTGGTGCGAACGTCATTTATAACCAACGTAAAGTTCACGTATCAGGGCACGGTTCGGCAGAAGAGTTGAAGTTGATGCTCAACCTCGTCAAACCGAAATACTTCTTACCGATTCACGGTGAATATCGTATGCAAATGGCGCACTCAAAACTTGCTGAACAAGTAGGCGTAAAATCAAACAATATCTTCATCGTTGAAAAAGGTGATGTCGTTGAGTTTACAGGTCGAAAAGCCCGGATGAGCCGAAAAGTTCCTGCTGGTAATGTCTTGATTGACGGAATCGGCGTCGGCGATGTCGGAAACATCGTTCTTCGTGATCGTCGATTATTGTCACAAGATGGAGTTGTCCTTTGTGTCGTCACATTGAATCGAAAACAGAAGAAATTGATTTCAGGACCTGAACTCATCTCACGTGGATTCGTGTATATGCGAGAGTCGGAAGAGATGATTTCAGAGGCAAACCGTATTGTCACGAAACAGATTGAAAAGAGTCTGCAAGCTGGCAGTGACTGGACCGAATTGAAATCAAATATCCGCGAGCGACTAAGCGTCTTCTTGTTTGAACAGACGAAACGTCGTCCGATGATCTTGCCGATCATCATGGAGATTTAATGGAATGTGAGTGAGGCAAAAGTCATCCGACTTTTGCCTTCTTTTTTTAGGAGGGACTATAGTGGCACAAAAAACAAGAAAGACTCCCGTGAAGCGTAAACGACCTGCGCCACGAAATACGAGAAAACGAAAAAAACAACCGATTGCGCCACGTACATACGGATGGGGAATTTTTGTTCTTTCCATCGTTGCATTCGTATTTGCCTTCTTTAATTTAGGCTGGATTGGTCAACAGTTGTCCGAGCTGTCCGAATATATTTTTGGTGGTTGGGGTGCGCTTACTTATTTGATGGTAGCCGTCATCTTATGGGTCGTGCTCAATTCAATGAGACTGATGGAACGAGCAGGTTTACTCAATATGACCGCCTCACTCTTGTTGTTCGGTGACTTATTGTGGGGAGAAGAGCGTGGTAGAGTCAATGGTGCTTTATATGATTTAAATCAATATTTGTTTTCTGATTTTGGTCTCGTCTTTTTAGGCGTCGTGTTCTTCGTTGTCGGAGTATCTCTGTATGTGCCGACAGTTTGGGGGAAGCTGTACCATCGAATGAGTGAATCCGTTGCAGCTGTGAAGAAAGAATGGCAAGCACGACCAAAAACCGAGAAGAAGCAAGCCTCGAATCGAACACGTACTGCACAACAAAATCAAAAGGTGTTACATACGGAAAGAGAGGCAGCATCTGAATCAGAGTCAGACACCGTCACGATGAATGACATCCCGATTGTAGGATTTAGCGAGAAAGTTGTGGCAGAAAAGAAAGATGCTGAAACGGAAACACCCCAATCTACGGAAACTGATGCATCCAGCACGACAGAAGAGATGATGATGACTGCAGCTCAAGATGTCTCAGATACTTATGAACTCCCTCCTTTTTCAAACTTAAAGGAGCCGGTAATCACTGATTTATCGGGAGAAAATGCGCGCTTGAAAGAGAATGCGGCAAAACTCGTGAAAACACTAAAGTCATTTGGTGTCGGAGTCAAAGTGTTAAAGATTCATCTCGGACCAACCGTTACGAAATATGAGTTACAACCAGATATTGGTGTGAAAGTAAGTCGAATCACCTCGTTAAGTGATGATTTAGCACTTGCACTTGCTGCTAAAGATATCCGAATTGAGGCACCGATCCCAGGGAAGGCGGCCATCGGTATTGAAGTACCGAACCAGGAAGTCGCTCCGGTGTGCTTACGAGAAGTGCTTGAAGCAGATCCAGTCAAACAAGACGATTCAAAATTGCTCGTCGCTCTTGGTCGTAGTATCAGTGGGGAGACCGTCGGAATCTCACTTAACAAAATGCCGCATTTGCTCGTCGCGGGATCAACAGGTTCAGGAAAATCAGTTTGTATCAACGGCATGATCGTATCCTTGTTGATGCGTTCTCGACCTGATGAGGTCCGGCTCATGATGATTGACCCGAAAATGGTCGAATTGAATGTATATAACGGTGTTCCTCACTTATTGACTCCGGTTGTCACAGACCCGAAGAAAGCCGCTCAGGCACTAAAACAGGTAGTTGCCGAGATGGAACGACGTTATGAACTATTCAGTCGATACGGGGTACGCAACATTGAAGGGTATAATGAACTCGTCAATCAATCAGACGATGAAGATGCGAAACGTCTACCGTTCATCGTCGTTATCGTCGATGAACTAGCAGACCTGATGATGGTCGCATCAAATGATGTCGAAGATGCGATTATGCGACTTGCGCAAATGGCTAGGGCTGCAGGTATTCATATGGTTCTCGCTACTCAGCGCCCATCGGTTGACGTAATCACCGGGGTCATCAAGGCGAATATCCCATCACGGATTGCATTTGCGGTCTCTTCTCAAACCGATTCGCGAACTATTCTTGACGGAGGGGGAGCAGAGAAATTGCTCGGACGTGGGGATATGCTGATGCTTGCGAACGGTATGAACAAACCTGTCCGTATTCAGGGAGCGTTCGTCTCCGACCAAGAAGTCGAGATGGTCGTCAATCATGTCATCGCACAGCAACGAGCGCAGTATGTGGAAGCGATGATGCCGAAAGAGGAAGAAGTGACGACAATCGACTCGGATGATTCATTGTTCGGAGAAGTCGTTCAATTCATTGTCACTCAGGAAACGGCATCGACATCGATGATTCAGCGAAGATTTCGAATCGGGTATAATCGGGCTGCCCGATTGATCGATTCGCTTGAAGAAGCCGGTTACGTGGGGCCGTCAGAAGGTTCGAAACCTCGAAAAGTGTTCATTCAAGAACGAGAAGAATAATAAAAACGAACGATTATATATACTAATATATAATCGTTCGTTTTTTAATGGTATACATAGAATGCGGAAATATTAGCGATAATTAAAGAAGTTCGTTATAATAGAAATGTAATATAGCACATATGACCTATATTATTTAATAATGCATACTTTAAAAAAACCTTGAAACGCTTACATATTTTAATAACGTTTTCATTTTACAAAGTTTTTTCAAACATGAAAGAAAAGAGTAAAATGGACTCAGTGGTACGGTTCAACACGATTAAAAAAAATATTTCCCTGATTCCGAACAAAAACTATTGCGTTCTAATTCTCGAATCCCTATACTTAATATTGGCAAGGACATTCATACGTCAGATGTCTGAGCACTGGTAAGTAAATTAAAGGTGGTGAGGCCAATGTCGATTAAGCTCGATCATCGATTGCTCTATCTTCGAGTAATTGAAAAAATTAAGCAAGATATCGACGCTGGTGTCTATCGGGAAGGCGAAAAGTTACCTTCGGAATTCGAACTTTCGAAACAACTTGGAGTCAGTCGAGCAACACTTCGTGAGGCACTCCGAATTCTCGAAGATGAGAAATTCGTGGTGCGAAAGCATGGGGTAGGGACATTTATCAGTTCCAAGCCGCCGTTTACATCAGGAATTGAAGAGTTATTCAGTGTCACTGATATGATTACGCGTGCGAAGATGACACCAGGAACGAAAGTATTGGTGGCCGAGAAGGTGTTGGCAACAGAGAGAGAAGCCGATCGTCTCAAGATTGAGCCGAACTCACCGATTTATCGAATTGTTCGAATTCGATATGCGGATGACACACCGGTCGTATATTGTGTCGATAAAGTGCCGGCCCATCTCGTCTCAAATCCTGAAACATTGACTGAAGGGAAGTCATTGTTTGATGCTCTTGAAAAAGAGGTAGGACGTCGAGTCGCGTATGCGATTACGCATATTGAGCCGAGCGTCAGCTCTGACATATCGTCACAACTTCAGACGGACCAACCGTTACTCGCTTTAAAGCAATTGCATTACGATGAGAGTGATTTACCATTGCTCGATTCGGCCAACTTTTTCCGAGCAGATCGATTCGATTTCCATGTCGTACGTAAACGAGTGTAAAACGACCAATTTTTTTGACGGAAAGGGTTATTTTTGGGGAATAGCGTGAAAGCGCTTTCTTATACCGGTGTAAAGACTACTGATGACATGACAACAAAATTTGTTATGAACCGAAAGGGGAAACACGACGATGATGAACAAAAAGAAAACGATTCTCTCAGCTTTAGCAGCAGGACTCACACTCTCTACAGTACTCGCGGCTTGCGGTGGCGATGACAACGAAGGTGGCTCATCTACAAACGGTGAAGGCGGAGAAGGTAGCGACTTCAAAGTAGCGATGGTTACTGATACCGGCGGTGTAGATGACAAATCGTTCAACCAATCTGCATGGGAAGGGTTGAAAAAATTCGGTGAAGAAAACGACTTGACTGAAAACGAAGGATATAAATATCTTCAGTCAGCAAAACAAGCAGACTATCAGCCGAACTTACAGCAATTGGCACGTGATAACTTTAACTTGATCTATGGAATCGGCTTCTTGATGGCAGAAGATATTGGTAAAGTTGCAGAACAATTCCCTGACAACAACTTTGCAATCGTCGATATGGTTGTTGACGCTCCGAACGTTGCTTCAATCACTTTTAAAGAACAAGAAGGTTCGTTCCTCGTAGGTGTTGTTGCTGGTCTTACGACTACAACTGACAAAGTTGGATTTATCGGTGGGGTAGAGTCAGATTTGATCAAGAAGTTTGAAAATGGATTTAAAGCTGGTGTAATGGCTGTAAACCCTGATGCGACAATCGATGTGAAATATGCTGAAGACTTCAACTCAGCTGAAAAAGGAACAGCAATCGCTTCAGGTATGTACGGTTCTGGTTCTGACATCATTTATCATGCAGCTGGTGGTACGGGTGTAGGGGTATTCACAGAAGCGAAAAACCGTAAGAAGAACGGCGAAGATGTTTGGGTTATCGGGGTTGACCGTGACCAGTATGAAGAAGGACTTCCAGAAAACGTCACACTTACATCAATGGTTAAACGTGTAGATACAGCTACACTTAAAGTTTCGAAGATGGCAATGGACGGGGAGTTCCCAGCTGGTGAAATCGTTGAGTTCTCTCTTAAAGACGAAGGTGTAGGAATCGCGCCAACTTCTGAAGAAAACGTTGCTGCTGACGTTCTTACGAAAGTTGACGAGTATCGTCAACAAATCATCGACGGCGAGGTAGTTGCACCAGCAACTGACGCTGAGTTCGAAGAGTTCATGAAAACAGTAAAATAATTCATTTGAGTATAGGGGGGACCCATGTGGTCTCCCTTTACTTAAAGTTAGGGGTGAACTTCCTTGGAATATGTAATTGAAATGCTAAATATTCGCAAAGAGTTCGGTACGTTCGTTGCGAACGATAATATCACGCTCCAATTGCGTAAAGGAGAAATCCATGCGCTTCTAGGAGAAAACGGGGCCGGGAAGTCGACGCTCATGAACGTGTTATTTGGTCTATATCAGCCTGAAGGTGGAGAGATTCGCGTACACGGGAAGAAAGTTGATATTGAGAATCCGAACATCGCCAATGATCTTGGGATCGGGATGGTCCACCAACACTTTATGTTGGTTGAAAAGTTTACCGTCACGGAGAACATCATCCTTGGACTTGAGCCGAAGAGCGGTGTGACAATCGATCGCGCGTCAGCTCGTCAAAAGGTAATGGATATTTCTGAACAGTACGGACTTAAAATTGATCCAGATGCGAAGATTGAAGATATTTCGGTCGGTATGCAGCAACGAGTAGAAATCTTGAAAACGCTCTATCGTGGAGCGGATATTTTGATTTTCGACGAACCGACGGCAGTGTTGACGCCGCAAGAGATTCAAGAACTTATCCAAATTATGAAACGTTTGATTGCTGAAGGTAAGTCGATCATCTTGATTACGCACAAGCTGAAGGAAATCATGCAAGTGGCGGACCGTTGTACGGTCATTCGTCGTGGTCGCTACATTGGAACGGTTGAAGTGGATGAAACGGTTAATGAAGATAGTCTGGCTGAAATGATGGTCGGGCGTGAAGTCAACTTCGCTGCTGAGTATTCAAAAGCAGAACCGCAACAAGTTGTTCTCGATGTTCAAGGGCTCGTCGTTAAAGACAGCCGTGGATTGAAGGTTGTTGAAGGATTAGACTTACAAATTCGGGCTGGGGAAGTGCTCGGAATTGCTGGAATCGATGGTAACGGTCAAACCGAGTTAATTGAAGCGATTACGGGTCTTAAAAAACCGGAATCAGGAAAAGTTCAGCTCAATGGGAAAGATGTGACTGGTCAAACACCGCGTAAGATGACAGAATCCGGCATCGGACATATTCCGCAAGACCGTCATAAACACGGACTCGTCCTCGACTACTCGATTCGGGACAACATGGTTTTACAAACGTATTACAAAGAACCTTTCTCTAAGCGAGGGCTAATGAATTACAAAGCTGTTGCAGAGAAGGCGAAGGCGTTAATTGAGAAGTTTGACGTCCGAACTCCATCTATCGATGTGCCGGCGCGTGCGCTCTCGGGAGGGAACCAGCAGAAGGCAATCATCGCCCGGGAAGTCGACCGTTCACCAGATTTACTCATCGCTGCACAACCGACACGTGGTCTTGACGTCGGTGCGATTGAATTTATTCATGAACAGCTCATTAAAGAGCGTGAAAAAGGACGCGCCGTCTTGCTCATCTCATTCGAACTTGATGAAATTTTACACGTATCCGACCGTATTGCTGTTCTTTACGAAGGGAAAATCGTGGGGATTCGTGATCCGAAAGAGACGACTGAACAAGAACTTGGCTTCTTGATGGCCGGCGGTCAGAGAGGGGACGAAACAGAATGAAAAAATTAAGTTTAAACCAGCTCCTCATTCCATTCCTATCGATTATTTTAGGTCTTCTCGTCGGTGCCATCGTCATGTTGATCGGTGGTTACGACCCGGTTCAAGGGTTCATCTCATTATTCGAAGGAATGTTTGGTAGTCCGTATGCCATCGGTGAAACGCTGCGAGCGGCTGCACCGCTCATCTTCTCGGGTCTTGCCGTTGCGTTCGCCTTCCGTACAGGGCTTTTCAATATCGGAGTAGAAGGTCAAGTATTGATTGGGTGGGTCGCGGCCGTATATGTAGGAATCAACTTCGATGGTTTGCCGATGTTTATCCACTTGCCGCTCGCGCTTCTCGCAGCAATGATCGCAGCAGCAATTTGGGCTTTCGTACCAGGATTCTTGAAAGCGAAGTTTTACGTCCATGAAGTCATCACGTCCATTATGATGAACTATATCGCACTTTATACGACAAATGCGATTTTGCGTAATGTCATCGGTGTGACGAACGAGCGGACAGAATCAATCAATGAGTCTGCATCTCTCGCATCACCTTGGCTACAAGAGTTGACGACATATTCTCGACTTCACTGGGGTGTTCTCGTCGCTGTCCTTGCAGCAATTGTGTACTACTATATTCTTCAGCGTACGACGCTTGGTTATGAGTTACGTGCAGTTGGGTTCAACAAAAATGCATCTCAATATGCAGGAATGAGCGTAAACAGAAATATCGTCCTGTCGTTCGTCATTTCAGGTATGTTCGCTGGACTTGCTGGAGCTATGGAAGGTCTTGGAACATTCGGAAGTATGACTTTATCGGCATCGTTCACAGGTGTCGGATTTGATGGGATTGCCGTGGCCCTTTTAGGAGCTAATACAGCGATCGGTGTCGTTCTCGCCGCGATTCTCTTTGCAGGATTGAATATTGGTGGTTTGGCGATGCAACTTGGTGCGAACGTACCGTCAGAACTCGTCAAAGTCATCATTGCAGCAATCGTCATCTTTGTGGCATCTGGTTACGCCATCAACTATGTCGTAGAAAAACTAAAAGGAAATCGTAAGAAAGGAGTGGAGAAAAAATGAGCTTCTTAGAAGTCCTCTATATCGTCGTACCGGTTGCACTTGCCTATGCGACTCCACTCATTATCGCAGCACTCGGTGGGATTTTCAGCGAACGCTCTGGTGTCGTCAACATTGCTCTCGAAGGAATTATGATCATCGGTGCCGCGACTGGGATTATCACAACGCTTACTTTAACTGATTTAGGTGCTGGCGTCTTCAGTCCATGGATTGCCTTGCTTGTAGCAATGGTAGTCGGTGCATTATTCTCTCTCTTTTTGGCCGTACCTGCGATTCTGTGGCGCGCGGACCAAACTGTTCTTGGGGTAGCAATCAATATGCTCGCGATCGGTCTTGCCATCTTTGTTGTACGTGTGCTCTACAATAAAGGACAAACTGACTTTATCGAATATCGGATTGCGAAAGAGAACGTACCGTTTTTATCAGATATTCCTGTACTCAAAATGTTCTTCATTAACGTTCAATATACATCATTCGTGGCGATTGCCTTGGCGTTTGTCGTATGGTTCGTCATCTTTAAGACGCCGTTTGGACTTCGCCTTCGCTCAGTCGGTGAGCATCCGATGGCAGCTGATACGATGGGGATCAACGTAACGAAAATGCGCTTCATGGGTGTCATGCTCTCTGGTGCGTTTGGTGGTCTTGCCGGTGCAGTATATGCTGTAACCGTTACGACGAACTTCAGTGGAACGACAATTGTTGGTCAAGGCTTCTTGGCGATTGCCGCAATGATCTTCGGGAAGTGGAATCCACTCGGTGCGCTAGGCGCCGGACTGTTCTTTGGATTTGCGCAGGCGCTCTCGATTATCGGAAGTAATTTGCCGATTATCAATAATGTGCCACAACTTCTCCTGTTGATTGCGCCATATGCGCTCACGATTCTTGCACTCGCTGGTCTTGTCGGGCGTGCGGATGCACCGAAGTCGGTCGGTATCCCATATATTAAAGGGAAACGCTGATTAGAAATAGGACATATGTCCACTATGATAAGGTTGTTTGGTACTTAAGCCAAACAACCTTTTTTGTTATACTTGGCTAGAGCTGTCATGATTATAAGAGAGTGAATCGAAAAGACATGAAAAAAGACATATCAGTCAAATGACCGATACGTCCTTCGTAAATTATTCGAATTTTAGAGCATCGCCGTCGAATGATTCGTCCGCCACTTTGATTGAATCAGTTGGACAACCTTCGAATGCATCCATCATGTCTTCGTGTAATTCATCAGGGATTTCAACAGTACCTGTGTTGTCATCCATCAAGTTGAACGCGAGACCTTCATCATCATAATCGTAAATATCTGGTGCCGCTGCGCCGCAAGCTCCGCATGCGATACATGTATCTTTATCGACGATAGTAAATTTTGCCATGATAATAACCCTCCAAACGGTTTGTTTCTCTTAGAAATCATTCTACTGACTATGAGTAATTGTAGTCTACATACCCAATTATTTCAATGAGGAAACGAGTGTCTTTTTGGTACGATAATGTTTTTTTTAAGGAAGTGACGATTTGGTTCATTTAGCGGATGGGATTTTACTGCTGGCCATTAAACGATTAAATGGAGAACGGAGTGAACGTAGTCTATTTCATGTTCTGAACGGGAAACGTTCGGCCACAACGTTACAAGATGCGTTCTTCTATGAGTTAGAGTCTATTTTTGGACAGTTTCCGCAAGCGACATACTCATATGAGTCCATGTTGAAAGGATTTGAAAAACGGGGGTGGTTGGACCGAAAACAATTCAAATTGACGAAAGCAGGCGAAATGATCTCATCACCTGAGGCTGTTGAGCGTTTATTCAATCGGTTAGGTGGAGAACGACGCGACTATAATGCGACGACGTGGAAAAGGTTGAGTTTATTCGTGCAGACCTTCATGTCTAAAGAGCATGCGCGAACATTTTATCCGGTTCAAGCTGACCGTCCTGCAGAGCAATGGGTAAAACAGTTATTGCAACTCGATCGTGATTGGAAAGCGCTCATGCGGACGTTCCATCTAGAGATTGAAAAAGCGCTTGATCACGTTGGGGATCCGTATGCGACTGCGGTCGTCTACCGGTTTACTGGAGCGTTCGAAACAGGATTGACGTATGAACAAATTGCTAGTTTGCTTGATGTCGATGCCGAAACGGCCCGCCTCTATTTTTTGGCAGGATGGAACGAGTTGCTGAAAGTGTTACCGGAAGATGCGAAAATCCGAGGGTTCACGTATGGGTTATCGACAGACCGGATGACGTATTCTGCGCATGAATCGTATGACCTCTTTCTGAAGGGATACACATTCGATCAAGTTCAGGCAAGGCGTCGATTGCGGACGAGTACGATTGAAGACCATGTGGTGGAGATGGCGATGTATTTAGCTGTCTTCCCGCTCGAACAATTTGTGCCGATGCAGGACATTGTCGCCATCGAAAAATTACGAGGTCCGGTCAGTTGGGCTTTGAAGCCTGTCTTTGAAGAAATGGGTAACGTCAGCTATTTTCAAATACGTCTTGTGTTCGCAAGGCTGAAACGAGGTGAGACATTTGTATGAATCGACATTGAAACGAGTCTTTGGATATGATTCGTTCCGACCTGGTCAACACGACATCATTCAAGCAGTGGTGGAAGGACAGGATGTCTTGGCCGTCATGCCGACCGGTGCGGGAAAATCGTTGACGTTTCAACTCCCCTCCTACATAAAGAATGGAGGTTTGACGGTCATCGTCTCGCCGCTACTCTCTCTGATTGAGGATCAAATGCTTCATATCCGGGAACGTGGTGAGCGTGGCGTAGCCCGATTGACATCTATGGAGTCGATTGAAGAAAAGCAGGACATCATCAATCATTTGAAGCGTTATCGTTTTTTATATCTCTCACCCGAACAATTGGCTGTTCCTTATGTCACGCGTGCGTTGGCGAATGTGAAAATTCAAATGCTTGTAATTGATGAAGCGCATTGTATCTCCCAATGGGGCCATGAATTTAGACCAGAATATGCCCGGTTAGGCGAGTTGCGAAAGCAAATCGGCAGCCCGCAATGTATGGCGGTCACGGCGACGGCTCCTGAGAGCGTAAAGCAGGATATCGTTGAGAAGTTAGCACTCTTCTCACCCGAACAATTCGTTCATTCAGCCAATCGACCCGAGATTCGATTAATGGTCGAGCGACTGGAGAAAGAGAAGAAACTCGAGAGACTGAAGGAATTAGTTCGAGAGATTCCGAAACCGATCGTCGTTTACACGGCAACACGTCGGGAGGCAGAGGCGCTAGCGTTTGAGCTAGAAGACGCATTGTTTTATCACGGTGGAATGTCTACAGAAGACCGACGACTCGTGCAATCTCAATTCTTACGGAACGAGGTGTCGGTCATGGTCTGTACAAGCGCGTTCGGAATGGGGGTCAATAAAGATAACGTTCGTTCGGTCATCCACTTCCAATTACCTGCGACGGTCGAAGCGTATATGCAGGAAATCGGCCGGGCCGGACGCGATGGACAGCCTGCGTTTGCTGTGCTCCTATATGCAGATGGGGACGAGCGAATCCAGCAGTTTTTGATTGACGGTCAATATCCAAAAGACGAGGATGTTCGTTTGGCATATTTTGAGCGTGAGAACGGCACATCTCTAGCGCAGTTACCGCGTTTACTAAAAATGAATGAAGAAGATTCAAAATTCTTGTTGTTAAAGCAGTTGTTGTCCGAACGTTCTCTTCAAGAAGCACTGGATTGGGTAAAAGAAAGAAGGCGCGACCGATACCGTCAGCTTGGACAGATGATGGATTATGCACTCATTCGCACGTGTCGGCGCGATTATTTACTACGCTACTTTTCGGAACCAACGATTGAACAAAACGAATGTTGCGATATATGTGGCGCCATCGTGTTCCCAGACACACCTAAAATCGTTCGGGAAAATGTGACAGAATGGAAAATACGGTTGACGCAAATCTTTTCCTTTGAATAATATCATAGTAAAATGATAAAAAAGGTAAAGGAGGGCATATGTTGCGACATCGGAATCAAGCGGATTCTTTACGCGAGCAGTTGGCGGACACATTGCCGTCTCGATCTGAGAGACAAGAGCACGAACGAAAGAGAAAGTTAAATGATAACTGGATGAAGCGCCCGTTGGCGATGACATTAACTTTCGCCATGTTAGCGATTATTCTCATTTTCATATATATCGGGCGACATGCCATATTTTGAAGTAGGGTGCGAGCAAGGTTCGCACCCTTTTTTAATTGACGAATTATAAAAACACACGATTGCACAATAAAAGGGGTAAACCTTTTAGAATGAGGATATACTAAAATCATAGAACGAGTATGAGAGGAGGGCGGAGATGCCGAAATACTCTATAAAAACGGTCGCGACGTTAACGGGCGTTAATCCTACGACGATTCGCGCTTGGGAGCGTCGCTATCAATTTATTGTACCGAGCAGAACGGAATCTGGTCACCGCCTATATTCAGATCAAGATGTGGAAAAAATTAAATGGGTGGTCGATAAGCAAAAAGAAGGCCTGAGTGTCTCGCAAGCGATTCAACAGCTACATCAAGCGCCGGAAATAGAGCCAGAGCCATCATCTACCAAGTTATATGACGAAGAATTGAAGGATGGACTGCTTCATGCGTTGCTCTCTTTTGATGAGCGGTCAGCGCACGACTTAATCAATCGCGCATTTAATACATTTAGTTTTGAAAAAGTGACAAAGGACATCATTGGACCGCTCCTGATGGATATAGGTTCACGTTGGGAAGAAGGATCGATTACCATCGCCCATGAGCATTTTGCGACGGCATTTTTACGAGCAAGGCTCTCCACTTTGTCTCTTCAAATGCCGATGAATCCATTCCTTCCACGCATTACATGTGTATGTGCGCCCGGTGAAATGCATGAGATTGGTTTGTTGTTCGTTACACTTTACTTACGTCAACATGGATACGATGTCGTCTTTTTGGGAGCAGGGTTCCCGAAAGAAGACTTGAGTAAGGCATTGCATGATATTGATACGACTTGCCTCATTTTTGCATGCACACTGACAGAACATATCCCCGACCTATTAGATGCCATCGATTATATTCAAGAAGAGCATTCTGATTTGAAAATCGGGGCAGGTGGATATGCGGTCAGTCTCGAGCGGGATCGATTCAATGGAGCATTTCTTGGGGACTCACCGGAAGAATGGACCAAATGGTTATCAACTATTTGACACGGGATTAAAACGGGAGTAGCTTATTAGTAGGATTGATTATTCACTGGAGGTTTTCGATTGAGATTTGAAAAACAAACAAAAGAACATCTTCGTGTATATGTGACTGCAAATGAACTCTCGTTACGTGGAATCGCCATCGATACGATTGTAGGAGAAAATGGTCAACAGCTGTGGAAAGAGTTGCTTGAAACAGCAGAGAGTGAGTATGGCTTTTCTCCACAAGGCGCGGTTGATTTAAACGTGACGATGTTTCCTCGTGATGGACTCGTCATCGATGTTCAAAAAGGTGAAGCGATTGCCGAGCTTGATATCGAGCAGGTCGAGATTCGACTGACGATTGACGTGATTCACCACTTGATTTATCAGTTCGAGGACCTTGAAGATGTAATCAACGCTTCGATTCGTCTCTTTCCACATATACATGAAACCGAACAGGGTGGGGCGCTTTATCACTATGAAGGTCGTTATTATCTCCACTTTGTGGAGGTGCTTCCTGCACAAGTGGAAGAAAGGCTTGCTGCCATCTTGTCCGAGTATGGAAAAACGACTACGGTAAGTCCATACGTCATGATGGAGTACGGAAACACAATTCAAACGAAACAAGCCGTGAAAGAGCTGTACGATGCGTTCGCATGAGTACGGCTTTTTTTACTTTTCTGTTCCTATTGTTTTTAAGGTGTCCGTGTTATGATTAGACTTGAATTTTTAGTAGTTAGTTGAAGGAGAGATTGGAATGAAAGTCGCTGTTTTATATGGTGGAGTGTCAGGAGAACGAGAGGTTTCCCTCACAAGCGGACGAGGGATGATTGAAGCACTGAAGGAACGTGGTCACGAGGTCACGGCCATCGACTTTCATCCGGAACGAGCGAACGAGTTGTTGACATTAGATGTCGATGTTGTCGTCAGTGCGTTGCACGGAAAGTATGGAGAGGATGGTCGAGTCCAGTCTTTACTAGAGATGGCGGGTATCCCGTACACAGGATCAGGTGTGTTGGCGTCGGCCCTCGCGATGGACAAGGCGAGAGCGAAGATTATTTTTGCTGCATCTGGCATTCGTGTTGCACGGGATGTTTTGATTGAATCACCAAAGTCTATTGATGCGAAAGTAAGGGAGTGGGGAAATGAGTTCCCATGTGTTGTCAAACCTGCCCAAGAAGGGTCTTCTAACGGATTGACGATCGCGTTTGATGAGGGGATGTTGCGCACTGGGATTGAAAAGGCGTTCGCATGTGATTCAGCGGTTCTCGTAGAACAGTATATCAAAGGAAAAGAATTGACTGTGCCGGTGATCGGGAGCTTTGGGCAAGAAGAAGCGTTACCCGTAATCGAAATCATTCCAAAAAATGAGTTTTATGATTATGAATCGAAGTATACAGAAGGTGGTTCGATTCATGTTTGTCCGGCTGAAATTCCAGTAGAACTAACGGAAGAAGTTCAGCAGGCTGCTAAACTCGCACACCGCGCGCTAGGTTGTTCAGGGTACTCGCGTTCAGATTTTTTGGTCTCTGACATAGGAGAAGCCTATATTTTAGAAACGAACACATTACCTGGTATGACACCGCTTAGCCTGTTCCCGGATAGCGCAAGAACAGTTGGTATCTCTTATGGGGAACTCTTAGATCGTTTCATCGATTTAGCATTAAAACGTGAAACGAAGTAAGGGAACGATTATTCTAGCCTTAAAGAAAACGCTTTCATTATTTTTGTAAAACCCTTTCAAATTGAACGCGTATCGGCTATACTTTTAAACGAATACGAGGTTAATTCTTGGGGGAGAATTGACAATTTAGGGGAGGAAACCTTCATGATAACGGATCAAGAAAAAGGTCATCAAAAACGAAAAAACATCTTGGAATCGACACAAGAGGTGATTCACGAAGCTTTAGATAAACTCGGCTATCCAGATGAGATGTACGAGTTGTTGAAAGAACCGCTTCGCATGCTGACCGTTCGGATCCCAGTTCGCATGGACGATGGCTCGACGAAAATATTTACAGGATATCGTGCCCAACATAACGATGCGGTCGGACCTACAAAAGGAGGCATTCGGTTCCATCCGAGCGTAACTGAAGTAGAGGTCAAAGCATTGTCTGTTTGGATGAGCTTGAAAGCAGGAATTGTCGACTTGCCGTACGGTGGAGGAAAAGGCGGAATTGTCTGCGACCCACGTGAAATGAGCTTCCGTGAGATTGAGCGTTTAAGTCGCGGTTACGTTCGCGCAATCAGCCAATTTGTTGGACCGACGAAAGATATCCCAGCACCAGACGTGTTTACGAACTCACAAATCATGGCTTGGATGATGGATGAGTATAGCCGAATCGATGAGTTCAACTCACCTGGATTTATCACTGGTAAACCACTCGTCCTTGGTGGTTCGCATGGACGTGAGACAGCAACTGCGAAGGGTGTGGCCATCATGATTCGGGAAGCGGCACTCCGTCGTGGCATCGAACTCAAAGGAGCACGCGTCGTCGTTCAAGGGTTTGGGAACGCTGGTAGCTTCCTCTCGAAGTTCATGTACGATGCTGGAGCGAAAGTAATCGCGGTCAGCGACGCTTACGGTGCCATCCATGACGAGAACGGTCTCGATATCCCATATTTGTTAGATCGTCGCGATTCATTCGGTACAATCACGACATTGTTCAAAAATACAATCTCGAATCAAGACATGTTGGAACTTGATTGTGACATTCTCGTACCGGCAGCAATCGAGAACCAAATCACAGAAGAGAATGCGGACGCCATCAAAGCTTCAATCGTTGTCGAAGCAGCGAATGGTCCAACGACAAACGAAGCGACGAAAATTTTGACAGAGCGTGGGATTCTTCTTGTGCCGGATGTCTTGGCATCAAGTGGTGGTGTCACGGTTTCTTACTTCGAATGGGTACAAAACAATCAAGGTTATTATTGGACGGAAGAAGAAGTTGAAGAAAAACTTGAAAAAGTGCTCGTCCATTCGTTTAATACAGTCTACAATACATCTTCAGCCCGTAAAGTCGATATGCGTCTGGCTGCCTATATGGTCGGTGTACGGAAGATGGCGGAAGCGTCACGTTTTCGCGGTTGGGTCTAATCAAAAAAAGTTCGGTCAACTCAAGTTGACCGAACTTTTTTATCTATACTTTGCGGTTTATCGACGTAGGCGCGGGAGTTAAACTTGGATTCGATTCGCAATTGTAGCTGCGATCGCCTTGCCGTGGAATCGACCATTTTCGATAAAAATCTTGTTCGCATCGTTCCCAGCTGCCACAACACCAGCGATGAACAAGTGTTCGACGTTCGTTTCAAACGTCTCTTCGTCGTATGTCGGGACCCCACTCTCTTCATCGATGATAATCCCTGAGCTTTCGAATAAATGATGGTCTGGTTGATAACCGGTCATTGCGAGAACGTAATCCGCATCAACATGTTTTTCTTCGCCAGATTGATGATAATAGACACCGTCCTCAGTGATTCGATCAATCGTCGCGCCAAATTCCATTCGGACTTTCTCATGACGGACGAGCGAATCAAAGTTTGGGAGGACCCATGGCTTGACGGAAGGACTATACGAGTCGCCTCGATAGAGCACTGTGACATATGCCCCGGCTTTTTCGAGCTCAATCGCAGCATCGACAGCGGAGTTCTTCCCGCCGATAATCGTAACGTGTTGACGGTAATAGGGATGTGCCTCGTTGAAATAATGATGGACGTGTGGCAACGATTCACCTGGTACATCGAGCATACGTGGACGTCCGTAATACCCTGTGGCTAAAATCACATAGTCCGCTTCACGAACTGTGACGCCGCGTCGGTCATGTCTTGAAGTCACGACGAAGCGGTCATTGGTTTTTTCGACAGATTCAACCGTTTCAAACGGGTGAACGTTTAGTCCGGTGCGCGTGACGACTTCCCGATAATAGACGAGTGCGTCTTGTCTTCGTGGTTTTAAGTCTTTACATATAAACGGGATGTCTCCGATTTCTAACAGGGTTGCAGATGAGAAGAACGTCTGATGTGTCGGATATCGATAGATTGCATCGACGATATTTCCCCGTTCTATCACACTACAAGAAACCCCGATCTTCTCTAACTCGATGGCCGCCGAAAGACCGCATGGTCCAGCGCCGACAATAATCGCTTGTTTATTCACTGAAAATCACCTCTTTGCTCATTGTAGGGAAGGAGACGCTTGTGCGCAAGGTTATTGTTGGAAACTGAAACTGTGTTCCATGACTGACTGTGAGGAACCGGACTCGAGTTCCACGAGCAGCCGGAGTCGGGCTTTTTGTGAATTTAATCCGTTTGAGAATATGAGGCCCATTTCTTTCAATTGTTTGCCGCCACCATCATATCCATATACATCTTGCACGATGCCATTGAAGCAACGACTAACAATCACGACTGGAATTTCCTCGACCAAATGTTCGAGTGCTGACAGAAGAGACGGTGGGACGTTCCCTTGGCCTAACACTTCGAGGACGAGTCCGTCGTATCCGAGAGTGATCACAGATTCGAGTAAATCAGGTTCCATCCCGGCAACAACTTTCAAGACCGCGACGCGTTTTGTGATGGATGGAATCATTTTCGGCTGTCTAGTCATCGGTTGACTATAGATGAGTACGTGGTCCTTTGTGACCATACCCACATTTCCGAAGTGGACGGATTTGAACGTATCGACCGAAGAAGTGTGGGTTTTTGTGACGTTGAAAGCCGAGTGGATTTCGCCGTTAAATACGACGAGTACCCCTTTTCCACGGGAGGCTTCACTTTTTGCGACACGAAGGGCAGTAATTAAATTGAATTCTCCATCCGAACCGACTTCATTCGAGGAACGCATCGCACCCGTCAAGACGATTGGGACTGGTGCGCCGAGCGTGATCTGCAGAAAGTAAGCAGTCTCTTCAAGCGTATCGGTACCGTGTGTGACCACAACCCCATCATACGTATCTTGCGTCAATTCTCGTTGAATAAAATGCGCCAACTCAAGCATTTTTTCTGGTGTCATGTGTGGTGACGGGATATTCGAAAAATGTTTCGTTGTAATATGAGCGATATCTGTCGCTTTCGGAAGTGTGGCATCAATCGGATTGACGTCGCTTGGTTCTACGTGACCAGTGCCAGATTGAGACATGGCGATCGTACCGCCGGTGTGGATGAGTAATAAATGATTCATAGATGTCCTCCTAATTATTTTTATGAAGATTTCCATTTTCTAGGCGTTCTATACTTTTTCTTTCAAGCAATTCAGTGTATGCTAAAGAAAGAAAGGGGAGATGTATGATGATCGCAATCGCTTTGTCTGCGGTTGCACCTGGGCTCGCCCTTCTATCCTACTTCTATCTTCGCCATGAACTAGAAGCAGAACCGCTCGGATATGTGATTCGTTCTTTCGTGGCCGGGGCCGTTCTCGTGTTTCCGATCATGTTTATCCAATATGCGTTCGTTGAAGAAGGAGTGCTTACTGGACCGTTTTGGCAGGCGTATATCACTACTGCCTTACTTGAAGAGTTTTTTAAATGGTTTATGATTTATTATACAATATATATACATAAAGTCTTTGATGATTACTACGACGGGATTCTCTATGCGGTCGCCTGCTCATTAGGCTTTGCGACATTGGAGAATTTTTTATACTTATGGGTGTATGATTCATTAGAAATCGCGATTTGGCGAGCCGTTCTGCCGGTAAGTGGACATGCTTTGTTCGCAGTCGTGATGGGTTATTGTTTAGGACGGGCAAAGCACTCGACACGTGAACGTCTGTGGCTATTCATGGCGGTCCTTTCCGCAACAGTCATTCACGGAACGTTCGATTTGATTTTGATTCTTGAACCGAACCACAAACTGCCTGCCGTGCTCTATATCGTCATTTTATGGATGGTGGCACTTTTGCTCGTACGAGCTGCCAATCTGTCCAATCGTCGTCAATTTAAATAAAGGGGAAGAATAAGTATGTTAAAAGAAGGTCAAGAGTTGAGAATTGAAGTGGAAGGGCGCGCTGAGGGGAAAACGAAGATTGCCGCCATTACTGATCAAGTCGTATGGATTGAATCACCGAGCGACATGACGACGTTAAAAACGTTTTTTTTACATGAAGAGGAACAGCTGCGAGTCTATTTCTTTCAAGGAGAAAATCAATTGTATGCATTCGATACAAAAGTCGTGAAACGAATCAGCGATGCACAGATGACACTTCGCTACGCTTTCCATCTTCCCGACGAGAAAAAAATCAAACGGATCCAGCGTCGTGAATACTTACGAGTCCCTGAAATGATTGACGTGAAAGTGCTCGCGGTCGACGGAGATAGTTTTGAATCGTTCGAAACGACATCCCTCGATGTCTCTGCCGGCGGAATGAAGATTATTGCGAATCGCGCTCCTATAGAAGTTGATGAGTCCCTCATCGTTGTTTTCCGAATTGAGGACGAAATCGGTTCAGATCAGCTCTTCCGTGTAAAGAGCCGCCTTGTGCGGATACATAAGCAAGAAGTGAAGCAGGAACTTTCCTTAGCCTTTGAAGATTTGACATCACGTGACCAGGAAACGATTTTACGATACTGTTTCCGCATTCAGCTTGAAGCACGAAAACGGACAGGGTCTGTATTTTCTTCACGATAAAAAACTGTTATGATGTTCTCGGGATTATTGACCGAGAGGAGGAGGGTATCGGGATCACTCGATACCCGTTTTGTATGAAAAAATCATTACAAATTGCTTTAGACGGACCGGCGGGTGCCGGAAAAAGTACAATCGCCAAGTCATTGGCGAAACAATTGGGATATGTCTATATCGATACAGGTGCCATCTATCGGGCAGTCACGTTTCGTGCGCTGAGCGAAGGGATTGCGCTCGAAGATGGACCTGCACTTGCTCGGATGATTGAGAAGATGACGCTTCGACTCGTCCCGTCCGAAGAAGGACAGCGTGTATTCGATGGAGAGGAGGAAGTGACGAACGTCATTCGCTCAAGTGAAGTGACGAATAACGTAAGTTTTGTCGCACGCCAACCGGAAGTGCGAGATGCCTTGATGGACCTTCAACGTGATTTGGCTAAAGAAGGCGGTGTCGTCATGGACGGCCGCGATATCGGGACGCATGTTCTCCCGAATGCCGATTTGAAAGTTTTCATGACGGCATCGGTCGAAGAGCGAGCTCGTCGCCGTCACGAAGAAAACCTGTCAAAAGGGATTGCGAGTGATTACGAACTATTGAAACAAGAAATAGCGCTTCGTGATAAACGGGATTCAGAACGTGAAGTCGCTCCTCTCCGCCAAGCTGACGATGCACACTTCCTTGACACGACGACGTTGGCGATTGATGGCGTTGTTCAAGCAATCGAACGATTAATTGAAGAGGTGAAAGCATGAGTAAACCATTAAACAATGGACCGTTCGGCATGTATCGGCTGGCAACAGCCGTCGTGAACGTCATACAACGGGCATTATTCCGAGTCGAATTTATCGGACGAGAGAATGTCCCTATGGACGGGTCGATTCTCGTCTGCTCGAATCACCAATCGAATTGGGATCCCGTGCTTCTCGCGTGCGCCATTCCAAAGCAGCGTCCGCTCCGATTTTTTGCCAAGAAGGAACTTTTTAGTGTTCCGGTATTGAAGCATATTTTGAAGCGGGCAGGTCAGATTCCGGTGTCACGTGGGGAAGGTGACCGTCAAGCGCTTCGTGTCGTGCTTCAAAAGTTGAAAGAGGATGAAGTCATCTCTATCTTTCCGGAAGGAACGCGATCAAAAGACGGTACGCTCGGGAAGGCACAAGCGGGTGTCGGATTCTTTGCGATGCGTTCGGAGGCGCACATCTTACCGATTGCCATCATTGGGAAATACAAGTTTCGTGCGAAACTCCGCGTCATCATCGGAAAGCCGATTGACTTGTCAGAACTGAAAGCACGTAAGGCAAGTGCGCAAGAAGCGTCCGATTTGATCATGAATACGATTGCTGACCTCTATTTAAAGCATTCACTCACGAAGTGAGGGAAGGATTACGGAATTGAGGTTTAAACTTCTTTCAATAGAGGTACAATCTTCATAACGCCTTGACAAATTCTCGGAATTATAAGAGATTTATACTAGGTGTAAGCGCCTTATGGCGCTCCTTTTTGTACTCATCGTGAGGGGGTAGTGTTGGAATGGTCGAAGAAATGAAAGATATGCCTGATTTTGAAATTAATCGTGGTCAGATTGTGACCGGGACAGTCGTCAAAATCGAGGATAAGCAAGCGCTGATCGATATCGGTTATAAAACCGAAGCGATTTTGCCAATTAGCGAAGTATCAAGCATGCATCTAGACGATTTAAACGAATCACTCCAAGTGAACGACGAGATTCGTGTCAAAGTAAAAAAAGTCACGGACGAAGAAGTGGTCGTTTCGAAAAAGGACGTCGATGCCGAAGCAGCTTGGGATCGAATCGTCGAAAAATTCGAATCGGGTGAAGTGTTTGAAGTGATGGTAAAAGATAAGGTCAAAGGTGGCCTTGTTGTCGATATCGGAATTCGTGGGTTTATCCCTGCATCCCTTGTCGAAAGTCACTTCGTTGAAGACTTCTCGTCATACTTGAACAACCCAATTACCGTAAAAGTCGTCGAGATTGACCGCGAAAAAAATCGCGTCATCTTGTCACATAAAGCAGTTGTCGAAGCAGAAATGAGCGCGAAGAAATCGGAAACGCTCGAATCGCTTGAAGTTGGTCAAGTAATCGAAGGAACGGTTCAACGATTGACAGATTTCGGTGCGTTCGTCGATATCGGTGGCGTGGACGGTCTCGTTCACATCTCGGAAATGGCTCATAGCCGTGTCGAGAAGCCGAGCGATGTCGTAACAGAAGGCGATCGTGTCAAAGTGAAAGTTCTCGGACTCGATTTAGATAATGAAAAAGTGAAACTTTCGATTAAAGAAACGCAACCAGGCCCGTGGGAAACCATCGAAGGGAAAATCCAACCAGGGGACGTGATTGAAGGAACGGTCAAACGTCTCGTAACGTTCGGTGCGTTCGTCGAAGTCGCGCCGCAAGTGGAAGGACTCCTTCATATCTCACAAATTGCGAATCGTCACATCGCAACGCCATCTGAAGTATTGTCAGAAGGCCAGGAAGTGAAAGTGAAAGTGTTGGACGTTCATCTTGACGATAAGAAAATCTCATTGTCGATGCGTGCACTCGAATCATCTGAACCGACTCGTCAAGATGATGACCAAGCGTTGCTCGATGAATATAGCGACCAAGGAGGATTCTCTGTTTCTGAATTGACAGGGGATGACTCTTCGGACGACTCAAAATAAGATGATCGTTCAAGCGGGAGTCATACTCCCGCTTCTTTTTGTATGGTCACTTAATTTTGCCTGTGATATGATAGGTAAGTTGCGTTTCGAAATGATGAAATGATGAAATTTTGATAGAAAGTTAGTGAGGTGTTGTTATGGGAATTCCAGCAGTGGCCATCGTTGGCCGACCGAATATCGGGAAATCCACAATTTTTAACCGCATCATCGGAGATCGTGTCTCGATCGTTGATGATAAGCCGGGCGTCACACGTGACCGTATTTACGGTACAGGAGAGTGGCTAAATCGTAAGTTCCATTTAATCGATACAGGTGGTATCGAAATAGGGGATGAGCCGTTGCTCGTTCAAATGCGTCATCAAGCAGAACTTGCAATCGATGAAGCAGATGTTATCATCTTTATGGTGAATGGTCGTGAAGGAATCACAGCAGCCGATGAAGAAGTGGCGAACTTGTTGTTCCGCTCGAACAAACCGATTGTTCTTGCCGTGAACAAAGTGGACAACTTTGAAATGCGAGATCTTATGTATGAGTTCTATTCACTTGGATTCGGGGACCCGTTCCCGATTTCTGGGACACACGGTCTTGGTCTTGGAGATTTACTCGACCAAGTATTTGAACTCGCTCCAGAAAAAGACGACTATGAATATAACGATGATGTCATTCAGTTTTCGTTGATTGGTCGTCCGAACGTCGGGAAGTCTAGTTTGACAAACTCGATTCTTGGTGAAGATCGTGTCATCGTCTCAAATATTGCCGGTACGACACGCGACGCAATCGACACGCCATTCACACGTGATGGACAAGAGTATGTCATCATCGATACGGCGGGTATGCGTAAACGCGGGAAAGTATACGAATCGACAGAGCGTTACAGTGTTATGCGTGCGCAGAAAGCAATTGAGCGCTCGAACGTTGTCCTCGTCGTCCTCGACGGTGAAGAAGGCATCATTGAACAGGACAAACGCGTTGCAGGTCTCGCGCATGAAGCTGGGAAAGCGATTGTCATCGTCGTCAACAAATGGGATGCCGTCGAAAAAGATGACAAGACGATGAAGAAGATGGAAGAAAAGATTCGTCAAGAATTCTTGTTCCTTGATTATGCACCGATCGTCTTCTTATCAGCGCTCACGTCGAAACGCTTACAGACATTGTTGCCTGTCATCAAACAAGTGGCAGAAACACATCGTCGTCGTATCTCGACGAGCGTGTTGAACGATGTCATCGTCGACGCGGTCGCGATGAACCCGACACCGACGGATAAAGGACAGCGATTGAAGATTAACTATGCGACTCAAGTTGCTATCGAACCACCGACATTCGTCTTGTTCGTCAACGACCCTGAATTGTTACATTTCTCTTATAAACGTTATTTAGATAATCAAATTCGTAAAGCATTTGACTTCACCGGGACACCGATTCATATCGTGGCTCGTCAGAAAAACTAATAACGGGGGTGCCACTTATGGCAAACGTAGCTGTCATAGGAGCGGGAAGCTGGGGAACGGCCATCTCGCTCGTTTTAGCAGATAATGGACACGATGTCCTGCTCTATGGACGTGAACAGGAACATGTCGATGAAATCAACTCGTCGCACACCAACTCGTTTTATTTGAAAGATGCGCCATTACCGGAATCGATTCGTGCGACGACGGATATGAAAGAAGCTCTCGACAATCGTAGCATCGTCTTTCTTGTTGTCCCGAGTTCGGCAATTCGTCCGGTCTCAAAAGAGTTGAACTCACTGTTGACGAAGCCTGTCACAATTGTCCATGCCGCGAAGGGGATTGAACCGAAGACGCATAAGCGTCTCTCGGAAATCATCGCAGAAGAAATCGAACCATCGAAACGCCGGGCAATCGGCGTATTGACAGGTCCGACACATGCGGAGGAGGTCGCGGTTCGAAAACCGACGACCATCACGATCGCCTGTGAGGACCTCGATGTCGCGGACGAAGTGCAGGAGTTGCTCACAAACGATCAGTTCCGTGTGTACTTGAACTCAGACGTCGTTGGTGCTGAATATGGCGGAGCGCTCAAAAACATCATAGCCCTTGCTGCCGGAATGACAGACGGACTTGGCTATGGGGATAATGCGAAAGCAGCCCTCATGACCCGTGGGATTGTTGAAATTGCAAGGCTTGGCGTGAAACTCGGTGCGAACCCTGCTTCTTTCTCGGGCCTCACTGGAATCGGAGACTTGATTGTGACAGCAACGTCACAACATAGCCGAAACTGGCGAGCGGGAAATGCGATTGGACGCGGTGAGAAGCTTGAAGACGTTCTAGGCAATATGGGAATGGTCGTCGAAGGTGTTCGGGCTTGTGAGGCGGCTCACTTTCTTGCGAAAGATGCAGGTGTCGAGATGCCGATCACGGAAGCACTTTATAATGTGTTGTTCGAAGGCAAGAGCCCTCATGATGAAGTGAAAAAACTAATGAGACGACCACAAAAGCACGAGATGGAACAAGTCTTTCATTTCGAAGAATAAGAATGGTTTGAAGAGGGGCTGACGTTTTCGTTCAGTTCCTCGCTTTTTTTTGCTAAACTTGAAGTCTGGAGAACATAGAGAAAGTAGGGGGATAGACGTGACACCGTCACTCATCAAAATGTGGATTTCATTTGCAGGGATCGGTGCTTTTGCCGTTGCTGCATTAATGGTCGCCATCAGTCATACGAAACTGACCGGTTGGTTTGCGACTCTTGTAAGAATAATCGCGTTCATCATTTTCTTGTTTGGGACTGTTATTATGATTTTTGTCGTCGTCTCAGGACCGACGGGAGGATAAACGTTATGAAAAAGATGATCATCGCTGTCAGTTTGGTACTGACGACTCTGTTGGCAGGTTGTATGTTTCCTGAATCGGAACGGACGAATAATGTTCCGTATGAAAATCAATTAACTACCGTACAAAGTGCGGTCGATGCGTATCGTGAACAATCCGGCGTGTTGCCGATTAAGACGAAACCGGCGGAAACGCCTCTTATGGAGCGTTACCCAATCGAATTTTCACGTCTCGTCCCTGGGTACTTGTCTGACCCGCCGGCGAACAGTTTCGAGGGTGGTGGATTATTCCAATATATTCTCGTTGACGTCGAGACTGAACCGACTGTGAAATTAATTGATTTACGTGTCTCGGAGCGGTTACAGCAACTTCAAACAAACATCAATGCTTTCCGAGCAAAAGAGGGGAAATTTCCGTTCGATGGATCACTCGGCAAGAATCAGTTCACATTAGACTACGATAAAATCTTTATCACGGAGGAACCGGTCATTCCAAGCCCTTACTCTGATCGGGAGCTTCCAATCTATGTAGATGGCACGGGACAACTTTTTGTAGACTATCGAAAAGATGTGGAAGAAGCGCTTCAAAAGACGGATGAGTCGCCAAAAATCGGTGATGATATTCGTTATTTGCTCTATAAAGATGCTCCATTTGCCCCAGCTTATTCTCAAGGTTATACAATAGATGAACAAGGAGAAGTCGTTTTTTTAAACAATTGAGCTTGTTTTGATAGTGAATGTCATGAAATCATGCAAAAAATGTTGTCATATCAACGTTTGTACGATATGATTAATCCCGTAAACTCCCTGTGAGAGGAGGTGAATCGTGATGAACAAAACTGAATTGATCCAAGCTGTTACTGAGAAAGCCGATGTTTCTAAAAAAGAAGCAACGAAAATCGTAGAAGCTACGTTTGAATCAATCACTGAAGCACTCCAAAACGGTGAGAAAATTCAATTGATCGGTTTTGGTACTTTTGAAGTTCGTGAGCGTGCTGCCCGTAAAGGTCGTAACCCACGTACAAAAGAAGATATCGAAATCCCAGCGAGTAAAGTTCCTGCATTTAAAGCAGGTAAAGCGCTCAAAGATGCGGTCAAGTAATCTGCAATACATAAGTCGCCGATAGGCGGCTTTTTTGTTGTGTTTGCGAGTTCTAATGACGTGAATGTGACAAAAATGTGCTATACTATGTCAGAATGACAATGAAGTGGGCGAGGGGGGATAGCATGGAAAAGTTGACAAATGAATTTGTTGTCACAGACCTTGCTCGTCAAATCGAAACACGTATGAATCATCCCTATTTGACGAAACACGAGGTGGTACCAGCCATCGACATGCTGTTGCTTCGTTGGATGGTCGAGATGATTGATTTGGAATCGATTGAGCATCGACAACTCGTGATGGCAACCTATTTTGCACATCAAGCGCTCGAATTACACGATCAAGTGAACAGTAGTCCGAGAGGGTCTCTAGCCCGCCAATTAAAAGTGCTCGCTGGCGACTTTGCTTCGGCTCAGTTTTATAAAATCTTGACAGACTTTCCATCGTCATATGGTGACCGGTTTGGGCAGTCCGTACAGCGCGTCAATGCGGCGAAGTGTACCTTGTTGCTCGAGAAGAACGCCTCGATGACTGTTTGGCTTGAAGCAAACATCGGATTGATTCAAACACTTTCCGAATTGATTAAACAACCTTATTTAACAACGAGTGGGAAACAAATGATTGAAAAGAAAGCGACAACCCTCAGGCAAGACCAAAAAGAGCAACTGACGACGTTGCTCGCATATGCGGTCGCTTAGAACGGAAAGGATGTTACACGTTGCAACCGATAGAAAAAGAGCAAAAAGTATACGAAGTATTTCAGTCCATTTCTCCTAGCTACGATACGATGAACTCGATTATCAGCTTCCGACTTCATAAATGGTGGCGACGGACAACGATGAAAAAAATGAACGTCTTTCCGGGGGCTAAATGTCTAGATGTTTGTTGCGGGACAGCCGACTGGACGATTCAATTGGCGGACGCTGCCGGAAATACGGGTGTCGTCAAAGGTCTCGACTTTTCAGAAAACATGCTAAAAGTTGGAGAAGAAAAGGTGAAATCATGGTCGAACATCGAGTTACTTCACGGCAATGCGATGGCACTGCCATTTGGAGATCACTCATTTGATTACGTCACGATCGGATTTGGACTGCGGAACGTTCCGGATTACATGACGGTATTGCATGAAATGCATCGGGTCTTGAAACCGGGAGGGACGGTCGTCTGTCTCGAGACAAGCCAACCGACAGCACCGGTCTTTAAAGAATTGTATCGATTTTATTTTGGGACGGTCATGCCGTTATTCGGTAAAATGTTTGCCGGGTCATATGATCAGTATAAGTGGCTCCAAGAATCGACCGACCAATTTCCGGATCGTTTGAAGCTCAAACGCATGTTCGAAGAGGCCGGGTTTGAACAAGTCGAAGTGAAGACATTCTCCGGAGGTGCATGTGCTATGCATCTAGGAAAGAAGTGGTGAAACATGTCTTTGAAGCGACTCTATCGTCATATGAACCGAGAGATTGATCAAATCGATCAATTTTTATCTACTCGAGTCAGGACGGACCACCCCGTCATTGAATCAGCATCGCGCCAACTCCTCGATGCGGGTGGTAAACGCATCCGTCCAGCCTTCGTCCTATTGAGCGCAGGGTTCGGTGAGACGAAAGATATCCGTTTGACGAAAGTTGCCTCAAGTCTTGAGTTGATTCATATGGCATCACTCGTCCATGACGACGTCATCGATGATGCGATGCTCCGTCGCGGAAAACCGACCGTAATGGAGCGATATGATGAAACAGTGGCGATGTATACAGGGAATACGTTATTTGGAGAGGCGATTCGTCTCGTATCCGAAATTGAGTCACCGCAAGTGATGCGAATTATGGCAGATACGATGGAACGTATTTGTGTAGGTGAAATCAATCAAATCCAAGATCAATACGAATGGGCACAATCACCAAAGCGATATTTAGATCGAATTGCACGAAAGACTGCTCTTTTGATTGAAACGAGTTGTGCGGCTGGCGCCGTCATTTCAGGAGCATCTCCTCAAGTGGTGAAACAGTTGAGCCTGTTCGGATATGATATCGGCATGGCGTTTCAAATGACGGACGACTTGTTGGATTTTACGGCGAAAAGCTTTCAACTCGGCAAACCAGTCGGTGAAGATTTAAAACACGGTCATAAGACTTTGCCACTCCTTTATTCTTCTGAAGACCCAGGTTTTTATGATCGTCTTCGCCGGGTGAACGCGTCAACGGATTCGGAAGTGACGAAGTCTCTCGTACGGGAAGTGCAACAAAATGGAACGCTAGAACGAAGTCAACACACGATTGACCGATATGTCAATCGTGCCATCAGCCGGTTAGAAGGGTTGCCAGATGTCCCTGATAAGCGATCGTTGATTGAAATTGCACAATATATTGGAAAGCGTAAATGGTAAACTCCCATGGAACCCCTTTCAAAAATGTGAAAGACCATGTACACTAAAAACGTACATCGTACACACTTATTGACTTAGGGGGATTTGGGGAATGGAAAAGACATTTTTAATGGTTAAACCGGATGGGGTAAAACGTGGATTGATTGGGGAAATCGTCTCACGCTTTGAAAACAAAGGATATACGTTGAACCGTCTCAAAATGGTGACCCCGTCAGTTGAGGTCGCGGAGGCACACTATGCAGAGCATAAAGAAAAACCATTCTTCGGTGAATTGGTAGAGTTTTTGACTTCTGGTCCGGTCGTTGCGATGGAATGGGAAGGTGAAGACATCGTAGCGGTCTCTCGTCTTATGATTGGCAAGACGAAGCCACTTGATGCGCAACCAGGAACAATTCGCGGCGATTTTGCATCAACGATGTCACAAAACGTGATTCATGGTTCTGATAGTGTGGCAAGCGCAGAGCGCGAACTTGCACTTTGGTTCGCTGAAATCGCCTCACACGTTTCATGACTTTTCGAGGGACGGGGAAACCTGTCCCTTTTTGATTCCCTTGAAATGCCTATGTTCAGAAGAATGAGGAAATGAGAAAGAATTGAGGTTGAAATTGGTGATGAATGATTATGCCATCTTCGTAAAAAAGTTTTATATCAAGTCTGGTATTGACTTGAATTTATATAAAGAGGCGCAGATGAAGCGTCGAATGGTCGCCTTGCGTGAAAAGAAAGGGTATGCATCGTTCCTTGAATATTTGAAGGCGATGGATATGGATCGTCAGTTATACGAGGAATTTCTTGACCGGATGACGATTAATGTGAGTGAATTTTACCGTAACCCGATTCGGTGGCAACAGCTAGAAGAGGATATTCTGCCTTATTTGATCCGTTCGAGTAAAGGGAAGCTTCGCGTGTGGAGTGCTGCCTGTTCGACAGGAGAAGAGCCCTACTCGCTCGCCATGTTACTGTCAAAACATTTGGCTCCATCTCAATTTTCAATCATGGCTACAGATTTAGATGATGTCGTCATCGAAAAGGCGAAACAAGGAAAGTATCATGAACGGGCACTGATTGACTTACCCGTTGAGTTTCAAAAGCGTTACTTTACGCGTCGTGGGGAGGACTATTTCATCTCAGACGAAATTAAGCAACTGGTTTCGTTCAAAAAACATAACCTATTAGCGGATGTATATGAACGAAACTTCGACTTGATCGTCTGTCGAAATGTATTGATTTACTTCACAGAAGATGCGAAAGGAAAAGTATATTCGTCGTTTCAACGGGCGTTACGTCCTGGTGGGATGTTATTTGTCGGTGGAACCGAACAAATTTTCCAGCCAAAGCGTTACGGCTATGCGATGAAACAAAGTTTCTTTTACGAAAAAATAGATGGATGAGGTGAACGGATGCGTTATTTGACAGCTGGTGAATCACATGGTCCGGGACTGACGGTCATCGTAGAAGGTGCACCTGCAGGACTTGTCGTAGACATTGATCAGATGAATCTTGAATTGAAGAAGCGGCAGTCCGGATATGGGCGAGGACGTCGCATGCAAATCGAGTCTGATCAAGTGGAGGTTCGTTCTGGTATTCGACATGGGAAGACAACCGGTGCCCCAATCACTTTTTGGATTGAAAATAAAGATCATACGCACTGGAAACACGTGATGCAAGCAGAATCGATTGAAGGCGACATCGAGGTGAAGCGTCGCGTCTCACGACCGAGACCTGGACATGCGGACCTAGTTGGTGGATTAAAGTATGACCATCGAGACTTGCGAGATGTTTTAGAACGCTCGAGTGCGCGAGAAACGGCAGCCCGTGTCGCAGTCGGGGCTTTTTGTAAGCAACTGCTTCAACAAGTTGGGATGTCACTCTTTAGCTATGTAAAAGTGATTGGTGGGGAGAAGGCAGACATGCAGACGTTCGATTCGTTAGAAGAAACTTTGGAGATTATCGACGCATCACCTGTACGTACATTTGATACGAAAGCTGCAGAAAGAATGATGCAACGAATCGATGAAGCGAAAGCGAATGGGGACTCGATTGGCGGAATCGTCTGTACCGAAGTGCATGGTGTCGTTCCTGGTCTAGGCTCTTACGTACAATACGATCGAAAACTGGATGCGAAAATCGCGCAAGCTGTCATGAGTGTCAATGCTTTCAAAGGTGTCGAATTTGGGGACGGATTCGAGATGGCGTATCGGCCTGGTTCGGAAGTAATGGACCCGATTGCTTATGGAGATGAGGGGTATACCCGACTCAGTAATCACCTCGGCGGATTCGAAGGCGGGATGACAACGGGTATGCCGATTGTCTGTTCAGCGGTCATGAAACCGATTCCGACGCTCTACAAACCGCTTCAATCCGTCGATATTGATACAAAAGAGGCATTCCTTGCTCAAATTGAACGGAGTGACTCGTGTGCTGTACCTGCAGCATCCCTCGTCGTCGAGGCGGTCATCGCGTTTGAAATCGCGAAGGAAGTGTGTGAGACGTTCGGACATGATACGATGGAACGAATCAGTCGCCGTGTCGAGGATTACCGGGAGGAGATACGCATATGGTGACGATTCCAATTGCGGCATCGACCCCGTATGATGTCGTCGTCGATGATCAAGACCGGTGGATTAAAACGATTGAGTTATCAGGTTATCCGATACTTTGGGTCGTCACGGACGAACATGTCGATTCTCTATACGGGAACTCATTTCGTACACAGTTGGAACAAGTGCATTCACACGTCGTCTGGTCCGTCGTTGAGGCGGGTGATGCGTCAAAGTCGTTAACCCATCTAGAACATCTTGTCGCGGAAGGGTTAAGTCACGGATGCGATCGTCACTCACTGATTGTCGCCTTCGGCGGTGGGATGATTGGTGACTTGGCTGGCTTTTTAGCAAGCGTCTACATGCGTGGTGTTCCTTACATACAAGTTCCGACGACGATTTTAGCCCATGATTCCGCTGTTGGTGGCAAAGTTGCGGTCAACCATCCACTTGCGAAAAATGCGATTGGGGCGTTTTATCAACCGATTGGAGTCAATTATAATGTGTCTCGACTCAAATCCTTACCGGTTCAAGAAGTGCGGAGTGGTCTCGGTGAACTGTTGAAACATGCGTATTTGTCACGTTACGTCCTCGAAACCTCTTTCGAGGACGACTTGTTTTTAGCTTTGACGGATGTTGAACAAATCGATTGGGTTTGTTGGCTTGCCCGTGGAATTGAAGTGAAACGAGCGATAGTCGAAACAGATGAGCGAGAACAAGGGATTCGAGCTTGGCTTAATTTCGGACACACATTCGGACATGCCCTTGAATCAGTCGAAACTTATCGCATCCCACATGGTGAAGCAGTATTGCATGGTATGGTGTTCGCCTTTTTACTGTCCGGGGATGAAGTCCGGGCCAAGCGTTTGTTCGATTGGATGCGTTTGAATGATGTCACGCCGATCGACTGGAAACCGTTCTCTTATTATGTGGAGAAAATGGTTCGGGATAAAAAGAATCGTAACGGGTCGATTCGTTTTGTATTACTTCGTGAATCAATTACTGTTGAACCGGTGGCGCTAGAGCTCCTTCAACGTACGTTTGAGCAGATGAAAGGATGGTGGGAACGATGAGTTTAAACGGTTCAATCCGTGTCCCGAGTGATAAATCAATCACGCACCGGGCGCTGTTATTTGGAATGATGGCGAGCGGGACGACGCGTGTGCGGCATCCTCTTCTCGGTGCCGATTGTCGTTCGACGCTCGAAGTGATTCGATTACTCGGAGCCGACGTGGAGGAACAGCGAGAAGAGCTGATCATCACAGGAATCGAGTCACCGCAATCGGCACGTCTTGACTGTGGAAACTCGGGAACGACCATGCGCTTATTGATCGGTCTCTTGTCCGGCTATAACGGGTCATTTGAACTTGTGGGTGATGACTCGCTATCGAAACGTCCGATGCGACGGGTTACCGCGCCGTTACGTGAGATGGGAGCACACGTCAAAGGAGATCAGGCACCGCTCTTCATCGAAGGGGCGATGCTTCAATCCATTGACTATACGTTACCTGTGGCGAGCGCCCAGGTAAAGTCAGCCATTCTACTCGCCGGATTACGCGCCTCGGGAACGACGATTGTTCGCGAACCGATGTTGTCACGAGACCATACAGAGCGTATGTTACCACTATTCGGAGCGAAACTATCTGTCGAAGTGGAAAAAGGGGAGCGCGTCATTCGCGTCGACCCATCTCGGTTGAACGGAGCGACGGTGAACGTGCCGGCGGATCCGTCTTCGGCCGCCTTTTTCTGGGCCGGGGCATCCATCGTATCTGGAAGCTCGGTGACGACAACAGATGTTTGTTTGAATGAGACACGAATCGGCTTTTTACGGACGCTTGAGCGGATGGGGGCGAACGTCGTCATTTCCAATGAACGACTGGTCGGAGAAGAGATCGTCGGTGACGTCACGGTCAAGACGAGCGTACTATCCGGTACAGTTGTTGAAAAGGACATGATTCCCTCACAGATTGATGAATTGCCATTATTTGCACTCGTCGCCTCACAGGCGAACTCACCGTCAGTCGTGAAAGACGCTGCGGAACTTCGGGTGAAAGAGACAGACCGTATTGATTCGGTCGTCTCACAACTCAGAAAACTTGGTGTGGACATCGTCGGTACCGAGGACGGATTCATCGTTAATCCGAGTCGACTTCACGGAGGAAGTGTCACGACGTATGGAGATCACCGCTTATCCATGATGTTACAAATCGCCGCACTCATGACAGATGAATTCGTTCACATTGAAGAAATAGAAGCATCCGATGTCAGCTATCCGCGATTCCGTCAAGATTTACAACGGGTTCAACGTAAGATAGAATAACGACAAACCGAAGGCCAGGAGGACGAAACATGCTAGATGAATCAGCATTAACACATATAATCGAGATGCTTGAGTCTGGTGAGACTGAACATGCGCTCATGCATATTGAACAACTTGAGAAAGAAGGGTCAGATGATGATCGTTTAGCGGTTGCTGACCTGTATTTAGAACTAGGTCTTGCCGACCGTGCTACCGAAGTACTTTCTAAACTGTACGTCGATTACGAAGGGGACCCAAACGTTGCCCTATCACTCGCGGAAGCATATTTAGATAGCGACCGGGAAGAAGAAGCGATTGCTGTTCTTGAGAAAATCAAGTCGAATGACGCGGAAACACAAGTGAGAAGCCTCGTCTTGTTAGCTGACTTATATCAATCTCAAGGGTTGGATGAAGTGGCTGTGAAAAAACTGATGGAAGCACTTGAAAAGAACCCAGACGAACCGTTATTGATTTATGGCTTGGCCGAACTTTACGCATCGACCGGTTCATTTGAACAAGCGATCCCGCTCTATGCGCGACTTCCAAAAATGAAACTACCTTCAGAAATTGATTATCAGGCGGATTACGCAGAGGCCCTCACGATGGTCGGCTCGTTCGAAGAGGCGCTTGAAGAGTACGAATCAGCAACCCATCGTGATTTGAATACCGTCTTCGGTCATGCGATGACGGCACATCGGATTGGACGAGAGGAAATTGCGATTAAGCAGTTTAAAGAACTTCAGGCGATGGACCCGGACTTTACTTCGCTTTACCTTCCTTATACCGAGTCGCTCGATGCAATCGGACAAACGGAAGAAGCATTAGAAATCATCGGCCAGGGTATCACACGTGATGATTACAATGATGAGCTTCGTCATGTCAAAGCAAAACTGCTTCTCAAACTTGGAAATCGAGAAGGTGCCATTAAGGAACTCCGTGAAGCGCTCGTGCTAAATCCGGAATCGATTCAAGCGACAGAACTCCTCTTATCAATTTTGTTCGAGACAGGAGAATTCGATGATGTTCTCGAAACAATAGACGCACTCGAAGACCACACGACGTCACCGCTCATGACATGGTATAAGGCGAAAGCGAAATATGAGCTCGAAGAGTACGAAGAAGCGGTCAGTCTGTATGCATCAATCGAACCGATTTTGAAAGAGGACGTGTCATTTGTGACGGAATGGGCTACACTGTTGATAGAGGAAGGTCGTAGACAAGAAGCACGACGTGTGGTCGAGCAATCGCTTGCATTGATGGTCGATCTCGAAGATCGTCAAGTACTCGAAGATCAGCTCGAACAATTGTCTGATGACGTAGAATGATAAAGGGAAGGGAATGAGGTCAAATGGTCGAGCGGAAACGGAAATTTTTGAAGCGATTCGTCGCTCATCATACACTTCGGAAGCGCGAAGCAAAGTGGATTCTTGACTATTGGTTGAGACATCCTGATAAGCTGGGAAACGTTCATTTCGTGACAAACGCCTCGGTCTCGCCACGAAGTCTTGTGATGACGGCTTACGGCTTTGACGGCGAACCGTTTCGATACCGACGGGGAGACCTTGTGACCATGAATCCTGAGAAAGCCTATCATGATATTCGTCTACACGATGGGCCAATCTATGTGGAGTTAAATTTTCAAGGCATGATGATTGATGAGAATTGGGTGGACATCGTGGAACAGAATCCCTTTGAACCTGTGGCGGAAGTGAAAGATGAAGTATCCTCCTCAGCCCAAACGGTCATACAAGCCTCTGTTGCTCAATTTGAAGAAGAGCGATTATTGATTGAAATCGATAAGGCGCTTGATCGCAGAGACGAGAATTTATTCCGTAACTTGACGAGTCAACTCCATCAAGTGCGGGCATCGAAATTATTTTGAAAAAAACAAGCGCTTCCGTTCCGGTAGTCGCTTGTTTTTTGGTATATTAATAACGTAGGAATACACAATTATTTCACAGTTCGTTCATAAGTTTGGAATGTGAGCGATGTCATGTACGCTACAATAGACATGATGAGATAAGTTGGAGAGGAGGGAAAAGATGAGGTTCGATAGTCAAGGGGCACTGCGCTCGATTGCCGAACGACAATATGTCGATACGCTCATCGTTCCGCTCGCAGAATTGGCGTTTGGTGAAGACATGGTTCGTAAAGCCGAAAGCTATGAAGTGATTCATGCCGTCACGGTTGAAACAGAACGTCAGTTATCTGGTCGAACGATGCTCAGCCCGCCAATTAGTTACACCGATGTCGAAGCCGGAGTGGAATTGGCAAAAGATGTAGTGACAAAAGCGGATTCATCCGGATTTTCTCACGTATTGTTTATTGCGTCAGACGTCCGTTTCAAATCGTATGATTTGCCGATTATGTTTGTACCGCCGCTTGCGTTAGGAGCGATGTCGAGCGATCAAGCGCACACGATGGTTCAAAATTTTGCGACACAAGTTATTACAGAGCTTTCGAGCCGTTGGATGGCGACATGAAGCGGTTGACGTAGAGGTTTTATTGATATACTATTTTGTTGAGTGAGAAATTTTTGTGAAGAATGCATAAAGAATTATGGGGTTATGCACACGAATGAGGGGGGAACGAAATGGCTCAAAATGGGTCAAAAGTCACACGCCGTCAGTTCTTAACGTACACACTGACTGGAGTAGGTGGCTTTATGGCGGCAACATTGATCAGTCCGATGGTCAACTTTGCGATCGATCCGGTCTTGAAAAAAACTGGAGCAGGCGACAAAGTAAAAGTTATGAGTCTTGATGACATCACGACTGAGCCGCAACGTGTCGACTTTAAGAAACAAACACAAGATGCTTGGTACGAATTTGAAGAAACACTTTCAGCATGGGTTTACAAAACAGAAAGTGGCGAGATTGTCGCACTTTCTCCGATTTGTACACACCTCGGCTGTCAAGTAGCTTACGCGGGTGATCCAACTCGTCCAACTGAATTCTTCTGCCCATGTCACTTAGGACGGTATGAAAAAGATGGGACGAACATCCCAGGTACACCACCAACAGCACCACTTGCTCGTTATGAAAAAGAAGAAAAAGATGGGTTCCTATATCTAGGTAGCCCAATTTCACAGAAGTGAGAGGGGGACTAGTCGATGTTACAAAAAATTTATGATTGGGTCGATGAACGCGTAGACATCACACCACTTTGGCGCGATATCGCAGACCACGAAGTACCGGAACACGTCAACCCTGCTCATCACTTCTCTGCATTTGTCTATTGTTTTGGTGGTTTGACGTTCTTTACAATCGTCATTCAAATCCTTTCGGGGATGTTCTTGACGATGTATTACGTACCAGACATCATTAACGCTCACGCGTCAGTGTACTACTTACAAAATGAAATCGCACACGGACAAATTGTACGTGGGATGCACCACTGGGGCGCATCAGTCGCCATCGTCATGTTATTCTTACATACGCTCCGCGTGTTCTTCACGGGATCGTATAAGAAGCCACGTGAACTTAACTGGGTTGTTGGTGTTCTCTTGTTCTTCGTCGTCTTGGCGCTTGGACTTACAGGATACTTGCTTCCTTGGGACATGAAAGCATTGTTCGCAACGAAAGTTACGCTTCAAATCGCTGAAAGTGTACCGGTCATCGGTGGTATTGCGAAGACACTTCTCGCCGGTGGTGAGATTGTCGGGGCGAGCACACTCGCACGATTCTTCGCGATCCACGTCTTCTTCTTGCCGGCGGCATTGTTTGGATTGTTGGGAGCCCACTTCTTGATGATTCGTAAACAAGGTATTTCTGGACCGCTATAAACCGATTCGAGGAGAAAAAGGAGGAGAAACGATATGCATCGCGGTAAAGGGATGAAATTTGTAACCGACTCTCGAGTAGGAATCTCGAATCGGAAACAAAACATTGCAAAAGACTATTCAGAATATCCAGGACGCACAGAAGCGTTTTGGCCAAACTTCTTGCTTAAAGAGTGGATGGTAGGGTCGGTCTTCTTGATCGGCTTCATCGCTTTGACAATCGTCGAGGCAGCACCGCTTCAAAATATCGCCGATCCAACGAACACGTCATACATTCCGTTACCGGACTGGTATTTCTTGTTCTTGTATCAGTTGTTAAAATATCAATTCGCTGCTGGAGACTGGATTTTGCTCGGTACGGTCATTATTCCAGGTTTGGCGTTTACGGCACTTCTCATCGCACCTTGGCTTGACCAAGGTCTAGAGCGTCGACCTGCTAAGCGACCAGTCGCCATCAGTTTCATGTTGCTCGGTATTCTCTCGGTCTTTTACTTGACTTGGGAATCTGTTCAAACGACACACTGGGATCAAGTCCACGCTCAAGGTGAACTTCAAGTTCCAGGTGAAGGTCCTGAAATTGATACAGCGGCACCGGGATATGAGATTTATTCGGCTCAATCATGTGTGAACTGTCACGGTCAAAACCTAGAAGGTGGAGCAGCGGCTCCTGGCTTGGTCGGTACGACGTACACGGCTGACGAGATTGCGGATATCGCTGTAAATGGAATTGGGACGATGCCTGCTGGACAGTGGGACGGCTCACCTGAAGATTTACAAGTATTATCTGAATTCATCGCTTCATATGGTGAAGGCGGCGAAAATAACGAGTAAGCCATAAAGTGTAGCCTGAATACCGGGCTACACTTTTTTACTTTAATTACGATAAACTGAAAGAAAAAAGGATTGAGACAATGAACCCGATGTTTTTAAAACCTTTCTTGACGCATCGAATCGTACTAACCATTCTTTTCATGATTAACTTAGGGGGTACGATTTACGGCTATATCTGGTATGAACCGCAACTACGAGACACTCCATATATTTATTGGCCATTCGTCCCGGACAGTCCGACGGCATCTCTCTTCTTTACGATTGTGCTCGGATTATGGATGATAAAAAAAAGCTCCCCTTTATTCGAGACACTTGCGTTTATTACGTTGATTAAATATGGAGTCTGGGCAGTCATAATGAATATTATGTATTTAGGAAAGCTACCGGCGGATGCACCGACCATTACCATCTTGATGGCAGTTATGTTGATGGTTTCGCACGGTGCGATGGCTTTGCAAGCACTCATCTATGCTCCGTTTATGAAATGGACGGTTGCATCGTTTGTCTGTTCTCTAATTTGGGTGATTCATAACGACGTAGTAGATTATGTGCTCGGTCAATGGCCACGTTATCCGTCACTCGCAGAAGAGATTATGTGGATCGGCTACGGCTCGTTCTGGTTGACGGGATTATGTTTTTTTATGGGATATGCGTTCGTCCTGCGTCCATCGCTTGAAAATAAGTTCATAAGAATGTAAAATCAAATTATCAAATACATTCAGAGGTGAAATAGAAAATGTCATTAGGTGGCTATATTTTCTATCTTGCACTGATTATGCTCATTCCATTATGGGCCCAGATGCGAGTGAAAAGTACGTATAAACAGTTTCTACAAAAACCGCTCCAAAGCGGTGTCACAGGTGCACAAGTAGCTGATTTCATCATGAAACAAAACGGTGTTCATAATGTTCGAATCGAGATGGTCGATGGATTGATGAGCGACCACTACGACCCGGTCAATAAAGTTGTACGGTTGTCGCGTGAAGTGTATCAAGGATCGACGATTTCATCGGCTGCAATCGCGGCGCACGAAATCGGTCACGTGATTCAAGATGCAACGGACTATAAGATGATGCGTGTTCGTCATAGTCTTGTTCCTGTCGTCAACATCACATCAAACTTGTCATTCCCATTATTACTTGGTGGTTTCTTGTTCGGCGCACTCGGACTTGCACAACTCGGTGTCATCATGATGCTCGGGGCGGTCATATTCCAACTCATCACGTTACCGGTCGAGTTCGATGCTTCGAAGCGTGCGATGACTCAGTTGACGTCGCACGGAATCGTGACGGCGACGGAAGAGACAGGTGCACGAAAAGTGTTGAATGCTGCCGCATGGACATACGTGGCTGCAACACTCGTTGCGGTTGCCGAACTCATTCGCTTGGCGCTCATCGTCTTTATGCCACGTGATGAATAGAAGTGAATCCCGTCGAATGACGGGATTTTTATTATTGTCTGAAAGGAATGTTTGATGATGAAACCAAAACTGACGGTAGACGGTCACAATCAACTGCAGACTAGACTTTCGAAGTTGAGAGACGAAAAGACGGATGCACGGGAACGCCTTCGCACTGCCCGTAAGTTTTGCGATTTCCGAGAGGATGTCACATACGCCGAGGCAGTCGATCATTATGAACAGATTGAGACCGATATTTTAGAAATTGAACGGGTGCTTGATGATGCGGTCATCATCGAGTCGGAACAATCGAAAATTGTCACGTTCGGTAACAAGGTCGTCATTCGAGAAGTGGGAGAGGATGAGACCGAAAATTATCGGATTGTCGGTGAAGCCGAGGCAAACATAGAAAATGGGACCATTTCAATCACATCGCCACTCGGTCGTGAGTTGATTGGTGCGGAGGCCGGCCAAATTGTTCAGATTGAATCACCAGGTGGTGCACTTCAATTTGAAGTTCTCCAAATCGAGGCATAAAACATCGCTCCGTTCATTAAGTGAACGGAGCGATGTTTGTATGACCTTATTTCAGCGGCATACGGTTCTCGTCGAACGTAAATCCTTCTCCACCGACTTCATAAACATGGTGGAACGTGACGAACGCGTGCGGATCGATTTGTTTAACGATTGTTTTCAATCGATTCACTTCGTTTCGACCGACGACGACGTAGAGGACCTCGAGTTCTCGGTTCGAGTAGCCACCTTTTGCGAGCAATCTTGTCGTTCCACGATTCATCGTCGCATGGATCCCGTCCGCAATGGCGGTCCGATGGTCGCTGATGATCATCGCCGCCTTACCAGCATATGTCCCTTCCTGCATCGAGTCGATGACACGAGCCCCGATATAGACGGCGAGAAGTGTATACATCGCTTCGCGGATATCGAGATAAGTCAAACTGAGGACGATGACAAAGAAGTCAAAGATGAGAAACGTCTTGCCAATTGACCAACCAAAATATCGTTGTACGAGACGAGCGATAATATCCACTCCTCCAGTCGTGCCACCGTTATTGAAGATGATACCAAGCCCGACCCCGATAAAGAGACCAGCGAAGAGACTCGCAAGCACCATGTCGTCTGTCAAGTCGATGACGAGCGTCGAGTATTTAGCGATAAGCGCATACCAAAGTGAAAATGAGAACGTCCCGATGAGCGTATAGATGAAGGTCGTTCGACCTAACAGTTTATAACTCATGAAAAAGAGTGGGATGTTTAGAGCCAAGTTGGTGACAGATGGCGAAATATCGAACAGACCACGAAGGATCAATGTGATTCCGGTGAATCCACCTTCAGCCAAATTATTTTGGACGTTGAAGTGATAAACGCCGAATGCAAAAATAAACGAACCTATTAGTATAAAAATAATATTCCGAACGCGAATCGGTAATTGTACCGTCATCAGGTTCACCTCCCCTTAGATAGAGTACTCGAAAAACAGTTCAGTTGACTAGCCTGAACATATGACATTCAGAAACGAGTCGGCTATACTTTTCAAAGAAGAGGTGATGTAAATGAAAGTAGTAGCCATCGGGGCACATCCAGACGATATTGAAATCGGGATCGCCGGCATGACCGCCCAATGGACGAAAGAGAAGATTGAAGTCGTTTATGTCGATTTGACGAGAGCGGAGTTGTCTTCTAATGGAGATGTCGAAATGAGACAACAAGAAGCGAGGGAAGCAAATTCGGTGTTAGGTGTACGCCGTGTAAATTTAGGGTTCAAAGACCGAGGAATCGACGGAAGTGAGGAACAACTAAAAGCCATCGTTTCTTTGATTCGCAATGAGCGCCCGACTCATTTGCTGTATCCCTATGAGGTCGATCGTCATCCGGATCATGCGGCCTGCGCACACCTCGTGACCGAGGCGCTGTTTAATGCCGGCATCCGCAAATACTTACCTGATCTCGACGCATACCGTCCGGAAAGTGTATATCAGTACATGATTAATGCATACGTAGAGCCGGATGTGTGTGTGGATATTAGTGACATGATTGAAGTGAAAAAACAGGCGTTACAGTGTTATGCGAGTCAATTCACACCCGTGGATGGGGTACAGACACCTTTGACTGACGCGTACGTGGAACGAGTCGTCGCCCGCGAACGACATTTTGGTAGTTTGATCGGTGTGGCGTACGCGGAAGGATTAAAACGTGTTCGACCATATGTCGTGAAACAAGCAGGTGATCTTGCATGAAGTATTCAATCGGGATTCTTTGTTATCCGTCAGTCGGTGGTTCGGGGATTTTGGCGACAGAACTCGGGATGAAGCTCGCAGATCGGGGACATGACGTCCATTTCATCACGAGTAGCATGCCGTTTCGTCTGAACGCCTACCATCCGAATATTACGTTCCATCAAGTCGAGATCAACCAATATTCGGTCTTCCGTTATCCACCGTACGACATGACGCTTTCAGCGAAAATCGCAAGTGTCATCCAAACGTTCGGGCTCGATGTCATACATGCCCATTATGCGGTACCGCACGCCGTATGTGCAGCGCTCGGTCGTGAGATGGCAGGGGTGAAGACTCCAATCGTCTCGACGTTACATGGAACGGACATCACGGTGCTCGGTGAGGATGAGGAATTGAAACCTGCCATTTTATACGGATTGCGTCAATCGAACGCGATTACGGCCGTGTCACACAGTTTGAAGCGAGAGACTGAAGAGCGGATTGCGAGTGATTTACCGATTCGAGTCATTCACAACTTTATCGACGAATCGGTCTATACGCCTCAACTCGACCCGACGCTAAGGGAACGATACGGCTTGTCGAAAGAGGACCGGGTCGTCATCCACATCTCGAACTTCCGTCCTGTCAAACGAGTCGACCTGGTTTTGGAAGCATTCGACCAAATGGATGTGCCGAACAAAAAACTATTGCTTGTAGGTGACGGTCCGCTGATGGGGGCGATGCGTCGATTCGTGGCAGAGATGGGGCTTGAAGACCAGGTCATTTTTGCAGGAAAGCAAGAACAAGTCGCCGCTCTTCTCGCAATAAGTGACGTCCATGTTTTGTTATCAGATAAAGAAGCGTTTGGTCTCGTCGCCCTCGAAGCAATGGCGACAGGCGTGCCGTCAGTCGTAAGTGACGCAGGAGGTCTCCCAGAAGTGATCACAGATGGCGAGGACGGCTTTGTCGTACCGAGAGGAGATGTGACACAGGCCGCAGAGGCGATACAACGTATGTTGACAGATGATTCGCTACGAGAACGCTTCAGCCAGAACGGATTAGAGAAATCCCGACGCTTTGCCTCGCAAGACATCGTGACCGAATATGAGCGTTTGTATGAACAGGTGGTGACATCATGACAGAATGGGAATATGCAAAAAAAATCATCGAAACAATTGAATACCATGGCGGTGAAGCCTATATTGTCGGTGGCGCCGTACGCGATTATGTGCTCGGGAGTTTGCCAGACGATATTGATTTGGCGACCTCACTTTTTCCTGAAGAGGTAATGACGCTGTTCCCGAAAGCAGTCCCGACCGGTATTGAACATGGAACGGTCACCGTCATTCTCAATCATCACCCGTTCGAGGTGACGACATTCCGTTCGGAAGGCTCGTATTCGGATTCGAGACGGCCCGACCATGTCGCGCTAGGGGTGTCGCTAGAAGAAGATTTGTTGCGTCGTGATTTCACGATGAACGCGATGGCATTCCATGATGGGCAAGTCGTTGATTTGTTTGGTGGTCAACATGACCTTGAGGAACGAATCATCCGGACGGTCGGAAGCCCATACGAGCGGTTCGGAGAGGACGCCCTACGCATTATGCGTGCACTCCGGTTTATGTCGCAGCTCGACTTCACGTTACATGAGGAGTTGCGCCACGCAGCGAATAGGCTTGGTCACAGGCTCGAACACATTGCGATGGAGCGCATCGCAATCGAATTTGAAAAACTGTTGACCGGTCCTGCCTACAGACGGGCGTTAGGTGAAATGATTGAGCTCGGTATTCATCACTACTTACCGAACGTTTCGACAGAACTGATGCGATGTGTACAGGAAGACGTGCGAACACCGGTGAATGCGGTCAGTGGATGGGCGCTCTTTATCTATCATGCGAAAGACGAGGATTGGCTTCTGCCGTGGAAACGATCTAACACTATTAAACGAGAGGCACGTACGCTTGCACGATTATGTGAGGTGGGACTTGATACGATGACCGTTTATCTGACGGACGAACACACGCTCTCGACCTATTTCCGAATGAACGGAGAAAGTGACCGTAGCCACGAACTGAAACAGTCGCTTCCGATGAAATCACGCAAAGAGATGATGTTTAACGGACGAGATGCCCTTGAACTCGGGGCGAGAGGGGAAACCATCAAGCATCTGTTGGCCGACCTTGAACAGCGCGTCGTCTTACAAGAGGTGCCGAACCACGAGACTGTATTGAAAGAGGAGGCGAAACGATGGCTTCAACGCGCGGGCGTGTCCTGACATTATTACAAGACGGTGAAGTATGGAGCGGTCAAGAGCTGGCACGTCAGTTAAATATTTCACGTACCGCTATTTGGAAACATATCGAAACCCTTAAACAAGACGGATATGCGATTCATACCATTCCAAGGAAAGGATATCAATTGCTTGAACAGAGTGATCGGTTTGATGAGCCAGCCTTTGTCTCGTTTCGTAAAGGACGTTTCGGTCAAGTCGTCCATGCGTTCGATCAGGTCGATACGACACAACGAATTGCGCATGAACTCGCACAACAACACGTGACGGAAGGAACGCTCGTCATCAGCGAAGAACAGACGTCGGGTCGTGGGCAACTTGGTCGTAACTGGCATAATCCGAAGCATGTTAATATTGCGGCGAGCGTTATCCTGAGACCGGAGTTGCCGATTCGAGATGCGTCGAAATTGACCTTGATGGCAGCAAGTGCGTTCGCAAGGGCGCTCAACAACCGAAATATCGATGTGACAATCAAATGGCCGAATGATTTACTGATGAATGGAAAGAAAATTGGCGGCATTTTGACAGAGATGCAGACGGAAGGCGATCGTATCCAGGCGGTCATCTTAGGTTTTGGGATAAATGTAAACGGTGAAGAAATACCGACAGAGCTAGCGCACCGGGCCAGCTCACTCTATCTAGAGACCGAGACAAAATATCATCGAAGCGAGATACTAGCCGACCTATTAACAGAACTCGAAATCGAGTACGATCAATTCCTCGAGTCAGGATTTGCGCCGATTCGCACAAATTGGATGCGACATGCTGCTTATTTGAATGAAACGGTTACTATACATGCTTCCCGAACAACTCGCACGGGCGTAATGCGAGGTATTTCCGATGAAGGAGCTTTACTTCTTGAAGAAGAAGAAGGAAAGATTGAATCGATTTACTCTGCAGAGATTGCAGTGTGGAATGATTGATGAAAGCGAGACCATCGTCTATACTTAATGTGTCGGACGCTATCGATTCTTGAAGTGTACCGCGCTTGCAGACTGTCACATTCAGTTGTCTGCCTTGATCATTTTGACAGGGACAGAAGGACACTAACTCATGAAAACCATGAATTTGTTTTTCGTGCGCCTTCTTGCCAATCGTGTAAGAAGGCGTTTATTCTTTCCTGTCTCCACGTTTAGGAGGAGAAACACATGCACACGATGACTTCGTTATTAAAAAAGATGAATGAGCAGGAAAAGCTCGTCATGTTGACGGCGTATGACTATCCATCAGCCAAACTTGCCGAGGCGGCTGGGGTAGATTTGATTTTAGTCGGCGACTCACTCGGTATGGTCGTCCTCGGTTACGACTCGACAATCCCCGTGACAACGGAAGATATGCTCCATCATTCGAAAGCAGTGCGCCGTGGAGCACAAAATACGTTCGTCGTTGTGGATATGCCATTTGCGACATATCATGGAGATTTTGATCGGACGCTTCAAGCAGCTTCTCGCATGTTCCAAGAAGGCCATGCGGATGCCATCAAACTAGAAGGTGCCGGTGAAGTACTTCAAACGATTGAACGTCTCACTCAAGTAGGAATGCCTTGTGTTGCCCATCTAGGATTGACGCCTCAATCGGTTGGGGTGCTAGAAGGATATAAAGTACAAGGAAAGTCTCTCGAGGCTGCTGAAATGCTCCTTCGTGATAGCTTAGATGCTGAACGGGCTGGTGCGAAGATGCTCGTTCTCGAATGTGTCCCTCATCAATTGGCAAAACGAATCGCGGAAGAATTGACGATTCCTGTCATCGGAATCGGTGCGGGAGCGGATGTCGACGGCCAAGTCCTCGTCTACCATGACGTCTTGAAATATGGAGTCGATCGTCTCCCTAAATTCGTTCAAGCGTATGCGGATGTGAGTGAAGTGGCGACTGATGCCATCCGTTCTTATGTCGAAGAGACGAAGAATGGTCACTTCCCGCTTGAACGCCATACGTTCACGATGGATGAGTCACTACTCGACTCGTTGTATGGAGGAAAATGATGAAGATTGTATCGACTGTCGAAGAATTACGTCACGCTCTACCGTTTAATCAAACCATCGGCTTTGTTCCGACGATGGGTTATTTACATGAAGGTCATATGAGTCTCGTCGAAAATGCGCGTCGCGAAAATGACTTTGTTGTCATGAGTATCTTTGTTAACCCGACTCAGTTCGGTCCGAACGAAGACCTCGATCGTTATCCACGAGATTTTAAACGAGATGAAAAGTTGGCTCGAGAAGCAGGTGTCGACCTTCTGTTCTATCCGGTGACGGAAACGATGTATCCAATCGATATGGCACGCGTTTCCATTCGAAAGGGAGCTGACGTACTGTGCGGAGCGAGTCGTCCTGGTCACTTTGATGGTGTATTGACAATCGTTTCTAAATTATTTAATCTTGTTCAACCGACACGTGCGTACTTCGGTCTAAAAGATGCCCAGCAAGTAGCTCTCATTGAAGGCTATGTCCGAGATTACTTTGTGCCGGTCGAGATTCGACGTTGCCCGATTATTCGTGAGGAGACAGGACTTGCCAAGTCTTCTCGAAACGTGTATTTGTCTGACGTCGAAAAAGAAGAGGCGAGTCAAATCTTTAAAGCGCTGAGGGCAGCAAGAGAAACGCTTGAGGCAGGTCTTGAGATTGAAGAAGTGAAACGACAACTGACCGTACGATTAAACGAGATTCCGAACAGTCAAATCGATTATGTAGAACTCGTCGATTATCCGACGCTCGGTATTGCCTCAAACGACTCAGATGAACTATTACTTGCGGTGGCTGTTCAGTTTGAACGGGCCCGATTGATTGATAATGTGATTTGGAAGAAGGGGTGAATCCAATGATTCGAACATTTATGCACGCTAAGCTTCATAAGGCAACGGTGACAGAAGCAAACTTACACTACGTCGGTTCGATTACAATCGATGAGGATTTGATGGATGCTGTAGGCATCATGGAAAATGAGCATGTGCACATCACAAATAACCATAACGGGGCACGCATTGAGACGTATGTCATCAAAGGAGAACGTGGATCTGGTGTGATTTGTTTGAATGGAGCGGCAGCACGCCATTTCCAAGTCGGTGATGTCGTCATTATTATGGCGTACGGTCAAATGACTGCGGAAGAGGCAAATACGCACCGTCCAAAAGTTGCTGTATTGAACGAGCAAAACGAGGTAGATCAACTTCTTTACGAAGAGATTGCCCATACAATTTTGTGAATTATTCGGGGGTGTCGACAGAGGCATCCCCGTTTTTTCGTCGTTCATTCTATGGTAAGATGAGACAGATAGAAAGCACGAGCGTGCCTAAGATGGGATGGATGTTATGGACACGTATGTGATTGTGGATATAGAGACGACGGGACATTCCGTTAAGTCCGGTGATGAATTGATTGAGTTTGCAGCGGTCGTCGTACGAGATGGTGAAGTGATTGAGCGCTACAGCACCTTGATTCGACCGAGTCGACCAATCCCACCTTTTATTACGCAATTAACAACGATTAGTGATGATGACGTAAGTGATGCACCGACATTCGAAGATGTGATTCCCGACATTTGGAAGATGTTAGATGGTCGGGTATTTGTCGCGCATAACGTCGCCTTTGATTTAACTTTTTTAAACGAGAGTCTTGAACAAGCTGGGTATCTTCCATTTCAAGGACGAGCGATTGATACGGTAGAATTGGCTCGTATTCTTTATCCGACATTGGAGAGCCATGCGTTAGAAGCATTATCCGATACATTTAACCTCATACATACAGACGCGCATCGGGCACTTAGTGATGCCGACGCGACAGCCGAGCTTTTCATCCGGATGCTCGACCGATTACGCGATTTACCTATGGTGACATTGAAGAAACTTCGCGTCTTGTCTGAGTCGTGGACAAGCCACATCGAACCGTTATTTGATGAATTGATTTTGGATGTTGGGATTCGACCGGACGACGAGTCACGCTTTGATATTCATCGAAAAATTGCGCTACATCGACCGACAGACGGATTTGTTCCGGCCGAAGATCGCGAACCGTTTGAACCGTTCCTACTTCGCACGATTGAAGAGACGCTCCCGTCACTTTTTGAGCAGTTCGAGCCGAGACAAAGTCAATTTGAAATGATGCGACACGTCTATAAAGCGTTAGATGACGAGGAGACGTTATTGGTTGAAGCCGGAACCGGGACAGGAAAGACGTTGGCGTATTTGATTCCGAGTGCCCATCATGCACTCGAGACGAAAAGACCAGTTGTTATTAGTACGCATACGATACAATTGCAAGAACAATTACTAAATCGAGATTTACCGGTACTTCGCCAAATTTTTCCTGAGATTGAATTTACACTTTTAAAAGGAAGACGAAACTATATCGATTTACGTAAGTTTGAGATGATACTAGATGAATCAAATGACGGACTCTTGGTAGCGATGTGTAAAGCGATGGTCCTCGTATGGCTGACGGAAACGGAGACTGGAGATTTAGAAGAGCTCTCCTTTCCAGGATCTGCGACGCAAGGTCCCGCCTCGTTCAAACGTTTGATTCAAGCCGATGCTTCGAGTGAATTCGGTCGATTTGACCCATGGTATAGTCGTGACTTTTTCACAAAAGCTGTGCTTCGATCAAAAGAAGCAGACTTGATTGTAACGAATCATGCTTTGTTGTTCTCCGACTTACAACATCAGGCAGGTATTTTGCCAACCGATACACCACTCGTCCTAGACGAGGCGCATCAAGTCGAAGAAGTAGCTTCGCATCACTTTGGTGTAACGTTTGACGCTATTCAATTTGATCGGTTATTCAAGTGGTTCGGATATGGCGCGGATGGGAAATTCCATTCTCGCATCATTCAGCTGGCGGACTTGACATCCGTCACCGAAGAGGCGGAAGCGTTTAGCCAACAGATTGATTCATCACTCGCCAAGGTCGAAGAAGAACTTGAAGACCTCCTGACGGCGCTCCAATCGTTAGGGAAGAAAAAAGAACCACGACAAACGGTTCGTTTTGAACGGGAAAGCTCATCGTTCAGCCCGATTCGTGAGGTGGCGAATCGATTAGAGGACAAGCTTCGGACGCTCAGAACGTCACTTAGGCATTTGCATCGACTCCTTGATGAACGGAAAGAGCACATGACGTTTAAACAACGCGCGCTCTTGGGTGATTTAAAAACACTAATCGGGGATGTTCGAGAACTTGAGAGTGTCATCTATGAAACAATGTTGACACGAGACGATGATGCAGTCAGTTGGGTCGAGTTGAATTTAGGTAATCGAAAGTTGACCTCGGTATATACGCAACCGGTTGAAATTGGACCGTTGTTACATGAACGGCTGTTTAAGAAGAGACCGACGATTTTAACATCGGCGACGATGACGGTCTCTGGTAAGTTTAGTTTTATGGAGCGACGGCTCGGGTTAGAAGGTGAGCCAATCCGAAGAGTCGTATTACCTTCACCGTTTAACTTTAAAGAACAAGCCAAGTTGTTTATCCCATCAGACTTCCCGTTGATTAACGATGTACCGCTTTCACAGTTTGTCGACCAGACGGCGCAATCGATTGTTCAAATTGCGAACGTGACAAAAGGACGAATGCTTGTCCTCTTCACATCGAATGAGTTGTTACGTTTGACTTACGAACAAGTAAAAGATCACCTCGACCCGTCTTATACGCTCCTCGCACAAGGTGTCAGCGGAGGCTCTCGTAGCCGATTGACGAAACAGTTCAAGCGGATGGAACAATCCATTCTCTTTGGGACAGCAAGTTTTTGGGAAGGTGTCGACATTCCGGGAGAGGCGTTGACGTGCCTGGTCATTGTTCGACTACCATTCGCCCCACCGGATCAGCCTATCATGCAAGCCCGTTCAGAAAAAATTGAGTCGATAGGGAAATCGCCATTCTTTGAACTATCACTCCCTCAAGCCGTCATTCGATTTAAACAGGGTATCGGTCGATTGATTCGATCAAAAGGGGACTACGGGGCGATTTTTGTATTTGATCGTCGTGTGGAGACGACCCGTTATGGCAAACAGTTTATCAATAGTTTGCCAAAAGTCGATCGAATCGAAGGAACGTTAGATACCTCTCTGTCTGAGTTGGAATTGTTCTTAGATGAGAAAGAAAAGTCTGTAACACGAAATGATAGATAACGCTAGGCATCATGATATTATCGCTTTATAATGATACGTATAGTGTTTTGGAGGAGGAATCAATATGAATTCGAATATCGAGACGCTTGCGAGCGTACGCATCGAACCGACGGCGGACGTCTATAAGATTGTCGATTTATTGAATCGTACTTTAAAAAGTCAAGATTTGATGTTCGGACTTTCACTTGAGAAGAAAGTGAATGATCCAAAGAAGGAAGAGATGGTTTTCACCATCTATCGTACAGAATGACAAGAAAAACAAAATGGATCGTCTCGTTACTGACGGCACTGATTGGTGTCGTCCTTGTCTTTAGTTTGATGTATCGCTTCACGATTGGATATACAGAAAACCAAAAGGAACAACTTGTCGAGGAAGCGACGAATCGTCTCACTGAAAAGGCACCTAACCTGAAAGTGGAACAGGGTGAACTGTTCAATGGAACGGATGCGTATGTTGTTTTTTCAGAAGAAAACGGGAATTCTATTTGGTTTGTTCCACTTGATGACAAACTAGAGATTGAGCAACGTGAATTCGGTGAAGTGAAAGCGAAAGACGTCTGCGCACGTTCTATCGAGGAAACTGGCGGACAACTTGTCAGCTGTAAATATGGGTTCGACGAGCGAGCACTCATCGAAGTGGTTACAAAAGCAGATGCATCTTATACGTACTCATACTATACGCTACAGTCCGGAGAGTTTATTCGACGTGTTCAACTGACTGATCAAATGTGACGAATTAGAGGGGGATTATGATGGATCATCTATTAGCGAAACGAGTGAAACAACTTACGCCATCGACAACGTTAGCAATCACAGCTAAAGCAAAGGCGCTCAAGGCTTCGGGCAAAGACGTCATTGGTCTTGGGGCGGGTGAGCCGGATTTCAATACTCCGGAACGAATCATTGATGCTGCTTGTCAAGCGGCTCGAGATGGGGATACAAAATACACGCCATCTGGCGGGACGGTCGCGTTGAAAGATGCCATCATCGAAAAGACGAAACGCGATAGTGGATTGTCGTTCGAACGCAACGAGGTGATGGTCGCTTCTGGTGCGAAACATGCCCTTTATGCTTTGTTCCAAGCCATTCTAGATGAAGGGGACGAAGTGATTGTCCCGACACCGTATTGGGTCAGTTACCCAGAACAAATCAAATTGGCGGACGGAGAGCCTGTCCTAGTCGATACGAATGAAGAGACGTCATTTAAATTGACGCCAAATCAACTCGAGAATGCGATTACAGCTCGCACGAAGGCCGTTATCTTAAACAGTCCTTCGAATCCAACGGGAATGATTTATACGAAAGAAGAGCTACAGGCACTCGCCGATGTCGTTCTTCGACACAACCTTCTCGTTGTGAGCGATGAGATTTATGAAAAATTGATTTACGGTGATGCGGAATTCGTATCGATTGCCACACTCCCAAATATGCGCGAACGTACCATCATCATCAATGGTGTATCGAAGTCTCATGCGATGACGGGATGGCGGATTGGTTACGCTGTTGGTGATGCTAAAATTATTGGTGCGATGACGAATTTGGCTTCACATTCGACGTCGAACCCGACGTCTCTCGCCCAAGCGGCTGCAGTGGAAGCTTATAACGGCCCACAGGATGATGTGGAAATGATGCGTCAATCGTTTGAAGAACGACTTGAAATCGTCTATGATCGTCTCGTCAAAATCCCTGGAATCACATGTTTGAAACCGCAAGGCGCATTTTACTTATATGCCAATGCAAAAGTTGCCGCGACAGAGAGCGGATACGATACAGTAGATGATTGGTGTGAGGCTGTTCTCGAAGAGGCGAACGTGGCACTCGTGCCAGGTTCTGGTTTTGGACAGGACGATTACGTACGATTATCATATGCTACTGAATTAAAACGCGTTTTAGAAGCGCTCGATCGAGTAGAAGACTTCGTTACGAAGCGCGCTCGATAAGCGAAAGGATGGAAATGAACATGACAACAATTTCGATTAACCAATTTAAAGACTATGAAGGCCAAACGGTCCGTGTAGGGGCCTGGATTGCTAACAAACGATCAAGCGGGAAGATTGCGTTCCTCCAACTACGTGATGGGAGCGGATTTGCTCAAGCAGTCGTCGTGAAAGCTGATGTTGCTGAAGAATTGTTCACCCTCGCTAAAGGCGTGACACAAGAGACTTCTGTATGGGTAACAGGTAACGTCAAATCGGATGGTGGACGTACACCACTCGGATTTGAGTTAGAAGTGTCAGATTTAGAAGTGATTGCGGAGTCAGTGGATTACCCAATCACACCAAAAGAGCACGGAACGGAATTCTTGATGGACAATCGTCATTTATGGCTCCGTTCACGTCGCCAACACGCGATCATGAAAGTTCGTAACGAAATCATTCGTGCGACATATGAATTCTTCAACAAAGAAGGATTCGTCAAAATCGATCCGCCAATCCTTACGAGCAGTGCACCGGAAGGCACGACAGAGTTGTTCGAGACAGACTACTTCGGTCAATCAGCCTACCTCTCGCAGACGGGTCAATTGTATATGGAAGCCGCTGCAATGGCGCTCGGTAAAGTATTCTCATTCGGTCCGACGTTCCGTGCGGAAAAATCAAAAACACGTCGTCACTTGATCGAGTTCTGGATGATTGAGCCAGAGATGGCATTCTTCGATCACGACATGAGCCTCGAGATTCAAGAACAATACGTCTCATACATTGCGCAATCAGCGCTTACGAACTGTAAGAACGAGCTTGAACTTCTCGAACGTGACCTTGAAAAATTGGCGCAAGTGAAGGCACCATTCCCACGTGTCCGTTATGAGGATGCAATAACATTCTTAAAATCAGAAGGGTTCGATGATATCGAATTCGGCGACGATTTTGGTGCACCACATGAGACGGCGATTGCCAACGCACACGATCAACCAGTATTCATCACGCACTGGCCAAAAGAAATCAAACCGTTTTACATGAAAGTGGACCCGGAAAACCCAGAACTCGTTCTGTGTGCAGATTTGATTGCACCAGAAGGATATGGAGAAATCATCGGGGGATCTCAACGTGAGGACGACTACGATCGTCTAAAAGAAGAGATCATCAAAGAAGGTCTTGACGAAACAGATGCTTACGATTGGTACCTCGAACTCCGTCAATACGGTTCGGTCCCTCATTCTGGTTTCGGACTCGGACTCGAGCGTACGGTCGCTTGGATTAGTGGAATCGAGCACATCCGTGAAGCGATCCCGTTCCCACGTCTATTAAACCGAATCCACCCTTAACGATTAATCGGGGAAGACGTCATGTCCTCCCCGATTGATGTGTCTTAGAAAGGAAGTGCGACATGGATGCACATCAATTGATTCAATTATTCGAGCAAAGTCCGGTCGTCATTCCGCGAAAACTGTTTACCGATGCAAGACGACTCGATTTGTCACCGATTGAGTTCAGTCTTATCGTTCATCTACTCGAAATGACTGGTGAAGGCATCGTCATGCCTCTTCCGAGCGAGTTAGGGAAACGGTTGAATGTGTCGGAAAATGAGGCCCGGTCAGTGCTACTTGGGCTGTTGCAAAAAGAATTGATTGCAATCGATGCATCAAGTAATAGCGAGCGATATAGTTTGCTACCACTTTTCGAGGCATTGCAAGCTGAAGAGAAGATTACGCCGCAACAGACATTGAATGAAAACATCATTCATACATTCGAACGGGAATTCGGGACGATCACCCCGTTTGAGATTGAACAAATCGTCGGATGGATGACGGAGGATGGTTTCAGTGAAGAACTCATCATGGCGGCACTCCGTGAAGCGAAATTACGGAATGTGCGAAATTTCAAATACATGGACAAAATCTTACGTGTTTGGCAGGATCATCAAGTCGAATCGCTCGAGGATGTCGTGGAATATCAACGGAGGAATAAGTGATGTTGACGAGAGTTCAGCTGCAAGAAATAGCGGACACGATGAAGCAAATGTTCCCGGATGCACATTGCGAATTGACGCATCAAAATCCATTCGAATTAGTAGTCGCTGTCGCGCTATCTGCGCAAGCGACAGATGCCCTAGTCAACAAGGTGACACCAGGTTTGTTTGAAGCGTTTCCGACTGTTGAAGCGATGGCTGCGGCAGAAGTTTCGGAGATTGAGACGTTGATTAAACGCATTGGACTGTATCGGAATAAAGCGAAGAATGTGAAGGCGCTCTCTGAGAAAATCGTGAACGAGCATGACGGGATTGTGCCGTCAGACCGGACGTCACTCGAGGCACTTCCAGGTGTCGGCCGCAAAACGGCTAACGTCGTCTTGTCAGTCGCCTTCCATGAACCGGCATTTGCGGTAGATACACATGTAGAGCGTGTCTCGAAACGTCTCGGTATCTGTCGTTGGAAAGATAACGTCCGTCAAGTTGAAGAGACATTGATGAAAAAGTTCCCGCGCGATGAGTGGTCGCAACTTCATCATCAATTTATTTTCTTTGGACGCTACCATTGTAAAGCGCAGCGACCGGCTTGTGAGACTTGTCCGCTGCTTCATATGTGCCGGGAAGGTAAGAAACGGATGAAATCGACGAAAGTCACCACATAAAAATGCATCGACACGTTCTGTGTCGATGCATTTTCGCTTTAATGATTCCAAGGGTGGTCGCTCCATTCACGACGCTTTTTCGTGATGGGTACTTTCTTGAAGCCCCAGTTGCGGAAGTCTTGGTCCGGACTTTCTTTACGAATGTAAATTTTGTCCTTAATCGCTTTGAAAATTCGGTTCTCGTCCCCATAATGGACGAACCGTGGTTTTACCTCAATCACACCTCGACGAACACGTGACAACGGGAGACAGACGAGGTCTGCAATCTCTAGACCGGATTGATACATTGTGTTCTGCTTCTCAGAGAAGATGAATCCTTTAATCTTTTGACGACTTTTTTCGACATCGAGATGGACCGTACCCGAGTTGAAAATATCGAAAAATGCTTTTTGAATCAATAAGTTCTGGTAATCATCTCTAGATTCGAGGACGACACGAGCACTGACTGCTTCTGTTTCTTCTAAAAAAGCATAAAATGATTTCATGAGATGAGCAAAGGCGACTACATATGGATCTTTTGGCGTCGAGTAAAAATCATGTAATTTCTGCTTATCGACCTCGACGCTAACGATTGTACAATCGATGCCACGTAAAAAATCAGGTAGTTTATCCCAAAAATCACGCAACATGTCGATTGTGATGCCGTCTTCTTTTCCATAAGGATGTTCAGCCTTTAAAATTTCTTTTAGATGTAGCGGGATCTGTTCGGTTTTAAAAACATCTCGCTTAAACGCTTGAAGGCGTCGCTTTAATACACAAGGTAATCCAGTCTCATCCGCATCGATTGAATATTTGTACTCCATCAGAACACCAGTCAAATTGAACTGTGTGTTGCCTTTCGGTGTACCTGTCTCATCGACGAACATGACATACTTCTTTCCACTTTCCATCCAATCCCTCCAAAACGGCTTAACGTCTACGTTTTTTAAGCTACCTATTTTATTTCCAAATGGTGATACGGTCAATCAATTGCACAGAAATTGCACACTTTTTTTCAGAATGACATCAATTAGGTTTATCGATGTACAATCTTGGCTAAACAGAAGAGGTGCTATTATCATAGAGAAACAATCGGGTCTTACGTGACGAGAGCTTTTCAATTTGGATACACAATCGCTTACATACTAGTTTAACATACGGGAGTTTGGTACGATATGTGTTGCGGTAAATCCACACAAGTGTCGACCGACAGAAGTCGACAATCAGACCTGAGACGGAAGGAACGAGTGGACCGACCTGTTAATATGTATGTATGGGGTGACGACATTGTTCCATTATCCAAACGGTAAGAAAGTAAAAGTGACAAAGGAACCAAAGGGGGAAGGAATTTCGAGAGAAGTATCGAATTCTCCAACCTATGCGAATCGCGGAATGAATTTAGAGACGTTGTTAAATGAAACGAATGAATTCTATCGGATTCATCAACGAGCTGTCATTCATAAGAAACCGACACCGTTACAAATTGTCAAAGTCGACTATCCGAAGCGCAGTGCCGCTAAAGTGACGGAAGCCTATTTCAAGCAGGCATCCACGACCGACTATAACGGAGTGTATCGCGGTAAGTACATTGACTTTGAAGCGAAAGAAACGAATAATAAGACGTCGTTTCCGCTCGGGAATTTTCATGAACATCAGATTGAACATATGCGCGAGTGTGAACGTCACGGAGGGATTTGTTTTGTCATCATCCGCTTTAGTCGCTATAATACGCAATATGTATTGACCACGGAACAACTTGTTCAGTGGTGGGAACAACGACTGACGGGACGAAAATCGATTCCGCTCAGTTTTATTGAACAGGACGCGATTGAAGTTCCGACGAGAGCCTTACCGTCGATTGATTATTTGACGGTGCTCGATCAATGGCTCGATTGAATAGAAGGAGTGAACCATGAATGGAGCGAAGTAGGGTCGCACGTCGACAAGATTCGACGACGAATAAACGTAAAAAAACTGGTAAACAACCAAAGACTAAAGGTAAGAAACCGATGTGGAAACGCATCTTTTTATTAGGTTTCATGCTATTTATTGCAGCAGTCATTGCATTTGGAGCATATACCGTATATGCGATTGCGACGGCACCAGAGCTTGACGAAGAAAAACTCGTTGATACGTATCCAATTCAGCTGATTTCGGCTGAAGGTGAACCGCTCGAAGGTGCCGGTCAAATTCGGGAGTACGTCTCCATCGACGACATTTCACAAGTGATGCAACAAGCGGTCGTCTCAATTGAAGATCGTCGCTTTTATGAACATAACGGAATCGATTTGCGTCGAATCGGTGGTGCAGTTGTGGCCAACTTGACTGACGGTTTCGGTGCAGAGGGTGGATCTACCATCACGCAGCAGTTGGTGAAACAGTCGTTTCTTTCAACAGACAAGAAGTTGAAGCGTAAGCTTCAAGAGCAGTGGCTTGCGCTCAAACTTGAACGTGAGTATACGAAAGAACAGATTTTAGAAATGTATTTGAACAAAAACTACTATGGTAGTGGTGGATACGGTGTTCAAACCGCATCGAAACGCTACTTCAACAAGCCAGTCTCTGAGGTCAATTATCAGGAGGCTGCCATCCTCGCAGGTCTTCCACAACGTCCGAGCGCCTATGACCCAATCAATGGTGACCAGGAGTTGACACGTTATCGGCAGGAACAGGTCTTGTCTGCGATGAAACGAGACGGTCATATTTCTGAAGAACAGTATAACGAAGCACTTGATGTCGCGATTGCTGACGTCATCTCACCGGGTGAAGAGACGGAAGAGGAAGCGTTCACGCGTGCGATATACTCACGTGTGCTTCAAGAGTTAGAAGATGATTATGGGCTTGACCAGTCAGATATTTATGGCACAGGTCTGAAAGTGTATACGTCAATCAATAAAGAGTTGCATACAAAAATCAATAGCGACATTAAATCGAACAACGTCAATTTACAAACAAATGGTTTCCCTGAGGACTTGAGAATGGGTGCGACCGTACTTAATACGAAAACAGGTGAGATTGTCGCCATCGTCGATAGCCAGCAAGCGAAACAAGGTGATACGACGTATCGTGACTACTCAAATGAAAAATATCAAATTGGATCGACGGCGAAACCGTTCTTCGACTATGGTCCAGGAATTGAAAATGGACAATGGTCGACGGGGAAAATATTGCTTGACGCCGAGTTAGAAGGTACGTACAGTCCAAACAACTATTACACTGGTTTCCGTGGTCCAAATACGATGCGTCAATATTTGAAAATTTCTGCGAATACGCCAGCTGTTCGTGCATTCCAAGAAGTACGTGATGAATACGGACAAGATGCAATCGAATCGTTCGTGAAAAACGTTGGTATTGAGCCTTCTTATTCCGGAGATCAACTAAATGAGTCTAACGCACTTGGTACTGCCGAAGCGAGCACGACACAGATGGCTGCTGCTTACGCAACACTTGGCGCAAACGGTATGTATACGAAACCTCATTTGATTCAAAAGATTGAATTCAATGACGGTTCAAGTATCAACTCTCCAATCAAAGCGAAGCAAGCGATGGAAGACTATACAGCATACATGTTGACGGATATGCTCCGTGACGTCGTCAGTGCTGAAGGTGGAACATATGTCCCAGGTGCATTTCCTTGGGACGTAGCCGGTAAAACTGGAACAACGAACGAGCCTAACTCGACAAACCCGAAAGATAAATGGTTTACTGGTTACTCCACAGATTACTCGATTTCTGTGTGGACAGGAAAAACGAAAGAGTCGACAGTCGCTTCTTTTGATCCAGACTACGCTCAATACTATTTCGAGTATATGATGCAACAAGTGACGAATGCGACGGGACAACCAGACCGTTTCCAGCGTCCGGACTCCGTTTTATCACTTGGCAATGAGCTCTATGTAAAAGGGACGAAACCGAAAGACCTTCAACCAGAGAAATTGGATGCTCCTACGGGCGCAAGCGTCAACTATGATATAGATTCACAATCTGGTTCAGTCTCATGGTCATATGATTTCGACGCTGTGAAAGCGGACGGATATAATGACATCACGTTCACAGTGACGCAGAAATCTGCTGACGGCACTGAAAAAGTCGTGGGTACGACAGGTGAGACGAGTGTGGATATTACAAACTTGCCTGAAGGTGAGACGACGTTCACGATTGTGGCGAACGCCGCGAACCCGTTGACGGGTGAACAGCAATCCGGACCAGTGCAAGCGACCTACTCGATTGAACCGAAAGAAGAACCAAAAGAGGAGGAAGAAAATCCTTCTGAAGACGAGAGCAATGAAGATAACCCGTCAGACGAGAACAACGGCAACGGGAATGAAGATAACAACGGCAATGGTAACGGAAACAACGAAGACACCACTGACGAACAAAATCCTGACGAACCAGCGACGGATGATGGCACTGATGAAGGAACCGACGAGCCGACTGATGGAGAGGATTCAGGAGCTCCGTTAGAAGGTCAATCGAATGAAGAATCGCCTGACACGAATCGTGAGGACGGCAATTCTGACAACACTGATAACTAAGGAGGACAGGGCGACATTGTGCGCCCTGTTTTTCGTGCGACTTTGTTATAATGAAAAGAAAGGGAACAGGATGGTGACACATGGTTCAACTCTCTTTAAAACGCAAGATGAAAGTGTTATTTGTCATTGATCGACTGCAAGACGACGATTTTGGAGTGCCTCTTGGTGGACATCTCGGACTGAAGCTTTCACATTTGCTGTTACAAGAGTCGATTCCATTCGGACGTCTCATTCAAGACCGATCGGTCGCTAAGGCGACTGGACATTCTTATGTAAAAAGAATCGGTGTCGAAACGATGTTTACGGGCGAGGAATCATATTATCCTGACTTATTTCGTGGCAATCGCCAAACGTTGTCGACAGACGAAGATTACTATAAAACGGTGCAACGCTATGCGAAACATCTTTTAGCGGTTCATTCGAAATGTACGAAACTACATACCATTGTCTTATTTGGGCGGTCAACGCAACGTCTGTTTCAAGACGCGCTGACCCGTCTTGAAGAAGAAAATGAGCATGTTGCCGCTACGTTTCAAAGCATGACTTTGTTTCACATGCCCGCTGTATCGAGAATGATACGAGATGAACGGATTAATCATATCCGAGAAGTCGTAGTAGAACTTGCACCTTCGAATTCTTAAAAAAAAGAAGGTGAACTGATGCGGAAATCGCGCTCTGTAGAAGAGATGGTTAAAGAATTAAAAGAAGACCCGAGCTTTGCGAAAAACGTACGACATTGGCATACGGTCGATGCGCGCCCAGCACAATATGCGCCCATCCCGGAGCAAGTACCAGAACAATTGACAAACGTATTGAAAAGTCGGGGAATTGAGCAACTGTACACGCACCAAGCTGAAGCTGTGAAACAAACGGCTGCCGGTCATTCGACTGTGATTGTAACGCCTACTGCCTCTGGTAAGACGCTCTGTTATAACTTGCCTGTCTTGTCAAAGATGATTGAAAAACCGACTGCACGCGCACTATATCTGTATCCGACAAAAGCCCTTGCCCAAGATCAGAATAGTGATTTAATGGAGATGGTCGAGGCACTCGAAGGCAACTTACGATGCTTCACGTATGATGGAGATACATCTCCGGCCGCCCGCATGAAAGTTAGAGATGCAGGGAATATCGTTATTACCAATCCTGATATGTTACATTCGGGAATTTTACCACACCATACGAAGTGGATTCGTCTATTCGAAAACTTAGAATACATCGTTGTCGATGAGTTGCATACGTATCGTGGCGTATTCGGCAGTCATGTGGCGAACGTGTTTCGCCGCTTAAAACGAATTTGTGCCTACTATGGAAGTCATCCGAAATGGATTATGACATCAGCGACTATCGCGAACCCGCGTGAACTTGCTGAATTGTTAACGGAAGAAGAAGTTGTATTGGTTGACCGGAACGGCGCACCACAAGGTAAGAAACATCTTGTCTTCTATAATCCACCTGTCGTCAATGAAGCGCTTGGGATTCGTCGGAGTGCGACGCTCGAGACGAAACGCATCGCCTCAAAATTCGTGGAAGCGAACATTCAAACGATTGTGTTCGCCCGATCACGTGTACGTGTCGAGGTATTATTGACTTATTTACAGGAACTGACGCGACGAGAACTTGGTCCAAAATCGATTGTCGGCTATCGAGGGGGGTATCTTCCGTCTGAACGCCGTGAGATTGAACGGCGCTTACGGAATGGTGAAATAAAAGCTGTTGTTTCAACAAATGCGCTAGAACTCGGTGTTGATATCGGTCAATTGCAAGCGTGTGTCCTGAATGGTTATCCAGGCACTGTCGCTTCGCTATGGCAACAGGCAGGTCGGGCCGGACGACGTCATTCGGAGTCGCTTGTGGTGTTTGTGGCATCATCTTCTTCCCTTGACCAGCTTGTCGTCGAACAACCAGATATGATTTTAGACCGTTCACCGGAAGCTGCCCGTTTAGACCCGAACAACCTCATTATTTTAGTCGACCATATGAAATGTGCCGCATTCGAATTGCCGTTTCATAAAAGTGAACGGTTCGGGACGGTCGACCCGGAAGATATTTTAAAGTTTTTAGCGGATGCACAAGTGTTACATGAGCGGGCCGATAAATATTATTGGATGACGGATTCCTTCCCAGCGCATGACATCTCGCTTCGGACGAGCGATCAAGAAAATGTCGTCATTGTCGATCAAACCGCAAAACATCAAGTGATCGGCGAAATGGACACGTTCAGTGCGATGACACTATTGCACGATGAGGCGATCTATTTGCATGGTGCCGAGCAGTATCAAGTCGAGAAGTTAGATTTTGAAGAAAAAAAGGCATTTGTACGCCGAGTCGATGTCGATTACTATACGGATGCGAATTTGGCCGTAGAATTAAAAGTGCTAGAAGAGAACAAGACAGATGGTGTGAAAACGTTCGGAGAAGTTTCTGTCATCGCGATGGCCACTCTCTTTAAAAAAATTAAGTTCGGGACGCATGAGAATATCGGGTCTGGCCCGATTCATCTTCCGGAGCGAGAACTGCATACGACGGCGACATGGTTCACATTGGATGAACGCTTTGCCTATTCGGAGGCTGATCTCGAAGATCAACTTGAAGCGGTCAGTGATTTACTCAGACGGCTTGCGCCGCTCTATCTCATGTGTGATACGCTCGATTTATTTACAACCATTCAAATGAAGTCGACTCACACGACTAAACCGACCGTTTATTTATACGACCGCTATCCGGGTGGCATCGGTCTTAGTGAGGCACTCTATAAAGATGCAGACGAGGTACTTGAAGCAGCGGAACGAACGGTATCCGACTGTCCGTGTGAGAGCGGATGCCCTCGCTGTGTCGGTATGATTGGATACGGGGACTTCAAACAGCAAGTCATCCGTCAGTTACAAGCATTGAAAGGATCGTTATGAAAGCAAAGTTATCTAGATTAATTAAAACGAAAGAACCTGTCGAACCATCACGCGTCTCCTCACCTGACGAAGTGGAGCAGCAAAAATGGATTGAACAGGGTGGAGAAATTTTAACGTTCGAAGGAGAATGGTGTGTTCGTCTCCGAACTACGTATCCGCTTGATGAGATGTACCACGACTTTGCGTTCGGAGATGCAAGACTTATGATGCATCGAACCGAGCATCCTTTCTTTACGGTCGACCTAGAGCCTGAACAAGTCCTGTTTATGGATACGGAGACGACCGGGTTGCGTGGGTCTGGGACGTCGATTTTTTTAATCGGATTCGCGAGAATTCAAGCGGATCAACTTGAAATGATTCAATATGTCTTGCCTCATCCTGCCTTTGAAACTGCTTTCTACTATCATTTTTTACAGGATATCGGGGATGAGGTGCGGTTCGTCACTTATAACGGGAAGTCCTTTGACTGGCCACAAATCAAAACGAGACATACGTTTGTCAAATCACGGGTAAAAGCATTGCCTTCCGTCGGGCATGTTGATCTACTACATGCGGCAAGACGGTTGTTGAAACCGAGATTAGAATCGGTGTCGCTCAAAGCAGTTGAAACGTATTTCGGTCACGGACGGACAGACGATTTACCTGGTTTTTTAGCCCCGATGCATTATTTTCAGTACGTCAAAGAACGGAACCCAGAGATACTATCGCCGGTCCTTGAGCACCATCATGCGGACTGTTTGAGCCTTGTTTCTCTTTACACACGACTCAGTCAACTCGTCACGACTCCCGAGACAGATTTCGGAGAAGAACGTGCGCATTGGTTACATGACCTTGGGGATCAGGAAAGTGCACTCAAAGAGTTTGAACAACTTTCGAGTCCTTCGAAGCGAGCCGTCATGCGGCAAGCGATGTTATTGAAGCGAACGAGTCGCATGGAGCAAGCAATCCCGTTATTTGAGTCGCTGCAGACGATTGAAGGCTATGTCGAACTTGCCAAGTATGCAGAGCACAAGCAAAAGGACGTGGAACTCGCGATTGATTATACGGAGCGGGCCATGGAACTGCTCGAGAAAAAACGTACGGTTTTGCGTCAAACGATTGTACGAGAGAAAGACGAGCTAGAACATCGCCGTGCCCGTTTAGAAAGGAAGCGATTATGAAAGTAGTAGCCGTTACAGGATATCGTCCTCATGAACTGGGCATCTTTAAAGCGGACCATCCAGGAATTGAAATCATTCAGGAAGCTTATCGTAAAAAGATACTCGAAGTCATCGAACTGGGCGCCGAGTGGTTTATTTTTAGTGGAACGAATGGTTGTGAATTATGGGCTGGACAAGTATTGTTAGAGTTAAGAGAAACGTACCCGATTAAAATTGCAGTATTTCCTCCGTTCTTAAATATGGATGAACGGTATAAGCCGTTCGAACAGGAATTATTTGCACAGCTGCAACTTGAAGCGGACTTTTTTGAACCGTTGACACAGCGGCCATACGAAGATCCGAGTCAACTACGCGCTAAAACTGCATTCTTTTTAGACAAAGCAGAAGGATTGATTACCTTATACGACGAAGAAACGGAGGGAAGTCCCCGCTTTTTAGTCGATGGGGCTCGGCGAAAGTCCACTATGGAGGTCTTTCTCATCACACAGGAAGATTTACGTGTCATCGAGGAAGAAAAACAATGGGAACAACAATGGGAGTGATATGATGCAAACCGAATTAACGGCAGAAGCAATTTATAAACAAGAATTTAAAACGGCACTACGAGGTTATTCGCAAGAAGAAGTTGATCAATTTTTAGACGTGGTCATCCGGGATTATGAAAAAATGATGAAAGAAATCGAACGTCTTCAAAAAGAAAATGACTCATTGCGTCGCGAGCCTGCACCTGTTGCGGAACCTGCTAAACCGGCACAGCCGGTTGCGTCTAACTATGACATGCTGCGCCGTATCTCAAATTTAGAAAAAGCGGTCTTTGGTAAGCAAGTAGGGCCGAGTGAATAATCAATAATGAATAGGGGGTGGAATCAATGTTGCAAGTGTTAACGGCCACGGAGAAACAACCTGTCAAACAACAGACAAAAAAGCTGTTTCGTACGAAAGAAGAAGTGATGAAGGCACCGACAAGCTATACAGATCGTCTCGTCGAGAACATCAGACAAACATGTCGATTTGACTGGATGATGATTGAACAAGTCGAATTTGGCGAGGATCTCGTTCATTACGTGCTCGTCGGGCCGAAAGGTGTATTCTTGATTCAATTAAATCGAACTCCAGCCCCTGTCCATTTGACGAACCGTGAGTGTCGGACGGAGACGTCTATGGGATGGAAGCACATCTATCCACATCCTGTCACGGAGCTAGAGCGAATGACTAAACAAGTGCGGGCACGGTTGAAGAAAGAGTGTGGACAAGCGATTCCGGTCTATTCCTTCTTGATCTTCCCGGAGACGGAACAGTTGAAGCTGAAGCGGGTCAAGGCCAATTGTGGCGATTCTTTTACACTCGTCGATCAGGTCATCAGCAAAACGACTCTTGAAACGTTGACGGAGCCTCTCGTCAAACAAATCGCTTACTACTGCTCAGAAAGACAGATACATAAATAAGAAGATGGCCGAGTGAGATGCATTCGGCCATCTTCTTATTTTAAAAGTTCTCTTGCTTTTGCGGCATCATCTCGATGTACGAATAGCGCGACACGATCGTCTAAATTTTTAGCGAGCGGTTTTAACAATTTACCGGTCGGAAGTCCTTGTTCGATACGACATGTGATTTCCTGTTCTGTCAGGTAATGATAATCAGCTAATAACTCTTCGCCCTGTTTCCCGAACGCTTCACCGAAGCGAACCCATTTTAAGTTGCGAATCGTACGAATCGTGACTAAAATGATGAACAAGATGGCGAGCACAATGATGAGTAATGTTTCCAACGCATTCAACCCCTTCTTTACACAAGTTTAATAGGGTGACGAGTTGAAAGCAATACGAACGGAACGTTATACTAAAATGGAAAAGAGGGGATTATATGAAAAAACCGATTCAATCGAGACGAGAGGCGATCTCGCTCTTAGAAAACCAGCAAGTACTCTACGTTCGGATTCATAATGGACAAACGGGCATGATCAAGTCGACGGAGGAAGGCATTATCGTCGCCATCCCGAATGAAGAGACTGACAAGATTGACTTTCGCAAGCTAGAAGACATCGAGGCATTCGAAGCATTCTACGATTTGACGCTCTCGAAACCTGGTATTCTGTATGTGAATGTTGAAGAGTAAATGACATGGAGAGCTTCACCAATTTGGTGAAGCTCTCCATTTATACACCCTTAAGATGGTGGAAGCCAGACAGCCAACTTGTCCTGTAACGGTTTTAGACGGACGTGGTGTTGCTTGTGCAACAAATAGCCGTCCGGACGGATGACTAGAATACCACGTTTCATAAAGAGTGACTTGGCAAGCTCATTCCCTTGGTCGAAAAATGGACGGCTTGTCTTGGACAATGAGATAGTCTGAAGGAACGGGTGATACTCATTTAAGTATTCATAGATTGGCGTCAAATCACGTTTGCCATCGTCAAATACGAGCACTTGAAAGCGCCCATCGGCAATCTCTGAAATCTTCGTCCGAAATCCATCGTCGGTTCGTAAAATTTCAGTCTCTGGGAATATCTTTCCTTCGGCGACGCGACGAAACGGCATACGTAACGCTTTTGGGTACGATAGATGAAGTTGCGAGATTCGTTCCGTGATCTTTTGATTGACGAGATTGACTCGTGTGAAGACATCAGCCCCGATTGCTTGAAACGGTAATAGCATCGGGAGTGTCGTCTGGAGCATCTCAGTCGCGAAATTCGTCGTCTGTAGAACATTCCTTGCCACATACTCACGCTCATTCCGATACGTCGAGACGACTTGATGCGGTGCGCCTGTCTTCAAATGGAGCCATAGCTTCCAACCTAAGTTGAATGCATCCGCAATCCCGGTGTTCATTCCTTGTCCCCCGACCGGTGAATTGATATGAGCGGCATCGCCCATTAGGATGATGCGATTATGGATGAACGTATCGACCATTCGATTATGAACCCGAAAGAGCGAGAACCATTCGACATCGTGTATGCGAACTGGCATATGACTACGTTGTTCCACGAATTGTTGAAGGTCAGATTCGACGAACGACTCATCGGTCCGTAAGTTTCCCGTGATTCGAATCGTTTCATCCGTGAGTGGAAAGACCTCGAGTACTCCTCGATCCGAGAAGAAAATATGCACCTCTTCACGAGAAATGGGCCAATCTGCTTTCAAATCTGCTAATACCCACGCCTCTTTAAACGACTTCCCACTGAATGGGAGAGCGAGCATTCGACGGATGGAACTATTGGCGCCATCTGCAGCAACGACATATTTAGCTTCGACAGAACGATGAGCTCCGTCTTCAGCAGTCAAATGTGCGATCGTCCGCGATGGATATTGTGTGATGGAAGACAGTGACTCTCCGCGTCTCACTGCGTGGCCATGTTTTTGCAAGGCACGCTCTAAAATTTCTTCTGTTTCATTTTGACGCAACAGTGTCACGAACGGATACGGAGTGACAAGCTTTGAAAATTCGAGCTTTGCCGTCCATTGACCTGAGAAATAGAGATTTCCCCGCTCAATCGTACGGGCCCGTTCGAGTACTTCTTGGGCGACGTCTAATCGAGAAAACACCTCAATTGTCCGTGGTTGAATCCCGATGGCTCGAGAATTATCCGACGGGGTCGTCTTTCGGTCGATGATTTGAAATGAGACGCCATATCTTGCCAAGGTCAGTCCGAGGGTAAGGCCGGTAGGTCCGGCTCCGACGATTAGTACATCCACTTGTTCATTCAAAGTGATCAACTCCTATCATTAATAATGATATTTCCGACATTAGCAGCGATTAAACGAAAAGTAGGGTATAGAACGGTATAGGATATTCGATGATGGAAGGTGAGTGAACAGTGTGCAGCCATTGATTAATGAAGACCAAATTCGAAATAGCTTTACAATGGAAGAAGATTACGAACAGACAGCAGCGGTTTTGATTCCGCTCGTAGAAATAGAGAAGGAATGGCATGTCGTCTTTGAAGTACGTGCCCATACGATGCGGCAGCAGCCCGGCGAAATTTCTTTTCCGGGAGGACGACTTGAAAAAGGAGAAACACCTGTTGAAGCCGCCGTTCGAGAAACGTGTGAGGAATTAGAGATTACTTCTGGTCAAGTTGAAGTCATCGGTAAATTAAGGCCACTTGCCACACCCCATCGACAATTGATTTATCCGTTTGTCGGGATGTTGTCACGGCTTCCAACTGCACAGGGAACGGATGAAGTTGATCATTTATTTACCGTTCCTTTATCTACATTACTTATGATAGACCCGTTCCATGGTGAGATGGAGTGGACGATGAACCCAGATCAAAATATCCCACTTGATCGCTTGGCAAATGCTAAAGCGTACGAAAAACGGGTAATTAAAATGAAAGAACCCTTTTATGAACACGATGACTACATCATTTGGGGGCTTACTGGAAAATTTTTGACACAATTTATTCAACGCATAAAAGAAAACGTATTCAAACCGACATAATTTCGTTATAATGATAGAAACAAATTTAGATTGGAAGTGAATGGGTGTGTCTGAAGAATTCCTCGTAGGTGATATCGTGAAGTCGACTCGTGAAGGATGGGTTGCTGAAGTGACCGCCGTACTGACCAATACCGTGATCGCAGACGTATCGATTATGGAAGAATTTCAACAACTCGGGCTCGAGTTTGAAAAACAAGTTTTATTAAAATCAGAATTAGAATTGATTGAACGCGCCAGCTGACCTTTTTTTTGAAAGGGATGATTGAGGTGTCCATTGACAAAAAAGTTCGTGAATGGCAAGAGGCGGGATTGTTAGATGAATCGACCGGTAAAAGACTAGTCGACTATGAACATAAACAACGGGCGGCTAGTGAGCGAAACAATCACAAGCCGCCCGTTTTAGTTATTGTCGGGTCGATTTTATTAGCGCTCAGTCTATTTAGCTTCGTCGCAGCCAATTGGCAGAGGATTCCCGACCTTTTAAAGATTGGACTATTTCTTCTTTTTATGGTTGGATTTTATGTGTTTGCCGAACGAGTTCGCTTGAAAACCCCGAGGTATGTCATATTATTACGCGTGTTAGGATTCGTCTTTTTTGTGGCGACCATGGCGGTCATCTTTACGACGTATAATCTGTCGGGGCAGTTGACCTTGCTGTTTTGGATACTCTTCACGATGGCAGTCCTTCACCGAATCATGTATGAGCACGTCATCTTTTCCATCATCTCCGCTATCACTGCGTTCATGGCTGTCATAAACAGTTTCGAAGGCATCGGGTTGACGTTAATTGGATTTGCACTCATCGTGACATGGGTATGGTTCCATTTTGTGGAAGAATCGTTAGATCGGACGTTTGCTTGGCTTACCTTTTACGGATTATTTAACATCTTTGGTCAATATGTGGACTATGAAGGTAGACTATGGCCACTTTGGTCTCTTGTTATCCTCCATGTGCTTCTCTTGTTTTATCGAAAACAAGCCGGGTGGCAATCTATATATCTGTTTGTCGCAGCTGTTTTGTCGATTGGATATTTAGTAAATGTAACGGGAAGCTGGCTTTCTCAAAGACCACCATCCATTCTTGAGGCAACGCTCCTTTCTATTTCATTCGTTGCGATCTATTTAATCCATCGTCGAAACGACCTTTTGTGGGTAAGCTTTCTTGCTGTGATCCCATTTGCGCTATTCGAAGATTCAGGTGTGTTATTGGCAGTGATGATCGAAGTCATTGCACTCACGTACCTCGTTCGCCAAGATATGACGAGACAACCCACCATCTTCGCCTTTATCTATTTTTTAGTCGTCCAAATGACGATTTACTTCATTTATGTTTGGGACCGTTTGGATGTATCCCTCTTCTTCTTAATCGGTGCACTGATCGTCTTTGCGTTGTCACTCGGATTATGGTGGCGTAATCGTACAAGAAAGGGTGTGACGACATGAACCGGTTGTCTACGTGGGTCATTCCGGCCGTACAAGTTATGATTGCCATTTTGTTTGTCATCCTCGTCTATGCCATCTCATGGGTAGGGGAGACGTACACGTTTAAGGGGACTTCGTTTGAACCGTTCGATCCATATTTTGGAGACTCGATTTATCTTGAATATAACGAGTTTGAAGGACGACAAAATGTGGAGGCGGGTACGGTTTACGTCTCGTTCGATCAAGGGGAAGACGGATTTGCTGTGATTGACCGAGTTGAGTCAAAACCGTTTCTCGGAGGGGTACGGGCGAACTATTATGACCGTATTCTTTATATAGAAGAAATGGGGTCGTATCGTGTCCCTCAAGATGAAGTGGATGCGGTCGAAGGTGAAAATTCTTTTACGGTTCAAGTCGATGTTGCGCCGTGGGGGATGCTCAGATTGCATGATTTGAAGCCAATTGAATAAGTGAAAAGCATGACAGGGAGATTACAGATTTGTTACAAGTGTTATTGTAACGAATCTGTAATTTTTATGTGAAACCTTGCAATAGCAACGTTTTTCGCAATTGTTACAATCTGTAACCACTTTTTATGTCATATGTCAGGATTATTTCACTTCGATAAAATAGCTACTCCAAGATGACGTGTCGTGGTAAATTAACATCTGTTCGTTACATAACGAGAAAGGTGATGACCTTACTACGATGAAATTGATTAAATATATGATAGTAATTGGAACCGCGATGATGGGAATGTTCACATTCATGGATCAAGCAGATGCTGCTCAGATCGGAATCGGGACAGAACAGAAAATTGTTCAAAATCCACTTGAATTAGAACGACAAGCGATTGAAGAAGAGAGGCAAAAGGAAATCGCTCGTCAAAAGAAAATTGCCGAAGAGAAACGCTTAGCTGAAGAGAAACGTTTAGAAGCAGAACGTCTCGCTGCAGAGAAAGCGAAGGAAGAAGCAGAGAAGGCGAGACTAGCTAAACTTGAAGCAGAGCGTAAGGCAGAAGAAGAACGTAAAGAAGCGGAAAGAGTGGCGGCACAAAAGGCAGCGGCTTCTTCAAACAAGAACGCTACGGCATCACCAGTGTCTACGACAACGAGTAAAAAAGTCATTACTGTCGAATCGACAGCTTACTCAAACGATGTTGCTGACAATAAGGCGTATGGAGGTCGTGTTTTGACTGCGACTGGTCATGACGTGACTGATTCGATTTATTATAACGGCATGCGAATTATCGCCGTCGATCCTTCTATCATTCCATTAGGTTCAAAAGTGCATATTCAAGGTGTTGGTGATGCAATCGCCCTTGATACCGGTGGCAGAATCAAAGGACATATTGTTGATTTATTGGTCGATTCAAAACAGGATGCGATCCAATGGGGTCGTCGACATATCCAAGTCACTCTTTATTAATTTTGAAGGTTCTCTATTCAGGAGAGCCTTTTTTTGTTTAACAATGCATGGAAAAGGGCAAAATACTATTTGAATTTCCATTTTGGAAATAGTCGAGGAGGGATTACGTTGATTGAGTTTCGGGATGTATCAAAACGTTATGAAGACGGGACATTGGCCGTCAAAGAGTTAAGCTTAACAGTTCAAAAGGGAGAAATCTTTATATTGATTGGTCCTTCAGGTTGTGGCAAGACTACAACAATGAAAATGGTGAATCGGTTAATCGATCACACAGATGGAAAAATATTGATCGATGGAAAAGAAATCTATCAATTTGATATTTACGAGTTACGTCGTAATATCGGATATGTGTTACAACAAATCGCACTATTCCCACACTTGACAGTAGAAGAAAATATTTCTGTCGTTCCTGAACTATTAAAATGGAAGAAGGATCGAACAAAAGACCGCGTGACAGAGTTGATGGAAATTGCCGGTCTCGATCCGAAATTACGTGCCAAAAAACCTTCAGAGCTATCAGGAGGTCAACAGCAACGAGTTGGTGTATTGCGTGCCCTAGCGGCAGACCCAGAAGTCATTTTGATGGACGAACCTTTCTCAGCACTTGACCCGATTAGCCGCGGACAATTGCAAGACGACATCAAACGATTGAATGATGAACTAGGAAAGACGATTCTCTTTGTCACACATGATATGCAGGAAGCGATGAAGCTCGGTGATCGTATCGCATTGATGCGTGATGGCGAATTGATGCTTATCGGTACGCCAGAAGAGATATTGGCGAGCAATGACCCATTCGTCTTGGAATTTACACAACGTGGAAGAGGTGAGCTGGATGCTTGAGACGTTCCAAAATAGACAAGGACAGCTTGTCGAGGCACTGATTGAGCACTTACAGCTCTCTGTCGTATCACTTTTAATCGCCGTCTTGATTGCCGTACCGTTAGGAATCTGGCTGACGCGTCGTAAAAAAATTGCTGAAACCGCTATTGGTGTTACTGCCATCATTCAAACGATTCCTTCTCTTGCTTTGCTCGGGTTGATGATTCCGCTCGTAGGAATCGGTGCATTACCTGCAATCATTGCGCTCGTCTTATACGCGCTTCTTCCGATTTTACGGAATACGTTTACAGGTTTGAATGAAGTAGATAAATCATTACTTGAAGCAGCAAGGGCTTGTGGAATGAAGCCGAATCAGAGTTTGATGAAAGTCGAACTTCCGCTTGCTCTCCCTGTCATAATGGCTGGTATTCGAACTGCCATGGTCCTTATCGTAGGAACAGCGACACTCGCTGCCCTCGTTGGAGCGGGTGGGCTTGGTACATTAATTTTGCTTGGGATTAACCGAAATGACAATTACTTAATTTTACTTGGGGCCATACCGGCTGCTATTTTAGCACTATTGTTTGATTTCTTGTTGCGTCAGATGGAAGGTGCAACAGCATCTCGCAACAAAACGAAATTGATTGCCGTCTCAACCGTACTCGCCTTGATTATCATCACTCCGCTCGCATTCGGTCGCTCACAGGAGACGGATTTAGTCGTCGCCGGAAAACTTGGACCTGAGCCTGAAATTTTGATGAATATGTATAAGTTGTTAATTGAAGAAGAAACGGATCTATCCGTATCAGTGAAACCGAACTTTGGTGAAACGACATTCGTATGGGGTGCTCTGAAATCTGGTGATGTCGACATCTATCCGGAATTTACTGGTACGGCACTCGCTAGTCTCGTAAAAGAGTCACCTGAGTCAAATGATGCACGCGAGGTGTACGAACAAGCGAGAGATGCACTTGCAGAAGACGGATATGTGATGCTTGAGCCGATGCAGTTTAATAATACGTATGCACTTGCTATTCCACGTGAATATGCAGAAGCAGAGGACATTACTGCGATTTCAGATTTACGAAACGTGGAATCAGATATTAAAGCAGGGTTCACCCTTGAATTTACAGATCGTGAAGATGGATATCCTGGTCTTCAAGATGAGTATGGATTTGATTTCCCATCCGTTGTGTCGATGGAGCAAAAGTTGCGTTATCGTGCCATTTCTCGAGGAGACGTCAATCTAGTTGATGCCTACGCAACTGACCCTGATATTGCCGAAAATGACTTGGTCGTTTTAAAAGACGATCGACAGTTCTTCCCACCTTATCAAGGGGCACCCCTCTTGAAAGAAGAGACACTTGAAGAATATCCAGAAATCGAAGATGCCCTTAATCAACTCGCTGGAAAAATCACGGACGAACAGATGTCTGAATTGAACCGACGTGTCGCTTACGGAAATGAACGTGCATATGACGTAGCGAAAGACTTCTTAGAACAGGAAGGGTTATTATGAGAGCTTTGATTATTTCGAATCCGAAGTCTGGTACGAGCGAGACGATGCTCGGGGAGGTCATTGGAACGATTGAATCGCTCTATGAAGAAATCACCATCAAGAAAACGCAAGAAATTGGGGATGCACTCCGATTTTCCTCAGAGAGTGGACCTTTCGACCATCTCATCGTGATTGGTGGGGACGGTACGCTGAATGAAGTAGTGAACGGATTGATGACGTTAGAGCGCGAGGAGCGACCTACCGTAGGCATCATTCCGGCCGGGACATGTAATGATTTTGCGCGAGCGCTCGAACTCCCAATTCAACCGACACAAGCTGCAAATGTCATTAAGTCGAAACATACGCAACAAGTGGACGTCATTCAAGTGGATGAGATGTATGCTCTCAATTTTGTCGGGATTGGATTGATTGCCGATACATCACGACAAATCGACCCAGATGAAAAGGAATCACTAGGGTCAATCGGCTACTTTTTAGCGACGATTCGACAATTTCGTGAAGCGGATCCGTTTGAAATCCGGTTATATCGAAAAGATGAGTTGCTCTATGAAGGCGATGTAAGTTTTCTCTATATTGGAAACGGTAGCTACCTCGGGACAGTCCCGACGAAGCTTGAGACACAGTCCTTTTCTGATGGACTGTTAGAGGTTGTTCACAGTTCATCAATCGGGTTTCCGATGATTCGACAACTTTTGGCGCAGCAACTCGGTCTCGATCAAAAATCCCCCGAGTGGAATCACTTTCAGGCTTCTCATGTGAAAGTAGAATTGAGTCAACCTCAAATTATCGATATCGATGGTGAACATTTCGAATCTGAACAATTGTCCATCCAGATTCAAGAGAATGCAGTAACATTTTTAACGCCATAAAGCATCAACAGAGAAAAGTATTCAGACTTTTCTCTGTTTTTTGTTGTCCTGATTGTTGAACCGTGTTAGTATTTCACTATTATTATGAAAATGAAATGAAAAACAGGAAGTAGGGGTAATCATGGCGCAAAATTCATTCGCCTCAAAAATTGGATTCATTTTAGCTGCCGCAGGTTCGGCGATTGGTTTAGGTGCGATATGGAAATTTCCGTATGTCACTGGAACTAGTGGGGGCGGTGCCTTTTTACTCATGTTTTTGGCGTTCACGTTATTACTTGGTTTACCATTATTGATTGGGGAGTTCATCGTTGGACGTTCGACTCAAAAGACAGCACTTCTTGCTTTTAAACAATTGGGACATGGACGATGGAGCATCATCGGCTATCTTGGTGTCATTGCCTGTTTCTTGTTGCTTTCCTTCTATAGTGTTATTGGGGGATGGGTCCTCATTTACATCGGACTCGGTTTGAGCGGAACATTAAATGGACGAAGTGCTGATGAATTTGGTGATGTCTTCGGAAGTGTCGTGTCAACACCTGAAATCGCCGTCATCGGACAGTTTTTATTTCTCACGATTACGCTTTTGATTGTCTTACGTGGGGTAGAAGCGGGAATCGAACGGATGAGCAAGATTTTAATGCCATTATTGTTCATCAGTTTTATAGTCCTCGTTGTCCGCTCATTGACACTCGACGGGGCGATGGAAGGAGTCCGCTTCTTCTTACAACCTGACTTCTCTGCTCTCACAGGGGAATCGGTCTTATTTGCCCTTGGACAAGCCTTCTTCTCCTTATCTCTAGGGGTGGCTGCGATGCTGACATATGCATCTTACATTAAGACGAAAGGGACGCTGAATCGTTCCGCGAACATGATTGTTCTATTGAATATTACCGTTTCGCTCCTAGCAGGTCTTGCTATCTTCCCGGCAGTTTTTGCTTCAGGATTAGACCCAGCTGAAGGACCGGCATTGCTCTTCGTCGTCCTACCGGCGGTCTTCAATCAAGTTCCGCTCGGTGGATTTTTCATGGTATTGTTCTTCTTATTATTCGCATTCGCTTCAATCACGTCTTCGATTGCGATGTTAGAGGTCGTCGTCGCGGGTGTGACCGATCGTCTGAATGAAAAGAAACCGACATGGTCGAAGAAACAAGTAACGGTTACAGCTGCCTTGCTCGTCTTCCTCGTCGGTGTGCCTTCTGCGCTGTCATTTGGGTTATTGAGCGATTTACAAATCTGGAACGGGCGAACGTTCTTCGACACGATGGATTACCTCGTCAGTTATATTTTAATGCCGGTCGGAGCCTTCTTAACGTCAATTTTTGTTGGTTATGTAGTAGACCAACGTATTTTAAAAGACGAGATTCAAACATCTCAACCAGGTATGAAGCTTTATCCAATCTGGCATGCACTCATACGCTATGTTATACCGGTGACAGTAGGAATCGTCATGGTATCTACGTGGCTTAACACATAATTGAGGAACCGTAGGCTCTCGAGTCTACGGTTTTTTTCGTCTCGCAACGGGAATGAAGTCGATATAGGTAGTTGTTTCTACACCTGTGGACGGAGGAAACAAAGACTTTTATTATGCTAAAATGATAGAGGTGACGAAACTTTTTTTGATCGGTTTCGTAATGTACAATAGAAGTAACATGAGATGAGGTGAAAAGAATGAAAACATGGATGAAATGGGCCCTGACTGGGGCAGTCATATACTTTGCCATCAACGTATTCGATTTCTCCTGGTTATTCATTATAGTAGGGGCGCTCGTCTTGAACGAAGTCTGGTCAACGAATAAGCGCAAAAACCGTCAGCGAACACCGACAACGGTCGCAAAACGGGCGAAGAAAAAACTGCTGCTTGATGAGGAAGAATCGTTCTCAGGCTCAAGAATCCTAAAACCGATTGAAGATCCTATCCCGGCACGTCAATTCGAGGCGACGGATGATTTAGAACTTCAATTCTTGCAACGGACGATTGAGCAAGGGTATGAGAAACTGCAGCAGATTGACCGTGTCTTGCCTGAAATCAAAGATGTAGAAGTAAGGCGAGAAATGAAAGCAGTGTCAAAAGAAGCGCATGAATTGTTCGAGGAACTTTTCGAAAATCCGCAAGACGCGAAGCATGTTCGAGACTTGTTCACATTCTACTTAGATTCCCTCGTCTCGGTCGTCTTGAAATTTAAAGAACTGGAAGGAAAACGGGTCATCATTCAAGAAGAAACTCGAGAACAATTAATAACGAATATGCGGCTAATTGTCGATAAATTTAAAGAACAGCGCGGACGTCTTCTTGAAGATGATGCCGTAGACTTTGAACGTGAACTGATTATGATGGAGCGAGTCTTATCTGATCAGCCGGAAGGGAGAAAAAAGCATGACTTCATCGAATGAAACGAACTGGCAGTCATGGCCGGAAGAAGAGCTGACATCTGATACAAAAACAAAAACTGAGGCAGAGGGGTTTAGCGACCCGTCTGTAGAGTGGTCATCTGTTTCGCAGGCAGAGGAAGTGCCTGCTATCCAAGCGAAGCCAGACGTCCCTCAAGAGCACCGTGAGCGCATCACGCGATTGGCTGAATCAATCGATATTAAAAAGACGGATTCGGTTATGTTGTTTGGGTCGAATGTCCAACGTGAACTGTCACAATTCTCCGACCAAATTTTGACGGAAGTCCGAATGAAAGATGGCGGGGACGCCGGGAAACTTTTGTCAGATTTGATGCAAAACGTCCGAAAGATGGACCCGGACATGCTTCAACCGGAGAAGAAGAGTTTCATGGATAACATCCCGCTCATCGGTCGCGCAAAAAAGAAGGCTGAAAACTATAAACTTCAATTCGAAAAAATGAACGTCTATTTGGAAGAAGTTATCCACAATTTAGATCGTGCCAAGTTCGGTCTAATGAAAGATATCACGATGCTCGATCAAATGTATGACAAAAACAAGCGTTATTTCGAAGAATTAAACGTCTATATCGCAGCGGGTGAAACAAAGCTAGATCATGTACGTGAGCATGAGATTGCGCCACTGCGACATGAAGTGGAAGTTTCTAAAGACCAGTCAAAATTGCAACAATTGAACGACATGATTCAATTGGCGGACCGTTTTGAGAAGAAATTGCATGACTTAAAACTCAGTCGTACCATTAGCCTTCAAATGGCACCGCAAATTCGGGTCATTCAGCAGAATAACCAAATCCTTGCCGAGAAGATTGAATCGGCGGTCGTCAACACGATTCCGCTTTGGAAAAACCAGGTCGTTCTTGCGCTCAGCCTAACGCGTCAGAAGACGGCACTTCGTATGCAGCAGGACGTGACGAAGACGACAAACCAGTTGCTTGAGCAGAACTCGAAGATGTTGAAAGATTCTTCGATTGAAATCGCACAAGAAAATGAAAAAGGGATTGTTTCTGTTGAATCACTGAAAGTTGCTCACGAGAACTTACTCTCGACGTTGGATGAAACATTACGCATTCAACAAGAAGGGAAGCAAAAACGTCGCGACGCCGAGCGTGAACTCGACCGAATGGAGCACGAGCTTAAAGAGAAAGTCATCGAGATCGCCTCGAAAAATAAAGAACTGCCAAAAGACACTGGATACTAAGGGGGGAAGTCTGAGCAATCAGACTTTCCTTTTCTACGAGGAGGGACTTGTGTGGAGAAACAACGATTGTGGGACGAGACGTGGTTGCTGTTTGCCGATATGATGGCCGAGCGACACTCGAAGTGTGCGTCCAAGAGCGTGGCATGTGTCATTGTGAAGGATGAAAAACCGATTTCGATTGGCTTGAACGGAACACCATCCGGTCATACGAATTGTAATGAGATTTATATTAAAAAAGAAGAAGGATTTTATAAGCATGCGAACTATGTGACGTCGACGGACGTTGATATGATCAACGAACCAGCACGACTCATCCGTGATGGTGTGACATATATCAAATGTACGGACCCGTATGATCATCATCACTGGTCGAAACAACATGAAATCCATGCCGAAATCAATGCGATTGGAAAACTGGCTGCTGATTCGACGAACGCCTTCGGTGCGACCGCTTATGTTACCCATTCGCCGTGTCACGCCTGTTCACTTGCCCTAATCGCCGCACGAGTCGCACGAGTCGTCTATGCGGTCGGTTACGAGCATGGCGATGGATTAGAATTGATGCGTGACAGTGGGATTGAAGTGCTACATATGCCACTAGAAAAAATGTACAAAAATACATTGTAAACGTTTTCATAAGGTGATATATTATTAATGTACTGCCAATGGTGTTTTACTCTTCCATTATTCGCCCCTCCTCGGAGGGGCCTTTTTTTTGTTCGAAATCAAGTGAGACAAACTTTACACATAATGTTCAATATTTCACAATATATACTCTGAAATCTCTTATATAATGAAAATAGATTCAGGAGAGGGGAAATTGTTTATGGAAAAACTTGTTCGCTTTACAGATGGTGCATATGAAGTAGAAGCCTTGATCACGCTCGAAGAAGTGTGGGAAGATAAATTTGCGATTGGCATGCGTAAAGAGTTGGCTGTCAAATCGTTGACGATTAACGGAAATGAAGTATCTGAGATTAAACATGTTCGAGCTTTACTTCGATATTATCCGACGCTTGGTGTATCAGGAATCTTGTTGGCGCTTGATAAGGCAGCCGCCGAAATTGTCGCTTTGTCGAAAGATCAGGACCCAGCACTACAATATGTTGAGCTCGTAGCCCTCCAAATGGACGAGGCATCTACGAACGATATAAAAACATTGTACGCAGCGATGTGATCTCAATTGGGTGAACAATTTCACCCAATTTTTTATTGCATCTATTTTTCTTTATGGTATGATGTTTACAGATGAAGAAATGGAACGCCATATCGTTGTCAACCATAAGCATGGGGATCTAGATAGCTAGATCGCTGTCAAAAAGCCACGTTCATAGGAACGTGGCTTTTTTTTGTGCAATCATGTCGAAATCCGCCCCAACGTCTTTGGCGAGATGTGCATCCGATCCCAATGTGAATGGGATATGTAACTCGCTGGCAGCTTTTGCGAGTCCTGCGATGTAAGGTTCCCCGCAATCCGGTTTTCTGAGTCCGGCCGTGTTGAAGTCGAGTCCAAATCCTCGGTCAGCGATCACCTGTAAGAGTCGTTCTTCTTCCTTTTTTACTTCGGAACGCTTCCAGTCATAATTTTTTTGGTATTTAATCGGGAGGTCAAGGTGTCCAATCCGAGCGACACGGATGTCTTTCCACGAAAATGCGAGACCCTGTTCAATCGATTCATAATAAGCTTTCATGACGTTCTCGAATGAGCCGAGCGCTGAGACAAGTTCATCGAACGTTTCGGCAGAATAATCAATCGGCATATACGTGCCATCTACATATAGGAAATGCTGCGATAAAATGACTTCATCAAGCAATGGTGCGAAAGGTTTCAGTAAAGCGATGGTTTCCTTCTCCAGATGCGGCAACAAGTCGACTTCTAATCCGACTTTAATGTCGATAACCGCTTGATACTGCTTCTTTATCTGATGCAACGTATCGAGATAATCAGGAAGTAGATCAATCGACATCGCCGAATCTCGATTCGGTACAGGGTCGATAAATGACGCAGGAAATGGTGCATGTTCTGTAAAAGTGATTGTTTGCAGGCCATTTTCGATTCCGACTTGAATATATTGTTCAAGTGGGTCTTTTGTACCGTGTGGACAAAATGGAGTATGCACATGTCCATCGTGGGTAAAATCAAACATTTTGTTACACGTCCTTTATAAGTTAATTGGTTGACAGGTATGATTGTATTTGATAAATTTAACACACTACTTTAGTTTGGTAAAGTGATAATAAGATAAAGGGTGGTTATCATGATTTGGTCAAATTCGAAAGGTTCGATTCCAGAAGGATGGTATGAACTTCAATCAGGAGATGTCATTCGACCAAAACGGTGGATGCTTTCATTTTTAGAAAAAGCAGAGGCGAGCGGTTATGCGGTCATCGATCCACCGCTTCTCGAATACTATTCGCATTATCAAAATTTGGCGCTCTTTGATGAGTCGGCCTATTATCGGTTATTTGGGAATGACGGCGAACTTCTCGTCATGCGCCCTGACTATACACTTCAGATTGCGAGAAAATTAGCAGACGGTCATGAACCGATGCGCGTCGCTTATGCGGGTGCCGTCTATCGTCGGACGGTCAAGCATTCCGGTCAACCGCATGAACGACAGCAGCTTGGACTCGAGTGGGTCGACGGCGAAGAGAAGGATTATCATCTCATCGAATCATTTCTCGATATGGCGGAAGGAGTCCTGCCTACGAATCGATTAACGATCAAAATCGGTTCTGCGGCCGTCATCTCACTTATTGCAAAAGAAACAGGCGTTCAAGAGCGGACATTCCGTAAAATCTTGGCGATTCGCAATTTAGAATCGTTACGTGAATTAGCGGAGACATATCGTTATCCATTGATTGCGAAATTACCGTTTCTAATTGGCAATTCAGCGCTCGAGGAGTTGCGCACTCAAGCACCGGCTTCTTTAAAAGAGGCAATCGATGATGTCGATGAGGCGGTACAACACTTGCGCGCAATCGGCTTAGAAGTGTCATACGATTTTGGTCAAACTGGTGATTTTGACTATTACTCTGGTTTGACCGTGACAGGAAGCGTCGAAGGGAAGCGTGTCCTGTCAGGAGGACGATACGATTCACTATATGGCCATTTCGGACAATCGAGACGAGCGTTCGGCATGTCGCTTGATTTAGAACAGTTAGATGAGGTGATCAAATGAAAGTAGCGGTCGCGAAAGGTCGGATCGAAAAAGCAGCTCGTCAATTTTTTGTAGAACGTGATTTACCCGTATGGCCTGAAACACGTGGACGTGAGCTGACAGTACAAGCAGGCGATCATGAATTTATTTTCGTCAAAGGGGACGATGTCTATAAATATGTGATGCACGGAGCGGCAGATGTGGGGATCGTCGGTGGAGATATTTTACGGGAAAAAACGCCGGGTGTGCTTGAAGTCGTCGATTTGCCGTTCGGACGTTGTCGAATGGCTGTTTGTGGTCCAAAAGTCCGACGTAACGGAATGAAAAAATTGAAGGTGGCCAGTAAATATCCGAACATCGCCATCTCACACTTTGCGTCGAAACGACAAAACGTAGAAGTGATCGCGTTGAATGGATCAGTCGAACTCGCGCCTTTAACCGGACTCGCTGATTGCATCGTTGACATCGTTGAGACAGGGGCGACACTTGCCGCGAACGACTTAGAAGAATATGAGACAATCTTTTCAATCAATGCAAAATTCATTACGAGCGAAACGGCTTTGGCGGAACAGCCCGACGAATTGAAGGCATGGATTCGAAAGCTGAGTCAGGAGGAGAACACATGAGCACTGAAACGAATCGATCACGGCGCGAAGCATGGGCCGAGGCCGTGAAACCAATCGTTGAATCGATCGAAACCCGTGGAGACGAAGCGCTCCTTGAGTGGACGAAACAATTCGACGGTGTCGACAAAATTGAATCGGTTGATTTAGCCCGCTTTACCCCGCCAGCAGCGTATGCTGAACTGACGGAAGCGTTGACGTTAGCGGCGGAACGAATTCGTACGTTTCACGCGCATCAAGTACGGAATGAAGACGTGTTTGAAGATACGATGTTTCGACTTGGAAGACGCTATATGCCACTTGATTCGGTCGGTGTCTATGTACCGGGTGGGACAGCCGTCTACCCATCGAGCGTGCTCATGAACGTCATTCCGGCGAAAGTGGCTGGCGTCAAACGAGTCGTCATGGTCACGCCGCCGAAAGCAGATGGGATTGACATCTCGCTCTTGATTGCAGCCAAAATCGCGGGTGCTGATGAGTGTTTTCTTGTCGGAGGCGCGCAAGCCGTTGCTGCACTCGCATACGGAACGGAAACGATTCGTCCCGTCGATAAGATTGTCGGACCAGGAAATGCGTATGTCGCGACAGCGAAAGCGCTCGTGTCCCACATTGTCGGCATCGACTCCGTTGCGGGACCGTCCGAAGTGTTAATCATTGCCGATGAAACGGCGAACCCGAAGTGGGTCTCGGCTGACCTGCTCGCACAAGCGGAACATGACGTCGAGGCGACAGCGATTGCGCTCGTCACGACAGAGACGCTTCGTGATGAAGTGGAGCGAGAACTTGAACGACAGCTCGCGCTCTTACCACGACAAGACATCGCAAGAGAAGCGTTGAAACGTGGCGGCGTCTTTTATCGGAAAATCGAGGATGCGATCGAGTATGCGAATACGATGGCCGCGGAGCACGTCCAGTTGGCCGTCAAAAATCCGGAACAATTGATGAAGTCGATTCGTCACGGTGGATCGTTCTTCCTCGGTCACGAGGCAGCGGAAGCGTTCGGAGACTATATCGCTGGACCAAATCATGTCTTGCCGACTAGTGGAACGGCTCGATTCTCAAGTGGACTATCGGTCGACGACTTTTATCGCCGCCAGACATTCCTTGAGATGACAGAACTTGATGAGACAATCACAAAGGCTGCGATTCGAATCGCCAAACAAGAACAATTAGAAGGACATGCCCGTGCGATGGCTGTTCGGATGGAGGGCATATGAGACGAAACTATCAAAATATCCCTCGCTATGTACCACATGCCGTGTCAGGATTCGCACTCAATCAAAACGAAAGCCAATATCCGTTACCAGAACGACTAGAGCGATCGATTCGAGACGTGTCACTTGAGGCGCTCAGTCGTTATCCGGTCGAAGAGTTGATTGCCTTAAAAGCGAGTTATGCCAACTATGCAGTAGTTGAGGCGACACAACTCATGGTCGGAAGCGGAAGCGACGAACTGTTGGCGATTTTAAGTCAGGCAATCTTAGATACGGAGGACCACGTCCTCGCTCCGGCTCCAGACTTTTCGATGTATGGCATCTACACACAAATTGCGAGGGGGCAGTTCACACAACCTGATACGAACGGATTGAACTATGAGACATTCGTCGAGCTCATTCAAACGATCAAACCGAAGCTCGTCCTGATTTCAAATCCGAATAACCCGACCGGCAAGATGTGGACACTTGACGAATTGTCAGATATTGCGTCACGTGTTCCGTACCTCATCGTAGATGAAGCTTATATCGATTTCACAATGCAGGACTCATTTGTATCTCGCTTGAACGAACATCCAAACGTCATCATCTTACGGACGTTATCGAAGGCGTTCGGTTTAGCGAACCTCCGGATTGGTTTCATGATTGCGTCAGAAGAAATCATTGAGCAGATTGATCGCTTCCGATCGCCGTTCAATGTCAGTGGACTCAGTGCCGCTGTCGCGAACGTCGTCTTACGAGATGAATCATATATTCAAGAATCGATCGAGTTCCATACGACACAACGTGAAAAATTGACGGACTTATTACGTCCAATCGGCGAGATTTTACCGAGTCGTGCCAACTTTATTTATGTCAAAACGGATGATAGTGAAGGATGGGCATCGCGCTTCCTTGAAAAAGGAGTTCATGTACGTGCGTTTCCGGATGGATTACGTGTCAGTGCAGGGACAGACGAGGCGTATGCCTATATCCGACAAACGATTGAAGAGGTGAATTCTGTTGAGAACAGCTGAACTAAAACGTGAGACGAAAGAGACGAAAATTGACATTCGATTAAATCTAGACGGAACGGGTGAAAGTTCTATTCAAACGGGGGTCGGTTTTTTTGACCACATGTTGACGTTACTCGCCTTTCACAGTCAGATGGATTTACACGTGAAAGTCGAAGGCGACACATGGGTCGATGCCCACCATACGGTCGAGGATGTCGGGATCGCACTCGGTCAGCTTATCGCCAAGTCTCTCGGGGACAAAGTCGGAATTCGCCGCTACGGGTCGAGTTACATGCCGATGGATGAGACGCTAGCGCGAGCGGTCGTCGATGTGTCAGGGCGACCTTATCTCGTCTATCAGGCGGAGATTCGTAATCCAAAGCTTGGTGATTTTGATACCGAACTCGCTGAAGAGTTCTTTCGGGCCGTTGCCATGAACGGCAGGCTTACCCTTCATCTCGCCGTCCTTTACGGGTCAAATTCACATCACATGATTGAAGGGTTGTTTAAGGCGTTTGGTCGAGCGCTTGCCGAGGCGGTATCAAGCGATGGGACGAACCGACTCCCTTCTACGAAAGGATGGATCGAAGGATGAAAGTAGCGGTCATCGATTATGGCATGGGAAACGTGTTCAACGTCGAACGTGCCTTACAAGCCATCGGTTGCTACGTCGTGATCACGAACGATGCAAATCAAATTGAAGAAGCGGATGCCATTTTACTTCCTGGGGTCGGTGCCTTCCCGCAAGCGATGCAATCGCTCGAACAGACGGGTCTGATCCCCTTATTGCAAAAGATGGCGACGGAAAAGCCGTTTTTAGGGATCTGTCTTGGGATGCAACTCTTGTTTGATTCGAGCACGGAAGGGATGCCGACGAAAGGTCTCGGGTTGATTCCGGGAACGGTTGAGCGGATGCGTGCGAAGCGTCTTCCACACGTCGGATGGAACTCGATCCTACGCGATGAGGACGTCTATTTTGTCCACTCTTACCATGCCGTGACGGACGACGAATACATCGTGGCGGCGGCTGAATATATGGGTGAGAAAGTTCCGGCAATCGTTCAAAAAGGGCTCGTCACGGGCATGCAGTTCCACCCAGAAAAAAGTGGGACGTTCGGTCTCAGTTTACTTCAAGAATGGAAGGAGGCGGTCGAGCGTGAGATTACTACCCGCCATTGATCTGATTGGAGGCAAGATCGTCCGTTTGACGGAAGGTGATTTTTCGACGGAAGAACAATACGGGGACCCGTATGAATTATTAAAAGCGTGGCAAGGGAAGGTCCCGATGATTCACTTGATTGATTTAGAAGGGGCTAAGGCAGGGGAGCCGCGTCACTTAGACGTTGTCCGCTATGCGAAGTCTCTTGGCTTTCTCGTTCAAACGGGAGGCGGGATTCGTTCAGAGTCCTCACTTGATGCGGTCATGGAAACAGGTGCGGACCGTGTCCTCTTAGGGACAAAGGCATTCACGGATCCTGACTTTTTGGATCGGGCCATTGAAAAGTATGGCAAACGAGTCGCTGTGGCACTCGATGCCTATGACGGGAAGGTCGCCATCAACGGATGGCAGGAAGCGACAAAGCTCGATGACATCTCGGTCGCCCAAGACCTCGTCAAACGGGGCATCGAGACGATTCTTTATACGGACATCGGATCTGACGGAAAATTGAACGGACCGAACGTTTCTCGGATGAAGGCGTTACGTCAAATCGTCAACGTCACACTGATTGCCTCAGGCGGTGTGACGACAGAAGAGGACGTGAAGGAACTGAAGATGGCCAAGATTGATGAGGCGGTCGTCGGGAAAGCGCTCCTATCCGGTAAAGTGAGTATCGAAGAACTGATTGAATGGGAGGCGCGTTATGCTTAAACACAGAATTATTCCATGTCTCGATGTGAAGGAAGGTCGTGTCGTCAAAGGGATTGAATTCGTGCAATTACGAGATATCGGGGACCCGGTCGAAATCGCGAAATATTACGATGAGTCCGGAGCCGATGAACTCGTCTTTCTCGACATCACGGCAAGTACGGAACGACGCCAGACGATGCTCGATGTCGTCAGTGCGGTCGCGCGAAAAGTATTCATCCCGTTGACGGTCGGTGGAGGGATTCGTTCGCTAGAGGATATCTCTTCACTGTTAAAAGCAGGAGCGGACAAAGTATCGTTGAACACGCTCGCTGTCGAATCACCGAGTCTCATTCGTGAAGCCGCGGACCGTTTCGGATCACAATGTATTGTTGTCGCAATCGACGTAAAGTTTGAAGACGGCGAATACTACGTGTACACATATGGCGGCAAACAGAAAACCGAGCTGTTGGCAGTCGAATGGGCGAAACAAGTGGCCGCGCTCGGCGCGGGGGAACTTCTTGTCACGTCCATGAACCAGGACGGGAAGCAGAGCGGATATGACCTGGCAATTTTAGAACAACTGCGTGAAGTCGTCGACATTCCGATTATCGCGTCTGGTGGGGCAGGGAATGCGGAGCACGTAGTCGAGGCACTTAAGAAAGTCGACGCTGCTTTACTTGCCTCCATCTTACATGACCGAAAAACGACAGTAGAAGAGGTGAAGCACGTATGCACGAGTCACAACTTGCCGATGCGGTTCGTTTCGACGAAAATGGACTGATTCCCGCCATCATCGTCTCAAACGAAGACGGGGCAGTCCTCATGTTAGGATATATGAACGAGGAGGCGATTCAACAGACGCTTCGTGAACGGGTCGTCACGTTCTGGTCTCGTTCAAAAGGTCGGCTTTGGATGAAAGGAGAGACGAGCGGGAACACGCTTGATGTCGTCAGCATCCACGTCGACTGTGACCAGGATGCACTTCTCGTTCGTGTTCATGCGAACGGTCCGACGTGTCATACCGGAAATCGAACCTGTTTCTTTACGGAGGTGAACGTATGATTCATGAATTGGAGCAATTGATTGAGTCCAGAAAAAATGAACCGAAAGAAGGTTCTTATACGACGTATTTGTTTGAACAAGGCGTCGAAAAAATAGCAAAGAAGTTCGGAGAAGAATCGTTCGAGGTCGTCATTGCTGCCATGACGGACGAAGACTTGGTCGAAGAGTCAGCAGACCTTCTGTATCACCTGCTCGTCTTGTTGGCGGCTAAAGGGGTCTGCTTAGAGGATGTGGAAGCGTTACTCGCCAAACGTCACGGTACGACAACACCGGCGAAGCCTCGTCGCGACGTCACAGAATGGTAAATGAAAGAGGAAGGAGACGTGCTCCTTCCTCTTTTGAGTTATCGATTGACCGAAGCGGCCATGCGAATGTATGTATGGCGTCTTCCACGAATGGCAATCGAAAGTGCCTGAATGTTCTCTGGTACGGCGATCCCAGACAATCCGGCGTCACCGATATGAACGATGTCCGCACCGCCGCGCTTCGAAGAGAGTGCGATGTCCCGAACGGTCGCGACATCAGCCCCTTCTTGAGACGTGCCGATGGCTGCTAGAGTGAGTGCCCCGAGCGCTTGCAATTCTTGTACAAGTTCGTGGAACGCCTCTTCACGGACGCCAGGTACCGTGCCTGGCGCCGGTAGTAGGATGATGTCTGCGCCAGCTTCGACGAAGCGAATATATGCGTCGCGGTCCAACACATTGCCGGCACCGGCCTGATGCATCTTCCCAGCAATGATGACACCGGCAAATTCACGACGCGCCTGAATGATCGCTTGTTCGATTGCTTCATTTGTGACCCCGGTATTCGGGTTACCTGTCAGACAGACGAAATCGATCCCGAGCTCAGATGCTTTTTGGAACGCTTCGATTGAGGCGAGTCTGCCTCGTTTCACTTCATTCATCTCAGACGACTTCTCTGAAAAATCGACAGGTTCCAAATTGATTCCAATTGGCAATCCAATCAGTCGTTTTAATTCAAGAATCGGATGGTCGCTCATCTCATCACCTGGCATCTTGCCGAACAACGCATGACTTTCAAGTCCTTTAATATAAGGATGGAACACATCCAACATGTTCAATAAAATCAAATCGGCACCGAACGCTCGCGCCAGTTCTGCGTTCGTTACTTCCGGGTAAAGCGGCTGCACCGTCGGAATGACCTCGGCCATGACCGTCCGTCCCTCCGCTTTTCGAATTGATTCGACTAAATCTTGACGATTAAACGTGATAAAATCACTTGCCCGACAGTCTAATATTCGTTTCATCACATCTGCCTCCTTCTGCTCATCACTCTCTCTATTCCCTAAATGATTTGAAAATCCTCTATACTATTCATTGAGGAGGGATGAAAATGACGGAAAAAGAAAAGATGATTCGTGGCGAATTATATTTAGCTGGTGATGAGACGCTCGTCGCCGACAGGAAACATGCTCGGCGATTAACCGAGCGATTCAATCGTTCAGGAATCGATGACTTGGAAGAGCGAAAAGAAATTCTTAGCGCATTACTTGGTTCAACGAAAGAGTCGTATTACATCGAACCGAACTTCAAATGTGATTACGGGTACAATATTCACTTGGGAGAGCGGTTCTATGCGAACTTTGATTGTGTCTTTCTAGACATCTGTCCCATCACGTTTGGGGATGACTGCATGCTCGCACCGGGTGTACATATTTATACGGCGACACACCCCATTGATCCGATTGAGCGAATCTCTGGGTATGAATTCGGAAAACCGGTGACCATCGGGGAACGCGTATGGATCGGTGGCGGGGCCATCATCAACCCGGGTGTGACGATTGGGGATGAGGCTGTCGTCGCATCCGGTGCGGTCGTCACAAAAGATGTACCGCCTCGAACGGTCGTCGGAGGTAATCCGGCACGTGTGATCAAGACGATCGACTGACAAAAACTCCTGAACACGAGGTTCAGGAGTTTTTGACGTTCATGGATTCAACGTACTGATGAATCGCTTCTTGTGTAAGCTGGAGTGCCGCCTCATCACCGATCGTCACCCGAATCCCCGTCGGTTGTTTCGACGTGTGTACGTTCAAGGCAGTCAAATGGGACCATACTGCTTCAGGCTGCTCTAACTCGACATACAAAAAGTTCGTCGTGGCAGGGAGGACATGGCCGATGGATTCAAAGGCAAATGCCCACTTTTGCCGCATCTCGTCGTGCCATTCGATTGTTTCTTGAAGATAAGTCACGTCTTTTAAGAAGATGTTGCAAATCTTCGCGCTCACCCCGCTAATGTTAAATGGCGGGATGAATTGACGGAAATATTGTGCGAGTTCGATGTTCGTCACCATGAATCCGATTCGGACGTTCGCTAATCCGAACGCTTTTGACATCGTGCGAAGGACGATGAGATTCGGATGGTTCGCAATGAACGGGATCATGCTGGCATCTGGTGTGAAGTCCATATACGCCTCATCTACCACGAGGTACGGCACGAGTGAGGCGAGATGCGCCAATTCTTCCACGTTCCAAAGCTTTCCGGTTGGATTGTTCGGATTCGAGAGAAGGAGAAGCTTCGGACGATGCATCTCAATCGCCTCTATTATTCCATCATACGACAAATCAACGGCTTGAATATGATGACCGTGTGCGATTGTCGTGAAAATCGGATACATCGAAAAGTCAGGTGCAGGAGATAAGACGATGTCATGTGGAGCGAGCAGTGCTTGCGTCACGACGTGAATCATCTCATCACTCCCACACCCGACGAGTAATTGCTCAGGTGTGACGCCGACGTACGCAGCGTAGTGTTCGAACAATTCATTGATCGGTTCGACCGGATATTCGTGTAAGTCGTGATACGTCACCGAATCAAGTTGGCTCATGATTCGGTCAGGTAACGGGAACTGACTTTCATTTTGGTTCAACCGATGTCCCGTCGGATAGACGACGGGGTAGATCGGTAGCTTGACTTGTCTCATTCAGTCGGCTCCATCGAGAACCATTTTTCCACCAATTCATCGATTTCACCAGACTCCATCATTTTGTTCAACTCTTCATTGAACTGGTCGCGTAATTCATCATCTAATTTGAAGGCGGCTGCCGATCCTTTTTCGCCATCCTCTTTCAAAGCGAATGTATAGAAGTTGTCATCTTGGTCTAAGTATTTTTGTGCGACCGTGTCTTCAATGACCATCGCATCGATTCGACCTGTATTCAACTCTTGAACAATCTCAGGGATTTTGTTCAATGATACGAGTTCAGCGTCAGGAGCCTGTTCTTTTGCGATGTTTTCTTGAATCGAAGCCGTTTGGACACCGATTTTCTTCCCAGACAAATCTTCAATCGCCTGAAGCGACTCGTCTTTTGTCATAATCAAGTTTGTTGCTGATAAATAAATGTCCGAGAAGTCTGCATTTTCTTTCCGCTCTTCTGTTGGTGTCATCCCAGCCATGACAAAGTCGATTCGCCCACTGTTCAAGGCTCCGAGTAAGCTACCGAAGTCCATATCTTCAATCTTCAATTCGTAGCCGAGACGTTCCGTGATCGTTTCTGCGATTTCAATATCGAATCCGACGATTGCATTCCCGTTCGCTGTATCAACAAATTCGTATGGAAAGTAATCGGCACTCGTCCCCATAACGATTGTTTTCTGTTCTGTCGCTTCCCCTTCCGTTTCTTGACTACATGCACCGAGTAATACCGCGCTCATCATAAGTGAACCTGCTAATAACCATTTTTTCATATGTATAATGCCTCCCTGTTGTAGATGAGACTAAGTGTATATGCATAATTATTAATTGTAAAGAATAAATATACAAAATTTTTAAAAGAATAAACACTTTCGATATGAAAGCGTTTTAAAGTGATTGAATCAAGTTTTTGACTGCTCGTGGCGATTTCAAATGAATCAAATTGAGTTTTGTCGGATGCTGTTCAATCTGTTGCAACAGCTGTAGCCGTTGAATGTTTGGGAAATTCCAAACCCATTTGAGGAAGGCAAAATCGAGTTTTTCCTCACAGGATGCGCCCATATCCGGTCGTGTCGTACCACGGTAACGGATTACTCGTTTAAGGACACGGTATATACAGACGGTGCGTGGTAGGTCAATCAAGATGACAGTGTCCGCTGCCTGCAATCGTAAATCAAGCGTATTCCCGAAGTTTCCATCGATGATCCATTCATCTTTCTTCACGAGTTGCTGTTGAATACTGATTCGTTCTTCTCTTGTTGCCATCACCCATCCCGGTTTCCACATGAGGGCATCTAAATGATAGACATCAAGTTTTAATCGTTCACCGAGCTGGCGGGCGAGTGTGGATTTTCCCGCACCGCCTGAACCGATAATCATGATTCGTTTCATGTTTATATTGCTATTAATCGGTAAGTTGCTCATCTATTCTTGCTCATCCTCCAATACAATCCATTTCTTCAATTGACTGTCCTCTTCGTAAATGACCCGGACATCCATCTGTCCGATGACAAGACGTTGTTCCGAACTGAACACGACAATCGGATAGTTCGTGGACACCGGCTTGTCCTTCTCAAAAATAGGGCTATGCGCCTGCATCGCGTAATATCCGTCCGATCTCGTGTTGGCCGCGCCTGCATCAATCTGTGTCACATGGTCAAACCCTCTCAGTCTGAGCACATAACTGTACGATGTTCTCGCCCCACGTTCGAGACGCCATTCTTCGATGATGGCTGACTTATCGTCTATCGTTCGTTCTTCTAGCACTTTTTGCGCCGTATACTCTTTTTCATAAGGAATCATTTCCTGAATGCTGACGACCGTCATCGTCGCGAGCTTGAGCGACTCCTCAGAAGGCGGGGTAATCAGTATACCAATAAAGATGAGGATGGGAATCAATAAATAAACCATGACACGACTGCGCATTTTCATCACCTTACCTTTTCAGATGTGAACTATTTCTGCATAAGAGAATCAGTTCCCTTCAAAAGAACGCTGGAATCTCAAAAACCGATTCATTTCTTCAATTTTTTGAAAGAGCGGGTATGATACAGAGAGGAGGGATGTACATGAAAATCGGGGTCATTGGTGGAGGTGTCGCAGGGTTAACAGCAGCTGCGCTCGCGCAGCAGAAAGGGCATGATGTAGTCGTCTTAGAGGCATCACGTGAATGGGGCGGGTGTGCCGGGAAGTTTCAACGGGGTGACTACTTGTTCCCGGCAGGCGCGACGCTTGGAATGGGATTTGAACGAGGAGGGGTCCATCAGCGGGTTCTCGATAAGCTGGGGGAATCAGTTGAGGTCAGCTTACTCGATGAAGTGATGGATATTCATCTGCCTGACGTCACCATCACCTATTATCACGACCGAGAACGTCTGCTTGATGAGCTCAGTCGCGTGTTCCCAAAGCATTACGAGGCAATCCATGCGTTTTACAGTGAAGTGTGGGGAGACTTTGAGAAGATTCGACCATTGTTTCAGCAGTTGCCTGCTCTTCCACTTCGCACGGTCTCGGACATGGTTTACGCACTAAAAGGTTTCCGACCGAACCAAATGACAGCACTCCTGAAGCTCCAGCGCCCACTCGGTGACACGTTAGCCCGTCATGGACTAAACGGAACGATGTTCGAGCGATTCATCGATGGCGTCCTGCTCGACAGTTTACAGACAGGAGCGAAAGACGCGAGTCACTTACTTAGTGCTGTGGCGCTATCGATCTATCATGAAGGGGCATATTATGTAGAAGGGGGACTGTATCAATTGGCTCTTGCATTAGAGCGCGCCGTCCGAACGTTTGGTGGCGAGACGAAATTAGGGAGGGACGTCCAGTCCATCGAACGAGTGACGGATGGGTGGCTCGTCACCGATCGAAGAGGACGACTTGAACTGGTCGATGTGATTGTTTCCGCCATCCCGATTGAGCGGACGAGCGAACTTCTGAGAGGAAAGGATCGAGGACGGTTCAATCGACAGTATCGGAGACAATTGAAACAGTCGCAATGGGGTACGTTCAGTCTGTACCTCGTCTTGCCTGAGGATGTGTGTCGACAGAAACCGTTGTTTCAACAAATCTATCACGAGCGATTACCGAGTGGGCATGCGTTCATCTCGATGTCCGCGCCAGGCGACGTGTTACGGACAGAACGACCGGAACGAACCATCACCGTATCAACACATATTGATTTATCGGAATGGCAAGATTGGAAAGACCGGGCGGCATATGAGAAACTAGAACAAGATTGGACCAATCGTCTCGTCGACGTCGTCGCGACTGCATTTCCTGAGTGGAATCGTGAGTCGTCACTTCTCCTTCCCGGTGGACCCGGGGCATGGGTAAAATATACGAAACGTCCACATGGGGCAGTCGGAGGTTATGCCCAGACGTCAAGCCAGGCGCTGTTTCGTGCCGCGAGTTATCGCACCGACTTGCCAAACTTTTTTGTGTGCGGGGATACCGTGTTTCCGGGAGCGGGGACGATTGGCGCGATGACGAGCGGATTACATGTCGCCCGATCGCTCGGGGTGATGATTGATTAGGGGGATATTGATGAAGAAAAAAGCATTTCATGAATTGACAACGATAGAATTGTATCGCTTGCTGGCTTTACGGACTGAGATTTTTGTGGTCGAACAGAACTGTCCGTACCAAGAAATCGACGGGAAAGATGAACAAGCCATTCATTATTGGATTGAAGAAGATGGAGAGATCGTCTCTGCGCTTCGCGTGTTGACGGAAGCATCTCCGGTCGCCATCGGACGTGTCGTGACGAAAGCGACACATCGAGGGAAAGGGTATTCCCGTACGTTGATGGATGCGGCGATTAAGGACTTCGGTCACGAGACGTTATATCTGCAAGCGCAGACGTATGTAGAACCATTCTACGCATCGTTCGGATTCAAACGGACTAGTGAAATTTACAATGAAGACGGGATTCCACATGTGGATATGTTACGTGAATCCTAAAATCCCGCTAGTACCGTTTCCGAATCGTTCATGTTAGAATGAGAAAGAACATTCACGTGCCATTGAGCACGATTACATCATAGACATAAAGGGGTTTACAATGGTGACCGATCAACAAGTAATTGCAAAAGCAAGAGAATTGGCAGACGTATTAGCACAAACACCTGAAGTGGCACGTTTCAAGGAAGCGGAAGCGAAAGTGAACGGTAGCGACCGCGTACAGACGTTGATTAAACGAATTAAGTTCTTACAAAAAGAAGCGGTCAACTGTAAGCACTACGGCAAGACGGAAGCACTTGCGAAAGTCGAGCAAAAGATTGATAAAGCGATGGAAGAACTCGACTCGATTCCGGTCGTTCAAGCATTTCAAGAAACACAAGTCGAAGTGAACGACTTGCTTCAATACGTGACGGTCACGCTCGCGAACTCCGTGACGGATCGCATCATCGAATCGACGGACGGCGACGTCCTTGCAGGGAAGACAGGTAGCGGCATGGCGGCTGAACAAGCACGCGGCGGTTGCGGATACTAAAACGACACAGCTGGCCGATGGTCAGCTGTTGTACTTTCTAGAGGTGAATCAGCATGCAAGAAGTCCATCAGACACCAATGATGAAACAATATTTCTCCATCAAGGCAGACTATCCGGACGCCTTTTTATTCTATCGACTCGGCGACTTTTACGAGTTGTTTTTTGAAGATGCGCAAATTGTCGCAAAGGAGTTAGAGCTCACGCTCACTTCTAAAAATGGGAAGCAGGCCGAACACCCAATTCCAATGTGTGGCGTCCCACACCATTCGGCGGCAATCTACATTGAACAACTGATTGAAAAAGGATTCAACGTCGCCATCTGTGAACAGACGGAAGACCCGAAAGCGACGAAGGGGCTCGTGAATCGGGAAGTCATCCAAGTGATTACGCCAGGTACATACATGGCGTCACTTAGCGAGAAAGAGAACCGTTATCTTGTCGCCATTTCAAATATCGCGGGACGTTTTGGAATTGCTCGAGGTGACGTGACGACCGGTGAATCGTGGTTAACGACACTTTCGTCAGAAGAGGCCGTCTTACGGGAAATCGAAGGGTTACTCCCGAATGAGGTCATCGTCGAGGATGAACGACTCGCTGATTTGTTACGACAGACCGGGATCCCTCTCTCGATTCAAGTGGACAAGCAGGATAGTCCGCTCGCACAAGGTGCGAAAGATGAGGCACAGCGCTCGGCGTTTGAGTTGTTGTTCGCTTATCTCACGAAAACACAGAAGCGGTCGCTCGACCACTTGCAACCAGCTGTCGCCTATGAAGTTGAACAGCATATGCAACTTGACGCCAATACGGCCCGAAATCTTGAACTGTTCCGATCTGCTCGTTCCGGGGAACGAAAAGGGTCACTCTTATCGCTCCTTGATGAGACGACGACAGCGATGGGCGGACGACTGTTAAAACGCTGGCTCGAACAGCCTCTTTACACCGAACAAGGCATCAAAGAGCGCCAAGACGCGGTGGAAAACTTAGTGGACGACTTCATGTTGCGTGATCAACTACAAGAAGAGCTGAAGCGAGTCTACGACATCGAACGCCTTGTCGCAAAAGTAGGGTACGGGACGGCGAATGCACGCGACCTCGTCCAACTACGCGATACGCTCGAACGGATGCCAGCCGTCCGGTCACTCTTACAGACGGTGAAAGCCGATCGCTTACAGCAAATCGAACAGAATCTTGACTCGTTCGAGACGTTGAGTGATCAGCTTCGGGCTGCCCTTGTCGACTCACCACCGATCTCGACGAAAGAAGGTGGGATGATTCGTCACGGTTACTCTGAAGAGCTCAATGAACTGTTAGAGGCAAAAGCGAACGGGAAATCGTGGATCGCCAATCTCGAACAACAGGAACGCATCGCGACCGGCATCAAGTCGTTGAAAGTCGGGTATAACCGTGTATTCGGTTACTACTTGGAAGTGACGAAGGCGAATGCGAAGTTGCTTGAAGAAGGACGTTATGAGCGAAAACAGACGTTGACGAATGCGGAACGTTACATCACGCCAGAACTGAAAGAGAAGGAAGCGCTCATCTTAGGTGCGGAAGAGAAGAGCTGTACGCTTGAATATGACTTGTTTGTCGCACTTCGCGAAGAAGTGAAGACGTACACGAAGGACCTTCAGCAATTGGCCCGTTCACTCAGCGAGTTGGATGTGCTCCTCGCTCTTGCCGTTGTGGCCGAAAGACGAGAGTATGTCCGCCCAGTTACAGCGAAGCATGTACAAATCGAACGCGGACGTCACCCTGTCATTGAGACGGTCCTGCCGAGAGGCGAGTATGTCGCCAATGACTTGACGCTTGACGACACACGTCAAATGTTGCTTATCACGGGTCCGAACATGTCCGGTAAATCGACGTACATGCGTCAGTTTGCCCTGATTGCGATCCTGCATCAAATCGGTTCATTCGTCCCGGCAGAAGCGGCGGAACTCCCGCTCTTTGACCGAATCTTTACACGAATCGGTGCGGCGGACGATTTGGTGAGCGGACAGTCGACGTTCATGGTCGAGATGACCGAGACACGACAAGCCGTCACCGAAGCGACGAGCAATAGTCTGATTCTATTGGATGAGATTGGTCGCGGGACGTCAACGTATGATGGAATGGCGCTCGCACAGGCAATCGTTGAATATATCGCCTCGCCAATCGGCGCGAAGACACTCTTCTCGACGCACTATCATGAATTGACGGTGCTCGAAGATTCGATTCCGACGCTTGAGAACGTCCATGTTCGGGCGATTGAGCGGGATGGGCGTGTCGTGTTCTTGCATGAAGTACATCCGGGACGTGCCGACAAGTCATATGGGATTCACGTGGCAGAATTGGCCGAACTCCCAGGTTCGTTGATTGACCGGGCCCGGACGATCCTGTCAGAACTTGAATCCGAAGCAACGAAACCGAGTTTGAACGAGCAACCCGCTCCACCTCCAGTGGAAGAAGTCAGCCAGTTGTCGCTGTTCGAGTCGAATGACGCCGTACGGGAACAACTGCTTAAACTCGATTTATTGGCAATGAATCCAATCGAAGCGATGCAGGCACTTTATGAACTGCAACAGACCGCAAAGAAAGGGTGAGTCGATGGGAATCATTCGAGAGTTACCGGAACAACTCGCGAACCGAATCGCAGCCGGGGAGGTCGTCGAACGACCGGCTTCCGTCGTGAAAGAATTAGTCGAAAATGCGATTGATGCGGGAGCGACGAAAGTAGACGTCGACTTACAAGAAGCGGGGATCCGTCTCATCAAAGTCCGTGACAACGGGCATGGATTCCATGAAGAAGATGCGGCGCGAGCCTTCTTGCGACATGCGACGAGTAAGATCCGGGACGAGCACGACTTGTTCCGTATTCGGACGCTTGGTTTCCGCGGGGAAGCGCTCGCCTCGATCGCTTCGGTCAGTCAAGTCTCATTGAAGTCAAAACGTGCGGACGAGGACGGTTTTGAAATGACGCTTGAAGGTGGTGTCGTCAAGGCGACGAATCCGGCAGCGACGAACGTCGGGACTGAAATTACGGTCAGCCAGCTCTTCTTCAACACACCGGCCCGTCTGAAATATTTGAAGACGTCAGCAACAGAGCTTGCGAGCATTACCGATACGTTGAACCGTTTGGCACTGTCTCATCCAGAGATTCGCTTCACGGTCTTCCATGAAGAGAAAGAATTGTTGCGAACGAACGGGAATGGCGACTTGAAACAAGTCATGCTCGCCATCTATGGTCGTCAAGTCGCCGCACAAATCGTGACGGCATCGAGTAAGACGAATGACTATACGCTGAGCGCACATCTCGTGCGCCCAGAAGTGACCCGTTCGAACAAACAATACGTGACTCTCATTCTAAATGGGCGAAGCATCAAGAACTTTGCCCTGACACAAAGTGTGCTTGAGGGCTACCATACGCTCTTACCGATCGGTCGCTATCCGATTGCCGTGCTCGAGGTGAAGATGGACCCGATGTTGATTGACGTGAACGTCCATCCGACGAAACGTGAAGTGCGGTTGTCAAAAGAAAAAGAACTATGCCAGCTCATCAGAGAGACCGTTCAATTGACGCTCCGTGAGCAACGTCTCATTCCGTCTGTGAAACAAGAATTAAAGCCAAAACGAGAGACACCGTCTGAACAGTCGAAACTCGACTTTTCGATGGAGCCGCAACCTAAACAGGCAGATCCGGTCGAGTGGAACTATCCGATTCCGAGAGAACGGAAGGAGACGCTCACGTCTCCTTCCCAGTGGAATCCGGCGCCGCTCGTTCATGAACCGGAGCCAGAGATGATTGAACCAAAACAGGTCGAAAAGCCTGTACATCAGTCGGAGCGTTTACCGGCGTTAGACGTCATCGGACAACTGCATTCAAGTTATATCATCTGTGGAGCGGAAGACGGGATGTACGTGATGGACCAACATGCCGCCCAGGAACGCATCAAGTATGAGTTGTTCTATGAGCAGTTAGGACGTCCGGAAAAAGAGTATCAGCTCCTATTGATTCCGTTGACGTTAGAATTCACACAAGAAGAGACGCTCGCCATCGAAGAAGTACTCCCGCTCCTAGCGGATGCCGGCATCACGTTAGAACCGTTTGGCGGCAACACGTTCCTCGTGCGCGAGATTCCGACATGGTATCCGCAACATGACTTAGAAGGTACGATTCGTGATTTAGTAGAGATGGCGATTCAACAGCGTTCGATTGATATTGCGAAATATCGTGAGGAAGCATCAATTCTCATGGCGTGTAAACGATCGATCAAAGCGAATCATCCACTTAATATGGAGATGATGCGACAATTGATTGATGATTTAAGCCGAACAACGTCTCCTTTCACATGTCCTCACGGTCGACCGATTCTCGTGAAGTGGAGTACGTATGAACTCGAGAAGTTGTTTAAACGCGTCATGTAATCGTCTTGTTACTTCTTTTTAATACGCTGTAACGTTTATTCAACAGTCCACATGGGAAAACTATACACATGTCACGCAACGCATCGAGGTTGAGAGGTGGCTTTTTCACTGCCTCACCCTCAAGATGTCGACATGAAATGTATATCCATGTAGGAGGAAAAGAAAATGACGAACAAACTTCAAGTATCAAAACGAGAATTACGCCCACGCTCACTACGCACGAAGTTGCGTAACGAAGGAAAAGCGTTAGGCGTCGTCTACGGCTATAAAGTAGACAGTACGCCAATCGTGTTTGACGAGATGGATCTTCGTAAAATTCTTCGAGACCATGGTGACAATGCCTTGATTGAACTCCATTACGATGGAAACAAAATCAACACGCTCGTGCACGGATCGGAAACGAACCCGTTCACAAACTTCTATCAACACGTTGAGTTCATGGCTGTGAAGATGGATGAAGAGACAGAAGTCGAAGCGGATATCATCCTTGTTGGTGACGCGAAAGGCGTCAAAGAAGGCGGATACCTCGCCCAGTCACTCTATAAAGTGACGGTCGCAGCGACACCTGCCAACATTCCTGAACGCATCGAACTTGACGTGTCAGACCTCGAAATCGGTGATTCGGTGACGGTAGCAGACCTTCCGAAAGACAAATCGTACACGATTGTCTCAGAGTCAGACATGCATATCGCATCAGTGAATGAGCCGGTTGCTTCTGAGGAAGAAGAGACGGAAGAAGCTTCAACTGAAGGGGAAGCTTCAGAAGGATCTTCTGAAGAAACAGAAGAATCGACTGAGGATAAAGAATAAAAGTTACGTCTGTGTCTGTAATAATGACACGACTCAATTGAGAGGAGCATCGTCCCGAGATGGGGCGATGCTCCTCTGTTTATGAAGCAGCTCTGTTTACTGAACATTTTTTGAGCAACCGATTTTCAGGTGTCGAAACCATTTTTATTATTTCCTTTTAACAATAGTAGGCGAGAATTCTCCTTCCTCTAAGCGTCTGGGGGCGAAGCCCAGCGTAGGTGGGAGATGAATCGCCCGTCTTGGCAAAATTGTATTGGCTTGATATAATCAGTGTAACCAATCAAAAGGACTGATATATCAATGAAAATGGATACAAATAAACATTCAGTCTTTCTTCTGAATTATCACCTCGTCTTGGTAGTCAAATATAGACGCAAGGTGATTGACGACGACGTCTCGGAGTTCGCGAGACGAACGTTCGAACGGATCGGCGCGTCATACCATATCACACTGACCGAATGGAATCATGACGGTGATCATGTCCATGTGTTGTTCAAAGCCCACCCGAACACAGAGATGTCGAAGTTTCTGAACGCCTACAAGAGCGCCAGCAGCCGACTGATCAAACGAGACTTTCCACACGTCAAGAGACGACTGTGGAAAGAAATGTTCTGGTCTCGAAGCTACTGCCTCGTGACGACCGGCGGTGTGACGATCGACGTCATCAGGCAATACATCGAAAAACAAGGGAAGGAGTGATCACGTTGCTGAAGGCGTACAAGTTTCGACTATATCCGACAAAGCTACAACAAGAATACTTCATAAAGACGTTCGGTTGCGTCCGTTTCGTGTACAACAAGATGCTCGAAGAGCGTATCCGGCTGCATGAAGAGTCGAAGCTGAACCCTGACGCGAAACAGAAGCTCCCGACCCCGGCGAAGTACAAGCCCGAATTCCCTTTCTTGAAAGAGGTCGACAGTCTGTCCCTTGCCAACGCCCAGATGGATCTGAACAAGGCATACGCCAACTTCTTCCGGGACAGGTCTGTCGGTTTCCCGAAGTTCAAATCGAAGCACAGTGACCGCGCCTCCTACACGACCAACAATCAGAACGGTAGCGTCCGGATCGAGGACGGGAAGGTGAAACTCCCTAAGATCGGCTTCGTGAAGTTCAACCAACATCGTCCTTTCGAGGGGATCATCAAGTCCGTGACGGTCTCGATGACGAAGACGGGCAAGTTCTTCGTCTCCATCCTCGTCGATCAAGATGAGAAAAATTGGATTCCTGCCAAAAGTAAAATCGGTATCGATCTCGGCCTTGAACACTTCGCCATCATGACAAATGACGAGATGGTTTCAAACAAGATTGACAATCCTCGCTTCCTTCGCAAGTCGGAAGAGAAGGTCAAGAAGGCGCAGCGCGCTTTGTCACGAAAGAAGATCGGGAGCAAGAACCGAGAGAAGGCCAGGCTGATTCTCGCCAGGAGACACGAGAAAATCGCAAACCAACGCAAAGACTTTCTTCATAAATTGTCGAAACGAATCGTTGACGAGAACCAAGTCATCGTCGTGGAGACATTGAAATCGAACAACATGATGAAGAACCACAAGGTCGCCAAATCGATCGCCGACGTCAGTTGGTATGAGTTCGTCCGACAGCTAGAATACAAGTGTAAGTTCTACGGACGGACGCTCATCAAGGCGGATCAATGGTACGCATCGACGCAAATCTGCTCTTCCTGCGGCGAAAAAGGCGAGAAGAAAACAGTGGATGTACGCGAATGGACGTGTACGTGTGGCGCTCATCATGACCGCGACATTAATGCGAGCATCAACCTGTTGATGTTGGCAAACTAAAACGAATTCCTTCAGGGTGGGAACCATCCGACGAGCTTGGTAAACAACCGTGGCTAGTAAAAGTGCGGTCTTCCCAAGAAGCTCCCACTTCAATTTGCGAAGCAAATAAGTGGCGAGTAGTTCACATGCTCCAATCATTTTTTTGAAGAAAATTAATAAAAAATATAGAAGAGCTAAATTAAACAACAGTCCAAATAGTTCAAAGCTGTAATCTCCCTCTCCTAAGTTCCCTAACCAGCGGGCTGGAAATCCATAGTATGTGTAGGGCCCCTCTTCTTTAATCCCGATTTGAGGAATGAAAGAAAGGATCATTACAATAATAAAGCTTAGAGAAAACATCTTAAAATTGAATGTAGATTTAGCTTTTAACACTTTCCAACAAAACCCTTTCTGTTGTTATTAGTATTTTCATCACCCGATTTTCAGATTCCAAATTGCACTAACATTTTTGTTTGTCACAAATCCGCCATATGTAAACGATTACGATGTGAACACTCTGTCAATTCCTTCTAGAAGTGATTGTCAACAGAGACTGTACAGTTTATATTGTTAATGATTTCACATATTAGAACTGATACTTTCCTATTTAACTATTCAGAAAGAAGGGTTTGTGACATGGCATCAATGGAAATCCATGCACTCGAATCATTACGGAAAAAAGCACAGGCTTCCTCGCAAATGATTCATTATCGTCCAATGGAATACTTTTTACGGGCAATGTTAGCCGGGATCTTCATCGGCTTTGCTTCAATCTTTACGTTGAAAGTCGTTAACGGTATGTATTTAGCGGAATCTCCGTTCACGACACTCATCGGGGGCTTCTCGTTCGGGATCGCGCTCGTCATGATCATCTATGGGGGAGCCGAGTTGTTCACAGGGAATACGATGTATTTTACGACGTCCACATTGCGCGGCTATACGACGCTCAGTGATACGATGCTCGTCTGGTTGCTCTGCTTCGTTGGGAACGCACTCGGGGGCATCCTTTTCGCATTATTACTAGCACCGACTGGCGTCATCCAAGAACTTGGCATGAACAACTGGTTGTTCGCTGTCGTCGAGGGAAAAATGCATCATACGACGGTCGAAATTTTCTTCCGCGCCATCTTCTGTAACTGGATGGTCTGTCTCGCTATTTTCTTACCGAAACAAATGAAAAATGAGTTCGCTCAAATCTTCTCGATGATCTTTCTTGTCGCGGTCTTCTTCGCTTCAGGATTCGACCACGTCATTGCCAACTTCGTCTTGTTCGCCTTGACGCTCGTCGTCCCACACCCTGAGACGATCAGCATGGCAGGTGCGATTCACAACTTGATTCCTGCGACGTTCGGTAACATTATCGGTGGAGCGCTCTTCATGGGAGCCATCTATACATGGCTTAACTCGAAAGGTCTCCGTGAGGCACAAGAACTCGAGGAAGAAGTCGAATTAAAAGTCGTAAAAGCTGCTAAATAAATGACGTTTATCACATATAACGTAGAGCCTTGTCTTATCGAAGACGAGGTTCTTTTTTGTCGTAAAGGCACAGGTAAACTGTCACAATATCGACTCGTGACCATCGAGAAAAACACGTGTCATAATCTATATATAGGATTTTAAAAACAATTTTAAATGTTTAAGATCCATATATAGTGAGGTGATAGGTTTTGAAATTATTGCAGTTGTATGAGGACGTCTGCGTCTTACCAGACCAAGACTTAGTGCAGGAAAATGCGAACGTGGACGGAAAGTCCCCGCTCGGGAAATTAGCACGACTCTCTTCAGAAGTGTCTAAAGAACTGTCGCAGACGTATTTAATGTCGGAGCGATCAAAACAGGCCGTAAGTGAGAACTATCTATACGTGCACGACGCCGACTATTACATCACAGGCTCAACGACATGTTGTCAAATTCCACTCGGTCAATTATTAAAAGATGGATTCCATACGGGGCATGGAACGATTCGGTCACCAAAAGACATTCGCTCCGCCATGGCACTCGCGTCCATCATCCTTCAAGCGAATCAAAATATGCAGCATGGGGGACAGGCGTTCCCGATGTTTGACGTCGATTTGGCACCGTATGTCGAGAAGACATATGAGCGCCAACTGAGCCGACTCCAATCATTGCCTGTTGACTGGGACGATGCGCAATTGGAGCAACTCGCGGAAGAAGAAACGATCTCTGCGACGTATCAGGCGTGTGAAGCGTTCATCCACAATGCGAACTCGATGCATTCACGAGGTGGCGGGCAAGTGCCCTTCGTCTCAATCAATTACGGGACGGACACCTCAAAGTGGGGACGCATCCTCATTCGGGAGTTGCTACGTGCCACGGAACGTGGGTTAGGGAATGGAGAGACCCCGATTTTTCCCATTCAAATCTTTAAAGTAAAAGAAGGCATCAACTTCCACGAGGACGATCCGAACGTCGATCTTTTCCGTGAAGCGTGTCGCGTCACGGGCAAACGGCTTTTCCCGAACTTTTCTTTCATCGATGCCCCGTTCAACGCGTCATACTACGATGGGACGCATGAATCAGAGGTGGCGTATATGGGCTGCCGCACTCGGGTCATGGGAAACCGGCACGGGGAGGAGACGTCAATCGGACGTGGCAATCTTTCCTTCTCCACACTCAACTTAGTGAAAATGGCGCTTGTCTCGGAGTCGCTCACTGACTTTTACCGCATTCTCAACCGATATATCGACATCGGCATCGAACAGTTGGTCGAACGTTTCGACTATCAATGCACGCGTCGCGCTGAAGAATTCCGATTCCTCTACACACAAGGTGTCTGGCGTGGAAGTGAGCAGTTACATATGCAAGATGAAGTCCGAGACGTATTGAAACAAGGAACGCTCTCACTCGGCTTCATCGGGCTCGCCGAAACGCTGAAGGTGTTGACAGGTAGTACACATGCCGAGTCGCGTGAGGCGGAACGAATCGGTCTCGACATCGTCACCCATCTAGCCAATCGAATGCGTGTGGCAGCCGAAGCGTACGATTTAAATTTTTCGTTGCTTGCGACACCGGCAGAAGGACTGTCAGGTAAATTTGTGACGCGAGACCAGGAAGAGTTCGGGATGATTGAAGGTGTCACCAATCGTGCCTTCTATACGAATTCGTTCCATGTGCCGGTCTATCAGTCTGTATCCATCCGTGAGAAAATTCGGATTGAGGCACCGTATCACGCGTTATGTGACGCTGGGCATATTTCATATGTCGAGGTCGACGGTTCTCTCGCCCACAATGCGGAAGCGGTAGAATCGATTGTCCGCTTGATGCGTCAGCATGACATCGGCTATGGTTCCATCAATCATCCGGTCGACCGTTGCGGGAATTGCGGGTTAGAGGGATTGATTGATGCGGCCTGTCCGACTTGTGGCGAGGATGAAGACATCGAACGAATCCGTCGGATCACCGGTTATTTAGTCGGGACGATGGATCGCTGGAATACGGCAAAGCGAGAAGAAGAACGAGCGAGGGTGAAACATGATGCGCATTCTATCCGTCGTTGAAGAGTCTGTGGTCGATGGACCGGGGATTCGGACGGTCATCTTTACTGCAGGCTGTCCCCATCGCTGTAAAGGTTGTCACAATCCGTCTTCCTGGAATCCAGCCGGTGGTGAGGAAGTCGAAGTGGAGGAACTCGTTCAACGCATCAAGGTGAGCGGCTGGGACGGTGTGACTGTCTCAGGGGGTGAACCGTTTATTCAATCGTCAGCGTTAGCGGAACTCGTCATGGCATGTAAGTCGCTCGGTAAAAATGTGTGGGTGTATACCGGTTATACGCTTGAACAGTTGGAAGCGATGCACGACGAAGCGGTTCAAACCGTGTTAGACTACGCCGATGTGCTCGTTGACGGTCGCTTTGAGCAGTCGCTACGAGACATGGGACTCCGCTTTCGGGGATCGAGTAATCAACGGATCATCTTTTTGAATAAAGTGTAATCGAGGCAGAGATGTCTCGATTTTTTGTATAATGATGAAAAAGGGGGAGTATTGATGAAATGGTGTAGTTTTGAGATGCAGGAAGAACAAGGAGTGGGAATTGTCGAGGGTGATTTCGTCTACGATGTCAGCAATCAAGTACATACGACAAACTTACTCGAAGTCATCGCGCGTGAATTCGAGCCGGATATCGATTTGGACGTGGCGCCCTCATACCGAGTGACGGAGGTGAAATTGCTCGCCCCATACCGTCCGCTAAAAAACGTGATTTGTATCGGCAAGAACTACGAAGAACACGTGAAAGAGATGGATACAGCGGGAGCGGGGAAACTCGTCATCTTCACGAAAGCGCCGACCTCGGTCGTCGGTCCGGAGGCTGTCATTGAGCGTCATCCGGAATTGACGGATAAACTAGACTATGAGGGTGAGCTCGCCGTCATCATCGGAAAGTCGGGACGAGACATCGAAGCGGTCGAGGAACACATTTTCGGGTATACGATTTTAAATGACGTGACGGCACGGGACGTACAAAAAGAACATGTCCAATTCTTCCGTGGTAAGTCGTTCGATACGTTTTGTCCGATGGGACCGTTCATCTTGACACCTGACGAGCTCCAGTTCCCTCTCCAAATCAAAACAAGTGTTAACGGGGAGACGCGTCAAAACGGGACGACAGCCGATATGATTCGTCCGATTGACGAGCTCATTCGTACATTGTCGAAAGGCATGACGCTCGAAGCGGGTGACATCATCGCGACGGGTACGCCTGCAGGGGTCGGGCATGGGATGACGCCACCGACGTATCTTCAAACGGGAGACACCGTCGAAGTGGCGATTGAAGGTCTCGGTACGTTAAGAAATGTGATTGTCTGAATGAAATGACGCAAAATGTGAAGAATCTTGTAATTCATTTATCATTTTATAAATGAGTGTTCCTCTTCGTTATAGTAAGGGTAGAAGATAACACAGAGGAGATGAATCATTATGGATCGTCACGATCAATCAAATGAACGCGATCAATTACATGAATCAGAACAACAAAAAGATTGGTTAGATACAGAACTCGGTTCATCCAACCGAGAAGAGACAATGGTACGAACACAAACAAAACCGTCATTCGTCAGCCGCATGTTCCCAGGACTTGTGGGCGGAGTCATCGGGGCATTGCTGACGGGCGCAATTGCTTACCCGTTTATCGACCAACCTGCAACGAGTGTCAGTGACACGAACGTGACCTCGCAAGGGACTCCGGTCCAGACGTCATCAAACGTGTCCGATTCTTCGGTCACGAATGCCGTCGCGACCGCCCAACCTGCCGTCGTGACCGTGAACAATTTCGCCCAAACCGGATTCTCAAGTGAAGCCGTCGAGGCTGGAGTCGGGTCGGGCGTCATCTATAAAAAAGAAGGCGACTCGGCATATATCGCAACGAACCACCACGTCGTCAATGGAGCGGACAAGCTGACGGTCACCTTTAATGACGGAACGACAGCGGAAGCGACACTCATGGGAAGTGACGCGACGTATGACTTGGCCGTCTTAAAAGTTGACGCTGATAAGGTACCGGCCGTTATCTCAATCGGTAAATCGAGTGAGTTGAAACCGGGACAAACCGTTATTGCCATCGGGAATCCGCTCGGACAATTCGAAAACTCCGTGACACGCGGTGTCGTCTCCTCGACGTCACGTCTCGTACCGGTCGATACGGATGAGAACGGACAGGCCGATTTCAACGCCGAGGTCATTCAAACGGATGCGGCCATCAACCCAGGTAACTCAGGTGGTGCGTTAATCAACGAAGAAGGACAACTCGTCGGGATCAACTCGATGAAGATTGCGACGGCAGAAGTCGAAGGAGTCGGATTCTCAATCCCGGTCGACATCGCGCTTCCGCTCATCAATCAAATCGAACAGACGGGAGAAGTGAATCATCCTTCGCTCGGCGTATCGCTTCGTGACGTGTCAGAGTTCCCTCCAGGTTACTTGACGGAACAAATCAATTTACCTGAATCGGTGACTGCCGGAACGATCATCGTGGAAGTGCAACAAAATAGTTCAGCTGCGAAAGCGGGTCTTGAGGCACGTGACGTCATCGTAAAAATCAATGACAAAGACGTCAGCTCGTTCATTGATCTCCGTAGTGAATTGATTCGAGATACAGACGGAACGGTCGACATCGAATATGTCCGTGACGGAAAAACGGAGACGGTTCAAGTCGAGATTCAAAATGCGAACGGTTCTGCATTGTAAAAGGTGGGCAATAAGCCCGCCTTTTTTGCTATGCTAATACAAAAGGAGGATGAGATATGGTACGAAACTTATATGGGGTGCTACTCTTCGGGGCAGGGATGTTACATTTTGTCAGAGAGAAGGCGTTCATGTCGATTATTCCGAAGTCTTGGCCGTTCCGTCGACTGATGGTGCAACTGAGCGGAGTCGTTGAAGTCACATTCGGAGCGATGCTCTTACTGAACAAGGGGACGTCGTTCGTAAAACGGACGTTGCCGGCATTTTTTATCGCCGTCTTCCCGGCAAATATCAACATGGCTGTAAAACCTTCTAAAATCGGTGGGAAGGTCATTCCGAAATGGATCACATGGGGACGACTCCCGCTTCAATGGGTTTTGATCAAAGGTGTCAAAAAAATATAAAGGTGTGGAGATACATATGACAAGCGTACTCAAGTGGTTTGAGCATTTCCATGCTCATCCAGAAATCAGTTGGAAAGAAGTCGAGACGACTCGAACAATCGCATCCATCTTATCAGACTGGTCGATTCCCCATCGAACGTTTGAGGACGTGACCGGGGTGATTGCGGAGATTGGATCGGGAGAAGAGGTGATTGCGGTCCGAGCCGATATCGACGCGTTATGGCAACAAGTGGACGGTACGTTTCGAGCGAACCATTCATGTGGGCACGACGCGAACATCAGCATGGTACTCGGTGCGCTCGAACAGTTGAAAGACGAAGCGTTACAAAAGCGAATCCGTTTCATCTTCCAACCTGCCGAAGAGCAAGGAAACGGTTCCCTCGCCATGATCGAACGCGGTGCGTTAGAAGACGTGACGCAACTGTTCGGAATCCATTTGCGTCCACAAGAAGAGTTGAAAAGGGGACAATACGCGGCAGCGATTCAACATGGGGCTGCCTTCTTCCTGAAGGGAGAAGTGCTTGGAGATGATGCTCATGGTGCGAGACCACATCAAGGGCAGAACGCACTCGATGTCATCTTTACGATTCAACACATGTTAAAAAGCATTTACTTGTCGCCTTTTGAGCCACATTCCGTCAAGTTGACAAAAGTCCATGCTGGGAGTGACAACATGAACATCATTCCAGGAAATGCGACGTTCTCGATTGATGTCCGCGCTCAACAAAATGAAGAATTGCACGAACTGCGCAATCGTGTCGAAGACATGCTACATCACGTCGGTCAACTCCATCACGTGAAACTGGAATGGGAGTGGCAAGACTTCACACCGGGAGCTGTTGTCGGGGAAGAATCTAGCCAAATCGTCAAGCGAGCGATTGAGAAACGCTTCGGTGAGTCGGCTCTCGTCGAACGGATTGTCACGTCAGGTAGTGATGATTTTCATTTTTATACCGTTGAGAAACCGACGCTGGATGCGACGATGATTGGAATCGGGGCTGATTTAGGTCCAGGTCTTCATCATCCTCATATGACGTTTGACCGTGACGCCTTGGAAGACGGGGCACTCCTGCTCGCGGATGCACTCCGGATTGCAGCGACATAAATCAGGATGAGTGGGATAGACAGATGTCTGTCCACTCATTTTTTTATTGCATCAGTCCATTGTAAGCGCTATCATAACGTTATTAGCGACAATATAACGACAATTCTGAATTTTCGCTATAAGGGGAGGAAACTAGATGGAAACAATGGGGAACAAAAAAGACATGAAACTAGGATGGGCACTGTTGCCACTCAGTGTGATGATTGTCGTCATGCTCATCTCGATCGTCCAACTCGGTCAAGGACCACATATCCCGCTCATCGTTGGGACGGCAGTCGCCTCGATCGTCGCCTGGCGTCACGGGTTCAAGTGGAAAGAAATTGAAGAGATGATGTATAAGGGGATTCGACTCGCCTTGCCGGCAGTCGTCATCATCATTTTGGTCGGGTTGACGATTGGAGCATGGATCGGTGGAGGGATTGTCGCAACGATGATCTATTTCGGACTGAAGATCATTTCGCCGGCATACTTTTTGTTAACGATTTGCCTCATCTGTGCGGTCGTCGCCCTTTCGATCGGGAGCTCATGGTCGACGATGGGGACGATTGGAGTAGCGGGGATGGGCATCGGGCTGAGTATGGGGATACCAGCGCCGATGGTAGCGGGGGCTGTCATCTCGGGTGCATATTTTGGGGACAAGATGTCACCATTGTCAGACACGACAAACTTGGCGGCCGGCTTGACTCATACTAATTTATTCGTACATATCCGGCACATGTTATATACGACGATTCCAGGACTCATCATTGCGCTAGGGGTCTACGCATGGCTCGGTAGACGATTTGCGGATTCGACGACAGACTCGTCCGAAATCACACAGACACTAACGATTTTAGAGGACAGTTTTGTCATCTCACCATGGTTACTCGTCGTGCCACTCGCTGTCATTTTGCTCGTTGTAAAGAAGGTGCCGGCGATTCCGGCACTCGTCGTCGGGATTGCACTCGGTTTCTTGGCTCAAGTGTTCATCCAAGGGGGCACGCTCGCAGACAGCGTAGGCGCACTCCAAAGTGGCTATGTCATTGATACCGGAAATGAGCTGGTCGATAACCTCTTCAGCCGAGGAGGTCTTGATGCGATGATGTATACAGTTTCGATGACCATCGTCGCGATGACGTTCGGGGGCATTTTAGAATATTCGGGAATGCTTCAATCAATCATGAATCAAATTCTTAAGTTGGCAAAAACAGCAGGTTCGCTGATCGCTTCGACGATTCTAGCGGGGATTGCGACGAATGCGACGTGCTCCGAGCAGTACATCTCAATCGTCGTCCCGTCACGCATGTTTGCCGGGGCGTATGAAAAAATGGGACTGCAGTCGAAAAACTTATCTCGTGCCCTCGAGGATGGAGGGACGTTGACATCCGTGTTTATCCCGTGGAACACGTGTGGGGTATTCATCCTCGGCACACTCGGAGTCGGGGCTTTCGAATATGCACCGTACGCCGTCTTGAACTTCATCGTACCGGTCATTTCGATTGTATATGCCTTCACAGGATATACGATTGAACGCATGGCGGTCATCCAACAGGAAGAACCCGTCGCGGAACAAGCGGCTCAATAAAAGATTCCCGGTCGTCAATCGACCGGGAATTGAAATTTATAGACAGTGCGCGGTCGACCTTGACTGTAACTCATCTCTTCGCCAATCCGATGAACGAGTTTTGCATCAACCAATTTTTTGATGAGTCGTTCTGTCGTACGACGTGTCACGTTTAAATGGTCGGTCAACTCTTTCGCTGTAAACTCGAGATGGTCCGTTGAAAAGTGAATGAGCTTTTCGATATTAGTCGGACTCATACCGGTCTGTTTCATCATGTCATAGACATGCGTTTGCGTGACGCGGAAATGAATCGGTGCGGGTTGATCGGTGAACGTCATTCGTTTTGAATCATCGACGATTCGAATAGTGGCATCGCTTGTCTTATGAAGGGCAAGTTCGGCATGGTCAAAGGCACGTTGATAATCGGATCCATACCCGATGCCGACATGACCAGGAGTGTCCTCTGACAAGATGAAACCGTTTGAAATGGCGGATTCAATCTTTCCTTTATTCGATAGAAGGACGATACTGTCTTGGGCGGTCCCCATCAATTTGCCACCGAAACAGTGATGTTTTCTCACATGGTTGAGCGTATCTTTACTTGCATCCGAGTAGCAGAGCACAGCAAATTGTGACTGATCTGATTTGTTCAAACGAATCTGTTGAATAAAATTATGGAAGTGGTGGAGAATCCTTTCTTTTGGCTCAATCATGAGTTGACTAGCAAAACCATTTTCCACTAAGTGACGATGGACTCGCTCGACACTCGTCAAGGCGAATCGTGTCGTCCCGTTTTGTTGAAGCTGTTCATGAAACGCAATCAACTCTTCGAAATTCATATACGGACTGAGCTCTTTCACTTGCGATGGCGACATGTGACTTGGAAATGATGTTAAAATCGATTCAAGTCGTGACGTGTCGACGAGATCGATGGAGAGATTTTCGATCCGGAGCTGCTCAGTCAACGTCACGTATAAGAGTGACGTCAATAACACGACATCATCTTGAACGACATGGTGGGCGTATGGAAGGGTCGCCTCCTCTGTCGCGTACGTATAAGGGAATGAACCGGAAAAGAACACTCCGTCAAAAAATAGGAGTTGTGTAGCGATGTCTTTCGCTTCACGTGGGTCATCATAAGGAAATCCTTCGATCCGGACATCGGGTAAGGAAGAGGAACCTTTCCGTACCTGTTGAATAAACGCTGGTGAGCCGACGACGGCGATATGGATGGACATATAAAAATCCCCCTTGCAATTTAGCGACTATATAACGACAATATAGAGGAAAGAGCAGTTGAAGTAAAGGAGTGATGAAAATGAATATTCAAAAAATAGAAATTTTCTCGGTTCGCTTTCCGTTAAAAGTACCATTCATCGTCAGTTATCACCGTTATGATGATATGCCGTCTGTCATTGTCAAAATGACCACGTCTTGTGGACTGATTGGTTATGGAGAAGCCGTGGCGGATGAGCATGTGACAGGGGAGTCGGCAGAGAGCACTGTCAGTGTCCTCCGTCATCTGTTGGCGCCGCTCTTAATCGGAAAAAATCCGATGCATCTAGAGCATATTCATGACGAGATGGACCGTGCGATTCGTGGTGTTCCGGCTGCCAAAGCAGCGCTCGATATCGCGTGTCATGATGTGATTGGGAAAAAGCTGGATCAACCAATCTACGAATGGATTGGCGGTCGGTACCATGAGTCATTCCCAGTCACTCACGTCTTGAGTATCGGAGAGCCGAGCCATATGGCACAAGAGGCACTCGAACAAATGAAACGAGGCTATACGGCAGTGAAGATGAAGGTCGGAGTCGATGTGCAAACGGACGTGGCGCGTGTCAAGGCGGTACGGGAAGCAGTAGGAAATGACGTGCCGATTCGAGTCGACGTTAACCAAGGATGGGTCAATGCGGCCAATACGGTTCAAGCCATGCGTCTACTCGAACCGTATGGAATCGATTGGGTCGAACAACCGGTCAAGGCGGATGATTTTGAAGGCATGTTCGAAGTGAAACAAAAAATCTCCGTCCCACTCATGATCGATGAAGGGCTGAAAGACGTTCACGATATGAGACGCTTGACGATGATGCAGGCAGCCCATAAAGCGAACATCAAGCTGATGAAGTGTGGTGGCATCTATCCGGCGAAGAAGTTAGTCCATATGGCGGAAATGTCGGGGATTGAATGTCAAATCGGTTCAATGGTCGAATCATCGATTGCATCGAGTGCAGGATTCCACGTCGCTTTCTCGAGTAAAATCGTGAAGACGGTCGAGTTGACGGGACCGCTCCGGTTCGGGAAAGATGTCGGAAACTTATCATATGATTTACCAATCATCTCGCTGAACAATCGTCCCGGACTCGGTATTGACGTCGATGAAGATGTGTTACGTGACTTGACGACGGATTCTTACGTGATTGGAGAAGATTCACATGTGGCAAGGTGAAATCAAAGACCTTTCACTTCAAGTAGACGTTCTAAGCTTGTCAGATTTACCTGAACTATTGTCCGTTCAAGATGCGGTCATTCAGGTGTTGGCTGAACCAGAACATTATCAATCTCTATCAATCGAAGAGTTCACGAAACTATTGAAGGATCAGACATTGATTGGGGCAAAATCAGATGGTCGGATCATCGCATTCCGAGCGATGCTCATCCCGCCGATTGACAACGAACATTTAGGGCGAGATATCGGTTGGCCAGAGGATTTGCTTGAACGTGTCATTTATCAAGAAGTGACGAACGTCCATCCAAAATTCCGTGGATATGGACTACAGACACATTTAGGCAAACTGTTGATGTCACAAGTTGAATCGGATAACCGATTCGATGTCGTCTGTGCAACCGTCGCCCCATTCAATATTCCAAGTATGAAAGACAAATTCTCTCTTGGACTCCGAATCGGTGCGTTTAAAGAGAAGTATGGTGGGAAACTTCGATATATTTTTTACAAAGAGATGCATCGTATGTGGCAACCTACTTCAGAAGTGACGGAGGTGCCGATGGAAGATCGGGCGCGACAAGTTGAGTTGCTTCAAGCAGGTTGGGTCGGGACGGACATGATGAAACAAGGGGAACAGTGGGTCGTTCGATATGAGAAGTAAAAAATCCTCGTCAAGCTTAGCCTGACGAGGATTTTTGTTACTCAAGGACGAAGAGTACATCATTCGCGAATTTTTCATACGTGCGGTCACTCGGATGGAATTGGTCGGTCGCGAGATCTCGTGATAAATCAGAGATGTAGGAGAACGGGTCAATCACATTGATGTTTTGAGCATTCGCTAATTGTTTCGCAGATGCATTCCAATCGAGGATGAGTTGATTGAACGCCTGTCCGTTCTCATCATTTTGAAACGGATTGTATAGACCGATATAGACGATAGTCGCCGAGTCGTTCAATGATCGAATTTCAGAAAAAATGGTTTCAAGATTTGTCTTCGCATCCGTGATGACTTGTTGAATATCGACCTCTTCGAAATTATCGACATTTTCTCCACGGTTGAACAAATCGTTTCCTCCAATGGTCAACGTGATATATCGGGCGTTCTCGATTGTCCGACGCACTTCAGGCTGCTCGAGTTGTGTGAGTAAATCTTCTGTGCGTGCTCCAGAGATGGCCAGGTTTTGGGTACGGACACCGTCTTCTTCAAGTACCGTACTTACGGGTTGAACATATCCAGCACCAGACGTTGACCCTACCCCGCGCGTCAACGAATCGCCAAGTGCGACGTAGACGTCTCCTTCTGGTTCAGGGCGTTCGTCTTCGGAGACGGAAAGTGTTCGTTCCGGGGGGGTGACGATATCCTGATAACCAATCCATAGACCGTATAAGGCGATTACCGTTAATAAAACGGCACCACTTAAAAATGCATACCATTTCGACTGTTTCATGGGCTGACCTCGCTTTCTATACACATATCATATCAAAAATGTATGGATGTGCCCTATGTGAATGTTCGAATAGGACAGATTCGCTTTTGTCCGATAGAATAAGAGAAGAGGTGAGACAATGGAACCGACGTTAAAGCTACATCAACTAACAAAAGTGATTGGTAAAAAGACGATTATCGATAATATTTCGTTAGACGTCTATCCAGGCGAGGTATTCGGATTTTTAGGACCAAACGGCGCCGGGAAGACGACGACGATTCGAATGATTGTTGGCTTGATCAAACCGACGAAAGGAAATGTATCGATTTGTGGGTATCGTGTCGACAAACAATTTGTTCAAGCGATGAACCAAATCGGAGCCATCGTCGAGAATCCAGAACTGTATAAATTTTTATCCGGACGTGAGAACTTAGAAGCATTTGCACGGATGTTACCTAATGTGGATGACAAACGGATTCAGGAAGTCATCGATCTCGTCGACTTGACTGCTCGAATTGATGATAAAGTGAAAACGTACTCCCTTGGGATGCGTCAACGGCTCGGAATTGCTCAGGCGTTGTTGAATAACCCACGAGTTCTCATTTTAGATGAGCCGACGAACGGACTCGACCCAATGGGGATTCGAGATTTGCGATTATTCATTCGTCGTCTTGTAGAAGAGACGGGACTGAGTGTTCTCGTATCGAGTCACATCTTGGCGGAGATTGAACTACTTGCGGATCGAGTCGCTATCATGTCCCGAGGTAAGATCGTCAAAGTAGGTACAGTTGAATCATTAATTGAAGAACTTGCATCGACAGTTGACTTGCATGTCACTAATAGTTTTGAAGTGTTACCCATCGTTCAAGGATACGTTGGAATCGATCAAGCGGACGTGGTTGATGAGCGGACGATTCGCATTTCGATGAACGTTGAAGAGACGGCAAAGTTGAATCGCTATTTAATAGAAAGAGACGTCGAAGTGTTCGGACTCGAACGACGGGTGCAGACACTAGAAGACCTCTTCATCACATTGACAGGCGGTGATCATATTGCCTAATCCATCGATGCTTGGCCTTATTCGTAATGAAGTATTAAAGATTCATCGGAAACGCAGATTGATGGTTGTCTCTATTATATTGATCGTACTCGTCTCCATGTTTACGTACGCAAACTATCGTCAAATCGAGAAGCAACGTGAAGAACAAGGCACGATTGATTGGCGTGTCGATCTCCAGCAAGAGATCATCGATACGCAAAACCGACTCGCCTCTGCGAACGTCCAAGACGAGTTCAGGCAGATTCTCGAATTTCAAGTCCAACAGAATCAATATTATCTTGATAATGATATCAATCCGAATTATCCGGGGGCCCCGACGTTCATGCGTGTCTTCTTCTCCCAAGGGACGACGCTCGTCTTGCCGCTCTTTATCATCGTATTGATGGCGGATATCGTCAGCGGGGAACATAACGATGGGACAATCAAGACACTGTTATCCCGTCCGGTCCGGCGATTTAAGATTCTGCTCGCAAAATGGCTGACAACGCTACTCTATACATCGATCCTAATTTTTGTGACCGCCATCGTCAGTTACGCCATATCCGGAATCGTTCTCGGTTGGGACGGTTGGACCGCTCCGATTCTGACTGGTTTCCAAGCTTCACCGACCGGCACGTTCTCGACAGATTTTGTGCATACTTTGCCGATGTGGGAATACTTGCTCATGTCGATGGGACTGTCGTGGCTTGTCGTCGCCGCAGTCGGAACAATTTCACTTATGATCTCTGTATTGGTGAAAAACACGGCGACTGGAATCGGGATTATGATGGCCGTCCTCATCTCTGGGCCGCTTTTGACATCACTAGGCTCAAATTGGGATAGCTCGAAATACCTGGTGAACGTCAACTTCGGCCTTCATACCTATTTGGAGGGACAAGCCCCACCCATTGATGGGATGACATTACCGTTTTCTCTACTTGTCATTCTCATTTGGTCGATGGCCGCCCTGGCGTATGCGTTTTATCACTTTACGCAAAAAGATGTCTATTAATTTGTTAGTGCTACCTTCCTAGGTAGTACTATTTTTTTTGGCTGAAATGAGGATAAGAGAATAGGTTGTGGTCCGGATGACTCAATATTTAGAATTGTCAAAATAATTAAAAAGATGGATACAAGCCTTTTGGTAAAGTGTGTAAAGTAAGAGTTATCACAAAGGAGGGAAACACATGAAAAAAGTTGTATCTACATCATTAATCGCAGGCATCTTGCTCGTACCACAACTGGTCGGTGCGGCAGAATTGAAGTCAGGCACATTGACGAAACCATCAGAAAGTGCACCAACGACGATCGTCAAAGAGTACGTCAAATCAAAAGGTGAATTCAAGACGATCGAGTCGAAGTCGGACAAAGTCGGGAAAGTGGTTAAGCTTCAACAAACAGTTGATGGCGTGCCCGTATTCGGTGGTGTAGTAGTCGGTGTCGTAGATGAAGCGGGTCAATTGAAGACGGTTGTAGACGATGCCAAATCGGTGAAAAACCTACATAAGTCAATCAAGTTAAGCGAGAAGAAAGCCATCGCGAGTTATAAAAAGCTCGTTGGACATAAAGGGGCTTACGAGCTCGAACCTGAAGCGGAATTGATTGTTTATCCAAAAGGTGACAAGTCGGTCTATGCGTATCAAGTGACCGGAACAATCCTTGAAGCGGAAGAACCGTCACGTTGGACATATTTCATCGATGCGGGCACTGGAGAAGTTCTCAACAAATACGATCAATTGGCACACGCTAAACCGACGAACGGTGTGACGGGCACAACATATACAGGAACGGGAATCGATGTTCTTGGATACAGTCAGACGTTCAAAACGACAAAGAGTGGTTCATATTACTATTTACAGGATTCAACACGAGGAAAAGGGATTTATACGTACGATGCTGGAAACCGTACACGCCTTCCGGGTTCACTTTGGGCTGATGTCGATAACGTCTTGAACACCACATATGACCGTGCAGCGGTTTCAGCACACGTCAACGCAACGAAAACGTATGACTTCTATAAGAATACGTATGGACGTAACAGTTATGATAACGCTGGTGCTGCCCTCAACTCGACGGTTCACTATAGCCGTAGTTACAACAACGCGTTCTGGGATGGTAGCAAGATGGTATATGGTGACGGAGATGGTCAGACGTTCACATACCTTTCAGGTGCACTTGACGTAGTCGCTCATGAATTGACACACGCGGTCACGGAGTATACGGCAGGGTTGATCTATCAAAACGAATCTGGTGCAATCAATGAGGCAATATCAGATATTTTAGGAACGGTTGCCGAATATAGTGTAGGTACAAACTTTGATTGGTTGGTAGGGGAAGACATCTACACACCGGGAGTTGCAGGCGACGGACTTCGTTCGATGGCAAACCCTGCCGCATATGGAGACCCAGATCACTACTCGGAACGTTACACAGGGACACAAGACAATGGTGGGGTTCACATCAACTCGGGTATCGTCAACAAAGCGGCATACCTCTTAGGAAACGGTGGATCACATTACGGCGTATCTGTACAGGGTGTAGGAGTCATGGAGATGGGGGATATCTATTACCGCGCTCTAAACGTTTACTTGACGCCAACATCAAACTTCTCAAGCCTTCGTCAAGCGGTTGTGCAATCCGCAAAAGACCTTTACGGTTCAACGAGCCCGCAAGCGGTATCGGCTGCGAAATCATTTGACGCTGTCGGAATCTATTAATACCTCGAAATCCTTTCCGGATGTTCCGGAAAGGATTTTTTTTACATAGGAAAGGGTCATTGATGGAATGATTCAAATGCTTGAAAACGAGTAATGGATGACGTTCTCGTGAACAATAAAAATTCCCCTTGCACTGTAAGCGAATTCAAGCTAAAGTGATACAGTAGAATAGAGGTCAGACATCTGTACAAAAGGGGTAATGAATGTGGGTAACGTAAGTTTATTATTTGGTGGCGTCGCGCTATTTTTAAATAGTCTTGTCCTTCTCGGGAAGGTAGATACAAAAAGTGCTGGGGTATTTAGTCTGTTTACAGGAATCTTACAAACGTTTATCGCCACGTGGTTATTGATCGGGGCAAGTTCTGAAGAGCAGTTCGGTCTCGCAAGCATTTATCTGTTTTCATTCACTTATTTATACGTTGGTGTGACATTTATTTTGAATTTAGACGGTCGTGGAGTCGGCTGGTTCTCGTTATTCGTATCGATTGCAGCTTCATTTTATGGGGTGATGGCGATTGCTGGCGGCGATTCAATGGGTGCGTTGACGTGGTTCTTCTGGTCATTCTTATGGTCGCTCTTCTTTTTCGGGATGGGACTTGGTCGACCAAACGAGGCATTTACAGCTCGTGTTGCCCTTGTATTGTCATGGTTAACTCTTATTGTTCCAGCGATGATCGGGTTGGCAGGACTTTTGAACGGGTTATACGAGATGATTTGGTGGGCTGCGAGTGGTACAGCAATTCTTTACTTCATCGTATCCGTTAAGCGTACGAAACAATCTGTTGAGGTTGCGTAAATAACGTTTATAAAATCATACGAGGTCATCTAGTGTGATTCAATCGCACCGGGTGACTTTTTTAGTTCCAGTAGTTCGATATATATAGTGATGGTTTTCTTGTTCTTCTTAGCGCACTCTTTATGAGTGTGTTTTATTTTGTGTCTAAATTGTGAAAAATGGGAATGAGGAAGCTAAAGGAGGCGAAAGCAGATGAGTGATGGACTCGTGTTATTACTCGGATTACTTTTATGTGGCTGGATGCTGTTTGCCGTCGTATTTGATGATAGAATAAAAAGAAGAATTTGATGACCCGTCTCGCGAGGAGACGGGTTTTTAATTGAGGAGTGAAGAGTATGAAAAAAACACCTGTCGTCGTCATCGTCGGACCAACCGCCGTTGGAAAAACAAAGACGGGTATCGAACTGGCGAAATCGTTCGACGGCGAAATCGTTTCGGGTGATTCGGTTCAAGTGTATCGAGGTATGGACATCGGTTCAGCGAAAGTGACGAAAGAAGAGGCCGAAGGGATCCCACATCATTTGATTGATATATGTGATCCGGATGACGCCATGAGCGTCGCGATGTTTCAGCAGTTAGCACGTGCCGCCATCGATGATATTTATGCCCGTGGCAAGTTACCGATTATCGTCGGCGGGACGGGGCTATACATTCGCTCCATCTTATATGACTATGAATTTGTGGAGCGACCTGTGGATGAAGCGTTGCGGGCTGACCTCGAACGATTGGCAGAAATCGAAGGGCGTGAGGCGCTACACCAAAGATTGGTTCAACTTGACCCAGAGCGTGCGGCTACGATTCACCCGAATAACGTGCGTCGCGTCGTGCGTGCGCTCGAGGTGGCGATGCAAGGTGATACACAGACGACGGACAGTGCTCCATCCGAACATTATGATTATCGATTGTTCGTCCTTCATGCGGATCGTGAGATGCTATACGCCCGAATCAATCAACGCGTCGATGCGATGATGGAGGCAGGGCTTGTCGAAGAAGTCGAACGACTTTTGGCACAAGGATATCGTGATACGCAGGCGATGCGAGCCATCGGCTATAAGGAAATTATTCCATACGTAGAAGGAGAAATCTCAAAAGATCGGGCTACATATTTGTTAAAACAACATACAAGACAATTTGCCAAACGGCAGTTGACGTGGTTCCGACATCAATTTGATGGAATTTGGGTAGATATGGGACGAAAATCATTTGAACTATCATATAAAAGTATTTATGATGATGTAGAGGAGTTTTTTCGAAAATTCCGATTATTTTAAAGAGATAAAGACTAGGGGGAATCCAGCATGAAAGCGAGCTACAACATCCAAGACCATTTTTTGAATCAACTTCGAAAAGAAATGGTGCCAACGACTGTATTTTTAGTAAGTGGGTTTCAAATTCGAGGTATCATCAAATCATTTGATAACTTTACTGTCATCGTCGAATCGGAAGGGCGTCAACAGTTGATCTATAAACATGCGATTTCGACATTTTCACCGGCACGTAACGTGACGCTTTATGAGCCGGATGCAGTAGAAGTAACAGAAGGATGAGCATAAGAAAAGGAGCGGGCCGGGGACCGCTCCTTTTCTTATGCCGTTTTTGATGTTCCTGGCTGTTTGATTGCCTCAAGTACACGCTGAATGGCGCACCCACCGAGTAGAGAATCTACTTGACCACAAATCTGAGTTGGTGTTGACCGATGTAACAATGTGTATGTCCGTTTCCATGCCCGTTCAGCCGATTGAATTCGGACGAGAAGGTCAGCATGGCTTAATTCTTTTAACTTGTCGATGTTGAGGCGGTTCGTACGTGCGAAGGCCGACAGAATCACTGCTTTCGCTAGAGGGGTCTGAAGTGGGTACCCGGATAGCTCGAGAGTAGCCATCGCCCCTTTCATCTCATGTTCGACGATTTTGTCGAGTGACTCATCTTTTGCATATGGATTACCGGAATGGTGCGTAAGAGACTGCTCTAAATCTTGCATTCCCACCGGACAAGCAGACGCTTGTAAAATATGTTCAATCGATTGCTGTTCTTGTGCATAACGTGTCGCTTCCCCCGAGGCGATGAAACGTTCATACGTATCGATTAATGAAATCATTCTCGTTTCCCCCTTTATAGAACTACCTTTATCGTACCAATAATCGTAAGCGCTTTCAATATGGTGGAGACGAAATTGAAACCCTACTAGAAAGTATGTTCGCCTAATGCGTGGAAACACGATACAATGTCAGAAGATGCGAGGAGGGAATGTATATGAACTATTACCAACAGATTGATCCGATCATAGGTACTTCTACGAACCAAGAAAGATTTCGAATACCTCAAATTGAAAAATCGAAAGAACGTTTAGACCGGTTACAGGACGGCGCACCTGTCCAGACGAAAGCGCTTGTCAGTACGGTTGAAGTGAAGGAAGGGAAGAGCGGTGCGAAGTGGCTACAACTAAGTGTCACGACGGCGACCGGGATGATGCGCGCGAAACATTGGCTCCGTGGGAACGAGAGCGAACTACTTCCAATCTATGAGTCTGGCGTGATTGAATTGTCAGGAAAAATCGATATCTATCCAAAACCAGATGGTGCAAAATCAATCATTATCGACCGGGTTCATCCCATCTCAAAAGATGAAGCCATCTCTTTACTCCCTGGCTTACCGGGTGACGAAACGATGGAACAATTTGCTGATGAGTTATTCAGCTTAATCGATACGTTGTCGCCGACTTATCAACAGATCGCCTATGGTCTCCTTGATTTCGTTTGGGATGATTTCGTACTGTCGCCAGCAGCGCTTTACCATCATCATAATTACGCTGGAGGATTGCTGAAGCATACCGTTTGCATGTTACGTCTCGGATATCGGATTCAAGAACAGGATGATTATTTGGCCATGGTGTTCCGTGTAATCAAAGAAGCCGAGCAGTTGCATAAAGTCGACCTTTGGAATACGATGAACGGGGTTAAAATTGAACAGGCCTATAAAGGAACGTTCGAATCATTGTATGCCGCATGCGAAGCGATGGCAGAACGGAAAGAGCCATTGAACTGGGACGAACTCGCACTTGGAATCCTTTTCCACGACATCGGAAAAATATATGAATACAGTCATCTGCTATCTAGTCCGAATCGTTTTGAGAAACTATCTCCTGTTGAGGGTACAAGTGAAACGACCGGCATCTCGATCAATCCGATTGGGACATTAATTGGGCATATGCCATACGGTGGCCTGTTGTTCGAAGAGACGTTACGCCAATCAAAGATTCGACTGCCGATCGACGTTCATCATCGTATTTGGCATATGATTTTATCGCATCACGGGAAGCGTGAGTGGGGATCAAGTGTCTTGCCGATGACGACGGAAGCTTGGATGCTTCATATGATTGATTTATTGGATGCGCGCTATGAGAAATGGGCTCGCGCACACGAAGAACTGTAAGAAAAGGGTGATAATATGATTCCCGTACAATTAGTGACCGGGTTTTTAGGAGCAGGCAAGACAACATATATGAATCGTTTACTCGCTGCGACCGATGAGAAGATTTGTTTGATTGTTAACGAACTTGGGTCTGTCAATATCGATGAACAGTTGATTGTGAAGATGGACCAGGAGCAAATCGAGCTCTCGAACGGCTGTATTTGTTGTTCGATTCAAAATGACTTGAGTAAGACGTTTTATCAACTCGTGGCGAAGAAGGAGACATTTGACCGAATCATCATCGAGACGACTGGTGTTGCCGACCCAGCCCCAATCATCCAGACAATTTATTATGATGAATATTTACGACAACACTTCAAGATGAATGCTATCTTAACTGTCGTGGATGCAAGCCAAATGGATCGCGAACTGTTTAAAGAAGGCATTCATCAAATCGCCTATGCGGATTTGATTTTGTTAAATAAAACGGATTTAGTCTCAGTGGAAGAGCTGGACCAGGCACATCAGCGAATTGAACAACTCAACCCGACTGTTCGGATTGTGGAGACTGTCCAAACAGTAGGCGATTACGAACTACTCGAAAATACGTTCCAACTGTCACGAGTCGACGAACAGAAGTTGAGTCAACTGACGGAGATGAGTGAATCGGTGTCTTCCCTTCGTGCGATCACACTGAATGCTGAGCGCCCTTTGTCTCGGGAGCGGGTGACCCGTTATGTCCGTGAGGTACTGATGCATTATGAGGATTCGATTTATCGGATGAAAGCGATTGTCCGACTAAAAGACGAGAATCGAAAGTTCGTCATTCAAGCAACGAATCAACTGATGGGTGCGACGTTTGCAAACGAGGTACATGAAGGGGACCGTTCGGTATTCGTTTGGATCGGGAAGGAATTAGATGCCGAAGCATTGGCACGAGGATTAAAATCATGTGAGGTGGAGCAGAATGAAGCTCATTCTAGTTGATGGATTTAACTTATTGTCACGCTATTATTTTGCAACGGAGCGTAGACGAGCACAAGATCCGGACGTAACGGTGAAAGGCTTGCTTCGAAAAGTAGATTCATGGACGACAGACTTTTCGCATATTGCTTTCTTTTGGGACGGAACGCGAGAGTCCACACATCGTTATGCTATGTACCCTGAATATAAAGCGACGCGTAATGGACTGCCTGAACCATTGTTTGATGACTACTTGAAATTGAGGGTCGCTTTGGATGAACGTGGCATCTTACAATCCGAGTTGACCGGGTACGAGGCCGATGATTTGATGGGTGCGGTCGCGACAGCTTTTCCCGGGGAATCATACCTTTATTCCTCTGACCGTGACTTACTTCAGTTGTTATCACCGAACGTGTTTCAAATCATGCCGAAAAAGGGAGAAGAACAGCTCATCAACGAAGGTTCGTTTGAATCGATGTACGGAGTAAAGCCGAAACAGTTTGTTGATGTGAAGGCACTCCAAGGAGATGCTTCAGATAATATTCCAGGTGTGCGCGGAATCGGTCCGAAAACGGCAACTATCCTGATTCAACATTACGATACGATTGAGACGCTTTACATGCACGTGCAGAATGAAACGCTTGAAGCGACCCACCAAAAGTTTGCAAAAAAACTAGACGGTCATGAAGAGATTGCGCTCTTGTCAAAACGTCTGTCGCAGATTGACATTTATGCTCCAATCAATACGGACTGGGAGGCGTACCGCTTTGGTTCACATCTATTTTGACGCGGCAACCAATCAAACGACTGGAGAAAACGGCATCGGTGTTTGGATCAAGTCATCAGACGGTACAGTATCAACATTCAAGCAACGGGTGCTAGGGCTGTCGAGCGTCCATGCTGAACTAGCAGCTTGTGCCTATGCACTTGAAAAGGCGCATTTGATGCAAGAGGAGACGTCATTCATGCTCTACTCTGATGCTGACGTGGTTGTTCGTGCATTAGAGCAACGCTTCATGAAAGATGATTCGGCGAAGCCGCTCTTTCTTAAAGCGTTGATTGCGTATGATGAACTACCCACTATCTTTTTGAAATGGATTCCGCGTGTGGAAAATCGAGCGGATTTGATCGCCCGTGAGGCATTGAATGGAACGAGTTAAGTGACTAAGATCATTCTTGGTCGCTTTTTTGACGGAGTCATTTCTTTTTAGATGGTTTTTCGCTAAAATGAAAGCGTACTCAACTATAGAGGGGGAATTTACAATGGATTATCGGATCGAACGGGACACAATGGGGGAAATTAAAGTCCCAGCTAATGCGAAATGGGGAGCGCAAACGCAGCGAAGTCTTGAAAACTTTAAAATTGGTGCTGAGAAGATGCCGCTTGAGATTGTATACGCTTTTGCCATTTTGAAAAAAGGAGCGGCTTTAGCGAACGCCGAACTTGGTGTACTTGAGGAAGACAAAGCAATCATCATCTCGGAAGTTGCGGATGAGATTTTAGCAGGGCAACACGACGCCGAATTTCCGCTTGTCGTCTGGCAGACGGGTTCAGGAACGCAGTCCAACATGAACGTCAACGAAGTCATCGCGCATCTTGCCAATGAAAAGTTACAGGCACGAGGACAATCGATCACGATTCATCCAAATGATGATGTCAACAAATCGCAGAGCTCGAACGATACGTATCCGACAGCGATGCACATCGCAGCCATCCTTTCCGTACAAGATGATGTCCTACCGGCAATCGACTCGCTTTACAAAACCCTTTCGCAAAAAGCGAAAGCGTATATGGATATCGTCAAAATCGGACGGACGCATCTTCAAGATGCGACACCGGTCACGCTCGGACAGGAAATCAGCGGCTGGGTGCGGATGCTAGAACTGTCAAAACAGATGATTGAACGGACGATAGAACCACTCACTGAGCTTGCTCTCGGAGGAACGGCCGTCGGGACAGGTATCAACGCGCACCCTGAGTTCGGTGAAGTCGTAGCCAAGAAAATCTCAGAAGAGACAGGCAAGCCGTTCATTACAGCCGTGAACAAATTCCACGCTCTAACGAGTCACGATCAACTCGTCTTCACGCACGGTGCTTTAAAAGCACTAGCGATGGACGCCATGAAGATTGCGAACGATGTGCGTTGGTTGGCTTCTGGTCCGCGTGCGGGAATCGGAGAAATTACGATTCCAGAAAATGAACCGGGAAGCTCGATTATGCCTGGTAAAGTAAACCCGACGCAAAGCGAGGCTCTCACGATGGTTGCCGCGCAAGTACTTGGTAATGATGCGACGATTGGCTTTGGGGCGAGTCAGGGGAATTTTGAACTGAATGTCTTCAAGCCGGTCATCATGTACAATTTCCTACAAACATGCCGTCTATTGACGGACAGCTTACATTCATTTAATGATCATTGTGCTGTCGGGATTGAACCGAATCAGGAAGTGATTTCACGAAACGTAGAGCAATCACTCATGCTCGTCACAGCACTCAATCCGCATATCGGATATGAGAACGCTGCAAAAATTGCAAAATCGGCACACAAAAACGGCACCTCTTTAAAAGAAGCGGCATTGAAAACAGGTTTATTGACAGAAGAACAATTCAATCAATGGATTCGTCCCGAAGAGATGACTACTCCAAATCTAAAAGTGAAAAAATAACGAAAAGCGGTCACAAGACCGCTTTTTGTATGTCTATTTTAGGACATATGACCTATGTATATGTAAAACAATAGAAAATAAATAAGGAAATAGTTGTATTTTAACCGCCGAAGTCGCATAATCGAAGCATAAGATAATTCGGGGAGTACGAACATAGGGGGGACGAAAATGGAGCAAGGTCAACTCACTGAGCGTATACATATGATTTTGAAGAAGATATCAGAGTCTAGACAAATTCCAAAAAGCGATATCGAATTTCTACTCGATTGGATGAAGAAGGAAGTTAGACAACGACGTTTGATGCATTTGTTAGAAATCTTTAGTCGTGTCGAGTCTGACGCGAAGGAGTTACCTAGTGTCCTCACCCAAGCGGAAGCGTTGACCCTGATTTCACCTGTGAAGCGATATATCCATACAGTCCTAGGAATTGAACAAGAAGATGAAGACCTTGTCCTGATTTTATCAGCAAGTTTTTCTACATTTAGTCGCTATAAATCGCGTGTCGAAAAACTAGGAGCTCGTCCGGTATTTTTACAAACTCTCGAAGAAGCGGTTGAATACGATTATGAGGATGTGCCAAAAGCCATCATCATGGACGTCGAACTATGGCCGCAGTTCAAAGAACGAGACATCCAATCATTCGTCAGCAAAATGAGAAAACTCTATGTGCCGCTCATCGTCATCGGTACGAATGAACACTATCGTCTTGCTGCATACTCTTACGGATTCGATGATTATTGGGAATCGTGGGTTCCGATGGAGGAACGGTTGGTACGTCTCGGATTACATATTGAAAAATCCCGTCTCGTATCAAAGGCGTTACTCGTGGATGAATTGACAGGAGCCTTTAACCGCAAGTATTTGAAACCGACATTCTCTCGATTCATCTCGAGATTGGAGCGCTCTGGAGAGAGTTTTGCTGTCGCCTTACTTGATATCGATCATTTCAAACAATTGAACGATACGTTCGGTCATTCATACGGAGATGACGTCCTTCATCGTGTATCAGAGGAAATTCGCCATGCGATTCGCTCGAGCGATGAGCTCATTCGTTATGGTGGAGAAGAATTTTTAATTCTCTTAAATGTTTCAGATCGGGCGATTGTCGAAACGGTGTTGGAGCGTGTCCGTTCAAAAATCGAAACGATGGAGTTTCCTTATGACCATCAAGTGACGGTATCGATTGGCTACACGCGCGTCTGCCAGACGGGCTATACACTTGGTGAATGGTGCGCCTATGCAGATGAGGCGTTATACAAAGCGAAACGAGATGGACGAAATCGTGTTGTCCGTTATTCATCTGCAGTCCGTGAAGAGAAGCGGATTGCATATGTGACGATGTCAACGAATACATATATTTCGCTCGCGGACCGACTGCCTAAAGAACACCGCCGATATGAAGTAGTGTATCGTCCTTATGAAGCGTATTCTTGTAACGATAACATTGAAATGTTCGTCTTGGATGATGCCCGGGTAGATGAAGCGAGAGGTACATTGTCTGCCGTGAAGGAGCAGCGGGGGAAATATAGCCACATTCTCGCAGTATCGAAACGTACCGCATCTGAGCTTGAAGCGATTTATGATGACTATGCGGATGAAGAACATGACGAAATCATTACGAAAAAAATTGAACAGTGGCTAGAAAAACTACCAGACTAAAAAGCAGACATCAATGATTACTCGATGTCTGCTTTGTCGTATTGTTTGAACGTGAAGGAATATGCATGTCTTTCGTCTTGTGGATGATTGATTTGATTTGTGACTGTCCATTCCCCTGTGCGTTCAGGATAATACGTGTCGGCCTCGAACCTAGATTCGACTTCCGTGGCATAGATTCGACTCGTCATCGGCATCGTCTGCTCATATAAGGTGGCACCACCAATGACAAACCATTCTTCCTGCTCACTCAATTCAACAAGACGGTCCAAGTCATGCCATACTTCGACTTGATCTGCTTCAAATGAAGAATCGGACGTGACGACGATATTGCGTCGGTTTGGCAAAGCCTTTCCGATTGATTCGAACGTCTTTCTTCCCATTACGACGGTCCCGCCAGACGTGACGGTCTTGAAGTGTTTCAAGTCATCTGGCAAGCGCCATAACAAATCATTGTCTTTTCCGATTTCTCGGCTCTGCCCATACGCAACGACATGCGAAATCATACGCTCACTTCCCCTTTAATATGTGGATGCGGGTCATATCCGAGAATCTCAAAGTCTTCAAAACGGAATGATTCGATTGAGGGGACGTCTCGGACAATCTTGAGTTGTGGTAACGGGCGTGGCTCACGTGACAGTTGAAGCTCCACTTGCTCGAGATGGTTGTGGTAAATATGTGCATCTCCGATTGTGTGGACAAAATCACCAACCTCAAGGCCGGTCACATGCGCAACCATGTGCGTCAGAAGCGCATAGGAAGCGATATTGAACGGAACTCCTAAAAAGGTGTCGGCACTCCGCTGATACAATTGGCAAGATAGCTTCCCGTCGGCGACATAGAATTGGAACAACAGATGACAAGGTGGGAGGGCCATCTCCTCTAGTTGTCCAGGGTTCCATGCGGAGACGATCAACCGTCTCGAATCAGGATTTGTCTTGATTTGTTCAATCACTTGAGCCAACTGATCGACGGTCGAGCCGTCCGGGCGCGGGAACGAACGCCATTGTGAGCCGTATACGGGTCCTAGATTACCTTCTTCATCTGCCCATTCGTTCCAAATACGGACTCCATTCTCTTGTAGATAACGAATGTTTGTTTCTCCCGAAATGAACCAAAGTAGTTCATGAATGATCGAACGAGTATGTAATTTTTTCGTCGTGATAAGGGGAAAACCTTCCTGCAGATTAAAGCGCATTTGATAGCCAAAAACGCTCGTCGTCCCTGTACCAGTCCGGTCTTCTTTCGCTATTCCATTGTCGAGAATATGTCGACATAAGTCATGATATTGCTTCATACGTGATGTGCCTCCTTCTCAATCTCCTACCACTAAAGGTATCATATAATATCAATATTGTAGAGTGGAAACACAAGATATAGTGGTGAGAATCATCCCTAATCAATATCATGGAACAACAATCACGATTCTTCGTTTTCGCCACTCCCGGTTTCGGGTATAATGGTGAATGAATATAAGGAGGGGTTTGATGAAACTTCAAGGAAAGAAAGTTCTTCAACTTGTCAGTAATGACTTCGAGGATTTAGAACTTTGGTATCCGGTGCACCGTCTTCGTGAAGAAGGAGCGCACGTGATCCTCGCGGGAGAGAAAGCCGATCATGCGTATATCGGTAAATATGGTGTCCCTGCCAAATCAGACGTATCGTTTGATGATGTAGACATCACTTCGTTCGATGCGATTCTCGTTCCGGGTGGTTGGTCACCTGACTTGTTACGTCGTTTTGATTCGGTGAAGGGGTTCGTCCGCTATATGGATGAACAAAAGCGACCGATCGGTCAAATTTGTCATGCTGGTTGGGTGCTGATTTCAGCGAACATTTTAGACGGGGTGAACGTGACGAGCACGCCGGGAATCAAAGATGACATGGAAAATGCGGGTTCGATTTGGCATGATGAGCCGGTCGTCGTTGACGGACATATCGTCTCGAGTCGCCGACCACCAGATTTACCAGATTATATGCGCGCGTTCATCGACGTATTCGCAAAACAGTAACTGAATCATAAAGGAGCTATACAACGTTGAACTTAAAATCGAATCCATTACTTCGTAAATCTATGCACTCTACAGCTTATAGTGCCGAGCCGATGACAAAAGCAGGGACATGGTCCAAAGTGTTTACATTGCTTCTTCTCGTGACGGCGGCAGCCGGTACGACATGGCTTGTCGTCCCTACAATTGGGGAAGAACTCTTGTTCCCGATCATGATTGGATCGCTCATCCTCGGGTTTATCTTTGCCTTGGTCATCACGTTTAAACCGAATACAGCGCCGGTCGTTGCACCACTTTACGGTATTGTTGAAGGTGTGTTTGTCGGTTCGATTTCGTATTTCTTTGAAGCGATGGTCCCTGGTATTGTGGGACGTGCCGTATTGACGACGTTTGTCGTTGCTTTTGCGATGTGGTTTGTCTATACGACAGGGCTCGTCAAAGTGACACAAAAATTCAGAGCCGGTGTCATGGCTGCCATGTTCACAGTCATGTTGCTATATCTCGTGCAACTCGTCATGAGTCTATTCGGTTCAGGGTTGGCGTTTATGACCGGTTCGAGCCCGCTTGCAATCGGCGTACAGTTTGTCATTGTCATCGTCGCTTCGCTCGCGCTCGTCTTAGACTTTGACTTTATTGCAAGTCAGGTCGAAGCTCGTGCGCCGAAACAATTAGAATGGGTGGCGGCGTTCGGATTAATCGTCACACTCGTCTGGTTGTATATTGAATTGTTAGACTTATTGTATCGTCTAGCGATGAGAGAATAACATTTAATCATCGATCCATTGGGTCGATGATTTTTTCACGAAAGGATGTGTCCATCTGTCTGAAAGGACAGATTTATGATGAAGAAAATTGTGATTATCGGGTCGGGAATCGTTGGTGTATCGACAGCCTATCATTTAGCAGGTAGAGCTGACGTGACGGTCATCGACCGTAAAGAAGAAGGACGTGCGACAGATGCGGCAGCAGGAATCGTCTGTCCGTGGATTGCGCAACGACGCAATAAAGCATGGTACGCACTCGCAAAAGGAGGTGCGCACTATTATCCGCAGATCGTGAAAGAGTTGGAAGCTGAAGGGGAAACGGAGACCGGATACAAACGGGTCGGGACTCTTGCGCTACATGAAGAAGCAAAACTTGACCAGATGATGGAGCGGACGATGAAACGACGTGAAGAGGCCCCGGAAATCGGCGACCTCGAACGATTGACCGCACAAGAGGCACAACTCCGCTTTCCTCCGTTATCTGATGAATATGATGCGCTTCTAGTAACAGGTGGAGCACGTGTGGACGGTGGAAAATTCCGAGGAGCACTCGAGCGTGTCGCCCAAAAACGCGGTGCAAAGTTCGTCTATGGTTCGGCACGATTGACTGGTGGGGATGAGATTGGCGTAGAGTGTGACGGAGTTCTCCATGAAGCGGATGAAATCATCCTTGCGGCGGGGGCGTGGCTACCGGAACTGTTACAGCCTATTGGATATACAGCTCGTGTCGACGGAGAGAAGGCGCAACTCGTTCACGTTCAGTTAAAGGACACCGATGCATCGAATTGGCCGGTTGTCATGCCACCACGGAGACGGTATTTACTTGGATTTGACGATGGTAAGGTTGTCATCGGCTCAACGCATGAGAAAGGAAAAGCATTCGATGCACGACCGACGGCGATTGGTGTTCATGAAGTACTGACAAAAGGTTTGGAGTCTTCACCCGGTCTTGCTGAAGCAGAACTCATTGAAACGAAAGTTGGCTTCCGTCCAGTCACACCGAATTCGATCCCTGTGCTTGGAAGGGTGCCCGGGGCAGAAAACCTGCTAGTCGCGAACGGTCTAGGCTCATCCGGATTGACGGTAGGCCCATTCATCGGGAAAGTATTAAGTGATCTCGTTCTTACAGGCGACGCCGAAGTGGATCTATCGCTTTATCCGATCGAAGACTTTATCTATAAAACATGAAGAAAGGTGGCTGTCTGAAAATCTTAGACAGTCACCTTTTAACGTTTAATAACCCCGTTTAAAAAGAAATGAAAATAATCTTCCATCGTTTCTTTCATATCACCGATTGAAAAATGAGGGTCGGACAGGATGGCCTGCTGCATTAACTGAACATAGCGAAGATAAGAGGCGGTCGATAAGGTCACATCGATTGATCCTTGTTGCTTACCGTACTCAATCAGTCGGGCGAAGGCGGCGTATCCCCGGGTCGCAAGTTGTTCCCAGTTCGGGTCCTGTTGCATTGTCTTCGTAATGGTCTCATCAAAGAGAACCGCTGTCTTAATTTTTCGCTTCAAGATGTCTACGAGTAACGCGTCGAAGGGAGTATTCGATTCGATTTTTTGATCGATCCAACTCATTTGTTCCTCAGTCATTTTTTTCAATACTTCAATGATGACCTGCTCTTTTGAACCAAAATAATTATAAATGGATACGGGGGAAACGTGTGCTTTTTTAGCGAGCTCGCTTACGGTAAATCGAGATTGCTTCTCTGTCATTAAGTTAAAAGCCGCGCTTAAAATGGCCTGTCGTTTTTCTTCAGTGCGTTTTGCGAATCCATCCATTTGTATAATCGCTCCTTTCTATAGTTTTGTAATAAATATACCATTACCATTTCAAAAAAGAACGTGATATACTAATTTTGTAATCATATTAAATGAATATTTCAAAAAAAGGGGGATTCGAGATGATTCGGATTCAGCAATTGACGAAACGGTTCGATTCGACACACGGTATTTTTGACGTCTCGCTTAACGTATCACCGGGAATGATCTTTGGATTCATCGGACCGAATGGTGCGGGTAAATCAACAACGATTCGGCATTTGATGGGACTTTTGAAACCAAATGAAGGGAAAGCCTCAATCAATGGATTCGATTGTTGGCAAGAAACAGAGAAGGTGAAAGAGAGCGTTGGCTATTTGCCGGGAGAAATCAATTACCCACAAAACATGACCGGAGAAGAAATCATTCGGTTGACCCGTCATTTGCACAAAACAGATACTGACCGCGAACGGCGGCTTCGTGAACGATTTTCATTTGATGAAGCGACGAAAGTACGGAAGATGTCAAAAGGAATGAAGCAAAAGTTGGCTATTATCACGTGCTTCATGAAAGATGTGCCTGTCTATATTTTAGATGAGCCGACGAGTGGACTTGACCCGCTCATGCAGGAACGGTTAATCGATTGGTTGATTGAAGAAAAACGAGCAGGAAAAGCGATTCTCATGAGTTCACACCATTTTCCAGAGATGGATCGGACGTGTGATCGTGCCGCATTGATTAAAGACGGCCGCATTATCATCGAGGAAAACATGGGAGAACTTCGACAGCATAGTGTGAAACGATATCGAATCGAATTCTCATCAGAGACAGAGGCGATCCGATTCATCGAAGATTCCGGATCGCGAGATGGAGTACACGTCGAGGTCGCGATCACGTCGCCACGAGAATTAAACAACTTAATCCGAACGCTTGCCGACTATGAGATTCGTTCACTTGAGAGTGGCGCAGACGAACTCGAACACTTGTTTATGCAGTATTACGGGGAGGGGACATAAATGTTAATAAGATCTATGTTTAGACAAAATCGCAGTTGGATTCTCGGTTATTCAATCGGAACAAGTATCTACCTCTTCTTTTTGGCGGCTATTTTCCCGTCCATTCAGGAAACGGGATTGATTGAGGCAAAGTTAGAGTCGTTACCACCGGAACTGCTCGACGTGTTCCAAATCGATGCGACGATGGCGATGGATAATTTGCTCAATTTGTTGTCGAGTAATTATTATGGATTGATCTTTTATGTACTCGCTGTGTTGTTTGCGTTGACGTTTGCCTCAAAACTCCTCGCCAAACCGGTCGATTCTGGAGAAATCATGCTTTACATGGCGGCACCGATTTCTCGAGTCACGTATGTATTGTCCACATTTGTCATCCTCATCATTGCAGTAAGTTTTTTTGTCGGATTAAATGGGCTCAGTCTCATGGCAGCAGATGTATTGTTTGATTTACAAATCGACTATTCTGTTCTATGGATGCTTCAATTGAACGGAGCACTCATGCTGCTCGTATTAGGTGTCGTTGCTTATATGTTGGCAAGTCTGTTCGATGATAGTAGCAAATCCTATATAGTGACGGGTGGAATCTTTACGTTTTTCTTAATGGTGAATATCATTAACGGAGTGAGTGAGCAGTTCGAATGGCTAGGGAACATTTCCTTCTTCTCTCTCTTTGATGCTCCGGCCATCATGCGTGAAGAATTTGGTGGCATTCATTTCATATGGTTAATCGGCTTATTAATGTTCTTTTCAGTACTCTCGTTCATCCGTTTTATCCGAAAAGATTTGACGATTTAGTTTTTCAAAATAAATTCTCGGGTATGATAGAATCAGTTCGATAGAATAAAAAGGGGATGAACTAGATGTTATATGCTACGTTAAGAAACAAGGTAGAAATTCCGATGATCGGCTTTGGAGTGTGGCAAGTCGACAATGATACTGAAGCACCAGCAGCTGTCGTTGAGGCCATTAAAACGGGCTATCGTCATATCGATACGGCTGCAATTTATAAAAACGAAGATGGCGTCGCAAAAGGAATTAAAATTTCAGGAGTCGACCGTTCAGAATTGTTCATCACATCGAAGATTTGGAACGATGATATTCGTGAGGGGAAAACAAAAGTAGCTTTTGAAAACTCATTGAAGCGCCTCCAGACAGATTATCTGGACCTTTGCCTACTTCATTGGCCGGTAGATGGCTTTGTCGAGGCATGGAAGGACCTCATCGATTTGTACGAGGCTGGGAAGATTAAAGCAATCGGTGTATCAAACTTCAAAGAGCATCATCTTGAAGCGTTGAAAGAAGCGGAACTTATGACACCACTCATTAACCAGGTGGAACTACACCCACAACTACCACAACCAGATTTGCTAGACTATTGCCAAGATGAAGGCATTCAAATTGAAGCGTGGAGTCCACTTATGCAAGGAAAGTTCTTAGACATTCCTGTCTTTTCGGAAATAGCTGAAAAGCATGACCGGACGCCTGCACAAGTTGTGCTTCGATGGCACCTCGAGTCGGGTCACGTCGCCTTACCAAAGTCGGTTACACCACACCGAATCCGTGAGAATTTTGACGTGTTTGACTTTTCACTCGATGCAGACGATTTAGCAAAAATCGACCAAGTGGCGACGGGTGAACGTCTCGGACCAGACCCAGATGAAATCGATTTTTAATCAAAAGGGACTCGCTTAGGCAAGTCCCTTTTGACGTGTAGAGTCACACGGATCGGGGTATTGATTATTATGTTGCTAAAAGGAGGTGTTTGATCTTCGTTTAGAAGATCGAGGATATGGACTTATCTAAATGGCCGATAGTGAACTGGGTCGCTTTCTTGGCGACGGTTGTCATCAATTATTTTGCGAGTGGTGACAATGCCGCGGTTTCAGATCAAATCGATATTTACTTTAAGCCAGCGGGATACGCCTTCTCGATTTGGGGAGTCATCTATGTGGCGTTACTTGTATGGTTAGTCTTGCAAGTGAAAAAAGGGACGGTGGCGAATCAACAAGCAAATCGAATGAAGGCAGGATTTCTAATCTCATGTGTATTGAACGGGTTATGGCTACTTGCATTCACGAATGAGTGGTTCATCATCTCTCTCGTCGTCATGGTATCATTCTTAGCTTCTCTTTGTTGGCTGTACTATATCGCGTTCCGAACGTCTACAAGTTGGCTCGACCGCTTCCCATTCTCCATTTATATCGGTTGGGTATCGGTTGCAACAATCGTCAATACGTTTGTCGTCATGAAGACGGAGCAGATTACTTCACTGTTAGGACTCGATGAACTTGCTTGGACGTCACTCATGCTCATGGTTGGGGTCGTACTAGCCCTTCTCTTCATGTGGTGGCATCACGACTTCATCTATCCTCTCGTATTCGTTTGGGCATACATCGGTATTTTTGCAAGAATCGAAGAGGGGACGCTATATGTCGTCATCGTTAGTGCGCTCGCATTGCTTGCAATTGGGTATATCGGATTGATTTTGTGGAAGCGACCGAAATCGTTTATACACCATACGCGTAAAACAGTTGAATAATAAAAAAGGGTATCTTAAGTGATATCCTTTTTTACGTTCTTAAGAACCTATAAATAAATAATATTGATGGATATTTATTCTTTATCTAATATAACTAAAACTGAGTAACTCATTGATATCAGTGATGTATGCGCTTTCATATATATTCTTTGATATTCTTATTATGCAAAAATACATACAGTGTACTTGATTTATCAGAATATTTAGAACAAAATGTTAATTACGAAACTGTGAGTGAAAGGGGTCGATGATATGAGTCGAGTTGGACTGTATGACTCAAGATTTGAGAAAGATGCGTGCGGAATTGGACTATATGTCAATTTACACGGACTTAAAAAACATGAGATTGTCCGTAAATCACTTTCGATGTTGTGTAATTTAGAGCACCGAGGTGGACAAGGCGTCATCGATGCCGGAGATGGTGCTGGCATTATGACAGAGATTCCACATGAGTTGTTCATGCAAACGATGAACCTTCCGTCACTCGGTCGTTACGCTGTCGGAATGGTTTTTTTTCAGCCGTCAGAAGATCGACTGAATGAAAAAGTTAAATTAATGGAACGTATGGCGGATGAATTGGATTGCTCGACGATCGAGTGGCGCGAAGTACCCGTGGACTCCACACAAATCGGTGAACATGCCCGTGTGACGCAACCGGTCATCTATCAGTGGTTCATCTCATGTCCATTCCTAGATGAAGATGCAAATGAACGGGTTTTTTATGAACTCAGACGAAAAATCGAAAAAGTCGAAATGTTAAACTTATATATCGCTAGTTTGTCGACGAAGACAATTGTCTATAAAGGAATGTTGACGCCTAGCCAAATCTCCGCATTTTACTTGGATTTACAATCGCCTCACTATAAGAGTACATTCGGCATTGTCCATTCTCGATTCTCAACGAATACATTCCCGTCCTGGGAACGAGCGCATCCAAACCGGATGATTGTCCATAATGGTGAAATCAATACGTTACGAGGAAACATCGATGCGATGCGTTCACGTGAAGGAGTCACCTCAACAGACCTGTTTGAAGACGTGAATCACTTGTTCCCTGTTCTCCAAGAGGATGGCAGTGACTCCTCAATGCTCGATAATGCCTTTGAATTTTTCACGCGGACCGGTCGTTCGATAGCGCACACAGCCATGATGTTAATTCCAGAACCGTTCGTGGAAGCGAAAATGGGACCTTTCAAACGTGACTTCTATCAATATCATTCTTCAATCATGGAACCGTGGGATGGTCCGACTGGTGTCGTCTTTACAGATGGTCGGCAAATCGGGGCAATTTTAGATCGGAATGGCTTGCGTCCGATGCGTTACATCGAAACATTGGACGGGGAATTGATCCTGTCGTCTGAGACGGGGGTCATTCCGGTCGATGCTGAGAACGTCAAATCAAAGCAACGTCTCAGACCGGGGCAGTTGTTGTTGATTGACCTGATTGAGAAGCGATTGATTCCAGACAGTGAAATCAAGGAGACGATTGCGAAGTCAGAGCCATATCATAAATGGCTAAAGCAAATGATGATTATTGAGGACAGAGGTGTTCAGGAGCAAACGGTTTCAGAGCTAGACCGTGTGCAGCGTGCATTCGGTTATACAAAAGAGGACATCGAACAATACATGGTTCCTTTAATTAATGACGAGAAAGATCCAATCGGGTCGATGGGACACGATCAACCAATCGCTGTGCTTTCGACACGCCCACGATCGCTGTTCCATTACTTCAAACAACATTTTGCACAAGTGACGAACCCGCCTATTGACGCATTGCGAGAGAAGATTGTCACGGCGACATTCACCTGGATTGGTCCGCAAGGAGATCCGGTCCATACAGGACGCGGGCATGCGAAGCGTGTCTGGTTAGACCATCCGATTATTGATGGCACCACCCTTGATCAGATTGATGAGCGACTCACACTCAAACGAATCGATGCAACATTTGCGAGTGATTTAGAATCGGCACTTGACGCACTCTTGAAGAGCGTCAGTCAAGCTGTTCAAGAAGGTGCGAACGTCATCGTCCTATCTGATCGCCTCATGAATGAGTTGCGAATTGCAATGCCTTCACTTCTCGTACTTAGTGCGGTACACCAGCATTTAATTCGGGAGAACTTACGCTCGAGCTGTAGCATCATTTGTGAGAGTGGAGAAGTTCGAGAAGTGCATCAGGCAGCGACGTTGATTGGTTACGGAGCAGATGCGGTCTATCCATACGTCGCGTATGCAACGATTCAAAACTTAGTTGAACATGGTCAAATCGCTCATACGTTTGAAGAGGCTGTTCGATCTTATCAGAAAGCGGTCGTAGAAGGGATCGTCAAAATCATGTCGAAGATGGGTATCTCGACGATTCAAAGCTATCGTGGGGCTCAAATTTTCGAAGCGATCGGATTAGACAGTCGATTGATTGAAAGGCATTTCCGAGGAACGACATCTCTACTATCTGGGATTGGATTCGTTGAACTAGAGGGCGAGGCGAGAGTGTTGCACGAATCCGCTTACCAGACGAATCGTCCGCTAGAAGCGGGGAGCGATTTCCAGTGGCGGGCAGACGGAGAAGAGCATGCATTCAATCCAAAGACAATTCATTTGTTGCAACGAGCTTGCCGTGAGAATGATCGAAAGTACTACGACGCCTACGTCAAATTGCATGAGTCTTCAGGACAGTTTATCCGCCAGTTGTTTACGTTCAAAGCACAACGTCCTGTGGCGCTTGACGAAGTTGAACCTATCACTTCGATTGTGGGACGATTCAAGAGCGGCGCGATGTCGTTCGGGTCGTTGTCGAAAGAAGCGCACGAAACACTCGCCATCGCCATGAACCAGATTGGTGCGAAAAGTAACTCTGGTGAAGGGGGAGAGGACCGCGCTCGTTATGTGGCAGATGAATTTGGAAACGAGCGAATCAGTCGCATCAAACAAGTCGCGAGTGGACGTTTCGGTGTGACAGCCGAATATCTTTATCATGCCGATGAAATTCAAATTAAAATGGCTCAAGGAGCAAAACCTGGAGAAGGTGGACAACTTCCGGGGAACAAAGTGTATCCATGGGTAGCGGAAGTTCGAGGTTCGGTTCCTGGGGTTGGACTGATCTCGCCGCCTCCGCACCACGATATATATTCCATCGAGGATTTGGCACAACTGATTTTTGATTTAAAGCATGTGAATCCGAACGCAAAAATCAGTGTCAAGCTCGTATCGAAATCAGGGGTCGGGACGATTGCGGCAGGTGTGGCAAAAGCGAACGCGGATACGATTGTCATCAGTGGATATGATGGCGGGACCGGTGCTTCTCCGAAGACATCAATCAAGCATACGGGACTCCCTTGGGAACTCGGTCTCTTAGAGACACATCAAACGCTTGCATTGAATGGATTGCGGGGGAGAGTCACGCTTGAGACGGACGGAAAGCTTATGACAGGGCGGGATATCGTCATGGCCGCAATCTTCGGAGCGGAAGAGTTCGCTTTTGCGACAGCACCGCTTGTCGTTCTCGGCTGTATCATGATGCGCGCATGTCACTTAGATACTTGCCCGGTCGGTGTAGCGACGCAAGACCCGGTACTTCGCCAAAAATTCATGGGGAAACCAGAACATGTCGTCAACTTGATGACATTCTTAGCTGAAGAAGTACGGGAGATCTTAGCATCACTTGGTGTGACGTCACTCGACGAAGTGATTGGTCGAACGGATTTACTCGAAGAAAGTGAGTGGAAGACGACTCATCCGAAAGCAAAACGATTGGATTTAGCACCGATGCTCTCAATGCCGACACCACTCCCAGAATCTGAAGAGCTACCTCATCCGGCATATTATTCCTATGATCACCGGAAATTGATTCCAGCAGTTTCCCGGTCGATTAGCTCGTTGCAGCCGACATTCTTCGTTGGTCGGATTCGCAACACCGATCGAGCGGTCGGGACGCAGTTAGGATTTGAAGTAACGAAAGTTCATGGTCAGTTTGGCCTTCCGGACGATACGATTTCACTTCGACTTAGTGGGTCGGCCGGACAAAGTTTAGGTGCATTCATACCACGTGGAATCACCATTTCTGTGATTGGAGATGCGAACGATTATATCGGTAAAGGCTTGAGTGGAGGGAAACTGGCGTTGATTGCTGAAAAACATGCCCCGTTTGACGAGAGTGAACAAATGATTGCTGGTAACGTTTGCTTATACGGAGCGACGAGCGGTCAAGCTTTCTTTAACGGGCACGTCGGTGAGCGTTTTGCCGTCCGAAACTCAGGTGCGGCGACAGTCGTCGAAGGAGTCGGAGATCACGGGTGTGAATATATGACCGGTGGAACGGTCCTTGTACTCGGACAGATCGGACGAAATTTTGCGGCCGGTATGTCTGGTGGAACAGCTTATATTTACGGAGCACAAGCGTATGAACAACTCGTCAATGAGGAACTCGTTTCCGTCGAACGAGAACTGGACGATGAGGACATGGAACAAATTTATACACTTCTTGAAGCGCATCAATTCCATACAGACAGTGTCAAAGCGCGGACGATTTTAGAGTCGTTTGAACAAGAGCGTATAAACTTTGTGAAAGTCGTTCCGAGAGACTATGCGAACGTCTTAGACGTGATGCGTCAGATTGAAGCAAAACGTCCGGAATTGAGTGAGGCTGACAGAGCACTTGAATTGTTCCGCGTAGTGACTGAAGGAGGTACCGCATGAAACATAACTTTTTGAATATCGCGCGAACGACCTTACCAGAGCGTCAGGTTGATGAACGGGTGAGAGATTATGAGGAATATGCGACACGGATGGATGATGAATCCGTCCAACAACAGGCCGCACGTTGTATGGACTGCGGCACGCCGTTCTGCCATGTCGGGGAGTTGATTGGTCAGGAGACGATCGGTTGCCCGATTCATAACTTTATTCCAGAATGGAACAAGCTTGTGACGAAAGCTGACTGGATGGGTGCGTATCATCGATTGATGGAGACGAACAACTTCCCGGAGTTCACGGGAAGGGTTTGTCCGGCGCCGTGTGAAGGATCATGTACGCTCGCCATTAGTGAAGATCCTGTTGCCATCAAATCGATTGAACGGACAATCATCGACCGTGCCTTTGAAGAAGGATGGGTGAAACCGAGATCGATTCAGCATAGAACCGGGATGACAATCGCCATCGTCGGAAGCGGTCCAGCCGGATTGGCTGCAGCCGATCAATTGAACCAGCTTGGACATTCGGTCACCATCATTGAGAAGGCGGACGAAGCGGGTGGGCTCCTCATGTACGGAATCCCGAACATGAAACTGGATAAAGGTGTCGTAAGACGTCGTGTTCGTCTGCTCGAGCAAGAGGGAATCGTCATCCGGACGAATGTAGAGGTCGGTACCGACGTGACGGTCGAATCGCTTCGTAACGAGTACGATGCTGTCATTTTGGCGACTGGCGCACAAAAACAGCGTACACTTGGGATTGATGGAGATGATGCCATTGGCGTGGAAATGGCAATGGACTATTTGACAGCCTCGATGCATGAACGAAAAGGAGTGTATCTCGAATCGAAATTTGACGCCAAAGACAAAGATGTCATCGTCATCGGAGGTGGGGACACAGGCGCCGATTGCGTGGCGACTGCGATTCGTCAAGGCGCAAAATCAGTCGTTCAATTTGGTAAGCACCCATCAAAAGGGTTGCTTCGTGCACCTGAGAAACCTTGGCCGCTGCAGCCTGACACGCTAACGACAGATTATGCGTACGCTGAATCGCTCGCGGTGTATGAGAAAGACCCGAGAACGTATTTGATTCGTTCCAACCAAATCGTCACGAAAGAAGGACGTGTCACTGGGATTGAAACGGAACGGATGACGAAAGTTGTCAACCCGGATGGTCAGGCGACTTTCTTCGTGGAAGAAGATTCGATAGAGACGTATCCTGCGGATCTCGTCCTCGTTGCGATTGGGTTTGAGAGACCGGAGCATGAATTGCGGAAAATCGGCGTCGAAAAGACGAAGGATTTCCATACAGTAACGGATAATGTCTTTGTCGCCGGGGATGCGAAGCGAGGTCAAAGCTTAATCGTTTGGGCAATTCGAGAAGGGCGAGAAGTGGCAGAAGTGGTCGACTCCTATCTCGATACTTGCAAGACTGTCTTAAAAACCTCATCATAAAAAAGGAGCGACAACCGTCGCTCCTTATCTTTTGTTTAGGAGGAGTTTTATGTTTACCGAAATCCTCATGTACACCGGAATCTGGTTTATCCTCATTTTAATTTTACTAGGAACGATTTATTCACGACGGAAGAAATGATTAAAGGACCATTGCCGCAATCACCCCGAAGATGATGAGAGGGATGTTGTAGTGTAGGAACGTTGGCCAAACCGTCTCACGTAGGTGATCGTGTTGGCCGTCAGCGTTCAATCCACTCGTAGGTCCGAGCGTCGAGTCACTTGCAGGACTCCCCGCATCACCAAGAGCACCCGCAGTCCCGATGATGGCAATCGTCGCCTCCACAGAGAAACCGTACTGTACACAAAGAGGTACAAAGATGGCTGCAATGATTGGAATGGTCGAGAAACTTGACCCGATTCCGAGCGTGATCACTAGTCCGACGAGTAGCATAACGAGAGCGGCAATCATTTTCGAGTCACCCATCAGATTGCTCGCACCGTTGACGAGCGGATCAATCGCGCCTGTTTCACGAATGACGGCTGCGAATCCGCTTGCGGCAATCATGACGAAACCGATGAACGCCATCATGCGCATGCCGCTCGTGAAAATGTCATCTGCCTCCGACCAAGGGATGAGGCGGAAAATCGAGAGTAACATCAGTCCTGTCACTGCCGAGGCGATCATCGACTCGGTCTGTAATTGAACGATGAGAACGATGAGAACAACGACAAGCGTCATGATCATCTTGAAACCGCCCATTTGACGAACTTCATAGTCAGACGGTCCGAGCGCAATTGTTTCATACGTTCGCGGTTTCCGGTAATGAATGAACGCTGCGATCAATCCGACGACCATACCTAATGCCGGGATTCCCATGATTGAGATGATATTGACGTCGCCGACTGTCAAGCCGTTCGCTTCGACATTCGCAATGAGAATCTCATTCAAATAAATACCGCCAAATCCGACTGGTAACAACATGTATGGTGTCACAAGACCGAAAGTTAAGATTGTCGCTACGAGACGGCGATCTAGTTTCAATTCATTGAATAAGACGAGTAACGGTGGAATCACAATCGGGATAAAGGCGATGTGAATCGGGAGTACGTTCTGTGAGCTGATCGACAATAATAAGAGTAGCGACAATAAGAACGCTTTGACATAACTCACGCGTTTACCCGACACGTCACGACCCGACATGGCAATCAGTTTTTCGGCCAAGACGTCTGGTAGACCCGTCTTCGACAACCCGACGGCGAATGCGCCGAGGAGTGCGTAACTGAGCGCGATGCTCGCTCCGCCCCCGAGGCCATTGCTAAAGGCGGTCAACGTATCGTTAAACCCAAGTCCTCCAACAAGCCCTCCGACTAGCGCCGCTAATATTAAGGATAATACAATGTGCACTCGACTGATGGCGAGCGCGAATAAGACGATGACTGCAAGTAACACTGCGTTCATATACATCCAACACCTTTCATGTTTTCTTTCTCTTAGTATCACTTTAACACGATAAAGACTTTTTGAAATTTAACATAGGATATGACCCTTGTCAAATCGCTCATGAAAAAAGCGATAACTCGTAAAAGTTATCGCTTGCGTGTTACATATCGACGTTGTGATACACTTGGCGCACATCTTCCAAGTCTTCGAGAACGTCAATTAATTTTTCGAATTGTTCTTTCGATGCGTCATCGAGCGACACTTCGTTCTGTGGGAGCATCGTCAACTCTGCGACGGCAAACTCCTCAACCCCGGCAGCCTTGAATGCGGTCTGAACGGCGTGGAACGCTTCAGGCTCGGCATAGACGATTACCGTCTCGTCTTCTTCGATGACATCACGAACGTCAAGGTCGTGTTCCATCATAAGTTCAAGAACATCATCTGCAGACATTTGGTTGACACCGATGACGGCTGTTGCATCGAACATATAAGCGACCGAACCACTGACGCCCATGTTGCCTCCATTTTTACCGAAAGCAGCACGAACTTCTGATGCTGTACGGTTCACGTTGTTCGTCAACGTGTCGACGATGACCATCGCACCATTCGGTCCGAATCCTTCATAACGAAGTTCGTCGAAGTTCTCTTCGTCGCCGCCTTTTGCTTTATCGATTGCACGATCGATGATTGCGCGAGGCACGTTATATGTTTTAGCGCGCTCCACCACAAATTTTAATGACTGGTTCAATTCAGGATCTGGTTCCCCTTGTCGGGCGACCACATAGATTTCGCGACCGAACTTCGCATAAACGCGACTCGTGTTGGCATCTTTAGACGCCTTCTTCTCTTTAATGTTGTTCCATTTACGACCCATTACATGTCATCTCTCTTTCCATTTGTACGTAGATTCATTACAGATTATATAAGAAGTTGGCTGAATTGACGAGTAAAGATTTACTCGTCGCCTTTGTCCATTTTCTCTACAATCTCAGTGAGGGTCTTCAAACTTTCAATCAGCCGGTCTGTCTCATCTTCATTTAAAAATGCGAGGCGCTCTTCGAATAGCGTTCGGAACGAGTCTCTTCGTTCAAGTAAGATTCGCTCACCTTTCTCCGTCAGCTGGTTCCATATCACTCGACGATCCCGTTCGTCGGGTACGCGGGTAATGTAGCCCTCGTTCAACAGTTTCGTGATGAGAGGGGTGACGTTCGGTGGTGCGATGGAGAGTGTCTCGCTAATTCGTCCATTCGTGACTGCCCCCTCGTCTTCAATCAACATTAATAGATGGAAATGAGAAAAGTTCAAGTTTGGAATTTGAGGAAAATCAGATCGACGTAGCAATTTACGACGAATTAAAGGGATTAGTTTGACAAACTGGTCCGCTGCATCTTGTTTCGGCATAATAGATTCACTTCCTAGTTAGGTTCTATGTTCATTATACACGAGTCAGGTGCATTTGAACCTAAAAACGGGTTGATGTGATGATTGATACATCTTATAAGAGATAGAACTGACACAATTAATGTAAGCGTTTACATGAATTGTTACTCATGTTTTCATGAAAACGTATTCGATTTTACTGAGGGTGCATGTAAAAATCAAGAGCTATCAACAAATGATAAAAAAATATTGTGAAAGAGTTCACATTGTTGTCACCCACAAAACCGGGAAAACATTGTATTCTATGAATGTGAAGGAAAGCACAATCTCTTGAAAACAAGCACCACATCGTGCTTCCATCAAGTCAATATGTTCATTAAAAGCTCTCACTTATGAGGAGGAACCTAACATGGCAGTTAAAGAGAAAGCAAAAGTGGAAACAACGGCAGAACAAATGGTGGATACGCTCGTAGCGGGCGCACACGCCGCACTCGATACGTTAATGACGTTCGACCAAGAGAAAATTGATCACATCGTACAAGCGATGGCGCTCGCAGGTCTAGAGAAGCACGTCGAACTTGCGAAACTAGCATATACAGAAACAGGTCGCGGTGTCTTTGAAGATAAGATGATCAAAAACATCTTTGCGACAGAATATATTTATAACTCACTTCGTGGAGAGAAAACGGTTGGCGTTTTAGAAGATGACGTTCAAAACGGAATCACATACATCGCAGAGCCGGTCGGTGTCGTTGCAGGTGTCACACCGGTCACGAACCCTACTTCTACTACGATGTTCAAAGCGATCATCGCCATTAAAACACGTAACCCGATTATCTTTGCCTTCCACCCGTCAGCTCAACAATGTTCTAGTGAGGCAGCGCGGGTCCTCCGTGACGCAGCGGTAGCCGCAGGAGCTCCTGAAAACTTGATTCAATGGGTAGAAGTCCCGTCACTTGATGCGACGAAAGCACTCATGAATCATCCTGGTGTCGCGATGGTCCTTGCTACTGGTGGAGCAGCGATGGTCAAGTCCGCCTACTCGACTGGTAAACCGGCTCTTGGTGTCGGACCGGGTAACGTACCAGCCTATATCGACAAAACAGCAAAAGTGAAACGTGCCATCTCAGACGTTATCCTTTCAAAAACGTTCGACAACGGGATGATCTGTGCGTCTGAACAAGCAATCATCGTCGACCAAGAAGTATACGAAGAAGTGAAAGCGGAAATGACAGCACTCGGTTGCTATTTCTGCTCACCTGAAGAAAAAGCGAAACTTGAAACACTCGTCATCCGTACGGACACATGCGCAGTCAACCCAGAGATCGTCGGGAAGCCGGCAGCGTGGATTGCAGAAAAAGCAGGTCTCAAAGTCCCGGCTGACACAAAAATCTTGATTGCTGAACTTGAAACAGTTGGCGCGACAGAACTTCTCTCACATGAAAAATTGAGCCCGGTCCTCGGTGCTTATAAAGTTCAATCACGTGAAGAAGGATTTGCGGTTGCTGAAAAAATGCTTGAAATCGGTGGTCTCGGCCATACAGCTGTCATCCACTCAACGGACGACGATGCCATCCTTGATTTCGGTCTTCGTATGAAAGCTTGTCGCATCATCGTCAACTCACCATCAGCACACGGTGGAATCGGTGACCTTTACAACGAAATGACACCATCCCTCACGCTCGGTTGTGGGTCTTACGGTAAAAACTCCGTCTCTGAAAACGTGACGGCGAAACATCTACTCAATGTGAAAAAGGTGGCGAGACGTCGCGTGAATATGCAATGGTTTAAAGTACCTGAAAAAATCTACTTTGAGAAAAACTCTGTCCAATACCTTCAATCACTCACAACGAAAAAGCGGGCGATGATTGTAACGGATGAAATGATGGTCAAACTCGGATTCGCTGATAAAGTCATCAAAAACTTACCAGCAGGTGTTGAGTACCGTATTTTCGACCAAGTCGAACCAGATCCATCTGTTGAGACGGTCATGAACGGTGCTGAAGCGATGCGTCACTTCCAGCCAGACATGATCATCGCACTCGGTGGTGGATCACCAATGGATGCTGCGAAAGGGATGTGGCTCTTCTATGAACGTCCAGAAGAGAAGTTCTCAAACCTTCGTCAGAAATTCATGGATATTCGCAAACGGACATACAAGTTCCCGACACTCGGTAACAAATCAATGTTCGTCGCAATCCCAACAACTTCTGGTACAGGTTCAGAAGTAACACCGTTCACCGTCATTACAGACAAAAAACGTAATGTGAAATATCCGATTGCTGACTATGCAATCACACCAGACGTCGCCATCGTCGACCCTGAGTTCGTTATGACCGTACCAGCATCAATCACGGCAGATACAGGAATGGACGTGTTGACACACGCCATCGAAGCTTACGTATCAGTCATGGCAAACGACTATACGGACGGACTTGCGCTCCGTTCGATGAAGATGATCTTCGACTACCTACCAAAAGCGTATGAAAACGGTAGCGACGCGGAAGCTCGTCAGAAAGTGCACAACGCGTCAACAATGGCAGGTATGGCGTTCGCGAACGCGTTCCTCGGCATCAACCACTCGATCGCTCACAAAATCGGTGGAGAGTTCCACGTACCGCACGGTCGTACAAACGCAATCCTCATGCCACACGTCATTCGTTACAATGCGACACGCCCATCAAAACTTGCGGCGTTCCCGAAATATGAGTCATTCATCGCCGACGAGCGTTACGCAGAAATCGCACGTTACCTCGGTCTTCCGGCAAGCACGACAGCAGAAGGTGTCGAATCACTCGTCCAAGCAATCATTGAGCTCGGACAACGTTTGAACATCAAACTCTCGTTCAAAGCACAAGGCATCAAGAAAGCAGATCTCGATGCGAAGATCGACAAGATGGCGGTCGACGCATTCGAAGACCAATGTACGACGGCGAACCCGAAAATGCCGCTCGTTGAAGAATTGAAAGAGATCATGTACGCAGCATACGAAGGCGTATAAGGTTCAATATTTACAAGTGGGCCCGTTCAATTCGAACGGGCTTTTCTTGTGGTCTGAACAGGATATTCAGTTTTTAAAATTATATTTAAATTGATAAAAATTAGAATAGTCAGGCTATAAATAGCTGTATATAATAAAAATTGGTATACATAGCAATTTATTGATGAATGGAGATTGTGTTATGTTCATATTGATTAGTTTGTTGCGTTCAATCGCGACAGTTGTTCTTTTCTTCAATCCAATCCATCCGACGCCGCTTGAGACCGCGGAATATATTTCATCAGTCGATCGAAATGCGGATAGTTGGGAGAGTGCCGACTTTTTTGAATCTTTCGGAACCGAACTATCCATCGATATGAACCGGAACGTCCTTTATACAGAACGGGTGACCGGTTGGACTGAGATTGAGGTGGGAGATGGAACGTATGAAGGTCTTTCATCGATGACATTTGATCAACCGTTCAAAGGAACAATTTTACATATGGAATGGGGACAAGATATTCCGGACGTCAAAGAGAAAGTGATTGTCTTACCAACGACAAAGTTTTCATATGACAATATCGAGGATGCGTATACCGTCGATTACGCGGGTGAAGTATTGAATGATCAGGAAGCGAATGCATACTTGTCAGAGCTCGCATCTGCAGGAGCTGTAGGATACTTGATCACACCATATGAAGATGATCCATATGAGATGGGCTTTGTTTTCACGTCATCCTACATGCCGTTAGATGGCACGGGTGTAGACTCCGATACGGCTGAACAGCTGAAGGTTGGACAATCGATAAAAGTAGAGCCTTACCGTGAAGAGATCCCATATGTCGAATTTGTTCAAACAGGGAAGAGTAATCAAGAAATTATTCTCATGTCACGACTCAATTCTTCCTGGCATGGAGCCCATTATTTGTCTGCCGTCGGTCCGTCTACGGTCTTATATCACCTCATGCAGGTGATGAACGAGGAAGTGCCAGACTATACGATTCGATATGTCTTTTTGAATGGGAACGGCGACTCTAGAGAAGCGAGTGACGATTTCCTTGAACGGCTAGCGGGACAAAAAGAAAAAGTGGAAATGGTCGTCATGCTCGATATTCTTGGGACTGGTGACGGTCCACTATACGTTCGTACGAAAGGAATGAAATCCTATCCCGTACTAGAACAGGCGCCATTCGCTGAACTGGAGGTGCGTTCGTTGGCAAGTTCACCGGGTGACGCTTACGATGATGAAGGAATACCTTATCTGATGTTGAGTGATTCACTTGAAGGAAGTTGGCATGTGTTTACGGAGAAGGACACAATCGAACGTCTGACGAAAGACGGTTTATCCGATGCCGTCAATTGGCTACATGCTTGGCTTACTGACTGACCTCATAGATGTCGCTGTCTCATTTGACGGCGACATATTTTTTTAGATGTCGGTTTCGGGTATGATAGTAATGGAGGCGATACGATGAAACAAGAGATGACGATTACGACAGCATACGGAACGATTGCAGGAACTTTTCTTTCCCATGAGGAGCCTCGGGCGACAATCGTCATGTTGAGTGGGAGTGGACCGAGTGACCGTGATGGTAACATGGGTGGTGTCGGTTTTAATACGTATGCCAAGTTGGCAGAAGCATTGTACGACCACGGTTACAACGTGTTCCGATATGACAAACAAGGAATCGGGAAGTCAGACGGAGACTTCAATAAAGTTGGCTTACATGATTTGATTAACGATGCGATTCTTGTCGTGCGCACCATTCGACAACTGGCCGATGTAAATCGCTTATATCTACTCGGTCATAGTGAAGGGGCCGTCCTTGCTCCTGCCGTTCAGCTTGAGACGAAGGCGGATGGACTGATCTTACTTTCCGGTTTCCATGAATCGTCCAAGCAGATGTTCCTATACCAAGCAGATGCACTCGCTAAAGACATCGAACATGTGAAGGGAATAAAAGGTCTCTTCTATCGGTTGACGGGCGTTGCCAAAAAGGTCAGACAACGACAGGACGATTTGTTAGAGCGGTCTTTACGGACGAACGTCTCGTCTTTCAAATATCGAGGTCAAGTCGTAAATGCGAAATGGATTCGAGAACATGCATCCTATGACGTCCGAGAGCGGTTGGAGCATGTGACCGTCCCGGTTCTTGCGATTACCGGGGGACGTGATGTCCAAGTCCCACCAGAACACGTTCATATGATACAAACAAAAGGGGAGGTCACCTCATCGATCATTGATGATATGAATCATCTTCTCGTGACACGGGAGTCACCCCATTCGCTTCTCATGCTGTATAAAGAGTATCGAGAAGCGATCGATGCGCCGATTCATCCAAAACTCGTTCAAGAATTGGATGAATGGTTAAAAAAACAGTCATAAACTCGAAAAACGGTCATATATTGACCGTTTTTTATGTTATAATTGTGACAAATTGAATGAAACTGAATGTTTTTGAATGATTTTAGTTGTTTTTATAATGAAAACGCTTTATATTAGACGTATGGAGGGAACAAGATGTTAACGAAACAACGACATCAGTTGATTTTGCAACGCTTATCTGAACAGAAGGTTGTCAAATTAAAAGAATTGGTTGATTTGACGGATTCATCCGAGTCGACGATTCGTCGAGATTTGACGGACCTCGAAGCGGAAGGGTATCTGGCAAGGGTTCACGGAGGCGCAACGCTCATTGCGACTCCAGATGAGGAACCGACATTTGAAGAAAAGCGAGACCGGTTCGTAGATGAAAAAGTTGCGATTGCACGGAAGGCCGCAACGTTCATCGAAGACGGGATGTCGATTTATTTAGATGCCGGTACAACCACTCAGGCGATGGTTCCGTTTTTAGAAGGGAAAAAGATTGTCGTCGTCACAAACAGTCTACCGATTGCGAATGAATTATTTGATCTTGATATTAAGACGTTTGTGATTGGCGGAGAATTAAAGCGTTCCACCCAGGCGCTTGTCGGGTATAACGCACGCGAGAGCATGATGAATTATCGAGTCGACCTCGCCTTTCTCGGAATGAACGGAATCGACCTTGATGCGGGTTACACGACCCCAGACCCAGAAGAAGCGCTTGTCAAAAAAACGGCAATCGAATTGGCACAAACGTCCTTCGTACTCGCTGACGCATCGAAAATCGGGAAACGGACGTTCAGCCGAGTCGCGACGTTAGATGCCGCACAGTTGATCACATCAAGCAGTGAGTCAATGAGTTCCATCCAAACAATCACAAAGGTGGTGAACGCGAAATGATTTATACGTTAACACTCAACCCTTCTATTGATTACTACGTAACATTACCTAAAGTACATCTAGGAGAAGTGAACCGAATCGAAGAGACGACAGAGCGAGCAGGTGGGAAAGGCATCAACGTCTCAATCGTTCTCCGGGAGTATGCACAAGACACAAAGGCACTTGGTTTCATCGGTGGGACGACAGGTGACTTCATTAAAAAGTCACTCGTCGATCACGGTGTACACACCGATTTCGTAGAGGTGAATGGGAACACCCGGATCAACGTCAAGATTCGGGCGAAAGAGGAAACTGAACTGAATGCGAGCGGACCGAATATCACAGAGCGCGAGCTCGAACTGTTGACGGCCAAGTTCGATCAAGTTCAAGAAGGCGATATCGTCGTCCTCGCGGGTAGTATTCCAAGTAACTTACCAGACTCGCTATATCGGACGATTGCCGAATCGATTCGCGAAAAAGGGGCTGACTTTGTCGTTGATACGACGAAAGAAGCCATGCTCGAAGTGCTCGCCCTCGAACCACTCATGATCAAACCGAACCACCATGAATTAGGTGAATTGTTTGATACCGAAATTGAAACATTCGAGGAAGCTCTTCCTTATGCGGAACAACTCGTCAAACGTGGGGCGAAAAATGTCATCATCTCCTTTGCGGGAGACGGGGCGCTACTCGTTAACAAGGACGGAGCCGTCACAGCAAACACACCGACAGGGAAGCTCGTCAATTCGGTCGGTGCAGGAGACTCGCTCGTCGCCGGATTTGTCGCGAATGTGAAAGAAAAAGGCGAACAAGAAGCATTTCGATATGCGGTCACGACAGGAAGCGCATCTGCATATACGTTCGGTCTATGTTCGAAACAAGAGATTGATCGCTTGATCGATCAAGTACAACTCACACCACTTAAACGAATGGAGGAAACAACATGAAAATCACGGACTTGCTCCAACGCGACACGATTCAATTGAATCTAAGCGCGAGTTCTAAGCGTGAGGTCATCGAAGAACTTGTCGATGTCCTCGACCGCGCCGGTAAACTATCGGACCGCAACGGTTATCGCGATGCGATCCTAAAACGTGAAAGCGAGAGCACGACTGGGCTCGGTGAAGGCATTGCCATCCCGCACGCGAAAACGAGTGCAGTCAAGTCACCAGCGATCGCGTTCGGTCGCTCGGAAGGTGTCGACTACGAAGCGTTAGACGGACAACCGAGCCGCCTCTTCTTCATGATTGCGGCAGGCGAAAACGCTAATAATGAACACCTTGAAACACTCTCTAAACTTTCAGTTTACTTGATGGACCCTGCATTCCAGGAACGGCTCTATGCGGCTACTTCTGAAAACGATGTCATCCGTGCAATCGAAGAAAAAGAAGCAGCAGAAGAGAAGCCAGAGGTCGTCAAACCGACAAACACGGATGCACCGTTCATTTTGGCGGTCACGGCTTGTCCGACCGGTATCGCTCATACGTATATGGCAGCAGATAGCTTGAAGCAAAAAGCGGAATCGATGGGCGTCGACATCAAAGTCGAAACGAACGGGTCGACTGGCGTCAAAAATGAATTGACGCGCGCGGACATTGACCGGGCAACAGCAATCATCGTCGCAGCGGACAAGGCTGTTGAAATGGATCGCTTCGCTGGTAAACGAGTCATTGAAGTTCCTGTTGCACAAGGGATTCGGAAACCGGAAGAACTCATCAATCGTGCGGTGAAACAAGATGCGCCGGTATATGAGGCTTCGAAATCGTCAGGTGGTGCTTCGAAAGAGCAACGTACAGGCGTGTACAAGCACTTGATGAGCGGTGTATCCGCGATGCTTCCACTCGTTGTCGCAGGTGGACTCTTGATTGCCATCAGCTTCTTCTGGGGCATCAACTCCGCCAACCCGGATGACCCGTCTTACAATGAATTTGCTGCACAGTTGATGACAATCGGTGGAGCTGCATTCGGCTTCCTCGTTCCGATTCTCGCCGGTTTCATCGCGATGTCGATCGCCGATCGCCCAGGTCTCGCACCAGGTCTCGTGGCCGGGGTACTCGCAAGTCAAGGGAACGCAGGATTCCTCGGTGGTCTCATCGCTGGTTTCTTGGCAGGTTATGTCGTCCTGTTCTTGAAAAAAGCACTCGCAAAATTGCCTGCTTCACTTGAAGGAATCAAACCAGTCCTCTTGTATCCGTTACTCGGTTCGTTTATCTCAGGTATGGTCATGTTGCTCGTCGTCAATGAACCGATTGCAGCACTCATGACATGGTTGATGGATACGTTGAACAGCATGAGTGGCGCGAACGCCATCCTTTTAGGAGTCATCGTCGGTGGGATGATGGCAGTCGATATGGGTGGTCCGATCAACAAGACAGCGTACGTCTTCGGTACGGCAGCACTTACAGCGGGTAACCAAGAAGTCATGGCAGCGGTCATGGCTGGAGGGATGGTACCACCACTCCTCGTCGCACTCGCATCAACAGTCTTCGCTCGTCAAAAGTTCTCGAAACAAGAGCGCGAAGCAGGAAAAACCGCTTATATCATGGGAGCTTCGTTTATCACGGAAGCGGCGATCCCATTCGCAGCTGCGGACCCGATTCGCGTTCTTCCATCAGCGATTCTCGGTTCTGCCATCGCAGGCGGATTGTCCGCATTCTTCACGATTCAATTGCCGGCGCCACACGGTGGAATCTTCGTCTTCCCACTTCTTGAAGGAGCTGGAAACGTCGCGGTGAGTATGGGTCTTTACGCACTCGCCATCTTGGCAGGTGCAGTGGTCGGAGCATTGCTCCTCTCGTTCTTGAAAAAACCGTTAACAACGGCTACACCGGTTCAGTCAAAAGAAGTTGCGTAATTAGTGAATAGACACTGCCTCAGTAGAGGTAGCGTCTATTTTTTTATGATAGGTGATCGAATAGAATTCACATAATTCGAGATTGCATGTTGGGGATTTGTGGTAAACTATTTGTAAAGATTCGGGTAGGAGGGGGTCACATTGGACATTCGGGTCGCCAAACCAGACGATGTATATGGGATTGCGAGAGTGCGTGTGAACGGATGGCGCACGACCTATCGGGGGATCGTACCGACCGAGTACTTATTGAAACTTTCGTCCGGTTCCATCGAATGGGCAGAACGGTTGCGGACAGCACTTCGTCGTCAAGAGGTAGCCGGCTTTGTGGCGATTGTCGATGACGAGATTGTGGGCTTCGTCCTATACGGAGAAGAACGTACGGGTGAGTATCCAGACCATACGAACGAAGTGTATGCCATTTATATTTTAGAGAACCATCAAGGGAACGGAATCGGGTCCGCTCTCCTTGAACATGCCGTGCAATCGATGTGTGAAGCAGGTCTCTTGATCTGGGCACTTGAGATGAATCCGTTCCGAACATTTTATGAGCGAAAACAGGGGCAGGTCATCGACCAAAAAGATCGAGAGTTTGGCGAATTGATGCTCCGAGAAGTGGCGTATGGATGGGAAAAGACTCGTCACGGTTCAATATTAGGGGCTTAAGCTTACTGACTGTAGTGTATTCTACGGTCTTTTTTTGTGCCCGATGTAGGAAAGAAAATAAAGAAATGTCATTATAAATCAATTGAAAATACTATTGTTCAATCAAACAATCTCTTCTATACTGAATTGAACAAAAATTTCCAAATGAAGGGTTGGGAGACATTGAAGCACCGAAAAATATGTATCAAGTTAAGTGGAGCCGCTCTAGCTGGTGATAGAATGGATAATTTTGACGAAATGAGTCTCAGCCTGATTGCAGAGGTGATATTGTCACTCGCAAAAAGCGGGGTTGAAGTATGTGTCATGGTCGGTGGGGGAAATCTCTTTCGCGGGAATCAAGCAGAAGCGTGGGGGATCAATCGAGTGGAGGCTGACAGTATCGGGACGCTCGGGACAGTCATGAATTCATTGATGCTACGTGGTATCTTGAAACGAGATACCACTCGAGAAGTGCGCGTTATGACGTCGATTCCAATGCCGTGTGTAGCCGAGCCATACATTCAACTTCGAGCCATCAATCATTTGAAAAAAGGATATATCGTCATTTTTGCAGGCGGTAACGGTCAACCGTTCGTCTCTTCAGACTATCCGGCTGTTCAGCGTGCGATCGAAGTGGGATGCGATGCCTTGTTCGTGGCAAAGAACGGTGTCTCCGGCGTATATGACCGAGATCCTCGTTTGGATTCGGACGCTCGTCAATTTGAAACCCTACACTATAACGACGTCATCGCTCATGACTTGAAAGTGATGGATCAATCGGCATTACTCCTCGCTAGAGACCACGGTTTGCCGATTCACTTGTTCGACTTCAAGGAACGGAACGCCATTCATCGGATTCTCCAAGGAGAGACCATTGGAACGCTGATTCATCACCATGACACGCAACTTTTGCAGAATTGAAGAGACAGCATGTATGAAGTAACAGTTGGTCACGTCAAAGGGACAAACGGAATACCCGTCTCGTATTCGTACCTGCAGGCTGATTCGTCATCCGACACACTCGTGATGTTGTTACCGGGATACGGATATACGAATGATTCTCCAATGTTTCGGTATACGACTGGATTATGCCTAGAGAACGGGTTGAACGTTCTTGAAATCAACTATAATTATCGGGATGAGCGGTATGATTCAGTCGATGTATTTAAGGTGGTTGTGGAAGACGTTCGACTCGTCATCGATCAAGTGTTACATAACTATTCCGTTCAACAATACATCGTCGTCGGAAAATCGCTCGGTACGATTGCGATGGCAAGTGAACTTACCCGAAACGTGTTTCATGATGCTAAACTGATTTGGTTGACACCTTTGTTGAAACAAGACGACATATACGAAGCGATCCAGTCTCATAAAGGTCAACAGATTGTTCTCATGGGAACAGCGGACCAACATTATGTACTGGAACGAATCGAGCATCTTGAACATCTAGCATTGACTGAACTCGAGATTGTCGAGCAGATGAATCATAGTCTCGAGTACACAGGTAACACATACGAGTCACTACGGCTACTTGAAACACTACTCAAGCGAGTTGAGCAATTTATGATTTCCTCATAGGTCGTGAACCGGTGGGGAGTTTCACAGGGCGATTGCGATCAAATGTAAAGGGGAGACAACGTGATATTTACCACTGAGCGTCTAGAAATCAGACCATTTACGGAGAAAGACTTGCATGCTACATTCGAAATGAATAGCAAGCCAGAAGTATGTAGATATCTTTTGCATGAGCCTTGGACTACTGAGAACGTGGAGACAGAGTTTAGAAAGAAACGAGATCAGCGTACGCTCTCCGAAAAGAGTGCGTTGAGTCTGGCGGTGCTCCATCAACAAAAAGTAATCGGTGATCTTACGGTATGGTACACGGGGATGAAAGAAACCGTCGAGATCGGCTATTGTTTTTCTGATTCACATTCAGGAAAAGGATATGCAACGGAGGCGGTGAGCGGATTGCTTGGGGAGTTGTTTACGAAGCTCAATCTACATCGAGTGCAAGCCAATCTCGACGCCAGAAATGTTGCTTCTCAGAAATTATGTGAACGGGTTGGGATGAGAAAAGAGGCCCATTTCATCAAAGATTACTGGAGTAAACAGGAGTGGACTGACAGCATGGTGTACGCCATGTTGCACGAGGAGTTTGTCAATAAAATGGATGAAAAATGCGAATGGGAAAAGAGATGACGTGACGCGCCACCTCTTTTTATTTTACAATTTTCCAATCACCGTCAACGGGTCGACACGTTCTGTATAATCCGCAGGGACGTCACTGAATGAAATCGTTCCGTCTGACTCTATAATGAACGTGGCCGGTTTCGGCAACTGCCAATCCTCGTTCCCATTATGTGCATCGACGTGCAGCCCAGACGCCTTATAAACGTCGATCAAGTAATCCGGCATGTCAAAGACGAGGTCGAATTGGCGTGCGACTTGATTATCCACGTCGCTCAATACATAAAAATCAAGTTCGTTCTTTTCTTTCGTTGAAAGGGAATAATCCGGCGTCTCAGGACTGATTGCGACAAGAGTCGCCCCTTTTTCTTGAATCGTTGGCAACTCGCGCTGGTATGCGCGAAGCTCGAGGTTACAGTATGGACACCATCCGCCACGATAAAACGTGACAATTACAGGTCCTTTTTCGAGCAACGAATGCAACTCGACTTTTGTTCCGTCCGCGTGAGGCAATTCAAACAGAGGTGCTGACTCACCTACTCTTAATCCTGACGCCATTCCCGAATCTTTCAATTCCTGCGTTGCCTTTGCCATCAATCGTTGCTTCTCGGCAGGTGCTTTTTGTTTGAACTGTTCCTTATAACTTTTAATTTCTTCTAATAATGAATTCATATTTTTACCCCCTTTCCTGATAGGTTAACTCAATTTTATATTTAATTCGAATAATTTGGTTTTAAATTTTATATTGTACGTATGAAACTCCATTTCAAGTTCCGAAAAATAATTTTCGAATAATTCAATCAACTATTAAAATATATATTTCTAAACCGATATTGTGAATAACCCAAGGAGGCCTCGGTAGGTCAACGACACTCCTTGAACACTTTATTCGAGGTAGGAGATGTTTTATGAAACAGAAACGTACGATTAGTATCAAGCAAAAGTTGATTGTCTTATCCGTTCTATTATTACTCATTCCAGCCACATTGATTGGAATCGTCGCTTATTCGCAGGCGAAAAGTAAGATTGAGTCTCAAATGATCCAGTCTGCCAATTCGGGGGTAGACCGGATGAACAATGAGGTCACGAACCTCATCGAGCCGATTCAAACGGACATCTCGTTTTTTGCGAATCGGATTGATGCTTCGATTTATGAAGAAGGAGAAGAGAATCAGGCGTTAGCAGAGAAGTTTACCGAGTATTTAGAGACGCATCCAAAAGTGACGAACATTTACTTTGCTTCAGCGGAAGGCGCGATGACAATCTATCCTGAGCAGGGATTGCCAGAAGGATACGACCCACGAATTCGTCCTTGGTATGAAGCGGCTGAAGCAAGTGGACAAGATGTCGCCATCACGAATCCGTATGTCGATGCCTCTTCTCAAAAAATGATGATTACCGTATCGAAGAAGACAGCTGACAGTAGTGGTGTGGTCGCTGTTGACGTCGATGTGAACGATATAGCTGAAGTGGCGTCAACCATTCAAATCGGTAAAGAAGGATACGTTGCCATCTTCGACGAGGCAGAACAAGTTGTCATCCATCCGTCGACGGCTGTCGGTGAAAAAATAACTGAGCCTTGGGCGAAATCTCTCTTTGCCGAGGAAGAGGGTATTCTATCTGCAACTGAGAACGGGGAAGGTGTTGAGAAAGCATTCGCAACGAACCCGATCACAGGATGGAAGATTGCAGGTACTTTATATGACGGTGAGATTCAGGACGAGACGGTCGGTATCCTCTGGACGACTGGATTTGTCATCATCGGAATGTTTGGTGTCGCAGCCATCCTTCTCTACTTCGTCCTTCGTTCAATCTTACGTCCATTGCGTGTATTGACTGAGGGAGCAGAACGGATCAAGGCAGGTGATTTGACAGAGCCGATTACCGTCTCATCGAACGATGAAATCGGTCGTGTCTCAGAAAGTTTTAACGAAATGAGCGATTCACTCCGTATGGTGTTACTTCGTCTCGATGATTCAATCAGTCAAGTGGCCGCATCTTCTCAAGAACTGATGGCCAACTCGGCACAAAATACCATGTCGTCGGAGCAAATTGTTCAAGCGGTCGATCAAATGGCGCTCAGCGCCGATGGGTCGAAGCGACAACTCGACGACAATGCGACATCACTTCAAGCAATCACATCCGGTATCATGCGCATCTCGGAGAGCTCGATGGATGTATCCGAACTGTCGCGTGAAACGTCAAATGAAGCCGAGGACGGATCGACGACCGTAAAAGAGAACGTCAAGCAGATGCAGGCAATCGATGCGTCAGTCGTGACGTTTGAAGGGGTTATTCAGTCGTTGGCGAACCGTTCGAATGAAATCGGAGAAATCGTCACGGTCATCAACGGCATTGCAGAACAGACGAACCTGTTGGCCTTGAACGCTGCGATTGAAGCGGCACGTGCAGGTGAGAATGGAAAAGGGTTCGCGGTCGTCGCGAGCGAAGTCCGAAAGCTTGCCGAACAGTCACAACAGTCGACAAAACAAATCGCAGGACTGATTGATCGGATCAAACATGAGACGGAACAATCCGTTCACTTGATGAAAGAAGTATCTACTCATACGAAAGCAGGATTGACGTCATCTGAGATGACAGCAGACCGCTTCGAGAAAATTAAAGAGCGTACAGTCGCGATGACACCGCGCATCGAAGATGTGACCGCAACTGTCGAGGAGATTGCGGCGAACGTTCAGGAAGTGGCCGCGACCGCGTCACAAATCGCTGACATCGCCGACGAAAACTCCAATGTCTCAAAACAAGTCGCAGCGACGACTGATGACCAATTGAAGTCGATTGAAGAAGTGTCACAATCAGCAAAATCACTCGCAACGATGGCGGAGGAACTTCAAGAACTCGTTTCACGCTTTAAACTTTGAAACACCAATGAGGCAGAGCGCTTTGCTCTGCCTCATGTCGTCGTTTTTATAAAATTGGACTGAGGAGTCGTGACACCCCTTCCCGTGCACGGACCGTCCATTTACGGGTTTCATAGTCTTCCATCGTATAAACTCGGCTGACCGCGGTGTCGGTTTCAAACAAAGAGACGAGTTCGAGGGCGACACGTTCATCATAAATGAGAGCGTTCACTTCAAAGTTGAGACGGAAGCTTCGGGCATCTAAATTCGTCGTCCCAACGGTCGCGATCTCATCATCGACGACTAGGATTTTTGCGTGCAGAAATCCTTCATCATACAAGTAGACGTTCGCACCATAATTGAGCAACTCTCCGAGGAAAGAGAGGGATGCCCACATGACGAACGGGTGATCCGGTTTTCCGGGAATCATGATATCGATTTGAATCCCGGAGAGTAACGCCATCTTACAAACATCCATGAAGCTTGTATCAGGTATGAAGTAAGGCGTTTGAATGACGACCCGTCGTTTTGCCGACATGATCATCTTCACCATCATATTCTTTAAATGTTCCGTATCCGAGTTCGGTCCACTCGTGACGATTTGCATTGGAGACTTGTCTTTAATCTCGTGTCGCGCAAAAGAAAATGTATTTTCTGGTTCGTGGTCGCGATGACCTGAATAGTTCCAATCCAAGATGAAACGGTGTTGAAGATGATAGACGACGTCACCTTCAACCCGCAAATGCGTGTCGCGCCAATAGCCAAATTTTTCGACGAGTCCGAGATATTCGGTGCCGACGTTGAAGCCGCCGACATATCCAATCTTCCCGTCAATGATGACGACCTTACGGTGATTTCGATTGTTCAGTTTAAAGTTGATCATTCCGAGAGTAGGTGGGAAGAAAACACGGACTTCTCCGTCGTTCGCAATCAACTCTTTAAAGTCGGAGTTTCGAAGGCTCCGAGATCCGACCGCATCATAAAGGAGTCGTACTTTGACACCGGCTTTCGCACGCTCAATCAATTCCTTCAAAAGTGCTTGGCCGAGGGCGTCACGTTGAATGATGTAGTATTGAATGTTAATCTCGGTTTCGGCAGAGCGGATATCATCCATTAGCGCTTTGAATTTTTGTTCACCATCGTGCAAGATGAGGGAACGATTATGTACGCTAATCAATGATTTAGCTGAACGTAAATTCATTTGAAGCAATTGATCGTACTTTTCAAACAATGGCTGAGCGAGCAATGTTTCTCGGGCATGAATCTGTTCGATTTGTGATTCTACTTGAAGCGCATGGAAAGAACGCTCTTCCACACTCAAGTTGTAGAAGTTATCCTTCTTGAGTTGTCGTCCGAGAAAGAGGTAGATGATAAAGCCGAGCACCGGTAAAAAGAATAGGACGAGCAACCAGGCCCAGGTCGCCCCGACGTCCCTTCTTTCGGCAAAGATGACAGCGAGTGCGAACAACAGGTTTAACCCAAGGACGATATACAGTCCCCAGCTGAATAAAATGGACAAATTCAACGACATACACTCCTAAAAATCAATTTGTAGCTTAATCATACATCAAATGAGGGAATAGATTGCTATCAAATGAAATAGGGGGAGTAGACGATGGATATGGAAGTCGTATGGAAGCAAGGGATGGCGTTTGAAACGCATACGCCTTCGGGACACAAGATCACACTCGACGCGTCAGAGGATGTTGGGGGACATGACACCGGTCCTCGCCCGACCGAGATGTTACTTCACGCAACTGCATCCTGCACGGGAATCGATATCGTATCGATTTTGCATAAGATGCGTCAACCGCTCGAGTCGTTCGAGATGAAGATTGATGGGGTTCGTGCAATCGAACATCCGAAACGCTTTACAGCCATTCACATCTTATATATTTTGAAAGGCGATATGTCGGAAGAGCGGGTTCGACGGGCAATCGAACTGTCTGTTGAACGATATTGTTCCGTTTCACACAGTCTGAACGCGACATTGTCCTATAGTTATCAATTAAACGATAATGGAGTCATTCCGTTTGAAATGAAAGAGTGAGCAAGATGGTTGAAAGACATAGTGTTCTCCGTTATATTTGTATTTCAAATACTGTGTAATTAAAGGAGGACGTTATGATTCGACTCGCGACGAAGCGCGATGCCAAGAGCATCGCGAACCTAATCGAACAACGAGCCGTAGCGCTAAATGAACAGGGAAGCGACCAGTGGACCGAATATTTGGAACAGGACCTCGTGGAGCGTGTGCTCACTGATATTACGGAAGGCAGTGTATATGTCTTTGAAGATAATCAACAAATTTTAGCTTCAATCGCATTGTTGCCTCCTGATGAATGGGACGACAATTTATGGGATGACAGTGAGTATGGACAATACATCCATCGAATCGTCGTCAGTGAAAAGTTAAAAGGACGCGGGGTTGGACAGCAACTCATGGAGCACGTGTTACAGTCGGCCGACGAGGATGAGCCGATCCGACTCGACTGTGTCGCTGATAATGAATTCCTCAATAGTTATTATCCACGTTTTGGTTTCGTCTATGTTGACTCCCGAAACGGGTACAATACGTTCGAATACAGATTAGATGAGAGTATGAGTGCATGAGGGTCTTTGGACCCTTTTTTTGATATAATGATTAAAGCGAAAAGGAGGGGTTTTCCATGATTAAATCTATCTTAGTGGGGTTCGGCTTTTCTGCGAACACATTTCATCTCCCGTTCTTAAATACCGTTGACTCATTTGAAGTGGTTGGAGTCGTCTCAACGCGTCCGAGCGAAGTTCACGCCAAACTACCAGAAGCTAATGTATATGAGACGTTAGAGGAAGCATTACAAGCAGATGCATCCTTGTTCATTATCACGACACCTTCTCACTTACATAAAGAGATGGTCGCTTCTTGTCTACGAGCAGGTAAAGACGTATTAGTAGAGAAACCAGCTTTTCTGACGACTGCAGAAGGATATGAGTTAATAAAACTTGAAGCGGAGACGGGTCAAATCGTCAATGTGTATCAAAATCGTCGCTTTGATGGTGATTTCTTAACAATCAAGTCGTTGCTTGACTCAAACGCAATAGGTGATTGGAAAGTAATGGAATCACGATTTGATCGCTTCCGACCGAATGTACGTGACCGTTGGCGGGAAAATGCAGGACAGGGCTCAGGCATCTTATTTGATTTAGGAAGTCATCTCATCGATCAAACGCTCGCTTTGTTTGGAAAGCCTGATCGGATTCAAGCGGATGTGATGACTCAACGAGAGGGTGGACAATCTGACGATGGGTTTCATGTGACGCTCTATTACGGAAATAAACGAGTCTATCTTCGTTCAAACCCGTTCATCGCAGGAGAAACTCCACGTTTTGAACTGCATGGAACGAATGGAAGTTTTGTGAAATACGGTCTTGATCCCCAGGAAGAGGCGCTGAAGGATGGGAAATTAGAAGCTGATATTTTAGAAACTGGTATCCTGTCTGTCGAAGATGTGGAAACGATTCAAGTTGAGAAGGGAAGCTACCTCACTTATTATCACCAGTTGGCGGAAAGTTATCAGACACGACGCCCGATTGTCTCTTTAAAAGATGCCGCATTGACAACACAAATTATTGAACTTGCTCGTCAATCGAGTGAAACAGGTGTAGTAATCACGGTGGACTGATGTCGTATCAATATCCTTCAACATGCGGATTCGCTATATAGCGGGTCCGTTTTTTAATTGTGAGTGAATCAACATACGAAAGAAATAGTGATATGTTTTTCGTAAACTACACTGTACGGAAATTGATTGTTAATAATAAAAAGTTACATTATTCATCTGTGTACTCATCCTCAAATGGGAAAAATAGTTAAGAAAATCACTTATAAAGGGGTGAGATGATGGAAACAAGAATCATCAAAGACCGAGCCGAGTGGGAATATTGGTTAAGTCAAACACAATGTGATGTATATGACAGTTATGATTATGTCAAAGTGAATTGTGGATCACATGACTCGCCAGAACTTTTTGTCGCCAATACATCAAAGGGGATGTTGATATATCCATATATACGAAGACGAATCGATCAGCGGTATGATGATCTCGTGACAGCCTATGGTTATGGTGGACCATTTCGAGTTGGAGAGTTCACAGATGACGAAGTAAAGGTCGCTCGCCATACCTTTTTATTACGAGAAGAAAACGAAATGACGGTCACAGAGACAATTCGCTACCATCCGCTTAGAATAGATGAAGCCATCATGAAAACGTTTGGACAGGCTTTCCCTATTCGAAAAACAGTCCATGTTCAGCTGGATAAACCTTATGAACAGTTGACAGAGCGATTTCATAAAATGACGAAGCGTAATGTAAAACGGGCGACGCGTGAACAATTGACCGTTGTACAAGGTGGCGCTGAAGACATTCAAACATTTATAAGATTATATGAAGAAACCATGAATCGTCGTTCAGCGAATTGTGATTATTATTATTCAACTTCGTATTTTAGAAAATTGCTCACGAGTGAGTCGTTTGAAGCCGAGTTTTTATTTGCGCTTCATGGTGAAAGCGTGATTGCAGGAGTGTTGCTCTTGTATGGAGAGACAGGTGCTCATTATCATCTAGGTGGATCGTTAAATAACTTTTTGTCACTCCGACCAAACCATTTTCTGTTTAGTGAGATGATTCGCCGTTCAAGTGATAAAGGAAAAGTATACTTGCACCTTGGTGGGGGGGTGACAGGACAGGATGCTCTCTACGATTTTAAATCGAGTTTCTCTGGAGAAGAACCGCTCACTTATTATATTGGAAAAAGTATTCTAAAGGACGATGTGTATCAAAGGTTAAACGATGCCCATATTCAACTGCATGGAATGTCTGATTACTTTCCGACGTATCGAGCACCTGTAAAGATTGATACGCCACTTTCATCGACAAAATAAAACAATCGATGCAACAGAACGCTTGAACGTTCCGTGCATCGATTGTTTTGGTTATGCAGCATCTTCTTCTGTCGATTCGACTTTTTCAGTATGACGGACGATTGGGAAGTTTTTAAATAGGCGGCTTCCGATCAAACCAAAACCGATTCCTAAGATGAATAAAACGACAGCTGTGATTGTGACCGTTTGCCAGTCATTGAATCCATACATAACGAGAAGTCCCGGGATACCCGCAGCTGAACCAGGAGCATCATTGATCATACCCGTCATTGCCACGATCAGTCCTGCGACAGCCCCACCCACAAAGTTCACACTATAAATAGGAATTGGGTTTGCGGAAATTAAATCAGCTTGAGTCAACGGCTCAATTGCAACTGATAGTTGATCTTTCTTCGTTCCAATCTTCAATTGACGGAACAACAAGTAATTCATCGAGATCGATGCGGTCAATGCAAGTGCGGCAATTGCCATCGGCACACCTGTCAAGCCGAGCATCGCTGTTAAAGCCATCGAACTGAGAGGGGACGTCGACACGACAGTGACAATTCCTCCTAGCACGAGCCCCATGACGACCGGGTTTTGCGTCGCCGCGAGTTCAATGACTGCACCAATTTGAGCGAGAGTGTTTGACACAAGTGGGTCTACGCCGATTGCGACGAGTCGTGCGAGTGGAGCCATCACAATGACGTAGAAGATCATATCGACCCCGGTCGGAAGATAGCGATTGATGCGTGTACCAACTAAGGCAAGGATATATCCTGCGAAAAATCCAGGAAGGATACCGAATCCAGACACGGATAATCCAATCATCATACTATATACGGGGTTGATCCCGAGTGCGATGGCAACGAGTGCCGCCGCAGCAGGACCTGATAACGAACCGGCTGCCTGCCCAACCTCTTCATATAAAGGAAGTGGCAGTAATCCTCCGATGGCGTAGGCGTTGAACGCTTCGACAAGGAAACTTGCGATTGCCGCACCTGCCAAGGCGCCCATCGCTTTCATTCCGAATGGTGCCTTGTAGCTGAAAAGTGTGAACAAGGCCAGGATGAGCAGTAAGAGTGCAACTCCTTGAATAATGACCATAAACTCTTCCTTCTTTCTATCTATCTGTATTCATTCATAATTTCTTCTATATTCAATGATAGAAACGCTTCTGTAAAGCCATTTTGACGAGAAAAATTAAAATTGAAGCATGATATCGTTTACATGAAGAAACAAAGAATCATGGTAGCGCTTACTTTAAAAATGACATCAATTGTACAAGTTTTGACGTGTCGAGCCGCATCAGATTGGGAACAGGTAGAGGAAAGACTTTTCATAAAGTATTGGTCGAGGAGGAAGAATCATGCAGAATGCAGACAGACAGTGGCATGCTCTCGAAGTAGATGAAGTAAAAGCAAGAGTGGAGACTGATATCGAAAAGGGGCTCTCGAAAGAAAGTGTCACAAGTCGTCAGGAAGAGTTCGGTAAAAACGTGTTACCGGAGAAAGAGAAAATGCCTGAAATCATAAAGTTCTTAAGACAATTTAATGACATTCTTGTTTACGTCTTGATCGGTGCGGCAGTTGTCACCGGTTTTCTTGGTGAATATATCGATACGATTGTTATCGTCTTAGTCGTCACGGTCATCGGTGTCGTTGGATACTTACAAGAGAACAAAGCGGAAGAAGCACTAGAAGGAATCAAAAAGTTGCTGGAAACGAAAGCGACCGTCATTCGTGACGGGAAACAATCCGAAATCGACTCGAGTGACCTCGTCGTCGGAGATGTACTCGTCCTCGCAGCTGGTGATAAAGTGCCAGCCGATGCCCGGGTTGTTCGGGCAGAAAAGTTCAAAGTAGAGGAGTCCGCACTGACCGGTGAAGCGACAACGGTCGAGAAAAAACCGGATGTCGTCAATGAAGAAGCCGTACTCGCTGACCGTAAGAACATGGTCTACTCAGGAACGAGTGTGGCGACAGGTAGCGCTAAAGCGATTGTTACAGCAATCGGCGAAGGAACTGAGCTTGGGCAAATCAATGCATCCATCTCAGAAGTACAAACCGTCAAGACACCACTCATTCGTCAGACGACGAAATTTGGTCAAACCGTATCGATTGCCATCTTAATCATCTCTGTGGTGATTTATGCATTTGGTTATTTCATGAGAGATTATGAACCTGTCGAACTGATGCTGACGACGATTGGTCTGGCAGTCGCAGCAATCCCAGAAGGATTACCAGCTGTCATCTCCATTATCTTAGCGCTCGGAGTTCGGAATATGGCTGAACAGAAAGCGATTGTTCGAAGCTTACCATCTGTCGAGACGTTAGGCGCAGTATCCGTCATCTGTACGGATAAGACCGGTACGTTAACGAAGAATGAGATGACCGTCAAACAAATCGTGACGGCGAAACATGACATTGAAGTCTCAGGAAGTGGATATGCACCGAACGGAGACCTAGAATTGAACGGTCAACCGTTTGATTTGGATGACGATGAATCGATGATTGACCTTTTGACTGTCGGAAAGACGTGTAACGATGCACAGTTGAACGAAGAGGATGGGGGTTGGGTCATCAATGGGGATCCGACCGAAGCTTGTTTACTGACTGTCGCAGAAAAAGCGGAACGTCCGATCGAACGACTTAAAGTCATCTCCAAAATCCCATTTGATTCTGAATACAAGTACATGGCTACGCTCGTCGATTATAAAGGAGAGCGCATGATTTTCGTCAAAGGTGCACCTGACCGTCTATTTGAGATGGCATCTTCTGAAGATTTCACTGAAGAGTATTGGGACGATAAACGTAAAGAAATTGCTGACCGAGGTCAACGTGTCCTCGGTGCCGGTTTCAAGAGAGTTGACAGTTCGAAACAATCGATTGACCATGAAGATGTTGAAAATAGTCTGACTTTCCTCGGGTTATTCGGTATCGTCGATCCGCCACGACAAGAGGCGATCGATGCTGTTGCCGCGTGTCGTGATGCTGGCATCCGAATTAAAATGATTACGGGTGACCATAAGGACACGGCTGTCGCAATCGCAAAAGAGCTCGGTATGGAAGTTGAAGGAGCGCTCGAAGGCCGCGAATTGACGGATATGTCCGATGAAGAAATCAAAGAGGCGTCCGTTCATAATGACGTGTTCGCGAGAACGAGCCCGAACGATAAACTTCGACTCGTCAAAGGGTTACAAGAGAACGGGTTGATCACCTCGATGACTGGAGACGGCGTCAATGACGCTCCAGCCTTAAAACGTGCAGATATTGGGGTGGCGATGGGAATCAAAGGGACGGAAGTCGCAAAAGAAGCCTCTCAGATGGTTCTAGTCGATGATAACTTCAAAACAATCTATAACGCCGTCCGTGAAGGTCGCCGAGTATATGATAACTTGAAGAAAACAATCCTCTTCTTACTCCCTACAAACGGTGGACAGGCGTTACTCGTTGCGATGAGTATCTTGCTTGGGGCAGCAGCACCACTCAGTCCTGTTCAAATTTTATGGGTGAACATGGTCGTCGCAATTACCTTATCACTGGCAATTGCTTTTGAACCTCTTGAAGAGAGCACGATGAAGCGTCCTCCACGACCGGCGAACGTGCCACTTCTCAGTCGCTATTACATTTTCCGTGTCACATTCGTGTCGATATTGATTGGAGGAGGTAGTTTGTGGATTAATTACATGCTCGGTGATTTCGATTATTCAACCGAGAAATTACAGACAATTACCTTAAATGCAATCGTCATGGCACAGTTGTTCCATTTATATAACTGTCGCACCGAGTTGGTCCCTGCGTTCAATCGTCGGTTCTTCGACAATAAGATCGCTTTCCTCGTATCAGGTTTACTCATCGCTCTTCAATTGTTCATCACGTACGTGCCGTTCATGCATACGCTGTTCGGGACTGCACCACTTACGTGGGAAGATTGGATTTACCCAGTGGCATTTGGAGCCGTGGTGTTTGTCATCGTTGAAATCGAAAAAGCTATCTCAAGACGAGTGATCGGAAATCAAAACATTCACTAATACGTTTCATGTATGTAGAAAACGGATAAACAAATGGAGTAACGACGAAGGAGGGATACGATGAAACGAGATGAATCACAACCAGGGGTACATCCAGATCCAATTCCAGATGATGAATCGAACCCGGCTAAGAAGCCGGCTCCGACACAACACCCTGACCCAAATCCCGAAGAAGAGTCGGACGAATAAACAAGTTACCTGTGTATAATAAAACCTCCTCGTCTGAATCGGCGAGGAGGTTTTTGGTGTAGAGGTTACTTTGTCATTTTTGAGGAACGGCTGTTTTGTAGACGATTGAACTTTTTCTCATCCGTATGTTCTGTGATGATAAAATCACCGACGGGACATTCCCATTTTCCTTTTGCGACAACGCATTCACGCAATGTCACCTGGTCATCATACAGATCAAGCTCTAGTGTTTCTTTTAAAAATTGATCTACTTTTTGATTTGGCACTTTAGCATATTCATTCAATTCGAGTACTTCATTTTTAACAGTCACATAAGATGTGACCTGAAAATAGCGCATGTGATGGTCTCCTTTATAACAAATCTAATTTTTAGTATAGCCGTTTATGAGACAAAACGGGACATCAATGTTGCATTTCAACACGTTCGCGCTTCGGAGGAGCTTCGTTAAACGGTTTCTGATGTCGAATGATGAGCCAGAAGATTAAGCCGAACAGCGGGATGTACGGAAGTGGCCAAAGGCTCATCTTATAGCGTTTCGCATCCCGATTCATTAATGTGATTTGAATGAACGCCAATAAGAAAAAGTCAACGGTCATTGTTCGCACAAACTGATTATTCTCTACATACGACCAATATTCTGAGACATTTCCCGTATTCGCGGCAGCGATGAACAGTCCGATCGTCACCAATAGCAACACGACACCAAGGATACGCGTCGGAAGCGGTTTGACCGGGGTCGGATAAGGAGATTGTCTCGCAAAAGCCAAATAAGGAGCGAGTAAGAAGCCACCTACGAAAAAACTACTGATGGCAGCGATGAGCGGATTCGGCTTCAGCTGATTCACTTCTGACCAAAGAAGCGGGAACATCGCTAACGGAAACACACCTAAGATACTAAAGAGTGAGAGAGAATAGCCTTCATACGCATCGGTATTATAAGTCAAAAAGTCGATTAGAAAGCGCCCGTCAAACGGGACGTTCTGACCTAAGATGGCCAACGCGATGGCCGCCCCCCATGGAATCAATAAAAATTTTCTAGTCATACGAACACCTCGCCAATGATTGATAGTTGTAGTATACCCTCTTTTGTAAACACGAAAAAATGAGAAGATGCATCATGCATGTTCTCATTTATTTTCACGTGCATACGTTTTAATCATCGTGACGAGTTGTTGGGTTTCTTCCATTTTTATATCAAGCATGATTCCATAGTCATAAAGAGTTCCCAATTGATTGCGATGTTTAACGTATCCAATCAGTTCGATCGGTTGGAGAGTTGGAACGAGATCGAGGACAAAATGTACTTGTAAGTCATTAGAAAGTGGAAAAAGATAATCCGAGCGTAATTTTAATCCGTGAGAACTTACATTGAGAAGTAGCCCCTCGCCATCATATAATTCTTTGTCTCCCCAAATCAGTTTGTAAGGAATTATACGCGGATTTGGTAGTATATAGCGGAAAGTTTCCTGTCTGCGATAACGCATCAATTCACCCCATTTCTCTACTCGTTATATCGGTACTGGATAATTAAAAATGAAGAGGAAATGCTTATAAAATTATTATGTACTTGCTTTACAAAAGTGAAAACGCTTTCTATAATAAGTGTACGTTTTGAACAGGGAGGAGATCAGATGAATGTCCATGATTTACTCCGGCGATACGCGATTCAATCACCAGTCATCTACGAAAAAAAACATAACGGGGAATGGGTTAAACTTGAGCGTTTGCCTGTCTATACCATTCTTGAAGTTGAAATGAATGATCAAACGATCGAGGCGGTCGCCATTGATGCGTTTAAGGCCATCACAGTTTGTCGAGATGAGACGTCGATTGAAGCCGCTCGGCCTTATGCTGTGCGTATCCAAATCGAACGACCATGAAGAAATGCCGTAACTTCAAACGAGAAGTTACGGCATTTCTTATGCAGCATCTTGTTTTGTTTCGTCTTGTGGATTTGTCCGTTTTGCATAATACATGAATGGTGTAGCCATCCATGCAATTACAAACTTCGCCACGTACGTCGTGATAAAGATATTCCACCAAATGTCCCATTCCATCCCCCAGAAAGCGATAATACAGAACGTGAACGTATCAATCAATTGAGATAATACGGTCGAACCGGTTGTCCGGAGCCATAGCTTTTTCTCGCCCGTTTTTGCGCGAATTTTCGAATAGACGAAGACATCGAACAACTGAGAGACTAAATAGGCGGCAAGGCTACCGAGTGTGATCAATGGTAGCATCGAGAAGAGTGCCTCAAAACTCTCGTGCATGAAGAGCGCCTCTTCAAACGGTTCATACAAAAGGGCGTACTGCATGAGTACCGTTGAGACGATCAAAATGAAAAATCCGAGCCATACCCCTTTTCGGGCAACTGCTCGCCCGTATTTTTCATTCAAAATGTCCGTCGCTAAGTAAAGCGAACCGTAGACGATGTTACCGAGCGTAAAAATGTATCCGCCAATTACAATCTGTTGCGTGACTTGAATATTTGCGACGACAGAAGCCATCGCAATCCAAGCGTATAGTCCGACCCGACCAAATAATTTGTAGCTAACGACGAGAAGACCGAGTGTAAGGATGGCGGAAGGAATCCATAACCATTCGTTTAGCATGAATCATGCTCCTTCCTTTAACTATTCAATAATTTCAACTTTTCAAGTTTATAGAGGAACGGAAATGATGTCAAGGTGAGGGGGGATGAAGAAGTTCTCGTTGATGTGTACCAGCAATCAAAAAGTACCTCCTGAAACATTCAGGAAGTACAGCTTGTTGACTAACATGAATAATATCGCTCGCCTTTTTGGCGCCCACGCTTTCCTGCAGGAGTCGAGGCGTCGTCGGGCGAGCAACGCAAACGGTCGTCATCTGGCGGCCGTTTGTCTTTTTCTGAGGCCTCGACGGCCGAAGAAAAAGCTCGGCAGGTGCTTTTAACCGCTTGGTTTAGCGGTATTCTTGATGCCTCCGACGAGAATCGAACTCATGCTTCAGCATTACCATTTCCATTTTGGGATTTAGTGGGAGAATATTCAGGAGAGGTATGGCTTGGTTGAGCTATTCTGTAAGTCATTATTGTAAGTTATTGGTGTTTAATACTATGATTTCGCCTGTGCATGAGCGGTAAGTGTGCACAATGCTGTGCACAAAATTAGTTGTAGGTAAGGGGAGAATCTGATATCACTGACTCGATATAGCCTTTCTCAAAGGTTAAAGAGGATTCCATATCCGAGAGTAACGTAATCAGTTCATCTTGTTCAGATTGAGTAGCTGAGTATCGTGAAGTAAATTCTTCATAACCTTGCAATGCTCCCAATAAGATTTCTGTTTTTTCGAGTGCGATGCTGTATTCTTTCGTAACTCGTTCATCCCTTGTGTTTTCAATCGCATATTTTAAGTCGCTCTCGTATTTGATTGCGATTTGAAATATAGTTTCGATAGATTGAGGAACATAACTAGGTTCGTGTGTTCTTAAGAAGTCTTTCGCAGCGGAAATATCAAATAACATACGATCAATATAACTAGTGATGTGGAACGCGCTGTTCATTTCATCTTGCGTGTATGCGACCGTGTCATTAAACTCGCTTCTGCTATCGACTTGTAGAATTGTATCTTCTAATTGAATCTTATATAAGCGTTTCGTACGTGTGCTCTCTGTATATTCAACCGGCTCGTCCCAACTCTCCCAAGTGTCGGAGAGTTGCATTGTTTCAAGTGAATATGCCGTTGCCTGCAAGTCCTCTTCAAGTTCAAACAAATTTTGCGTGTGTAACTCGACCGCGTCTTTTAGTGCCATCTCATTCACAATCTCAGACGCTTTCTGTAATTGGTTGCGAGAAGTGGTGATCAATTCTTCCATCGCATCGAAACGAGCTTGGATTTCTTCCAAAGGGAGGTCGCTACATGGTCCATCGCATTCGCTCATATTTTTCTTAATGAGGGTGAGAAGGGCGTCGGTCCGCGTAATAACTTCATTTACTTCGTTGTATCGATCTGTATATTCAGCAGGAACTTTTGGTAAAGGCGTGAGTTCGTCCATCACTAAATTAGTATCGACGGTAGCTGTATCTTCATTATCATCTTCAAGAGTGGCTGATGACTCACTTTCGACCTTGTCAGTTTGCTTAACAGTTTCGTCCGGTTGCATAAAAGTGAAGACAAAACCAAAGAGGATTGAAGCGACTAACACTCCATTGATTCTACGTAATGTACGTTTGTATCTTTTTTTAACCTCAACGCTACCAGTGTAATCGTTTTTTCTTTTCCAATAATCGTGTCTAGCAATCCCTGCGATGACAGCGACTGTAAATGCGATTGCTGTTAAAATTTGAAATTGCGAAGGCATGTTCCTACCCCTTTCTTATTATCAGAACTATCGTACCATCTATAGTATATATACCTATATTTGTTAAATAAAGTTTCGATTCAACAAAATTGCGCTCGCGACACCGAAAAACGAAAACTGTGCCATTTTTGTGCCACACCAAAAAGAAAGCACCTCCTGCAAGAAACAGGAAGTGCCCTAAACCGCATTGTTAAGCGGTATTCTTGATGCCTCCGACGAGAATCGAACTCGTGCTGCAGCATTACCATTGCTGAGGTCTGCCACTAACCTACAGAGGCGTTACACCCACTATGTTACACAGGTTAATCGCCTTTTTCAAGCTTTTTCAGAATAATAAGACCTCTAGTCTTCGGTAACCGAAGACTAGAGGTCGGATGAATCATGCTTATTTTGTTCGGATCCACACAGCACCTGCAGAGTTGTCTTTCGCTTCACCGACTACGTCAATGACAAGGCCGTATTGCGGGAGTTTACGTCCTGCATCTGGAATGAGTGAGTTGATGTACGAATTCGCATCATTGAACTGCTTCACGCCAGCTTGTGCTTTGTAGTCATAGATACCACGACTTGGTGAATCGATATACCAAGCGAGCGTCTTATCGAGACTGAATGCAGCGTCAGCGATTTGGTAACGTGTGCTACCTGTCACTGTCTGTTGTCCATTCAAGTTACCGATAAGCGCTTGTGGATGTGAATCGACGACACCGAGGAAGCCTTCACCAGGGTGGACACCGACCCAGTTGTCTGTATACGAGTCATCACCGTACCATACGACTAGACCTGTGTTGTATTTCACGCCACGGCCGTTGAGAAGACCCATATCCGACCCGGCATGGTTACGCCACTCGAGGTAGTAGTAGTGTGGTTTTGAATCGTATCCGTCTGAAGAAACGAATCCATCGAGAGTGACGGCTTCAGCGCCTTCCGCATCATCTGCGAAGAGCGTTGTTGATTCTGATTTGATTGACAAGTTGTCGACTGCGAAGCCTTTCATCGCGACGCCGCCGTCTGTCACGTATTCAAAGACGATTTGAACATCTTGTCCAGCAAATTGTGAGAGGTCGTATGATTTGTTGACCCATGCACCGTTCGTCGTCTCAGCAGGGTAACCTGCTTCGTTTGCACCGTTGACGTCGTCACCGAATACATCGAGAACGACTTCTTGACCACCGCTGAGGGCTTTAATGTACAAGTAATCATAGTCAGATTCGACTTCATAGAATGAATCGAATGTGAGGACTCCGTCAGCACCGAGTTTCACACTTGGTGTCGCCATCTCTGTGTGGATGTCGTCACCCTTTGTCGAGTAGTAATAGCGATCGCCATAAGCTGGTTCGATTCCTTTTATCTTCTTATCAGGAAGGTTGACTTTGACGATGCCTGGGTTGTTTGATTTCGTCACAGACTGGTCGAGTTGTGAGACGAACCCTTGTGAGTTGATGTCTTCAAGGTCGACTTCTGTGATGTTCGCCCAGTTTCCACCCATGATTTTTTGGAAGTACTCTTTGTTTTGTGGTGAGAAGCTTGTCGGTTCCGTACCTGCGACTTTACCGGCCCAGCTACCGCCACTCATGATAGACCATGACTGTACCGGCTCACCTTGACCTGTGTACTGCGTATCGTACTCATCTGGAAGACCGAGATCATGTCCAAATTCGTGTGCGAAGACTCCGACTGCGCCATCTTCAGGTTGAATCGTATAATCGTACGCAGCCATTTTTCCGCCCCAGTAAGGAACTGTAGCTTCTGTGTCGGCTACTGGATATACACCGTCGAGAACCCAGCGGTGTGACCAAACCGCATCGTCACCAAGCGCACCGCCACCAGCTTCTTGACCAGTACCTGCGTGGATAATCATCAAGTGATCGACGAGACCGTCCGGCTCGTTGAAATCGCCGTCTCCATCTAAGTCGTAAAGGTCATATTGGTCGTGCTCTGCGAGGTCGATACCAGATGCGACCGCTGCATTCAACGCATCTTTGACGAGTTGACGTGGACCAGGCCCGACGTTATCGTGTCCACCATCACCTTTGTCCGCCCCATAGTCTTTCGCAGTCCCTGGAACGGTCAACCATTCAGAAACTTCACCATCAACTGTGTAGCTTCCACCTGATTGTTCTTCATAATACTGTTTGAACGTCCGGACTTTCTCTCCATTGAAGAGTTCGAATGACTTGTCACCAAACATATAGTTCTCGTAATGTTCTTTACTGAAATTATCACTATACATATAGCCCGGTTCTTGGATGATGTTGTTGTGTTTGAAGTCGCTATACTCGACGAGAAGGACGAGGACTTTGTCTTCACGAACAGCTCCGTTGTATGCAGACTGTTGTGCAGGGGATACTTTTACTTGACCATTTGGTTTTCCTTTTCGATAGTTCGCTTGTCCTTTTTTCGCTTTGTCGAGAATTCGTTCTGTTTCTTTTTCGAATTGAGTATGTACCTTCTCTTTTGCTTTTGAAGCCTTTTCATTCAGTTTTTCATCATGCTTATGTGGATCTTTTGCTGCACCTTGCTTTTTCGAGATATATGCGTCGACCGCTTTCATACGTTCAGATGCAGATAACCCCTTTTTGATGACGCCCCGTTTCTCGAGCGCTTTCGCGAGACGGTCTTCGTCGATAATGTTGTGGTCGAACGGAGCGAGTTCGCTCGTTGCCGGACCGGGTGGCGCAACCGCTAAAGGGGCAGCACCTGCAGCCGGAACGATACTGACTGTCATGGCAGAAGTCATGAGAGCCGCGAGTGTCGTTCGACGAATAGAACGTTTTTTCATTTGTGTGAACCTCCTGTAAATAGATAATGGGAAAATGTGTGAGCTTGATGTAAATGTACCTTTTGTGTCTGATTAATGTCAATATTCAGAAAATAATAAACAAAAAAGGAGTCTAATGACCTATTTAGTCAATATGAACTAAATAGACTTAGACTCCAAGTCGATATATCCGTAATGGAACTTCGACGTTTTACGTTTTATATGAGTGAAACCATAGCGTTCAAAGGTATCGCTCTCAAAATGCGCCTTCAAGACAATTCGTTTCTTGGCTACTCGTTTTGCTTCTGCAATCAACTCTTGAGTGAGAGGAGAAGTGTCAGCGATCGAGCGAAGTGGGTTCAAATGAACCGATTCTGAAATCGTTTTTTCAAACATCGGATCAAAGTAAATACAATCAAACGAATTTTCCGCACACGTTTTCAAATAGTCGAGTGAATTGGCGTGAACGACCTCAATGCGGCGCATCGCCTCAGTCACATGCTCATCTTTTTCTACCCAAACGGCCATGCCTTCTCGAACGAGTTGCGCCGTGATAAATTGACTTTCGATTCCGACCATTTTTCCTGTTGTGCCGACTGCATGGCTCATGACGATGCTGTCCGATCCCAGACCGAGCGTACAATCTAACATTCGATCACCCGGTTTAGCTTGTAATGCATCAATGAGTGGATCTGTTCCACCACGACTAAGTTGTTTCACTCGAAAGACCGAGCTAGAAGGATGAAAAAAGAATGGTTCTGTACTGTGCAGTGGTGTGTATTCGACGCGTCGTTTATCAAATACAAGTACATCTTGGTGATGGCGTTTCTTCAGCTCATCAATCGAATGTTTGCGTCGATCGACAAACTTCAACTTGTACTCTGCAGCATATCTATGCGCCCGAGACAAAACTTCGTCTGTCGGGCGTAAACAGGTGGTTACGATATACATGTTACTAGCTCCTCCATAAAAAATGAGACGCCGCTGCGTCTCATTTTTTCTTACTGAGTAAGTCTGATAGTTCATCGATAAGTGCTTTATGAGAAGCAAGTTCTTTCTTCTTCTCATCGTTCACGTTCACCGGACGCTTTGAACGGCTTTGCAGTGCTTCAAGCGTCTCATCGATTGATGATTTCAACGTATCTCGTTCTTCAGGTTTCAAGGATACTTCATGCGGATTTTCTCCAGAGGCATCTAACTCGCGAAGGCGTGCCATCAATTGCTTCGCCTCGCGATTCAAATCGACGAGTAATCTGTCAATTTGTTCCAATCTTAATTTGATTCCATCTCGTTCTGTAAACATTTGTTTCACCTCTTTTTACGGTTTAACCCTAAGGTCTCTTCCTGTTTACTTTACCATAAAATTTGTTAAACGAAACTACCGGGAATTTATTCCATTTATTTTGGCTGTAAGAAACATTGTTTCTCTATCCCCACATGAAGTTCACCTGCTATACTAACTGAGCTAAAAAGGAGGTGGGGGGATGGAAACGACAAATCATCCACCAAAAGCGCTCAAAGGAGCGATTGTATCGATCACAACCTATTTGATCTTATCTATAGTAAAAGTATTTTTTGGTTATCTATATGAATCTGAGGCTGTGCTAGCCGATGGATTCAACAATACGACAGATATTATCGCGTCGGTCGCCGTATATATCGGAATTCGGGTTGCGGCTTTTCCTCGAGACGCTGAACATAAATACGGACACGCGAAGATGGAAACAATCTCGGCGTTGGTTGCTTCATTGATCATGGTTGCAGTCGGTATCTTTGTATTCTTCAATAGCCTGTCTAACTTAATCGGAGGAGAATATGCAGAACCGAACCCATTAGCAGCCGTCGTCGCGTTAGTCAGTGCGCTCGTCATGTTCGCTGTATATCGCTTCAATTTGAATCTTTCGAAGAAAACAAAATCACTGGCGCTAAAGGCAGCGGCGAAAGATAACTTGGCAGATGCGATGATTTCGATTGGGGCAACACTCGGTGTTCTATTCGCATATTTTCAGCTCCCTTGGATGGACACGGTTTTGGCAGTTGTCATTGCCGGTATGATTATCCGCACAGCGATACAAATCTTCTTAGATGCCACACATCAACTCTCAGATGGGTTCCCGCCACATCTTGTGGAATCATATGAGGAGACAATCGAACAGTTCGAACGGGTGAAAGAAGTCCGTGAAATCAAAGGACGACATTTAGGGAATCACGTGATGCTCGACGTGACAATTGCAGTTGATGGGGATTTGACGGTGGATTCGGCTCATGAATTGTGTGACGAAATCGAACGGAAACTGGATGAACAACATGCTGTCGACTCGGTTCATATTCATATTGAACCGATATGACGTTCGGTTATCTTTTGCGCTTCATGAGTAGATTCGTTTATAATAAGCGCAGACAGATATTGAACTACTAGTTAAGGAGGGCACGGGATGAACATCGTGCGTCAACCTATTCGCCAAATTGATGAGATCGAATATGAACACTTTCAAAAATACGGAGAAAACTCATATGGTGTTTCTGCCGAAGAGTTGAAAGGCATCTTTGAAGAGATGGGGACAGAACAACTCTATCACGCAAAAGAGCACAGCTATGGAGAAGACTTTTATTATGATTTGATGGTCGACGACGAACTTGTCGGTAAAGTATTGTTGCTCAAGCTTGCTAGAGTATATCAACTCGACCTGATGGTGTTTGATCCGTATAAAAATAAAGGGTATGCGACTGAAGGGCTACGTCTTGCCTTACTAGATTCGGAGTTATTAGACGGACAGACCGTCCGCGCTGGCATTCCACCAACGAGTCCTCACCAACAAGAGATGCAACAAGTCCTTTTGCGAAATGGATTCGAAAAGCGGAACGGCCTGTATTATTTAAATTTTAAGAAACGATATGTAGTAAACCATTAAGCTGACGGCGTCTCGCACGTCAGCTTTTTTCATATGGAGGGGTAAGGATGAAACAAGTCACCATTAAAGATATCGCCGAGCTCGCAGGAGTCGCAAAAAGTACAGTCTCGCGCTATTTGAACGGAGGTTCTGTCGGCAAGGCGACGAGAGAAAAACTCGACCGGGTCATTCGAGAGACGAATTATGAACCGAATCAGTTCGCGCAAAGTCTCAAGTCGAAACAGACGAAGATGATTGGTGTCATCGTTCCACGGCTCGATTCATATGCATCCTCGCGGACGATGATGGGAATTGACGAACGGCTTACTGATCGAGGGTATCAGATGCTCGTCGTCAATACGGCACAGCAGACAGAGCGTGAAATCGAACAGTTATACAACTTGACCAAACAAAAGGTCGCAGGGATCATTTGGCTTGGGACAACGGTCACAGAGCGTCACCTTGAGGCAATTGAAGCGATTCAAATCCCTGTCTTACTGATTGGTCAGCAGCATGACAAGGTGCACAGCCTCGTATATCCGGACCATGAAGCGGCTTTTGCACTTGGTACACAATTCACGGAGTGGGGTCATCGAGACGTAGTCTATGTCGGAGTATATGAATCGGATATCGCGGTCGGCCAAGACCGCCGCGACGGATTTTTAAAGGCGTTTCATGAGTCGGGGGCACACGTCAAAGTCATTCAAACGACGTTTAAGATTGAGGACGCCATTCCAATCGGGGAACAATTAGCGAATGATATCGGTTCAGTCTCTCTCATCGTCTGTGCGACAGACAACATCGCACTTGGCGTATTGAAAGGATTGGCGAATCGTGGCATCTCTGTCCCGAATGATGTTTCTGTCAGTGGATTCGGAGGCTACGATTTTACGGAAGTCTTACATCCATCCATCACGACCGTCCATCTTCCATATCGCCGAACTGGTGCTAAAGCAGCCGATATGATGTTGCAACTTTTACATGGTGAACAAGTTCCGATGAAAACGTTCACAAATTTCGAATTAAAAGTGCGCGAAAGCGTTGACAATATAAAATAAATGATTTATATTCGTGTTGCGGAACCGGTTCCGTAACATTTTTTTAAATCATTTTGGAACCGGTACCAATCATACTTAGAACTTATTATGATTTATGGAGGTGGACGATATGAACACCGTACATTGTATCGGCGAATTGTTGATTGACTGGGTATGTGAAGATGCGTCAAGCGATCTCGTTAAAGGGACGACGTTCGTCAAGAAAGCAGGAGGCGCACCTGCGAATGTCGCGGCAGTCGTCAGTAAGCACGGGGGACAATCGAGTTTCCTCGGACAGGTTGGAGACGACCCGTTTGGTCTCTTCTTGAAACAGACGTTAATCGAGAACGGCGTCCGAACAGAAAACCTTGTGGAATCTGGAAATACGACATTTGCATTCGTATCGATTCAAGAAGACGGAGAGCGGGACTTCACATTCCGTCGCGGAAGTGACGGAGAGTTCGCTTTCGAGTCGATCGACTTATCGGTAATCGAGTCAGGAGACATCATTCATTTCGGCTCGGCGACAGCATTACTTGATGGAAAATTGAAAGACGCGTACTTCAAGTTATTGCAATTTGCAAAGCGGGATGGCTTGTTTATCTCGTTCGACCCGAACTATCGAGATGCATTGATCACGGACCTCGAGCAATTTAAACAAGATGCGAGACACTTCATCGCGGAATCGGACTTCATTAAATTGAGCGAAGAAGAAGCACACTTGTTAACCGGAGAAGAACAACTAGAAGACGCTGTTCGTGCACTGCTTGAATTAGGTGCAAAACAGATTGCCATCACACTAGGGTCTCGTGGGACGTTGATTGCGACAAGCGCGCATCATGAAATCGTTCCTTCAATCTCAATCGACAGTGTCGATTCGACGGGAGCGGGAGATGCGTTCGTCGGTGCCTATTTGTATCGTTTGGCGACACTCGGATTTGATTCGGCGCGATTACTGGCTGACATTGAATATGCAAACGTAACAGGAGCATTGACTTGTACGGCATACGGCGCTATACCAGCCATTCCATCACGAAAACTTGTAAATGAAACGTTAGGAGGGAAATGAAAATGGATTACAAAAAAGAAGCAGCATCGATCTTAGAGGCGATTGGTGGGAAAGAAAACGTTGCGGCAGCCGCCCACTGTGCGACTCGCCTTCGACTCGTATTGAACGATGAGTCGAAGGTCGATGAGAAAGCTCTCGAACAACTCGATGTTGTCAAAGGGACGTTCTCTACGGGAGGACAATACCAAATCATCATCGGACAAGGTACGGTCAACAAGGTATATGCCGAGTTCTCACAGATGACTGGTCTTGGAGACATGTCAACGACAGACGTGAAGTCAGCCGGAGCGAAAAAGATGAACCCGCTCCAACAGTTCGTCAAAATGTTATCGGATATCTTTGTTCCAATCATCCCGGCCATCGTCGCCGGCGGTCTCTTGATGGGGATCAACAACTTATTGACGGCACCGGATTTGTTCTTTGACGGACAATCGTTGATTGATCAGTATCCAGGCATGGCGGATCTCGCAGCGATGATCAATACGTTCGCAAACGCTGCCTTCGTCTTCTTACCAGTACTCATAGGGTTCTCCGCAGCCAAGCGGTTTGGTGGTAATCCATATCTTGGTGCGGCACTAGGAATGATCATGGTTCACCCGGACTTGATTAACGCATATGCACAGGCAACGGTTGAAGACATTCCGGTTTGGAACATCTTCGGTCTTGAGATTGAAAAGTTAGGATACCAAGGACAAGTCTTACCAGTCCTCGTCTCGACGTATATTTTATCGAAGCTTGAAATCAACATCCGGAAGTTCATGCCGGCGTCACTTGACATCTTGCTTACGCCATTACTTTCACTTCTCTTCACAGCGTTCATCACGTTCGCTTTCGTGGGTCCAATCACACGTGAAGCAGGGAACCTAATCATTGATGGATTGGTGTGGACGTATGATTCACTCGGATTCGTCGGTGGCTTGATCATGGGTCTTCTCTACGCCCCAATCGTGATCACAGGGATGCACCATAGCTTTATTGCGATTGAGACACAGCTTCTCGCTGATATCGCCGAAACAGGCGGATCGTTCATCTTCCCGATCGCTGCAATGTCGAACGTCGCGCAAGGAGCGGCTACTCTTGCGGTCTTCTTCTTGACTCGCGATAAGAAGATGAAAGGTGTAGCTTCTGCATCAGGGATTTCAGCATTACTTGGAATCACAGAGCCTGCCATGTTCGGGGTCAATTTAAAACTTCGTTATCCGTTCGTTGCAGCCATCGTCGGTTCAGCCATCGCGTCCGCGTTCATCGTTGGAAACGACGTATTGGCAGTAGCGCTTGGTGCTGCTGGATTACCAGGGATCATCTCAATCGCACCGGGGTCAATCATCTCGTATATCATTGGCATGGCGATTGCATTCGCTGTGACGTTCGGGTTGACATTCATCCTTGCGAAACGACAAGCAAAAAAAGAAGCGGTCAAACAAGCCGCGTAACGAAAAAGGAAGTGACACTATGAATTGGACGAAGGCCGAACGTTATCGTTCACTCCGTGACGTGAGCGCCCTCGAGATGGAGGTGCTCCGTGCAAAGACGACCGCATCCCCATGGCGGTTTGGATACCACATCCAGCCGCCTACGGGCCTCCTCAACGACCCGAACGGCTTCACGTATTACGATGGAGAATACCATTTATTTTATCAATGGTTTCCGCTAGGGCCAGTTCACGGTCTCAAACATTGGTACCATGTCAGTTCAACCGATCTCGTCCATTGGACAGACCGCGGGGTGGCGTTAGTCCCTGAAACGAAAGAAGATTCCCACGGTGCCTACTCTGGAAGTGGTTTCGTTGTAGACGACACCCTTCATGTGATGTATACCGGGAATCATCGCACAGACGATTGGACGCGTCACGCCTCGCAAATTATCGGTGTATTGCGTGACGGGATGATTGAACGTCGCAATGTGGCCATCCCGGATATTCCAGCAGGCTATACGGAACATTTCCGTGACCCGAAGGTGTGGGAAGAAGATGGAACGTATTACGCGATTGTCGGTGCGCAACGCACGGATGAGACGGGATGTGTCGTCTTATATCGTTCGACAGATTTAAATGACTGGACGTTTTTAGGTGAAGTAAAGACCGAACTCGAAGAGTTTGGTTACATGTGGGAATGTCCTGATGTGTTCGAACTTGACGGGAAACACGTGCTCATCTTTTCTCCGCAAGGGATCAAGCCCGAGGGTCATCGCTACCACAACATCTATCAGTCCGGATATTTGACCGGTGACCTCGACTTGAATACGAGTACATTCAACCACGGTGCATTCGAAGAATTGGACTTCGGGTTTGACTTTTACGCCCCGCAAACGACGGAGCATGATGGCCGTCGCATCTTAGTCGGTTGGATGGGCTTACCGGAGATTGAATATCCGACAGACCGGTACGGCTGGGCGCATGCATTGACGCTACCTAGAGAGCTGTCTCTTGAAAATGGCGTATTGAAGCAACGACCAGTCCCTGAAATGAAGCAACTTCGAACTAATCAGTTCGTAAATGAATCAGGCGCGCATATCGAAGTGATTTCGCCCGAACGTTATGAATTGGAATTGTCGACGTCCGGAGAAGACTTCGAGCTCGAACTGTTGAAGACAGAAGATGAGTCGCTCGTGATTCGGTACGAGAAAGAAACACAGGAATTGACCATCGATCGGACGAATGCGGGTGAACCGTTCGCAACCGAGTTCGGGACGACCCGAACAATAGTGCTCGATGTCACATCTTTACATCTGTTCGTCGACTCGTCGAGTGTCGAATGTTTCGTCAACGACGGTGACGCCGTGGCAACGCTTCGTGTTTTCCCAAATGATGACGAGAAACGGATTCGCTATGTCGGAGAGGATGCAACTTTGGTTGGTTGGAAATATGAATGAGTGTAAAAGCTGAGCGATTGCTCGGCTTTTTTATTTTGCAAATGTTGAAACCGTTTTGATTGATAATACGTACATTAGACGAGAGGAGTGAAATGATGGATAAATGGATTCGGTGGGCAGGTGAAATTCGTAAGGCGACATTGTCTTATAAAATCGATACAGAAGAACTGGAACGAGAAGAAATGGAACGCGTGATGGTGGCGGAGTCAACGGAGCGTGGAACATTCAATCCAGAAGTAGCGTTAGAGTTTCACGAATTGGATCAGGTTAAGGTGTTCGCGGAAATGCTACGAAGTTCAGAAGAAATCGAAGAAATCGAAATCGAAGTGGCACCCGATTTTGATCTTACGGTGCAATATAAAGGTGGAGAGAAAGAGCGTTATCAGCTTTGGCTCGGTCAATTGAACCGTCCAAGTGTACTCGCGGGATTTAATCGAGCAGGCAGTCTATGGAAATTGCCAGAACATACGACCAATCATTTGATACAAGTTTTGGGATTGGATGGTTAATAGAGAAAAAGCACCTCTTGTGTTGAGATGCTTTATGAGTTAAATCGGATGAATCGTTCGATTTGTCGCTCTGACTTTCTCGCGTGCCGTCCGACCCAAATCAAGTGACCGGGACTGTTCAGAATCGATAGTTGAGCATGTGGGATTAAGCGCTTCGCGTAATGGGCATGGCGAACCGGAACGGCCTTATCGTTTTTGGAATGGACGATATAGGTCGGGCAGGTGACACCGAGTAAGACCTCACTTGAAACACGTTGTTTCAAATCGAACTGTGCACCGAGTCCAAACGCCATCTGATTCGCGACACGTTTAAGGAGGAAGATGTCGTAGGGTGACACCTCTTCTCGAATCGTCTCGAGTGCCAACACACTTGTCGATTGGATCATACGGGCTGTCGCTTCGAATGGATGTTTTTGAATGGCACGAGCGATGAACTGTTTCATGATGTATTGAAGTGCGATAAATGCGGGTTGGACAACATTTCGACTGACCGTGTCCCGATATGGAAAATCGACGACACTCGTCACAGCGGCAGCGAGTGTCAAGCTGAGTACACGCTGATTCTGTGAAGCGAGCTCGATGGCGGTCGGTCCTCCTGCAGAGATGCCATAGACATGATACCGCTCAATCTGTAGCATCTGCATCAAGTGATGGAGTTGTGTCGCAAACGCTTGAGGAGATGCTGAAAAAGAGTAGGGAGTTTCTCCATATCCAGGCCGAGATGGGACAATGACCCGGAAACCGGACAAAACGAGTTGGTCCACATGGTATGGTTCTAGACTTGAGGATTGGGTCCCATGAATCAGTACGATGACGGGACCGTGACCACGGTCTATATATTCGATTTTTGAGCCGTTGACGTGTGCATAATATTTCACTAGAGATGGCGCCTCCTTAAACAGTTTGTAATGGAAAATACCTTTATTTCGTGGAAATAAAATGATAATGTCTGTTTATACATAATTTAGATAGAGAAACGAAAGGGGATAGAACCGTGAATAACCGAGAGCGGTTACTTGAAGTTCGACGTTTCTTCGAACGTTACACGGACGAAGCGAATCCAAAGACACTAGAAGATTTGCTCGAGTACTTGTCAACGATTGGAGATACTTCTAAGTTAGCAAAAAAATCGGTGAAAGACGATATCCAGGCACTGAATAATTCGGGGTTTGAAGTGCAGGATGAATTGGAGAAGAATGGTCTCGCCAAAAAATATTGGCATTCGGCCCGCTTATTTGAGATTCATGAACTTCGGATGATGGTCGATGCGATTGTCGCAGCGAAATTTATCTCGGAAGACGTGACCGAGGAAATCGTAGAGAAGCTTCAAATGCTGACGAGTATCCCTGAAGCGAAGACGCTACAATCGATCATCAAGACGCCGAAGAAAAAACACGGACACATTCCTTACCATATCGACCGAATCCAACGAGCTATTCATGAGCGAAAAGCCATCTCGTTCCAGTATACAGATGTCGTCGGATTCGATGTGACGAAACGAACGTTCCCGCTTCGCCGTGACGGAGAACGATACGTCATCAATCCGATTGACTTGCATTGGAATCACGAGCAGTATTACTTGATCGGTATTGACGAATCGATTGGAGAAGTGCGAAACTACCGGGTCGACCGAATCGTCAACTCAGAGATTGTGGAAGACGGCACCATCCGTCCGAAACATCACCTACCTGATGATTACTATCAAAAGTCGTTCAATATGTATAACGGTTCTGACGAACAAATTGTCTTGTCTGTAGACGAACGAGTACTCCCGGTCATCTTTGATAAGTTAGGGGAGGACGTTTCTGTGTCGGAATATGAAGAACGATTCCTCATCCGTTTCGATGCGGCCGTATCTGACGGATTCATTTACTGGTTGCTCTCATTAGGCGCACAAGTAGAAGTGGTCGAACCGCTCACACTTCGTGACCATATGAAAGCCACGATTGAGAAGATGGCAACTACTTATGAATATACAAGCATTCATTCATCCATCGAGTAAGCAGATATGCTATACTGCTTGCGACACTAGATGAAGGGGGACAGGCGGATGTTGAATTGGATGCCATTGATCATTCCGATTGTCGCTGTCATTTTCGTAACGATCGTCGCAAGACGCGCCATGAAAATGGATAAAGAGAATTAATAAGAAGAGACATCGTCCAGGACTGGGAGATGTCTCTTTCGCTATGGAGGTAGAACGTGGATACGATTACGCATACGTTATTCGGTTTGACACTATATGGTGCAGCCGATAAACGTGATTTACAACAACATGAAAAACGAGCCTTGTTCGTCACGACACTCGTCGGGAGCCAAATCCCGGACAGCGATGTGATTTCTCGGCTATGGGACACAGAAGGCATGTATCAGATGTGGCATCGCGGCATCACCCACTCGATTTTCCTCGTCCCGCTCTTTGCCTTGCTCATCTACATACTCGTTCGTCTTCTCTTTCGCGTGACAGATATCCGCTATTTTTGGTGGGCACTGTTGTCCGTGTTCATACACAACACATCTGACTTGTTCAATGCGTGGGGGACGGGCTACTTTGAACCGTTCTCGGACGTGAGGATTACGTTTGGTGTGATTCCAATTGTGGATTTCGTCTTTTGGGGGATCTTCTTGGTCGCCTGGCTCGTCGCCCGTAAACAAGAAGTCCGCTATAAGACATATCGGTATGCATGGGCGTCTCTCGTTTTGTATGTCGCGATTCAAAGTGCGCAAGGAGCTTACTTGTATCAGACATATGCAGATGAACATGACGAAGTGGCGCTATCGGCTTCATTTATCCCAACTCAGTTCACCGTCATCACGAAGACTGACGAGAACGTATCGCTCTTTAAAGATTCCATTTATCAAGAAGCGACCTTGCAATACGAATTGACGAGTGCCGAAAAGACGAGTCTTGAGCCATTGTTTGAAGCGAATCAAGAGGCGCTTACTCTGACAAAATGGTCACCGTTCGTCGTCATCGTGGCAGACGAAGAACGGCTCGGCGTCTTTGACCCACGTTTTTATGACGGAGAGTCTTCATTTTTATACGAATATATCGAAAGGTAGGGCAACGGATGGGACGTATACGTTATCTCTTTATCTTCGCTTACGAACAGGCACTCAGTTGTATCTTTCCGGTCGCCATCTTTGGTGCGCTTGCCGTCACAAAGTTTGTCGAGTTGCCACTTCCTCGATATGACGTCTTACTCATCTGGTGTTTGTTCGTCCAAGTGGTCCTCGTGAAAACGGGACTCGAAACGATGGAAGAAATGAAGGTCATCAGCTGGTTCCATGTCATCGGTCTTGGTCTTGAACTATTCAAAGTGCAGATGGGGTCATGGAGTTATCCAGATGAGGCGTTCACGAAAGTGTGGGGCGTCCCGCTCTATGCCGGATTTATGTATGCGAGCGTCGGAAGTTATGTCGTTCAGGCGTGGCGTCGTCTCGATTTACAGTTCACGAAAATGCCGAACCCGATCATCGCCTTCGGACTTGGCATCACGATTTACTTCAACTTTTTTTGGCATCATGTGTGGCTAGACCTACGATGGCTATTGATCGCACTCATCTTTTTGGCGTTCGGCCGTTCGATTGTCTCGTATAAACTCGATGACCGTCGATTCGAGATGCCGGTCGTCCTATCGTTCTTCTTGATTGCTTGTTTCATCTGGCTGGCAGAAAATATTGTCACCTTTTACAACGGCTGGGCGTATCCGGATCAGTTGAACGGTTGGGCCCTCGTCGATTTAGGTAAACTGTCGTCATGGTTCCTACTCGTCATCATCAGCATCCTCCTTGTCGCTTGGCAAAAGCGAAAACTGGAATATGAAATAACTTAAACTCGACTTGTGTCGAGTTTTTTGATTGAGAAGAAGAATCGAATCCTTTTTCGAGGGAATTCGTATTAAAGATTGAGGTGATTGGGTTGTTGGAGGTTGTATTCTATTGGTTGATTGGATTATTGTGTCTAGGTTCACTTGTCATCTATTGGATGGATTGGCGCAAGACACGCAATCGTGTAAAATTAGGCCAAGCCGTTCTCGCGGGCATCGCGTCAATTGTTCTTGTTGGAATGGCAGGTATGGAAACGTATGACCGCATGACGACGAATTACATCGTCGAGACCGGAGAGTGTTATGTCGTTGATGACCGATCATCGAAGGGTTCATCGAACGTGACGCTATGGTTCGGCAAGCGATCATATGGTTTCAAGGAAATTCCGGACGTTACATATGGTCCAGGATATGTGTTTACATGTCGCGCGACGATGACGAAGCAGATGCAATCAGGAATCGATTATGAGTTGCGCACACGAGATGGTGAATTATTGTATTCAACCAAGTTAGAGGATTGATGAGGTGACGGATACTTACTTAAATTAGAATTCGTCAATTTTGAATTCACTTTTGAAAATGTATGAAAAAAGGAGAAAGATGTAAATAATTAAAGGGTAAATGGTATATTATACGTATGAATCATCATGGGGGGCATTGAGTTGAAGAAAATGCTTATTTGCTTGATCTTATTGATTGCGACCTTGAGTGGCTGCGGATTGGGTGCATCGCAACAGATGCCAATCGAACTGTATAGTGGAAAACCCTTACATATCGCCGTGATCGGGGAACTACCGGAAGTTGAACTAGAACAGGTGAAATTCAATACGATATCTTTTCAAGAGTTAGAGAATATCAATACTATTTCTTCTGCATATGATGCCGTCTGGATCATGAACAGTCAATTTGATATAGCGGATCAAGAGAGATATGTAGAAGTCTATACAGCTTTAAGTATCCCGATCTTCTTTATCGGTACGAAAAAGAGCTATCTTCCATTCGTATTTGAAGATATGACTTATAATGATGCACCAGACATTCCAGGCGACTATGTCGCTGGTTATTTGCAAATTGACCAGGAACAGTTTCAATTCTGGGGTTTTGAGTTGAACGACAACGAAGTAACCGAGCGGAATGTTTTAGATGCATATATGCGAATTTTTACAGTGATTAGTGAGTTACAGTAGTTGAGTAAGTAGGAACATCGCTCTTAAGTGCGGAATTTTTCGACATTTTTGGTCAAGTTGACATATAAAGCATCTACTGAATTTGCACGTGTAGCAATGAATGTAGGTTGTGACATCGAATCATTGTTAAACGAAAACGTGTTCGAGGCTAAAAACATAGCTTCGTACACGTTTTTATTGTCATTTTTTCTTATATGTACGCGATAAAAGTAGCATGATGCTGATAAAAGCTAGTCCTCCTACCATATTTGTTACGAACAATATGTAGTGAGACGAGAAGAGACGTGATGTGGCCTGGTATAAAAATGAAAATGCAATCACTACAAAAATGAGAATTCCAAAAGGGTTAGCGAAAGTCGCAAATAATTTATTTTCCATAGTCACGCTCCACTTATGATTATTTACTTTTTCGATTGCATCATGCGTGTCCGTTTTCTATCTAAAAATATCGGAAGGAGATTCAAGAAAATTGCGGCAATCGTCAAGAACCATAGCGCACGCGACATGCCGGGTACGACATCCGATATGGGAGCCCAGTCCTCAGACTCCACCCACATATTGAGCAAGCTATACTCGGCGCATAGCGTGAGAGCAGTCAAGGATAAGGCGATTGCCATTGTCAGTTTATAATCTTTCTCCATCATAAAGACAGTCAAGTTCAAAAGCGTGGCTCCAATCGCTGCTAGTCCAAATATAATCCACATGTTTCAACCTCCTAAATATTTCTACAAATTCATGATAGCATACATTGTGATCCACATTAATTTCTGAAAATTGTTTCTATTCACATAATAATTATGCTAGAATCAATAGAACGTGTCTTTGGATATAATTCCCTTTACAAAATGAAAGAATACCGGACATCCTTTCACGCGTTTGGTTGAGATAAGTAATTTAAAGGAGACAGAACTATGGGCTATATTGCACGGAAATCTGCACATCTTGTCATCGCATTTTTTGTCTTGATTGCGATTAGTGCCTTACCGACGCTCGTCGTTCAGACCGATTTTAGTCTGACGAATTACTGGAGCGGCATCCAACAACAGTTGGACCAACTGCAAAAGCTTGACGAGATTACATACTACAACATCACCGCTCAAACAGATTTACCTTTGTTGCCGGAACTTGGACCGCTCGTCAAAGAGTCGGTCATCATTTTTACGACAGCACTCGCCCTGTCGACTATGCTTGGTCTCATGTATGCCTACTTCTATTATCGTAGCGGTAGTCGTGTTCGCACGGTTCTACACCAAACGAGTCAGACGCTTGAGATGGTGCCTGATTTATTTTGGTTAATCTTTTCACAGTTTCTCGCCATTTCCATACATAAAGCAACGGGATTTGACCGAATTGAAGTAGCTGGCGGGTTTGCCGAATACATACGATTTCTACCGATTGTCACTTTGACACTTACGACATTGTTCTTTTTTATCAAATGGCTGACCATCCATATCCATGAACAAGAGGCCATCCCTTACCTTGAACTTGCCCAAGCGAAAGGGATTCGACCGAGTGGACTATTTTGGAAGCATTTGTTGCCGAACATCATCTATCGCTTTTACCTCTTTTTTCGTTCAAACCTCATCACCATCTTATCGACGCTTCTCATCGTCGAATATTTATTTAACGTCCAGGGACTGTTTCGATTCGCCGCCTACAATCCACAGATGGAGATCTTGCTCGTCATTTTATTCGTCATCTATATCCCGATTTTTCTGTTGGATCTATTCATTGAGTGGATCATTCCGAATGCCTGGAAAGGAGGGATTTGATGCGTCGAGTATTATTACGTGATCCGATTTTTATCGTCTGTTTCGTCATCGTAGTCGGTCTATTGTTGATGAGTTTTGGAAATACCGTACTTCGTGATGGGAACGTTGACCAAACCCTTATGCTCTACTCGGATGAGGGGAGACTCATCGGAATCCCACCACTTGAACCGTCAAAAGATCAGTGGCTCGGGACGGATAATGCTGGATATGATTTGTTTCAGATGTTCGTCGAAGGTTTTAAGTGGACTGTCGGGATTTGTGCGATTGTCGCGCTTGGGCGCATGACGATCGGTTTATTGGTTGGGATTCCGCTTGCTTTCCGCGGAGCACGATTAAATCACTTCTTTAAAACGTTGCTCGATGGATTCTTGATTTTACCGATTTCTTTACTCGCATTGATGATGCTCGCGTCGACGATGACATTTTGGGATTCGACACAAGTACCTCCACTATTGGAGCGAGTGAAGATCGAGCTAATCGTCTTAGTCGTTCTCGGACTACCTGCCGTCACGTTATATCTCATCACTGAGATTCGCCAATTGCTACAACAAGAGTTCATGATTGTTGCCGAGACGCTTGGTGGGAGTGTCTGGCATCGTGTGAGACTACATCTCTTGCCCCATCTGATTCCGACGCTTGTCATCGTCTTTATGCAACAGTTCGTGCAGACGCTCATGTTGCTCATTCATCTTTCGTTGTTTGGGATTTTCTTCGGAGGAACGGTTCTATTACATGAAGGGATCATGCCGACCGTCTATGAATGGTCTTCGATGTTTGGATACTACTTCAGACAATTCACAGCAATGACATGGATGACAAATCATCTATTCCTTGTCCCGGCGATTGCGCTCGCTGCGCTTATTTTTATCTTTAATGTATTGACGAGTCGACTCGAACGGGCATTCCGCCTACGTCGCCAAGAACCGAGGGTGACCGAGATGAAATTTGCACAATCGGAAGCGGCAGCCGCGTCACTCGACAATCCGTTTTCACTCGTCGATGTGAGTTTATCAGTAAAGAATGAACCGGATGATCTCTGAAGATATCATCTGGTTTTTTTTATGTGCCAAATCGACTGAACGGTCACGATTGCGGGAACGTATATAACAGAATGAGGTGGTTAGTCAATAAAGGAGTGAATCGACGTGAAAGCTGCGATTTGTACCGCATATGGGGGTCCAGAAGTGATCGTCATCCAAGAAGTGGACCGACCGAAGCCGAAAAGCAATGAGCTGCTGATTCAAGTACATGCATCGGCCGTTCATTCAGGAGATCGGCGACTTCGTGCACTGGACGTTCCTGCACTCGGAAAACTACCGATGCGAATGGTAATGGGGTTCAAGGCGCCAAGACAACCGATCCTTGGTGTCGTGTTGGCAGGTGTGGTGGTAGAGGTCGGTGGCGGTGTAAAGAGTTTTCAAGTAGGAGACAACGTCTATGCGCTCACGGGAATGCGGTTTGGCGGATATGCAGAATTCGCTTGTGTGAAAGAATCAAAATGTGTGGTTCAGATGCCTGAGCATGCCAGCTTTATTGAGGCGGCGGCACTTCCATTTGGAGGGACAACCTCGTTACATTTTTTACGGAAGGCACACATCGACCGGGCGAAGAACGTTTTGATTTATGGTGGCGCAGGTGCTGTCGGTTCGACTGCCGTTCAGATTGCGAAATATTTTGGTGTACATGTCACAGCAGTTTGTCACGAGCGGAACGTGGATCTCGTGAAGCGACTCAGGGCTGATGTGGTCGTCGATTATACGAAAGAGGGGTATGACTTTGAATTAAATACGTATGATGTGGTCTTTGATGCCTCAGGGAAAATCGATAAACGATTAGCGAAAGCCCATGTGAGCGAGAACGGGACATTCAGTTCTGTTGCGGGACAGGGACCGGCGAGTGAACGCAAAGAGGATTTGATATTTTTGAACGAATTGTTTGAATCAGGAGCATTGCAACCCGTCATTGATACGGTTTATCCACTCGATGAGATTGTTGAGGCACACCGATACGTCGAACAAGGTAAAAAATTTGGGAATGTGATCGTGACAGTCAATTAGGAATAAACACCAGAGGATGAGTTGTTGATGCCATCAAGTGCAACGGATGGAACGCATGAATACGGATATCTGTTGTGTAGGGAAATCTTTATTGGTTTAGATGGATAAAAGACGCATGATCATTTGTCTATCATTTTCAATCCGATCGGGGTTGGGATGTTTATTGAATCATGCCTATAAAATAATGTTATTTCACATACCATCAGTGTACAACTTATCATTGAATTGAACCTAGTACAAAATTGTAACCGAGGAGGAATATCATGAGAATCACAGAAGTTACACTTTACACGAACCGGCTTGACGAAATGAAACATTTCTATTCGGAAAAGCTTGGACTATCCGTCGTTGACGAAGATTCGACCCGATTGCGAATCAACTTAGGGGAAGATACCTTGATATTTCAAGGGGCAGTAACGGACCAAGAGCGACAATACCATTTCGCAATCAATATTCCGGCTAACCGGTTCAAAGAAGCGAAGGAATGGATCATGTCACGTGTCCCGCTTTTAACCGAAGAGGGGGAGGACGAAATTTATTTTGAAGGAATCGATGCATCATCGCTTTACTTTTACGACGCGGACGAGAATGTCGTTGAGTTGATTGCTCGACATTCGATTAATCCGGAAAGTAACATCGAGTCCTTTTCGTCAAATGAATTTCTTGGAATCGGCGAGATGAGTTTGACGGTAGAAGACCCGTCTCTCGTCGCTCAAACGTTTGAAAAGATTGGTGTGGAGCGGAGGGATGGTAACCCAGTCGACCCCCATCATTTAAACTTCATTGGTCCTCCAAATCACGATACATACATTCTGCTCGTACCTCGAGGGCGCGTTTGGCTCTTTTCACCAAAATTGTCGATTCCGAGCCCGATTCAGATGGTACTTGGTCAACAATACATCGTCGAAATGGATGAGAAACACGAATTTCATATTCACTCCATCAAAAAATGAGTTCACGATTGAACTCATTTTTTAGTCTTTAGATTCGACATATCGATGAATTTCTTCTAATCGTATGGTTGCGTTCTCTAAGTTCACCTCAAACGATTTGTCTGAGCATGGAACTTTAAGAGCTTTGCCATTTTGAAGAGAATAATCTAGTAATAATGGTCTGATTCGTTCATGTACAATTTGTGCATTTTCGATGGAGGTTCGAGGGAAAATCATGGCGAACGTGTCTTGTGCAACCCGATATTTCTTATCTGTTCGTCGAGTCGCTTCATGCAGCTCGTCACTAAAATAGTCCAAAAACCACTCATATTCACTTGAACCGTACCGTTTCTCAAAATCATCGAGAATCGGCAATGTGATGAATGCCACCACGAACGTTTCACCGTGGCGAATCAACCGATCCCGTTCAGCCTCTACATCCATCAAAAACCGATCTCGGTTATCAAAACCGGTCTCCGGGTCGATTGCAATCAACTGACTGACTCTCGCTTCCGCAACCTTTAGTGAAAACTGGGCATGAAACAGGTTGACTTGTAGCCAGTAAGACAAACCCGTCAAAACCGCTAATAGTAATAAAATGTATAGTTGCGCGGTAGCGGCCGTCGCATACACAGGCATGTTGATTAAAAAGTAAGCTGCGAATCCTAATAGAACGAGTACACCAGACCCGCGATGTATGAGCAAAGTTGAAAGATAAAGAATCGGAATACAGATCATCCACCAAACAGGTAGATGATTCACGATCAACAGAGAGGAAAATAGAATACTACATGTCAACGATACAACGATGAGTGCAATCAGTTGTAGTGACATCGCTGTCCATAGTCTCATAAGTATCCTCCCTCTTGAAAGAAATAAATTGCAATAGTAACACTATTATCCATTTTCCGAAATAGTGATTGTTCAAACCGATTCAAACACTTGTTTCATTATAAGTGATTCATCCTGTTATGAAAGGCTTATTTTTGAAAAGACGTGAATGTTTCCGAACACTTCTTTACGAAAAGAAGAATGAATGATTGGTGTATAATGGAAATCGAGGTGATGGCATGAATCGAAAACACATATTGCTCGTCGGGGGGACGGGGATGTTGGCAGGACTCACATCTTATTTAGCGATCGAACATGATGTCACGGTCATTGGACGGGATAAAGAAAAAATGGCAAGCATCGTAAAACAGAATCCTGAAACGTGTCATCCACTGATTGTTGACTATCGCGAGGAAGAAGTACTTTCAAACGCACTACAGCGAGCAGTGAAACAAAACGGTCCGTTTGATCGAGTCATCGCCTGGGTGCATCGTGGCTCAGGGAGAGCGATGCAACTCATTTTGGATCATTCGGAGACTGCAGAGGTGATACATATTTTAGGTAGCCGGGCGAATCCGGAGTATGAGAAGGGCGCTTTATATATACATGAACAACAAACATATCGACAAGTTCAATTAGGTGCGAAACATGATGCAGGAAACTTACGCTGGTTGACGCATGAGGAAATTGTACACGGTGTGATTGACGCCATTGAGCACTCATCCGATTATCAATTAATCGGTCAATTGGTAAATAAGGGAGGTATGAATGGATGAAACAGTGGATTGGATCAGCTGCTTTATGTATGAACGAAGAAAAGAAAGTCCTGTTCGTAAAGAATCGTGACGTACAACAATGGAGTTTGCCATCAGGTGGTTTAGAAGATGGGGAAACGCCGGAACAATGTTGTCTGCGTGAAGTGTTAGAAGAGACGGGCTATCGCATTTCGATTGATCAACGACTACATATCAAACGAGCTATCATCTCAAGTTATCGAGTCGAAACGCACTATTTTTCGGCAACGTGTGACGAGCGGATGGCGACCGCAACTATCGACTCGGACATCGATGAAGTCAAATGGTGGTCGATTCATGAAATAGAGCGATTGGAACTTGCATTTCCAGAGGATCTTGAGCTGATTAAACGGTGGAGTATATGAATAGTTTGATTGAAGTCAATGGACATCACATGGAATATCGGTTATTCGGTTCAGGGGAACGTCTTATCGTGATCACGACAGCTATGGGAGGTTCATTCGAAGAGTGGGTTTCTCTTTCTGAACAATTAAGTGAGTCGTATCAAGTATTACTTTATCATCGTTCCGGTTATGGTGAGAGTGAGATGAATAGGCGTTCGAGTCGAACGTCATCTCATCTTTTTGAATGTACTGAATTATTGAATACCCTTCAGCTAAATCAACCAATCATATTAGTCGGTCATTCTTACGGAGGTCTGTGCGCGCAACACATGGCCAAAGTTTTTCCGAATAGAGTAGGAGGCATCGTACTCGTCGATTCTACTTCCCATGATTTTTCTATATTAGACGACATAGAAACCCCGGTGATGGACCGTCAATATTCAGATGAAGATTGGCGGACGATGTGCCATTCCTATGCAATCCTTTCAAAAGAAGAACTAGTGAAAGTTCATCAGCCAGAACTTTCACTTGAGCAACAAGGCTTATCATCAGATGCACGCGCACGTCTTAAACGATTTTATCAATCTCCGCAATTGTATAAAACGATGTTGGAAGAAGAATCGTTCTGGTGTGATGACGCCGCGATCATCAAACAAATGGGCACTTTTTCATCGATTCCGTTAATTGTCATCGGCAGAGACCATGAAGCGATGATTCAGGAAGGAATAAATGGAGGGGTGCCTGAGTCAGAAATTCGCTTACTAGAAGAGACATGGCATGAACTCATTCATCAACAATTGAGTTTATCGAATCAATCGGAACTCATCATCGCGGAGAATGCAGGACACCAAATTCACTTGCAACGACCAGACATTATCATCGAGGCCATACATCGAATCGAACGAGCCAGTCGCATTTAAACGACCGGCTCATGAATCAAGACGCTTCTTCAATTTGATTTTGAGTGAAATACTCCCGTTTCAAAGGATCGCGCATGACATACATCGTGTAACAACCGATTAGGAAGAAGGCAATCGAGAATGCGAGATAGACCGGGCGAATCCCAATCATTTCGGCAAGGAGTCCAATCCCGAATGTGAGGACGATGACGAGTAGCGACTCTGCCACATTGATAACGCCCGAGAACCGACCCATGATTTCGACAGGAACATGGTGTTGATAGAATGACAAAAATCCGGTATTGGCGAACGCAAGCGCGAACGTAAGAATAAAAAATCCGATGGAAGCTATCGTGAACGAAGAAGAGCCTGCGAACAGGAGATAGCCGACCGGGGTCATGATTGCCCCGAATCCGATACAAAACGATAAGGATAAACGGTGACTCCATCTTGAATTGATGAGTGATCCAACGATAATCCCAATCCCAGCGATACTGACGAGAAACCCATATCGGCTCTCAGACAAGTGAAGGACTTGGGTCGCAAATGACGCTTCCAACGAATCGAGTCCAGACATGAAGATGGTCATGAGACAGAACAATCCATAAATGAGCGTCACATATCTGGCATTCGAAGCGAATCGGATAACGACCTTCCAATCGTCAATAATCATCCGAATAGAGAATGGTTCAACAGACGCTTCTACTCGAAGATGAGATGGAAGGCGCGATAGCATAGCGACCGAGACAACGAGTGCGAACGCGTTCACGAAAATTGCGGTTGTTGGACTCCCAACTAGGAAGAGTAGTCCGGCAATTGTTGGACCTAAAATAAACCCGGATGACTGTACAAAGTTCTTCATCGCATTGAACTTTTGTCGATTCGAGGCAGGTACGAGTCGCGTCATGTAGACCAGACTCGATGATTCGAATAACGAGCTCATAACGTTGAGAAGAAAGACGATCCCGTAGATGAGCCACAGTGACTCGATCCAGCCTAAGCTGAATACGAGGCTCGCACGTAGACCATCGAGTAACATCATCAGTCGCCTCGTATCGACCCGGTCAATCAGGCTACCTGACCAAAGATTGGAGATGAGCGATGCGAGTGGGACTAATACATAGAGAATCGATACGGCGAAAGGGGATCCCGTCATCTCAAGTACAATCAAGTTGAGCGCAATAAAGTATACCCAGGCACCGAGATTTGAGATTCCGACACTGACGAGCAGTAGCGCAGAGGTTTTTCGAAACGATTTCAAGCGTATCACTCCTTCTATTTTTGATCACTTTCGGCACGAAAAAAAATCCCACCCCCAAGAACGAATTCTTGGGGACGAGATTCTCATCGTGGTGCCACCCCTGTTCGTCCGCACGTCACCGCACGAACCTTGTTCGGTACTGCCGAACGAGTCGGACTATACCTCAACTCTATAACGGGAGTGCCCGTCGCCATATCCCTCGGGGTGAGTTCCATAGCGCTGCTCGGAGTCTTGTTTCGATCAATCCTCTTTACCCCTTTTCACCGGACGGGGCTCTCTACGAAAGATTCATTGATGTACTGTTCTCTTCATCGCGTTTATCAGATCATTTTCGTAAGGATAGCATATTGTGAAAAAATTGGAAACAAAAATTTCGGTTATAACCATAATATAGAAAGTTAATTAAGAATTGAGGTGCAGTGTTGATTAACTATAAAGAAATAAAAGAGACGAACCAAGTACTTGCGACTGTTCATAAAATTGATTCCAATCAGTTAGATGGCTTCATTTCGAAACATTCAGCATTGATTGGGAAATATGATGAATACGTCACAAAGAGCTATATTGACCTTCAGCGAGACATCGATAACGAAGAAGCAAATCAAAGACAACATCATGTTCAAATCGTTATAAAACCTGCACTCAATGAACTCAAAAGACATGTTTCACGAATTACCTTACAGTCTATAGAGGATGAGCATCATGTCACTCGCCTAATGCGAAATCGGATGAGTCTTTATCATGAAGAGAATGTTAATTTATTGATTGAAGAGGATCAACTCATACAGAGATATATGCAAGCAATCGGTCAATTGACTGACCCGACAGATGATTCTAGATCGATTGTGGAACTTCAAGGAGACCTATACGATGTTGACGAAGCCATCCGAAAACAGGCTTTTACGCATATGTATAAAGCGTATGTCTCAAAAGAAGATGTCATTAATGAATGCTTGAAAAGTCTTATTCAAAATCGGGAACAGCAGGCACAACGCTTAAATGATAAGAGTTACCGTGAACTAGCCTTCATGAAACTAGGACGTTTAGATTATGGACCTGAGGAATGTATAAGATTTGCGAATCAAGTGAGTGAACATGTTAAGCCACTTCGCCGCTCATTCCAGCAGCTACAGACAAAGAAGTTGAAGAAATCGAAACTTTCGCCATGGGATTCATTGATTTCTCCTTTTTCGGATGATCACAATCTATCTGTTTCGTCGAATGAATTAATCGATGGAACGGAACGAATCTTGAATGAAATCGATCCTTACTTTGAAAAACTGTTTATTGACATGCGTGCGAAGGGCCATCTCGATCTATCACCTCGACCGAATAAAGCGGAAGGTGGATTTTGTGAATCTTTACCTGACTCAAAATCATCTTTCATTTTTATGAACCGTTTCGGCGGATTTGATGACTACATTGTGTTATTGCATGAAATGGGTCACGCCATCCACCATGATTTCTCACAGCAACACCTATTTTTCGAAGCGCAAACCATTTCGTTTGAAGTCGGCGAATTCGCAGCCATGTTACTAGAGCTATTTTCGATGGACCATTGGACAACTATCTTTTCAGATGAACGAGCTTTAATTCAAGCTAAACTGGAACATTTTCGATTGATTATCGAATTTTTGCCAAGTGTTTTCATCGTGGATCGGTTTCAACACAATCTATATGATCTAGAAAAGAATATAGATTCATTTGATGATATCTTCAAACGCTTGGTTGATCAATACGATACAGATTTGATTGATTGGAACGATGTGAGCGATGTAAAGGGTAAACAGTGGATGCGTGTCATTCATCTTTTTGAAACACCATTCTATTACATAGAATATGCGCTCGCTCAGATTGCTGCACTTCGCATGTACATGCAGTACAAGCAACATCCAGTCAACACTCTGAAAAAGTATAGGAAAGCATTAGCTTTAGGTGGTACTGCTTCTGTCCTTGAAACTTATCGAGTAGCAGGCGTATCCTTGTTTCCATCTGAGGAAGAATTGGTCGAGTTGACTGATTTCTTAAATGCTGAAATCGAACAGCTAGTGAAGCAACTGAATAAAATCGATTGAATCAGACATGAATGTTCATATGACTAAGAGGCTTGGTGTTTAATTATAGTCGGTAATTCATTCAGTTGTTTTAAAATTGAGCGATAGAAGAAGATTGCGAATATGCCAAAGCCAATATACGTCATGGTCATCCAAATGGGTGACACGAATTCATAAGCCGATACACTGATTGCGCCGATTAGAAGCGCGCCTCGGTAACGTAGACCATTCACGGCCAAGTATTGACTGCGGAGATGGTCTTCTATGAGTCGAACTAGTATGGCTTGGTGGATGGGTACATATAGCAGTTCTCCAAACGTGAAACAAGCCGTACCGATTACTAACATGGAAAGATCATGTGAAACCGGTAAGATGGCGAATCCAAGACTGAACAGTGTGACACCCGTGTATAGTAGCGCACGTTCAGAGATGGATTTAGTCCAACGCATCAAAACGAGACCGAGCAGTAACACGAGAATCGTATTCTCCGCTCGAAGCAATCCGAGAACACTCGTCCCATCTAGTGAGAAATGGAAGAACGGGACAGCGTGTAACGTTTCAGCAAAGTGAATCGCGAGATAATGCGTAAGCTGCAACTCTAATGACAACGTCAAAATACCTGCGACGAGGTATTTCAAAAAGAGTTGGTTCCTCATGACCGTCTGGTATCCCGTCCATACACCAGTGGGGTTCTGTCCTTTACGCGGAAAAGGTTTATAGTTGTCTTCGAGTTTGAAGGAAATCAGGAAGACACATCCGAATGAAAGAATGGCTGCCGATACTAACAAGTAGAAGAGATGCTGTTCGAAGAAAAAGCCGCCGATTAGGCTACCGATGACGATGGACCCGTTCATGAGCCAGTAACTGAGTGTATACAAATATTTTCGCTGCTCGGGTCGGCTATCATCGATTAAGATGGCTTCGTTTGCTGGCGTGATGGCACTACTCAAGAGATTACTAAAAAAGAAAAAGATAAATAATAAAACGGCACTGTCGATTACTTGAGAACATGCGATTGCCATACCGATATAACATGCGAAACGTAGTACTTCTCCGATGAAGAGAATTCGCTTTCTTCCGTAACGATCGGACAGATGGCCTCCATAGAGACTTGCGATGAATGAGGCAATCATCGTCAAGACGATGAGCGGTCCGGTCTCGGTTGCACCGAACTGGCGAACAAAATAAATCGTCAAAAAAGGGAATACGGCGGTTTGAGTCAGCTTTTGAAAGAAGTTCAAGCCAAGTCTTACTTTTAGGTTAGGATGAAGCGATTGAAACATGTGAATCACCATCTTTTCATAAGGTCAGTGAAGTGGCCGCTTAACTGTTATGAACAGTATGCGTGATTTGAAGTGAATCATCGTGCACTATATTGCTCGATTTTTGCGCAATAATCTGGAGGGGTATATGGAACAATTATTTACACTGCCTGACGTCGTCATACGTTACGTCTCCTCTAGTGGGGATTGGACGACAGAAAGAGAAGAGAGCAAAGAAGACATCGTCTGGGTGCTCGTGTTGGAAGGGAAAATTGGGATTGAGGTGGATGCATTCGAATATCGTCTCCAAGACAGCGAATCGATTGTGGTTCAACCGAATCAGTCCTATCGACTATTCGCTGATTCAACTGAAACGACTTATGTGAGTTTTCGGTTTATTGCGAGTCGATTGAACGGGTTTGAAAACAGGGTCAATCCAATGTTTCCTTCCATAGCGGTCATGTCGACAAGAAGACTGTTAGGGGAGTGGTCAAGTCGAGGATTTTTAGAGATTGATATTACAGATGATGTGATGACGTTCATTCAGAGTCACCTCATCCACACTTCTTTAGATGATGAAGACTTATTTGCACCGGTTTTGCGTGTCATTCATGATTCTTATCATACGGAGCTTCGCATCGAAGAATTGAGTCGAATCGTCCATCAAAGTAAGTATCAGTTCATACGGAACTTTCGAGAGCGAATCGGTCAGACGCCGTATCAATACATCACGAGACAACGCCTGATTCATGCGAAGTCGCTCCTTCGCTATTCGAATCTTACACTACTCGCAATCAGCCAAGAAGTCGGATTCAATAGTTCGGCTCAACTGAACAAGCATTTCACGGAATGGGTAGGCTGCACCCCGGCTCGATTCCGTGAGAATAAAGGGCATCAGCTCAAACGTGATTAGAGAGCTTCAATCGATCTTGAATTTGGTGGGGGAGGGCGTTGAACGGTCCCTTCAAGCGTTGTACTGCATCCACATGATAAAACGTGCTCGTCTCCTTCATATTCATCATCTGGTCACCCAAATCGTATAGGAAAACGTGTTTATTCATCCCGAGAGCAATCCCGAGTTCAACATGTGCGCCTTTACCTCCAGGCAAGAGGATGACGACGAAGTCCGCTGATTGAATTCCAGAAACCTCTTCTTCGCCAATCGAGCGTAACGCATCAATTGAAGCGGCGCGTAGTCATACGTGTGGGTGTGGCCGAGCGCAATCAGCTCATTACACATGAACCGTACGTCTTCGATATTTGAAAAGCTTGAACCGACATAAAATCGCATGTGAAAACCTCCAATTCGTTATAGATGATTCATCTGGTAAAGAGCCACTTTATAAAATAAAATGATCAACAAGCAGCAAAGTACAAGGAAAGAAATCACGCTAATCAGGACGAATTTCATCAAAGAAAGTGGAACGTATGATTGAATCAAGCGTGTCAAATAAAGCGAAGAGAGGACGAGCAAAATGATTGTGCCGATAAACCAAATGGAACCAGTCATTACATTCGGAATCAGCCAAAAATAAGCGATTGTCATCACGATTAGACTGAAAGCCATCATCAAATCTTTACGCTTTCGCGTCATCTGACACCTCTTGCTGATGTTCCAACTTCAATCGTACCTGTTCGGCATCCTCTGCATCAAACGTGCTGTACCACCTCACATGGTTGAGATCGATGATCCGATAATGTCCGCTGATGATATTTTGCTGAAGAGTGAAGTGGGGACCTTCCTCGATTTCGTGCCAAAAAACACGTCCGCCGAGCGTCTTTTCTTTCGGTTCGTATGTGTTCGCGGTTGCGATCAGTTTGACGAACTCGACAGGATCGTCACCAATTAGGTGTATGAGAACCTCACTCTCATTGAACAGCGCGCATAGCGTCACAACCGTCGACCAACTCGCTTCATTCCGCTCCTTCTCGATTTGAATGAGCGTTTTTTTGGATATGCCGAGTAAGTTCGCCATCTCTTCCTGTGAATTCTGGGATTCGATACGAATCAATTTCATTTTTCGAGAGACTTGTTCAATAAATTCGGATTTTTGCATAAGCGCTCCTTCCTTCCTGTTTGTCTGAATTACAGCGTCGCTGAGCTAATGAAAATCAAGATCCACGAGATTCCGAGAAACACGGTGAATAAAAAGAGACAAACGATGACATAACAGCAAATGTATTGCCAATAGGACAACCGTTTCGATTGATAAAAATGGTATGTAAAACTGAATGTCGCAATGCCGATGACTAAGAAAGCGGCGAGATCCCAGATGATTCCGACTTTCAAGAACGATGGAGTAAGATATGATGCAACAAGAGCAAGTACAATCGTCACCACTCCAGTAGAAATGGCAGCGGATGGTGTTGAAGTATTTTCCAACAAATCACCTCCTAGTATATTACAAGTGTAATTTTACACTAAAAGTGGACAATGTCAATTTCAGAATCTAAAAAACCCTTCTCTAAGGAAGGGTTCCGTCACTCGTCATGTTTATTCGTTAAATATGTCGTCAGTGGATAGACGCCGATGCTTTGTAGCACAAGAGAGAGAAGAATGACGGCAAACGCGAGAGATATCATTTCGCTCGAGCCGTTAATGTTCTCTGCCTCTAGCCAGAGGACGAGGGCAATCGACATCGTTCCTTTAATCCCGGACCAAGTAAGGAGAGAAGTCGCTGTCAAATCGTCTTTAAATTCTCTACGCCATTCGGGAACGGTATAAACTAGACCGCCGACGACGATAAACCGGGTCACGATTGAAAGTAAGAATAAAAGAACAGCGAACGTCCAGAGAGATACAGACAAATAGCTGGTCGCCTCGATTCCAATCAATAAGAACAAGAGGGCGAGCAATATCGGAATGACGATATCCCAGAAACCATCAAGATGACGCTTGACCGATTCGTAATCCGCTTTTGTTCCGAGTTCGTGTGACAACATCATACCTGCTGTCACCGTTGCGAGGACACCAGACACTTCTAGCGCATCGGCGAGATAGAAGGCGCCATATGCAGTCACGATCGTCAACATGACGAGCTCATGCTTTTTAAAGCTGACAATCATCAATTTCTTAAGTAAAAATCCAGAAATGAAGCCAATACCGATCCCACCAGCAGACACAATCAAAAAATCAGTTAAAAAGCTGAGCGTGGAGAATCGTTCTCCAGTCGCGAACATACTGAGAAAGATTGTGAAGATGACGACACTCGTCCCATCGTTCACCATCGATTCGCCTTCGACGACGTCCGCAATCCGCTTCTCCCCTTTACTCCGTTTTAAAATCGCAGTCACGGAAACGGGGTCGGTCGGAATCAAGATGGACGCTAATAAGAAGGAAGCGGTCAACGTGAGCGGGGTGAAGAGCTCGCTGATCCAAAACGTGCCATATCCCATCAAGATGGCGGTCAAGACAAGACCGACCGTACTCAATATCGCGATGATCCCAAAGTTATCTTTCAAGTCGTTATACTTAAATTGATAGGCCGACGTAAAAAGTAAAGCCGGCAGGAACACTTCAAAAATCATATCTTTCGTAATGAATACGGAATCAAAGAAAGTGATATAAGATAGTCCAATCCCAATCAAGACCAAGATGACCGGGACAGGGAAGTAATTTCGTTTGGAATCAATCAAATAAATGAGATAGCCAATGAGTAGTAATGTGATGACCTGTTGCGCGATCATGACGACGTCCTCCTCTACATCAACATGCTATACACTATCTTCCCATTCAAGGTCTAATCAAACGAGAATTGTGGAATATAGGGGATAGTACATTCAATTCATTAAGGAGGGAATCAAGATGGGAAACCCGATTGGAGATTTATCTTGGACGTTTTATTCGGAGTGTGAGGTGCCGAGTGATATCACGGAGTCATTCATCGACGGGGAGCGAGCGGTCGCTGCCTATAAGACAGTACGTGACGTCGCTGTCTTCACGAACAAACGTCTGATTGTGCGCGACGCGCAAGGACTCACGGGGAAGAAGATTGAAGTCTACTCGCTTCCGTACGACTCGATTAATATGTACTCGACGGAGAATGCAGGAAGAATGTTTGACTTGAACTCCGAGGTTCAATTGTTCACCCGTTCCGGTACAATTAAAATCAATCTGAATAAAAAAGTGGACGTGCGTAAGTTCGACCGATTGCTCGCAGAAGCAATTTTGTAAAACAGTGGACCGAGAACTCTCGGTCTTTTCGTTTGGATTTTTCTGACAATCTCTTATCATACATGATACGATCATACATAATGTGTGACGGAGGTTACGATGCGATTTACAACCCGATTATTGATGATCATGCTCGGCAGTTTGATGTTGGTGACTGGATTTATCCATCTGGCTCGTCTATTTTGGGAATGGTTTCACGACCCGACAGACGGTGGAATTATACTACGTTTTTCTGGGAAAGATGGTGTTAGCGGCGACGCATTTGATGGGAAGCTCCGTATGTGGAAAGATGATGATCTTCCATTTTTAAAAAATGACTTTTTAGACTATACGTTCGGAACAGGTGGGACGGTAACAGAGACGGGAAATTCAGTCTGGATGTGGTTCCTTATTGGAGGCTTGATCGTTCTCCTGATTTTGACGCTCAGCATGCTACGTAAAAGAAAGGGTGTCGTCTCGACCATTGATTTCTCAAGAAACAGTGTGAAACGGGGAAACAGAACGACGAAAGCAAAAGGATTTGTAGAACCCAGTGAGATCCAATGGACCGATAGTGCGATTCGGAATGCGCTCATCCAGTTCAATTTGGATTTGCCGATTTCCTCAAGACACCAATCGAATGAGACGGTGTTGGATTGGTTCAAGCGGATCGGTGTGGAAGAGGTGGACCTCTCGCCTTATTGGAAATCAAGATATATAGACGAAGTGGTGAGTGATGAAGAATCTAGACGGTTTCGAGAGGCATTACATTTCAAGCGATTGGAAGACGGTAAGGGGTGATTGTGTATGAATGATGAAATAGAGGTGGTTGATTCCGATACGCGCAAGTCAATGGGTTCAGCTCGTTTGGTCAAGTCCAATCATCACTTCTACATCCATTGGAATGGGTTGATCATGGACTTCAATCGGCATGAATATGTGGCGGGTATTCGAATCATTGACGAGAATCACTTGTTCATCTGGGCGTTTACGTTAGAAGGGGAACCAACCAATGCGTGGGTGCTAGATGTAGACGGCGACATCAAACATTCATTTCACGCAGGTAACGCGATTGAAGCGGTTGAGATCAATGATACCGGGATCTGGGTTGGTTACGGGGACGAGGGCATCTTTGGAGAAGGGATCTCGACCGAGGCTCTCGTCTGCTTCTCAAAAGAGGGAACCGTACGTTTTCAATATAATCAAGAGGTCAGAAAGGCCCCAGTTCTTCATGACTGCGACGTGATGTGTACGTCAGAGAAGGGGGTATGGGTCATCTCTTCAATCGATGGTCGTCTCGTTCATGTCCATGCGAACGGGTGGATTGAAATATATCCGATGCCACGTCATCTCCTTGACTGTTCGTCGTTGATGATTGAAGACGGTGTTGCCTATGTCGAGAAAGAAGGACAAATTTATCGTTGGCCGTTTAAAGAGAGAGAGCGTGCCGAAGTCTTTCAGAATGATAACAAATGATAAAAGATTATTTTAGCTCATTACATATTTCAAATACCGTATTCAATATCTAATTATATATAAACAGAGGAGAACTAAATGATCTTACCAATCCATTCTAATATGCAAGAAGACATTCGCAATTTTTTTGTTGAATAATGGGGTTCAGCTCAAATGGTCGTCTCCTCGGGAACCTACGATTGTACAGAGCTCGGAGGATTTGTCTACATGAAATCAAATCAAATTCACGGTCTTGTTACATATGTTATGCGGGATGAGGAAATAGAAATCATATCTCTTGATAGCCTGATGGAGAATTGTGGGATTGGCTCTCGCTTACTCCAGACTGTTGAAGAAATTAGTATGAAGCATGGCGTTAAGCAATCAATTGTCATCACAACCAATGATAATTTGAGAGCACTCGGCTTTTATCAACGTCGTGGCTATCGTCTAGAACGAATCATTCATGATGCGGTGACGAGAGCAAGAAAACAGAAATCGACAATCCCACAAGTCGGATATGATAAGATTCCTTTATTGGATGAAATCCTACTCATCAAAAATCTGAAAGAACAGAAATGAGGAATTCACATGATCCGTTTTGGTATCATTGGTACAAACTTCATCACAGACTGGTTTATCGAAACAATCAATCAGTTGGACTACGTAGAAGTGACGGCACTTTACTCGCGCACGGAGTCGCGTGCTAACGAATATGCAGAAAGTCACTGCATCGTACATACGTTCACATCACTTGAAGAGATGGCGCAGAGTGATGTCATCGATGCGATCTATATTGCGAGCCCGAACTCGCTTCACGCCGAACAGAGCATCTTGTTCATGCAGCATGGCAAACACGTCCTGTGTGAAAAGCCGCTCGCCTCGAACGTTCAGGAAGTTACTCGTATGATTGAAGTCGCGAAGGAGAACGAGGTCGTCTTACTTGAGGCACTCCGTAATCTATTCATGCCGAACTTTGAACGGGTTCAACAGGCGATGGAGCGAATCGCTCCGGTACGTCGGGCCGTCTTCAATAAATCACAGTATTCTTCCCGATACGATTTGTATAAACAAGGGAAAAATCCGAATACATTCAATCCCGATTTTTCGAACGGGTCATTGATGGACCTTGGCGTCTATTTACTCGGTCCCGCCTTGAAATTGTTCGGTCAACCGAATGACGTCCAGGCGAGCGGTGTCAAACTCGAATCTGGAGTGGACGGAAGCGGGACGGTCATCCTTTCCTATGATGGCCTTGATGTAGTGGTCATGCACTCAAAGATCCATGCGACATCGACGCCTTCTGAGATTATCGGGGAAAAGGGACGCATCATCATCGATGATATTGCGACGTGCGATGATGTCCGTCTAGAGTTACGGGATGGCACATCAGAAATCATATCAGAAGCGCAGAACGCTCCGATGTCATATGAAATCGAAGCGTTCGTCCGAGCAATTAAAGCGGAGGATACAGAAACGGCTGTGCACTCAGCGACCGATATGATTCGCTTAGCTAATGTGATGACGACCGTGCGCAAACACGTTGGTGTGGTCTATCCAGCAGATAAATAAATATAAAACGGTCCTTGATGTCGTCTGCACATCAAGGACCGTTTCCATTATTCTTTGTTCAAATAGAGATACCTTAGAAACAATCCCAATACAATCGTCATGACGACGGCAGGGATGAGTCCAATTAGAAGTAGTGTGTTCATACCGTTTCCTTTCTGAGTGACTCGAGTCGTTCATGCATCTCATCAAAAGAATGGCTGTCCGTTAACAAGCTGAGCTCTGCATCGGCAAGTACCGTCACTTGAGTCGACCATTCTCGTTCAATCTCGATTTCGGATTTCTTGATTTCTACGTTGGCCCGCTCAACTTGCTTCGTATGAATCGTTTCAAGACGCGACCGAATCATATTGCGAAGAAGTGAGGTCAACTCATCTTTCAGTTGCGTCCGACCGTCTCCCTCGAAAAATTGACTCGCGTTCTTATAGCGCTTCAATACCGACTGATAAGGTGGTGTCTCGAGATGAATCGGTTCGACAGCCTGTCGTAGCCATGCCACGTCGAGTTCACGGTCGAATTCAAGCGTCGGAAGGAGAGATGCTTGACGTTCGGTCGACCGTTCGACCAAGGCGACGAACTCACGTTTAACGTATCGCTCCAACCGATACTGGAACACTTGGAGCTCTTGTTGGATGTCATAGGCGTATTTATCGAGCGTACGTCCAAGGGCACGCTCTAAGCTCTTCCTTGACCCATCGACCTCGACCGGATGGAAGGTTTCCTTGACGAAGTCTGAGAGGCGGAGGAGTGATCGCGTCTCGAGGTGGGCGAGGAGTTCTTTCGCTTCCCGGTCAAATAGGTCGATGAGAGCTGACACATCGAGTGCCGGCGGGTTCTCGAATAAAGCAATCAATTGCTTTTGACGATGTTCTTTCGCCGACGCGTCCTCTTTCGCTTCGTTCAATACACGATCAAATGCAGCGAGTAGCGCTGTCGTTTCTTCCTGGATACGCATCGCGTTCGCGAGACGAAGGTCTTTGTCGACATAGCGTTCAAGCGTCGAGACGAATCGATCGAATCCTGCGTCATCCCCCTGCATGGCGTTTCGGCTTGAAATTGGAAGGACGGTCGGTCTACGGACACCGAGCGCGGTCAACTGTTGTGAGACATAGTTTGTGACCGCATTCCGCTCCTCATCATCTGTCGCAAGATCGGAGGCGTTCACAAGGAAGAACATCTCGTGATCTCCCGTCCCTTGGACACGACCGAGCTGGATGACGAGCTCCCGGTCCGCTTCCGTGAACGCATGATTATAATACGTGACGAACAAGACGGCGTCCGCGTCACGCATGTAACCGAATTGCACCTCGCTGTGTCGGTTGAACTGTGAATCGGCTCCTGGTGTGTCGACGAAGACGATGCCACGTCGTGCCCAAGGGGAGTCGAGGTACAGTTCAATCTCTTTCACGATACAGCTTTTCTCTTCTTGTGCGACGAACGCGCAGAACGTGTCATAGTCGACGGTCTCCATTTGCCCGAGATAATCGAGCGGTGCTGATTTAACAGCATTGACGAATGGGTGGTCGACATCGAGTGAGGCGAGGGAAGTCCCATAATCTTGCAGCTCATCCTCAAGTTCATCGCGTGATTTGAAGGTGATCATCGCCGTTCGATTCGTCCGGCCGTTCGGCGGAACAATCTTCGTGATTGACGCCGTAAGCGGGTTCGGTGAGGTCGGTAGAACTGTCTCCCCGAGAAGGGCATTGAGGGTCGAAGATTTTCCGGCCGAAAACGCACCGAAGATGGCGAACGTGTATTGTTCATGCTTCGCACGCTCGATTTTCTTGCGTAATGTCGAGACACGGGAGCGGAACAATGGATGATTCTCTAATATTTCACATACCGCATTTTCATAAGAAAAATTAAAATCAAATAAGTCATAATCATCTTCTAAAAACGATGTCGATGCAACCTCTGATTCAACAACATTCGACTGTTTTTTAGGGAGGTACGTCGCGTCGACATAGTTTCGAACGGCTAACTGATCTAATTGATTCGAATCAAGTTGGAACTCCTCATATTTTCGAATCGAGTCCAAACGGTTGGAAAGACGAATCCGTAACGCTTCCGTATCGAGCGCTTCATACAACTCATCTTCTTCAGCTGAAAATAGTTCCAAGCGCGTGTCGACTTCAGCTTTCATGTACGTATCCGTCGAATGGACCCAAGGTTCTGATACTTTCGTCACCCATGTCGCCAGGGCCGTCTCGATGTCACGGCTGAACTGTAATACCGTGTCACCGCTGAGTGATGCGCCGGACTTCACTTGTTCAGTGATGAGTGAGCTCGGTGCAATCGGGAGGACATCGCCTTTCGGTAGCAAGGTCTCTGGAAGTTTCAAATCCCGAATGATGTCTTCCGCGTACTTCACGAGGTGCGGACGTAAATTCATATCAATCAAACGGTTGAACTCTTTGACCGCCACGTCTTCACGACGAGTGCGTTCTTGCTTCGTTTTCTCTTTCGAGAACAAAAAACCGACCTTGAAAGAGGGGGCACAACTCTCGAGATAGGAACGTAGCAATTCACGGAATTCATAGGTCATGATCGGTGCACTCTCGACGATTGGCGCCTGATGTTTGAAGAATTCGCGACGGAACGATGTCCACCATGCCCGTTTCTTCTCAAGGCGGTGCAGGCGAGATTGCATTTCCTTCGGACTCTTCTCATAGGTCGGCAATTGATCCAACGTCGATTGAATCGATGCTTCGTTGCGTCGGACCAACGTATGAATCAATGCATCAGCATGCTCGACTTGTTGCTGTTTCGATTCTTTGATGACTTGTCGAACATACGACCGCAAGCGCTCGACTTCGTTATAAGGGTGCTGTACATCACGAAGTGAAATATAGAATGTATCGTTCGGGACGATGTCATGATGACGGAATGCTTTCGTCAATGACGCCTTGAAGTCTACAAAGGAGAGCTCCCCTTCGTCGTGCTTGTCGATTTGGTTAATGATGATGGAGTAAGGACGTCCTTCCCGACTAAATTGTTTCATCAGGCCGATGTTTTGTTCCGATTGGACATGGTTGTAGTCCATCATGAAGAACAGGTGATCGGCCAAGAAGAGCGAGCGCTCCGTCGCTTGGCGATGTCGTTCATCCGTTGAGTCAATCCCTGGCGTATCCATCAACACGACGTGTTCATCAAATGGGAACCGGTCAATCGTATACTCGACTTCCTTGATTTCCTCGACTTTGCAATAGTCACTGATATTCGATAGGGAAGAAGAATCTAATGAAATCCAATCCGTATCATTGATCGCGACAGCTGCCGCTGATTCGCCACCACGTAATGTGACGATATTCGCACTCGTCGGAATCGGACTTGTCGGAAGGAATCCGTCCTCTAGCCAGTCGTTGAGCAATGTCGACTTCCCGGCTGAGAAGTGACCACAGACGGCAATCCATACTTCTTCATTCGTTACTTTTTGTAGGGCGGTCCGGGCGAGTCGTGCAGCGTCCGTCATCTCCTCTTGTTCAAACGTCAAAGCGAGCCGTGCCAATTGTTCTTGTTGTTCGTGCATGTTTCCCATCCCCTAATTATGATTCCGTCGTGATGCCGACACGGTGTCCGACATAGTCATCGTCCGTTAAACAAGCCATCACCAAATCGGCGACATCGTCCCTCGAAATTGGACCTGAATGTTTAGTCCCCAATACCTCTTTTGACACGATGATGTCTCCGCTCGATGGTTCATTGATCAGTTGAGTCGGGCAAATGACTGTGAAGGCCAATCCGGAATCTCGTAATAACTCGTAAGCCCGAGCGTGATCTTCGGCAGCGGTCGTCGTTGAGCGTTTCGATTCGCTCGTTTCAAAGCGGTAATTATCGCTGTCATGTGCCTGCAAGATGCCTGCGGTCCCGACTGTGATGATGCGGGACAAATCAAACTGTCGCATCGCTTCAACGACGAGTGGTGTGAATGTAGACAATACATTTTGTTTGTCCGTCCCTAACGCCGAGATGACGACGTCTGCAGATCGAACCGTTTCAATGACAGCCTCTCGGTCGGTCGCATCTCCTAGAATTTCATCGATCCCTTCATTGGAACCTAGCGACTGTCTTGTTAGAAGTGTGACGCGATGTCCCTTTTCGAGTAGGCGTTCAAGCACCCGTTCCCCTGTACGGCCACTTCCGCCGAATAAAGCAATTGTTGACAAGTAAACCCCTCCCCATCAAGATGAAAGAAATATCCAACGCCATCATAACACGGAAGCGTTCACAAAACTGCCTGAAATGGTTCATTTCCCCTTGAAAAGAATATGGTACGTTTTAGAATTGAGGAAGAAGGCAAAAAATACATATGACAGGTGTAAGAGAGGAAGGCACCACTACATGAAATTTGGGGCTAGAACTATTAAGACCGGACTGTCGGTCGCAATCGTCTTGCTGATTGCCGAGGCATTTCAATTCCAACAAATCGTCGTCCCGGCACTCGCTGCGTCACTGGCACTTCTGCCGTCTGTCTATCAGACTGGGCTTCGCCTAATCGAGGAGATGAAAGGGAATCTCATCGGAGCATTGCTTGCGGTCGGTTCCTTGCTACTGACTCCGAATCCGACACCGATTGCAATCGGATTCGTCATCATCATCGCCATCTCCATCCTTCTCTTTTTAAATTTAGAATCGACGACGCGCACCGTTATCTTGACGACGATTCTAATCATGGAAGGGGCAAGTCAGTCCGATATGCCGGTTTGGGTGTTTGCGGGCGAACGTTACTTACTCATCATGATGGGGATTACGGTTGCGTTAATCGTAAACGCACTTTTGTTCCCACCTCGGTATGAACGGAAACTCGAAGCACAAGTAACCGATGTCTTTCAAATGGTCGTCCGAATCGCGCGTTTGTTTGCTGAAACGGAAGGCGGTCGTTCATCATTCGAGTCGCTACCTGAAACGAAGAAGTTGCATAGTGACTCAAAGCAAACATATGCTTATTTTGAAGAAGAAATTAAAGCGAATCGCTGGCTTGAGAAGAAGACGCCGATTTTCCGACGAGCCGTTATTAAATCTAAGATGATTGAGACGAACCGGGCTGCACTCCATGTCATCGAGAAACTTGATCATGACTTCCATACAATCGAACAACTCCCCCCGCAACTAAGCGAAGAGTTGTATCGCCATATTCGTCACTTGTTACGTCGACATGAGCGTCTGTTTTCAGCCTATGAACTCGAGAACGAACATCTCATCGACAGGGAAGAGGATCTCATCCATGAGAACTTTGACTTTGCGAAACTGATGATTGAGAGAATGAGAGAAGAAGAGGAAGAACTCATTCTCATCGTTGTGCCACTCGTGGCGACGATGACCGATTGGGTCAAGGCAATGAATGAACTCGAACGCTATCTTGTAACTGAAATGAAGAAACATGGGGACAACTTAAAAGTGGAACCACGTAAGAAATGGTTTTTCGAGGATTAAGGGACGAGCAAGCCATCAAGAAAATTACAACCACCATTTCATAAGACCATGAATGAGTGCACAGAATCGAGTGTACCTTCGTGGTTTTTTGTAGTGATTTTTTCTTGATTATCAGTCGATTATAAAGGGTGAATAGCTACTATAAAACAATGAGTTTACAACAATGCATTTGGTAATAAACGTAAATTATGTTAGTCTAGAGAAATCATTGATAACGTTGCCTTTATGACTTGATTTTGAAGGGGGATGCACATGAACAGGATTTTAGTAACACTCTTCCTGATGACCGCCATGATGATGTCTTTGATTGGTTGTGGCGCGACATCCTCTACTGAAGAAATTGATCCTCGCCCAGTTATCTCATTTGATGCCGGAACCATTCTCGCAGATGCTCAAAATCATCAAATAAAAATGTTAATGTTATCAAGTTTACCGATGGATACGGTAGATGTGGCAGGGGCAGTCGAAGAGCTAGAAGGATTCAAAGCAGAAAATGATATATACCTTGATGAACTGAACGGATTGAAACAGAAGGAAGCGACTTCTGAAGACTATAAAATGTTACTTATGGAATATCTTCAAGAAGAAAATGACTACATCGACAAAACGATTGAAGCCGTATACGCCAAAGATCTTTCTCGACCGAGTCGATTTTCAATGGAAACACTCTATGCGAGAGCGAACGAAAAAATCGCACGATTCCGCTACGAGCCGAAGTAAAGCTATTATCCATCATCACACTCGAGAGAAATTACGAAATACGAAGGAAACGAACCGATTAAAAGGTTCGTTTTTTCTGATTCATCCGAGGTACAATCATCTTACTCCATAAAACTTTGGGACGGAAGAGGATTTAAATGATCAAACGGTCGTTTGAGCAGGTTACGAAGTATTGGAACATTTTAGTTGATGGCGATGAGTATGCTGTAAACTACGGAAAAATAGGGACGATTGGAAAGGTACAAGTAAAGTCTTTTGAGTCAGATTTAGCGTGTATGAAAGAGGCAGAGAACCTCATTCGTCAAAAGTTGAGAAGTAGAGGATCAATTATATTTGATGAGTTAGATGAACGCTTAAGTACATTCCCGACCGAATCCTGAAACTTTTCGAGAAGAAACACGTATACAATAGAGACAGATACATAAGAACGATAGGGGGATTCACCATGTCAGAAACAACACCGACACCAGAAGAAGGTGTCACACCACAACGAATCAGTGGAACACTTCCAATCGAGGCACGTGCCGTCTTCCGGTTATCAAGTGCGATTTTTTATATCATTGGACTTCTCGTCACGGGAGCGCTCGTGGCTGCCGCATATTGGTTCGACTGGCCGACTTGGCTACAGGTTGGTTTAATCGTGCTACTCGTCATCGATGTCGTCTATAGCTTGATTGATCTCATCTGGTTCCAAAAGTGGAAACAAGAACGATTCACGTATGACGTCCAGCCGCTCGAGATTCGGATTCATCATGGAATTATCACGACACACGATGTGCTCATCCCGATGACAAAAGTCCAGTATGTCCATGCGGCACAAGGACCGCTTCTCCGTAAATATGGGTTACAGACCATCACCATCGGGACAGCGGCCGGATCTCATGACATCTATGCAATCGAGGAGTCATTCGCCAAGACACTCCGCGAGCAGATTGCCATCTATGCACGTATTGAAGAGGAGGATGTCGTATGACCGAGACTGCGTTAACATGGCATCGACTCCCGAGTCGCGTTTTGGTGCTGCGTATTCTCGAAGTCATCAAGTCGTTCGCCATTCCAATCGTCTTACTCTTTGTGCTTAACAACGACTGGGAATCGACATTCGGAATCATCATCCGCGTCGGAATCTTACTCTTCCTATTACTCGACATTGTCCAAAAGTTCTTTGGATGGTTAAACTTCCGATATGCACTCGATGAAAAGACCGTCTATGTCATCGAAGGGAACTGGTTGAAAAAAGAAAAGTCGCTTCCGCTTTATAAAATTCAAAGCGTCCATTCCAACAGCCCGTTCCTCTATCGATTGCTTGGTGTCGTGGAATTGACGTTCGATACGAATGCCAACAGTGACGATGCATCATTCAAACTGGCTGGTGTCTTTCCGACCGAAGCCAAACGACTTGAAGAGATTCTCGAGCAAGTTCGTCATCGGAAACAGAATGCACAAACCGAAGGCGATTCTGAAGAGTCGGATGCGACACCTGAACAGTCAGAGCCGTTACCAAGCCGTCTGTTATACGCCTTGTCGACGCGCGAAATCGTGTTGGCTTCCGTCACATCGCTCTCTGTCTTCGCCATCTTCCCTGTCGCCTCGACAATCATCTCGTCGATTGACGACTTCATCAACTTGGATGGGGCGTTCAATCAGGTCGAAGATTATGTCATCCGTGCGTCCATCATCGTCATCGGTCTTCTCGTCATCGGGGTGTTGATGCTATCGGTCGTGATCGGCATGGTCATCAACTTCTTGAAGTATGGGAACTTCCGGCTCGAGCGGAGAGGGGAGCGCATTCGTGTCGAAAAAGGATTGTTGAACCGGAGTGCGAAAGAGATCCCATATGAGAAAATTCAAGCGATTCGCATCAAGGAGACGTTCATCCGTCGCTGGTTCCACATCGTCGGAGTCGAACTCGTGGCAGCAGGGACGATGGATGAATTGAAGGACGAGTCGTCGACGATTCTCCCGTTCGTGCGGCGTGACCGGGCGATGCGCGTCCTACGTGAACACTTTGCGTATTTCACATGGTCGGATGAATTGCATCGACTCCCGAGACGGGCGTTAGGAATCAAACTACTACGAATCAGCTGGTTCGGCTTCATCCTATCAGGACTCGTGCTCTACTTCTTCCGAGATTACGCATGGTGGCTCCTCCTGTTATGGGCCATTATCATCGGAGGACGCGTGCTCAGTTACGTCACAACCAAGTATGTCCGCACCGATCAATTCATTCAGTTACGGACTGGAGCATTCAACGTCCAATCGTTCTTGACGGACAAACCGCGAATCGAACAGATTCAAGTGAAGCAATCGCTCTTGCAACGTCGGTTCGGACTTTGTACGGTTCAATTCTCGACTCGAGGAGGATTCTTGTCCATCGAGACAATTGACGACATTCCGAAAGAAGAAGCGGACGAGATGCTCGTCTGGTTCTCTCGTTATAACGAACTCAAAGAAAAACGCTCAGGATAAAGTTTCCTGAGCGTTTGAATTATTTGTGATTTTCGTGTCAAATGATGTTTCTCTTACTGAAAACGCGGATAAAGTATGGTATGATGCAAGTAGAAAGAGACCGGTGCTCGACACACCGACCTCTGGCTTACAGGCTACCACTTTAAGAGTGGTCCCAGCCGCCACAATGGTTAGTGAATCAGAAAGTGACCCATCTCATTGCGCCGAGGGGGTCATTTTTTTGTGCGTTCAGACGTTGCACGATCGGATGTTCGGTGAATCACCAAGTGAACGATGATCGGAGCGAGGATTGGGATCATGACATAATCTCCAACCCAGGTCCAAAGTTGTTCCATCCGCACCACCGCCTTCCTCCATTGTGGACTTGGCGGCTGACCCCACTATTGCTGCGTTAACCTGCCCCTTCATTATAACAGATTTGTTCGTAAAATGACGTTAAAAATAAGAACAAACGTTCTTGTTTTTCAAAATGAATCTTTTGATGGAATTGGTCTCATGAATGGGTCCAAAGAAGGAATTGAGTCGAATCGCTCTTGCTTGTTAGATGTCTGACAGGATATAATCAATTTCGTGTGTATACACGGGTGGGTGAGGGTGCCAATAAAGGATTGATTCCTATGGCAAAACAAACAGAATGGAAAACAGAAACATACGGGGGCGTGCTGAACTTCCTGGCGACAGCATACATCCCGGCCGTGCATGCGGCAATTTTGACACAAGCCGGACTCCCGTTCGAAGGGGCGCTCGTCGGAGCGATTTTGACAAGCATCATCGGGACGTTGATTGCGGGATTCTTCAATCTTCCGCTGCTCTTGTTACCGGGGATGGGGATTAACGCGCTCTTCACGTACACGCTCGTCTTGCAGATGGGCTTGAGCTGGCAAAGTGCGCTCGCCGTCTCGTTCGTCTCAGGTGTACTCGTCGTATTGTTGACGGTGACCAAAGTGGCGAGGAAATTGGCGAACGCCTTTCCACCAATCATTCATGACGGATTGACGGTCGGTCTCGGCCTCTTCCTCATCTTGATTGGTCTCGAGGCGGCTGGAATCGTCTCAGGCGGGGGTGGGGCATTGCTCCACATCGGTGACCTCGGTGAGCGTAACGTCCAGGTGGCCTTTTTATCACTCTTCGTCGCCATCTTGCTGTTCTTGAAGATGGGACCGAGCAGCTTCCTTTGGACGATCGGTTTCGGTGTCGGACTTAGTGCCGTGATGGGAACACTAGAATGGACGGGAAGCTTCGCATTGACACCATTTTTCGAGTCATTCGGCACGGTATTCGGAAACATCTCGTTCGCGGAATCTGCGTCTCCGCTCTTCTTGGTCGCGGTCGGTGTACTGACGCTCGTCTTGTTGATTGAAAACATCAGCTTGATCCAGAATCAGACACGGGCAATCGGCAAAGAAGAAGAGGCGCCGAAAGGTCTCGTCGCACAAGGTTTGTCGACGATGGCCGGGGCCATGTTCGGGTCAAGCCCAACTGTCTCAACAGTCGAAGTGGCTGCCGGGATCTCGGTCGGTGCACGAGGCGGGATTGCTTCATTCGTCACGTCTGGATTGTATGTGGTATCGCTCATATTGCTACCACTCTTTGCAATCATCCCTGTGACGGCGATTGCACCGGTGTTGATTATCATCGGCATGATGATGTTCCAAAACGTGAAGCATTTGCCTCTCGATAACTGGGAGCATGCCTTCCCGGCGATTCTCGTCATCATCATGATCCCGTTCACATATTCCATCGTCGATGGGATCGGTCTCGGGTTCATCGCATACACGATGATTGTTTTGTTCAAGAAGGGCTACCGGTCACTCAGTCCGGTCGTCGGTGTCTTGACCGTATTGTTCTTAGTTTTCTTCTCATTACCAGTCTGGTTATAGAGACACGCACGGCATCGTTCATCACGAACGGTGCCCTTTTTATAAGAATCGAATGAGACGGTTCATGCTATAATCGCTGTAATTCGTGACTCCTCAGTCAAAAATGGATTCCAATCCCTCAATAAAGAACATTCATCACTAAATGGGGCATTCGAAGTGACCAGGATGTATGCGTATGTGGATTTGAAGAGTGGAAGTTTGGTGAAGATGATGAAGTAAGAGAAGTGTGGATGCTCGTTCAATGAACGGACATTTTTTTATTCGTCGGTAAATAACTGAATATTCCGTTAAGGTGCATGGTATAATATTTTTAATCCTATTTCCAAATAAAGGATTAAATTTATGAGGGGAACCGTCACTTGAGATGAAATCGAATATACATAAACGGAAACATCAATGAAGCAAGCCAAGACAATCTTTGTATCAGGAATTCTATTCTCCTTGCTAATGGTCGCCTTCATCTCCTATTTCGGTCAACTAGGCTATCGTTACTATTCATCAATAGATATCTCAGGGAGCGGCATTGCGATTTGGTCACTGACTGTCATGACAAACGAAAGTTATTAGGAGGAGGAAGAAAACAATTACGGCTCATTCTCGTCCGACTGGCGATGATTCATGGATCGAACGCGTTTGTTGCGTCATCATGTTTTACTTCATATGTCAGTCGTCACAAACAGCCGCACGCCGAATTGATTCACATCAATCACGCGATGCTGCTGAAATCTTCAGGGTGATGAAAGGAGAAACACATGCAACGAATGACGAGCTTACTCATATGTTGTGCCGGACTGCTTGCAAGCACGACGACCGTATCAGCCGAGATGACAGAATCTTCGCCGGAAGGATTTGCGGATGCATATTTTTATGACATTGTGATGGATCATATTCGAGGGGACGACCCGACTTACTATCATATGACCGACAGCGAGAACATCACGTTCGGTCCGTTGTTAGAGACGTATATCCCGTCAACCTCTTGCTACAAAACGGGGGAAACGTGCACGTTCGTCCCTAAAAAAGAATATGTAGCGACCGTCTTTCAAGATGATGAACCGGTCAACGTGATCGGAACGTATGAACAATCAGCGGGTACATATGCGTTCTCAACGTTCGGTTCAGATAAAGAAACCCCAAAAGCGTTGATAGACGTACAAGGCGATCTCGTGAAATACACAGAAAAGTCCGCGTGGTTTGATTATGACGGGGGCATGTTGACGGCACTGACAACCTACTCAAAACAGATGGTCAGCGGGGATGCAATTTCAACGAAGGACTTCCAAACCTTATTGATTGAAGAGCATGCAAGTCTCGAGGAATCTGCTGAAGAAGGGATGATGGGTGGCGCGGGTGACTATTCGGATGAAGCAAAATCAAACAATCCAACATCGAGCCTCAATCGATTGATTGGCTTTGCGGTGTTAGCGATGTTTCCATTCGGATATTGGTTCCTCAAGAGACGAAAAACAGCATGATGTCAAAAGACTTATACAATCAACATGGACCTTTAGAAATAGTGATCATACCGAGTCATGCACTGAAAGAAGGAGAAGCAAACCGATTGATTTTTCGACATCTGAAGAATGAGGACTTTCCATTGCGCATTGAACGGAAACGGACTGTGAAAGCTACGAGAAAACAACGCTTCTCTTTTGAACGGCAAGAAAAGCATGTGACGACCAAAATCATCAAGAATCTTGAGACATTAGAATCGGAACTAACTCTCTCTCTGTATGAGGTGCTTGTCCTCTATATAGGAGGAGATTGGGTCGTAAGTTATTACGAAGACGGGTTGACGCTTCAAGGAAACCAAGTGAGACATGTCGTGACAGCTGGTATTGTCCAAATCGAGACATTCTTTGAACATGTGGTTAGAGGCGCGTTTCCCATCAAATTGGCGTTTGGTTTAGGTGGAACGTACGGTCCTCGTGAGAACGTTTATCGCTTCACGTTGCATAACCCAGACTGGAGAGGATTGATTGAAGAGGAATTATTGCCTCAGCTTCAAGTTCCGAAGGCGAAGAATGTGTGGCAGTCCCTTTCATATCCGACATACGAGCAGACATTTGATACGTTTACTACTGAATTTCATCCAAATATACTAGGAAATTTCATACTCGCACATGATGCTGACGATACGTACTCTTTCATTGATCATGTGAATGGGGATATCAAGATTTTTTGAATTCTAAATACAGAGGGGTAGTGTAGTGAGTTACATACAACATATGCGTCAATTAATCGGATCGAATCTATTAATCACTATAGGATGTGGAGTCCTCATCGAACAGGACAATCAAATTCTATTGCAACACCGAAAAGATCATCGCGTTTGGGGAATCCCTGGTGGCGTTATGGAGCCTGGGGAATCATTTGAAGAGACAGCCATCCGTGAAACTCTCGAAGAGACGGGGCTCTCCGTGGATAATTTGAAACTGTTCGGAATCTATTCTGGTGATGAGGGATATGCCACTTATGAAAACGGTGATCGCGTCTATAGTGTTCAAGTCATCTTTTACACCCATTCATTCTCAGGAGAAATCGCTCAATTGACAGACGAAAGTCACGAACATCGATTTTTCTCAAGAGAAGACCTACCGCGATTACATCAACATCAACGTCGGTTCATTGACGATTGGGTCGAACAGGTTAATTTCCCCGTCGTGAAGTGATATTCATCTCGCGACAAACAACCCCTCATGCACGCATGAGGGGTTTCTTCACATATAGGGTCCGTTCGCCTGAATGACGAACTGCGAATGTGCGTAGTGGTAGGTGATCCGTGAATAGTCGAAAGGCTTCCCGTTCGTCAGATGAAAGATCGTTTCGATGCGAAGCGTTGGATCATTTTCTTGCAATCCGAGGTGTTCCGCTTCCACGTCCGTCAATCGCCCGACCTGTAGATACATGTCAGAAAAACCAATTGTGACACCGAGCGCACTTTGGACATAATCGAAAATAGAGTCGCCCACAATCTCGCGATTCAAATAAGGGACGATGGCTTTTACATAATACGATTCTTCATGACAAAGCACTTCCCCGTCCACATATCTTACCCGTTCGACCCGGTACACATCGTCAGTCACGTAAATCCCGAGATTTTCCGCAACCGTAGCGTCTGGCTTCACGACGGACACATCAATCACATCAGACGTCAAGACGCGGTCTCCGAGATTGCTCTTGAACCCTTGGGTAGAGAAGAGGCTCATATAGCCAGGTCGATTATGTCGTCTGACGAAAATGCCGCTTCCCCGCAGTTGAAAAATGACACCCTTTCGTTCGAGCAGCTCTAAAGCTTTCGTGATGGTGCTCTTGCTCACCGCATATTGATTCATCATCTGCTCAAGGACAGGGAGCTTATCGCCTTGTTTTAAGTTTTGTTCATGGATGTATTGTTCGATTTCATTCGCGATTTGTTGGTATTTTAGCATGGTCATTCCTCACTTTTTCGTCACTGGTTCTATTATATCATGAAAAAAACAAAAGTAATTCAATGTACCGACCTTGTATAATTGTACCGGTACAATTATACTTGCCATGTATGATATATCAAAAGGAGGAACAGAGGATGAAGACGTTACCTAAAGATTTCCTATGGGGAGGCGCACTCGCCGCTCATCAATTCGAGGGTGGTTGGGACGCTGATGGCAAAGGACCGAGTGTCGTCGATGTCTTGACGGCAGGTGCACACGGCGTCGCGCGCCGGATCACGGACAAGGTCGAACCGAATGAGTTCTATCCGAACCATGAGGCGATTGATTTCTATCATCGTTACAAAGAAGATGTGGCCCTCTTCGCTGAAATGGGATTGAAATGTTTACGTACATCGATCGGGTGGAGTCGCATCTTCCCGAACGGGGATGATGCAGCACCAAACGAGGCGGGTCTCCAATTTTATGACGACTTGTTCGATGAGTTACTCAAACATGACATCGAACCGATCATCACGCTCTCGCATTTCGAGATGCCGCTCCACCTTGCCCGTGAATACGGTGGCTTCCGCAACCGTGCCGTCGTCGACCATTTCGTCCGCTTCGCGGAGGTCTGCTTCGACCGTTACAAAGACAAGGTCAAATACTGGATGACGTTCAACGAGATCAACAACAAGATGGACGTCAACAATCCGCTCTTCTTATGGACGAATTCGGGTGTTCTCCTAGAAGAAGGGGAGAATGCCCGCGAAGTCATGTATCAGACGGGGCACCACGAACTGATTGCGAGCGCCCTCGCCGTCGCCAAAGGGAAAGAAATCAATCCGGACTTCGAAATCGGGGCGATGGTGTCGCATGTCCCAATCTACCCGTATTCATCGAACCCGGACGACGTCATGCTCGCCGAAGAGATGATGCGCCAACGCTATTTCTTCCCGGACGTACAAGTACGTGGGTTCTATCCGAGTTACGCATTGAACGAGTTCGAGCGCGAAGGATACAACATCCCGATCCTTGAAGGGGACGAAGAGGTTTTACAGAACGGGAAAGTCGATTATCTCGGCTTTAGCTACTATATGTCGACGACCGTGAAGAGTGACGTCGTCGCGGACAACAGCGGAGATATCGTCAACGGTGGTCTGCCGAATGGTGTCGAGAATCCGTATATCCAGTCGAGTGACTGGGGCTGGGCGATTGACCCGGTCGGTCTCAGATATGTGCTCAATCGTCTGTATGACCGCTATCAGATTCCGCTCTTCATCGTCGAGAACGGATTCGGTGCCGTCGATGAGATTGTCGACGGGAAGATTCATGACGCATCCCGAATCGATTATTTGAAGGCCCATATCGAACAATTGAAGCAAGCCGTCCTCTATGACGGGGTCGACTTGATTGGGTACACCCCTTGGGGCATTATCGACATCGTCTCGTTCACGACAGGCGAGATGAAGAAGCGATATGGGATGATTTATGTCGACCGTGACAATGAAGGGAACGGCTCGATGGAGCGGATGAAGAAAGACTCGTTCGACTGGTATAAGCGTGTCATCGCAACGAATGGAGAGAATCTATAAATAAGATGAGCAAAGAACTGTGAAATGTCTGCAGGTCTTTGCTTATTTTCGTTATAATGTAGAAAATGACGATCCAGGAGGGAAGCCTGATGGAAGTGAAACAACATGGACCGGTGACGGCCGTTAGTGCCAAAGTAAAGAACGGTCCATTCGAAATGTCGATGTATGTGTATTACATCGACGGCATGATCATCGATACGGGGACACGGACGATGCTACCGTCTCTCCAATCGTTTTATGAATCGGTCCCAATCGACCTTGTCAGTATCACACACCCTCACGAAGACCATATCGGAACGGCAGCTTGGCTTGATCAAACGTACAGGGTACCGATCTACATACGTGAATCCGCATTGGAAATGTGCCGAACGGGACTAGACATCCCGGATTACCGGGCGCGCTTCTCCGGTGACCCGGAACCGTTTCAACCAATCCCCTATCATGACAATCAAATCACGTCAGAACATCATTCCTATGAGGTGATCCATACACCCGGCCATGAACCGAATCACGTCGTCTTATACGATGAGGAGAACGGTCGACTGTTCTCAGGTGATTTGTTCGTCCATCCGTATCCGAAAGTGATGATTCCAGAGGAGTCGGTCCCTGAACAGATCCGTTCGCTCAAGCGTGTCCTGACACTTGATTTCGAGGAAGTATACTGCCAACATGCCGGGCGTCTCGAACAGGGGAGGGCGCAATTGACTAAAAAGCTTGACTACCTAGAACGCTTGACCGATGACGTGATCACGAAAACGGCTGCGGGCTATACGATTGACGATATCAACGCCCATCTCTTCCCTGATCCGTCACCGCTCGTCAAAATCTCCAAGCGGGATTATGACTCCAGGCATATGATTTCAAGTATTCTTCGGGAAGTCTACGAACAACTTCGTTGACAGAAGGCGGATCACCTAGTATTCTAAATGTAGGATTAAACGTTTAAACTTTTAAACGGAGTGATGAATATGAAACAAACAGATACAACACCCGAGTTATCGCTTTCTTTATTTGAAGATGCGATCCCACTGTTCCAAGTATTAGCCGATGTCAATCGGCAACGGATCATCGTCGAGATCGCCAAACATGAACGCTTGAACGTCAATCAGATTGATGAAAAGATCGAGTTGTCTCGACCGGCCATCTCGCATCATCTTAAACTGTTGCGACAAGCGGGCATCGTCTCATCCGAGAAAGTCGGGACAGAGAACTTTTACTTCCTGACGCTCGAGGACGCGGTCGGACTGCTGAAGGCACTGACACGAGCGATTGAAGACGAATGCATCCTTTGACCTTTCTTTTTGGAAACAGAGAGAAAGGCTTCTTTTCCACCAATACGTTTAAAAGTTTAAACATATAAACATTAAAAGGGAATGAACATGAATCAGAAACAAACCATTGTCATCACAGGAGCATCGAGAGGAATCGGCCGGGCAACGGTCGAACTGTTCAGCAAACGAGGCTGGACTGTCGCTGCGACGATGCGACAACCTGAGAATCATCAAGAGTTGTCTAATCTGAAAGGGGTGTCGCTCTATCAGCTAGATGTGACGAACGAGACGAGTATTCGAGAGGCATTTGAACAAATCGTCTCGGATCACGGAACGATCGATGTGTTGTTGAACAATGCCGGGTACGGTGCGGTCGGGATTTTCGAGGAAGCCTCGCCGGAACAGATTCAACGGCAATTTGATACGAACGTCTTCGGGGTCATGAACGTGATTCGGGCAGCACTTCCATACTTACGCAAACAGCGGAGCGGACGGATTGTGACCGTCTCCTCCGTCGGTGGACAGATCACATTCCCAATTTACAGCTTGTATCACAGTTCAAAATGGGCGATTGAAGGATTCATCGAATCGCTTCAGTTCGAATTGGCACCATTCAATATCAACATGAAATTGATTGAACCGGGACCAATCAAGACAGACTTTTACGGTCGTTCCCAAGAACTCGTTCGCGACCAACCGCTCGATGTATATGATGACTATACGGAGGTCGCACTTCATAACACGAACGTCGCTGGTGCGAACGCCGAAGGACCTGATGTCGTCGCCGAGACGATTTGGCGCGCTGCGACCGAACGGAAGAAACGACTCCGTTATCCATCGGGTAAACAGGCAGGGTTATTGATTGCGCTCAAGCGCTATCTTCCGAACCGTCTATTCTTCGCGATTGTTCGAGGTGTCGTTGAAAAGAAGTAATAAATCACATCCTTTTTGTTTTCTATGGAAAATGAGAAGGATTTTTTAATGGTGTTTTTGAAGATGCATCACCTCACGATAGTGTAACCACAAACTTGATGACTTTTTGGATACAGATAGACATCTATTCAGGCTCATGATATTATCATAAGTAATAATATTATTAAATGTGATAATAATGAGGTGAAGATGATGGACCAAGACGTTTTAAAAAGCCTGTTGAACCCGATTCGCATGAAAATCTTTCAACATGTTCTGATGAATGAAGGAGTGACGACCGCTGATTTGGCAAAAGTACTTCCTGATGTACCGCAGGCGAGCCTCTATCGCCATATCAACAAGATGGTACAAGATGAAATCTTATCCGTCGTCAGCGAGAACAAAGTACGCGGGGTGTATGAGAAGGTGTACGCGATTCAAAACAACCCGTTGACCAGCATCAACAAGATTGTGGAGAAAGAGGACCGCGAACAACTGTACATGGTCTGTTATACATTCACGATGTCACTGCTCATGGATTTTGGGAACTATCTGAAGCGCGACTCGATTGACCTTCAGAAAGACAAAGTTGGATTCCGAAGTATCCCGCTTTATCTGTCCGATTCTGAAAGTGATCGATTCTTAAAAGGTCTCTATGATCTATTAGAAAGTATGCTCGAACATGAACCGTCAGAAGAACGGACGTTACGAAAATTCTCCTATGCCGTCATGCCGGTCGGAGAAAAGGAGGAAGCGGAAGATGTATAAACAAGAAGAGGTATTGATTCAAGGAGAAACAATGATTGCTGCTACCCTCACGTCACCCAATCAGAATCAGTCGAACTTTCCAGCCATCGTCCTCATCGGCGGTACGGGAGGATTGAACCGGGACGGAAACGGGATCGGATTCAAGTCGAATGTGTATAAAGACTTAGCAGAATGGCTGTCGACACAAGGATTCGTCACGTTACGCTATGACAAACGTGGGGTTGGCAAGAGTGGCGGCAATCGAAGTAGCGTCGGTCTGACAGGACTCGTTGATGACGTGACGGCTATCGTACGTTATCTGAAATCTCATGACCATGTCTCACAAGACATTTTATTGCTCGGTCATAGTGAAGGATGCATCGTCGCAACGCTCGCGGCCGAACGTGAATCCGTTTCCGGTCTCATCCTGTTGTCCGGTGCCGGTGTCGCCTTGAAGACGAGCATGCAGGAACAGGCATATGCTTTGCTCGAAGAAGTGAAACGTACGAAAGGAATCAAGGGCAAGCTGCTTCGACTTAGCTTGAACGAGAAGTCGGTCATCGGGAAACAAGAAAAACTGTTCGAGCGCGTCACAGCAACGAATCAAGATACGATGCGGATCCAGCTGATGAAATTTCCTGCCAAATGGTTACGGGAGCATCTTGCTTACACAAACGAGTCGTTTCGGGAACGATTGGTTCAGTTGAACATTCCGACGCTCGCACTGACAGGGGACCGGGACGTTCAAACGGACGTCCAGCATCTAGACGAGCTCGACGCACTTCACGCGGAACATATCGAGGTACAGAAGATTAAGGATATGGACCATATGTTGAAACATTTCGACGGTGAGATGAGTATTTTGGACGTGAAAAAACAATATCGTTCACAACTCAGGGAACCGCTCCATCCTGAGCTACAGCATCAACTTCACGAATGGCTCATCCACCACAATTGGACATCATGACGAAAAGACAGCGGATTCTGCTCCGCTGTCCTTTTTACGAATGTAGGAATCGCTCGACGTTTCCCATCGAGAAATGACGGCACCACTGAACAAAGTGTCCGCCTGGTACGGCAATCAATTGTACAGAGGGATGGAGTTGTCGTTCCGCTCGTTTGACATGATAAAGCGTCCGTTTCGCCTCTTTCAAACCAATACCTGTGAAGTCTGCATAGTAAAGTTGCGTCGGGACTTGGAGCCGTTGTAGCAAGTCGGTGAAATCAAGTCCGTCATATCCGAACAACAAATGTAATCCACCGGACGACAGACGTGCCGGACGCTCGAAAGCTGTTCGAACGTTTGCGGTCGGTTCAACCCCGATCCGTCGACAGAACACTTGGAACCGCTCTTCAGAAAACGTGGAGTCACTCTTGTTCATGCGAGCTTCAAACCAGTTTAAAAGATGTTGTGGAGAGCAGTGATACAGTAGTCGCAAAAGCGGGAAGGTGAAGCCGAAGATGCCGTATTCACGATATGGGAGCACAGCATTCGGTTTATGACCTTGGTCGAGTAGTATTAAGCGCCTGACTCGGTCGGGATAATGGACCGCGTAGGCGAGAGCAATCGCGCCCCCCATCGAATGACCGATTAATCGAACAGCATCAAGTTTTCGAGAGATTCGATACGACTCGACCCAGTCCGCTAGTACTTTGGATGTGGCGTATGTATGTAGCCCCTCACTTTCACCAAATCCCGGTAAATCTAAGAGATGGACTTCAGATTTTTTATGTAGGGCTTCAACGAACTGTAATCCTTGCGATCCAGTGAAGCCCCCACCGGGAAGGAATAATACGGGATCACCTTGGCCATGAATCGTGACTTGAAATTGTCTCACGTCATCTCTCCTCTATACAATGAAGTGGTTTCCATTCAAGTATAAAGATAGTTGGAAATCAATTGAAGAAAATTTTCTATGTTTCTGAATGGGGTCGCTGACAAATGCGGGTATAACATAGTGACAGGCAAATCTCTGTCATCACGCATCATGTACGTTCTGACCTTCAAAGGAGGAATGATGAATGAAGCTTTCGGGGAAAACAGCAATCGTCACAGGTGCTGGTTCTGGTATGGGGCGAGCCATCGCCAAACTGTTCGCGAAGGAAGGCGCGCGGGTCGTCGCCTTCGACTTGAATGAAGATGCTGTTCAGGCAGTGGTCGAAGAAATCAAGATAGGAGGCGGGGATGTCGTCGGCATCGCTGGTAACGTAGCGAATCAATCGGATATCGACAACCTCGTCGATAAAGCGAAAGAAACGTACGGGTCGGTCGACATTCTCGTCAATAATGCGGGGATCATGGACAACTTCATGACCGTGGGTGAAGTGACAGATGAATTATGGGAACGGATCCTTGCCGTCAATTTGACCGGGCCGATGAAACTTTCACGTGCCGCCATTCAAGTGATGGAGAAGCAGGACCATGGTGGCGTCATCATCAATAACGCATCGGTCGGAGGCTTGTTCGGTACAAGAGGTGGTGCGGCGTATGTGGCATCCAAACATGCGTTAATCGGGTTAACGAAAAACATCGCGGCGACGTATGGCACGCTTGGCAAGATTCGAGCAAACGCCATCGCACCGGGTGGCGTCAATACGAACATCGGGTCGACGATCACGGCACCGAGTGAACTCGGGATGCGAGCCATTCAAGGGGCGGGGGAAGCGCCGATGGGAGAGCCGGAGCAGATTGCGAACGTCGCGCTCTTTTTAGCATCGGACGATTCAAGTTTTGTAAATGGAGATGTGCTGAAAGCAGATGGCGGTTGGACGGCAAGATAAACGAAAAGAGCCGAAATCATTCGGCTCTTTTCGTTTTGTACTGTTTTCGGTAAGTGAGCGGCGTCACGGTGTGATGTACTTTAAACATTTGAACGAAGTGACTGACGCTTGCGTATCCGAGACGATTGGCGATGTCCGCGATGCTTTCGTTCAAATCTTCTAACAGCGTGGCAGCTCGTTCCATTCGCTTCATCTGCACATACGCAATGGGAGATGTGTCTCCAAAGGATCCAAACAAGCGAGAGCATTCACTTCGACTCACATTGCCCGCATGAGCGATTTGAGCTAACGTCGGCCTGTCTTCTATGTGAGCGTCGATATAAGCGAGCATCTGACGAAGGCTCTCGCGTTTCTTCTCATGCTTCATCGCTTGACCCTCTTGCTGAATCCAATAACGCCAGATGACCGTACACTGCAGTGTCGCATCCATTAATGCGAGCGGTCCGTCCGCTTGAGAATGTTGGACGGCGCGTTCAATCGTCTGAATGACAGATTGATGTCCCTGTTCCTGTTTTAAAATATGTATGGATTTTTCCGAAGTGAGATGTGGTGTTACATATCGCCTCGCCAGATCGGGATGGAACAAAGCAGCGGGATCAAACTCGAGTAGCCTCATCCGCGACGCTTCCTCGATTTGTTCCACCATGATACTTTGTCCTCGTGCCAAGAGGACGGCTTCTCTCGAATCAAGGTTGAGGCTCACTCCGTTCACCCGAATCAAAGACGTTCCAGACTCGCATAGCAGAACGGTGAAGCAATCGGTTACCTTTAATGTCATTGGCCCATGACGAATCATTTCGATACTCTTCAAAAACGTCTTCCTCCTCACTATGATCATTTCCCGACATTTCATTTCGATTGTTCACGGAGAAACACTTTAAAACGAAAATAAAGTGGGACGAATCCGACATTTCAAATCGTCGATCAGTAATAGGCGCAATCAAGTTTCTTCTATATAACGCCTAAAAGATTAGCCATCCTGTAAATGCGGCATGAACGAGGATGGCGACAGGTACCCCAATCCGGAATTTAGGCTTCAGCGTCTTGTGGCGAAAGATCCGCATCGCCAAATACGCTCCAAAAGCTCCACCAACCCAAGTCATCGTCAATAACGTACGCTCCGAAATACGCCAAGCCCCGACGCGAGACCGTCGTTTATCGACATAAAATGACACAAAGGCTAGTAAATTAGTCACAATGTAATACAGCAGTAATAGTTCCAAAGACCAAAACCTCCTTATTTCTCTCTTCATTATATCTTAAAATGGCTTTACAAAGCCGTTCTAATAGATTAAAACAATTTTCTGAAACCTCTCATCCTCGCGAATTGTTCTGTAAATGAACTGATAACACTCTCATATCGTCCTGTAATCGCAGTGAAACATATAGGTGTTACAGTAAGGGGGCGTTAGAAAAGGGAGGAATATTCTTATGAAAAAACCACTATTGACACTAACGGCACTCGCTGGCCTTAGTTTAGGAGTCGCTGCTCCAGCTTCGGCAGCATCAACACACACAGTTCAGTCTGGAGATACACTCTATCGTATCGCCGTGAACAACAACGTCTCTGTAAATGACATCAAACAAGCGAACGGCTTAAACTCAAATATGATTTATCCGAACCAAGTCTTGAAACTTGGAAAGGCAGAAGCAAAAGCTGCTACTGCATCAAAAACGTATACAGTTAAATCAGGAGATACACTTTATCGTATCGCATTAAACAACGGGATCTCTGTCAATCAATTGATGACTTGGAATGGTCTTAATTCAGATCTTATTTTCCCAGGGCAACAGTTTGCCGTGAAAGGTGCAGCAGCTGCGTCAGTAGCAAACGATGCGAAGACATCAGCACCAAAGACTTCAACATCTAAGCCTGTCACTAAAACAGCATCGTCTACAACGCAAACCCAAGCTCCGGCTTCAGGTAAGACGATGACTGTTGAAGCAACAGCTTATACACCATACTGTGCTGGATGTTCTGGTATCACAGCGACAGGTATCGACGTTCGTTCGAACCCGAACCAAAAAGTCATCGCGGTCGACCCTTCTGTCATTCCGCTCGGCTCTAAAGTATGGGTTGAAGGATACGGTACAGCCATCGCAGGAGATACTGGTGGTGCCATCAAAGGGAATAAGATCGATATCTTGATGCCGACACAAGAGCAAGCGCTCAACTTCGGTCGCAAGTCAATTACAATCAAAGTCTTGAACTAATTCAAGATAATCAAGGACACTGCCATCGGGCGGTGTCTTTTTTTGTTTAACCCTTCTCCCAAGGATTCTTCACTTTCGTCAGTCCGAGTCGCTTCGCGAGTGGCTTAATCGTCAATCCATGCAAGGCGACAGACGTCACGACTAAACCGAGTGTGATCGGTAACATCCGCTCCGCGTCTTCAATTCCCAGTTCGGCGATTTCTTGGGCAAAAAAGCCGGTCACCGTCATGGCGACGATTCCACGAGGGGCAATCCAACTGATGAGCGCCCGCTCTTGCATCGATAACGGGGAACCGAGGAGCGACGTCTGTACCGAGATCGGTCGGATCAAGAATAAGATCCCAACAATCGACAAGAGAAGCGGCCAGTCGAGAATGGCGAGTAAGCTATCACGTGTCAAACTCGCCGTCAAAATGATGAAGACGGTCGACACGAGTAAGATGGAAATGTTCTCTTTGAACTCACGAAGCTGTTTCAGGATATGCATATGTCCATGCTTAGAATTTGCCATCGTCAATCCCATGGCCGTCACAGCCAATAGCCCGACTTCGCTCATGACCCATTCGCTGATTGAATATACGAGAAGGACCCCGGAGAACGTGAGGGTTGTTCTTAAATATTCAGGGACTTTCTCATTCCCGAACAAACGAATCAATAGATGTCCGACAGTGATCCCGAAGGCAACGGCGACGATACAGGACCAAAAGAATGGCAAGTGGCTCGCGAGCCCGTCATTTTGATAGAAGATGAAACCGACTCGGACGACGAATAATCCCATCAAGGCGCCGAGCGGGTCGACAATGATGCCTTCCCATTTCAAGACTTTGGCCGGACGTGCGGATAAGTTGGCTTGCCGTAGTAACGGGATGATGACGGTTGGTCCGGTCACGACGAAGATCGCACCGAGCGTGAACGCCGGCAACCAATGAAAATCGCCGACCATAATCAGTAACACCGACGTCAAAATAAAGGAAACGAACACACCGACCGTGACGAGACGAAAAATCGATTTTCGCAAATCATCAATCTCTCTGAATTCAAGACTGAGGCTTCCTTCAAATAGGATGAGCGCCACCGCGATCGAGATGAGCGGGCTATATAGGTCCCCTAATATCTGACCTGGTTCTAACCAACCGAAAATCGGTCCGACCAAAATCCCGGCAACCGTCATAATCAAGATGGCTGGGAAGTCAAAACGCCAAGCAAGTAACTGCGAAAGTGCCCCGATGAGGACAAGTAGGCTGAATCCAATCATCATGTCTTCCATATGCTCCCCCCGTTTCTTCACTTCTTCATTAAATGTATACCCAAATCACGAAAAACATTTGCTAACATTGCCCGATTTCGGGTAAGAATTGAAAGAAAGGGAGGGATACGATGGAAGTGACTATCGGACTCATCATCGTCATATTGACATGGCTCATCTTACTACTTAATCTCACGTTCGCCATCACCATCATCTTTTTCGAGAGACGAGACATCGGGACGACATGGGCGTGGCTACTCGTCCTCTTCTTCTTACCACTGATCGGCTTCTTCGTTTATATCTTCTTTGGCCGACTGATCAAATCTCATAATTTTTATGAAGTGGAAGAAGAAAAACGCGAAGCGTATCATCACCATGTCGAAGAACAACTCGATCAACTCGACCGTTCTCTCGCACCGTTCGATCACCCGCTCCTTTTGAAATATCGGCGGCTCGCTCGTCTGAATCTCGTGTCAACGAATGCGTTGATGTCTTTTCACAACGATATCAGCGTCCTGCACGACGGAACTGAAAAATTTGATCAGCTGTTTCAAGACATCGAACGAGCGACGAAAGAAGTCAATATTCAATATTACATCATCCAAAACGATCCACTCGGGCAGGCATTAATCCGCCTGTTAACGGAGAAGGCGAAACAAGGGGTACGCATCCGACTCCTTTATGATGCTGTCGGATCGAGGGGACTTAGACACAAGCACTTCAAGGACTTACTCTCTCACGGTGGGGAAGTCAAATCCTTCTTCCCGTCAAAACTCGGCATCAATTTCCGCGTCAATAATCGAAATCACCGAAAGCTTTGTACCATCGACGGTGAACTCGGCTATATCGGGGGATTCAATGTCGGGGATGAATATCTCGGCAAGGATGAACATTTCGGTTATTGGCGGGACGTCCATTTACGGATCTCCGGTGATGCTGTCAAAGAGTTGTTAGAACGCTTTATCTTGGATTGGAATCGCTCTGTCCCGACGCGAACGAAGGCACAAAAAGACGACTTCATTTGGCCGTCGGAAGGGATCACTCATCACGCGTCCCCCGTTCAAATCGTGACATCGGGTCCGAACTCGTCGACGGAGCATTTAAAGAATATGCTCGTCAAAATGATCACGCAATCGAAAGAATGTATTTATATCCAGACGCCTTACTTCATTCCAGATGCGAGTTTCCTCGATGCCTGTCGCATCGCGCTCATGACAGGTACCAAAATCAAACTGATGATTCCGAACAAGCCCGACCATATGTTTGTCTATTGGGCGACTTATGCGAACGCGGCAGAGCTTGTGCGTTATGGGGCAGAGGTCTTTACGTACGAGGAAGGGTTCCTCCATGCGAAGACGCTCGTCATCGATGGAGAAGTCGCCTCAATTGGGACGACGAATATCGATGCTAGAAGCTTCCGTCTCAATTTTGAAATCTCAGCGCTCGTCTTTGATCGGGATGTCGCACAATCCGTCATCGATGCGTTCGAACGAGACGAATCGAATGCCGAGCGCTTGACGATTGAACGATATGAGTCAAGGACTCGCTTGATTCGCTTTAAGGAGAGTGTGTCCCGTCTCCTCAGTCCGATTCTTTAGTGCAAAAACATCCGGCAGAGGATTTCCTCATGTCCGGATGTTTTTTTAACGCCTTTTCAATTGTGCGACAAGATGTTCGAATGAATCATTGATGTCTTGTGGGGCTTCTTTGTCACCATACTCAGCAGCTTCTAGCCATTCAGCGTAGAGTGTATGGTTCGTGAACTCGATTCGTTGTAACCAGTCGGATACTGTCTCTTCACGAAGACGCGGATGCTGCTGTTCCAACTTTCGTCCCGTTTCAAGAAGGTGAATCTGACGAGGGGAGCGGACGATCCGCTTATCCGAAAGCGTCGGATGGTAAATACTCCTCGGAATCATTCCATCTTCCTGGATGTCTTTTCGTTTCTGTAAATAGAAGAACAAGCCTACCCCAATCAATAAGATGACAACGAAGGCCCCGATATAGAACAACGAGTTACCCGATGCCGACTTGAGCAATGTCTCCTGCGCCACCGTCTCCGCATCTAGGTTCGGGTTATCTGGGACGAGGAACCGGTTCACGCGGTCATTCGGATCGAGTACGATTCCGTCAAACCACCCCCCAATCCACAGAAAGAACGGACTGATCCAGGCGACGACATTTCCGAACAACAGCTCTTTGATTGTACGAATGACGAGGGAAACGGCTAAACCGATGCCTAAACCGAGGACAAGCATCGTCACCATTCGTTTATAGTCACGCCGATAATACAAGTTCCGTTGCCAAATCAAAAAGATGAATGGAAAGAGCACCATTGCAAGCGGTTGCGATGCCGGAGGGAATAACCAGTCCGCCACCAAGAATAGTACACTTGCCATCGCATAGCGGTCGGTCCAATCTAACGTCCGAATGAATGCATGGACGTATGTGAAGACCAATAGCAGGACACTCATCTCATACGAGAAGTAAAGGGCACCGATACTCATGACTGTCTGGACGATGAGTTGTATGTTCCGAGGGAGACGAAGCGTCAATAAAAAGAGTAGTGGAAACACATGTCCAATATAAAATGCTGAAAAGACCCACCATAGCCATCTCATTGACCGTCACCCCCTAACCGTAAAATCGATTGATTCCCGCTATATTTAGCTACTTTTCGCTCAAACAAGGAGCGAGCAAGTGGAAAGTCACTCTCAGACAGACAGGCGAACGTCGTCATGATCTTCCGGAAATGCACCTCGCCACTTCCTGGTTGTAGGTCATACGTGATCCCATCTTTCGTGAGGGTCGGGACAATCAGCCCGTAACTCGCGTTTTCTTTCTCAAAATCACGACATAATGCGGCCGCTTGTGAGATGAGGCGTTCCATCTGATAGGTGAGGGCCCGCCCATCCTTCGTCAACAAGTCGAGGACGATGACATATTCATTCGTTTGTACCGGTTGTTCAGTACGGGCGAGCAGTTCGCCCGTCTTTGCATAGGCGGACCAATACAGCTGTCGCATCGGTTGTCCGTGATATGGGGTGACCGACTGGAACGTCTCCGGGTCGCGATAGGCACTATGACGAACCATCTCCTCACCAGGGAGAGTAGGCGGGCGTTTTGGAATCGGATAAGGCGAAAACTCAGGGAAGACATAGCCGATGCGTGGGAGTGAGTCCTCTTTGTAGAGAGAAAACATGCGCAACGGGTCCCGGATTTCCAAACCGATCGCTTCGAGACGAACCGGGCCCCGCTTCTTCGCATAGAGCGGAATCGTGAAGTCGACGGTCGCATTTGTCTCGACAAAATTTTCCTGTCGCCAGAACGCATGTCCTTCCGATTCCACGGTCGGATGTAAATAGCCGGATAGGCGGACGACGCCAAGCGGTACTTTTGCCGTCGATACGAGTTTCAATACATAGACGGCCTCGTCGTTCGGAAATAATTTCAGTTCTTCTGTGAGGTCGACATGAATCTGTTCGGCCAAACGAAACATGAAGGAAGGCATGATCAGTGCATATAGACTGAAGCCGATCAATAGACTCGCAATCAAGACGCTCCCATAAAGTGCCGTGAAGACCCCGACGACGAACAAGAGCCACATATAGCCGGACTCGAGATAGCGTGGGCTGACTAACTGCATGTTACACCTCTGAAGGGACCGGGATGGTCTCGAGTACAGATTTGATCAACTTTGACGGATTCGTCTTTAGCGACGCTTCGACCGTCAAGACGATCCGGTGCCCTAAAATCGGAAGCGCGAGTGCCCGAATATCTTCCGGAGAGACATAGTCTCGACCTTCCATATAGGCATGCGCACGGGCTGCCATTGTGTACGCAAGCGTCGCTCGTGGACTTGGCCCGACCTCGACGTCGCGATGGTGACGAAGTGACTCCATCAAATCAAGCAAGTAATCTTCCATCGCCTCGTGGAATCGGACATCTCGTACTTCTTGCTGCATGTTCAACAGTTCGTCCGGTTGCAGTGAGAAGGATTCGGTAGCGAGGTGCTCATTGCGAATCAAGCGCCGCTCGGAATCTCTCGAAAGCGGGGCGAGTGTCAACTTGAATAAGAAACGGTCCAATTGAGCTTGCGGAAGCGGGAACGTTCCTTGACCGTCAAACGGGTTTTGTGTGGCGATCATGAAGAAAGGATCAGGTAACTTGAGTGACACTTCCCCGAGTGTCACTTGACGTTCCTGCATGGCCTCGAGCAACGCGGATTGTGTACGTGGTGTCGTCCGGTTGATCTCATCGACGAGTAAAATCGAAGTGAAGATCGGTCCCGTCCGACGTTCAAACGTTCCTGTCGTCGGATTGAACAATTCCATCCCTAAAATATCGCTTGGTAATGTGTCCGGAGTACACTGTACACGTTGAAACGTAGCCGAGATGGAGCTTGCCAAGCTACGGGCGAGTGTCGTCTTCCCCGTACCGGGACGATCTTCAAGTAAGACGTGGCCTCCCGATAGTAACGCAATCGAAGCGAGCTTGATGGCTTTCGCTTGACCTATGATTTGATTATTCAAATGTGAAACCCATGGATGGTTCATTCAAAATCCCCCTATTATTTTTCTGATAATTAAGAAAATCATAGCATAATCACTTCATGAGATGTATCAAAAATCCATTTCACTAAAAAAGACCGACCGGCAGAGCCAGTCAGTCAACGTTTCGGAGAATCTAAGTATCGTTCAAAATGACGTTCGAGCCATTCCTGAAAAAATGACATGAACGTACAGATCGCCCAGTAAATCAATGCCACGACGATATAGACCGTCATGTAGTCGAACTCTCGTCCACCGACAATCTTGGCCTTGTTAAAAATCTCAGGTACTGTGATCATTGCGGCGAGTGAACTCGCTTTGATTAAATCGAGAAAGACGTTCGAAAGCGGGGGGAGGGCGATCCGTGTCGCCTGCGGCAAGACGACACCTTTCAATGTCAACCATCTTCCCATCCCGAGCGAACGTGCCGCCTCAACTTGTCCTGAATCGACCGCGCGAATCGAAGAGCGGATGATCTCAGCGATATAGGCGGCAGAGTTCAAACTGAACCCGAGAATCGCTGCCGTCAAAGCGGCGAACTCGATCCCGATGAACGGGAAACCCGAATAAAGGATGAACAAGATAATCAAGATGGGCACGCCACGCATGAACGAGATATAAAATGTTGATGGATAGCGAAGGAGACGCGTCGGAGACAACTTTCCTAATGCCAAAACGAGACCGAGCACGAGACCGAAAAACATACTGACGAATGAGATCCAAATCGTATTCGGGAGCCCACCCAATAAATAAGGGAACGATTCTATGGCTAGGTCTACGTCAAAGATAGCGTCCCACTTGATATCTGAGAACGACATGTCGACCTTACTTCGTTTCGACGATTGTTGCGTCTACGTCGGGCTCAACCGAGACATCCGCACCGTTATAGAATTGCTCAGACAATTCTTTGACCGTACCGTCTTCAAGCATCTCATCCATGACACGGTCGATGTTCTCTTGGAGCTCGTCGTTTTCATTATCCATCAAGAATGCGACTTCTTGTGGGTTGTAGGCGATATCCGGGTGAATTGTAATATCAAACTCAGGGAAGAAAGCAAGAGCAAGCGTCTGAAGATAGTAATCGTTCAAGATGACATCGGTACGTCCTGTCGAGACGTCACGCAAATACTGGTCGTTCGTCGCGTTGTCATAAATCACTTCTTCTGCTCCATATTCACGTGCTACGTCCATGAAGACAGTCGTCGCTTCGCCAGCAGCTCTTTTGCCTTTCAAGTCTTCGAGTGATTCAATTCCAGATAGGTCGCTCTTACGAACGATGGCAGTCCCGTACGTATACTTATACGGTTTCGAGAAAGCAAATTTTTCTTTACGGTCTTCGGTGACGGAGATATCGTTTGCTGCGACGTCAATTTGTCCGTTTTGAACGCCCGTCAACATATTGTCAAACGCCATTTCTTTGAACTCGATCTCGAGGTCGAGACGTTTAGCGACTTCTTTCATGAGTTCGACGTCAAAACCTGTCAACGTGTCGCTCTCTTCTTCACGGAAAGAAGCGGGGTAGAGGGTGCCGGCAGTCCCGACTGTCAATGTCCCTTCTTCCTGAATCTCTTCCCACGGTGTCATGTCTGCTTGATTCGTGCTATCATCACCACAAGCGGCAAGCGGGATTGCTAAAAATAATGTTGAGGCCAAACCTTTTGTCGTTCGTTTCACAAGAATTCCTCCTTAGATGTTTCATCTGTCTAAAAATAGCATGACTTCAGCGGTCTAGCAACTGTGAAGCCCAGTTTATACAGTTTCATATAATATTTGAAACGTTTATTCATAAAGCGCTATCATTCTTCTGAATGCAAAATTCATTTGATTAATACAGAAAAGAGTTATTTATGAAACAGATGATAAAATGCCATAAAATCAGAAGAAAAGGAACTGAACAAACGAAGAGGTGTAAATGGGGAAAGAGGTGCAGGGAATGAATCCTATACAAATAAAAGAGTTAATTGAGGAAGACATCAATCGAGTAAATGACGCAAATGATCCATTTCCAATCATCGGTCGAATCATGCCAAGATATATGAATGGAAAATGGACATATGTCGAAGAATTAGATAAGGAAGTCACGGAGATAACATTTCCGGACGATCGATTAGACTGGAAACAATATATCGGACATGACAATCGCATCCTGTTTTTGGCGATGGATGCAGATGAATGTGTCGGACAAATCCGACTCGTGAAGGATTGGAATCGATTTGCATACATTGAAAATATCGCGGTCCGTCAAACACATCGTAAGCGTGGGATCGGACAAATGTTACTTGAAACAGCCGAACAGTGGGCAAAAGAGAAACGGCTGATCGGCTTATCACTCGAAGCGCAGAACGATAATCTCATCGCTTGTCGTTTCTATGAAAGAGAGGGATTTCAACTTGGAGGAGTCGACTCGATTAAACAATACGCGAATCCACAAATCGAATTGACTTTGAACTGGTATAAGATTTTTTAAGGATAGGGAACTGTAATGTAGAGCAATTTTTTTGCTCTCTTTTTATTAGTTTACATAACATATATTATCAGTAAAAATAAGAACTCATCTCATTACATTAGTATACTTATGATAGTGAGATGAGATTGATTGTTAAGACGCATGCGTAAATCGGATCAATGTGACACCCGGTTCTGGTTCAAATTCAGCACTCGGTTCGAATCCGAGCTTCGTGTAAAGACGTTTTGCCGGTCCATTATGTTTACCGGTATGCACATAAACAAGTCGACCTTCATGAACGCTTAGTACATGATCAAGTAACGTCGTGGCCAGCCTCGATCGAAAATATGTCGGATCAATGCACAGTTTTGTGATTTCTACGGTTTTTTCTGATGCCTCGTAAGTCACGAATCCAATCAACCGCTCCTCGATGTACAATCCGTAGCTCGTACCTGGTAAGTTTTGTATCACGTCGATTGTCTCATATCGAGCCGGTATCTCATCAAACCCTAGCAATTCCGCTTCCACAGCATAGGCATTTCGTTGTATCTCAAGCATCTGCTTGGCTTGATCAAATTGTTTGATTGGGATTTCTTGTAGCTGCATGCCTTACCCCTCCCGTCATCAGATAAATTTTCTTGCCCGCTTCCGTTCTGCCCGCTTCAGCGCCAAATAGAGGCGGTGCGTTCCTTTTAATGGTGCACCGTGTCCGATGAATGTGAGGAGTGGTGCCAAATCCACTAACCGTTCTGCGCTCTCGACAGCAACGGTCCGGTTCCACGTCGCAAGTCCGGGAAGTGGGAACAATGGACGAACATCCCCCGCCACCGCCGCCCCTCCTTGCGATTGAAACGCATCTCCTGCGAATAGCACCCGATTTGTCTCGTCATAATAGGCGACAGACCCTGGCGTATGGCCCGCTGCATCAAGGACACGTAGACCGAATAGCCGTTCACCAGGTTCGAGTAACGTGTCCGGTGTGGAACGGAGCGTCGGTAACGACCCCCGAATTTTCCTCTGTTCTCCCTCATCAAGCGATCGGTCTCCTGACAAAAGACGGGCATCACGGCGGGAGATGAAGAGCTCGGCGAGCGGATGTTCCGCTTTGATGATGTCTACCCCGCCGACATGGTCTTCGTGGGCATGCGTCAACAATATCGCCAGGAGCGGCTTGTCGAGCTCAGCGATATATGACAGGATATCGGTCGCGTTCCGCTTCAGCGCCGTATCAATCAAGACGAGACCGAGGTCATGTTCAAACAGTTGAACGTTGATCGGCAGAACGGGAGCGTAAAAAGTTAGTTGATGGATATGTCCGTATCGTCTTACTTTCATCGAAAAAACCTCCTAATCAAATAGAGTGGTCCAGTCTTCTTCTTGCCAATGCGCATCGAAGCACATATGAATCTGTTCAATCGTATTTCGGGCAAGAGAGAGTTCCGGTAAATGGTCACGCTCAAAGAAACCGACGTCGCTCGTCTCAATGCCAGCAACCCCCTCTCCGTCACCGATCAGCGCACACTCGATAAAGAGTTTATAGTAATGCTCGGAAAGTGGCGGATGGGGATGTTCGTGCATATCGAACAACGCGAGTAGACGCACAGGAATCACATCCAAACCAGCCTCTTCTTCCACTTCTTTAATGATATTCGTCGCAGGAGAACGATTTACTTCACAGAATCCACCTGGTAAGGTCCATAATCCGTCTGACCGCTCCTTGACGAGCAATAGTCGATCATCTTTAAAGACCACACCACGTACATCAAGCTTCGGTGTCGGATAACCGTTCACATGCGTCAGTTGTAAGATGGCATCATTCGATAAGTCGGAATGACGTTCGAACATTTCTCTTGCGATTTCCTGCAACTCTTCATACCGTTCTCGGTCAAATTGATCATGTGTGAACGTAAGACCGGCCTGAGACAGCGCCTGAATCCGTTTTGCCCACGTCAGCCATTGAGACATATAGATCCCCCTATCTTTTGTCTTATATGTTCTTTCGGCAAATCGAGGCATTCTTCCTTTTTGGTTTTTACATTCCCTTGAAACAGTCAGGCGCAATGAATTCACAAAAAAAGTCTGTGAGTGGCATAGTCGCCGACCCACAGACCTAATTTGATTAATCGAGATACACATCTTCAATCTCGCCGAACGAATCTTCGTCAAAGACGAATGACCCATTGGCATAGCGATCGAGTAGCGTAAGGGTTTTGGTGCTCACTTCTTTCACTTTTTCTTTACCGACGATATGAAGCGTCTCATCCCCATGTACCGGGAGCGCACGACGGATTTGATGCGGTTTCGATTTGACCTCACGAATGAGCATCGTTCCGCGAAGGTTGCGGTTCGTACAGTCGAACTGGTCTTCGAGTTTCATCTTCTTGACCGCTCCCCGTTGTGTAACTAGGACGAAAAGAGGTGGTGTGAAGAATGAGAAGGCATCGGAGACGACGTCACCGTCTTTCAAATTCATGGCTTTTACGCCCGCCGCCCGCTGTCCGACGACCGGAACATCTTCTTCTTTGAACCAGAGTCCATATCCACGCTCTGAGACGAGGAACAACTGTCCAGGACCGTCGCTAATTCCGGCAAAGACGACCTCATCGTCACTTTTCAGTTTCAAGGCCATGAGCGGTTTCGATTTCCGCTGCGCGTCATAGTCACGTAACGGCGTACGCTTGACCATCCCGTCTTTCGTCACGAAGAGGCAATGGGCATCTGTTTCGAACGTCGAGACGACGTCTGCCGAGATGACCTGCTCCCCTTCGATTGGAACGAGGTTGGCGACATGTTGCCCAGCATCCTTCCACTTTGATTCTGGGATCTGGTGGATCGGAATGAGGAGGTAGCTTCCTTTGTTCGTCCATACGAGCAAATGGTCCGTTGTCATCGCCTGTGTCGTCAGAAGAAGACGATCCTTCTCTTTCATCTCTGGCAAGACGTCACTCGACGCCCCGTACGAGCGCATCGAGGCACGCTTGACATACCCGTCGCGGCTGACGAAGACCATCGTCTCTTCGACAGCGATCATGACTTCCGTCTTCAGTTTCAATTCCTCGACTTCTGACTCGATGATTGAACGACGGGCATCCCCGAACTCATCACGTAACGCCGTAAGTTCTTTCACGATCAGTTTCCGTTTCGTCGCGTCCACCTCAAGGATGTTCGAAAGGCGAGCAATCTCTTTTTGGAGCACCTTCGCTTCTTTTTGCAACTCGACGATGTCCGTGTTCGTGAGTCGATACAATTGGAGCATGACGACGGCTTCGGCCTGGCGTTCCGTGAATGAGAACCGCTCCATCAGTTTCTTCTTCGCGTCCGCTTTGTCTTTGGCGGAACGGATCAATTCAAGCGTCTCATCGAGGACGGAGATGGCTTGTTCCAAGGCGTCGACGATTTCGGCGCGTTTCTTCGCCTGTTCAAGCTCGAACGTCGTCCGGCGTGTCACGACTTCTTCGACGTGCTTCAAATAGGCGTCGATGATTGGGATGATGCCCATCTGTTTCGGGGTCCGGTGCACGATGGAGACCATGTTGTAGTTATAAGCGAGCTGCAGGTCCGTATGCTTCAAGAAGAAGTGAAGGACACCTTCCGCGTCCGCTTCTTTCTTCAATTCGATGACGACCCGAAGGCCTGTCCGATCCGTCTCGTCACGGACTTCCGCGACGCCTTCGACCTTTTTATCGAGGCGGAGCTCTTCCATCTTTTTGACGAGGTTCGCCTTGTTCACTTCATACGGGAGTTCTGTGATCGTAATCTGTTCACGGCCACCTTTTAATTTCTCAATCTCGGACTTTGCCCGGATGATGACCTTCCCTTTACCGGTCTCGAACGCCTTTAGGATGCCGTCTTTCCCCATGACCGTCCCTCCGGTCGGGAAGTCAGGACCTGTGACGTACTCGAGCGCGTCTTTCGCCGTATCGACCTGTCCTTTCAAGCGCGCGATGGCGAGGTTGAGGACTTCCGTCAAGTTATGTGGCGGGATTTCCGTCGCATAACCGGCTGAAATTCCTGTCGTCCCGTTCATGAGCAAGTTCGGGAGGAGTGACGGCAAGACGAGCGGCTCTTCCGTCGAGTCGTCAAAGTTCGGCGTATAGTCGACCGTATTCTTCGCGATCGACGTCAGCATGACCCCCGCAATCTTAGAGAGACGCGCTTCCGTGTAACGCATGGCCGCTGCCGGATCACCATCCATCGACCCGTTGTTCCCATGCATGTCGATGAGTGGATAACGGAGTTTCCAGTCCTGAGAGAGACGTACCATCGCCTCATAGACGGACGAGTCACCATGCGGGTGATAGTTCCCGATGACGTTCCCGACCGTCTTCGCAGACTTCCGGTACGGTTTGTCGTTCGTATTCCCTTCATGGTGCATCGCATATAGAATCCGGCGCTGTACAGGCTTGAGCCCGTCTCGCGCGTCCGGCAAGGCACGGTCTTGAATGATATATTTCGAATAACGCCCGAACCGGTCACCAACGACCTGTTCGAGAGATAGGTTTAAAATGTGTTGAATCGTCGACATCGTTACATCACTTCCTCAATCGCTTTAGTCACATGTTCATTGGCGATGATCGAATCATCTTCCTGGAGTCCGAAGGCGACGTTCTCTTCGATCCACTCACGCCGGTGCGTGACGTTGTCACCCATCAAGACCGAGACACGCTTGTCCGCGACGGCAGCATCGTCGACTGTGACCCGGATAAGCGTACGCGTGTCCGGATTCATCGTCGTCTCCCAAAGCTGGTCCGCGTTCATCTCACCGAGACCTTTATAGCGTTGGAGGATGTAGCCTTTCTTATACACCTTGACGAGCTTCTCGAGCGCTTCTTCGTCCCAGGCATAATCGAACTGTTCGGACTTGCCTTTCCCTTTTGAGATACGATAGAGCGGTGGTAAGGCGACGAACACGCGACCCGCCTCGACGAGCGGTCGCATATAACGGAAGAAGAATGTAAGGAGGAGCACTTGGATGTGTGCACCGTCCGTATCGGCATCCGTCATAATGATGACCTTATCAAAATTACAGTCGTCCAACTCGAAATCGTGTCCGACTCCGGCGCCGATCGCATGAATGATTGTATTGATTTCTTCATTCTTCATGATGTCCTGGAGTTTCGACTTCTCCGAATTGATGACCTTCCCGCGTAGCGGGAGGATGGCTTGGAACGTACGATCGCGCCCTTGTTTAGCTGAACCACCAGCCGAATCCCCCTCGACGAGGAAGAGCTCATTCTTTGCTGCATTTTTCGAGGTCGCCGGTGTCAATTTTCCGTTCAAAATGCTCGAACGTTTCTTTTTCTTGCCGTTACGGGCCTCTTCACGGGCTTTTCGAGCCGCCTCGCGTGCCTGGGCCGCACGAATCGCCTTTTTGATGAGCATCGTCGCCATCTGTGGGTTCTCTTCTAAGAAGATCGTCAACTGCTTCGCCATGACGCTGTCCGCGCTCGCACGGGCTTCTGGTGAACCGAGTTTAGACTTTGTTTGTCCCTCGAACTGGAGGAACTCCTCAGGGATTCGGACCGATACGATGAGCGTGAGCCCTTCGCGGACATCACTGCCGTCTAGATTCTTGTCCTTCTCTTTGAGCAAGCCGTTCTTCCGCGCATACTCGTTCATGATTCGGGTCATTGCCGTCTTAGCACCGATTTCATGTGTCCCACCATCCCGGGTTCGGACGTTGTTAACGAAGGAGAGGACATTCTCTGAGTAGGCGTCCGTGAACTGGAACGCGAGTTCGATTTCAATCTCGTTTTCCGTCCCTTCGAAGTAGACGATTGGATGGAGCGTTGCCTTATCGTCGTTCAAATATTGAATGAACTCTGCAATCCCCTCCTCGTAATGGAACGTTTCTTGGTTGTCAGCACGCTCGTCTGTGAGCGTGATCGTCAACCCTTTTAAAAGGAAAGCCGATTCACGTAGACGTTCGGCGAGTGTGTCATAATTGTAAGTCGTTGTCGAGAAGATGGTTACATCCGGTTTGAAATAGACGCTCGTCCCGGTCTGGCGTGTCTTTCCTGTTTCAATCAGAGTCGTTTGAGGCACACCGCCGTCAGCGAATGTCTGCTCAAACACTTTACCGTCTCGATAAATCGTCACGATGACCTTGTTCGAGAGAGCGTTGACGACCGAGGCACCGACTCCATGGAGTCCGCCTGACGTCTTATAACCACCTTGACCGAACTTACCGCCGGCATGTAGAACCGTGAAGATGACTTCGGGTGTCGGCTTTCCTGAAGCGTGCATCCCTGTCGGCATACCTCGTCCGTGGTCACGAACCGTGATCGCATCATCCTTGTGGATCGTCACATCGATTTGACCGCCAAAACCGGCGAGCGCCTCATCGATCGCGTTGTCGACAATCTCATAGACGAGATGGTGAAGCCCGCGATGGTCGGTTGACCCGATGTACATCCCCGGTCGTTTCCGTACAGCCGTGAGTCCTTCGAGCACCTGGATGGCGTCTTCATTGTAATTAAATAGATCTGTTGACATAGCAGTCACCTCAATTTCGAACACACGTTCGTTTTTCTTTCCTATTGTATAGCTGTTCATCGATTCTGGCAAGCCTCCCTCGACAGCTGTTGCTGAAAAAAAGGAGACCTACCAAGGAGGTAGGTCTTATCCGAGTAGACGAGCATGCTCCACGTACAGGCAACGATTCTCGATATAATCGAGTCCAGCATCGCGTACGATCTGCTCTGCCTCAGTACTTGAGAGCCCGAGCTGATTGAAGACGAGCCCGACATCTCCATGTCGTACCGCATCTTCCGCGACACCTGCTAAAAATTCGTTGCGACGGAACACGTCGACGATATCAATTCTACCCGGGATGCTCTCGACGGAAGGATACACCTTGCGGCCGTTCCATTTTTCGAGCATCGGGTTGACAGGGATGACGGTATAGCCGACACGGAGTAAATACTCCGCAATCTGGTTGGCCGTCTTGTTTGGGTTGTCGGACACGCCGACGACCGCGATGGTTTTCGCTTCAGACAAAAGTTGTTTCAAACGCTGATCATCCATCCAAAATCCCCCTTTAGTTTACGTTTACAGTGTAACGTTACCTTCCTAACGGTTTCAAGTCTTATTTTCATCATAAGGTATAATGGTTCATCATTTCAATCTCAAGACAAATCAATATGGTTTACATAACAAATTATTGTATACCTTTTATTTTGCGATAAAAATGATTTAATGATTAACTGACCGATAAGCAAACGAAAGTACAAATCAAGAACCTTGCGTGAAATATCTATTTCACGCAAGGTTAGATACCGAGTATAGGCAATATTTATATAGTGTTTTTATGACTTTTATACAAATATGATTCTTCTTTCGATATACTGAAAAGTAGGAGGTGTAAGATGAGGACAGCTTATGAAGTTAGTCGTGGAACACTGTATAATGAGCGCATCGCTTTTTACGGAAATGTGCTCGCTTGGTTGGTCCACTTCCTATTTTGTATTTTATTTTGGCGACTAGAAGTAAACTCACTTTTCATTTCAAACGGATTGAGCGTCGTCTATTATACAATCTCGTTTTATTTCGTACATAAACGGTGGTATGGTATTTTCTTCACTGGGCTCTTCGTCGAGGTCATCTATAACGCCATCATCTCGACGGTCATCCTCGGATGGGAGATCAATATGCATTACTTTATTCTCATGATGGCCTACGGTGTCTTTTTCATGCCGAGTGTCTCAAGGGGCCAACGAATTTTAACCACGGCCCTTGCGATGCTGATTTATAGCCTTCTATTCATCTATGTATCTGACGGCATCGAGACCCTACCGATACACGTAGAACAAGCGCTTGGACTCTTTTGTATCCTATCGACCGTTATGATGATTGCAGGGCTCTCCTTCATCTTCGAGTCCGCTGTCGTGGCAGTGACGGATGAACTCGAACTGTCGAACGAGCGGTTGCAAATCCTCGCCTCGACCGATGGGTTGACCGGGCTATTGAATCGTAAAGTCGGTCATGAACGAATCTCCGAAGCAATCGAGCAGACCACTCGGGACGGTGTACCATACGCGCTCGCGCTCGGTGATATCGATCGATTCAAATCTTTCAATGAAACATATGGTCACGACTGTGGAGATCGTGTCATCCAACAGGTTGCCTCGACCCTATCCGATGTCGACGGGATTACGGTCCGTTGGGGGGGAGAAGAGTTCCTGATCTTCCTATCCGACCCGTCCGACGACTTTTACGAGACAATCGAACAGTTAAGACGACATATCGAGACAACGTATCTCGATTACGCAGGCGAACGACTTCGTGTCACGATGACGTTCGGACTCGCGGTTCGCAGTGGTTTTGATACGATTGAAGAGATAGTGAAAGAGGCGGATGATTATCTTCGAGAAGGTAAGCAAAACGGTAAAAATCAAGTCAGATTAAACTGAAGAAAGGAGATTTCAATGAGTATTTTTCGTCAACTTGGACAGCGATCGACACCTACGACTACGAAACGATTCGAGTTGAATGGTCTGCATCGACTACCGACATTTATTCAATATTTTTTTCACCATCTAGCAGCCAAACACTATTCAAAACAAACGGCACAACGCTACGTTTATGATGTATTGGACTTCTTTCGGTGGGTCGAGCATGCAAGCGGGACTGAACTAGACCCTGAAACAATTGATTTAACGGCATTCATCGAGATTGACCATGCTGGGGCAGAAGCGTATGCGACCTATTTAGCCCTCGACCTCGAGAACGCACCGAGTGTCATTAATAGAAAACTATCGACATTACAATCCCTGTTCAATTATTTGATTGAGACAAACCAGGCAGCAGTGAACCCATTCCAAGCTGTGGAACGTCCGAAACGAGGCAAACGGAATCCAGTCTATTTGACAGAGTCGGAATGGCTCGACTTCTCCACGCTCGTACGAAGCAACGTCGGGATGACGAACCGCGAAGCGAGTTATTATGAAACGAATCGCACGCGCGACTTTTTGATTATCCAACTGCTCGGACTGACGGGGATGCGCGTGTCCGAGCTCGTCGGACTCAATTGGTCCGATATCAACTTCGAGACGGAAACGATCCGTGTGATCGGAAAAGGGAATAAAGAACGTGTCATCCCGATCGCCAGCCCACTCCATCCCCTCCTTACTGAGTATAGACACGTATCGAATGATGGAGCGGTATTTCAAAATGATAAAGGGAGACGTATTGCTGTGCGGACGGTTCAACATGTGCTGAAAGGCCACATCGATCGGTTAAAGCCGTACCTTCCCTTTTTGACCCACAAACAAGTGACACCACATAAACTTCGACATACATTCGCGACAAGACTTGCAATGAGTGGGATTGACGTGTTGACGATTCAGCAACTTCTCGGACATGAATCGGTAGCAACGACCCAAGTTTATGCCCATATCGGTGACGAACGCAAAAAACACGCGGTATTAGGTTTACAATAATATGTTATGTTAACTATATATCCAAATATAAACACCACCTAATTTATAGGTGGTGTTTATATTTAAATGCTAGACATTGACAAAATTAAAATCGTATCATCAATGACTATAAAGTAAGCATTTTCGTATGCAAAACGCTCTTCTAATTCCAAATCAAAGAGGATGACCCCGCTTGTGAGTCCATCTGTATACTCATGGACGAGATAGCGTTGACTGATGACACGTTCAAAAGGGTTCACATCGATATAGCGTGCCCCTGTGGTGATATCAATGACCTCTGTATGCATATCACTTTCATCAACTTTTATAAAAATCGTTGAACCGATGTCGTCATATGTGAAGTCGAGCGGTTCATAGGCGCCCCAATCGACGACTGACACTTCATGTAACACATCTGGTGCCGTCAAGTCATAAATGACTTCCTCGTTCAATGCATCGACAAATGCAGAAAATCGAAGGATACCATCGTTATCCCCAAGATATTGAACTGTATCCCCTTCTCCATGTAAGCGAAGAATATCATCAAAAGGCAATTCATCTTGTTGGTCCCAGATAGCCTCGACCGCTTCGTCTAGCGTGCATATGAGAAGTGCCTCGGAGTGGTCAATCGGATCATCTGGAGAGATTCGTCCGTTATCGAGCGCGTCATAATAGTCAAATTCATCAAGTCTCGCGTTACACACAATATATGGCACACCATTAAAATTAGTAGTGAACAAGTACAACTCACGAAAACGTTCTGTTTTGCCGACGAGTCGTTCATCCCGAATGCGTTCACGTTGACCCGTCACTCGATCGTATAACCACGCCTCATCAGATTCAGATGATTCAAACGCCGTCAAAAAGAGGAAGTAACGGTTATCAAGTACCCAAAACAACGTACTATTTCCTCGTTTTTCAAACATTGTTAGAACTTCCTCGGTCCCCTCCTCATAAGAAAACGCAATCAACTCTGTCCTGATCACACCTTGCCCATCTGGTATCTCATTCAAAAAATACACGATGTCCTTATCCACGAAGAGTTTTGCATAGCCGTAGTCTTCATACGGATGACGATTTAACTGTGTAACCTCAGCGTTCTCTTCATCAAAACGAAAAAGAGAAAAAGTCGTGCGACCTACTTTTTCTCGATAGTAGACAGAAGATGACGTGACCGCTATTACATCTTCGTGGTCGATAGGCATGGCCCGTGCGTCAACGATTCTCATAAGGCACCTCTCTCATAACCAGAGTCAGCAGGTTCGACAGTAACAAGACCTGGTGGTCGATTCGGAAACGTAATCCGTAAATGAGCATATTCAATCACGTGTTGATGTGGATGATTCTTGTCGATCCAGCGAATCGGTTGTTGATTCGCAAGAGCATGACCAATTTTCTCTTCCATCTGAAATTTAGAGATATCTCGATAAGCAACTTCTTGAATATAGGTTTCTTCATCAGGCTCGAACTGCTGCCAAATTCCCATGACAAGTTGTCCAAGTGCTGACACACGTCGTTCTGGTAGCGTGATCGTTCTTAATGTCTGACTCACTTCTTTCAGACATTCGTTCGCGTCGTCCGATACGGCGAACAACCGTTTCTCCGTATTATTCATGACGCGATAGCGGCGTTTGCGATTCTCGAGTCTGAGTACTTGCGCATAAGGCTCCACTGGTACCCCATGAAAAAACGTTTCTGTCCCGCCCCACGCGAATCCGAATGACGGGTCAAACTTTTGAATCGTCTGCATGAACGACATCATAAAGTCCTCGACTTCTCTCCGTTCTAGCCGTAGCCACTCGGCAAGGGCAAGTGTCCCTTTGTCTTTTGAAATCCGGTCGACTGGGAAGAACAGTTCCCCGTCCGCCAAACGATGCGGTTTCAATTCGACACCATTCGCTCGATAATCGGTTGATGGTCGTCCGCTTCTTCCTGAATAGATGACCCATTCATCATCTGTGCTTTCGATTGCGTATGCCTGATGGGCCCATGGCGGGGTCACGTATAAGGCCGGATACTCCTCGAACGTGTCGAGATGAATATACGAGCGGTCATTCCAAAGGTGAGCGACGAGTCGGACGACTTCTCCCGTTTCTGAATCTTTCGGCGCGATATAATTTCCTGTATCACCGATGAATGTCAATACATGAAACCCATACCCGTTATATAAATGTCGGACAATCCGTTCGAAAACGGCAGTTACCATCCGCTCGAAAAGTGGGTGATCTACATTCCGGTCAAGCGTTGGCGAGTCAACCGTACACATGAGCCATCCCATCCGTTCATATAGACGAATGCGTAGGGGATAGGAGATTAGGGGAGAAGAACTCGCATGAATCTCAGTTAAGCGGATATTGGACATATTTTCGACTTCCAAGGTGAATCCACTACGCCTTAACTGCTCTTCCATCTTTTTCTTCCAATTGATTTTCTCCATGCTATCCACTCACTTTCTCTCATCATCTCATTGTGAATTTTTCCCGATTCTCGTTTTAGACAAACGCTTTTCGTTTCATTTGTACATGTGTACATGTAGCCGTGCAATCGCTTCATCTAAAAGTTCACGACGTGTACCAATATTCATACGCTCGAACATTTCTCCGTGAGGACCGAACGGACCGCCTGGTGACAAGAAAACGCGGACATCTCCGTGGAGCCAAGACTTTCGCTCTTCTACGGTCATCGGGAGCTCCGAAAAGTCGATCCAAAGTAAATAACTCGCCTCGGGACGTGTTGTGTGGAGCATTGGTAGATTCGTTTCAATCGAATCAATCACCTCATTCATTTGTTGCTCGAGCTCTTCCCGTAACTGATCGAGCCAGCGTTCCGCACGTCTATCAGTATACGCCGCGATAATAGCTGTGTTCGCAAACGGTGTAGGTAGGACATGATGTTTGTTTTGTACTTTGATGATCTGTTTACGCCAATCATCGACTGTACAGATGATATAGGATGCGAAGAGCCCGGCAATATTGAATGCTTTCGATGGTGCACTCACCGTGATGACACGTGGGTCGAGCGAGCCGATGGCAGTATGTTTGTGAGATGGAAATGTCAAATCAGCATGAATCTCATCCGCAACGACGATGACATCGTACTGATTCGCCAGTTCTACCACTTTCGTCAATTCTGCTTTTGTCCAAACACGTCCGACCGGATTATGCGGAGAACAAAGCAAGAATAGAGACGCTTGTTTCATCGCCTCCTCGAGTGCGAAAAAATCCATCTCGTAACGCCCGTTTTTCTCTGTCAAAGGCGCATCGAACACTTGACGTTTCGAACCGACGACTAGCTCATGGAACGGTGGATAGACAGGTGACTGGATGACGACCCCATCCCCCACTTCTGTCAACGCCTCGACGATGTGCGTCAACGCCGGAACGACCCCGCTTGAAAACATGATGTGTTTCGGGTCAACATTCAAATCGTGGCGACGATCATACCAAGAACGGACGGCTTCTTGTGCCTCTCTCGCGAATAAAGTGTAACCAAATTCTCCTTGTGCAGCTGTTGAAGCAAGCGCCTCTGAAATAGATGGTGCAGTACGGATATCGATATCCGCTACCCATAATGGCAAGACATCTTCCGACAGATGGAACCATCGCTCTAAGCCATCCCACTTCACTGAATTTGTGCCTTTACGTACGAGTTGTTGTTGTAAAATCGATTTCATGTTCATCCCTCCTTCTCTTACTGTATCAAAGTTGATTCGACTACGTAGTAAAAAAGCATGGCGGATTGTCATCGACTTCGTTATACTCAATCGAGAAATGAAAGGAGATCGCCTATGCACGTCAACATCATTCGAAACAAACGAAGGAAAAGAGCCGCATTTCACGTCACTCCGGACGGTATCGAGCTCCGCATCCCGGAACGTTTGCCGAAACATCTCGTCGACCACATATTAGAAGAGCATGATTCATGGATTCGTGATACATTGCAGAATCTCCCGAAACAAACGTCCGTTCTCGATGAAGGACTCATCCTCCACGGGAAGGTCTATCCGACTAGAAAAGATGATAAGAAGACAATCAGACATGACGGTACTTCATTTTTGGTGCCGAACGCTTGGGACGAAACTACGCTCTGGCAGAAGTATGAGACATGGTTACGCAAACGCGCCTTACACTATGTGAGTGAACGGGCACCATTATATGAAGAACGTCTAGATGTCCGAGCAACGAACGTTCGAATTGCCCATCAAAAGACACGTTGGGGATCTTGTAGCTCGAACGGGACCATCTCCATCAACGTCCGACTCATGTTGGCGCCGATAGAGATTATGGACTACGTCATCGCACATGAGTGGACACATCTCGTGCACTTCGACCACTCCGCTTCATTTTGGAAGACGTTGCGTACCGTTTATCCAGAAATGGATGGTGCGAAGGGTTGGTTGAAACAATACGGACATACGTTACAACTAAAAAAGCCGACCGACCCGTCCTAGGGTCAATCGGTTTACAGGTTGGAAGTGAACGTGTCGGCCGTATCATGTAACTCGGCAGCGGCCTGTTCGAACGACTGGAAGCGCTCCATCGTCTGTTCCATCGTTTTGGCACTCGATTGAATTTCTCGATTAGACGCAGTGACACCTTCTACAATTTTTTGAAGTTCAAGGTTCATCCCTTCCGTATTCGAATTGACATCTACGACGGCACGTTCGACCATACGGGAAAGATTCCGCACCTCCGTTGCCACGACATTGAACCCGAGACCATGCTCCCCGGCCCGTGCTGCCTCGATGGCGGCATTAAGGGATAATAGATTCGTTTGAGCCGCAATTTCTTTTATAGACAAAGCAATCTTGGCGATATCATCTGCTTGACGTCGTAAATTTTGCAGGGCGTTGAGATTGTCAGCAGCATCTTTCGCAAGCTTTTCAATCGTTTCATTCAATTCGCTCGTATCGTTCAACCCCGTCTTCGCCCGATCATCGAGCACATCGGTCATTGATTTGAAACGATACGCATACTCTTCAATCACCTGTTGACGTTTGGTGATATCTGATGCAATTTTTACGACACCAATGACCTCGTCCCCATCAAGGATCGGCATATATGTTGCCTCGAGCCAAATCGTCTCCCCTTTCGCATTCTCGCGCTCCACCTTATCCGAGAAACTGAATCCGTTCCATAATTTCTCCCAAAATGCAGGATACTCCGGGCTATTCACAAAAGATGAAGGACAGAAGAGATGATGCTGCATCCCGATCATCTCTTCTCGTTTGTATTTCATCGCTTTCGCGAACGTATCATTCACATCGACAACACGGCGTTGGCGATCGAATCGGATCATTGCCATGTTCGTCTCGATGGACCGAAGCACGTCGACTGAAGTCACATCTTTCTGGTTCAAAGTACTCATTCTCAATACCGACCTTTCTTTTCAATAGGATATTCGTACGAAATCGTGAATTAAAGTGTAACGTAACGAATGGCGTCCCATCTCACGCTTTTTGTACAGAAGGTCAATATCTTGAGTTTGAAGTATTTACCATTTATAAAGACGCCAAAAGGCGCCTTTATTTCTTTAAATCTGGAAAGTAAGAGAAGAAGGTTTCTACACCGGCACTTGTCAGTTTGAACGTCTGGTCTCGTGTTTCATCTGTCACATAGACATCCACTTTTTTAGACCGTTTCTTGAAGCTTAACTGAAACTCTTGTCCTTTCCATCCGTCGATGATGGTGAGAAGCGGATAGTCCCCCATTTCCCCAGCTCGATCCACTGGTTCTGCCTCCTCAAATGCGTTCATCAAATCAGACATGTCGATGCCTGCCGCACGCAATGTGTCCGGATAATCCAATGTAGCCGCCCCATCCAACGGTGTTTTATGGAGAAAGAAGAATGGGCCGCGCGGTACGGAAGGGTTAGCAATGATATTTGCATTGATATCTTCCTCAATGGATTTTTTCGTGGCAAACTCGCCTTTCGTGTACGTCAAGCTGACATCCTCTTTCACACGCTTTCCATTTTTCATGTATGAGAATGTGTAAAGAGGCGTCTTTACACCTGGATCGAGTGTGTCTGATTGAAGTACCCGCTCGACTTGTAATCCTTCGAACTGGATGGGTTCATGTCCAAATTCATCCTCATCCCAAACAACAAACGGTTGGAGTGATGTCGTTCCGTTTGTTGCCTCGAAATAAAAATAGGCTTGTTTCAATTTGTCATTATAGCCAAGCGCAATCTTCGCGGTTCCCATTTGAGCATTATACGGCTCAATGAATGAGATTGGAAAGAGGCCTTGTTGTTCTCCGATTGTTAATCCGATTGTTCCATTTAATGGGGTGGTCACGTGAACCATGGTCTCTTCGAATAGGTTAATCGGCATTCCAAGATATTCTGAAGGATCACTCTGCTCTGCGACTTTTTCCTCCTCTTTCGTACCCACTTTGATCAAAGGGACGTGCGGAACCTCCACACCGGATGTCAAATCAAGAAAATCCGGGAGCTCATCAATCTTTCCTAACTTCATTCTTGTATAATCTCCATCATAGCAAATGGTATAGTTCTCTTTTCCTTTTAGGAAGGTCACTAATTTATAGTTGTTTGGATCGTAGTCAGATATCATCGCTTTTCGATTCAAAGCATATGAATTAAAGACCGTCACATCCCCTTCAATTTGTGTGATCGGCTCGCCTGTGCATGCACCGAGGATATGACTCGCCCACGTCTCCGACTTGGCATCCATACGACCCGAATACAAATCTCTCACAACCCATTGCTTTGGCATATAGTCTAGCTTCACGACATCCGTTTCTCGAGTACCACAACCTACTAATAAGCCAACCATACACAATATGAATACGATTCGTTTCATAACGACTCCCTCATCCGCGGAAAGATATCTAAGAACGCTTCCGCCCCTTCGCTTGATAGTTTAAACGTTTGATCACGAAGCGGATCTGTCAGATAAATATCGACTTTTTTGGAACGTTGTGTATAACTGATTTCGAATTCTTGACCTTTCAATCCATCGATTAACGTTAAGTATCGAAAGTCCAAAGACTCTCCTGAACGGTTGACCGATTCCGCTTCCTCTAGTATCTTCACGACTTCTTTGGATTCTTTTTTCGTTGCCTCGAGAAAGTCAGGATGACTTAGTGTTTTTCCGTCAAACGTTTCACGATGTGCAATGACTCTTAGTCCTTCTTCAAATGCAGGCATCCAATCCTCGAACATCGGGGTAGGCTCTTCATCTTCCTTCAGCAACGTACCGGGCACGAAACGTGCCGACATCGTTTCAGTCACTTGCTGTCCTTTTTTAATATACGTGAATTCATATAAGGGAATAGACTCTTTCTCATTGAGTTCATGAGATTCCGCGATGGACTGGATACTTAATTCAGAAAAGACAGTATTTTCTTTTGACTCGGGGTCCTTCAGCCCTACAAACTCAATAGGATGTGGCATAAAATAATGACCGTCATATGAGTAGAGAATGTATGGACGAAACGATTTTTTATCATATCCAATGGCAATCTGTTGATTCGGCATCTCGATTCCAATCGGTTCAAACTGGGCGATTGGATGTCTGATCACTTTACCATCAAGTTCAATTTCAAGATTGCCGTATAGTGCCGGGGTGACCTCTAGTAACGTATGCGGGAACAGGGTAATCTGTTTCCCATCAAAGTCTAGCACGTCTGCTTCCGCTAACTTGTCCTTTAAAGATGACGGCGTTTGATCAACGCTAGGTAATCGAGGAACTCTGATGCCTTCAGATGTCCCCACAAAGGATGGGAACGCGTCGACCGTTTCAGCCATCAATTGATTCGTATAGCTTTCTCGACAAACGACATAGCGCTCGTCCCCTTCTAAATATGTGACCACTTTCATCATATAAGGATTAAGGCTAGACACGAGTTCTTCTCTTCCTGCAATCACCGTTTGATATACGGTGACGTCCCCCTTAAGCTCGGTCGTTCGTTCTCCTTCACATGCCGCAAGCACTTCTTTCGTTTCGTGAATCGGAACGATTTCCCCTTCTTTTGAATAACTTTCGACATTCCATTGGTCTTCTATGTAATCTAATTGAATCACTTCTATGTCAGATGTTCCGCATGCGCTTAATAGTGATGCTCCTACAAGCATCGCAATACCTCGCTTGAACACAAAATCCCCTCCAGTCATCGTACTATCCAATTTTACCATTATCTAACTGTTCTATACGAAAAAAATTCCGCCCATGTTTCATGAGCGGAAGGTAGAATCATTACTTGCTTTGGTCGATCGCACGTTGCAATCTAGATTCGACGTCTGCTGCGACGGCTTGTAACGATTCGTCATCGATGAGTCGAATCAATGCTGTCGGTTTCGGCATGCCGATTCGTGTATGGTCGTCTTTTTCGAACACCGCAATCTTACATGGAAGGAAATAACCTCCCTCTAACCGTTCGGATAGAACTTCTTTTGCCGCTTTCGGATTGCATACCTCTAAGATGCGATACTTCCCATCAATCCCTTGGCCCTTTTTCTCTAACGTGTCGCTCAAATCAAAGTCCCATAATACACCAAATGACTCCTCTTTGAGGGCTTCTCCAAGACGGTCGATGACGTCCTCAACGGTACGGTCAGACTGTACAGTATAATCAAACATCTTCATTCCTCCTTAGCGTGTTGTTCATGAGAACTGTACCCGCACGAAGTCTTCTTCAATCAAAAAGAAACTGTATGTGATTTGAAACATAATCCTGAAACACAACGTATAAAAAGAGATAATAGTTAGAACCAAACTGATGTAAAGGAGAAGTGGTTGTCGTGACGGTCACGGTATTCACGCATACGAGCTGTAGTTCTTCTAGAAAAACGATCGATTGGTTGCGGGAACAAAACATCCCCTTCATCGAAAAGAAATTGACCGACCAAGGTTTGTCCTTTGGCGAATTTAAAGAGATGTTAAGCCTGACCGAGAATGGGACGACCGACTTGTTGTCGGTCCAAAAGAGTGTCTATAAACAAGCTGCAGAGAAGCTCGACGAGATGTCGATACGGGAACTATACAGTTTTGTCGCCTCGAATCCCCAAATCTTAAAAAGTCCGATCGTCTTCGATCATCATCGGATCCAGGTCGGCTTCAGTGAAAAGGAAATTCGAACGTTTATTCCTCGGAATGACCGCATCGCTGAACTGAAACGCTTGCTCCACAACGCATAAATCGTGTCGCCAAGGCGACACGATTATTTTTTAGGTACGTTTTAACTTGGCTGCCAATCGGATTCCGAATGACTGTATTGGATGAATAGAATCGAGTGGATGAAGTTGATGATGCTCGACATTTCACCGTAAACAAACCCGTTCTGTCTCGTCAGTATACTTCCTATGTTGTAAGATTTTCAAGGTTAACATCTATTGAATCCTTTTCAAAAAACATTCATAGTAAAAGAGTAGAAAAATTATATTTGTATGAGGGGATAGAGCATTGGAGCTTAATCGTCAACTTATTTGGAAACTGAGTGTAATCGGGCTGATTTTACTCGTCTTATGGCGTGTCATCAGTGAACCGGATACCATCTCACGTGTCTTACAGTACACGTTCCAGTTACTGACCCCAATCATCATGGGGATTGCCATCGCCTTGTTACTCAACACCGTTCTCTCCTATATTGAAGAACGGTTCCACTTGAAGCGGTATCAGGGACTACTTATCGTCTATATCACGTTCATCGGCATCTTGGCGATTTCGGTCGTCACGTTGTTCCCGCGGATTTACTCGAGTCTGTCATCACTCATCGATGAGTTACCGGTATATATTCGTCAAATCGACGTGTTTTTAGGTGAAGTGAACAATTACTTGAGAGATTATAACGCGACAATTGCTCAGGCGATTGATTTTGCCCGCTTCGAGGAACGTTATTCAGGATGGGTTGAATTGGCCGTCCTCTCGTCCGTCAGTTATGTATCAAGCTTCACGATGACACTGATTAACTTCTTAATCGGGATTGTGATCTCCATCTATCTCTTGAAGGACAAAGAAGTCTTTGCCCGCATGTTCAAGCGTCTTCTCTACGCGCTATTACCCGTTGGTACTGCGAAGACGACGATCGATATCTTTCAAGAGATGGATTACATCTTTAAACGATACATTATCGGCAAGTCGCTCGACTGTCTGATCATTGGAGTATTGGCAGTCATCGGGCTCTTGATCATCGGAGCCCCATATGCGCTACTCCTCGGGATCATCGTCGGCGTCTTAAACTTTATTCCCTACGTCGGACCGCTCCTCGGGATGATTCCTGCGTTCATCATCACCTATTTCTATGATCCGTTCACGGCACTGCTCGTGCTCCTGTTCATCTTCTTGTTGCAACAGTTTGATGGATTGTGGCTCGGACCGAAGATTCTCGGGGATAGTGTCGGCATTACCCCGTTTTGGGTCATCACGTCAATCATCATCGGAGGCAGTCTATTCGGACTGGTCGGAATGTTCGTGAGTGTCCCAATCACGGCCATGATTCAAGTCGTCTTGTCACGACTCATCGATTATCGACTGAATCGGAAAAATTTGAACGAGTTACTTTGATTCTCCCCATGAAATTGTTGACATATTAAACAAATGTGTCATACAGTTGAAAAGAAGATTAATAATTAAAAGAAAGGAGAGGTTCCTATGTCAGTAGTATCTTCGAAAGCATTCACTCAAGTTCATACTGATTGGCAGGCACCTCTTCGATTGATTCATATCTAAGATGCCTGCCTATCTAGGCATGCATAAACAACGTGGGACGTCGTATGCCTTTATGCATATGACGTCCCTTTTGTGTATCATAAATTAAATAAAGCAGGTGACCTGTATGTTTCAAACACTCAAGCGGCTCGACCGCAACATTTGGATTCGTTTCTTAGGGGAGACGATCACGGGAATCATGATGTTCATGATCGCCCCATTCTTAGTCCTTTATTATAGTGATCAGTTAGAAAGCTACCTTCAAGTCGGAATCATCATGGCGACGGGTCCCATCATGGCCCTCCTCGGTTCGATGATCGGGGGACGGCTTGCTGACCTATATGGTCGAAAACCAATCATGATGATCGCCATCATAGGGGACGCACTCGCTCTCGTCGGGTTCGCCTTCGCTGACTCGTTTTGGCCGCTCCTTTTATTGAATGCAATGCTCGGGTTGACGAACTCACTCTTCCACCCTGCGGCAAGCGCGATGGTCGCTGACGTCACAGAGCCTGAGCATATGAACGAAGCATTCGGACTCTTACGGATGGGGCATAATATCGGTGCTGCATTCGGACCGCTTCTCGGGAGCGCGGTGCTGTTCATCGACCGTGAGCTCATCTTCTTTACAGCAGCGTTCGTCTTTGCCTTATATGCGCTCACACTCGGATACTTTATCAGAGAATCATTGCCGGAATTTACAGAAGATGAAACCCCGAGTAACCGAGAAGTGTTGCGCGTATTTTACAACGATCGCGTTTTTCTTATTTTCATCTTTGCAGGTATATTCATATCGATGGGATTTTCAGTCGTCGAGAGCATGCTGCCACTCTTTTTAAAAGAATCGCTTCCGACGTATACCGCACAACAAAATCCGTTCCCTTATCTTTTAGCATTGAACGGAATCATGGTCGTACTCTTCCAGTTCCCGATCGCATCAAAACTTGGGAATAGACCGTTTGGTAAAGTCATGTTGGCCGGAGCGACCGTATTTGGTATCGGCATGATCTTATTGGCGATTGTGCCAAGAACTTTGTTTGCACTTGATACGCCATATGTTCCTCTCGTAGGTATTTTACTCGCCGTTTATGCCTTTTACACGTTAGGTGAGATGATCATGTCCCCTGTTCAACAAACGTTCATCGCCTTGATTGCTCCGGAGAATATGCGCGGCGCCTACAACGGCGCTGCCAGTGTTCAGTGGCTGATCGGTGGAGTCACGGCACCGATCATCGCAAGTGTCTTTTTTGATAATCGTGCCGGGCACATCGCTCTAATCTTGATTGGTGGTGCGAGTTGCTTATCAGGCATTATTTACTGGCAACTCGGACGCTACGTCCAATCAACCGAAGCAAAACAAAAGACTGCTTAATCACTCATTGACCACTCTCTATTTTTATGAGACGTGGTCTTTTATTTCTTTTCATATTTATTAAAATTTGAAATTATCTTTCAATTTCACTTTACAATCATAATAATCCTTTTTATGATAAAACGGTTAAGGAGGGATCTTTCATGGAAAGGATCGATAAACAGACAATTGTGGATAGTGTTCCACAAAAAGGTTTTTTAGGACAACCGAAAGGATTGTTCACATTGTTTTTCACAGAATTTTGGGAACGTTTCTCATACTATGGAATGCGTGCCATCCTCGTATTCTATATGTACTATGAGGTTTCTGAAGGAGGACTCGGGCTCGACCGTAACGTCGCGCTATCGATCATGTCCGTCTATGGTGCGCTCGTCTATATGTCAGGAGTCATCGGGGGATGGCTCGCAGACCGTATATTCGGGACGTCACGTGCAGTCTTTTACGGTGGTGTGTTCATCATGCTCGGACACATCGTCCTCTCAATTCCGGGAAGTGTCGTCTTCTTGTTCATTTCGATGGCGTTAATTGTCATCGGTACTGGTTTATTAAAACCAAACGTATCAAGCATTGTTGGAGATATGTATAGCGAGACGGACCGCCGCCGTGACGCTGGATTTAGTATCTTCTACATGGGAATTAACTTAGGGGCGTTTATTTCACCACTCATCGTCGGACAAGTACAAAAAGACTATGGTTTCCATTGGGGCTTCGCCCTTGCCGCGATTGGAATGTTCGTCGGTCTTGTCGTCTTCGTCCTGACCCGTAAGACAAATCTCGGTCTAGCCGGGTCATATGTTCCAAACCCGTTGACGCCTGAAGAGAAGAAGAAAACAATTCGAATCGTCAGTATCGCCACTATCGCAATCGCTATCCTACTTGCGATTTTGATTCCACTTGGTTGGTTCACGATCAATACCTTCATCTCGCTTGTCGGAGTATTCGGAATTGCGATTCCGACATTGTATTTCATTATGATGTATCGCAGTCCAAAAACAACAGAAGTCGAGCGGTCTCGGATTATTGCTTATATCCCGCTCTTTATCGCTTCCGTCATGTTCTGGGCAATTCAAGAGCAGGGGGCAACAATCCTCGCAAGTTATGCGGACACACGGACTGACCTTGAGTTCTTCGGTTTCACATTGTCACCGGCTTGGTTCCAATCATTGAACCCGCTCTTCATCATCTTACTCGCACCGATCTTCGCTTGGTTATGGGTACGTCTAGGAGATCGCGAGCCGAGCATCCCGACGAAGTTCGCATTTGGGATTTTGTTTGCGGGAATCAGTTTCTTGGTCATCTTACTTCCTGCTTATTTCAGCGGTCCAGATGCCCTCGTCAACCCGCTCTGGCTCGTCTTGAGTTACTTTATCGTCGTCTTGGGTGAACTCAGTTTATCACCGGTCGGTTTGTCAGCTACGACAAAACTCGCCCCAGCCGCATTTTCTGCTCAAACGATGTCACTCTGGTTCTTGTCAAATGCTGCTGCACAAGGAATTAACGCACAGCTCGTCAAATTTTACTCACCAGAGAATGAAATGCTATACTTCGGAATCATCGGTGGTGCTGCCATCGTCTTAAGTTTGATCCTATTCGCGCTCGCACCAAAAATCAAAGTGTACATGCGTGGTATTCATTAATCATGAAACAAGCCAGCCGCTGAAGAGCGGCTGGCTTGTTTTTATTTTCGTACTTGAATGAGTGACAAGTAACGATCGACCATATTGTGATTAAAGTAGTCATGAAAGTTGTCTTGCTTCAGGGATTGAATCGATTCATGGAACGTCGCCGGGAGTGATGCGATTCCTTGGCTCTCAATCTGTTTTGCTGAATATTCGAACAAGTCGTCTTCATTCGGAGAAGACGGAACAAGTTGCTGTTCGATTCCCTCGAGTCCAGCATAAATGAGCGCAGCAAGTGCCAAGTATGGGTTCGCACTCGGGTCAGGATTACGCACTTCGACACGTGTCGCACTTCCACGAGAAGCCGGGATACGAATCATCGAACTGCGGTTCGATGGACTCCAGCAAATATTGACTGGAGCCTCAAATCCAGGAACGAGACGCTCGTACGACTCAGGGAGCGGGTTTGTAAAGATGGCAGTGGCGCGGGCGTGCTTTAAAATTCCCTCGATAAAATGACGAGCTGTTTTTGAGAGGCCATAGTCCGCATCAACTTCGTCGAACGCATTGTTTGTCGGGTTACCGGATTCATCATTCTTCCATACCGAGATATTAAGATGCATTCCCGAACCGTTCACGTCACGTAACGGTTTTGGTAAGAACGAAACAGATGCCCCTTTTTCTTTCGCAGCAATCTTGACGATTTCTTTGAAGAACTGGATATTATCCGCAGTATGGAGTGCATCGTCATATTTGATGCCAATCTCATGTTGTGCCGGGGCGACTTCATGGTGGACCGCTTCAATATTAAATCCGACTTCACTCAACCGATTCGCAATATGTTGACGTACTTCATAGCCTTTGTCTTCTGAACGTGTCGAGAAGTAACCAGCTTCATCATAAAACTCGCCGTTTTCGTCAAAAATAAAGAATTCTGGCTCTGCACCGACGAATACCGAATAGCCGTCTTTGGCGGCACGTTCGAGCGCATCTTTCAATACGTTCCGGGGATCATATTCGTATCGTTCGCCTTCTGGTGTGCAAACATCGCAGAAGAATGCCAAAATATTCTCATCACCATCTTGTTCATACCGTGGACGATCTAAATCCGGTCTCAAGAATAAGTCAGAGTTTTTGATGGAAGAGAACCCATTGATGGAGGAGCCATCAAACATTGTTTTTCCTTCAAATACTTCTGGCAACAATTTTGCCGAAAGCGTCAAGAGTTTCAAATCACCGAGTACATCTGAAAAGTATAGATGGATTTGGGTAACATTTTTCTCTTGTACCGTTTTCTCAATGTCTTGTTGCTTCTTCTTTGCGTCATCCTTGTCTGTTCCGAATAGATTTGCCATGATTCAAAAAAACCTCACTTCAATGGATTTGACAGGCAAGCTGTCTTTACGCACCGTTCGTACGCTTCTCTATAGTTCATAACCGACTTCGTTTTTTTCTAAACATGAAATTTCAAAAGAGGCAAAGTGGCTACATCAGCCGAGACTTGATATGATGGATGCAGAATGTCACAGAAAGGGAGAACGCGATTGTATATATTTATGACTGGTGGAACTGGATTTTTAGGAGGACGTCTCGCCAAAGAGTTGATTGGTCGTGGGCATCGCATCTGTATGCTCGCACGAACGCCAGAAAAGGTAAACGCTCAGTTCACGACTGAGGAACGTGAGATGATAGATGTATTGCAAGGGGATTTGACGGCGCATTCACTCGGTGCTGATGAACGCTTCATCGACTCTCACAGAAGAAAGGTTGATTTATTTCTACACATGGCGGCACTCGTCAAATTTGATGAAGAACTACGTGAAGCTCTGTTTGAAACCAATTTGACCGGGACGAAAGAGGCCCTGCGATTGGCCAAGGCGCTCAATTGCCGCCGCTTCTTCCATGTGAGTACGGCCTATACGCTCGGCGCAAAAGAAATCGGTGGTGAGACTTTGTACGATGTGTCGCAATCATTTTTAAACCCATACGAAGAGAGCAAGGCGCACGCCGAACGGGCGGTCTGGGACTCGCGTGAAGCGCTTGAGGTTTCCATCTTCCGACCGGCGATCATCGTCGGCGACTCAAAGACAGGTGAGGCTGATTCAAAATTTACGATGTATGGATACATGCGCGCCCTCGAGCTATTCAAACGCAAACTTGTGCGCCGGGGTCACGACTTTGAGTCCCTTCGCCTGATTGGATCTGCAACAGGTACTTCGAACCTCGTTCCGGTCGATTATGTGACAGATGTGCTCTTAGCAGCCATTGAGCATGCGAAAGCGGGTACCATCTATAACGTGACGAATGATACGCCCCCACGAAATGAGACGATGCTCGATTTTATGAAAGAGTCATTATCTTTCCCACATTTGATGATTTCTGAGACACCGACATCCACACTCAGTTCCATCGAACAGTCTTTTAACGATATGGTCAAAGTATTCAATCCGTACTTGAATCGCAATATTAAGTTCTATGATGAAAATACGAAGCAGTTGCTTCGGGATGCAGGATTTTCACCACTTCGACTCGATCATCAATCATTACGTCGCATTGTGAATGCATACTACCAAACAAAATAAAAATGGACCGGGGTACCGGTCCATCGTCATTTATCGCAAACTAAAACAATTTTACCGTCCTGAATCTCACGTTCGAGTGAATCTACCATCTCTTTTGTTAACCCAAGGCTCTCCATCTGTTCCATTCGATCATCTGAATTGCTTGTAAATTTGGAGAGAAGCGACTCAAACATTCCCTTCTCAGGGATACGATACGATTGAACACCCGCCTCTGCAGCCAATCGAACTGTCAATTCCTCGTCTTTTGCGAACAAATAGATGTGTTCGTTCACACAACCTCCTGAAACCATTTCATTTACTTCATGGTCGACTGTCGTCATATCATTCACTACTCTTGTTTCTATCATGCCCCATCCTCCTAGACGTTCACACTCATAATTTTACTATTTTTACTATTCCCCAAAAGTGAGGTGATAAACATGAACCCTATGGTTTATTCGTGGATTGTCCACACTTCGATATCAAAGTGTTGTACGATTCCCTGAATTCGCTCACATTCATCCTCAATCCCTGTTCGCCCTTCTAATCGAGCGGTTACCGTCAACTGATTCTCGACTTCTCGGATACGGGATATCCGATATCCTGCCTGTTGCAATAAGCCTGCGATGATTTCAATCTTCTCTTTCTCTGCAGATTGAAAGACATGCATATATATCATCTCCTTCCAAACCTCTCATCATACGTATGCTACCATATCGTTTCTCGTTTGAGATGATATACTATTGATAGAGAAAAGGAGTGATTTTCGTGCCTAAACAAGATCTAAATACAATCATGCTCGAATATTTGAATGAAAAGGAAGACTATGAAGCATTTGCGACGAAGCTGAAAGCACTCCTCAGCGAACTATTGACAGAAGCCGGTATTCAGTTTCATTCAATCGTTGCCCGTGCCAAAGAAGCAGATAGTCTATTTGCGAAGCTATCCCGAAAACCTTACCAATATCGGTCCTTACGTGATGTACAGGATTTGGCAGGAATTCGTATTGTTACGTACTTTCATGATGATGTGAGGACTGTTGCCCAAATTTTAGAAGATGAGTTCACCATCGATCGAGAACAATCGATTGATAAATCGACATTGCTTGACTCCAATGAATTTGGTTATCTTTCTGTACATTACGTCGTGGAGTTGAGTGACAAACGACTCGCACTTGGCGAATATCGTCGCTTTGCGGAAAAAGAGGCAGAGATTCAAGTCCGCTCGATTTTGCAACATGCTTGGGCTGAGATTGAGCATGACCTTGGATACAAAAATCCCAACGCTGTCCCGCCTGAGATTAAACGCAGCTTCAGCCGTGTCGCCGGTCTGTTGGAAATTGCTGATTCTGAGTTCGTGAACATCCGGAAACAATTAAGGACATTCGAACAAGAAACGGTGGAACAGATTCTTGAGTCTCCTGAGAAAGTGGCGATTACACGTGATAATTTGAATTATTATATCGCGAATGACAAAGTCGTTGAAAAGTTGGATAACGCCATCTTTAAGAGTGAGTGGCTACTCGAAACCGACCTCTCGGCCATCGTCGAACTGACACGCATGTTCCATTACGCAGATATTCGAACATTCAAAGACTTAAGTGATACGCTCTCAACTTATTTCACGCAAGCCATCCAATGTGCGACGCTTCTTCCTTCTTCTCTTTTACCAAGACAAGGAATGGGAGTTGTTTACGCCGTGCTTGCAAAACTTCTGGCAGAAGGAGATGAATCGCAAATCGAATTCTTCTTTAGACGCTTCTACCCGGACCTAAAGCATTACGAAGACATCATTCAACAAATTAGAGTGAAAGACGAGCCGCTATAACTTTACAGACAACACCTTTTTAATGTAGAATGTTTCTATGTTCTGAAGTATATATGAATAATATTAAACTAGGAGGTAGTTTAGAGGATGACCACACCTGTACAGACCACTTCACGTCGTCAGCTCGTCGCTGATGCTGAACGTGGAATCCGAATGAACTATCGCGGAGTTAAAAAAAATCTCCGTTCGATGTTCTCACAATACTTGACCCGCAATGAATTCTTCATTCTACGTTCTCTTTGTCAACAGAGTCCTCAAATCGCCTCTGCACTGTCAAACGAGTTTCAATTTTCGGCTTCAATGATTACAGCACTCGCTGATGAGTTAACGAAAAAGGGCTTAATCTCTCGCGAGCGTAGCGAGCGTGACCGCCGTGTCGTTGAACTTCAGGCGACCGATGCCGGTCGTGAGTTGTTTGAGACGCTAGAGAGCATGAAAATCGAATATTTGTTAGAAGTGTTTACTGATTTTTCAGATGACGAACTCATTTTACTCTCAAAATTATTAGATCGTATGGATGCTTAACCTATAAACAGACCCCACCCGTCCAGGGTGGGGTCTGTTTTACTTTAAAAGGAGATGCGAATCTTTGATTCGCATCTCCTTTGTTTATTTCGTTTCAATCAAGTGTGCTGTGACAACGATCCGGTCACGATATCCTAGCTTCTCATCGTATGGTCCCGCGCAAGTAATCAGTTGAATCCGTTTTGCCTGAGTGGCCGCAAAAATCGAAGCGAGCGGAACTTGTTCAAGGCGATATTGTTTTACACTGACGACTTCATATGTTGCGACTTGGTCTTTCCGTTGGAGCGTCATCAGTTCTCCGATCGGAAGTTGATCCAGATTCGCAAAGATAGCTGGACCGTTCAAGTCATCGAGATGACCGGATAACACAACATTTCCTGTTGCGCCTGCCTTCGCACCGTATTGATACCAGCCAACTTGATTTACGTCAGCCGGAGTATCCATCCGTCCAGCATCATCCTTCCCGACTGCTTCAATCGATGCATCAACATCGATTGATGGAATCACAAGCCGGGACGGGACGAAACTATTCGAATGAAAGGATTGACGATCGACCTGTTTTGACGTCAAGACGATTGGTTTAGCGAAGTCAGCCATCGGCATGACGAATGATCGATCAGGTGCATCGGCCTGGGCACTCAATAGGAAAAATGTGATGGTTCCTAAAAAGATGAGCTTAAGCGTCTTGCTTCTGACGACGAAAGACGTAGAATCCTGCCGCTGCCGCTCCAACTACCGCTGCTGCGAGCAACCAGTTCATTGATGCTGTTTGAGCGAGACCACCTTGTCCAGTCTCAGGAGCCATCGCCATTTCTCCGCCATCTGCAGCGAGGAGTACTTCAAACGCTGGTTCTCCTTCAAGGAGTCCGATAGCGAATGCCGTATAGTTCATACCACTTTCGAGTGCGACACCATCAAGAGCTTTGACGACATCAGTCGCTCCCGCTGGACGAACTTCAAGGTCATACGTGCCGGCATCGAGTGTGCCGTAATCACTTACTGCTTTGAACTCGAGGTTTGAGAATAGTGGGTCTCCACCTTTAGGTGCTACATCAACTGCTGGAGCATCCGGTGCGAAGTGAGCAACGCGAACTTTTGATTTACCGTCTTCGAAGTTCGCATCGTCTTCCATTGCAGCGATTTCGATGTTTTCAAGTTGTCCAATCGCAGCAGCTGTATAGAACTTGCCTGCCTCGATTGAAAGGTCTGCTGCAACGACGACTGTTTCTGCGTCACCTGCTGGCTTGATCTCAACGTTGTAATCCCCTGCAGGAAGAGTCAAGTAGTCAGTGAGGTCTTTGAATTCTGCTCCCTCGACCGCGACTTCCCCATCCACATACACGTCAACTGCCGGTGCATCAGGTGAAGCATGTAGCACACGGACCATCGCATTTTCATGTCCATCGGCGCTAACCGGTAAGATGAACGCGAAAGCCAGTGCTAGTGTACCAAGTAAAGACATCAACTTCTTCATGTGAAATATCCTCCTTTTTTCTACGGTAACCTACGACTTGCATACAATAAGTGTGATGCAGTGCTACATGGTGTGCTACATCTGATTGCTATGTAGCTCGGTGACATCTTAAACTTAAGACAATCCGACAGTGACGTAAAGGGGACACTATGTCCTGAATGTGCTCCGATATGTTATGGAATGAAAGCGCAACCTCTACACTACTTTAGATTCCCAATCTCGATTAAGTAAAACCCCTTAGTCTGCGACTAAGAGGTTTGATTTGCCCATTCGATATCATTCACAAAAATGGCATCGACTTGAAGAGCTAGGCAGCGCTTCATTTCACTAGCTGTCTTGATTGTATAAGGTCTTACAGGAATATCATGTTGTTTTAAGCATTCGATTTCTTGATCTGTGATGCGATTGATATGTGGATGGACCGAGTCGGCTCCTACAAATTTAAGATATCCGACAAGGTCATATAAGGGTTGTGCCAATAAAATCGCACACTCGATATCTGGACGCATTTGCTTCAACCGATGTATCGTCTCATGGTTGAATGAAGAGAAAAGGATACGAGACGGGTCGATTCCTGCCACTTCGATTGTATCGATGATGCGGGATTCAATCCCTTCGTAGCGAAGGACATCGGTCTTCACCTCAAGATTTAATCGGATTGATTCATCCCTCACAAGTTCGAGAAGTTCTTGTAGTGTCGGGATGACCTCTTGTTGAGAATATTGAACTCCGGCGTTAAATCTTCTCAGTTCGTTGAGTGTGTATGAAGACACCATACCGCTCCCGTCCGTCGTTCGCTCCAGTGTCTCATCATGAATGAGAACAAGCTCACCATCTTTGGTCAAATGAACATCTGTCTCGATTCCATCTGCCCCCGTATCCAGCGCGAGTCTGAACGCCGACATCGTATTCTCAGGTCGAAGTGCCATCACCCCACGATGTGCGAATCGTTTCATTTGGAAACAGTCTGATACTTGTCCATCAAATAGCGAACAAGAGGTTGCACCGAGATTTCTTGACCGGTCACTTGTCGAATAAGGTCATTCGGCGTCAGACGTTTTCCATATTGATGGACATTCTCCTGTAGCCATGCTTTTATCGGCTCAATCTCATCATCTTGAATCAGTGTCTCGAATTGAGGAAGGTCGGACTTCAAAGCCTCCGTCAATTGCGCCGCATAAATCAACCCGAGGGCATAGCTCGGGAAGTAACCGAATGAACCACCTGCCCAATGGACGTCTTGAAGGACCCCTTTGGCATTCGACGGCACATCGAGACCAAGATACTCTTTATATTTTTCGTTCCACGCCGCTGGCAGCTCATCGACGGATAATGTTCCTTGAATGAGCGCTTTCTCAAGTTCATAGCGGATGATGATGTGGAGACTGTACGTCAACTCGTCTGCCTCGATTCGAATGAGGGATGGCTTGGCTTCATTCACCCCACGATAGAATGTATCGAAGTCGATATCAGCATATGTTGGATGCAGTTGTTTGAGTTGCGGATAGACACGCCGTAAAAAGGCCTCGCTACGTCCAATGAAGTTCTCAAAGAAGAGCGACTGAGATTCATGGATTCCCATTGATGCACCCCCTCCTAAACCGAGTTCATCGAGGGTTGGGTCGATTTGCTGTTCATACGTCGCGTGTCCCGCTTCGTGCATCGTACCGAACAACGCATTCCGAAAATCGGCTTCATCATACTTCGTCGTGATTCGGACGTCACGACGGTTGATTGTGATCTCAAATGGATGCACGGTTGCATCGAGACGCCCGCGCGACAGGTCGTAGGCGACAACATTCATCCAGTCGTGACAAATTTTCTCTTGAACGTCTGCCGGCATCGACCAGTCTAGTGAAAGTGATTCTTTTGAAAGCTGCTGAATGAGGGGAACTAGTTCATCTCGGAGCGAGGCGAACAATTCGTCTAAGAGTCCAACCGTCATACCGGGTTCGAAGTCATAAAGCAGTGCATCGTACGGATGCTTCTCATAACCGAAATATTCCGCAAATCTTTGTTGGAATCCGATGATCTTTTTCAAATATGGAGCAAACATCTCCCAATCATCTTGATTCTTCGCTTTCTCCCAAGCGGTTTCCGCTTCAGATACAAGCGTCACGTAAGCTTGATACTCATCATGAGGAATCTTTGCGTTTCGTTCATATTGCGTTTTTGCAACTTCAAGTGAACGCAATTCGACTTCAGACAGTCCACCTTTTTCAGTCATGCGTTCTAATAAAGAAGCGAAAGACTCACTCGTTTGTCGTTTGAACGCCTCGGTCGATAAATATCCGATTGTTTCCGCACGGAGCGGTGCCGACTGTTCCGGCATTTGTGTACGCATATCCCAATATAAGAGAGAGATTGCTTCATCGAACGCACGCAATTGTTTAAAATGCTCACGCCATTCTTTTGTTAGTTCCATCAGTCATTCACCCCTATGTGTTGGTCTGTTCTCTTTCTACTTTATTATAGCTGTCAACCTTTGCCTATACTAGTTTACAAATCTTCTCGCTTCTTGTAGGGAAGTGGTTTTGTCGCAGGTCCTTCCAGGACGGCTCCTTTTGTATCGAACCGCGATCCATGACATGGACAGTCCCATGTCCGTTCCGCATTGTTCCATTTCACCGTACAACCGAGATGGGTGCATGTCAGATTGACAACATGGCAGCGGTTGTCTAAATCTCGATACACCCCTTTTGTCTGATAGTCCACTTGTACGATTCCACCTTCGTCTAGTTGCAGGTCCTCAACGCCCCGACGTTCGAGTACGCGTTCCATCGTCCCTTTTGCAAATTGTGTTGCCGTATCGAGATTGGTTTTGACAAATGAGCCGACATCTGTCGGTTTGACAGTTTTTCGTAGTGGAGACACCAGATCTGAAAAACGATTCGGATGACCGGTGAGCTGGTCTGCGAGTAAATTCCCTGCTGCAATTCCGTTAGTCATCCCCCATTTTAAAAATCCTGTCGCCACGAAGATATCTGGTTCCCGCTTAAACATCTGTCCTACATACGGGAGGGAATCTAATGTGATGAGATCTTGAGAAGACCAACGATACGTCGCCCGATTCGTTCCAAAATGATGTTGGGCATCGCTCTCCAGACGATCATAACGACTTCGGGTGTCCGTCACCTGTCCCGCTAAATGTCCTTCTCCACCAATTAGTAAATATGTTTTTCCATTATCAACATATGACCGATACGATCGACTGTTGTGATCGACACTTAAATACATCCCTTTCAGCGGATCTGTATCCGTTTCACAAGCAACGATATAGGAGCGCTCTACTGAAAATTTAGACACGTATAGCCCACGTAGGTCATTGAACGGATAATGGGTCGCAATCACGACCTGATTTGCCTGAACCCGTCTTCCTGTAGCAGTCGTGACAATCGGTCGTGGACCTTGACTCACTTCCATCGCCCTCGTCTGTTCATAGATATTTCCGCCGAGTCGGACAAAGCGTTCAGCTAATTCACGTAAGTACTTGACGGGATGAAACTGTGCTTGATTGCGAATTACTAAAGCTTGTTCGATTGTAAATGGAAGTGCATGATTCACTTCCTCTGTCGCTTCTCCCCCATCAATCTTTAGACGGCGGTAAGCATCGAGTTCTTTTACGAGTTCGTCATTTGGTTCAGTCGCATATAAATACGAATGTTCCAAAGAATAATCGCAATCGAATCCTTCGTTTACTTGATTCTGTAAATAGACAAGTGCTTCAGCATTGAATTCGTAGTAAAGACGCGCAACCGTTTCACCGAAGTGTCGAATCAATTTTTGATAAATCAACCCGTGTTGAACAGAACATTTGGCCGTCGTATGACCAGTGGTACCATGACCAATCTCTAACGCTTCTAAAAGCGTCACTTGCTTCCCCCGCTTCTGCAACTCATAAGCACAGACAAGTCCGGCGATCCCGGCTCCAACGACTACGACGTCAGCTGATTCTGAAACATTTAACGAGGGATACAAGGGACCCGTGTCATGCTGTCGCCAAATAGAATTCGTGAACGGATAACGATGCATGGAAAATTCTCCTCTCAAAGTAGTATCTCTACGTCTTTACCCAAATCTTCATTGTTTCCTCATCAATCATTGACCTAGTTCTTTATTTTAATAGCGAAAAAAGAGAGCGTTTTCTATTATGTTTAATGAGTAATGATAAAAGGAGGGACTTTTGTTGACCCGTAAAAGGAGACACCGAAGAAGAACGTACATCATGCGACGAATGATTGCAGCGGTTGTGTTGCTCAGCATCATCGCAATGATCCCGACCTTAGTCGGATTTAAACAAGACAAGGAATCACCAACACCTGCAGAGGCAGCCGCTCCGAAAATGGAACCGATGAAACAAGGTCCGGTCTTTCCGAATATTGAGATGGGGTCATGGGGTCCCAGTGAATCAACTATATTATCAAACGATGACATTTCCGTTGGAGCTTTGACCTTCATCAATGTGACGAAGCAGGAAATTTTAATCGATAAGAACGCAGACGATCGCGTGTTCCCAGCGAGCACAACCAAACTGATGACGGCACTGCTCGCCTACGAAAAAGCATCCGTCGCAGACGAGCTCGATCAATCAGTTATCACCATCCAAGCATCTACACTCGACATTCCATGGGATAGTCACATCGCCCATCTCACAATTGGTGATAAATTGACGGTACGCCAGGCTTTATATGCTACTCTTCTCGAATCGGGAAATGATGCTGCGAATAGTCTAGCGGAATATACGAGTGGGTCTACCGAAGCATTTGTTCAATTAATGAACGACCGTGCGAAAGTTTTAGGATTAGCTGGCACTCACTTTATGAATGCACACGGATACTCAGATCCGAATCATTATACAACGGCGAACGACATGGCTAAAATTGCCTTCGCATTCAGTACATACCCTGAACTTGTTGAAATTGCCGGGACTTATGAATACAAAGCTGAATTTGACGACATTGACGGAAACGGCAAACGGCGTTGGTGGTATCACCTCGGATCCGCTGTTAATGAAAGAAGCATTAACTATTCGAAATACGTGACGGCTACTAAAACAGGTTACACCGACGAATCCGGTTATACGATGGTGTTCATCATGCAACATGAAGAAGAGACGTATATCTTGGTCACAATGCAAGCAAAATCTGGGCAGACATTCCCGACGATGCGACTCGTTGAAGAGACAGCATTCCAATAATGATGAGAAAGAGCATTTAATCTATGCTCTTTTTTATTTTTTCTGAAAAGATATCATTTAATATTACATTAATGTTACAACAACAAGTCTGCAGCATTTCAAATATTCAGAATATTTAAACTTTTTAATGAAAGAAATTTGCTCTTATCCGTTGATATGATAGGCTTTAGAGCCGTTTTTATGAAAAGATGACAGTTTGCAATCATTCCAAAGGTTCTGTAAGGTAAACCACAAGTTCGCCTTTTCAACTTTTGTATTTGACTGTGTGACGACTTCACACAATCGCGAACGAGTTGATGAAATAGATTTTTTTAACTTAATAGGAGGTAATTCAATGCTATGGCAAGAATGGGTATCAATCGCGCTTTATCTCGTGATGATGCTTCTTATCGGATACGTCGCGTATAAGCGAACGACCGATTCATCAGATTATATGTTAGGTGGCCGTAAAATGGGGCCAGGAGTTACAGCCATGTCAGCCGGGGCTTCGGATATGAGTGGTTGGATGTTAATGGGACTACCAGGTGCAATGTATGCAACTGGACTATCAGCAATTTGGTTAGCCGTTGGATTGGTCATCGGAGCTTACTTGAACTACTTGTTAGTTGCTCCACGACTTCGCGTCTTCACAGAGATGGCGAACGATTCGATTACGATTCCAGACTTTTTAGAGAATCGGTTCCGAGATCACTCGAACTGGCTACGGATCCTATCCGCATCCGTCATCATCATCTTCTTCACGTTCTACACGTCAGCCGGACTCGTTTCTGGCGGGAAGTTGTTTGAAAGCTCATTCGGATTGAACTATCAGACAGGTGTCATCGTCACAATCAGTGTCGTCATCTTGTACACCCTTTTCGGTGGGTTCACAGCAGTTAGTTGGACGGATTTCGCCCAAGGCGTCATCATGTTCTTGGCACTCGTGCTCGTTCCTTTCGTCGCATTAACAGATCTCGGTGGAGTAGACACTGCTGTCAACTCTGCAACAGCAATCAATGCCGACTTGTTTGATTTATTTAAAGGTACGACAACACTTGGGATTATCGGTCTCCTCGCCTGGGGACTCGGTTACTTTGGTCAGCCGCACATCATCGTCCGCTTTATGGCCATTCGTGATGTGAAATCTTTGAAAACAGCTCGTCGTATCGGAATGAGCTGGATGACTGTATCGATTATTGGTGCCGTCATGACAGGTTTCGTCGGAATCGCATACTTCCGCGGTCAAGGAAATCCGCTTGGTGACCCAGAAACAGTCTTCATTCAATTCTCTGAAGTCTTGTTCCACCCGTTCATCACTGGATTCTTATTAGCTGCGATTCTTGCAGCGGTCATGTCGACCGTATCGTCACAATTGCTCGTTACGTCGTCTGCTTTGACAGAAGACTTTTATCGTAAGTTCTTCAACAAAGAAGCAAGTGAAAAAACAATGGTACGCGCCGGTCGTATCGGTGTCTTGGTCGTCGGGTTCGTAGCAACACTCATGTCTCTCAACCCATCTAGCACAATCTTGACACTCGTTGGATATGCATGGGCTGGATTCGGCTCAGCTTTCGGACCAGCAATTCTCTTGTCACTCTATTGGACGAAGATGACACGTCAAGGTGCCCTCGCTGGTATCCTCGTTGGTGCCATCACAGTTATTCTTTGGATTGTGACTGGACTCTCAACTGTCCTTTACGAAATGGTCCCTGGCTTCTTCTTAAGTATGTTGGCAATCGTACTTGTCAGTAACTTTACAAGCCAGAAAGAACAAAAACGCATCACTCGTGAATTCGGCGAAATGGAAGCTGAATTGGCAGCTGCGAAAAAAGAATAATACCACAAACAAAAACTCGGTTCCCTTAAAGGGACCGAGTTTTTTACATGGAAGCGGCTATTAACCATACACGAATCACGAATGGAACGAGCACTAATACGAGCATCGCGTTACGCATCCATTTGTTCCGATTCCAATAGTACGCCATCAATACGAACGGATGAAGCGCGACCAGTTCGTATGGGTTGAACCAAAACCAAGTAATGATCAATGCGATCAAATAATAGAGCACTGATTTTTCTTTCGTTGATCGATACTCACGCCACATATCATACGCTCCTTTAAAGAACGCAATGAATGTCGCAATCCAAAATAGAATGACAATCACATTATCGAATCCGCTAAACAACTGTGTAACCACCTTTTAGGAAGGATTTTCTACATAAAAACCGCCCCAATATATATGACGGTACGTAAACTCTTTACCACTCTCTACAGTAATTACAATCTCATCTTCCGTCAATACTAGAACGTGAACTGGCACTTCTCCTTGCCGTAACATCGGGCTAAATAGTTGGAACTGCTTGTTCAGCCATTTCCGTTCTGAGAAATTCTGATAGTGATGAAGCGCTAGCATAGGATGGCTCAAGTATACTATGCCAATCAATGCAATGGCGACTGGCGGCGACCCAATCTCCATCAAGAACGAAAAGACGAGTAAGAGTGACAAGATCGCATATCCGAATTCCACTAACTCCATGAAAGAAGCACGACTGGCGACGACATATTGAATGACTCGAAACATGAGATACAGGATGATACTGACCATCAAGTACTCCGAAAATGGTGATTGCTGAAACGATACGTTCAAATAGAATAAAACAGGTAATAGTAAAATCCACTTCCACAGATGTAAGGCGAGGTAAAACAATGATTGATCGATGAAACGACGATTGTGAACGAGCCGTTGCATATTCATGTTTCCCACCTCCGCTTAGATGATGTGACCTTACGTTACCATTCCCTATTCTTTTGAATGATAACTAATAATTACAAGTCTAACGAAGTTTTTCTTCCCTCTCGATCAGTGTCGCATTTAAGAGGCCTCCGAGTAAAATCACAGAGGCTGCTAGATAAAACCAAATCAATAAGACGATGAACGCTCCAAGTTGTCCATAAAACTGTTCGTAGTTCGCAAACTGTGAATAGTAACTGAACACATTTGACACAACTAGTATTCCGAGAGTCGCAAATGCTGCTCCAGCCCAACTATTCTTGAAAGTACCAACAACACTTGGCAACCACTTATAGACGAATACGAATACTATGAATAGAAGACTCGTTCCGATAATCCATCTAAAGTAAAACCAAATTTGAGCATAGGTTGTGACAATCTCATCGATGAATAGGATATACGAAGATACCTCGCGTAGCGCCGTCTCAATCACCGGTACGAGCAAAGAAAATGGAAGCACAAACATGAGTGCTAACGTGATGGCAATATCCTGTAAGATCCCTCTCCAAAACGCCTTGTTTCGGACTGCCCGATAGGCATCGTTCAAGGCCCGGACTAATGACTGGACAGCAATCGATGAAATCCAAAGTGCGGGTAAGATACTGAATGATGCCAATTTCAATTTTGAATTGTCAAAAATCGCCTCGATATTTCCTTCTAATAGACGATAACTTGCTTCTGGCATAATGAGCGACAATGCTTGAATCACATCGCCACTTGAAAAAGGTAAAAGTCCAACAATCCCCAACACGAACAACAAGAACGGGAATGTAGAAAGAATGAAGTAATAGGCTAACATAGCAGCTTGATCAAAAAATCGTTCTACAAAAAATCGCTTGACGATTGTCAAGATTACTTGTTTCATAATAATTCTCTACTTTCTTTAATTAAAATAAATACGGTATCTGAAATAATAATAAGTGAATGGAGAAAATGCTCCCTGAATCGGAAGCACTCCCATATATCGTTCAACTGATTTCTTCTTTTTTTGCTTCCCACGCTTCAATATGCTCCTTGCCAGGTAAATCTACATCATCTTTTAAGAATTCTGGGTCTTTGCCATCTTTCTTCTGGAGTATATAATCATCGAGGAGCGTCTTAGCAACTGTACTTAATCGGAAAATCGCGTACATATTGACAAGTGCCATCAACCCCATGAAGATGTCCGCAATCGACCAGACAAGTCCTGCCGAGCGTACCGAACCAAACATGACCATACCGACAACAGCAATCCGGTAAGTGATGAGATATCGTTTTTTTTCAGAAATAAATTCAATATTCGTCTCTCCATAGTAGTAGTTGGCCAAGATCGAGCTAAAAGCAAAAAGAAGAATCGCAACTGTCATGAGTGTCGTTGCTATCGGACCGATCTCAATGAGGAGCGCCTCTTGGGCAAGCTCGATTCCTTGAAACTCCTCAGAACCTTCCACACCCGAAATCAAGACAATCATCGCCGTCGCCGTACAGATGAATAATGTATCGACAAAAACACTGAGTGATTGAATCAATCCTTGTTTGACAGGATGGCTAACTTCAGCCGTAGCGGCGGCATTCGGTGCTGAACCCATCCCTGCCTCGTTCGAGAACAATCCACGGCGAATCCCTTGAAGGACAGCTGCTCCGACCGCTCCACCGAACAGTTGTTGGAAACTGAGGACACCTTCTGAGAAGATGGCCGAGAATACTTGTGGCACTACATCAAGATTCGTGAGGACGACCCAAATCGCTAGTAGGATATAACCACCCGCCATGATTGGTACAATAATTCCCGACAAAGTCGAGATCGAACGAATTCCGCCGAAAATGACAATTGCAGTGAGGGCGGCTAAAATCAGCCCGACCCATATCGTATCAATCTCAAATACATTGTTCACAGAGAGCGCAATCGTATTCGCCTGTACCGAGTTGAAAGCAAATCCAAATGCAAAGGTAATCAAAATGGCAAAGACGATCCCTAACCAGCGCTCCCCTAATGCCCGCTCGATGTAATATGCTGGTCCGCCACGCCAAGCTTTGCCATCATGCACTTTATATACTTGGGCGAGAGTACTCTCGACGAAGGCTGATGCCGCTCCAATCAATGCGATGAGCCACATCCAAAACACGGCGCCAGGACCTCCTAATGCGATGGCGGTCGACACACCGGCGATGTTTCCCGTACCGACACGAGCTGCCGTCCCGATTGCGAACGCCTGGAAGGAAGATACCTGACCTTTCTCATGCTTGAGTCCTTTCACAAATAGCAGTTTAAACATTTCAGGTAGCATTCGAAATTGAACGAATCCCATCCGAATCGTAAAATAAAGTCCTCCGGCAATCAAGACAAAGATGAGTAGGTACGACCATAAATAGTCATTGATTTGCATAATCAGTTCACGAACATCCAACAAAATCGCCTCCTTTTATCGGGTTATCGAGTTTTTACCCGCTCTGAATCTGACAGAAACAGACGATTCACTGCACATGTGTGAGTATCTCTTCACACAGTCGATGCGTCTCAAGACTATCCTCGGCAATGACCGACGTATTCGGTTCTCCGTTTACTAACCGAATGAACGCTTCGACCATGTGGATGAATCCGCGACGTTTCAAGTTCGACTCCCACGGGTCGAGTACCCATTCTCTCACCCCGTCGGGTCCATAATCCACAATCCGCTCGACGTCACGGCTGACACGCTTCACATTCGGAGACATGACCTCCATCACTTCCTCGGTGCAACCGTTATCACGGTTCATCCAACCGATTGCTTCAATCCCACCTGCAGTGAAGTGAATCACCACTTGTTTCAAAACGTCTCCGTCATAACGCGGAGTGACACGCAACCGTTCGACCGGACGAAGGTCGGTTAGATAGCGGAGTGTATCAACGACGTGAACAAAATCCTCGATGACGAATTCACGAAGCGTCGCCGGTTTATAAGTTCGGTTTTTTTGAATGAACACCATGTTCTTTTGTCCAATCTGTTTCAACGCTTGTGTCGCAGTCGCAAATCGACGATTGAAGCCGGTGACGAGATGAACATCGTTTTCTTTGGCTAACATGACAAGCCGTTCCGTCTCTTCAAGCATGAACGTGATCGGCTTATCAATGAAGACATGTTTCTTTTGAAGAAGACAGTACTCGGCTTGTTCAAAGTGTGCTGATGTCGTCGAATGAATCATGACAGCATCCATCTCTGACATCGTCACCTCCTTAAGGTCAGTGTATCCACCTTGGAAACGATACGTTGACAGCATAGCGTCGAGCTTCTGTTTATCCCTTGAAACGAGGTATACGTTGACGTCTTTTAATCCGGCATACACTGGCAGATATGCTTTTTGGGCCACATCACCAATTCCGACTACTAAAATATTCAATTTGTTCACTCCTTCAGTCATATGTAGAAAGCCCGAAGCGATTGCCTCGGGCTCACGTAATGGATACAATCTCAAAACTAGTGATCGGCTCACGAATCGCGTCCGAAACAATTTGGTAGGCAGCATTTAGCTCTTCTTGATTATTCAAGTTTGGCGCCCGGTTCATTTCCACATCTACCGTGCGGGTGGTCTGTTCTTTCGCATGTAACTGATATTCGACGGTATACGTCTGCATCACATGTCCCCCTTTTTATTATACATATGATATGTATAACCTGTTCATCGAATGATGAAACAATTGAGTAAGTGAAGGAAATTAGAAAAATGACCGCTCGATGGAACGGTCATTCTCTACATTAGTCAGATTTTTGATTCGTATCACGATCCGGACGTGGACGACGTTTACCGAAGAATTGATAATATTGTGTCTCAATGTTTCCGTTGTACAATTTACGACGCTTCGTCGCCGGGCGACCGTACGCTTTCTCGAAGTCTTCATAGCTCGTCAACATATAAACACTATATCCAGGGTATTTCGCATATTGTGCCCCGATTCGCTCGTACAAGTCGATGATTTCTTCTTCAGATTGGAGTCGCTCACCATATGGTGGGTTGCCGATGATGACACCGTACTCTTCTTTCGGCTTCAACGCGGCCGCGTCACTATGGACGAACGTGATTGCATCACGAACGTCTGCGAGTTCAGCATTATCTTTCGCGAGCTTCACCATCCGTGGGTCGAGATCAATCCCGTAAATTTTTAGGGGTTTATCCCACTCTGCCTTCTCGTTCGCTTCATTGATTGCCGCATACCAGGCTTTCTTCGGGATACATGCCCAGTCCTGAGCGAAGTATTCGCGGTTGATACCCGGAGCAATGTTACGTCCGATCATCGCCGCTTCGATTGCAAGCGTCCCTGAACCGGTGAATACATCATAAAACGGCATGTCCGGACGCCAGTTCGTCAATTGAATCATCGCCGCTGCCATCGTCTCTTTGAGTGGAGCTTGCGAATGAAGCTCTCGATAACCACGACGGTGAAGCGGACCGGATGTATCGATTGTGATGGTCGCCACATCTTTTAATAGTGCGACTTCAATCGGGAATTTTGCGCCTGACTTCGGCAACCACTCGCCTTCCTTGTGGTAACCACGTTGCATCGCCTCGACGATTGCCTTCTCCGTGATCTTCTGGCAGTCACGAATCGAGAACAGTTTCGACTTGACAGAACGTCCGTCAACCGTGAACGCCGCATCCCATGGCATGAGTTCCGTCCATGGTAATGCCACGACCCCGTCAAACAATTCGGTGAACGTCGTCGCTTTGAATTCTGCAACGACGAGTTTGACTCGGTCCGCTGTCCGCAACCACATATTGAGGCGAGGGATGTCTTCCATCTCCGCATCGATATAGACCCGTCCATTTTCCACTTCACACGTGTACCCTAAATCTCTCACTTCTTTTGCTACGAGCGCCTCAATCCCCATCGCTGCTGTCGCAATCAGTTTACGTTTTGCCATTACCTATCGCCTTCTTTCTACAAGGTATCATTCATTAATCTGTAAGTTATAAAAAGTTCATGAAAAAAGGAGTTCAAGTATATGTGCTTGAACTCCTTGTCGTTGTAAGTTGAGACTATGTTGTCCTGTAAGCCATGTTCTGTACTCCGGTGCTCATAACGGTCTCCCTGGCACGATGGAGTGACAATCATCTATCTACGCACAAGTGCGCCCTCCGTCCCGTTCGATTCCGGTCTGGAAGTTCCCCTACCATAGTTTGGGTTTCTCGCTCGTGGGGTTTACCTCGTTCCACTCTGAACGTTTCCGATCAGACTCCGTCACTGTGGCACTTTCAAGAAGCGTACACCGTATCCTAGGACTTAGGTGTTTCTTCTGCCGTCAACTTGCGTTGCCTACACTTATCTTTTCGTGTAGCACGATCACTACAGCCATCACAGGCTGTGCGAGCATGGACTTTCCTCAAGACTTGCGTCCCGCGATTGTCCAGACTTCATAGTCACTTCAACTATTGTAGCGGATATTTCAATGCTTGACAACTGAAATTCGAAACTTGATTTTACGAACAGTCAGCGATAAAATAAGGCGTGTTCATTGAATAAGGAGGGATTTTGATGCATCAGGATGCAAAAAACGGTTGGATTCAACGTCTAACCTATGTAATAGAAATCGATGACATTAAAGTGCTCCACCCGAACAACGGCGTGTTCGCCTTCTACCGGAATAATCGTCTCGTTCGAGGGTTTGAACCGTTCGACATTAAAGCACCGAACGAACTCTCGAAACGATCATATCATTTTGACCATCACAATTTAACACACTTGGAAGAGCGTTTCCCGGACGCGATCCCAGTGTTCGATGAAACGCATGAAACGCGTCGCACATGGAGTGACCGTGTTCGAGTCGGTTTATGTGAGATCATCCGAGATGGTAAACTTAGTTTTGAGCATATCGACGACCAGGGAAATGTCTTAGAAGCGAGTATCCGTTGGTGTGGAGAAGCCATCACCATTGACTAAATAAGATTAGCCGCCTCTCTTCAGGAGTAGGCGGCTTTTAATTTTACAGTGTTTCGACGACGGGCTGCTCCTCCTCAATCTCAGGAGCGTCGTAAGTGGTTGTCACGACTTTTTCTCGTACATCGGTCGGTTTCAGGATGACAGTCAAGCCTCGTGTCGTATCCCCTCGTACTGGGAACGTTCCGGCAATATGAAGGGCTTCATATAGTACATTTCCATCTACATCAAGAACCGTGACCATCCCTTTTCGTGACGTCCGTAACGTAAAGGTCTTTTCATCTGTCGCTTCGACCGAAACAGATGTTTTTAACGTGTTGACATAGTCAATTGTTCGACTCGTGTAGCGCTTATATTTCCCATCTGTCACTTGTCCGACAATCCGATATTGTCCACTCGGTAACCAGTCTCCGCTCGAATACATTGTGAACGTACGATTCGGTGAGAACGTTTTAATTTTTTTACTTCCTTGATAGAGTGTGAACGATGATTTGAGATTCGAGTGATTCATGACACTCAATTTCACGTCTTTGACGTATCGACTTTTCCAAACAGAAGGTGTAGAAATATGAATCGGACGGCTTGTCGCTTCAAGCAATTTCATCGTATTTAGTTCGGTATGTGTTGTTCCGGACACTCGAGGCATTTTTGCAATCAAAGCTTCGATCTCTCCCGGAGTTAAATAAGGATTGATTGATTTGACAAGAGCTAGGCTAGCAGTGACCATCGGTGCTGCCATGGACGTTCCATCCATATAGACAAAACGATTGTTGACCCCTAAAGACAAGACGTTGACGCCTGGCGCAACGATTTTGACGTTTGCATCCATATTACTAAAGTCGGCGATACGATGCCGGGAATCGATCGCACCGACCGCAATTACTTCTTTCATATTTGCTGGAAAGGTCGTTTTGCGTTGCCCATCATTTCCAGAAGATGCGACAATGATCACACCCTTCGCCCTTGCCCGCTTGATTGATGTGGCCAATCGGCTGTCATAATCATCCCCCCCAAGAGACAGGTTGATTAGATTTGCACCTTTCGCGACTGCCGTATCCACAGCTTTCGCGACAGTCCATGAATCAGTGTACTTTGAATTCTTTCCGTAGAACACATTGTAAAAGTGATATCGTACGTTCGGTGCGAGTCCGGCAATACCGAACTGATTATGTTTACCGGCCAAAATGCCTGCAGTATGCGTCCCGTGAATGTCAGCGCTGTAGGGTCCTTTCATTGAGTTGACGACACGAGGAACATTTTTCAAATCCATATGATTCCGGTCGGCAGATGAGTCGATCAGTGCCACGACGATGTCGGAGGCTCCTCTCGTTTTACTCCAGGCCAAATCGGTTCCGATTTGTTGAACATAATACTGACTCGATATACGAGGTTCTGAGACGACATAACCATGCTTCTCAAGGATGACAGGTTTGGCTGCACCTACCGTCGTAGGCAGTAAAAGCGCAACTGCTGTCAAAAGGGCAATCTTCTTCATTCCTTCCGCTCCATTCCAAACTGATAAAGTGATTTCATTATCTCAAACTTTGGATTAGATTTCCCTTTTTTTGAATAAAAAGTTGCCGAAAAACTTACCAATAATTCGATTCATCCGGATGTAGCATGTCGAATTCAATAATTCGTCCAATCGTCAAGTACGTATAATATCGCGCCAATTCAACCCGACTCGGGTCAGGACGAAATCCTTCTAAGTCCTCTCCAAGTGGAGAACCATCAATGGTTTCAAACTGCTGACAAAAAAAAGACTCTGTTTCAGCATCCCAGATGATGTGGTCCCCAATGTATCCGCTACCAAATCGAATATAATCGATGATGGATGGGACGATGACCTCAGCTGGTAAACGTTCACTCATCCGACTAACCAGTTCATATCTAATGCGATCCGCCTGATCGACTTCCTCAAAGGAGGAACACTTCAATACTTCTTTATTGACTTCAATCAACACAACGTAATCCCCTGGCTCGATAGAGAGCTTCATCGTCTCACCTCACTCTTTCAATCCTTCGTCTGATTCTCTACAAGTCACTATTCGAGATAAGTAAGTGGAATCCTTTCCATTCCTCATTTTTTTCCAAATCATAGTTGAATTCGCAACGGCTAATGTGTTTTTGTTATACTAATCATATGAATCTAGAGAGGAAGTGCACCATGGCCAAACGACCGTTGACCCCTCGTGAAAGTGAGTTGGTCGCGACCGCGTTATTCGTTGTTGGAACCGTCCCATATGCCGGACATATCGATCGTCTCGAATCACTCACCTTACGTGACATCGCTGATGACTATTTGACTGGAAAGCTCACTTCTGCAGATGCGATTGAAGCGCTCGACCAGTACATTTATGTACGACGACATCGGTTTAAAAATGTGACCCCTCACAACCTGTGGACGTTGGATGACCGGACTGAGCAAGAAGCGCTACGGCATATCTCAAAACGACCAGAATTGAAAAAGGGACAAACATTGAATAAACGAAATCAACCGTTTCAAGTGGGACAAGATATTGAATTCAAGGTAGACAAGCATATTGATCGGGGGCAATTCCGAATCTACATCGGGAAACAGCAGGGCTATACGTGTAAAGCACAGTCAAAAGAGCGAGAGAAGCTGAAATCTATATCCGGTTGGGTCACACATGTCGATCTTAAAGACCGATTGGTGTTCGTCAACGTGACAGACTTCGGTCGTTTAGCAATCGAACCGTCTATGAAACAGGAATTCGAATCCATGAGCGCCTCGATGCTCGGTTGGTTCGCTACAGCAACAATTCCTTCTGAAGAAGATACGCTCCTCGCAAAACGGATGATTGCCACACTTCAAAGACGTGATCAGCCGTACTGGTTCACACTTACGACCGCATTGAATCATCCCCGCCCAGAACATGTGAAACGTTGGGGAACTGTCGTCAATCTACTCGTCAAGGCGAGCAATGGTGACCAAAAAGCAATCCAAACATTAGAGACACAAGAAGACAAATACTTCAAAGATGCATTCATCCGGGCGCTTCGTTCCTTGCATCAAGAAATGACGAAACAGTTGAGCTGATCCGACTCGAGGTGACCCCAAAAAGGTCACCTCGTTTCCTGCAGTAACTTTTTGAAAGGAACGATTGACATGCGTATACTCATCGTCGAAGACGATCCCGCTATTTTACGACTTGTGAAGGAGACGTTTGAAAATGCAGGGCACGAGGTTTTAATCGCAACAAATGGCACAATAGGTGAGCATCTATTCACGACCCGTCCGATTGATGCAGCAATTCTAGACGTCATGCTTCCTGGATTGGACGGTCGAGAGCTTTGTCAGCGCTTAAAGGGGACACTCGATATTCCAGTTATCCTATTGACGGCTCTCGATGAATGGGAAGATAAACGCCAAGGTTTCGAGCATGGGGCAGATGATTATGTGACAAAACCGTTCATCCCCGAGGAATTACTATTCCGCTTACAGGCCGTTTCGCGGAGATATCAACGTTCGTCCGCGTCAAAGATTCAAACAGGACCACTGCATTTGGATATAAGAGAATATGAGGTGAAACTTGACGACCAATTGTTCTACCTTCCTAAAAAAGAATTCGAACTTTTATTTCAACTAGCCTCCTTCCCTGGGAGGGTATATCGTCGCGAGGAGTTGATTGAACTTGTTTGGGGATTCGATTTCGAGGGGGATGAGAGGACCGTTGATGTTCATATTAAACGACTTCGTCACCGGTTCAACCATCCTGAACTGTTTATTCGTACGATTCGAGGCGTTGGATATTCACTCGAGGTGAACGCATGAAGACACTCTATACACGAATCATCGTCACCATGTTTTTGATTTTACTCCTATCAGGAGCCGTTTCACTATTATTTAGTAACGTAGCCTATTACAGATGGTGGCAACCCTCCTATAGCGAGAAGACTGAAGCGGTTGCTAATGGAGCGTCAATCTATTTTGAACAACACACCGATGAGGATGCTGATGCATTTTATATGTTTTTAGCAGCGGCAGGTTATCAATTGGTCGTCATTGATACGACAGATGGACTCCGGCGCTATGGTGGTGCGTTTCGTGACGAAACTATTTCTGACAATGTAATCGAAGCAGTACGAGAAGGTACTCCTTATCAAGGAATGCGAGACTTTCCGTTTCACCTCTTCTTGTTAGGTTTATTTGATAACGAATTGACTAACACGTATGGATTTGCACTCGATAACGGAGACATTATCTTTATCCGCCCGGACTTAAGTGCCCAAATCCGGGAGTTACATCTTTTCGTCGGAATGTTCTTCGCCCTCGTCACGCTCCTAGCGTTCGGCTTGATTGCTATTTCGACACGCTCACTCGTTCGTCCGTTAAAGACACTCACAAAAGCGACCACTTCTGTCGCTATGCGTAAAGAGCCTGAAGATCTACCTATAGAACGACAAGATGAGATTGGGACGCTAGCACGACAGTTTCAAGACATGTCCAACACAATCAATCAGACCGAAGCGAGACAACGGCGTTTTGTATCGAACGTCTCTCATGAGTTCCAGTCCCCACTGACATCCCTTGTCGGCTATGCTGAAAAATTAGTTGACGGAACGGACGGTGTATCAAACGAATATGCGCGTGTCATCGAACAGGAGACGAGACGTCTATCCCAATTGACGAAACAGCTCCTTCTTTTGTCACGTCTGGATGAAAATCCACCAATCCTTGAGACAAAAGTGAATGTGCTCCAATCGGTATCTGAAGTCATTCAAATAAACGCCTTCTTGCTCGATCAAAAAGGGATTGCTGTCATCATAGATATTCCGAATAATGTCGAATTGACGAGCGACCCGGTCCTTCTCGCTCAAGTATGGAATAACGTATTGGTGAACGCCATACATGCTTCTCACGAAGGGGGTACGATTCAAATCATATGTACTTTAGAACCACATGTCACTATATCCTTCACTGATGAAGGGATTGGCATGAACGAGGAAACGAAACAACATCTCTTCGACCGTTTTTATCGTGGCGACACGGCTCGGACAAGCAGAGGAACCGGTCTCGGTCTCGCCATCACCTCAGATATCCTTGACTTACATGGCGGTCAGATCACACTTGAATCGAGTGAAGGAATTGGCACCACGATTCATCTACATTTTTGATTCTGTTCATATTCTGTTCATATTACTGAAGTACACTTCCTTCATCAGCACTTGAAGGAGGTTTTTTTATGCAGTTAGGTTGGAAAGAGATGTGGAGACAAAAAAGAAAATTCTCGATGCTATTTGTGATCACATTATTGATTGTCATGTTGACGACACTCATTACAGGGCTAGCAGACGGTCTGGCATATGATAACGGTTCTGCCTTGCACGAATTGAATGCTTCAACGTACCAGCTTGATCCGGACTCAGAAGGTCAATTGACACGATCGTTTATAGACGTCACAGCGGATACTTCAAATGAAACGATGAGTGTTCGACCGCTCACGGTCACATTTAATGGAAAAAAAGAAGAAGTGACACTATTCGCTCTTCCAAAAGATAGCAATATCGGTCCTGTTTCCGCTCTTAAAAAAGGTGAGGTCGTTTTCGATCCCAGTCTTTCAGATAATCTTGGAACTGGTGAAACCTTGACAGACTTCGTGTCTGATTATCGTTTTACGATTGCTGGGGAATCGCATGGACGCTATAGTCATGGACCAGTGATTTACACGACGAACGAGACGTGGTTCGATTATTTGGATTACTCCGAACAACGTCCATATGTATCGGCTGAGATTGGAACGGAATCCACGATGTCCAATCCGCTCGTCATGAGTCAACAAGATTTGATTGAGTCGGTTCCTGGATATAGTGCCGAGCAAAGCACATTCACGATGATGCGTGCTTTTCTGCTCGTGATCGGAACGTTTATTTTGACCGCATTCTTTTATTTGTTCACGCTTCAAAAGTTACCTGAACTCGGAATTCTGAAGGCAATCGGTCTCTCTCCTCGAATTATCGGACGGGCACTGCTCTTTCAGGTCATCGTCATCGTATCTGCCGCAGTGGCCACATCGATCGGGTTCATGTACGTCGTCGATGCGTTGATTCCATCATCGTTACCGTTTCTCGTCGACTTCGGTCATGTCGCGCTATTCGGGTCCATGTTCATTTTCTTATCTGTTCTTGGTGCGTTGTTACCGTTATGGAAACTACGTCAAGTCGACGCAATTGAAATCATAGGAGGAAAAGCATCATGAGGTTAAGCCATGTATCACATCAGTTTGACGGTCAGCTCGTATTGAATGACATCGAGTTACATGTATCGCCAGGGGAATGCGTTGCCATCGTCGGTCCGAGTGGTAGCGGGAAGAGTACATTGTTATACATCCTCGGTCTATTGCGAAAACCAGATCAAGGAACATTTTTGATGAACGAACGCGACGTGTTCGAACTAGATGAGGAACAACGTCGTCTTATACGGCTACATGAAGTAGGCTTCGTGTTTCAACAAGCTCATCTAATCCCGTATCTGACGGTGCTCGAACAACTCGAACTCATTCAAGAGACAAGTAAGATCGACGCAAAGCAACTACTGAGCGACCTCGGCTTAGGACATCGACTGCATCTTCTCCCGGCGACCTTGTCAGGAGGAGAAAAGCAACGAGTCGCCGTCGCACGGGCTTTGATCAACTCCCCGCAACTCATTTTGGCAGATGAACCGACGGCGAGTCTCGATTATGAGAATGGGCGACGTGTGATGGAACTATTGTCCCAACAGGCACATGAAAAAGGAAGAAGTGTCGTCGTCATCACACATGATGAACGTATGCTCGATGTGTGTGACCGTGTCCTTCGCGTGATCGACGGTACCTTGACCGAGGTCAACAAGGAAGAAGGGCATCACGAAGACAAATTTGATGCAGTTGATGAGTGAGCCATCCTCCAAGGCGAATAGTGACACTAATTAACCCATCCCCGGAGATGGTCGCCTCTTCAATGGTCATCAGTCGTTCGGTGATATGATTCGATTCGAGTCGAATCCCCGAGAGACAGGAGAATGCGTGGACGATTTCTTCTGGTCGACACCCGACCAGATGCGCAACCTCTTGTACTTCGGTGAGGAGGCTCGTTTTGTTGAGTAGAAAAGAGCGGTCGAGTAACAGATCAAATACGAGTCCGACGATTCGTTCATCACCATCGGTCGTCCACGAGAAAGTTATTCCTCGTTCGAGTGTCCCCTCCCGATTGCTCAACACCCTTTGAATCATTCGATAGATATCTGCCCTCTCCATCAAGATCTCCCCCACTTCCCTGCTTTTGTCATTCCATCATATCGCTCGGACCCATATTTTTCGATGCACCATGATTCCTTCAATTAACCCGCTTATGCTATGTATAGCCCATCCTTATGTAAGAAAACAGGACCGTATCGATTCGTTTCGGGTACAATAGCGATGAAAGGAGTCGGTATATATGCAACAAAAATGGAAAATTGGATTAGCCTCACTATTCACAGGATACTATGCGGTCAGCTACTATGCCTTCAAACGGATGACGAGAGGCAAGCGCAAGACACCAGAGATGTTACTCGCTCCATATACGGAAGAGGACCGCGCATTTTATCACGACGTTCCATTTGAACACGTCTCGATTCAGTCCAAAGACGATTATCGACTCTATGGACGAATCTATCGGAACGATTCCTCGACGAAATGGATTGTCTTTGTGCATGGATATACCGCTTCACATAGTTTCATGGCTCCTCACCTCGCCATGTTCCATCGTCTCGGTTACAACCTGCTCGCCGTTGACTTACGATCACATGGTGAATCCGAAGGGATATATGCCTCATACGGCTATCATGAAAAATACGATATGATTGACTGGGTCGACTGGTTGAAAACAAATGAACAAGTCGAGCAAGTCGGTCTACATGGTGTCTCGATGGGAGCAGCGACCGTCTTACAGACGACACCGCTCACTGACGTCGATTTCGTCATCGCAGAATGTCCGTTTGATGACATGAGGCAGTTGATGCGGTATCAGTTAAAGGAATTGCATCGTATCCCGGCAGAGTTCATTCTTCCTGGAATCGATTATTTTCTGTGGTCCCGTGCCGGCTTCACAATGAAACAAGTTCAACCTAAAAAGGCCGTCACCGAAACGACGACCCCAATTTTATTTGTGCACGGTTCAAAAGATGATTTTGTCCCGACCTGGATGTCAGTCGAGATGAATGCCCTCAATCGTCACAATGACCTGACATTGATCGACGGGGCAGAACATACGAATTGTATAATCAAGGATGCCCCCGCCTATGAAGAGGCAGTCAATCGCTTTTTGCATCGACATGAATTGGACCAGCAATCAAATCAAGCAGTATATGCAAAACCATGACGGGCCACAGGACGCCCATCCCTAAGTATAAGATGCCAAGTCCGAAGCCGACGGTTCCTGTCGTAAGGACACCTTTTACCCCCTGATAAGCATGAGCGATGCCGAATAAGGCACCACCAATTAAGGCGAGTGTCATATTCGGTACCTCTATATAGAGGGAAATCGTGTACAGGAGGACTCCTCTGAAGATGAACTCCTCTGTCACTCCCGCAGTGATCGAAACGGCGCTCCATGCCTGTTCTTCAGTCTTCGTACGTGGTAGAAGTAATTTCTCTAAATCCAGTTCATAGTAAGGACGTAAAGCATTCCTGAGTCGAGATGAAATTTTTACCAACAAATAGAAGACGAATATCAAAGTAACAAGGACACATGATATTAAAAAGATTTGCCACGCTTCTTCATCTCCCGGTTCTGGTATAAATCTTAAACCAATTTCAGATAGCGGTACTTGAAATAAAAATACGAGAGCGACAATCAACAAGGTCAATCCCCATGCCGATTTCACGGTCTGTTCGTACACCCATGCCCGTCCTCTCGTTTCAATCAACGGACGAATCAATTTGGCATTGAAGATTTGAACAATCAGCATGTAGCCGATGATTGCTGTAAAAATCAAACGTTCGAGCATTCATATCCACTCCTGTCCTTCCTGTTAGCTATATGCTACACTATTCGGGTATTGTCTAAAAGCTAGGAGGCGGTATCTTGAAACGTATGATGCTGCGACTGACCGGTTTCATCATTGTGCTCGTGCTTTTGCTCGGGGCAGTCGGCTGGCTCGGTCAACATGATAAAGTGAACAATGGATTGTATCGAACCTATTATGGAGAGAACGGCGTCCCGAACACGCATCTCGCTGTGTATCAAGACGCAGCCGAAACGTATGACGTGGACTGGCGTCTACTTGCCGCCGTTCACCGTGTAGAGACAATCTTCTCCCACAGTTCTTCGATGCGCTCGTCTGTCGGCGCGATTGGACCGTTTCAATTCATGCCTCGCACATGGCTCGGTTGGGAATATGACACCGATGACCAAAAAGGCGATGTTCCGGAAGACGAAGTGGACTTGACGAACCTTGCCTTGATTGAACAGTATGGGGGTCTCGGTCGTGACGGGAACGGTGATGGAAAAGCAGACCCACACAGTCTAGTTGATTCTGCGCACACGGCGGCGTATTATTTAAGTGAACACGGTGGAAAAAAGACAGATTCGGTGGCATCCGTCCGAAACGCCATCTTCGAATATAATCGAAGTGAGCAGTATGTCAACGATGTCATGACGTATTTTGAAAACTATGAGTCAAGCGTGACGTTCATGCCTGATGAGCGTGATACGTTCAGTCAACAAGTCGCTTATTACACGATTCGATATGTCGAGTGGTTCAAAGCGCTCGGCTGATGCTTACATGAAAAAGTGAGGAATGGAAATGAACACGCATGTAGAAGAAGTTACCATCCGCGTAAAATCAATCTTCAACGAAGATAAAACGAAACGCTATATGCGAACGTATGAGTTCACCGATGTGGAGGATGGCGTCATCTGTGCCGTCATCATTTACTCGCCGCGGATGAGCGATGCCTTTTTGTCCGGCACGACGACACAGCGTGCTTATATGTTGATGCAAAATCATTTGTCACAACCGATTCGAGAAATGCGTGTCATCAGTCTCGTCCCGACACTCGCCATCAATGACAACCTCCCTTACGTGGAATCTCAACTTGATGAGACGAACTACCATTACGTCGAAGAGACGTTACAAGAGGTAGATGCGAGCAGCGGGATGATCATCGTCGGCTGGGGATCGCCAGGTCGATTGATGCACCACGCGACATCTTATAAATCACTGTTTGCCGATTATGAGGCGAATATGTATTGCATCGGTACGACAGCAAAAGGCGAACCACAACAGATCCGAATGGCGAATGAGAATACGGTCCTCGAGGCGTTCAACAATGAATCAGTAAAACCGAAGTTCCGTATCGTGAAAGAAACGAAGAAAGACGACTCCGAGTGAGTCGTCTTTTTATATCCCTACCCAAATTGAAAGACCGAACAGTGTGAAGAACACACCTGACCACATGTAATCGGACGGTTTGACGTCAATCCGCTCATAGACGGTCCGTTTCCCACTCGTGAATCCTCTCGCCTCCATCGAGAAGGCGACACGTTCCGCCCGTCGGATCGAGCCTGCTAATAGCGGGAGAAGTAGTTTCGGCACATGCCGAACGCGTTCCCATTTTGTATCAAGAGGAACGCCACGAAGACGATGTGCGTATTGAAGCTGATACATTTCCTGTTGCATTAACGGTAGGAAACGGAATCCAACGAGTGCACTATAGGCAATCGTCGGCGACAGCTTCGCCTGTTGCATCAGACTCATGACGAATCGTTTCGAATCGGTCGTCAACATGAAAAGAAGCGACAACACGGTGAACGCCAAAACACGTAGACTAAGAGAGATAGCGACGCGCGCCTCTTCTTTCGAAATGTCCTGACCGAGAAGGGTCACCCACGTTTCTCCCTCGAGCTCTTTCCCAAATACGAGCGTCGTCCAAAATGTTCCGAGCGCCGTGATGAGAAACGGGATCAAGAACAGGCTCCACCTTTTCCATGACACGTCCGTCGCCAAGGTCTGGATCACTAACGTACCGGCGATGATGACGAGTGGGGTCCACGGGTTATAAAACAAGGCCAGTCCGAACATCATAATCGTGAACGTCATAAACTTGACCGTCGGATTCATATCATGGAGTGACATCGTTGCCTCCCTCCCACTAACCGATAATGATGAAGTTTCTCCGTGTCCTGCCAAAGTTCATCCCCGAACGGTCCTGAGAGTACCCCATCCTTCATCAGATAGAACGTATTGGCGATGTTGGCGAACGACAAGTCATGGGTCACGAACAGGATCGTCTGTCCCTTTTTCGCATGTCGCTTCATTAACATCTCGAGTGCATGGAGTGACGGCTCGTCCTGCCCTGCCGTCGGTTCATCAAAGGCAAGCAACTGTTTGTTTGAGAGTAACTGGATCCCGACAGCGAGTCGTCGCTTCTGCCCATGACTGAGCGAAAGTGGATGGAGAGATCGTTTATTCTCGAGTGATAGATCCTCCAACACGATATCAATCGATTCCTCATGGCCAAACTGCAGTTCTTGCTCGACCGAATTCATGAAAAATAAGTGTTCCGGAGATTGAGGGACGAGTCCGACACGGCGATCACATTCCGTCAAACTTCGTAAAAACGTCGACTTTCCGCTCCCATTCGGACCCAAAATGGCGATCACTTCCCCAATGCGAACTTGAAGTGTCACACTTTTTAATTGGAATGTGTCACGCACCACCTCGTCGACCACATAGTGCTCGACTTCTTGTTGTGGTGTTGACGACGGTGTGAATGTAAAATCATCGACCGATCGAAACGGTTCGTTACGTACAATCCGTCCTTCTTCAAGTTCGATCTGCCAATCAAAAAAGTCTCCCCACATATGCGCGCGATGTTCGACAACGATGACGTTCACGTCATCCATTTGATCGAGCCATTCGACGAATCGATACGCGGTCACCGGGTCAAGGTGCGTCAACGGCTCATCGAGAAGCAACCATTCCGGTTGTCCAACCATGGCGCAGGCGACGGCAATCCGCTGTTTCTCCCCGCCTGACAAGGAATCGATGAGTCGATTTCGATAATCGGTCAGTTGGAGTGACTCGAGAATCTCTGTCACGCGCTGATCGATTACCTCGACTTGTGTCTCCAAATTTTCGAGTGTGAAGATGAGTTCCTCTTCCACCCGTTCCATCACGAACTGTGTGTCCGGGTCTTGGAACACGGTCCCGACCCGCTGATTGATCTCGCCCGGTGCATAGTCGTCGTGTGAACGTCCGAACAGTTCGAGTCTGCCTTCAAGGATCCCATCACAATTCTCTGGATAGAGACGGTTGAATAGCGCAAGAAGCGTCGATTTCCCACTTCCGCTCGCTCCGCTCAATACGGTACGTCCAGGTCGTATGGAAAGTGTCACCTCTTTTAAAATGGTGTCCTGACTTTCTGGAAACCGGAATGAAAGCGATTCTGTCTCAACCATGGACGTTCCCACTCCGAGCGATTGCATAGCCGCGAAGTGACCCTGTCTTGAGCAACAGGTCACTGAGCAACTTCCCACCGATTCCTGCGATGACCATGCCACTAACCGCACGGAGCCCGAACATCGTCGCTACATATCCCGGTTCAAGCATCGCAAATCCGCTCATGAAGTAGGTGTACACGAAACTCGTGACGGCCGAGCCAAATCCAGCAAGCATGAGAACCCATAGCTCATATCGACGATAACCCGTCATTGCAAAGACGGCTTCAGCACCAAGACCTTGAACGATGCCGACCAGGATGATGCGCGGTCCGATCGCATTCCCAATCAACATTTCAATCGTCGCAGCCATCACTTCCGAAATGAAGGCAGCACCCGGTTTTCGAATGATATACGCCGAGATGATTGACACGATGAACCAGATACCGAAGATCCACTCATAGGCGATTGGTCCAATCAACCCTGCCCATAAATTCCCGATATGGACGAACAATAAATAGACAACGGCAAAAACGACAGACAATACGGAGACGAGAACGACCTCTTTCAATTTCCACGACTTAAGCATGTTGACCTCCATGTGACGGACTGTTCACACTGAACGTCACCGTCATGACGACGTGTCGATTCTTCTCGCGCGTCCGGTTGAACGCCGCCTCGTAATACGAGAACACATCATCCAAATTCCCATGAATTCCTGACGCGTAGTGCATTGAGTCATTATACACACCAGCCTGTTTCGCTTGTTCGATTTCATCATAGATGAGATCCATATAGTTACCTGCACCCATCGGATAAAGCGCGAACTGTGAAGAGACATACTGCTCTCTTGACATTCCATTCAATGTTTGTGGTGGTGCATCGAGCGCCTCATCCCCAGCCGAATCTCCCGGACATCCGACGGAGAAGGTTCCGCTCATCGAGACATGGCGTCCTTCTTCCGAAGCCAGACTCAAGACTGTCCGTGCGACGTCGAACACGTGCTCGACGCGCCCTCGGATCACGGTCGATACGTCATCCGTATGTCGCCACACACCTGTCATATTTGTTCCTTTCAATGCTCCTTTAATCGTCCCGACAAAGTCATCTGTCATCGGGCTAAGCGTGAAGCGAAATCCGACAATCGGACTCGTGCCACATGATTCATTCATCTTGTTTCCCCCTCTATATGTGTTTGCATAGAAAAAGCCGCATTCATGAGAATGCAGCAACAAAATCTATACAAACTTGCATAGAGAAAGTGCCGCACTTCCTCACGCCAGTATTACCTGGATCGAGTTATAAGGGATCGGAGCCATGCTCTCATCTCAGCCGAAGCACCCCTAGTGCAGTCATTGATATGCGGTTACTTATGCAGTCACAGTATAGCGATGTTTCGTCACTTTGTAAACGGTCAATCTGAATAAGTGACGAGTTGGCCATTACCAGGAAGTGGGTCATGGAAGGCATTCCACGGCTCCACCATCTCCTCATCCGTCAACAAGCAAGCATCAAGTGACCGCTCGACCGTCTCCCGGTCCATCCGTTGACCGATGAGGACCAATTCGTTCTGTCGATCTCCGTACGGCTCGATGTAGTCCTCGCGTAGTTCAGGTTCTGAGGCAAACATCGCCTCTCGTTCATTCTCCGGAAGTGTCGCTAGCCAACGGCCCGCGTGTTCGAGCGTCGACGCGTATCCGGCTTGAGAGAAGAGACAGGCAAGGTCGTTCCGTGACGCGATCCATAAGAACCCTTTGGCGCGAACGATTTCTTCTGGATAATGCTCCATCCAATTCATCAAACGCTCAGGATGGAACGGTCGACGACGACGGTAAACGAACGAACTGATCCCATACTCTTCCGTTTCCGGCGTATGTTCTTCTGCCTCGAGCTCTTGAATCCATCCCGCCGCATGCATCGCCTGATCGAAATCGAACAAACGGACGTCTAGTAGATTGTCTAACGCCACGTCCGAGTAGGTCGAAGTCAACAATCGTGCGCTCGGGTTGAGCGTCTTGAGCAGACCCTTCATCTCCTGCAGCTCCGCTTCAGTCACCCGGTCCGCCTTATTCAATACGATGATATCCGCAAATTCGACTTGGTCGACGAGTAGGTCGACGACTTCGCGAACGTCACCTGTGTCGACGGCTTGTTGACGTTCCATGAGCGATTCACCGGAATTGAAATCCTTGAAGAAGCGGTACGCGTCGACGACGGTGACCATCGCATCGATATAGACACGGCTCGTCAAATCGATCCCAAGGGCGTCGTCGGCATACGTGAACGTCTGTGCGACGGGAATTGGCTCGGAAATCCCTGATGACTCGATGATAATCCCATCGAGGTCACGATTCTTTGTCAGCTCATCGACAGCCGTGAGCAAATCTTCACGTAACGTACAGCAAATGCACCCGTTCGAGAGCTCGACTAACTTTTCATCGGTACGGGAGAATCCGCCCTGTTCAATCAACTTCTCATCGATGTTCAACTCACTCATATCGTTTACGATGACCGCATATTTTTTGTGATCACGGTTATGTAAAATGTGGTTGAGCAGTGTCGTCTTCCCGCTACCAAGATAACCTGAGAGTACCGTAATTGGAATTCGTTTCATGATGGACCTCCGTTAAATAGTAATCATTACTCTTTGTATAATGTAACGGTTCCACCCTTTTGTCAATAAAAAAACACGCCTCATCGACGTGTTTTCATGAACATTCAATTATTCTTCCAACGCTTTCCGTTCTGCTTCTGAACGCGGATAGGCGTTCGCTTGCCACTCGGCTCGATAAATGGAGTCGAGCTGCGTCAATCCGACTTCATCCTCGTCCTTGTCCGAATCGACACTCGGGACCTCGTCCCACTTCGGATCGAGATAAGAATGATCCTCTTCCCGCGCTCGACTTTCTTGTAATTTTTGAATTCCCACCTTGACCGCTGCCGCAACTGCCAATCCAATACCTGCTCGCACTAACAGTCGTTTCACCATCGTATGTCCTCCTCAACGCCCAAAGCGATAAAGCGGCATCCCTTTCACATCTGTCTCGATAATAAATACCGATCCAGCGTCCGGATGTTCGGTTAACGCCTCCTCGTCCATCCCTTCACGTGCTGTTGTGATGGCTAATCGATTGAGACCATCCCCGATGAAGGCGCATGATGTGACATTCGGGGCAGGGACGTGAACTTCTAACACTTTTTCACCGGTCGATGGATCCCAGCGAGATACTTTACTTCCTGCATAATGTGCGATCCATAAAAAACCTTCCGTATCCGATGTCATGCCATCCGGGAAGCCGTCCTCTTCCGAAAAGTCGATGACGACCTTTCCGTTCGACAATGTGCCGGTCTTCATGTCAAAATCATATTGTCGAATTTTTTCGGTCGGTGTATCAATATGATAAAAAACGGAATGGTCAGGAGACCACGTCAACCCGTTTGAAAGTGTCAACTCATCCATAAGTGTTGTCGTCGTTCCATCGCGGTCCACCCGATAGAGAGATGCCTGATTCTCTTTATCGTCCAAGTGGAGCGTCCCGGCAAAAATACGACCGTACGGATCGGCTTTCCCATCATTAAAACGTAATCGACCTTCAGGGGCATCCAATTCGACAATTTTAATTAACTCCCGGTTGATTTCATCCCATTCATAAATCCCGTCTTTAAGACCAAGGACGACACCATCCGTCACTTTTGGAATGACGAAACCGACCTGTTTTCCGACCTCGAAAGAAGAAATCTCGTCTTCTCGCTCGTCATACCACCATAACGTATGCCCTTCGATATCCACCCAATAGAAACGCTTCAACTCAGCATCCCAACAAGGACCTTCACCAAGCGTATTTCGTACCCGAATCCACAACGACGCATCTATTCTTTCCATTACTTAGCCTCCACTCTATCCATTAGTTCAGAAATCTATTCCCTTCTCCCATCTGGACTATGCATGAATTCGAAAAATCGTAGAGGATTTCCACCCTAGTCTCATCATTTTGATATATTTATTGAAAGGTGAGAGGAGTGGATCATTTGTCTAAATGGAACGAACGTTACAATACCGATGAATATGTGTACGGAACGGAGCCAAATCAATTTTTACTCGACTTCATCACAACACATCGGCTTGAAGGAAAACATGTGTTAGCCATCGCGGAAGGAGAAGGTCGAAACGCAGTATGGCTCGCCACACTCGGACTCGACGTCGAAATGTGGGACGCTTCGAAAGTAGGGCTCGAGAAAGCGAATCGTTTGGCGACGTCACGAAACGTCTCCCTTCAGACGAAACAGATTGATTTGAATGAAGCGGACTGGCCAAACGAGGCGTATGACATGGTCATCTGTATCTTCGGCCACTTTCCTCCACATGTCAGAGAAAAGGTGTTCGCCGGTATTCGACAAACGCTTCGACCTGGTGGTTTGTTCCTGAGTGAAGTCTACTCTACACATCAACTCGCTTACGGGACAGGCGGACCAAAAGACGCCTCCTTACTGTACACCGAAGAAATGTTTCACCAACTCGAAGACGATTTCGTCCCTCTCGTCTTAAACGAGACGGTCGTCTGGCGAGAAGAAGGCACACTCCATCACGGCGAATCCGCTGTGATTCAATATGTCGGGCAAAAACAGTAAACGAATGGCCTCCCCGAGATTCGGAGAGGCCATTTTTCACTTCGCGCCTTCGACGTTCATATGCTTACTGCGGAGTTGACCGCATGCCGCATCGATGTCTGTCCCGTGCTCGAGACGGACACCAATGTTGACGCCACGTTTTTTCAAGATGTCGTAGAACGCCATGATGTCTTCAGGCGTGCTTCGCTCATATTGGATGTGCTCGTTGACCGGGTTGTATGGAATCAAATTGATGTACGACTTGTCTTTAATGTCTTCAATCAAGTCGGCGAGTTCTTCCGCATGTTCCGGTAAATCGTTCACTTTCGAGAGTAGGATATACTCGAAAGTGATTCGTTTGTTCGTCTTCTCGACGTAGTAACGAATCGATGGCATGAGTTGATCAAGCGGGAACGCCCGGTTGATTTTCATGATGCGTGTCCGAAGCTCATCATTCGGCGCATGAAGCGAGAGCGCCAAGTTGATGCGTAAGTCAAGGTCTGCGAACTTGTAGATCTTGTCCGCGAGCCCACTCGTCGACACGTTGATCTTACGCGGAGCGATCGCAAGACCACGCTCATCTTTGACGACACGCAAGAAGTCGACCAAGTTGTCGAAGTTGTCGAACGGTTCGCCGATTCCCATGACGACGATATGGCTGACGCGATCACCATCTCCTTCTTCATCGAGGAAATGTTGGACGGTCATGATCTGCTCGACGACCTCACCAGCCGTCAAGTCACGTGTCTTCTTCAACAACCCGCTAGCACAGAAGCTACAGCCGATGTTACATCCGACCTGTGTCGTCACACAGACCGAACGACCGTATTTATGACGCATGAGCACCGTCTCGATGTAGTGCCCATCATGTAATTTAAGTAAGAATTTGACCGTTCCGTCGCCCGCTTCCTGTTTGACGAACAGGTCTTGAGTCGAGATGACGTATTTCTCTGTTAAGTACTCGCGCACCTCGTCTCGTACGTTGAGGTCGTCCATCGATTTGACCCGATTGATGTAGAGCGAGTCCCAAACTTGACGTGCGTGGAAGGCACCGTATCCCGCTTCCGTACACTCATTTGTGAGCTGATCAAACGTCAACCCGTATATAGATGATTTCATTGTAATCTGTCCTTTCTCTAATCCGCATACGTACCATTGTAGCGGACGTGAGAGACGGGTGCAACTTACGAATAATCTGGAGGCGTCGGTCGTGTGATGAACTGTTCGAACGCATAAGCGACCCGAATCAAATCACGCTCCGCGTAGCTCGTCCCCGTGAACGAGAGGCCGAATGGGGCACCGCTCTCTTTCAGTTGATAAGGGATTGTAATCGTCGGATGCCCTGCTTTCGCACCCATGTCGTAGTTCATGTCATGTGGGAGGACGATTGCATCCAGTTTATGAGTTTGAAGCAATGCGTCAATCCCTTCTGTTTTTGCGAGACGGACGTCCGCGATGCGACGGTCGAGATAGCTCGCTTCGATCAGTTTTCCAGATCGGGCGTTCGCCTCTTCAAAGATGGTCTGGCCGTGCGGGATCGATTCAGGATGTTCCGCGTTCCACTCGATCAAATCGGAAAGCGTCTTAAATGGCACTGTCGTGTTCGCGAGATACGCCGCGACCCCGAGCTTGAATTCGTCGAACAGGATGTCCGCCTGCTCTAGCGCCGCATGCTTCGGCAGCGTGACCTCGACGAGTTCGATTTCGGCTTGTCGTAGCAACTGGATTGCCTGTTCATACAATCCGACTTCTTCGTCTGAAATGTCCGGTTTGACGAACCCGACGCGCATCCCGACCGCCTGCCTCACGTCGAGACATGTCACGTAAGGGGGGCCGACCGGTGTCTCAAGAGTCGCCGGATCCGATTCATCCTCACCACACATCGATTGTAAGGAGATGACCGCATCACGAAGCGTACGCGCCATCGGTCCTGCCGTATCTTGAGAACGTGAGATCGGAATGATTCCGGAGCGGCTGATCAATCCGACGGTCGGCTTGATCCCGACGATGCTGTTATGGACACTCGGATGGACGATTGAACCGCTCGTCTCGGACCCTACCGCAAGAAGAGCGAGGTTCGCCGCGACCGCAGAAGCCGACCCCGAACTTGATCCCCCGACATTTAACGCGTCGCCATATGGGTTCATCGTCTGTCCACCGACGGCACTCCATCCGTTCGGCATACCTTCCGTTAAAAAGTTCGCCCACTCGGACAGGTTCGCCTTCCCAAGGATAATAGCCCCGTCAGCCCGTAACCGTTTGACGAGCTCGGCATCTCGACCGGCGAAATGATGTCGCATCGCGGCGGCACCCGCTGTCGTGCGCATCAGACCGTTCGTCTCGATGTTGTCCTTGATCAAGACGGGAATACCGAGTAGCGGTTTGCGTACTCCTTTTCGGTAGGCTCGGTCTGCCGCCTCTGCTTCGAACAGGGCGTCTGGATTGACTTGAATGACGGCGTGAAGCCGTTCATTATATGTCGCAATCCGTCCTAAATAATAGGCGGTCACGTCTCTCGCCGTGAATTGTCCTTCTTTATACCCACGATGCGCACGTTCAATCGTCAGTTCATGTAATTGGATTTGTTCCATCATACATTCCTCCTTTATCTCTCCCCTTTTATTCGTGCTCTATGTCTGATTTCCTTTTCGTATCGCCAAGTCGATGTGTTCTTGTTACACTTAAGAAAAAACAGGAGGTTCCTATGACACGATCCTACATATTCGTGTTGCTAGCTGTGTTCGGTCTATTTTTCATACAGCTATACGGTGAAAATGTGCCTTATGGTACACCCATTTCCATCGCTTTGATTGGATTCATCATCGTCTTGACTGTTTTTCAGTTGAAACGAAAACCGAATCATTGACGAATGTATTTTGAGGGTGATATGATGCTCTCACCAACTACATATCGATATCAAGAGTGAACGAGAGATCTGGCTCCGCGACTTCACAGCAACCTGCCTTAGGCAAGGTGCTACGACCAGCAAGGGAAACCTTGGACGATATGACGAAAGCGCTCATGTCATCCGACGTGAGCGCTTTTTTGTTGAATGACGATTTGGAGGGAACGACAGAATGGAAAAAGCAACATTCGCAGGTGGCTGTTTTTGGTGTATGGTGACACCATTTGAGGAATTACCAGGGATTGAAGGCATCATATCCGGCTATATGGGTGGACAAGTCGCCAATCCGACATATGAACAAGTAAAAACCGGGACGACGGGGCACCTTGAGGTCGTTCAAATCACATATGATCCAGCATTATTCTCGTATGAACGTCTCCTTGAACTGTATTGGATTCAGACCGACCCGACCGATGACGGTGGTCAATTCCAAGACCGGGGACCTCAGTATGCCCCAGCTATCTTCTATCACACGGAAGAACAACAAGTCGCTGCTGAGACGAGTCGCGATGTGTTGGCAGCGAGTAGGCGCTTCACGGCCCCGATCGTCACGAAAATCATTCCAGCAACGACGTTCTTTGCTGCAGAAGACTACCATCAGGACTATCATAAAAAAAATCCGAAGCATTATAAGGAGGACCGGGCCATCTCGGGACGCGACGAGTTCATCGAGGAGAAGTGGACCGAGACAGCATGATGTTCAACTGACGCGAATTGAATGATTCGCGTCTTTTTATAAGCCCATGAATCGGGAAAAGGAATGTAACGATTCAAACACCTGAAAAGGAGGATTATATATGAAGACTCGTACAAAAATCATCATCGGAATCATCGGTATCGCCATCATAGCCATCGCCTGGTGGCTGATCTCCCCACTATTTTTAACAGAGACGGTCGACGAAGGGTTGCCACCGACAGCTGTCGAATCACCAGCCCCTGAAGAAGAAGCGGGAGAAGAGACGTCTGAGACACCGGAAGCACAACCGAGTCCAACCGAAGTAGCGGGTGTGTTCATGGACGGGGAGAAAAATTATGAGACGACCGGGACGATCCGCTCGGTCGAGGCAGAAGACGGGACATATCTCCGATTTGAAGAGTTCGAGACGACGAACGGTCCAGACTTATTTGTCTATTTGACAAAACCAGGTCAAGAGACGACCGAAGGCGTCAGTCTAGGGGCTCTAAAAGGGAATATCGGGAATCAAAACTACTTGGTCCCTAAGGATGTGAATCTAGAAGAGTACAACACCGTCGTCATCTGGTGCCGTGCGTTCAGCGCGACGTTCGGGACGGGAGAACTGACTGGAACAAGTGAATGAATTGACTGCAGGGCGGCTGAATGAATCGGCCACCCTCTTTTCATTTGAAATCGGCTAAAAAATAAAGACCAATCATCCAACATCAATTGTGTATATGCTATCATATATGTAAATAAGTGTAATTTCATTGAGGAGGGTCGATCATGGAGCAGACATTGCCACAACTATACAAACACTACTTTTGGAAGCGATTTTTTCTATTTTTCATTCCATTGATGGTGGTCGGCATACTATCCGAACCGATGATTATTCAGAATCCATTCGAAGAGCTCGAAGACTATGGAGCATTTGTGTTTTTCTTGGCAATTTATATCCTTGTACTCGGTGGATGGGCAGCTTTTATGACGTCGATGATGTGGCGGATCAAACAATTCAAATTGAAAAAGTAATCTTATTATCTATCTGTGGTTCCTACGTTTCGATTCATAACGATTTAACTATCCTTCTTTATTAACGATGCAACATGTTTAATAAACGATAATGTAATGATTGTCAAAAGAATGATCATCACATCTACCTTGAGATTCAAAAATATGGCATAAAACAATGGCTAAAAACGAAAAAACAAAAAGTAAACCATCCACTTTTATTATTTGATTCGCTCCTAAATATCTATTCATCTGCACGAGTGATCGTTTTAAGTCGTTTTCTGTCTAACTTTCCAACCTCTGTATAAGGCAACGCCTCCAAGAATACGATTTCTCGTGGAAACTGATATGTTGTCACTCGTTCGCGCAACCAGCTCACTAGTGCTTCTTCTGTTAATTTTTCGTCGTATACCTGTACATACGCCTTCAAGATGTGACCGGCGTACACATCCTCTACCCCGATGACAGCGGCGTCTTCGACATTCGGATGGTCGCGCATAACCGTCTCGACTTCCCCGGAGTAAATATTGTTTCCAGCAGAGATGATCAAGTCGTCTGTTCGTCCACACAAAAAATAATAGTCGTTCTCATCACGGTATCCGACATCACCCGTTTGAATCCAGCGGTTCTTCCTGTTTTGCATGGACCACTTATTTCGTATGCAAAATTCCCCGATGGCGCCTGGATCGACTTCCACCCCATCCTTCACTATCTGCAAGTCTCCTCCCGGAATCCTTCTTCCGAGCGTATTCGCATCATACTGTAAATCTTCTGGCGTGGCGATGAGATTTAAGCCCGCTTCCGATGTCCCATAGAGATTGTATAAGACGCTCCCTAACTCGTTATGTACTTCACGGACTAAAACGGGATGAAGCTTCGCACCACCGGATGCGATACATGCGAGGGAATGAAGTGATGTTGGATCGTGTCGTAACATTTTGTGGATCATGAGCGGGACGACCGTGACCACTTCTATCTTGTGTTGCCGAATGAGGTCACAGGCTCTCTGCACATCAAAGTTCTCCTGAATGACAACCTTTTTCCCTAGCGCTAGAAAAGATAAAAGAATGGCGATGCCGTAGCCATGGTAAATCGGCGTGGCAATATAGGCAGTGTTGAATAACGACAAAAGCAACCGGTTCAATAAAGCCGTGAATGGAGCTAGAAAGTGAAAGAGGGAGGGTTTGTGAATCACCTGTTTCGGACTACCCGTAGTGCCACCGGTCAACATCACGATTTTCCCGCTCGATGCGACCGGAAGCTTTCCTTGATGAGGTCGTTTCGAATCCGATAAACGATTGATTGATACCTTTTCCTTATGATAGCTGACGAGTGTCGAATGTTCGTAAGACGAGTTTTCAATAAAGTCTTCAAACTCCTCATCGTAAATCAAAAGATCGAATGATTGTTCTTCTACGAGCCGGTTGAACTGCAGTTGACTCATCGAACAATGAAGCATATAGATGTCAGCACCGAGTCGTGAGGCCGCAAACATCCCTTGTACGAAAGACGCGTGGTTTTTACATAGAAACGCCACTTTATGTCCTTTTTTAACCCCATACTGATCAGCCAAATGATGAGCAAGGTGTTCGCAACGTGTCTTTAGCTCCTGATATGTCACTGTTTCTCGACTGTCCACTAGAGCCGTTTTTTGACTCCCAGCTCTTTCAGTCAATGTAAAAAGCAGCATCAAGTTGATTCCGTTTTGACGGATTGCGACAAACAGACGGCTTAGGTTTGATGGTGATAGAAAATGGAGCTGCGACAAGACTTTCAATAACTTAACCATTCTTACTGTCACGCTCCTTTCTCTTAAGTAATGTAGGGACCATCCAGTCTATCGGTCTTCTGAAAACAAGAGACGCTACTTGACCGAGGAACAACCACCACGGCTTATATACTGTTCGTTTCGTATACAGGGCATGTCCAATCAGTTCCGCCACATGTACCGGTGACATGGCAGGCGAATGCTGATAAGCCAGCGTCGGTTTAATCATCGGTGTTTTTACTAGCGGTAGATATAGAGCCGTCGTGGAAATATTTTTGATTGTGAGTTCCGGACCCGCGGAGCGAAACCACGTATCGAATGCGGCTTTTGATGCCTGATAGGCCGCCCAGTGAGGAAAAGGATGAAGTAATACATTGATGGTCGACACATTGACGATCTGCCCGTTCTTCTTTTCGAGCAACGGAATGAGCGATAGTATCAATTGTACCGGAGCAAAATAATTGATTGCCATCGTCCGTGTGAAGTCATGGTACCGATCGAGCGACTCGGTGATGGGGCGATTGATGGAGATTCCTGCATTGCTGACGACAATATCCAATCCGTCCGGTAGTTGATGGAGATACGCCAGCAATCCTTTCCGTTCCTCTTCATTTCGAAGATCTGCCGGGAACACAGTCACCTTGGCTGACCCCTTTTCGATTTCAGACTTTATGACGTTCATGTCTGCTTCTCTTCGGGCAACGAGAATCAGATGCGCGGTTGTATCCGCTAGTAGATAAGCGAACGCCTGCCCGATTCCTGAGCTCGCTCCAGTAATCAATATCGTTTTCCGATCTAACTCTAATTTCATTTTCTGATGATCGAAGGAAGGAAATCGAAATAGAAATCTCTCTAGTAACGTGTAGTCATACATATAGCCAGCACCTTTTACTCATTTTCGTCTCGCACTAAGACAATCATTTAATCTAACATGACAAACAGCAGCGTCCACTTTAATTGAAAAGCGACCTGCTGTTCAAAGCCTCCGTTTATCTTTTATACACTCTTCCCATTCGCATATCGAGTGAAATTGTCGAGAATCGCCTGCCAGCCTTGTCGTTGCATTTCAACCGGATTCATCGATTCCGCATCAAACACCTCGACCATCTTCGTCTGATCCCCTTCTGAAGCAAATGAAATTCTGACTCTCCGTTCATCCTCAAGGCGATACTGAATGAGCTCATTTACTTCAACTTCTTCATATACTCCTTCAAAATCAAAGCCCATGCTCTGATCTTTTGCTTCCATCCGACTACGAAACTTCCCGCCGACCCGTAAGTCGTTCTCAGCCTCAATAGTATGCCAATCGTCAGACGCATGATTCCACTGTTTGATATGGTCAGGGTCTGTCCAGAGTTTCCATACTGTGTCGATTGGTGCATCGACGAGAGCTGATATCGTCACTACATTTGATTCCATGATTCGTTTCCCCTTTATTCTACAAATTTCTGATCAATCACGAATGCGTTGCACGTCCAATATAACGAACGCAACATGGGATTACTTCCCTATCGATTACATTATCTCCTGCTCTCCTTTCAACGATTAAAATTTACTCAAAACAAAAACCCTGAATGGCACTCTAGCACGAGTGCGCATTCAAGGTTCTTTTCAGTCCATAATTGAAAATTAACTCTTGGCAATCCCAAGCATAAATCCGGCAACAACAATCAAACCAATTCCCATAAAGACGAAGACACGTTCTTTTGTCGTCTTCTCTTCTTTCAAGAGGTAGATTCCACCGAGTGTCGCCACAACGACGTTTAATTGGGATAAGGCGAATGAGGTCGCAATCCCGACTTCTCCGCTCGAGACGAAAAGTCCAAAGTTCCCGATCCCCCAGGCAAGACCCGCCAAGATGTTTTTGAACGTACGCGGATCCAGTTTCTTGACGTCTTTCTCACGAAGACTGAAGAGAAGTGCTGTGATGAACATCCCGACGGATTGTGGAAGGATTGCCGTGATTCCCTCTACTTCAAAATAGTTCGTCAAAACGGCATACGTGACGTAACCGATACTTGAAACGAAGAGGACGAGTAGTCCCTTTTTCAAGGCGCCGGCACTATCTTTGTCTTTTTTCTGTTGATACGAAGTCATCGTCGCCCCGATGATGATCAAGACGAGCGCCGAGAACCCTAACCATAGCTCCGTCGTCGTCTGCCAGTCTCCGAGAACGATAACTCCAAAGAGAGACGTCCCGACGAGCTGCATGCCCGTACTGATTGGCATCGCCTTCGAGACACTTAAGATTTGGAATGATTGAAACTGTAAGTATTGACCGAGCGCCCAAAACGCCCCTGAGATAAACCCGGTCACGATGGCGAGTGTCGTGAACTCCGGTCGGAAGACGAGGGCAATCACTGCCGCCATGATCATCGCCCCGATGGTCGTTCCGATCAATTGCTGAATCGGTTTGCCTCCCACTTTCGACACGATGAGCGGAATACTTCCCCACATGAGTGCCGGTAAGAGTGCCAAAAGAATCATTTCCATAGAGCACACCTGCTTTCTTAATATAACGTCTAACATGAAATTCCCAGGCTTTTAATTTTATAAACCTAAAATGAAAAAGAGAATTGCCATAGCGAATACTAGGATGATATAATGATTTCGAACGGGGCATTAGCTCAGCTGGGAGAGCGCTACGCTGGCAGCGTAGAGGTCAGGGGTTCGAGCCCCCTATGCTCCATTAATTTGTCACATCTCGAATGAGGTGTGACTTTTTTATTGGCATGATGCGATTCAACCACTGAGTGAACGGGTAATGTTAGATAGACTTTTCATACAAGGGGGACTTCCGATGGAACGCACATCTGTAGAAGAAACATTGACGAGCGTGGTCGAATGCTTGCGCGCTTGCAACCACTGTTTCTCAAAAAGTTTACAAGAAGAGGATTTACACATGTTCACCGAATGCATCCGACTAACTAGGGAATGTTCTGACATTTGTACGCTAGCTTTAAACGCCTTAGAATCAGACTCCGCATTTTCTAAACCAATTCTCTCTCTATGTGCCCAAATATGCGACACATGTGCCGTCGAATGTGGCCGCCATCTTCATGACCATTGTCAGGCTTGTGCGAAAGCGTCTGAGCGTTGTTCGGAAGCTTGCCGTACACTCGTCGCTGCCTAAACACGACATTCGTCTAACTTTCTGTTAGACTTTTTTTATTGCTTAGAAAGAAGGTGGACCATGCAATATTCAATTTTCGCTCTTGATGTCGAAACCGCGAACCGCGACAGTCGCAGCATCTGTTCTGTCGGATGGAGCATTCTTGAGAATGGAGAAGTCGTCGAAACCGATCAACGACTCGTCAACCCGGAAGAAGAATTCGATATGCGCAACGTCCGCGTTCATGGTATTCGTCCGAGTGACGTTTGGGATGCGCCGGCATTACCAGAAGTACTTTCCTCTCTTTACCCGATTTTACGGGAAGTGGACCTCGTCATCGCACATAACGCCTCATTTGATATGGGTGCCTTGAGAAAGGCGATTGTGAAATATGATTTATTCGATTTCCCTACAATCGAGTACGGCTGCACCGTCAAACTGTCACGCAAACTATATCCCGGGTTACCAAACCATAAGTTGAACACGATGGCCGAGTATTTGAATGTACCATTTCTTCACCATGATGCCGCGGAAGATGCTCGCGTATGCGCCCTACTCATGCGTGATATGATGCACAAGACAAGTATTACGAATCCGAAAGAGTTACATCGCTATACGTCCGTCAAAACGGGAACGCTCGCATATTAAACCGGTCATGAAATCATGACCGGTTATTTTTTAAAAATCCATCGTTTTTGAACATAATAACTGATGAAAAAGAGAAAGCTATCCACGATAATTTTCAAGACGACTTCTCCTTGTCTAAATAGGAGAAACAGAAGATAAACCAATAGTGCCGAGATCGCCATTTGGAGAACGACGAGTCCAAAATACTTGGAAAGTGATCGACGTGCCTTCGAATGGAAGACTACTTTTCGATTGACAAAATAATTGAATAGAGAGGAAATGACTCGTGCGAGTACCGTTGCAACGATGACATGGGCTGTATCGAAGTACGGGGATAATAAATAGATGAAGACTGCATATACTCCAACATCGACAAGGAACGAAGCGACTGACGATATCGAATACATCAAGAACATCCGGTAAATCAAAATCGAGTCGAGTACCGGTCTGAAATGAGATGAATCATTTTCGTTCTCGTAAACCGTCTGAATGGTCGTTTGTTGAATGGGCACCTGTAGCCGTTTTGTGAACGTGAGCATATTCATCTCAAACTCGTATCGACTTCCCGGAATGTCCAATAATTGTCTTGCGTATCGCATCGGGATGGCACGTAACCCGGTCTGTGTATCTTTCAGTTTTAATCCGCTCCCAATCAACATAACGAGCCGTGTCGCCTGATTCCCAAATCGACTTCGAAACGGAATCTCCTCCCCACTAAAATCACGACATCCCATGATGAGATGGTGTGGCTTATTCACACCTTCCTCATATACGTTGACAACATCTTCAGGCAGGTGCTGTCCATCGGCATCGACTGTGATGACCCCTAAATGGTCAGGATACTTATTTACAATATATTGTAATCCTGTCTTCAAAGCAGCCCCTTTCCCTTGATTCTGATCATGGGTCAATACTTGATCAACTAAAGGTGTCACTGCATCAAAGGTCGATTGTGCTGAAGCACCGCTACCGTCATCGACGACGATAATCGATAAAAATCCATTTGCTCTCAACTTCTCAACGAGTGTGACGAGTGCACCATCAGGGTTATAGGCAGGAATTAAAATCGTATACGCTTGACGTGCTTCTACTTTATGCATTTGCATCGCCACCCCTCCTCTCCCTTCCCTTATACCCGAAGGAACGGATTCGCATGCCAACAGAAAAAGCATCAGCACGAGGCTGATGCTACAAAATCATCCGATGAAAATCAAATAGGAAGAAACAAAATAAACGACTAAGACGAGTAGTGAAGGTATCGCATACCGAACTTTCGACGTGACATTTTGACGGAGCACACTATACATAACAAGGATGGACAGAATCGTGATTCCGACCGCAGAGACGAGATGAGACGTCGAGACATCTGCCAAAATCGAACCGTTGCGATAGAATACATCTGACATAGCGATGATGAGCATGTTAAAAATATTGCTACCGAGAATCGAACCGAACGCTAAGTTTACGTTTCGAAGTTTAAGTGCCATGAAGACAGCGACTGCTTCTGGTAACGATGTTGATGCGGCGATTAAAAAGCTTCCGACAAAACTTGAACCGAGTCCCGTGACGACGGCAATCTGATCTCCTGTAATCGATAGGGCTGTACCTGCTGCCATAATCATGATAGCAGCAATCAGAAAACCAACGACTGCCCGTTTTAACGTGATGTCTTCATATTTACTGACGACAACTTCTTCCTCCACTTCTTGTTCAGCGACCGGATCTTTCGGCTGCTTACCGATATAGTAAATTCCAATCGCATAGAGAATGGCAATCAAGAGCGCGTCGATTCCGATTCCGATGAACGTCATATCAACACGGACGATCAAAGCAACCAATGTCGTGAAGGTCAATAATAAGCCGAGCCCCGCCGTATATAAATGGTCCCGGCTCGCATAGTTAAACAGTTGTTTTTGACGGAAATATAAGTCGAACATCGCCAAGATGAAAATATTGAATAAGTTGGACCCGAGCATATTCCCAATCGCGATATCGGGGTTATTAATCATGACGGCCGAAATACTCGTCGTCACTTCAGGTAACGACGTCGCCCCTGCCAATAGGACGGTTCCGATGAGCATCCCACCCATTTTCGACTTCTCTGTCATGACATCGGCGTAAGTGGATAATTTAATCGCGGCAAAGACCGTAATAGCCGCAGCTAATAAAAAATAAACAAATACCATTTTTTCTCCTCCTTGGATAAACAAAAAAGACCTTTTTATGGACGACAAAAACGCCCATAAAAAGGTCTTGCGTACTTGTAAAAGCTCGATGGACCGAGTGCAGACGCACTGTAATGACGACCCATCGACCACATATGTGGTCGCTACTCCCCTTTTTATCTTCCATTTGACTATAGCATGAACAAATCTAGTTGACAATCGAGTGACGCATGAGAATGACTAAATCCTTCACATCAAATGCAGTGCGATAACTGAGTTCCTTCAAGCCAGCAAGCGTTGATGGTGACGAAAGTTCCGGCCAACCGGATTGGTACAGTTGCTGTCTGAAACGTGCAACTTCTTCTTCATCACATGTCTCACGTCCAACGATTTCTCTTAATTCATACGCGGTCTGGCAAAGCGGTGCCGCTTCCTGGATCCAGATGTCCTCATCGAAATTAATGACAATCGATTCGAGTAATTGTCTTACTTTTCGATCCTTCGCATTCTTCTCACCATAAAATAACAAATGAAGTTCTTGTTCATATAAATCAATCAAATCCGTCGAGCTCCGAAATGGTTCAAGCGCTAACAACAACTCATGATAATACCAAGATTGGTCTCTCATCGGACGTTCGAAGCGTTGCCACACCTTCATCCCTTCCATTTCTAAATCATAGCGAATGGAACGGAGATTATGTAGCTTGACCGCCACGAACAGAGCAACTTCATCGAATTGAAGCGTTGACAGGCGTTGAAGGGTCATTTGCTTTCGTTGTTCCCAGGTCAAGTCTCGAATTCCCTCTGAGACCGCAAGAACGAGGCGAAGTACATCAGGACCAAACTTTGATAAAATTTCGTGCGGTTCCGTGTTGGTCTTCTCTATCACATCATGGAGTAGACCTGCTACAACGACAGCCGGTGGTTGTTGATCTGTTTCGAGTAGCAAAGCAACCGAAAAGGGATGAGACAAATATGGAATGGATGAACCATTACAATCCTGTCCTCCGTGACGTATAGACGAAAAGCGAATGGCCTCTTCTATGAGCGGGTTCATATCATGTACCCCCTTCTTTCGGATAAAAGCTCCAATATCTATTACCCGAAATTAGGCATAATTAACCTAAAAAACAAATTGGTATTAGGTGAAAAGTCTCATCACTCTTCATATATCATCTTCTTCGTCATACCACCATCAACAATGAGGTTTTGTCCATTCACAAAATCATTTTGTCGGTCAATCAAATAGCGCACCGCACGGACGATATCTTCCGGTTCACCGACCCGACCCGATGGATGTTGTTCATGATCGATCTCACGTAACGACTCATCAGACGTGTGAATCCACCCCGGGCTGATCGCATTTACTGTAATCGGTCGGTCGCTCAATGAGATGGCTAGCGAGTACGTTAGACTGACGATTCCACCTTTTGAAGCCCCATATGCATCCCAGTGAGGTTCGTTTTGCGATGCTCTTGTTGAAGCCATATTGACGATTCTTCCGTACGACTCATCTTTATTCAATTCTAAAAAGTATTTTGAACAACTAAATGTCCCGACTAAATTGACATCGATGACTCGTTTAAACGTGTCAACCTCGAGTTCATCAATCGGCTTGATCAGTGAAGCGATGCCTCCATTATTAATCAAGACATGGGCTCGACCAAATTGGTTATAGATCTCTTCGAAGACACGCTTGAGTTCAGACTTGTCACCGAGGTCAACCTGATAAAAATGTATACCTTCAACGTTTGGGTCTTCTCCAATGTCTAGCCCAATCACTTCATACTGATTTACGAAAGTTTGAGCAATCGCATAACCAATGCCTTGACTAACACCTGTCACAATCATCACGTCTTTCATCATTCATCCCTCCTAAAGGACTGTATACCCAAATCCTGATTAGTCGGACCATAGTTTTCGATTTGAGGTCGTAACAACACTCGCTCCCGCATCAAGAGCTGCTTGAACTTCTTCCGCTGTCTCGATTAGGCCGCCTGCGAATACCGGAATGCCTGTCCTTTCATGAACACGCTGTATATATTTCGGCACAATTCCAGGTAATACTTCGATATAGTCCGGTTTTGAACGTTCAATATGACGAATACTCTTTTCAAGTGAGAGTGAATCAATTAAAAACAAGCGTTGTACGGTCACGACACCTTTTTGCTTCGCCTTCACGATTACGTTTCCTTTCGTCGAGATAATGCCAAACGGTTTATATGTTTGACATATATATTCAGTCGCGAATTCATCCGCTTTCATTCCTTGTATCAGATCCATATGAATGAATACCTTTTTGTGATGGCTCCCCAGTAATTTAAAGATGGATTCCAATCGACTCATATGAATTTCCAATAACACGCCTAATTCGAGATCACTTGATAAAAAGCGTTCTAAATCACGCATGTCCCGTATCGCCGGCAAGAGTGATTGACCGTTTAACATCTGCTATTCCCCCTATCTCCTCTCTCATTATGCAGACAGCCGTTTTTAGAAATCAAGGTTTACTCATTCAATATATCGGGAAAGTAAAATTAACTTGTGTTGAGGGGGATTTTAGTATGGTCAATGAAGTCACAGTAAAGGTCGAAACGCCAACACCGGAACAGCATCAAGCGTTGCGCGTCAAGGCAGGAATGCCTCGTCGGTCTGATGAAAGTACGGTCAAAGGACTTAAGAATACGCTTTTTGGGATCTGTTTATACTTAGATGACGAGATTGTGGGGATGGGGCGTGTCGTAGGTGACGGCGGAATGGTCTTTCATTTAGTTGATATTGTCGTAGACCCTGAATGCCAAGGACTCGGTCTTGGAAAGTTGATTATGGAGCATATGATGGATTGGATTTTAACTGAAGCAGACGAAACAGCCATCATCAGTCTGATTGCGGATATCCCTGCAGATGGATTATATCGACAGTTCGGCTTTGATTACTCAAGACCTGAATCCGTAGGGATGGAGTATCAGTGGAATCAAGCAAACAGTTGAACCCCATCGTTAAAGGAGATGACTTATGGATGGATTAAACATCATCGTGTTGCTCGGATTGTCGCTCACTCTGATTTCCGTATTCAGCCTTCTGATTGAACGCCTATACTTCCCTAGCATTTTGGCGTTTATCGCCATCGGGGTAGGCGTTGGATTTTTCTGGGATGGAAACGAGGTATTCAAAGTCGCGGGTGAAATCGGAATCGTCCTCTTGTTTTTCTTGCTTGGTCTTAAGTTTCCCCTACGTCAGCTATGGAAACGGATGCGTAAAGTATGGAAAGCAGGAGTCCTTGACATCATCCTCTCGTTCGGTGTCTCATTTGGGATTGCCTTACTGTTTGGTTTGGATTTCCCTCGTGCTTTTTTAATCGGCGCCGTATTGTATGCGACAAGTTCTTCCATCTCGGCGAAGCTACTTGAGCGCCATTCCGAAAAACATGAAGATATTAAAGACTTTGTTCTCGCTTTACTCATATTCGAGGATATTTTTGCACCGCTATTACTAACGATTGCACCTTTCATTATTCAAGAGGAACCAGTGGCCCTGAGTGACATCGGAAGAGTATTCACAGGATTTCTCATATTCGGGGTACTGCTGTTCATTGGATCAAACTTCGTATCTAGACAGCAAAAGTTTTCTAAACATTTACTTAGGCAGGATGATGCTAGTATCGGTTTAATCGGACTTATTCTCTTTTTCGCCGGAATCGGGATGATGTTTGGCTTGTCCGAAATTTTAGGTGCGTTCATTGCTGGAATCATGTTAGCGGACATCCACGACGTCAGACCGCTCAAGCGATTGACTGTACCGGTTCGCGACTTATTTTTACCCATCTTCTTTATCTCATTTGGCATCTCAATCAATCTAGAGGAAGGTGTCATCGTAAACGCCCTATTCTTCGTCCTGATTGTGTGGGGCGTCTTATCGAAGTGGATTGTTGGTCGTGTCGGTGGAAGAATATACGGTCTGACACGAATCCAGGCCAATGAGGCCGGATTTTCGCTCGCTCCACGTGGCGAATTCTCTATATTATTTACCGCGCTTTCGAACGGAGCCATCAACTTGTTTGTCGGTCTCTATATTTTTGTATCCGCTATTGTCGGGATCATCTTATTCCGTTTCTCAGAATATTTGGCAGAAAAGACGGAACGGACACTCACGAAAGTATTGCCGGACAAGAAAAAAGAATAAGAGTGAACAGGCGAACCGTGACTCGGTCCGCCTGTTTTATCGTCTCCGTTAATCTTTTACCGTCTTTTTATGTTGACGTTTTTTTCGCCAGATCAGGTATCCTACCATACCGATCAGCAACAGACCGTAAATCGTGTAGGAATAAGCATCAAGATACGTGAGAATTTCTTTCCAGTTCTCCCCTACCTTCATTCCTATCAATATGAGAATCGTGTTCCAAATGGCTGTCCCCACAGTACTGAGGAGTAAAAATTTCAAAAACGGCATATTCGACATCCCCGCAGGTATTGAAATGAGACTTCGGACGACAGGCATCAATCGCCCAAAGAACACCATCCATCCCCCGTATCGGTCAAACCAGGCATCTGCTTTTTTGACATCCTCTATATCAAGACGCAACCACTTTCCGTATCGCTTCGTCCATTTCTCAATCTGTTCAACATCGAATAATAGACCCATTCCATATAACAGAATTGCTCCAAGTATAGCTCCGGTCGTTGAGGCTACGACGACTAGTATAATTGAAAGGTTCGTCTTCACAGCAAAAAAACCGCCAAACAATAAAACAACTTCAGAAGGGATTGGCGGAAATACGTTCTCAATAAAAATCATGAACGCGATTCCTATGTATCCATATTGTTCGATTACTGAAATCATCCAGTCGCTCATTTTAAATGTCCCCCATTCCCACTCTTTATACCCGTCGATTCGCAAGCATAACCGCCAAGACATGCTACACTTTACATAAAAGGAGCTGATGAATTTGGAAAGAATCTTTCGCTGTCCGTGGTGCGGTACCGACCCGTTATACGTCAGCTACCACGACAAGGAATGGGGAAAGCCCATACACGATGATACGAAACATTTTGAATGTTTGACCCTTGAGAGTGCGCAGGCTGGACTGAGTTGGATCACGATTTTACGAAAACGAGAAAATTATCGATTGGCCTATGCTAACTTTGAGGTACAACGAGTTGCCAGCTTTACCGATGAGGATGTGAAAAGACTTCTATCCGATAGCGGAATCGTGAGGAATCGTCGAAAAATCGAGGCGTCGATCAATAATGCAAAACAGTTTATCAAAATACAGGAAGAGTTTGGCTCGTTTGATTCATACATCTGGTCATTCGTCGATCATGAACCTATCATCAATGCATGGGATCGACTTGAAGATGTTCCCGCAACGACGGAACTATCTGAACAATTGAGTAAAGACCTCAAACGACGCGGGTTTAAGTTTTTAGGACCGACAACGGTTTATGCCCACCTACAAGCGACCGGTCTCGTCAATGATCACCTCACCTCTTGCACGTTCCGTTAATTTAAGACCAGCTATCAAAAACATTTTTACATTTCCCCACTTGTTGTGACAATATTTTGACAAAGTGATACTCAATCACTGAAATTATTTTCATATTTTTTATCTCTCGGGGGGATGTTGATGAACGGAATTTTAGTGTCTATCGTCGTGTACATGGCACTGATGGTCCTACTTGGGATCATCGCGTATCGGAGAACAAGCAGCATCGGAGATTACATGTTGGGTGGACGGGCGTTAGGTCCCGGGGTCGCCGCCTTATCTGCCGGTGCCTCGGACATGAGTGGATGGCTTTTAATGGGCTTGCCGGGAGCCATGTATGCAACAGGTGTATCAAGCGGTTGGATTGTCATTGGATTGACCATCGGCGCGTATTTAAACTGGTTATTGGTCGCTCCGAGATTGCGCATTTATTCATATATATCAGACGATACAATCACAATCCCAGACTTCTTTGAGAAACGATTCAAAGACACAAAAGGCGTGTTACGTTCTTTTTCAGCAGCTGTCACGCTCATCTTTTTCACACTGTATGCGACAAGCGGATTCGTCGCCGGCGGTCGTCTTTTCAATGGAAGAACTATGCCGCTTCTCTCTTCGGTACGTTTGGGACATTGTATGAAATGATTCCAGCATTCTTCTTGTCGGCGCTCGCCATCTACATCGTGAGCTTGATGACGCCGCCATCAAATGAGGTCGTTCAACGTGAGTTTGACCACATGCAAGACATGGTCAAGGAACATATCAAATAATTCTCATGACAGGTCAAAAACGACCTGTCTTTATTTATATAAGCAGGATTTTTCTTAATTATCGACGAATTTTATGGTTATCGAACGAATCTGTCGTGAAAAGGAGAATCGGGATGAAACCAATCAAAATCGTCTCTCGCCTTACCTTCCTGCCTAGCTTAGTTGTATTATTTGCTTGTAGTACGACTCCAGCAACAAATCAAGAAGTACCAGCAGAAGTAGAAGAACCCATTGTCGAGGTTCCTGAAGAAGCACCGCCCGTCGAACCTGAGCCGCTTGTTACGACGGCCTCTCTCTATGCGATCGGCGATGTACTTCTTCATGACTCGGTATACAACGCGGCTCGTGTCGATGACGGGTATGACTTTGATTCTGCGTTCGAACAGATTTCTCCGATATTGAGTCGCGCCGATATTTCAATTGCCAACCAAGAGAGTATGATTGGTGGAAGTGAAATCGGACTGTCGAGCTACCCGGCATTTAACAGCCCGTATGAGATTGGAGATGCTTTGAAACGGGCGGGAATCGATTTGGTCACGACCGCGAATAATCATACGCTCGACCGCGGGGTTCGTGCCATCGAGAACTCAATCGGGTATTGGAATGAAATCGGGATGCCTTATACCGGATCCTTTTTATCCGCTGAAGACAAAGCAAACATTCGTACGTTGACAGCCAATGACATTTCTTTTTCCTTCCTCGCATACACGTACGGGACGAATGGAGTCGTTCCGAAGCAGCCATATCACGTGAACTATATCGACCTCGCGCAGATGCAACCAGAGATTGAGAAGGCGGAACAGTCGACTGACATGACCGTCGTCTCCCTCCATTTTGGAACGGAGTACGAACCGTTACCGAATGAGGGTCAAACCGAACTCGCACAAGCGTTAGCAGACCTTGGGGTCGACATCATCATCGGTCACCATCCTCATGTGCTGCAACCTCCAGCGATGCTAGAAGGAGTCAACGGCAATCAGACATTTGTTGTCTACTCACTCGGTAATTTCCTTTCAGGTCAACAAGGGGATGATCGAAATACAGGTGGGATCATCGGGATTGATGTCGTCAAAACAATCGAAGATATCAGTGTGACTTTTGAATTGAAGAATCCCATGTTCTATCCGACGTTTGCTCGAAAATCTATCGGTGGACCGTATGAAGTCGTCCCATTAGAAGTTGCTCGCCCTAAACTCATCTCCCCTATCAGTAATCACATGTCTCAGTGGTTACCACAACTCAAGATTGAACAATGACAACCACGAAAAAAGTTCGTGGTTTTTCTTTTTTCAAAAAAAGGTTGCTACTTAAATTATTATCCCTTACACTAAATCGTATATTTATAAATAAAAACTAATAATTATTCATAAGGGGTGTTCACATTTTGAAACAGAAACTCGTATTGGCTTATTCAGGTGGACTTGATACATCGGTTGCAATTAAATGGTTGGATGAACAAGGGTATGATGTCATTGCGGTATGTTTAAACGTTGGGGAAGGAAAAGATTTAGAAAAGATTCAGCAGAAAGCAATGAAAGTTGGAGCGAAAAAATCCATCGTCATTGATGCGGTCGATGAATTCGTCAACGAGTTCGCTCGTTATTCGATGCAGGCCCATACATTATATGAAGGCGTATATCCACTCGTTTCGGCACTATCTCGTCCTCTCATCTCGAAGAAATTGGTCGAGGTCGCACAAGCAGAAGGAGCCGTCGCTGTGGCTCATGGATGTACAGGGAAAGGAAATGACCAAGTGCGTTTCGAAGTGTCCATTCACGCACTCGACCCTTCACTGGAAATCGTCGCACCCGTTCGTGAATGGAAGTGGTCACGTGAGGAAGAAATTGCGTACGCGGCTCAACATCATATCCCTATTCCAATCGTTCAAGAAGAGCCTTTCTCGATCGATCAGAACATCTGGGGACGCGCCATCGAATGCGGCATTTTAGAAGATCCTTGGGCGGCACCACCTGAGAGCGCTTATGAGTTAACTGCAGCAATCGAGGATACACCACACGAACCGACTTTCCTTGAAATTGAATTCAAGAACGGGGTGCCGGTCGCCATTGATGGGAAGAGCCAACCGTTCACTGATATCTTGAAAGAGCTCAATATCGTCGCTGGTGCGCATGGCGTCGGTAAGATTGACCACATCGAGAACCGTGTCGTCGGTATCAAATCACGTGAGGTGTATGAGGCACCTGGTGCCATGACATTGATTACGGCCCATAAAGCTCTTGAAGCCTTGACACTCGTGCGTGAAGTCGCGCACTTTAAGCCGATTGTCGAGCAAAAGTTAACGGAGACGATCTACAACGGACTTTGGTATTCTCCGCTCACGAAGGCACTCCTTGCCTTTATCGATGAGACACAGGCAACCGTCACAGGCACGGTTCGGATGAAGCTGTTTAAAGGGCACGCCATCGTCGACGGCCGCAAGTCCCCAATCTCACTCTACGATGAGGAACTTGCGACATATACATCGGCGGACACGTTCGATCAGCAAGCATCTGTCGGATTCATCAAGTTATGGGGTTTGCCAACAAAAGTTCAATCAGAGGTGTTGATGGAAAAAGGAGCGTTCGTCAATGAGTAAACTATGGGGAGGCCGTTTCGAGAAAACGGCGAGTGATTGGGTCGATGCGTTCGGTGCATCGATTGAATTTGACGCTCAACTCGTCCTTGAAGATTTAGAAGGTAGCATGGCTCACGTGACGATGCTAGGTGACCAGGGCATCCTCTTAAAAGAGGAGGTCACTCAAATCCTTGATGGATTACAACAACTTAAGCAAAAAGCACATGCAGGTGAATTAAAATTCGAAGTATATCACGAAGATATTCATATGAACTTAGAAGCTCTGCTTCATGAAGCGATCGGACCGGTTGCCGGGAAAATGCATACGGCACGTAGCCGAAACGATCAAGTCGCGACGGATATGCACCTCTATTTAAAGGGACGGGTGCATGAAGTGATTCAATTGATTGAATCCCTTCAGCAGGAACTCCATGCACACGCTTCAGACCATGTCGAGACGATCATGCCTGGCTATACGCACCTTCAGCGCGCGCAACCAATCTCACTGGCTCATCACTTGCTCGCCTATTTTTGGATGCTCGAGCGGGATAAAGAACGCTTCACCGACAGTTTGAAACGAATCGATTGGTCACCGCTTGGAGCAGGCGCGCTTGCCGGAACAACTTTCTCAATTGACCGGACCCGATCAGCTGAACTTCTCGGATTCAATCGGGTCTACCCGAACAGTCTCGATGCCGTGAGCGATCGTGACTTCATTCTCGAGTTCCTTTCAAATTCGTCGATGCTCATGATGCACCTCTCCCGATTCTGCGAGGAATTGATTCTTTGGGCGAGTGAAGAATATCGCTTCATCACGGTGTCAGACACCTTCTCTACCGGTTCAAGTATGATGCCACAAAAGAAAAATCCGGATATGGCCGAACTTGTCCGTGGAAAATCGGGTCGTGTGATTGGAAACTTGATGGGATTGTTGACGCTCATGAAAGGACTTCCACTCGCTTATAATAAAGATTTACAGGAAGATAAAGAAGGAATGTTCGATACGGTCAAGACCGTTCAAGGCTCTCTTAGTATCATGGCTGGGATGATGAATGAATTGACATTCCATTCGGACGTTATGAAACAAGCGACCGAACGTGATTTTTCTAATGCGACCGAGCTCGCCGATTATTTGACAGCAAAAGGGTTGCCGTTCCGCGAGGCGCACGAGGTGACAGGAAAACTAGTCAAGCATTGCGTGAATGAACGATTATATTTATGTGAGCTTCCGATTGAAGTGTTTCAAAGCCACTCCACTTTGATTGAAAAAGATGTGTATGTCGCCCTCACCCCTGAACAGGCCGTTAAACGTCGGAACAGTTATGGTGGCACAGGATTTGATGCCGTCCGCGAACAGTTGAAGGAAGCTTCAGAATGTATGAAAATGATGACTTCTTCCTAACAGATTTGATCCGTCACTCTATCGAGTGGCGGATCTTTTACTTTCCTTTTTCGTTCAATCGCTCAACAAATGATTCGAGACCCTCATCTAGTAAAATTTCGAACACTTCCATCATCTCATCAATCGAGTTCTCGTTGACGTCTAGTAAATATTGGAGAACTACTCCATCAATTGCGCCAATCAACCATGAACTAAAGGCCTGATTCAAACGGGTATTTTCTAACCCATACAAATGAATCAATAATTGCTCGATTTGTTTCGTCCATTCAGAGTATTTGACTTTCAATTTTGCTTGCGCATCCATATTTCCTAGTAATACGTCGTGAGCGAAATGATATTGAAGCCGATTCTCTGCATCTTTATAAAATCGATTGGCCGTGTTTTGTACAATCTCTTCCTTCACTAGTTCTTTCGAAAATGATTCGTTAGTTACTTCTTTAGCGATTTGAGAGGAAACTGACAAACTTTCATCTAAAAGATCATATAATAAATCCTCTTTATTTTTATAATGATGATAGATGGCTCCAGTCGTCATGTTCGCTTCTTCGGCAATCGCTCTAACCGTCGCCCCATTGGCACCATGTCGTATGATCACATTTTTTGCAGCAGCAAGAATTTTTGTTTTTCCATCCACTTTCAATTTATCCCCTTTCGATTCCACTTTAGAATAACATAGCCCGAACTAGGTTTCGCTTCAATATTGTGAATAAATTCACATTGACTATTGATAAATATCAGCCTATACTAAAAACATAACAAACGTTATGTTTGTTAAATTCAAATGAGAAGGTGAAATTAATGAACGTATGGCCTCATGTAATCTCAATGCCACTCTATTTAGGTCTACTGTTAGGAATCGTTGTTTTCTTTCGTAAACACTACAAATTGTCCGCCTATTTTTGGCTCGCTTCGCTGTTGACGATCCCGTTATGGATGATGGGAAATGTAGATGGATGGTTTAGATGGGCAAAAATTGTAAGCGTTATCATTCCGACGATCATCGTTGGTTTTTCTCGAATCGCAATATATGAAAATAAACAAGGTCGCATCTGGGATTTCTTGAAGCGAGATGAATTTTTATGGTTCTTTTATGGAATTCTGTTTTTGAATATTGCCGAAGCAACCATCAAGGATGCAACACTTGGAAACTATTTTAATGCCGCTTGTGGGTTTTTACTTTGTGTCACGATTCCGTTTGCTCCGACTTTTTGGAGGTTTGCAAAAGAAGGTTATGCTGATCTCGTCGCATATACGACCGGATCTTGGAATTTTATCTATACGACATGGAATGCTTGTTTTGTATATGCCGAATCACCAACTTATTTTGCAAGTTCTCTCTGTATTTTGATTGCTGCCGAACTTTATCCAGTGCTAAAAGGTAGACCAGAATTATATATCACTGCCCGAATCTATACGTTAGCAGCTCATCTGCTAATTCGAGCATGCTATGATGTCTTCCCGACTGTTATGAATTCCTCGACTTGGTTCAATCCAGAAGTATTGAGAACGTGGGGAATGATTAATTTTGTCATTATTGTTCCTTATGTATTTTGGCATATGTGGCAACTTCATAATAATAAAGCGACCTTGAGTTTTAAGAGAGTTAAAGCGAGTTAACGTTCGTATTGCGTATCAATTTTTGCCTTCAATTGCTCAATGTTGAACAATATTTTTTATAAAGGAGTCACTTATCATGGGAATACTATACGAGCAAACAGATCTTGTAGGCTGGGGAATATGGTTATTTGTTCTATTTGCGCTCATGGCTTTCAATGAATTCAGTCGGACGACAAAATGGGGTGGATTGACTCTATTTTTGATTGTTCCAGTCGTTTTAACTATATTTGTTTGGCCAACGACAGCGTCACCGGGAAATGAATATGGAACAGGTACGTGGTTCAACTGGGTGAAGACTTATTCTGCACTCGCGGGGTGCCTTGGCTTTATGCTAATTCGTTATCGCCCTACTTTATTAAACAATAAATGGATTCTTTTATTCCCTCCTGGTATATTGGCGCTAAACATATTAGAAGCATGCATTCGTGACTTTCAAGTTTATTTTTATAACGTCCCGAACGGAGCATATATTGATAACTTGTGGGTCATGTCTGGTCCGTGGAACTTAATGAACGGGGTCGCTGGACTACTAAATATCATTGCGATTTGTGGATGGGTTGGAATCAAGATTTCAAAAGACCAATCAAAAGATATGATATGGCCTGACATGATTTGGCCATGGATTATCGCCTATGATCTTTGGAACTTTGCATACGTCTACAACTGTATATCTGACCATTCATTTTATGCGGGATTTGCACTTTTACTCGCTTGTACGATTCCTTCATTTTTTATCAAAAAAGGAGCATGGTTACAGCACCGTGCACATACACTCGCTTTATGGATCATGTTTGTCATGACTGTCCCATCTTTTGTCGACCGGTTGGCACCTGTTCCATCCACTCATAATCCGAGAGCATTTTTCATCGTTAGTCTTATCTCTCTTATTTCGAATATAGCACTTGTGTCTTACCAATTTTATCGAATCCGCCAACGTAATCTTCATCCACTCAAGGATGAAATCTATGCTGATACAAAAGCATATCAGACAGTTCTAAGTCAAAATGGACTTTAACAAAAAATACACCAGAGACAAATATCTCTGGTGTATTTTTACTAATTTATTCTTGTCAAAAAAATTCTTGCTAACCTCTTCCTAAGATGTTAACTTTTATTATGTTAACGTTAACTTGAAAGGGGTTTACATATGAAGATTCAAGACATGACACAAATCGCTTTTGGAGCTGCACTCATCGCGAGTGTCGGATTTATTGAAATACCGATCGGACCGGTTCCCATCACGCTTCAAACACTTGCCATCATGACAATCGCCGGTGTGTTCGGGGCACGTAAAGGCTCACTGGCAGTGATAGTTTATCTATTACTAGGATTAATCGGACTTCCGGTACTGAGCGGTCAAGGTGGTCTCGCACCATTCGTAGGTCCGACAGTCGGTTATTTGATTGCCTTCCCTATTGCGGCTTTTCTGATTGGCTGGTTCAGCGAACGCCATCGCTCGATTCCTGGATTAATTGGTTACAACTTCTTATTCGGTTTAGGACTCGTCTATTTACTCGGCAGCATCGGTCTTGAATTCATGCTTGGCATGTCATTCATTGATGCGCTCAAAGTGAATATCCCATTTGTTTTCGGAGATTCAATCAAGGCTGTGCTCGCAGGAATTATGGCAATCAAGATTTCTGAAAATGTCCAAGTGCGACGTTCGCTCGTTTCTTAAAGGTTTGAACGTTTCGCTGGTTTCCTTATGTGGAATATTGTTTATATGGAAGGGGGTGTCCTTATGAGCGATTCGACGTTTAAAAAACGATTACAGAAAGCGACCCACTTTTATAAACGCTCTGATAAAGGACAACATCGAGGAGTCGACAAATCGTCTCATGAGAAACGTGACACAGAAGCTTTTGAGCGCAGACTCCGCGAGGCAAAAGGCAAAGTCGGTGAAATCCAAGAAAACATTGATCATATTTCTAGACGGTGAACTACTCACCACTTATGTGCTTCGTACATTGAAGGGGGAGCTTCTTGGGAAGACCGTGCTCTTACCAGCCACGGTTGTTGACCAAGCTCGCCGGGCAGTCGCTGCCCTGAAGGGGTTTCAGTTTGCCAGCCTCAATAGGTTGAGGCTGGTGGAGCCGGTATGTATAGCCTTTCGGCATGTCTGTCCCTCCTCCCTCCAGAAGATCGTGATGTGTCTTCCTCATCCGATACCCGCCGAATGGGAATAGGAATCTGACGGAATCACGAACTTTTGTTCGTTATATCCATCACAGGGAGAATAGAATTTTGGACCAGGCGATCCATCTTCCACCTACGCTCGGCTGTGCCCCGAGACGCTTAGAGGTGGGAGAACTCTCGCTAAATTCAGTTAAAATCCCGTCCGTAGACGGGGTTTATTTTTTTCGGGGTCGAATGATGAGCGTAATGATGAAGAGGAGCGCCAATGACACAAGAAGTGAGAGTGATGCGGTATTCCATCCTATCAGGTTGAGCGCCACACTGAATGCGACCGTAACATAAAATCCACCGAGCGCTTTTTTGACATGTTGTGAACTGAACCGCTGTAACTGTTTTGCTCCGAACGGTGATCCAATCATGGCACCAGCAATCAGGGCGATTCCATGCCAATAGTTCGTTTCTGCGCCAGCTACGGCGTAACTAATCACGCCGGAAATGACGATAAGAAGTGCCGCTGAAATACTCGTTCCTACCGCACGTTTCATTTCAGTATTGAGTAATTTGACTTGTAGCGGAGTCAATACGAACCCCCCGCTCACACCCATCAATGAGGAAATAAAACCGGCAAAGACGCCGATGATGCCTAGACGTGGCACGGAACCCGTACCAACACTTCCTTCCACGTGCTGTTTCGAGCGGAAGAAAGAAATCGCGAAGTACGTAAGTAACGCAATGTAAACGAGAGAAATGATCAGCGTCGCTCCGTCTACCCCTTCTAAATAAAAGACGAGTGGCGTCGCAACCCATGTACCGAGTATCCCAAATACACCAATCCATAAAGCATGAGGCACGTTCACGTTACGCAAACGAATGTGCGAGATCGTTCCTGCCGTCGTTGATCCGAGTGTCAACATGAGACTGAGGGCGATTGCCGCACTCGCCTCATACCCGAAAACGAGGAGTAGTGGTGTCAGTAAAATTCCGCCTCCGATTCCGAAGAAGCCGCTCAAGATTCCAATCAACGTCCCGAGCAAAAGAAACTGTATTAACTGCAAAAAGTCCATGTTATACCCTTCTTTCATTGGTCTCGTCTGCAATCATATCAAAAAGGGGCGTCAAATGCGCCCCTTTACTCATAATGAACGTTCTAAAAAATCGAAAATCTGTTGACGATATTCTGTTTGGAATGACCGATAAGATCCAACGTGTCCGTCGTTATCGGTCACCCAGAGCTCGACTTGCTCTTGAGCTGCAGCCAGTTCTTCACTTTCTGAGACAGGGATTGCATCGTCACCTGCGCTATGAATTAAAAGAATCGGCGCATCAATTGATTTGATGTCATGGATGGGAGAGACAATATCGGCATCGAGACCGGTAAACCAAGGTGTCACAGTCATGATGACGGGCGTGAACGGAACATTTGGTAAATCGCTCCACACGGGTAGATTCGTCTCGAGATAGTTCCTTAAATCACTAAATGGACTATCTGCGATAACCGCCGCAACTTCGACATCATCAGCTGTAGAAAGTGCTGTCGCCGCTCCCATTGAGATTCCATACAGGACAATTGGTCCCTCTGAGCGGCCTTGTGCATACTTAATAGCTGCCTGTAAATCCGATTGTTCTTTGGCACCAACCGTCACACGGTCCCCTTCAGAAATGCCCGATGCACGAAAATCGAATGTTAAGAATTGATATCCTTGTTCATGAAATTCAGGAATCAATTCTTTAAGCGGCAAATCTTCCTGTTCTCGATTCTTACCATACCCATGCGCGAAAACAATTGTCGCACGCGGCGTAGGATGTGGAATCCACCATCCATATAAATCATACTCTTCTTCCGATTGAATCGTAACATTCTCGTACTTTAACCCTAATGACTTCGGCGTGTATGTCAAAGTTTCACGCTCAGGCGAAGTCAATTGATCGCCGATGTGTGCTGAGATCCCGCCAATCACTAGTCCGGCAACGAGTAAGATGACAAGTACAGAAATACTCAATATTTTCATCCAACGACTCATCTGTTTCTTCCCCTCGATTCTGCGTTCATTTATCTCAACCAACTTCGAAGCGCGACGAGAGCATGTTGCACCGGTTCCCATGTGTTAGATGGAATCAGATAGCATGTCGCTTCGTTGATCGTAAACGTTCGAACACCTTTTTGTTTGACAATATTTTCGCCTATCGCACCAAATGGATCACTGTTTACATCGATGTGGTCAAACGTAATCCATTCACGTTCATCGCGATCAAGGACGGCGCAACCAAACGATTTTGTCGGTCCATCGATTCCGTACTCGGCATAGTGCCAAAGTGTCGTCGCATCGAGCGGTGAGCCGAGATGAAGGACACGTGCATCTCGCTCAATCATTCGTTCGATTGGAGAGCCGGGACCAAAACCGACGTCGACCGTGTGACCAGAAACGATTTCTTCTGCATCTTTTCCCCATGCGGCGACTGACCACATCGGGTGGGAGCTGCGATAAACGTCCGGGTGTGTTCGGAAGAGCTCCGGAACACGTCCCATTCCACGAGTCGCTGTCTTCCCCTTTTCATATGGTGGCATTTCGGCACGAATCGTCTGCCACCATTCAACCGGGACGGGGGGAGCTTCCCATTCAGCCGGATCTGAATTGTCTCCGGTTTGGGTCGCCATCATAATCAGTCCAGCTGGCCCTACCACTTCTTGCAACGCCTCAATCACAGTCTGGGCACCACCACATACCCACCCGAGTTTAGAAAGCGACGTGTGGACAAACAAAGCCTCTCCCGGCTTAATACCGGCTATTTTTAGACTATCTATGATACTTGATTTCGTGACCATCTGTTTCACAACTTTCACTCCACAATCAGCTGGATCGATGACCCGCTTCTAGATTTTTTCACTTCGATTCGGGCATCGACGCGATCTTTCAATTCTTGCACGTGACTGATGACCCCGACGAGGCGACCCGTCGCCTGCAGAGACATTAATAATTCAATCGCCTGGTCAAGGGATTCGGCATCAAGTGTCCCAAATCCTTCATCGATGAGCATCGTTTCGAGACTGACACCCCCACTCAAATGTTGCACTACTTCCGCAAGTCCGAGGGCGAGAGAGAGCGACGCCTTGAACCCTTCCCCTCCCGAAAGGTTTTGGACGCGTCTTGATTGACCGGTGTACGCATCAAAAACGAGTAACTCGAGTCCGGATTTGGCATTTCCTTTCGCAGTCTCTACCTTACGTTCAAGTCGGAACTGCCCGCTTGTCATTTGATCCAAGTGAATGTTTGCAGCATATAGAATCTGATCAAAGAAAGCTGTTTGTACATATGTCTCAAACGTCATTTTCTGCGGATTAATTCCTTTTCCGGTATCCGCAATTAACTTGATTGTTTCTAACTTCTTCTCTTCAAGCGCCGTATCCTCAAGAAGGGCATTCCATTCTGAAACGATTTGACGATGTCGAGACAAGGTGTCCTGAGCGGTGATCAAATGTTCCGATGCTTGCTCATACAATTCAGCGGCTTCCTTCACTTTTGTTTCGATCCACTGTAAGTCTGGCCGCTCCACACTTCCGAGTTTCTCTTCAATCATTTGTTTATAGTGTCGAAGTCGAACCCCTTCTTCCTCTTCACGTTGCAGTTCTTCACGAATTATCGTACGTTGATCGATTTGATTGGCGAGCTCTTCGTAGCGTTCACGAGTCAGATGTGTCGCATCTAATTGTTTGAACCAAAGCGCTTGTTGCACACCATACTGTTTATTCGCCTCGTTCAGTTGTTCACGCGTCACAGAAAGTCGTTCTTCCTCTTTCCACATTGCTTTTTTCCCAGTTTCGAACTCATGCTCATACGTTTCTACTTTTTTCATGAGTCCCGTTAAACGATTTTGTCGATCAATGCGTTCTGATTGTAACGCTTCAAGCGTTGTTTCTTCTGCTTGACCTAAAGCGTGAAGCTTTTGTTGGGTCATTTCAAGTTCGGAGAGGACACGTTGACGCTCCTCAAATTGATTACGCCGCTCTTGCTCAAGCTGTCTGATTTCGACTGTTAATTGACGTAACGTCCGTTCATGCTCTTGACGCATTCGTTCATCACGTTGCAACGTCTCAGCATGAACACTCCATTTCTTGACTTCTTCCGTTAACGATTTATCCAATCTTACGCCTTTAGACACTTCGTCAAATTCTCTTTGAACTGTTTCGAGTTGTTGATGGAGCGAACGATAGTCCGCTCTCGCCTCAATCAAACGTGTAGACAGTTCTTCGAGACGCGTTAAAGCTTCATTCTGCTCAGCAACGTTTACAGATGTCTCCTCGTGCTGTGGGGTTTCATGATGACGGGAACCACATACCGGGCACGGTTCTCCGTCTACGAGCGATTCGCTAAGTTGTCTTGCTAACATCAGTCGTTCCTGATGTTTATAAGTGGACACCACGTCCTGCTGGGTCGCATGCTGTCGCTGAATGTCTTTACCCGTTCGTTCACACTCGGCGAGTTGCTTCGATAACCCTTCCACCTTCGTTTCAAGTGATACCAATTGCATCAATCGGTCCACATGCCGTTCAACATCAACCGCGCGTTCGGTAGGCTCGGTCTTCAGTCCCTCAACTAATTGTTGTTCTTGCTCTTGAAGCTCTTGCAGTCGAGCTTCTTTTGAAAAGTCAGCCAAACCATGCGCCCGTTGCGCCAATCGATCTCGAAGCGTCATATGAGACGTACGTTCTTTGATTCGGGGCATCATCTCATCAATTACCCGAAGTCGCTCTTGATGGGTGATGACTTCTTGTTTGTCCGCTTCAATAGCTGATTGCTGTTCGATTAAAGTCGATTGAGTGGCTTTCAACTTTTCAAGTTTCGTCGAGGAATTTTGCTCTTCCATGGTCAGCCGGTGAACTTGCTGCTCCATTTCCAATAAACGTTCAAAGACTGGCCGAATGCTCGCTGCAGCTTCTAAGTTCTGTAGCAGTTCCCGTCGCTCGTTTCGAAGCGATTCTCCACTTAAAAAAGCTTCAAGTGCCTGCTTTGTCTGTTCTTGCTCCACGAACAGATTGATGAGTGTTTTTGCCTCTTCGAACTCGTTCCGAACTTGATTGAGCGTTTTTGCATGAATCTGTTTTGTGCTACTAGCAGCATCACATGTTTCAATCAATCTTTCTTCCCGTTCGTTTTGCCATCGCTCAATCTCATCAATCGATTTCGTCGAAACTTCTTCAATCGAATCGTCTTCGAGTTCCAATAACTTTAGTCGTGTCCGTTCGACCGACCATTCGACTTGTTTTCGGTAAACGCTATATCGCTCTGCCCATTTCTCTTGAAAGGCACGAAACGCCTCTGTTTTGAAGATCGATTGTAAAATTTGTTGCTTCTCGTTTGAGTTCGAATCAAGTAATTGTCTAAATTGATTTTGAGGAAGCAATAAGATTTGACTGAATTGTTCATACGATAGTTGTAAAATCGATTCGATTTGTTCTTGAACTTCATTTACTTTTGTCGCCAACGGTTTCCATCCATTTTCCCACTCGTACAGCACCGCTTCATGTGGGATTGGTGTCTTGTTTTTCGGATGGGGTTGCTGAGGTTGTCGTACGATTCGATAGCGGTCACCACGAATCGTGAATGAAAAGTCCACCTCTGTCCTCATTTCAGGTTGTGCATATTGGCTTCTAAAGTCACTCGCGTTTCGAAGTGCTCCGCTCGCCCGACCATAGAGCGCAAATGTCATCGCATCAAAAATTGTTGTCTTCCCAGCACCCGTCCGACCGCTCACTACAAACATCGAGCGACCAACTAACTGTGTAAAGTCAATTTCTTCGCGTTCCGCATACGGACCGAATGCTTGAATCTTCAACTCAACCGGTCTCATGTGACATCACCTTCTTCAATCATTTGTTTCACGGCATCGGAAGCACCCTGGTCATGTACAGCTTCAAAGAACTGCAAATAGACTTCTTCAACCGATTGCCGTTCAAGTGCTTCTCGTTTAAACGTGGACGTCTGTTCCTGACGTCGTAACAGCTCCAATTCGAGATGTAAAATATTTGGATATACAGTGCGCAGTTTTGCCATTGGGTCAAATAGCGCTTTATCGTCAGTTAAAACAATTTTAAGGTAGTCATCCGTTTGTTGCTTTTGATAAAAAGATGGCGAAAGGAGTTCATTCAGTGTTCCAGTGAGTTGTCGCATATCTCGCTCTGGTGTCAACGTCCGGCGTCGCCGCTTCCATTGCCCGTCCCATTCCAAGACATCGACTGATTTTTCATGGTTGACCTCAGAGAATGAATATTTCATTAAGGAACCACTGTAAGCGATTCCTTCCGCCTGAATCGCATCACGATTATGTAGATGACCTAGAGCTGTATATGAAAAAGGTTCATACAAGCTTTTCGCGACTTGACCGGCGGTACCGACCGATAATTGTCGTTCCGAATCCGTCTCAAGTCCACCTGCCACAAAGCTGTGCCCGACCGACACCGCCCTTTTGTCGATTACTCCGTACGCTTCAATGACTGCCTGTAATGCGTCATGATGCGTACGAATCGTATCGATGCCAAGAATGTGACGCACTCGAGCCGGTTCGAGGAACGGGATTGGATAAAACGGAACCCCGGCGACTTCAAGAGGACCTTCATCTGGATTTAGTTTACCGACGATATGAAGTCCCACCTGTCTCAACAGCTTAGAACTATACTCAAGACGTTCTGCCGAATCGTGGTTTCCCGCGATAGCGACAACCGGAATTTCCCGCTTCAATACGAGCTCCCGCCACATTTCATCAAGTAGATCGACAGCTTCGACCGGTGGGACGGCACGGTCATATAAATCACCTGCGATGATGATTGCATTTGGTTGTTCCTCGTCAACGATGTTCAAAAACGAATGGAATAATATATTCCGTTGATCTTGTGTCATATGACGGCCGTGGACAATCTTTCCTAGATGCCAATCGGCCGTGTGAATCCATTTCATCACCTATCACCTCTTCTTCTTATTCTAGCATGACTCAATCGTTCGATTCGACGTCTTGACACCCGTTTTTGAAACAGCGAAAGTAAGAGGAGAGGAGGATGTTCCAAAAATGAAATCATCTACATGGCAAACTTTTTTTCAACTCTTTAAAATTGCGAATCCTCCGAAAGGATTGTTTGTCGGCGCCATTCTTATTTCGCTCCTTCAAGCAGCTGCATCACTGGCCATTCCGCTTATTCTGCAACGTGTGGTCGACCGTTGGAGTAGCGACCTGTTGACGCCCGAGTGGATTGCGTACTTCATCATCGCTTTTCTCATTCAAGTCATCACGAGCGCTGTTTCGATTTACTGGCTACATATTGTCGGTCAACGTGTTGTCGCCAATTTGCGGACGACATTGTGGACCCATCTTGTTAAATTGCCCGTTCCTTTCTACGATGGAATCAAGTCTGGTGAACTCGTTTCCCGATTAAACAATGATACGACAACGCTTCAGCAGCTATTATCCGAGCAAAGCGTGCGCCTATTGACCTCTCTCGTCTCGGTCGTCGGTGCTGTCGCCATACTGTTCACACTTGATTGGCAAATGACACTCGTCATCTTGTTCTCAGTGCCAACTACACTAATCATCGTCATTCCGCTCGGTCGTAAACTTCGAATCATTGCGAAAGAGACACAACAAGAACTTGGAAATCTTTCCGGATTCTTTGCCGAATTGCTCGGTGAAATCCGACTCGTGAAATCACAGGCAACGGAACAGACGGAAGTGCAAACTGGTAGAGCCAAAATCGAGACACTGTTCGACTATGGAGTAAAGGAAGGGCGCATTCAAGCGATTCTTATCCCGCTCCTTAATGTCACATTGACCGGAATGTTGATTACCATTCTTGGTTTCGGCGCTTATCGTGTATCGACCGGAGCATTATCGACAGGCGAACTGCTCGCGTTTATGTTGTACTTGTTCCAAATCATCACGCCACTTATCACAATGAGTGAATTTCTGACGAGACTCCAAAAGGCGCGTGGTGCTACTGAACGAATCGCTGAATTGCTTGATGTCAGTCCTGAACCGTATAGCGCGCGTGAAGAACTGATCGAGCAAGCCGAACTTTCATTTGAAAATGTAGCATTCCACTATGGTACGGAACCGGTGATTCAAGGATTGACCCTTCACGTTTCGCCTGGAGCGACGACCGCCATCGTGGGACGCAGCGGTGCCGGAAAAACGACTCTCTTTTCCCTCGTTGAACAATTCTATTTACCTACAGGAGGTACGATACGATATGGAAAACGCGAGATTCAGTCATACGGACGTGATATGTGGCGTCAAATCATTGGTTATGTCGCACAAGACTCTCCTGTCCTTTCCGGTTCCGTAAGAACAAACATTATTTATGGACTTAAACAGGATGTAAGCGATGAAGAAATCAGAGAGGCGTGCGAGATGGCGAATGCGTGGTCATTTATTGAGGCGATGCCTAAACAGCTCGATACAGAAATTGGAGAGCGAGGTATTCGATTGTCTGGTGGGCAACGACAACGTCTCGCGATTGCGCGGGCGTTGTTACGTAATCCGCAAATTCTATTGCTCGATGAAGCAACATCAAGTCTTGATTCAGAATCTGAGCGTGTCGTTCAAGAAGCCCTCGACCGTCTCATGGTCGGACGAACTACACTTGTAATTGCCCATCGTCTATCAACAGTCAGACACGCTGACCAAATCGTCGTCTTAGAAGACGGTCGTATTAGCGGAATCGGGCAACATGAACAACTCTTAAATGAGAACGAACTTTATAAGCGACTCGTTTCACAACAATTACTAGGGGGACAATCAACGTGAAGACAATTGGTTTTATCGGACTAGGGGTCATGGGACAATCGATGGTACGAAATTTGATGAAACATGGATTTGACGTGCAGGCCTTTACACGTACGAAAGAAAGAGCGGTAGATCTCCTCGACGAGGGTGTGACATGGTGCGAATCGATACAAGACGTCTGCGAAGGCGCCGATGCCGTCATCACAATCGTCGGTTATCCGTCAGATGTCGAGTCCATCTATTTTGGAGATGGGAATATTCTCGACTCAGCCGAACCGGGTACAATATTGATTGACATGACAACTTCGTCGCCAAAGCTCGCTGAACGAATCGCAGAAACTGCCATCGACCGGGGTCTTCTCCCTCTCGATGCGCCGGTCACAGGCGGGGACGTCGGGGCCAAAAATGGAACACTTTCCATTCTAGTCGGCGGTGGTGAGTTTGCCTTCAACAAAGCAAAGCCATTATTTGAAGCGATGGGGCAAGCAATCGAACGGATGGGATATGCCGGAAGCGGTCAATACGCTAAACTCGCCAACCAAATTGCCATCGCTGGAATCATGATGGGGAACGCAGAAATGCTGGCGTTCAGTAAGCAGGCAGGTCTTGACCCAGAAGCACTCATCCGTACGATCCGTGGAGGAGCAGCCGGAAGCTGGACGCTCGAGAATCTTGTTCCCCGCATGATTGTTGAAGATTACGCTCCTGGTTTCTTTATTAAACACTTTATCAAAGATATGACCCTCGCCATCGAGAGTGCAAATGATCTTCACTTGAAATTGCCGGGACTCGAGCTTGCCCACCGACTCTATAATATCCTCGAGGAGAATGGTTACGGAGAGAACGGTACCCAAGCGCTCATCGATTACTACATCCATCAAGAAGTTTGAAACCAAGCATTTGTGGAATTAGTAGGAGTGAAGGAGGCGATTTTCGTGCCATGGAACATGAAAGATTATCCAGAATCACTGAAAAACTTCGACCCACTCGTAAAAAAGAAAGCCATTGATATCGCGAATGCATTGCTCGCGCAAGGCTATTCCGAAACTAAAGCAATACCAATTGCCACTGAACAAGCGAAGAAGTGGCATGCGGATGCTTCGGAAGAGGAAAAACATGATTTTGAAGATGCCCCCAATCCTAAAAAGACAGATCAGCATTGAACGTAAACAACCGGTCGGATTACCCGACCGGTTGTTTTGCTTGATAGGATGCTTTCATCTCTAAATAAAGGCCAGAAATAGCCGTCTGTAGATACGGAGTGACGAAGATATATGCTAGTCCTCCTGTGAGAAGAACGAGCGCATACCACCCGATGAAGCTTGCGAACAACTTCAGCATCGTCCGTTTATGTCCTTTCATGATCTGACGACTCTTTCGCATCGCCTGAAATGCAGATAGCTTCGGTTCGTCCCGTAGGATGAATGGGACGATACGATACGTCAAATAAAACCAGACTCCCGGCACGATGAGGAACAACATCAGCACATTGAGTCCCAGATAGAATACGGCATAGTACGACACGGCTCGCCCGTACTCTTTGACCGAACCGAACGATTCAATCAATAGACCAAAACTTGGCTTTTCATCTTTGGCTACCTGAAGAAAGACCCAGTTCTTTCCGAGCTCTATCGGCGCAAGCAAGACCGTCGCCCCGTACAGGAGTGCAACCGAGCTCATGAGGACTTCGGGATTGTTCGTCGAGAGGTCGAGACGTGTCGTAATCATCGCCTGAATGACCATGACGGTCAACACAACGAGTAAAGACACACCCCATTTCCCAGAGAGCATTCGAAGAGCGTATTGTTTGTAAACAGAAGATTGCATGACTTCACCTACACTTATCATTTTCTTTCATTATAGCAAAAAAACAGTCTTTCGACTGTTTTCTGCCATCGTGTTACCCTCGTAGTTGTTTGAATTTCGATTCATCGAACTGTCCATCTGTTCGCACGCCGTTCCCGATATGTACCATATCTACAACGAGTCGTTCTTTTAGAGAAGGCATTGTCTTCAACGTAATGCCGGAACCAGGCAATATCGTCATTCCTGCCTGTTCTTTAAGCCGATTCAACACTTCAATTCCTTCAATCGCAGTATTTGCACCACCGGATGTCAACAAAATGTCCACTTCAGGATATTCATTCAGTACCTCGATTGATTCAAACACATCTCGAGATGCATCGAAAGCACGATGGAAGGTGAGCGTCATCTCCCCTTTATGTTTGATAACCTCACCTAAGATTCGCTCATCAATCTCTCCGTCCTTTGTCAATGCACCGAACACAATCCCATCCACTCCGAGTTCGCGGCATAGACCGATATCTGCAAGCATCGTTTCAACATCGTCTTCGTTATAATGAAACGAACGTGTATGAGGTCGAATCATGACATGTACGGGAATCGATACGTGTTCGACAACATTTCGAATCGTTCCAAAGCTAGGGGTGATCCCCCCATTTCCCATATCAGCAATGAGTTCGAGTCGGTCTGCCCCAAGATGCTCTGCCTGAATGGCTTCTGATAGTGTCGTGACAATCACTTCTATTTTCATGTAATCTCTCCTTTTAAGGCGCGAACTTCCAGTCCACACCATGTTCGGCTAAGACGCCTTTAAATTCTTGTGGCTCCGGAAAATCAGAGATGATGGCCGTCACCTTTGAAAAATCACAAACCCGATACCGTTTTTGTTGGTTTAATTGAGTATGATCTGTCAATAAGTACGTCTCGCGACTCTGAGACATCACTGCTTGGGTGATACTAGTGAGTCCGAAGGCATCACAAGTCAAACCGAGCGATGCATCAACCCCTTCGACAGACATAACCGCAAGGTCAAACATATACGTTTGGAGTTGTGCGAGAACTTGTTCACCGGTCGTCACGAGATGTTTCGGGTCGATTGTACCACCTAATAACTGAATCTCGCCACCGAGCACACCTTTTGCTCGCTGTTCAAATAGCGCTTTCGCCACCGTCAAAGATGGGGTAACGACTGTCACATTGCGTCCACGCAACCGGGATGCCACTTGTTCGGCCGCGACTCCGTGCCCGATATATAATAATGTATCATCTGGAATTAACTGAAATGCTGTATAGGCGATGCGGCGAATTCCATCCATGTTTGCAATGACAATGGGCTGAAAGGACATACTTTGATGAAGGACCGCGCCCCCATATACGCGTTTAATCCGATGCTCTTTCTCTAGCTCTTCTAAATAACGTCGAATCGATTCCCCAGAAACGTTCAAACGTTCAATCAACTCACTCGTTTTCACTTTGCCTTCCCGTTCAACCCATTCGACAATTTTTTGTTTACGCTCTTCACCGATTAAAGACACATCCCTGCCTCCTCCACTAAAATCATTCCTTTTCTAGTGTAACGAACGGATGTAAATTTAACGTAAAGTGAAAGTAAAGAACGAGCAAATCCAACATGATTTTGTTTCTTTTTTATGTAAATCAACAACAATACACAATAAAAGGCACGTCCTCAATAGACGCGCCTGTATGAATCAAGACTTAGGCTTTTTTTGAAAGAGTGGAACTTTCGGTTCTTTCCCCGCTCGTATACGTTGCCAATTGGTACGATGTTTGATGATGATAAATAATGCCAGTGGCACGATAACGATTAACGGTAACCAATCTTTCGTCAATAAGCTATACGTCGTTGCCGTCACGAGTCCGACCGCCGCCGCAGCCATGGAAGAGAGGGACACCATTCGAGAGATGAGAAGTGTCACAATAAACGTACCGACAACGACAAAGAAGAACCACGGGAATGCCGCTAGGAGAACTCCACCACTCGTTGCGACTGATTTACCACCTTTGAATTTCGCAAAAATCGGATAAGAGTGCCCAATGACCGCAGGAATCCCCGCTAGGAGCAAACTCATCTCACTACCAAATAAAAGTGGTAACAGCGCCGCTGCGAACCCTTTCCCCATGTCTCCGAGCAAAACAAGGATACCGGCTTTCTTTCCAAGGACTCGAAACGTATTTGTCGTCCCTAAGTTGCCACTTCCGTGTTCACGTACATCTACTCGGTAGCCAATCTTGCCGATGATGAGTGCGAACGGGATCGCCCCGAGTAAATAGCTTAAAAGTATAATCATGATTTCTATCATATATGGCATCGCAATTCCCCTTACTTCATAAATTCCTGAATATAACGATCGTATGGTTTATTTAAAGTATGCACTTGTTTGGCATGTTCCATACCGATAAAGCGTAAGTGCCACGGCTCGTACATATACCCTGTTTCTTCCTCAAACGCTCGTTGATAGCGGATGATAAAGCCATATTCATGGGCGTGGTCCGCTAACCATTTCCCTTCAACCGTTTCGCCAAGGTTTTGAGTGAGTTGATAGTTCACAGATGCACTCGATACATCGATTGCAAGGCCAGTCTGATGCTCAGAATGACCTGGAGGAGCGGAATACTTCATGGCTTGTTCTTTTCCATCGCGTTCGACGTAAGCATTGAATAGATTCACTTGATAGGCGTAAGAACGAAATGCGCTTGTCCCCTTTAAGTCAATCCCTTCCGTTTTCGCATCTTTCATCAAACGTTCAATCGCCACTGCTGCCTCTTTACGCAACATCCGGCGCTCACCGACCGTCGAATCAACAAAATCAATATTCGCTTCAACTAAATCGGCGGGCTGATAATTTGCCGGTAGTGCAATCTGTTTATTCACAAGAATTAATTCATCTAATTCCAAGTTTGCCACACCATCTATCTCAATCGGTTGGGCAGGTATCGTTGGTTCCATCTCTGTAGATGGATCCGGTTCAGTTGGCTGTCCGTCGACTTCTGGTTTATCATCTGTCGACTCTTCGTCAGTAGGTGACTCCGTATCCACATCGTCTTCACGATCTGAGTTTGGTGATGTCTGTGATTCATCTATTGTTGGTGACTGTGTCGTTGGTTCTTTCGGTTCAACTTGCTCGTTTGTCATACAACCGACCAATGTAAACGTCAAGGCGCCGCAAACCATCAGGAATGATGGATAACGCATGCGATCTTCCCCTTTCTAAATATCAAAAAGTACCGTCAAGATATGATACCACACTGACGGTACGAAGACAGAAGATTCTTAAACAGGATTCATGACGCTCATGTACATCTCATGCCATTTTGGAAATTCACGATCGAGGCGAATCGGTTTAAAATCACCTCGTTTGACGACCACATGTGTAGTCGTTGCCTTACCGACAAGTTCGCCTTGTTGGTTCGTCAACTCATACCCATAAATCGTTCTGACTTTCGAATACTGATCAACCCATACGCGGACATGGACCGTATCACCGAATGTCACACTCCGTTTATAATCGACAGTAACGTTCGTCACGGGTGAAACAAATCCCGCCTCTTCCATATCTTTGTATTCGACCCCAAGTTGTCGTAACAATTCAGTACGCGCAATCTCTAAATAAACCAAATAGTTGGCATGATAGACGATTCCCATCATGTCCGTTTCTTGATATCTTACTGGAATTTGAATCGTATGCATTGAATCATCCTTCTTTCCTAACGTCAGTATATTATAGCTTGCTCTTAATATCTACTACTAATAACTGTTGAAGCGATGCTTCTTCCTCTTCATTCGATACGATACGATACGATTGACGCGCAATCGACTCATCAATGACGGAAAGAGCAGTTCGTGCATTCGCGTCCTTAATTTCTCCCAATCGAGTCGCCAATGCTTCAACCGCTTCATCGTCTATCACGTATCCGAACTGATTTGCATAATTTATAGCAATCTCCACCAATTGACTTTGTGAATAGTCAGCGAAATGGATCGTGCGTTTCATCCGACTGCTCAGCCCTGGATTCGATTCGATCAACCTGCGCATCGGTCCTTCATATCCCGCAAGGACGACGACAAGGTTCTCACCATGTTTAGGCATCTCGTCAACAAGCGTATCAATCGCCTCCCGACCGTAGTCATTCACTCCCCCATTCAAGCTATACGCTTCGTCAATGAGTAATACGCCACCAAGTGCGTCACGGATTGCTTCTTTTGTTTTTTGAGCTGTCTGTCCTACATAGCCACTGACCAAGTCGGCTCGACTGACGACATTAACATGTCCCCGCTTCAAGTATCCTGTGCGTTTCAACATCTGTGCATACAAGTAAGCAAAGGTCGTCTTCCCAGTTCCACTGTTTCCTGTAAGCGTCATATGGAGTTGGACGGGTGCAGCTTTCAAACCGAGCGCCTTTCGTTTCTTCTGAACCTTTACGAGCGCTTCAATCTCTGCCAACTGCGTTTTCGCTTCCTCCATACCGACAAGGTCATCTAAAGAAGTCGGAGACGATTCATCCATCGGCTGTTCGAAGTCTTCTTCCGTCAATAGGGCCATTTCGTCTAGAGGGGCATCTGCTCCAAACCGTGATCCTTTTTTAAACATCGCATCAAGTAAAATGTTATGGACGGTTCTGGCGTTCCCGAATGTCAAATCGACTCGTTCCCGGTCAATTCGAGAGAGTAGCGCACGTTTTGCATCTTCGGTCAATACGTAATTGTTCTCTTGCGCCACTTTTTCTCCGATGGCGACCAGTTCTTCGTCACGATAGTTCGGTAACTCATAATGATTCGATTCAGGGAATCTTGAACGCAAGCCCGGGTTCGCGAGTAAGAAATGGCGCATCTCCTCTGGATAACCGGCAAGGATGACGACAAACTTCCCGGCATATTCACCACTCGTCATTGCTGCGACAAGTGTATCGATGGCTGCTTGTCCATAATCGCTTCCACTCGCATCTTGACGCTTTAACGCATACGCCTCATCAATGAACAAGACGCCACCTTCTGCCTCCTTCACCTTATTCATCACTTGTTCCTCTGTTTGGCCGACATATGCCCCGACAAGGCTCGAGCGATCCGCCTCAACGAGATCTGGACGACCGAGCAAACCGAGCTCGAAATAGATTTCTGCCATAAGCCTTGCAAGTGTCGTCTTGCCGGTTCCCGGGTTTCCTGTGAAAACGAGGTGGAGGGAAGGCTGATGCTTCGAAGAGAAGCCTGCTTTCTCTCGTTCTTTTTGGAAGAGAAGAAAGCGATACCACGCCTTCACCCGCTCTTTAATGTTCTCGAGTCCAATCATCTCCTCGAGTGATTCAATTGCACTCGACCGAGTTTCGCTCTGACGTTCCGGTAACAGATTGCAGATTGTGTCCAGTCGCTCCTTAACGAATCCCACACGTTCCCCGAACCGACGAAACGCTTCCCGACTGAAATAGTTCCCTTGCATCGATGCAAGCAAGGACGCCGTATCATCTTCGAGAGATGCGACTTCTTGCATTGCCTCGATAATCGCCTCAAACAATTTCTCGAGCTGACCTCGCCATTCGGAATCACGCAAATCCGATTTTGCAGTCTCTACTTCATCATGGAGTTGGTCGAGTTGGTCGAGTAGTGCTGATGTTTTAGACTCGTACTCCGTCAAAATTTGTACCTTCATCGATGCATAATCTGCTTCCCGTAGTGTCGGCCAATCGATTTGAAGTGCCTGCTTTGAACGGCGCAACAGCTCATTCAATTGAAATAAACGCAACTCATTGGGTAACGCATTCATCGACTCCAACTCTTTTACCCAACGGTTTAGTAACGGGTCCATCGACTCCCTTTGTTCGAGCCGATTCGTTGCGAGTAAGGTCAACGAACGAATCAATTCTTCTTGATGCTGAGTCGCTCGAGACCAATGTGCATAGGATAACAATGCTGCTTCATTGATTTTTTCGCCCGCTTCCCAGTTCGCCAAATCCGTTTGAACTTGTTCTACTTGAATTTGTTTCATCCTGTTCTCCCTTTCAGACGACAAGGGAGCCGACATCATGTCTGCTCCCCATCGGATTATCTTGATTCAAAAGATGTCATCCGAATCGAATGGAATAACTTCCCGTTATTCCGCGATTCTGCCGCGAGCAAAATTCGTTCGTTCGCATCGACATAATATGTGACTGTTTCTTTATTTTCTTCCTCACTGAAAATCGATGGATAATTTTCAATCCATTCTTTCGGAACCGCTTCAGCTGTTTCGGACTTTACGTAAGCTTGCGCAGTACGTCCAACTAAATTCGTCTCTCCTTCACTTGAACCAAGAGTACCATCATCAAGCCATTTACGAATCTGTTCGTTCGTGGCACGTGACAAGAACGGGTGTGGCGCAACTGCTCCTGAATTCGTTTCTTGGCGTAGAACCTCTTCCCCATCCGGGTTAAACTCCAAGTACGTCTCTCCGTCCCATTCTGCTTTTGCACCGACATTCGGACCTGTAACGACTTCCGAGACAAAATGTCCGTCATCGTCATATGTGACAAGATATTCCCGTTCTTCGAGTTTTTCTCCTTCTTTCGGAAGTTTACGCTCTTGGTATCCGATCACGACATTTGAGTAAAAAGGTTCGACCTGTTCTTTCTCTTCACCATTTAAATTAAAGAGAACGTAAAAATTATAAGCGAGTAACGTCCCGACAATGAGGATGCCGGCCAATATCACCCAGCTCAACCGTTTTTTCATCTGTTGTTTCATAGCCTATCCTCCTCGTTTCTTCACTTACTATCCTACACTAGCGAAGAAGACAAGCAAAATATTTTTAACTAAAAAAGGGCCTCCATAGAGACCCTAACTGGTTTAACCTAACTTATCTTCATCTTTCTTTTGCATTTCGAGCCATTTGTCTCGCTCATCTGGTTCATCGGCCAAATCTTTGAACAAGGCGACGATCATAAAGATGAGTACGAAAACGAATGGGAATGCCGCAAGAATCGCTACAGCTTGTAAGGCGGCAAGGCCTCCTGAATAAAGCAGTACGGCCGCGATTGAAGATTGAATGATCCCCCACGTCATTTTAATACGCATTGGAGGAACGAGCTTACCATTCGATGTGAGCATTCCTAATACATAAGTTGCAGAGTCCGCAGATGTGATAAAGAATGTCGAAATCAAGAAGACAGCGACAATACTCAGTACCGTTCCAAATCCACCGAACGTGTCAAACAGTGCGAAAAGTCCGATTTCTGTACCGATTTCGTTTACTTGACCAATCAAGTTGTATCCACCGAACAAGTCAGCCCAAATCGCTGAACCACCAAAGACAGAGAACCAGATGAGCCCAAACGATGTCGGGACAAGTAAGATTCCGATGATGAATTCACGAATCGTACGTCCTTTCGAAACGCGCGCAATGAATGTTCCGACGAATGGTGACCAAGAGATCCACCATGCCCAATAGAAGATTGTCCAACCGTTGATCCATTCTCGTTCAATCGGCTCAAACGCGGCGGTACGGAAACTCATACCCGGTAGTTGTTGCAAATAAGTACCGACAGTTTGCGTAAACAAGTCGAAAATGAACGCCGTCGGTCCAGCAAACATCGTTGCAACGAGTAAGACGATGGCGAGGAAGATGTTTGTGTTACTTAAAATCCGAATTCCTTTGTCGAGACCTGTTGAGGCGCTGATCATATAAAGAACCGTTACGACGGCGATGATGATCAACTGTGTCACGAAGGCGTTCGGTACCCCAGGGATGAGGTAATGAAGGCCCCCGGCAATCTGTTGAGCACCAAAACCAAGTGATGTCGCTACCCCGAACGCCGTCGCAATGACTGCAAGGATATCGACTGTCTGTTTCACAGGTTTTTCATAACGATTGTGGACGAGCGAACCGATCGTTTCCCCAATCGTCGCCGGACGTCCTTTTCTAAACGTCGAGTAGGCGATGGCGAGTGCAATCATCGCATAAATCGCCCATGGGTGGAATCCCCAGTGGAAAAAGGCATAACGCATTGCTATCCTTGCGTCTCCTTCAGGCGTCAATGATGAGAATGGTGGTGAGTGGAAATGAAGTAACGGCTCTGCTGCTCCCCAGAAGATGAGGCCAATCCCCATTCCGGCACTAAACAGCATCGCGAACCACGACAAATAACTAAACTCTGGACGGTCCGAGTCTTTCCCAAGACGAATCGAGCCATACCGTGAAAAGATTAAAAAGATAGCAACGAGCAGGAATCCTGTCGCACTCAAAAGATAGAACCAACCCATCCCGTTTGAGAGCCAGCCTTGAAGTGTGCTCGTTATATTGAGTAGACTCGCATTTCCAATGACACTCTCGGGGAAGAGTCCCCAGATTGTGAATAAGCCTGTTATGATTGCAGATACGACGAACACGGTCGTCACACGGCTTTTCCGTTCCATAAAAATCACTCCTATTTAATTTTCTATTTTCATATACGTTTTCCACCCTAACATACTTTTTAAACAAGTAACAACCCCATCTGTCATTAAATGTGTCATTTACCGCAAAACATATAGGTGTCTTGTCAAGAGGTAGACTCTTTAGGTTCTAGTGAGACAATCAATGTTTCGTCCACCACGTAGTACGGTCGTTTTGGTAACGTTTTTAAATAACCACCTTCTCTTAATCGCGATAAATCTAGTTGTAATGAATCTTGAAATTTTCGTAGCGGTAATTTTTTTTCTTGATCCATATACAGATCGAGGGCACGTTGCACCTGATCCATCTCGTATATGACGTCTCGTTCTTCTTCAGGCACGATATGAAATGTTTCTTTTGACATATAAAAGCGTTGTTTCGGAATTCCGGATAAATGATGTTTCAATCGCTTCGTGTCGATTTCTTGCGTGTCATCCAACAGGACGGTGCGATTTACCCCTTTTGGCAACGCTTGTTCATATTCGTGAATCGCTTGCCGTAATTCAGAGAGCGTGATATCAATCTCGTGATCAGGCTCCACTTCTTTTTGTTGCATCAGCCGCTTCCACCAACTTTTTCCAACTTTTTCATCTCGATCCATGTGCATACCCCTCCCTCTCTTCCTGTTCCCGATTCCATTAAAACTTTCACCATAAAATCGCATATTCATGAAAAAAACCTTCCTTTTTTCAAAGGAAGGTGTGCAGCTTATTTCAATTTGTTGCGGAGAACCATCTGTAAGATTCCACCGTGACGATAGTAATCGATTTCAACTTCCGAGTCGAAACGAGCGATGACTTTGAATTCTGTCACCGTTCCGTTCTCGTGTGTTGCTTTAGCGTTTAAGATGTCACGCGGACGAACAGACTCATCGACTTGGATATCAATCGCTTCCTCACCAGTCAAACCGAGTGATTCTGAAGATTCCCCATCTAAGAACTGAAGTGGAAGTACACCCATCATGACAAGGTTTGAACGGTGAATCCGCTCGAAACTTTGCGCGACCACCGCACGAATTCCAAGAAGGTTCGTTCCTTTTGCTGCCCAGTCACGGGACGACCCCATTCCGTAGTCGTTTCCAGCAAGAACGATGAGACCAGTCCCTTGCTCTTTATACTTCATCGCCGCATCGTACATCGGCATGATTTCTCCAGTTGGCCAGTAAGTCGTGAATCCACCTTCTGTACCCGGAGCGACTTGGTTACGGATTCGGATGTTCGCGAACGTACCGCGCATCATCACTTCGTGGTTACCACGTCGCGAACCGTACGAGTTGAAATCGATTGGCTCCACTCCTTTTGAAAGGAGATATTGACCTGCTGGTGTCGTCTTCGAGAACGAGCCTGCTGGTGAGATATGGTCCGTCGTGACCGAATCAGCGAACTTCCCGATAACGCGTAAACCATTCAACGCGTGCACCTCACCCGCTTCCGGTTCGAGTTGTTCAAAGAACGGTGGGTTTTGAATGTATGTCGACTCATCAGAGAAATCATACAAGTTTCCTTCTGGCACTTCTAGCGCGTTCCAACGTTCGTTTCCAGTAAAGACGGTTTCGTATTCTTTACGGAACGCTTCAGGGGAAACAACGTCTTGAACGACCATCTTGATTTCATCGTTCGATGGCCAAATGTCTTTGAAGTAGACTTCATTTCCATCTTTATCCGTACCGAATGAATCATTCATGACGTCAAAGTTGACAGTTCCCGCAAGAGCATAGGCGACGACGAGCGGTGGTGATGCCAAGAAGTTCGCTTTGACGAGTGGGTGAACGCGTCCTTCGAAGTTACGGTTCCCTGAGAGGACTGATGAGACGAGCAAGTCGTTGTCTGTGATCGCCTCTTCCACTTCACGGTCGAGTGGCCCGGAGTTTCCGATACATGTTGTACAGCCGTATCCGACTGTATTGAAGCCAAGCTCGTCCAAGTAAGAAGTCAAGCCAGCTTTGTCGAGATAGTCTGTGACGACCTTCGAGCCTGGTGCGAGTGACGTCTTCACATACTTCGGAACAGTCAATCCACGCTCGACAGCCTTCTTCGCCACGAGTCCGGCACCGACCATGACGTATGGGTTTGATGTGTTCGTACAACTTGTGATGGCAGCAATCGCGACATCTCCCGTGCTCATGTCGACTGCGCCGTCTTCGTAGTTAACCGTCGCCTTTTTGTCGAGTTCTGAACGGTCGAGACCGAACCCGCTATTTCCTGCAGGAGCGCTCAAGCTATCGATGAATGATGTTTGAACGTCTGAAAGGTTGATTCGGTCTTGTGGACGTTTCGGACCCGCAAGTGAAGGTTCAACTTTTGACAAGTCGAGCGTCAACACTTTCGTGAACGTTGGATCCGCTTGATCTGGCGTATAGAAGAGGTCGTTCGCTTTTGAATATTCTTCAACGAGTGTGATCAACTCTTCAGAACGGCCTGTCGTACGCATGTAGTTCAGTGTTTCCGTATCCACTGGGAAGAACCCACATGTCGCACCGTATTCAGGTGCCATGTTTGCAATTGTTGCACGGTCTGAAAGTGGCATCGTGTGAAGTGATGGACCGAAGAATTCAACAAATTTCCCGACAACTTTTTCATGACGAAGCATCTCTGTCACGACGAGCGCAACATCGGTTGCCGTCACACCTGGGTTGACTTCACCGATGATTTTGACACCGACGACGTCTGGTACTGGGAAGTATGAAGGTTGACCGAGCATGCTCGCTTCTGCTTCGATTCCTCCAACACCCCATCCGAGAACACCGAGACCGTTGATCATCGTTGTATGAGAGTCAGTTCCAACGAGTGAATCTGGGTAAGCTACTGTACCTTCCGTATCGCTCTTCTCAAGCACGACTGACGCCAAGTACTCCAAGTTTACTTGGTGAACGATTCCTGTAGCTGGTGGAACGGCACGATAGTTATCGAATGCCGTCTGTGCCCAACGTAAGAATTTGTAACGTTCTTCGTTACGTTCGAACTCGATATCCATGTTTTTCATCAACGCACCAGCAAAGCCGTACGCATCTACTTGAACAGAATGGTCAACGACGAGGTCGACAGGGATTTCTGGGTTGATTTTGTTCGGGTCCCCGCCAAGGTCTGCCATCGCTTTGCGAAGTGAAGCGAGGTCTACAACCGTCGGAACACCAGTGAAGTCTTGAAGTACGACACGTGCCGGCTTGAACGGTACGTCAATATCTTTCGAGACGTCGGCAGTACCCCATTTTGCCAAGTTCTCGACATGTTCTTTCGTGATGGCACGACCGTCTTGTTGACGGAGTACCGATTCGAGCAGAACACGAATCGAATAAGGAAGACGGCTGATGTCCGTTAATCCCTCTTCTTCTAACTTTTTCAATCGATAAAAATCATACGATTGCCCGTTCACCTCGAATTTAGTTCGAGATGAGAAGGCGTCTAAAACATTCGTCTGTTCCATTGCAATTTCCCCCTTTTTGAAAGCGCCGACCACACGACAATGCGTAATCGCTTACTTTTCACATATTTATCATAATACAAGTATAGCGTGACGTAAAATACATTCCGTCACAAATTAGTCATAAGTAAAACTTATTACGTTATTCGTTAGGAGTTAAACACAAAAAACACCTCAAAAACGAGGTGTTTACAACTTATTCTTCTGTACCAATCTCTTCATTGACGTCAAGTGCCTCGACGAGAGTCAAGTCATCGGCATGACGTTCTGCAAAACGCTCAAACGTGAACTCGTTCGCGAATAGGAAGACCGGACGTTCCCAACGGTCAGTGACGAGCATATTCCGTGAGTCTTGGAACGGTTTCAGTGCTTTCAATTCCTTGTCTTTCACCCAACGTGCAACACTGTAAGATACCGGCTCCATTCGGATATCTACGCCGTACTCGTTGTTTAAGCGATATTCGAACACTTCGAATTGAAGTTGTCCGACAGCACCGAGATAAATCTCGTTGTACTCGTTACGATAGACTTGGATTGCCCCTTCTTGTGCGAGCTGCTCCACACCTTTGTGGAAGTGTTTTGACTTGAGTGAGTTGACCGGCGATACGCGCATGAATAATTCAGGCGGGAAAGTCGGCAACGCTTCGAACGCAATCTTTTGTTTCGATGTCGTAATCGTATCCCCGATTTGATACGTCCCCGAGTCATAGATCCCGATGACATCACCGGCAAATGCCTGATCGACCGTCTCACGGTCGTTCGCCATCAACTGTGTCGACTGGCTCAATTTAATTTTCTTTCCAGTCCGTGTGAGCGTCACGTCCATTCCACGCTCAAAAACGCCAGAACAGATGCGGACGAATGCGATCCGGTCGCGGTGTGCCGGGTTCATGTTCGCTTGAATTTTAAAGACGAATCCACTGAAGTCTTCTGACGTAGGATTGATTGGACCAACGTTCGACTTACGTGCCTCTGGGGCTGGCGACATCTTTAAATAATGATTCAAGAATGCAGTCACGCCAAAGTCGACAAGTGCTGTCCCGAAGAATACTGGCGTCAATTTACCACTTTGAATCTCATTCACATCAATCTCGTTCCCGGCTCCGTCGAGAAGGTCGATCTCGTCGCGAAGATTTGTCAAGTTCTCTTCTGATAGATGATCAGCGAGCACCGGGTCGTTCACCCCATCCTCGCCCAGTTGAAGCGTCGACTTCTCACCACGGAACAAATGAACTTCATTTTTCATTCGATCATACACACCTTCGAACTGCATCCCACTCCCGATCGGCCATGTGATGGCAACAGAAGGCATGCCGAGCACTTCTTCAAGTTCCTCCATCAATTCAAGCGGATCTTTTGCCTGACGGTCCAACTTGTTCATAAATGTAAAGATCGGAATCCCACGCATACGACAAACTTGGAATAGTTTTTTCGTCTGTGCCTCAATACCTTTCGCTGCATCGATGACCATGACCGCGCTGTCGACCGATGTCAACACGCGGTATGTATCCTCACCGAAGTCATTGTGTCCAGGTGTATCCATAATCGACACGACTTTATCTTGATAAATGAATTGCATGACGGACGATGTAACCGAAATTCCACGTTGTTTCTCGATTTCCATCCAGTCAGATTTGGCGTGTTTTGAATTTTTTCGTGCTTTGACCGTACCCGCCTCACGAATCGCACCACCGTGCAAAAGTAACTTTTCTGTTAATGTCGTCTTCCCCGCATCCGGGTGAGAGATGATGCCGAATATTCGACGTCTCTCAACTTCCTGTTTCAATTGGCTCATATACTATAGACCCTTCCTTTCTCGACTCAGATCATGCTTATTCTCGTAGCAACGCTCTCTATTCTAACGAAATCGATTCAGTTCGTCTATCCTAACAGGACGTGCGCCTTTTGCAATTTGATTCTTTTTTGTATACTTACGATGAAAGTAAGTGAATGAATAGAACGGGGGAAAGACGATGCCAGAAAACTTGATGATGTATTTCATTATATTCTGGGGATTCGTCATGATTGGTCTCATGACGATTGGCGGGTACTTCATGTTCCGCAAGTTTTTAAAACGAATGCCGAAAGAAGATGGACGTTCCCTACTTGATATTGAAGATGATTATATAGAGAGAACGCTTCACCTATGGACCCCGGAAACTCGGACGCTACTAGACCGGCTCGTCTCACCGGTTCCCGAGTTGTTCCGCGACGTCGCCATCCGAAAAATCGCCGGGAAGATTGGGCAGTTCGCACTTGAATCCCGGGCTAAAAAGATGACGACCGAACTCGTTGTAAAAGGATATATCGCTGCAACGCCAAAACGCGATCACAAGTTTCTAAAGAAAGCACTGGCCGAAGAAAAAATTGACTGGACACCTTACGAACATTATTTTCAGCAGTAGACTCTATCCGATTCGGCTAGAGTTTTTTTGTTTATCAAATTGGGCGATTTGACTATTTGGAAATAGTAACTTTTCTTCCGATTTATATAATCTAAGCCCTTCGTTCAATTTCCAGACAGCATTGAGAACGCTCGTAACTATCGTTGCCGGACTCGTCTTCTCAGCCGCTTCCTCATCCACTCATGACTTTTTTGAACACATCATCAATAGAGGATGCAACAAAACTTAACAAATATAAGAATCGATACGGAGACAGAAGTCGCCATCCTAAAAGAGAGGTAAACAAAAATGGAGCGGCTTTGAGCCACTCCATTTTCATGTGATTGCGATTCGTTTATACTTCTGATACATCGCAATTCGCCACGGAACAATCATCCCCCACGCAATTAAATAGAACAATCCTCCAGTGGAGAAAATATCAACTTCATGCCCGACCCAAACTTTCATCGCCGTGCGAATCGCAAGTAGTGCAAAAACAACGATGAAAAATGCTTTCGAGCGGGACAGATACACTTCCCCATCCCGTTTTTCAAAGTTTGATGTTTTGATTAAGAACAGACTAAAGATCAGTCCGACCGCTAGCGCTTCAAGTACTTCAATCCATGACAAGCGAAACGCAGGAATCAAAAACTGAATCATCCCTGTTGTCATCGCAAGCGGTGGAATCAAGATTTTTTTTGCATTCGTCGGTTTCGCCGATGCTTTCACACGAACGAAGCTTGCCACGATCCCCATCAATAATGCAATAAGAGTCGATCCCCATAACATTGACATCTCGATCAACCCCTTAAAATCCGGTGAATCCGACAAGTTCGCTCATCCAGGCCGCGAATCGATTCATTCCGTCAAAATATAATAGTACGCCGAACGCCATCATCAAATAGCCTCCAACTTTTGCAACTTTCGCGCTGTTTCGTGCTAAGTACTTAATTTTGCCTACGAAGGCGACCATCACTAAAAACGGAATCGCAAAACCGATGACATACGCCAACATGTAGCCGAGACCTTGGCTCGGATTCGTTGCGGCAAGTGCAATCACGCCCGCTAAAATCGGACCCGTACAAGGCGTCCAACCAGCTGCAAACCCAATTCCGATTAATACGGTTCCAAAATACCCACTCTTTCGTTCGCCGATATCCATTTTCTTTTCGCGCATCATGAATCGCGGTTGCCAAAGGCCCGCCAAAAAAACGCCGAATACGAAAATCAAGATGGCTCCGAACATCCGTAGACTATCTTTGTACTGGATGAAGACGTCTGCAATCAACGATGTCGATAATCCAAGTACGAGAAAGACAATCGAAAAGCCGAATAAGAACGAAAATGTGTGGAACCAAGCTGTACGCTGTTTCAATCCTTCATTTTTTAATTCAGATACGGAAACCCCGGTAATATACGATAGAAAAACCGGATACAACGGGAGCGTACATGGTGATAAAAACGATAAGACGCCCGCCCCAAATGCGAGCCATAATGTGACTTCCATGACGATTTCCACCTTTCACGACCATTATAGCGAAAACCTATTTAAATTGCTCGCATCTTTTCCTTCGCATCTCAATATCATTTTGTAATTTTTGAAATGGAAATGAAACTTGTCATCTGTAAACGAAGGTGCTAAGATTTGGATATTCTAGTTCACAAAATTCTAACTTACATGATGGGGGAACGAACGTGGCAGTCACCGCAGCAGATACACTACACCAAGCCATTGAACAAAAACGTGATGAACTGTATGAAATCGCGTCAGAGCACTCTTGGACCTCGCCAGAAGTCATATTGGTCAGTCAAGAACTTGACTCGCTGATTACTCATCACGTCCTATCAAAATATAAAAAAGAACAGCTCAATACTTAATTTTATTGGCTCGTCACCTTGTGTGGCGAGCTTTTTTCCATGGAAAAAGGACACCTAGGTAGGTATCCTTTCCAATTCAAGACATCAGACGTTGACCAGACTGAAGTTCATACATTTTTTTATAAAGACCATCCTGTTTCAACAACTCCTGATGATTTCCCCTCTCCACGATTTCCCCTCGATGCAAAACCAATATCAAATCGGCATCTTGAATCGTCGACAGGCGATGGGCAATCGCAATTGTCGTACGACCACGGCGCATCCGATCGAGTGCAATTTGAACACGTTCTTCCGTCTCGGTATCGATTGAACTCGTCGCCTCATCGAGAATGAGTATTTTTGGATTTCGCGCGACCGTGCGTGCAAATGCAAGCAATTGCCGTTCTCCACTCGAGAAGGTAGCCCCACGCTCCCCGACGATATGTCCATATCCGGCATCCAACTTCTCGATGAACGTATGTGCCTGAACAAATTCAGCGGCCTCACGCGTCCGTTCTGAATCGATGTTCGGATTGAACAGTTTTAAATTTTCTTCAATCGTTCCCGTAAACAAGAACGGGTCTTGAAGTACCAGTCCAACTTGCTGACGAAGTTCTTGTTCTTCAAATTGTTCGAGTGGCTGTCCATCGATCGTGATTTTGCCAGATCCATATGGGTAAAAACGTGTCAATAAATTAATGATCGAACTTTTCCCGCTACCGGTATGACCGACGAGCGCGACCGTTTCTCCTGGCTTGGCGACGAACGAGATATGTTTCAACACATCGACTTCACCGTCATAACTGAACGTCACATCCTCGAATCGCACCTCCCCATCCGAAACACGAGCTTCTCCTGGCAACTGTTTTCCTGGAGATGGCTCATTTGTATCTAAAATTTTAAAGACGCGGTCCGCAGATACGACGGCTTGTTGAAACTCGCTCATTCGTTGCATGATGTCAAGCACCGGTCGGAAAATACGCTCGATATAACTGATGAACGCGTAGACGACCCCGACTTGAACTTGCTCAGTCATCGAGAGGACTCCATAATACCCGAGAAGTCCAATGATGGAGAAGGCGAGCAACAACTCAATAATTGGACGGAGTAACATACTATCGAGCTTTAAGTTCCGATATCGTGCCTCTTGGTGCGCCTCATTCGTTTCTTCAAACTGACGGATGAGTCGTTCTTCTTGGCGGAATTGTTGAATGATTCCCATTCCATTGATGGATTCGTTCAACTGGGCATTGAGTTGAGACAACAGGTCTCGAACTTGAGCAAAATACTTCGTCGAGAAACGACGATACGCCCAGATGATGAGCCAAAAGAGCGGCAGTAGGACAAGTCCCATCGTCGCAAGTTGCGGCTCTAGTATGTATAGGAATATATACGTCCCAATCAATTGGACAGCCGACTGAACGAACGTACTCATGACACCGACGTATAGCTCTTTTACGGCCTCGGTATCATTCGTGATGCGGGATACGAGGACACCGGCTGGGGTACGATCAAAATAAGCGAGACGCATCCCCATGACGTGACGAAAAATATCCATTCGAATGTTCTGAACAATCTTCAATGCAATCTTTTGGAAGGAGATGGACTGCAGATAGTCAAATAGAATAGCTGACAAGTGCAGAATCATATAAACAGTGAAGAGGGCAATCACCCAGTTCGTCGGATAGACACCTGGCGTGACAAACTCATCGATGAACACTTTAATGAGAAATGGACCGGCCAACTTGGCACCTGTCGCAATCAATAGAAAAACGAAGGCGATACCGAGAGGTTTACCGTACCGTTTCGCGTAACTCAGCAATCGTTTGATGACTTGCCATTCTTGAATATCATGCTTCATCGTGCCCACCCCCTTCTACGATCGCCTCAAGCTGTTGACGGTCATATGTTTCTCGATACCAGCCTATCTCTTGAAGGAGTAACTCATGCCGTCCACGTTGTACAATTTTACCGTCTTCGATGACGAGAATCTCATCGGCATGTTCGACTGCGGAAAGTCGATGTGCGACGATGACTCGTGCCTGTTCCGGATTGCCGACACGAAAATGCTCGATAATCGATTCTTCGGTTTTCGCATCAACGGCAGATAGCGCATCATCTAAAATCAACACATCAGCCTCTGTCATGAGCGCCCGCGCAATGGAGATACGCTGCTTCTGTCCTCCTGATAATGTCACACCGCGCTCACCGACGAGCGTCGCGTACCCTTCAGGGAGGCGGACGATATCTTCATGTACCTCTGCGACCTTAGCCGCTTCGATGATTTCCTCCATGCTGGCATCGGGTCTTCCGAATGCGATATTGTTTGCGATAGAATCAGAGAATAAGAAGTGGTCTTGCGGCACGACTGCAATTTTATCCATGAGAAGTGACTTTTTCACTTGGCGGATATTGATTCCACCGATTTTGATTTTGCCATCTTTCACATCATACTCACGGGTCAACAAGCGTACAATTGTCGTCTTGCCTGCCCCCGTCCTTCCGACGATCCCAATCGTTTTCCCACGCTCGATTCGGAAATGAACGTCATCGAGTACGATAGTTTCATCATAAGCGAACTTTCGAACGGCAACTTCCACCTCTGAGTGCGCCAGAGTCGTCGCAGCCATACGATCGTCTTGAATCTCAGGCTTGACGGCAAGCATTCGCTCGATGCGGTCGTATGAGGCACGCCCCCGTTCCACAATGTTAAACAGCCAACCGAATGCTAACATCGGCCACGTCAAGAGTGCCAAATAGGCAGTGAAGCTGACAATCTGTCCAATTGTCAATTCGCCCTGCTCGATTAAGACTGCCCCGTATCCGACAGAAAGGATATAGGAAAGGCCGACAATTCCGAAGATTGTCGGATCATATAAGGCATCGATTTTAGCGACACGGACGTTTTTCGCCATGACCTCACTCGATAAGTTTTCAAATGAATCCACATCCCGCTCGACTTCCCCGGTCGACTTTAAGACACGAACCCCACTGACACTTTCCTGCACTTTGTCATTCAATTCTGAAAATGCCGCTTGAGCGACCCCGAATCGGCTATGTAACATCTTTCCATATCGTGTCGTCAAAGCGACCATGATTGGGAGTGGCAGTAAGGCGACGAGCGTCAGTTTCCAACTGATTGTCGTAATCATCGTGATGATCACGAACGTTCCGAGCGTCACGCTATCAACAAGCGTCAAAATCCCCGCTCCGGCCGTCATCGATACGGCCTGTACATCATTTGTCGCATGTGCCATTAAGTCACCGACACGTGATTTTTTATAAAATCGCTGGTCGAGGTCCGTAAAGTGCCGATACAATTGACTGCGAAGCTTTCTACCTAGACGAATCGAAGCACCAAAGATGAAATAGCGCCAAAAGAAGCGGGCAACATAATTCCCAATCCCGACCGCAGCTAGTCCTCCGAGTAACATCCAAAGCGTGTTCGATGCGAGTGAATCACTGTTGATTTCATCGACGACTCGTCCGATGATGCGTGGAGGAACCAACTCTAACCCTGCCACGAATATGAGTAAGACGATACCGATTGCATACGTCTTCCACTCGAGACGCAAAAACCAAGATAATTGTTTAAATACACGAATGAGAAACGCCCCCTTCTATCTTTATCAAAATTATGCGAGAATACTCCCACTTCTAAACGTTAAGGACAGGACTTGCGTGAAAGTGGGCGATGAATCGCCAACCTCTCTTTCGGGTAAAATATCTTCAAAAGGAGTGAACGTCACATGGTGAAGCACAAGGGCTATAAATTCCAGATCTATCCTACGAAGGAACAGGAAATTCTGATCGCCAAGACGATCGGCTGTTCCCGGTTCGTGTTCAACCATTTCCTGTCGAAATGGGACGCGGCCCATGAAGCGACCGGCAAGGGACTGTCGTATGATGCCTGCTCGAAAGAACTTCCCATACTCAAGCAAGAATTCATTTGGTTGACGGAAGTGGACAGTACGGCCGTCCAGAACAGTGTCAAACACCTGGCCGACGCGTATAAGAAGTTCTTCAAGAAGGAGGAAAATCATCCCCGTTTCAAGTCGAAGCGAAACCCCGTCCAATCCTATACGGCGAACATCCAAGGGAAGTCCCAGCTCCCCGAGGTCTCGATCGTCGGGAACAAGCTCAAACTCCCCAAGCTGAAATGGGTGCGTTTCGCCAACTCGAGACACGTCGAGGGTCGCATCCTGAACGCCACGATCCGACGAACAGCTTCGGGTAAATATTTCGTCTCCCTTCTCGCAGAGCAGGAGATCGGTGAACTGCCGAAGACCGGTTCATCGGTCGGCGTCGACGTCGGGCTGAAGAATTTTGCCATTCTATCGGACGGCACATTCTACAAGAACGACCGTTACTTCCGCACCCTCGAGAAGAAACTGGCGCGGGAGCAACGCAAGTTGTCCCGTCGTCAGCTCATCGCCCTGAACAAGAAGGTGAGACTTTCCGAGGCGAAGAACTACCAGAAGCAGAAGCGGAAAGTCGCACGCATCCATGAGAAGATCGCCAACAGACGCACCGACTTCCTGCACAAGGTGTCGACCGAGATCGTCAAAAACCACGACGTCATCGGCATCGAGACCCTGCAGGTGAAGGACATGCAGAAGAACCGCAAGTTGAGCAAGTCGATCTTCGAGGTCAGCTGGTCGGAGTTCTTTCGCATGCTCGAGTATAAGGCCGACTGGTACGGGAAGACCGTCGTGAGGGTCGGGAAGACCTTCGCCTCGAGCCAGCTCTGTTCGAGTTGCGGCCATCGACACAAAGACGTGAAACATCTTGGCTTGCGTGAATGGACATGCCCGAACTGCGGACTCCATCATGACCGTGATGTGAACGCAGGTATGAACTTGAAATTAGAAGCTGAACGCATGTTAGCTTCTTCAACCGTCGGGACGACGGGGTTAGCCTGATCACGTTTCTCTCGTTAGAGAGGATGACTCAGGAATCCTCCACCTCTAAGCGAAGCGTAGGTGGAGGTAGTTCAAATGAAGATTATTTCTTAATCGTAGCGAAAGTTTGTTCGATTGTCTAACAAAATGAGGAGACAAAAAAAGCACTTCGAGGACCGAAGTGCTTTCACGACTCATTATGACTTCTTTTCATCTTTCATCTGCACGTTCATGGCGCGCATCACTTGGTTGACTTTCTTCTGTGATGGCTTTTGACCCATCTGCATCATCAACGTACGAATCATATCTTCATTGATTGGCGGGTTTTGTTCAAGGTAGTTCATCATGTATTTACGCGCGATGAAGAATCCAATCGCGATACCCCCGATGAGTGCTGCCACGACAAGAAGAATCCAAAATAATGTACTCAAGGCTTTACCTCCTCTACCATATGAAACATCGTTTTTTACTATACACTAAATTGAACAACTTCGCTAGTCGTCCAGAAAAAAAGTGACGGCCAAATGAATGGCCGTCATAAATAATCAATTTAAGATTAAAGTGATTTTACTGCATCGACGACGTTGTCGACTGACATGCCGTATTCTTTCATGAGGAGATCTCCAGGCGCTGAAGCTCCGAACTTATCGATTCCGAGTACTTTCCCACCAAATCCGACATACTTGTACCAACCAAGTGTCGCACCCGCTTCAAGTGACACACGCTTTGTGATTGAAGACGGAAGGACAGATTCTTTATACTCAGCAGATTGCGCTTCGAAGAGTTCCCATGATGGCATCGAGACGACTGCCGCTTTCACACCTTCTGATGCGAGCTGTTCACGCGCTTCAACGAGGACGTGTACTTCAGAACCTGTACCGAGCAAGAGAACGTCTGCATCTTTCGATTCACCTGCAACGACGTAAGCACCTTTTGCTGCTGTTTCAATCGATGTGCCTTCGAGTTCAGGCAATGCTTGACGAGTCAAGACGAGAAGCGATGGTGCCGTCTTCGATGTCACAGCTTGTTTCCAAGCAGCAATCGTTTCTTTACCATCTGCCGGACGAAGAACAGAAAGGTTTGGCATCGCGCGGAAGCTCATCAAATGTTCGACCGGCTCGTGTGTTGGACCATCTTCACCAACTGCGATTGAGTCGTGTGTCAAGATGAACGTCGATGGGAGTCCCATGAGCGCAGCAAGACGAACTGCAGGGCGGAGGTAATCCGAGAAGACGAAGAACGTCGCACCGTATGGAAGTACTCCACCGTGAAGCGCCATACCGTTTACAGCTGCCGCCATCGCAAATTCACGTACACCGAACCAGATGTTACGACCGGCCGGGTCTTCATCGAAGTCCACTGCACCTTTGATCATCGAGTTGTTTGAACCTGCAAGGTCAGCCGATCCACCGAAGAGTGTCGGTACTGCTTTCGCGATTGCGTTCAACACTTCGCCACTCGTTTGACGTGTTGCTTTTTTCGAACCGATTTCAAATGTCGGCAACTCGCTGTCCCAACCTTCAGGAAGCTCATTGTTCATCGCAAGTTCGAACTGTGCACCAAGCTCTGGATGGGCCGCTTTGTATGCTTCAACGAGCTCGTTCCAGTCTGACTCGTACTTCGCGCCGGGCTCGACCACTTTCTCATTGAACAAGTCGTATACTTCGTTTGGAACGTAGAACGACTCGCCTTCCCATTTGTAGAACTGTTTCGTCAATTCGATTTCAGCATCTCCAAGTGGTGCCCCGTGCGAAGCCGACTTCCCTGACTTGTTCGGTGAACCGAATCCGATCACCGTCTTGACTTCAATCAATGTCGGTTTCGACGTCTCAGCTTTCGCTGCATCAATTGCTTTTGCGATTGAATCGATATCTGTTCCATCTTCGACACGAATGACTTGCCATCCATAGGCGTTGAAACGGTCTTCAACGCTCTCAGAGAATGACTTGTGAAGGTCACCATCGAGTGAGATGTCGTTTGAATCGTAAAGGACAACGAGTTTACCAAGTTTCAAGTGACCAGCGAGTGATGCCGCTTCCGCCGAGACACCTTCCATTAAGTCCCCGTCTCCGCAAATTCCAAATGTGTAGTGGTCAACGACGTTGAACTTGTCGCGGTTGTAAGTCGCTTCTAAGTGCTTCTCTGCCATGGCCATCCCGACAGCCATCGCGATCCCTTGTCCAAGTGGTCCCGTTGTCGCATCTACCCCAGCCGTGTGACGATACTCTGGGTGACCTGGTGTCTTCGAGTCCATTTGACGGAATGATTTAAGGTCGTCCATTGACAAATCATATCCAGACAAGTGAAGGAGCGAGTACAAGAGCATCGATCCATGACCCGCAGAAAGCACGAAACGGTCGCGGTTGAACCAGTTCGGGTTTTTCGGGTTGTGACGCATTTTGTCTGTCCAAAGTGTAAACGCCATCGGTGCAGCACCCATCGGCATTCCTGGGTGACCAGAGTTTGCTTTTTGGACCGCATCGATTGAGAGCGTCCGAATCGAGTTAATCGCTAATAATTCTTTAGTAGTTGTTTCCACTAATTTCATCCTCTCTGTGTTAAGAAGGTTTTCTACCCGTCATATTCTATCATACTCATTCGTGTGTCACAACTAATTAATTAGTATAACACATTACATGAAATCGTTTCCTTCAATTGCATGAAAAAGAACGCAATCCGTTCGTCTGATGATTGTTCGTGTATAACAAAAATGCACATCCTATGCGAAATAGGATGTGCATTCAGCATCACTCACCACGATGGCGTTTTTGTTCTTCTTTCAACTTCTCTGGCGTGACGTCGTTTCCTTCTGGGTCAACGACTTTCATGCCCATCATTTGAGACTTGAAAGATTGACGGAACGCCTTCAAATATTCTTGACGCAAGTCTTGTTGTTCGTTCATCTCTTCTTGAGATAGTCCTTCTGTCTTCGCTTTGTTGGCGAGGAAATTGATTCGCTCCAATTGTCCGGGTGCTAACATATGACTCGCCCCCTCTCTCGTGAATTTGTTCTTCTACTTTACAAAATCAGAGAGGAAGAATCAAGTTTCAGCAACTGACCGGTGTTCGAGATAGCGTCGGTTGACCGTTGCTTTTGATACTTCGTATCCGAATCCGCGAAGTGTCGCCGCAATCTCGGCAAACGTCAACCCCCGCTCGCGCAATTGAATAATCTCTTCAATCGGAACTTCAATCCGATGTCGGCCACCTTGATCATTGTTCTCAATATTACGTTGTGGATTGAAACCGTTGGCGACCGCACGACGCATTCCGCGGGAAATCTTCGCGTTATGAATTTTCCGTTGATACTCTTCGACGACACTAACAATCTCTAACACCATCTTCTCAGCATCAGAAACAACGTAATCCGAAGTCGACTGCATCGTCAACAATCGCACATCATGCTTCATTAATGTGTGTAGTATCGCAATTTTGGCATTTCCTCGTCCTAAACGACTGTCATCGGTGACGAGCACGGCATCCAACTGAGATGTCGATACGTGGTCAAGTAAATTGAGCAGCCCCTGTCGATTAACTTCATAACCGCTCTCTTGTTCTGTGATGACATCTATAATGTCGGCCCCTAAACGCGAAGCTAGTTCTTGTAATTCTTCGACTTGCCGACTGAGTGATGTCTCTTGGGTAGACTTGTTCGTCGATACCCGACAATAGATGACGACTCGCATCGCATCACTCCCTTTCATCGCATTCATTCCTTACGATACACAGTTTGAGAACGGTTCGCAATGCTGAACGATCACTCAGCGGCATACCATTTTGTTTTTCGTTCATTATGTTCTTCTCGCTCTGCCATGATTTGCGCTTCAATCGACTCTGCCTCGACATAGGCGACCTCTTCTTCAATCGTACGTTCCGATGTCATGATCGGTTCAACTGGTGTCGTTCCCCCACGCACCTCCCCAGCTAAATAAAAGGCGAACATCCCGACTAAGAGCATTCCGACTAAAATGATTCCGTTGAGTGTATCTTTCATGATTCCCTTACCTCCTGTATAAGAATATATGTTCGTTAGAACGTTTGTTCGTTTATCTGTTCTTATCATAAAACAAGAACTCGTGTTCGGTCAAGGGAAAATAACGAACGAATGTTTGTACGCTCATGTGTTCTTGTGTTACACTAAATACATAAAGAATAGGATGCGATTGCAGTTTATTCGATTATATCGAGGTGAACATAATGAAAAAAATGTCAGCGCGACAACAACAGATTCTTGATTTCATCAAAGACGAAGTTCGGGCAAAAGGCTATCCACCTTCTGTTCGTGAGATTGGAGAAGCAGTCGGTCTTGCCTCTAGTTCGACCGTACACGGTCATCTAGATCGCCTAGAGAAACGCGGTTTGATTCGTCGGGATAAGACGAAGCCCCGTGCAATTGAAATTCTGAGTGAAGATGCATCCACAATGGACGAGCAAGAGTCCGTCATGTACGTTCCGGTCATCGGGAAAGTCACCGCGGGGACACCGATCACCGCCATCGAAAACGTGGAAGAGCACTTCCCTCTTCCGGCACATATCGTTGGTTCAGATAACGTCTATATGCTGTCCGTTTCTGGAGATTCAATGATCAATGCAGGGATTTTGGACGGAGACCGTGTGCTCGTCCGCCAACAGAGCACTGCCGACAATGGAGAGATTGTCGTCGCCATGACAGAAGAGGGCGAGGCGACTGTGAAGCGTATTTATAAGGAAGCTTCAAAAGTCCGTCTTCAACCGGAAAACGACGAGTTAGAAGCGATGTATTTTGACAACGTCTCAATTTTAGGGAAAGTTATCGGCGTATACCGGACAATTCACTAATGGCTAGCGGTAAGACCCATACCCGTACGAATCTCGTGGCAACCGGCGCACTTGCGGTTGCCACGCCTTTTATTGATTTAGACGTCCCGCTCGCATTCATAATCGGTGCGATTATTGGAACGCTCTGGCTCTCCCCGGACCTCGATTTAAAATCAGATGCGTATTATCGATGGGGACCACTCAAATTGATTTGGCTCCCATATGTGAAACTTATGCCGCATCGCTCTCTACTATCACATTTTCCTGGTTTGAGCGATGTGATTCGGATTGTATATATCGGTTTCCCACTGGTACTTCTCTTACCATTCACGGCATACGAAACGGAAATTCGCTCATGGGTGGACGTTCATGGCATGTCTTTCTTTCTAGGACTCGTCTTCGCGACGACACTCCATACGACACTCGACTATACATCAACGTTTTTTAAAAAAGCGTTTTAACTAACAAAGGATCACTTCCACGCTCGTGGAGGTGATCCTTTTGCATTTCTGCTTCATCTGAAACTCAGCAAAAAAGAGCAATGAACGATACTTCTGAAGAAGGTCATTCATTGCTCTTTAGCATATTTCTTCTATTAGTAGAGCGTCAAGTACTGATCGCGTTCCCACTCTGTTACTTGCATACGGAACATATCCCACTCGATTTCTTTTAACTCGAGGAAATGCTCCCCAATGTGTTCACCGAGCGATTCCATGACGACCTTGTCTGCACGAAGGACTTCGAGTGCGTCAAAGAGTGTCGCCGGGAGATCGTCGATTCCGTTCGCTACACGCTCAGGCTTGTCCATCACGTAGATGTTGCTGTCGATTGGTTTTGGAGCATTCAAATCTTTTTCAATTCCGTCAAGACCTGAAGCCAAGAGCGCAGCAAGTGCGAGGTACGGGTTCGCTGCCGGGTCAACCGAACGTACTTCGATACGAGTCGAGAGACCACGTGCTGCCGGTACACGTACGAGTGGTGAACGGTTACGTGCGCTCCATGCAACGTAGCAAGGTGCTTCGTAGCCTGGTACGAGACGCTTGTATGAGTTCACAGTCGGGTTACATACTGCAGTGAAGGCACGAGCGTGCTCCAAGATACCAGCCGTGAATGCACGAGCTGTGTCTGAAAGTTCCATGTCGCCATTCGGATCGTAGAAGACGTTCGTGTCGCCTTTGAAGAGTGACATGTTCGCGTGCATTCCTGAACCGTTCACCCCAAAGAGTGGCTTTGGCATGAATGTCGCGTGAAGACCATACTTTGCAGCGATCGTTTTGACGACGAGCTTGAACGTTTGGATGTTATCTGCCGTCGTGACAGCATCTGCGTATTTGAAGTCGATTTCGTGTTGTCCTGGTGCGACTTCATGGTGTGACGCTTCGATTTCGAAGCCCATGTTTTCAAGTTCGATGACGATCTCTTTACGGCAGTTCTCACCGAGGTCAACTGGCGCCAAGTCGAAGTATCCACCTTGGTCGTTGAGTTCAAGTGTCGGACGGCCTGATGCATCTTTCTTGAACAAGAAGAACTCTGGCTCTGGACCAACGTTGAACGCTGTGAATCCAAGTTTTTGCATCTTCTCAAGGTTACGTTTGAGTGTACCGCGCGGGTCACCGCTGAATGGTGTACCGTCTGGGTTATAAATATCGCAAATTAAGCGAGCGACTTTTCCGCTGCCATCTGTCCACGGGAAGACAACCCATGTGTTGAGGTCTGGATACAAGTACATGTCTGATTCCTCGATGCGGACGAATCCTTCGATTGACGATCCGTCGAACATCATTTTGTTATCAAGTGCTTTGTCCAATTGGCTGATCGGCACCTCGACGTTTTTGATTGTTCCGAGGATGTCCGTGAATTGAAGACGAATAAAGCGTACGTCTTCCTCTTGTGCGATGCGTTTGATGTCTTCTTTTGTGAACGTTTTTCTGGCCATGGTAAAATGTCCCCTCTCACATTGCGTAATGGTTGATGTGTGCGGCGTTATCGATAAAAACGAGAAAGCTCGCCTTGAATGAGCGACGTCTTATTGAAGCGACCGGCTTCTTGAAGCTGTGTTTTCAACAAATGATGTAACTCTTTTTCTGAAATCTTCGGAGTTTCATCAACCGGTGTAGCCGGAGCGGACGTTTCTGCTCCTTTTCCACCTTCTTGCTCTAACATATGGCGAATCGCTGCCAAGTTAAAACCTTGGTCAATGTAATCCTTAATTGCGAGTAGACGTTCGACATCATTAAAGGAATAAAGTCGTCGTTTCGATTCTGTCCGACTAGGAGAAACCAGACCCTGTTCTTCATAATACCGAATCTGCCTACCAGTCAGCTGCGTCAAATCTTGGACGATTCCAATCGGAAACAACGGGTTGGAGCGACGAAATTGATCGGCCATCCTTACCCCTCCTTTTCTGTCTCACAATGTGAGAATAATACATGACAACAATCCTGTCAATAGATGTTAACAAAGTTAACATGACAGAACAGTTACAAAAGCGTTGACTGATTTTGCTCGTCGAATGCTACTAAGCCCTTGCCGTGTAATTGGCTCAACGCCAACATCAAAGCGACCTTTACGTGAGCATACGTCAGACCACCTTGGACGTACGCTGTGTATGGTGCTCGAAGTGGTCCATCAGCCGAAAGTTCGATGGACGAGCCTTGAATGAATGTCCCCGCCGCCATGATGACATCATCTTCATAACCCGGCATATAGGCCGGCACAGGTAATGCATGTGCATTTACAGGAGATGCCATTTGGATGCTTTGACAGAACGCAATCATTTTGTCACGGTCACGGAACGTCACCGACTGAATCAAATCCGTTCGTTCAGTCGTATAGTGCGGATCGGTCTCAAACCCCACTAGTGACAAGAGACTGGCCGTCAAGTGTGCCCCTTTCAGCGCTTGCGCAACCGTATGAGGAGCCATATAGAAGCCTTGATACATCTCCTGGAGCGAGTAGAGTGACGGTCCGGCTTCACTTCCGATACCTGGGGTCGTCATCCGGAACGAACAGCGTTCAATCAACTCTTTCGTACCGGCGATATATCCACCCGTCTTCGCCAATCCACCTCCCGGGTTTTTGATGAGGGAGCCGGCCATCAAGTCTGCCCCGACATGTGTCGGCTCCATCGTTTCGACGAATTCACCGTAACAGTTGTCAACGAACACATACACATGCGGATGCGCCGCTTTGATGCGCTCGATGGCAACTTTGATCTCTTCGACCGGGATACTGCGACGGTTCGCGTATCCTTTCGAACGCTGAATCCCGACAAGTTTCGTTTCGGGACGAATCCGTTCGATGACGCAATCGACATCGATTTCACGACCTTCTTTTAATTCCACTGTGTCATACAAGACACCGAGCTCTTTCAACGAGCCGCGACCATCGCCTCGGATCCCGACAATCTCCTCGAGCGTGTCATACGGCTTCCCTGTGATATAGAGCAGTTCATCACCTGGTAGAAGGACACCGAACAAGGCAATCCCAATCGCGTGGGTACCAGAGATAATCTGTGGTCGACATAGCGCGAGCTCGGCTCCGAACACATCCGCATAAATCGACTCGAGCGTGTCTCGACCGATATCATCATACCCGTACCCCGTCGTCGGATTGAAGTGGAAATCAGACACCTTGTGTTTCTTAAAAGATTCAAGGATGCGATACTGGTTGTATTCGGCCGTCTCGTCAATCTTCTCAAAAAATGGTTTGACCCGCGCCTCCGCTTTTTTCACGAACGGCGCGAGCGTATCATAATGTTCAATCTTTTCTTGCCACATACTTACACCTCAAATTGTTTTAGCGTCGCGTATAGACGCGTGTCTTCTCTCATATAACCGACCAATTCGACAGAGCCATCCTCTAAGAAGTTTTCTTGAAGACGATACATCACCTCTTTGGCTGGATGATAATGTTCAAAAGCCGTCACCGGTAGGATGACATGAACTTTTGTCAAAATGTCCGCAATCTTATCCTCGAGCGCACCTGTCAACGTCTCGATATCTTCTGGTGCGATTGCCGAGATTAACAACGGTCCGCCGACAAAGTCTGTCGTGAGACGGTCTTTTTTATTATACACCTCGAGTTGGGGCACCTCACTCGCACCGAGTTCTTCAAGTACCGCATTGGTCGTATCGATTTGGTTCAAGTAATGTGGATTCGATGCGTCAATCACATGGAGAATCAGGTCGGCACCGACCACCTCTTCTAATGTCGAACGGAACGCAGCGACAAGCTTAGTCGGTAGGTCGCGAATAAATCCGACCGTATCCGTGATGAGCACTTTCCCACCACGCGGGAGTTCGAGCTCACGCGTCAACGGGTCGAGCGTCGCGAACAATTCATCCTGCTCATACGTGTCCGCATCCGTCAACCGGTTGAAGATTGTCGACTTCCCAGCGTTCGTATACCCGACAAGAGCGACTTGGAACACACGATTTTCTTTCCGGCGTTCTCGGTAACGATCACGGTGCGCGACTGTTCCTTCGAGTTGTTTTGTGATCTCATCAATGCGACGCTTGATATGGCGACGATCCGACTCAAGCTTCGTCTCACCAGGACCACGTGTCCCGATCCCTCCACCGAGCCGTGAGAGCTGTGTCCCTTGTCCGATTAGACGGGGAAGCAAATAGTTCATCTGCGCGAGTTCGACTTGTAGCTTCCCTTCACGTGACTGGGCACGACTTGCAAAGATGTCTAAGATGAGTTGCGTACGGTCGATCAGCTTCATCTCGTCCGGGTCGTTCAGGGCGATGCGAATGTTCTTCGACTGCGCAGGCGTCAACTCGGCGTTGAAAATCAACAGGTCCGGCTCGAACTGCTCGACGAGCATCGCAAGTTCTTCTATTTTCCCTTTCCCGATAAAGGTACGACGGTCGATTTGTTGGCGTTTTTGGTCGAGCCGGGCAACGACGTCACCTTGCGCCGTGTCCACGAGTTCGACGAGCTCGCTCATCGACTGTTCATATGTCCAATCATCGACATTCGGTAACTGACAGCCGACGATAATAACTTTTTCACGTTCAATCATGTAATCCCTCATTCCATAAAGTCTCACCTTTCATCTTACCACGAATCAGCGCATAGAGAACGTCCGTTTGTGGTAGGATAAAAGAAGAAGGAGGCTTGACCATGACGAAACGTAGAAAAGACTATCCGCTTCCCGAGTTTATCGAAACTTACTTGTATCATCTCGGTGCAAGCGGTCGTCAACCCTCGACGCTCAAACGATATCGCTACGACTTGATTGACGTGCATAAATACTTTCACGACCACAATGTCGAACTAAACGAACCGACGGACTGGCTAGACGTCCCAATCGAATCGTGGAAGACGTTCGTGAACGACTTCTTAATCGAAGAGAAGCATTATCAACAGGCGACCGTCGCCCGCATCGTCACGGTCATCAATAGCCTGACCCACTTTTTAAATCCGCTTCGGAAAAAGATGCTTGCCTATTCACAGCCGGCGCATACGCTGACAATCGATCAAATCGCACTCGAGTCTGAATTCGACCGGCTCGTTCAAACGATTCGATCGACGAGAGGATTGAGTGAGAATCAGCTCCAAGCTCATCCCTATCTTGTCAATCGGAACGAACTGATTGTGACACTCTTCTATAAATATGGATTACGTGTCCATCACATCATTCGTTTGCGAATGAGCGACTTACATTTGGCCGACCAGACCTTTGATGTGTATGACCGGCTTGGCAACCAGTTCACGTTGAAGCTGTCCCAAGAAGACCAATCGTTACTCATGAACTACTTGGCCGATATCCCGACGCCAGTAAGACCACGCTGGTATTCAGAAGACCCCGTCTTCGTTTCATTCGATTTCGCACGGATGACGTTCCGCTGGGTGTACGCGAAAAATCAACCGAAGCAATTGACGATCGTCATGATCACGAAGATGATGCGTCAATTAAATGAACGGAGCGGATTCGCACGTTCCGTCACCCCGTCGATGCTCAGGAACGCCCACGTGTTAAAGACATATGCGACCGACATGACGCCAATCGAGCGGATGAACATCACGTGTATGCATAAAGAGTCTTCCCTTCGCCGGTACGAGCAGGCGTATGAGGAGTTCGGAACCGAATTATTCGATTCAGACGAAAGACCCGCCCTCTCGTAAAGGGCGGGTCTAGTACTGTTATTAAACGTAAACAATCCATCGCTATACCGTTTCAAAAAAAGAATCAACTTGCCGTTCTGTCACTTCGCTAAGTGTAGAAGGATTCCATATCGGAGTACGATCTTTATCAACAAGAACTGAACGAACCCCTTCATAGAAATCATGACATTTCATAAAATGCAATGCGAGGTTTTGTTCCATATCAAAACACGCTTGAAGAGATTGCTCTTTCCCTTTCTGCATTTGACGAAGGGTCACTTTCAATGACGTGGGTGACATAGATCGGAGTGTCTCTATCGTTTTCTCTGCCCACTCATCGCCTGTTCTCGCACCTTGTTTAAGCGATGAAATAATCTCTTCAATTGTTTCAAACCGAAAGTACTGATCGATTTTGTCTTGTACGGATGATATTGACGAAGGAAGAGAAACAGGTCTCCGGAACGAATCCAATAGCTGATTGAGGTCCGTTTCAACTGAATCAGGCGTCCAACGTTTTTCCATCATGCCTTCTTTTAATTTGGGCCAATCCTTGCTCTCAATGAAATGGTCAGCCGCTCCGATATAGAGCGCATCTTGTGCATGGATAACGGTCGCGGTTAAAGCAAGATATCTTCCTACTGAACCAGGCATCTGATTTAAAAAATAACTTGCCCCGACATCAGGGAAAAAACCGATGTTCATTTCTGGCATTGCCCATTTGGACGATTCAGTTACAATCCTGTGTGAGGCACCTATTGATAGTCCGACGCCACCACCCATGACTATACCGTTCATGAATACGACGACTGGTTTTGGATAATGATGAATCTCATAGTCCAATTCGTACTCGATCGAAAAGAATTGTTTGGCGTATGCTTCTATATCATCTTCTTTTAAATCATATAAGGCGCGCATATCTCCACCTGCGCACAGACCCTTTTCGCCTTCTCCGTAAATACATACGAATGATACACTGTCATCTTGCTTCCATTTTTTTAGCTGTTCATTCATCGTATCTACCATATCAACGTTTAAAGAGTTTAACGCACGGGGGCGATTCAGCTTGATCCACCCAATTCCATTTTGAACTTCTGTGACGACACTTTCTCGAGCGTCCACTATCGATCACCGCCTTGATGATTGTATAAGTTGCTATGACTTAAACGCAAAGTACACTTACTGAGAACAGGTTGAAATGATCCAATCATTATTTATCTTGGAATTCCGCCTCACGCTTTTCGATAAAAGCATTGACCCCTTCTTTCATGTCTTCCGTTGTAAACAACCCTGCCCAAAGGTTTGCTTCAATCGCCAGACCTTCTTCTAATGTTGTTTCCAAACCTTTATTTACCGCCTCCATCGTTGCCGCAATCGATGATCGACTCTTTTTAAGAGCAATAGTTTCGGCAAGTTGTTTCGCTTCATCCATTAATTCAGCAAGAGGCACTGATTTGTTCACTAATCCAATTGATTCCGCTTCTTTCCCCCCAATGATTTTACTAGTCAAAATCATTTCAAGAGCCTTTGACTTATTCGTAAGACGTGCCAAACGCTGCGTACCTCCAAAGCCCGGGATCAATCCCAAGTTCAGTTCGGGTTGCCCAAGTTTGGCTTCGTCTGCAGCAATCCGCATGTGACAACTCATCGCAAGTTCCAAACCTCCACCTAAACACGCTCCGTTGATTGCAGCAATGACAGGTTTGTGTAATTGTTCAATCTTGTTTAAGACAGTCTGTGCATTTACAGATAGTGACTTCCCTTGTTCTTCACTATCGAACGCAGATACAAATTCTTTGATATCAGCACCCGCAACGAAGAATTTCCCTTCCCCTGTAATCACAACTGCCTTTATGTTTGGTTCTTCCGCGACATAATCAACGCAATCTGACAATCCGTTAACCGTTTCTGAACTGATTACGTTTGCCGGTGGATTATTTAAGAATAAATAAGCCACATGATTTTCTACTTTTACTTTGATGTTTGAAAATTGTTTTTCATTGCTCATTTTTTTGTTCTCCTCCTCATTTTAGATTGCATTTAAGCGTTGGTTTCTTTCATTAAAACCTTAAGCTAGAATTCGTAACCAAAATTGTTTTGTAACAAAACTGTTTCACCACGAAATTTAACATGCTATGATGAACAGTGTCAAGATAAGGGGAGAACGATATGGAATTGAAAGATTGTATTAACTTTTTACTAAGCGCTAGCCAGAATAAGGTTTTTAAATATTTCAGCAAGCTACTAGAAGAGTATGAAGTGACTCCAGCTCAATATGGTGTATTAAACTGTTTGTGGAGAGACGGACAGCTTTCCCCGAAACAGATTGGAGAAAAGTTGTATCTTGAAGCTCCTACGATTTCAGGAATACTTGATAAAATGCAAAAATCAGGACTGATCGAGCGTTCGATTGATCCTGATAATCGTAGAAACGTATTGGTTGTACCTACTCAAAAAGCTGAAGAATTGCGAAGTGGAATCGAAGCTGCGACAGTCGAGCTGAATGAAAAAGTTTTCGAAAGTTTATCGGATCGAGATGTGGAAATTTTAAAAAAATCATTAGAGATTATCATCCAAATCGATTATTGATTTGCAGAAAGGACATTCTCCCATCATGAGAGAATGTCCTTTCTATCGTTATCTTACCCATTCATCCCGCAACAACCCGTAGACGACATGGTCGACATAACGGTCATATAACCATTCCGCATCTCGAATGAACCCTTCTTCTTTAAAGCCAAATCGTTCCGGAAGTGCCCGACTCTTTACATTCTCTGTCGCGACTCGAATCTCAATTTTATTTAGTTTAAGGTCTCCGAACCCATACTCGATGATGGTCCCGAGTGATTGAGTCATGATGCCCTTTCCCTGAAAATCTTGTCCGAGCCAATACCCGATCGTGCCACATTGGATTCCACGATTGATTTCGTTAAATCCGATTGTCCCCGCTAGTGTACCCTTATACATCAAAGCGAACGATTTTGGGCGCCCGCCCGTTTCAATCAATCCTTTAATCCGTCCCTCAATGTTCTGCTTTGAGTCTTCCACTGAATCGATATAATCGAGCCACCCGAGCCACTCTCGCAGATAAGGCTTCGATGCCATCGTCAGTTGAAATAATGCTTCAGCGTCGTCTACATTAAACATTCTTAGCGTGAGATCGTCATTTATTTTGTATTCAAGCATATAGACCCTTCCTTCTCAATCATCAAATTATGTATTCACTTTTAATAGGTCACTGCAACTTTTAGCAGACCCTGAAACGCTTTCTCTGCAGAACAAACACTATGCGTTTGTAGTCCATAAAAAGAAATCAACCGATCGCCAAGTATTGAGCGTAGCCGCATCTTCTCATTTACCACTTTCCAAGGTAGTGAAAAATCGAATCAGTTAAATCAATTTATCAAACTAAGAAAGTTCTACATCGATGCTAATCGAGATCGCTATTGCTTCAATCAAAACATGTTCCACCTCCAGAGCAGACACTCGCAATGACATTCAACCGGATTCTATTCATTACTAGTTTCAAAGGTTTTGAATCAAGAAGTATTAATCATATACATAGCTTATACTAAAAGAAACAATTAATAAGGAGCGATGCCTTATGCCTAACCCTTCAAAAGAACAAGTTCTTGATCTACTAAGCACGCTGAAATTGCGTTTTGATGACCATCCAGAGCGGCATAAACATGTGTCATGGTCTGACATTTCAACAAAAATTGAAGCTGCGGAAGAAAAACTTCTGTCCTTATTTCAAATGGAACAAACCGGAGGAGAACCGGACGTGATTTGTCTACCTAGTGGTGGCCTTGCTTTTTGCGACTGTTCAGTCGAGAGTCCGAGTGGTCGCCGAAGTCTCTGTTATGACGAACCAGCGCTCGAAGCACGTAAAAAGAATAAGCCTGTCGGAAGCGCGGTCGCCTTATCTGAACAGATGGGCATAACCCTTCTCGACGAAGACACATACCGACACTTACAAACACTCGGTGCATTCGACTTGAAGACATCGAGTTGGATTCAAACACCTGATACCATCCGTCAAAAAGGCGGTGCGCTGTTTTGCGACCGTCGCTATGGACACATATTCGTCTACCATAATGGTGCAGATTCTTATTATGCCGCTCGAGGATTCAGAGGGATGTTCATGATTTAAGCAAGGCGTTATATCTTGTTTATTGTAGAAAGAGCAGACACATTAAGAAAAACTTGTCATGATGGTAAAAGTCAGCTTTTAACACTCGACTCACTTGAAAAAATCGAAGGGTGAAGAATATAATTTCTTAACTTTTAGGATTCATATAATTTTTTCAAATACGGTAATTGAAATAATAATAACTAGTCTCTCAGCTTGATTAGATTTCACATACATTTCCATCAAAAAACTGCAGACAATCTGTCTGCAGTCCTCGTTTATGCGTGAAGTGTCACATTCAACTCTTCCGCGACCGTTTTGAACGCTTCGAGTGCCCGTTCGAGGTCATCTCGCGTATGTTCCGCTGTGACGATGGTCCGGATACGGGCTTTTCCGCGCTCGACCGTCGGGAAGGCGATACTTTGTGCGAATACACCATGCTCCTTCAACTTGTCCGAGAACGTATGCGCAAGCGTCTCTTCGCCGAGCATGACCGGTGTGATTGGTGTCGTCGCATGTCCGATATCGAAACCGAGATCACGTAAGCCGTTCTTGAAGAATTCGGTGTTCACCCACAGCTTGTCGAACAACTCCTCTTCTTCTTTCATGACACGGATCGCTTCACGGTTCGCCGCCACGACTGCCGGTGGATGTGATGTCGAGAAGAGGAACGGGCGACCTTTATGGATCAAGTAATCGCGAACGTCTTGTGAACAGGCTACGTAACCACCAAGTACCCCGATTGCTTTTGAAAGCGTCCCGACCTGTAGCGCGACACGACCGTCCAGACCGAAGTGATTGACCGTCCCACGACCATTTTTCCCAAGGACACCTGATGCGTGCGCATCATCGACCATGACCGCAGCGTCATACTTCTCTGCGAGTTCGACGATGGCTGGGAGCGGTGCGATGTTCCCATCCATCGAAAATACACCGTCCGTCACGACGAGACGCGTGCGATAATCTTGTGTCTCTTTCAACGCCTTCTCCAAGTCTTCAAGGTCGACGTGCTTATAAATACGACGCGCCGCTTTCGTGAGACGAATCCCATCAATGATGGACGCATGGTTGAGGGCGTCACTAATGACGACATCCTCCGGTCCGAGCAGTGCAGACAACACCCCGAGGTTCGTCGCAAATCCTGATTGGAAGACGAGTGAGGCCTCCGTATGTTTGAACTCGGCGAGCTCGCGCTCAAACGCTTCGTGCATCTCGAACGTCCCGGCAATCGTCCGGACCGATCCCGTTCCTGCCCCATATTGCTCGACCGCTTCAATCGCCGCTTGTTTTAATCGCGGATGGTTCGCGAGTCCGAGGTAGTTGTTCGAGGACAACTGGACGAGTGATTTCCCATCGATTGTCACTTCATTCCCTTGTGCCGATTCGAGTGGGACGAGCTTACGGAACGTCCCCTCTTCTTTCATCTCATTGATTGCTTGTGTAATATGTTCAAATGCCATGTTGTTTCCCCCTTTAAGGTATTAAGACGACCTTTCCACATTTCCCTGCCCGCATGAGTTCGAACCCTTTCTCGAACTCCTCGAGCTTAAAGACGTGCGTGATGATCGGTTCGACGTTCAACTGACCCGTCGCAAGCATCGTCGAGACTTGGCTCCACGTCTCATACATTTTTCGTCCTGTGATCCCTTGGACACGGACCCCTTTAAAGACGACGTCCCGCGTGAGGTCGATGGCGACCGGACGAGCCGGGAGTGACAAGACGTTGACGTCTCCACCTGCCGTGACCATCTTGAACGCCTGATCAATCGCAATCGGGTGTCCGCTCATCTCGCAGACGACATCAATCCCGTCTCCGTTTGTCTCACGCTCGATCAATTCGAGCGGATTCTCTTCTAAACTGTTGATGACGACATCCGCCCCCATCTCTTCAGCGAGTTTTAAGCGATACGGATTGACGTCGACCGCGTATACTCGGCTTGCACCTGCTGCTTTGGCGACGCCGACCGCCATGAGTCCGATCGGTCCACAACCGACGATGGCGACCGATTTGGCAGACACGTCACTCGCTAACACCGTATGGACCGCATTGCCGAGTGGTTCTTGAATCGAGGCGAGTTTTGCCGGCATCGATTCCGGATTCACCCATAAGTTCTCTTCAGGCATGACGACGTATTCTGCGAAGCAGCCTTGCGTGTCCACGCCGATGATTTTTGTGTTCTTACAGATGTGATACTGTCCGCGCAAACATTGTTTACACTGATGACAGACGATATGCGTCTCTGCAGACACGGTTTGTCCGATCTGGATACGCTTCGTCCCTTCCCCGAGCGCCACGACTTCTCCCGAAAATTCATGACCAAATACGTACGGTGGTTTGACGCGACTCTGTGACCACTCATCCCACTCATAGATGTGGACATCGGTCCCGCAAATCGATGTCGCTTTTACTTGAATGAGCACTTCTCCAGGCCCTGGTGTCGGAACTGGTACGTCGACCAGTTTTGCCCCAAAACCGGCCGTGTGTTTTTGAATCGCTTTCATTACTGGTGTCGTTGTTTCCTTCTCTGTGGTTGACACGAGTTGTTCCATTGAAAACGTCCCCCTCTTGTCTCTTATGATCGAACGATACGTTCTTTATCATCTTGTCATAAAATGACGAAACTGAGAAGATGGAACGTCCGATTTTCATAAAAAAAGAGGAGCCATCCGCGCCGATGGCTCCTCTTAACAAGAATAGGACCTATGTCCCTACTGCTCATCGTGGCTCGATGATGAGCTTGATGGCAGTACGTTCCTCACCGTCTATCATAATATCCGTAAAGGCTGGAATGCAAATCAAATCGAGACCGCTTGGCGCGACAAAGCCTCGGGCGATTGCGACGGCTTTGACGGACTGATTCAGCGCACCTGCCCCAACCGCCTGTATCTCACACGTTCCTTTTTCACGTAGCACACCCGCTAAAGCACCCGCAACGGAGTTAGGGTTCGATTTTGCCGAAACTTTGAGTACGTCCATTCTTGTTTCCCCCTCGGGTAGGTTGTTCAATCAAACCAGACGGTCTGATCATCTAGGTGTATTCGTTCGATTTTTGTCGCTCGTTTCGTCTGATCATCGATTGTAATGAAAACTCCATTAAGTTGTTCCCGTCCCTCGGCAACTTCAAACCGAACTGGGAGTTGTGTCATAAATTTTTTTAAGACGACCGATGCATCCATCCCGAGCACCCCGTCTAGTGGGCCGGTCATGCCGACGTCTGTAATGTAGGCCGTTCCGTTCGGTAGGACACGCTCGTCCGCTGTCTGCACGTGTGTATGTGTCCCAACAACGGCTTGAGCGCGGCCGTCAAGATGATACCCCATCGCAATCTTTTCACTTGTCGCCTCGGCGTGGACATCGACGAAGATCGCATCGACCTCGTCCCGCACTTCTTCAATGAGACGGTTGACAGTCCGGAACGGGCAGTCAAGAGATGGCAAGAAGACATTTCCCATGACGTTGATGACGGCCAATTTCTTCCCATTCTGCTTTAGCTTCATCATCCCGACACCCGGTGTCCCATCCGGATAGTTGGCCGGACGAACGATCCGGTCGGCATCGTCGATCCAATCAAAGATGTCGCGGTTGTCCCACGTGTGGTTCCCCATCGTCACCCCATGAAAGCCGAGCTCCAAAAACTGTTGATAAATCTTTTTCGTGAGACCGCGTCCGTTCGCCGCATTCTCCCCGTTGACGAGCATGAACGTCGGGTTGTATTTATCTTTCAACCGACCAATCTGATTGCTTAAAATATCTCGACCTGGTTTACCGACCACGTCACCGATAAATAAAATTTTCATATAAAATCCTCCCTCAAACAGAAAAAGCGGAGAAATTCTCCGCTTCGTTTACTTCGCATAATCGACGGAACGTGTTTCACGAATGACCGTCACTTTAATTTGTCCAGGATAATCGAGTTCATCCTCGATTCGCTTACAAATATCGCGTGCCATCTTGCCGGCGACGACATCGTCGACGACATCAGGACGAACGATGATTCGGACTTCACGTCCCGCTTGAATCGCATACGATTTTTCGACACCTTCAAACGACTCACAGATTGACTCGAGTCGTTCGAGACGGCGAATGTAGCTTTCAAGTGTCTCTTGGCGAGCTCCAGGACGAGCTGCTGACAAGGCGTCGGCCGCTGCCACAAGTACCGCAATCGTCGATGTCGCCTCGACGTCCCCGTGGTGGGAAGCAATCGAGTTGATGACGACCGGATGTTCTTTGTACTTCGTCGCAAGTTCCACACCGATCTCGACGTGACTACCTTCGACTTCGTGATCGATCGCTTTACCGATATCGTGTAAGAGCCCTGCCCGTTTCGCGAGCGTGACGTCTTCCCCGAGTTCGGCTGCCATCATCCCGGCAAGGTGTGCCACCTCGACCGAGTGAGACAAGACGTTCTGACCATAACTCGTACGATAGCGCATGCGACCTAGTGTTTTGACGAGGTCTGGATGGAGTCCATGAATCCCGGCTTCGAACGTTGCTTCTTCTCCGTACTCACGAATGCGCTCATCCACTTCCCGACGCGATTTCTCGACCATCTCTTCAATTCGAGCCGGGTGAATCCGACCGTCTTGAACGAGTTTTTCAAGCGTCATTTTGGCGATTTCACGGCGAACCGGGTCGAATCCTGACAAAATGACGGCTTCTGGTGTGTCATCAATGATGAGGTCAATCCCAGTCAACGTCTCGAGCGTCCGGATGTTACGACCCTCACGCCCGATGATGCGACCTTTCATCTCATCACTCGGTAAGTTAACAACGGATACCGTCGTCTCAGCGACATGTTCAGCAGCGTATCGTTGCATCGTGAGAGATAAGAGGTGTTTCGCTTTTTTATCCGCTTCTTGTTTTGCTTTTTGCTCGATTTCTTTTTGAAGGAGAGCAGCATCGTGAAGCGCTTCCTGCTTCGCTTCGTCCATGATGATGGTACGTGCTTCATCTTTCGAGAGGGATGCCACGCGTACAAGTTCTTGGCGTGCCTCTGCGTATAAGTCCTCCACTTTGCTTTCAAGCATTTCTGCTTCACGCTTGCGCTTTTCGAGTCCTCGTTCCTGTTCATCAAGTGAGTCTTCTTTCCGCTCGAGCATGTCTGCTTTGCGGTCGAGAAGCTCTTCTTTTTGAACGAGGCGATTCTCTTTTACTTTCTGTTCTTCGCGACGTTCACGTAATTCCTGTTCCGTCTCATTACGAAGTTGAATCATCTCTTCTTTTACTTCAAGCCGTGCTTCTTTTTGCATCGCTTCCGATTGTTGTTTGGCTTGCTCCACAATCTTAGTCGCTTCCGTCTCGGCACCTTGAATCTTCGCTTCGGCGATCGATTTACGCACAAAAAAACCTGCAACAAAAGCTATCGGCAAAAGGAGGATCAGAATAAGCCAGTATAGCCATTCCATCATGTTCACCTCCCTTTCGCAAGGTTATTTTATTTTTTTAATAAGTGAGTAGCACGGGCAAGCCCGCGCATAACTTTATTGTACTTATTTAAGAGTGAGAATGCAATGCACGGACAGGATAGAACTACCAATTGTCTAAAAATTATACTAAAAAAATCTCACTCGGATGATTCCAAGTGAGACAATCTGCTTATTCGTCATCGAGAAGTGAAATAACTTCGTCGTCTTCTCCTTCGACTGTGACCGTTTTTTCTCCGTTCAAGCCGTAGTGGTCGCGAATTTGTCGTTCCACTTCGGCAGCGATTGCTGGGTTTTCTTTCATGTACTGCTTCGCGTTCTCACGGCCTTGACCGAGACGTTCCTCATTGAATGAATACCAAGCTCCACTCTTTTGAACGATATCGAGGTCTGCACCGATGTCGATGAGCTCCCCTTCACGTGAGATTCCTTCTCCATACATGATATCGACTTCTGCCGTTTTGAATGGTGGCGCAATCTTGTTTTTAACAATCTTGATCTTCGTACGGTTCCCGACCATATCTTGACCTTGTTTGAGTGTTTCTGCACGACGAACTTCAAGACGCACCGAAGAGTAGAACTTCAAGGCGCGACCACCTGGAGTCGTTTCCGGGTTACCGAACATGATACCGATCTTCTCACGGATTTGGTTGATGAAGATCACAATCGTCTTCGACTTGTTCGTCGCACCAGACAGCTTACGAAGTGCCTGAGACATCAAGCGGGCTTGAAGACCAACGTGTGAATCTCCCATTTCCCCTTCGATTTCGGCTTTTGGTACGAGTGCCGCAACCGAGTCGACAACAAGGATATCAACCGCACCAGAGCGAACGAGCGCTTCAGCGATCTCAAGCGCCTGCTCCCCTGTATCCGGTTGAGAGAGAAGCAACTCATCGATGTTGACACCAAGGTTTTTAGCATACTTCGGATCGAGCGCGTGCTCGGCATCGACGAATGCAGCTTGACCTCCGCGTTTTTGAACTTCCGCAATCGCATGAAGGGCGACAGTCGTCTTACCTGAAGATTCTGGTCCGTATACTTCAATGACACGACCACGTGGATATCCACCTGCTCCGAGCGCGACATCGAGAGCGATTGACCCTGAAGGGATGACCGACACTTGTTGGTCTGTATTTTCACCAAGGCGCATAATCGAGCCTTTACCGAATTGTTTTTCAATCTGGCGCAATGCCATTTCTAACGCTTGTTTACGATCACTCATAGATAAATGAGCCTCCTTTAATTGATACTTTCATTATACGTGAACAGTTGGCGATACACAAGTTTTTTACGAACATTTATTCGCCTTTTTCAATTCGCTGGATGAGGGCCCACAACCCGTCTTTTGCAGCTCTCATACGAATCATATTACGTTCCTGATGTGGATACGTTCGCTCGATGACCTCGGTTCCCCCTGGCGTTTTCACGCCGATATAGACCGTTCCGACCGGACGACCCGAATTTGATGTCGGTCCAGCTTCACCTGTGAATGAAAGGGCATAATCGGCTTTCGATTCATGAGCCAACCCCACGACCATCTCATAGGCAACTTCTTTTGAGACGACTGAGTGCTGTTCAATTGTATCAAGGGCGACCCCCAAATACCTATTTTTTAGCTCATCCGAATACGTCACCATCCCTCCTAAAAAAACAGCTGACGAACCCGGTGTCGATGTGATCATCGACTGGACCTCACCACCGGTCAATGACTCGGCAACAGCGAGCGTTCGATTCATGCGAGTCAGCAATTGAACAAGATGCGAGGCAATCGTTTCTTCATCCGATCCGAAATAATATGAACCGACCCGTTCTAAAATTTTAGACTTCACTTCTTGAATCATCGCTCTCGCCGTCATCTCATCGACAGCACGAGCGCTGATTCGGAGTCTTGCCTCTCCAGTCTCGGCATATGGCGCGACGGTTGGATTTGCACCGTTCAACAAGTCTTTCACTGCATCGTCGAGGGCGGATTCACCAATCTCATAAAATCGTAGCGATTCCGAGACGAGCGTCGCACCTGAAAACTTTTTCGGAAACGTCTCATCGACGAGCGCTCGCATCTCACGCGGTACACCTGGGAGTAGCATCCATGTCGTATCACCAGGAATCCACATACCCGGAGCAAGCCCTACTGGATTTTGTAGCACGTCTGCTCCGCTCAACACATCGGCTTGGCGTGCATCCCCCTCATTCATCGGGCGATTACGCGAGCGAAGGAATCGTTGAATCGTCTCAAACGCTTCCTCATCCCGTACGATCGGACGTTCGAGCAGTTCAGAAAGGACCTCTTTCGTGACGTCATCCGCTGTTGGACCTAGCCCACCTGTGACGATGACCAAGTCAGAACGACGACGGGCGATCTCAAAAGTCTCTCGCATTCGTGCCGCGTTGTCCCCGACAACTTGATGATACAAGACCGGCACGCCGTACTTCGACAGTTGTTCTGATATGTAACTGGCATTCGTATTGATGATTTCTCCTAAGAGCAACTCGCTTCCTACCGCAATGATTTCGGCTCGTTTCATCTTAATTCCTCCTCGACTTCAAAAAAAAAGACGAGCTAGATCAACCAACTCGTCTCTGTCGACTTACATCGACTTCACAATTATCTTGTAGTTTTGTGCGAAGTACTCAGCACCTGAATAAATCGTCAGCGCGAGTGCCAACCACATCGCCCATTCGCCAAATGGGATTCCGACATAGCTGAAAATCGGATTACCGAATAGCAAGAAGATGATGGCAAAGAGTTGCACCCACGTCTTCGCCTTCCCAGATTTTCCGGCCGCGACGACAATCCCTTCGTCAGCAGCGACAAGGCGAAGGCCAGTGACAGCGAATTCGCGTGAAAGAATCACGACGACGACCCAAGCCGCAACGAGGTCCATCTCGACGAGGAGCACGAGTGCCGCCGTAACGAGAAGTTTGTCTGCGAGCGGGTCCATAAACTTACCAAAGTTCGTGACCAAATTGTGTTTGCGGGCCAAGTGACCATCCAGCCAGTCCGTAATGGCCGCAATCGTAAAAATCACACCAGCAATAAATTGGTGAAGTGGGATGTCAGCACCTAAAAAGGCGATGTTGCCCCAATCAAAATCAATAGCGAGTAAGACGACGAATACGGGAATGAGTACCACGCGTAACATCGTCAATCGGTTAGGTAGGTTCATGTAGAACGCCTCCTCTTAGAAGGAGAGTCGACTTATTCAGTGTCAACTCTCTTTACAAAAATATTTTGTGTGACCGGAGACTCTTGAAGCTCGAGCTCGCGACCGTTGACGACGATTTTCTCAACACCTGCGATGAGCCCGATTCGAATACGTAGCGTGTCCGTCTCAGCGTCTTCAATGACAATCGGGTTTTGTTTCGATTGATTTGGATATTCAGGCGCTAGGAATGCTCCTTCAAGTGATGTATCACGTACGCCAACATATGAGGCCGGGGACTCTTTTACATAAATCTCAGTTGATAATTTTTCACTCGTCATAAGTTCATATGTGATATCCGCACCGTTCGATTCTGTCACCGTAACCGGACCGGATTCTGCAGGCGGTTCTTCCTCAGCCGGATTCTCTTCAGACGGTTCTTCCTCGACAGGCTCATCTGCCGGAACATCCTCGTTTTGGTCGACCGTAACGCTAGAACTTGGCGGTTCAGTAGGACTCGCATCCTGCCCACCAAAGTCGATGCTTCTCACCGCAAAATAAACCGCAGTGATGAGCAAAAAGACAGTGAGGACAAGCAGTACTTTTGGAACCCACCTTGAAACCCGGCTCGTAGACTCCGAAGCCTTGGAATACGTTTTCTTCCGAGATAACTGAGCGGTCGGCTGTGCCTCGATTTTTGGTAAGTCTTTTGCATATGTTCCGTACAGTTCATCTACATCTAGACCGAGTGACTCCGCATACGTTTTAATGAACGCCCGTGCATAGAAAGAGCCAGGGAGATTTTTGTAATCACCTTCCTCGATCGCGATGATATAGCGCTTTTGGATCTTCGTCGTCTGTTGGATTTGGTCGAGCGTCAATCCGCTCTCCTCACGCTTTTGTTTCAAAAAAGTCCCTAGTTCTGTCACAGGGGTCCACACCTTCCATTCACATTATTATTCAAACCATTCTGACTCACGATGCGTTTCTTGTGGGATGATGATCGTTTCATCCGGGTTGTTTCTCAATTCAATAATATAATCAAAGTCTTCATACACGCAATCGGTGTTTCGGACATATAAGTCAGGATGTTCAATAACTTTCACTGCAGGCAATCGCATGACTTCACGGATGAGCTGTCGATGTCGTTCATCCATTGTACGAGTGGAGACGGCTCCATCAATTATGTATACGTGATCGCCTTCCCGTTCTTCTTCAAATAATGAGGTTCGAACGGTCTGTTTCATCAGTGTTGATGACAAAAACAGCCATCGTTTGTTTGCACACACACTCGCCGCAACGATAGATTCCGTCTTTCCGACGCGAGGATTACCGCGTACGCCAATCAATAAATGTCGCTCTTCCTTCATCAACTCTGCGACAAAATCGACGAGAATCCCTAAGTCTTCTCGCACGAAACGGAACGTCTTTTTATCATCGCTGTCATGATCGATGTATCGACCATGTCGAATCGCAATCCGGTCCCGTAGCTTCGGACGTCGTAATTTGATAACAGCGATAGCTTCCATTCGCTTCAAAATATGTTCGAGCCGATGGACATGATCAGCAGCCGGGGCTTTTAACAACATCCCACGGCGCTGTAGATCGACTCCATTGATGGTGACGATGGATATTTGAAGCATTCCCATGAGAGACGCGATATCTCCGAGGATACCCGGTCGATTTTGACACAGTTCATACTCGAGATACCACTCTTCGAATTTATGTTCCATCCCCAACCATCCTTTCGAGCGAGTTCACTACCTAGCCTATTTTAAATTATTTTAGAAGAATTGAAAAGAACTCGTTTATGTACAGTGACTAGATCATTGCCAGCCACCGTCGATGCGTAACACCGTTCCTGTCATATAGGAGGCGTCCGTTGAGCATAAAAAACGAATGGTTTTAGCAACATCTTCAGTATTCCCGAGTCGTCCAAGTGGAATGTCGTTCATCACGGATTCCTTCGACTCTTCTACCGTATCATTCATTGGCGTATCAATCCACCCTGGTGTCACCGCATTGATTCGAACATTGAACGGTCCCACTTCTCTGGCAAACGCTTTGACGAAGCCGAGCTGGGCTGCCTTGACTGTGGAGTAAAATACCTCGGCGGCCGCACCGACCTCACCCCAGATGCTTGAGACAATGACAATATCGAGTTGATGATCATACGGCTTCTTAGCTACAACGGACTGGACCAATCGAATCATCGCACGGACATGAATTTCATAGAGACGGTCGAGCTCATCGATTGCTTGGTCGACGACGAGACCATGAAGAGCGTGTCCGGCCACGTAGACGATTCGGTCGACGTTCGGCATTTCTTGTACCCACGACTCAACGGCACCTCGGTCTGTTAGGTCACAAGGGAAAAGTTCTGCCGAAAGATTTTCTTCATCAATCAAATGACGTAGTCTTTCGTGACCCTCGTTCGCATGCAAAATCAATTCATCTTCACGAAAAGCGAGCGAGACGGCACGTCCGATGGCACCGCTCGCTCCAACAATCAACGTCTTCATGGCTTTTTGACGATGCATACGGTCCGTTGCTCTTGACGGAACAACCGCTCGTACGCTTCGTATAGTTCATCTAATGTGATGTCATCAATCAAATTCGGAATCTCGAACAAGTTTCCGTCATTGAGCGCATAACGAGAAAACTGATTGGCGATGAATTCCGGTGAATTCAGTGCTTTTAAAAATTGTCCTTGCATCATGCGTTTCTTACGGTCAAGCGTTTCCTGATTGAGTTGAAGTGGACGTTCCAGTGCCTCCGTCACACGACCGACAAACGCATCGACTTCCGACGTCTCCATCGACAACGCAGCAAAGGCGAATGTTTCTTCTGACGTATAGTCAAACGAGAAGGCATCGTCAATCAGTCCTTCAGCATACAGTTCAGTATAGAGAGGGGCTGTCGTATCAAACAGTGCATGCATAAGCAATTCTACCGTCAACTCTTGCTTCAGACCCGCTTCGCCAGCTTGCGGGGCATCTTTATAGCCAATCATCACTTTCGGGACAGAGACATCCATCTCGATGACTCGTTCCGACAAACGAACCGCGATCGGCTCTTCAACCGTTTCACGGGCACTCAGCTTCGGTGCATCGAATGATTTGGTCGACTGATTGTTTCGAATCAATTCGAGCATCTCATCCGGTTCAATGTTTCCAACGACGAACAACGTCATATTGCTCGGATGGTAGAACGCTTGATGACAAACGTATAAATCTTCTGCAGTAATCTTCGAAATCGATTCGATAGTGCCCGCAATATCGATTTTAACGGGATGTGTCTCATACATTGCTTCAATCAAACCGAAATAAAGACGCCATCCCGGATTGTCTTGATACATTTGGATCTCTTGACCGATGATGCCCTTCTCTTTCTCAACCGATTCTTCCGTGAAATATGGAGTTTGAACGAAGTCGAGCAACGTTTGAACATTTTTCTGAATGTTCGACGTCGCACCGAACAAGTACGCCGTCCGTGTGAAAGAGGTGAAAGCGTTCGCCGAAGCGCCTTGACGTCCGAACTGTTGGAAGACGTCCCCATCTTCTTTTTCGAACATCTTATGTTCTAAGAAGTGCGCAATACCATCGGGAACCTCGATCCAGTCTTCTAGTTTAAAGCGTCGGTCAATCGATCCATATTTGGTCGTGAACGTCGCGAATGTTTTTTCATATCCAGTCTTTTTCAACAAGTAAACGGAGAGGCCATTGTCGAGCACGTGGTGATGTAATGTCTCTCCGACGCTTGGAAAGTCTAGTTTCATGCTTCTCCTCCTTTCAAACAATAGACAGCTTCAAGCTCTATCTCATTCGCAAGGGCGATGACATGATCGCGTGTCGTGTTTTCGATAATCGCAATCTCTTCGTCTAGCGAGAATGGACGAACGTCCGCTCCGCTCATCCAAGCAATCAACTGACGCGGACTATCTCCGAGTTGACGACGTTGGTGGAACAAGAGTTCTTTCGTCTGTTGTAGCGTTTCATCTTCAAACTCGCCCGCTTGTAAAGCCTTCAATTGCTCTTCGATGATCTGTTCAGTCTTCTGCTGATTCGTCGCATCAATTCCTGCGTATACGAATAACTTTCGGCTGAGTGAACTATATTGTGAAGCAGCATAATATGCCAAACTTTCTTTTTCACGGACGTTCATAAACAGTTTCGAATGAGGAAATCCACCGAATAACCCGTTTACAATTTGCATACGTATCGCGTCTTTTGTACGTGGGTCGACATCGAGCGCATAGGCGAGATGAAGCTTGCTTTGTTTGATATCTTGATGCTCCTCTAATCGCTTAAACTCACCTCGACTCGCTTCAGGTAACAGGCGTGGTTGACGTGTCCCAAGAGATTCCAATGGGTTAAAGGCCTGTTCGACTTGTTCACGACTGACATCCCCGACGACATAAATGTCGACACGGTCGTCTTGAATCATCGATTGATAGGCATCGTACAACGATTTTGGCGTGACATGGTCGAGTTGTTCAAGCGTACCGAGTGACGGGATTGCGAGTTCTCCTCCGAGCATCTCTTGTAGACGCTGTTGGGCGAATCGCATCTTGTCATCATAGACCGATTCGATGCGCTGGCGTTGTAGACGGCGCTCTTGCTCCACAATGAGCGGTTGGAATGCACCGTCATAGGCGTTTGGACGAAGCAGTACGTCTTCAAGCAATTTGATTGCTTGGCTCAGGACGTTTTCCCCGACAAGGTTGTCGTTGACGACTTCAAGTTGGAATTGGATGACATGCTCTTTTCCAATTTTTGAAGCGCCTGCATACAAGTTTGTGTCATACAAATCTTCTAGCGGTGTGTGAAATAACTCAATCGAAGGATAGGTCTCCGTCGATTTTTCCATAATGAATGGAAGTAGGGCTCGATCTGCTACCGTATCTGTAGAAAGTGGTGCAGCGAATGAGACGAGACAAGTCGTCGTCTTAAATTTCTTGGTCGGATAGACCGAGTAGTGCAATTGATGCTCGAACTGCTCGATTCCTTTCATCAGCCGATCACTCCTTTTTTCGTTTTGGTTGGAACACGGCAGCGCCGCGTGCATATTCTTGGTCCGGTATGCCTGCCACGACATTCGCGTAACGTGCAACCGTGAATAAATAATCACTCAATCGATTAAAGTACGGAAGCTGCCGGTCGGCGACACCGAGTGCGGTCAAGTCACGCTCGACCCGTCGGCAGACAGAACGGGCCACATGCAGGCTCGCTGCGGCAACACTGCCACCCGGAAGAATGAAACGTATGAGCTCCGGGCATGACGTCTCCCACTCATCTATCCAGTTTTCAAGCTCCGTCACGATTGACAGATCGACCTTTTTTGGAGGTTCTCCAGTGTACATCAGTTCCGACCCGAGATCGAATAGGTCGTGTTGAACCTTCGTCAGCTGTCCACGAAGTGACTCGTCCTCTTGATGGGCAATCGCCAAACCAATGTGACTATTCAACTCATCTAGATGACCCATCGCTTCGATTTGAGGATGATGTTTGTCGACACGGCTACCGATTAAAGAAGTTTCACCCGTGTCGCCAGTTCGTGTATATCTTTTCATACGACTCCCCCCTTAAAATGCCACAAATGGTGACTCAAACGAGTCACCATTACGAGATGTGTGGTTGTTCAAATGGTAAGTAAATCTCAAATGTCGTACCGACACCAGCTGTACTCGATACGTTGACCGTCCCATGATGGGCGTCGACCACATTCTTCACGATGGCAAGACCAATCCCGGTCCCTGTTTTCGAACCACTCGTCCGCGCCTTATCGGCTTTGTAGAATCGCTCGAACACGAACGGTAAGTCTTCTTTCGGAATCCCGTGACCCGTATCGGTCAATTGAATCTGTATCCCGTCGGACATTTCGGTCGCCTCAATTCGAATCTCTCCGGAGTCGGTATGGGCGATGGCGTTGCCGATCAAGTTCGTGAACACTTGTTCGAGTCGGTCGCCGTCCGCTTCGATGAGTCGATGCGGTACGTCTGTCTGTAATTGAATTCCCTTCTCAGACGCCATTTGGTTAAACTTCCGCATGACGCGCGGCAAGAACTCCCCGATATCGAACGAGCTGAACTGCATCGTCTCTTTACCCGATTCGATGCGTGCCAAATCCAGCAAATCGTTGACGAGTCGGGCCAAGCGTAGTGATTCATCGTAGATGATTGAGGCGAACTCCTTCGTTGCCTCGTCACTCTCTGTCATGCCGTCGATAATCGCCTCTGAATACCCTTGAAGCGTCACGAGCGGTGTCCTGAGTTCATGACTGACATTCGCCACAAAATCGGTCCGCATCTTATCGAGTCGATGACTCTCAGACGTGTCCCGAATGACGACGACGGCCCCTTCAAAATCATCCTCACCGACGAGCGGTGTGACCGTCAAAGTGTAGTAGCGGTCATCCTGTTTCACTTCAATCGTCTTTTCAGATGTCCCATCCATCACTTCCTCATAAAGAGAGAGCACGACTTCATGGGGCTGCCCGTCTTGAAGCAACGGACTCGCTTGCGGATTCGTGACAATGATGTTCGCATGACGGTCGAGCGTAATGACGCCGTCCGCCATCGAACGTAGAATCGATGCAAGTTGCAATCGTTCGCGGTCAAGGGCATCGACATACTTCGCCAACTGGCTACTCATCGCATTGAAGGAAGCGGCGAGTTCACCGATCTCATCTCGCGTCTTCGTCTCGAGACGTAAATCGAATTGCCCTTCACCTGTCTTGTTGACCGCGTCCCGCATTTCTCGAAGAGGCGCCGTGATCCGTGTCGATAAGAAGAACGCGAACACGGTCGTGACGATGATTGCCGAGGCGACGGTCCACAAGATGATGGTCCGCGCACCCGTATTCGCACTCGAGATTGCATCAAGGGGTTCTAGTAAGTACAGCGTATATTGACCGTTTGATAACGAGAATGTCGTTCGGTAAGCAAGGGCCGCTTGATCGTTAAACGATGAGAAGTTCCCGATGGCCGTTTCCCCGACCGCCTGGTACGTTTCCCAATCTTGTCGCTCAAGTTCAACCATCAAACCGTCCACTTGATTGCCAAAGTTGGATCGAACCGAACCGTTTTCGAGAATATAATTCGCACCATAAACTTCGATGATTTGATCAATCGTCTGTGACTTATCCCCTTCATTCAACAATACCGATTGAACCTGACCTCCGAGTTTGGCGAGATGCCCTCGTTCTTGGTCGATGTGAAAGGAATTAAAAAATTCAAGCATCAATACCGAGACAATGAATAAGATTACGCTGACCAAAACGAGAATCGTCAGCCACAGTTTCGTGACGATACTATTTCGACGAATCATCATTCACTGGCAGCTTCGAACTTGTACCCGACACCCCATACAGTCGTGATCATATGAGCGGCGTCTGGAGAGACCCGATTCAATTTCTCACGAAGACGTTTCACATGTGTATCGACGGTCCGAAGGTCTCCGAAAAATTCGTAGTTCCATACTTCTTTCAATAACTGTTCACGCGAAAAGACTTTGTCCACCTGTTTTGCGAGGAAGAATAATAATTCGTACTCTTTCGGTGTGAGTGCGATCTCTTCCCCATCTACCGTGACGCGGTGAGCATCGTTATCGATTGTCAGGTGTGGAAAGACGATCAAATCTTTTGACTTTTCGCTCGTCTGCATGAATTTTGTTGAGCCTGAACGACGAAGGAGCGCCTTGACGCGAAGCACAACTTCACGTGGGCTAAACGGTTTGACGATGTAATCGTCCGCTCCGACCTCAAATCCTTGAACACGATCGATTTCTTCACCTTTCGCCGTGAGCATAATGACGGGTGTCGCTTTTGTTTTTCGAAGCTCTGTACACACTTCAACACCATCCATCTTCGGCATCATCAAATCGAGCAAGATGACATCGTATTCGTTTTCAAGGGCGATTGCGAGTGCCTCTTCGCCATTGACTGCCTCTTCAATCACATATTGTTCGCGTTCTAAGTACATCTTCAAAAGTCGGCGAATTCTTTCTTCGTCGTCGACTACTAAAATTTTCGTTTTCTCAGCCATTCCTGAAACCCTCCTAAGACCCATTACGAGTTGTAGAGAATGTTGCACATTTGTGAACATTCTACTCTCTGCCATAACTATACCACTCTATTATTTCGCTTCACAACGATGATTTGATGGACCAAATGAAAAAGAAGTCACAATCGTGACTTCTTTTAAGTCAAGCATACGAATGTAGGCCCGCAATGACCAAGTTGACGAAGACGAGGTTGAACATGATGATGGCAAATCCACCGACACATAACCATGCTGCTTTCGTTCCTGTCCAGCCGCGCTGAATACGCATATGCAAGTAATATATATAAATGAGCATCGTAATGAGGGCCCACACTTCTTTAGGGTCCCAGCCCCAAAAACGGTTCCAGGCGATCTGTGCCCAAATCATCGCGAAGATGAGGCCGCCGAGAATGAAGACAGGTAATCCAATCGCAACCGAGCGATAACTGATTTCATCAGCAAGGTCGAGGTCGACTTTTTTCGCAAGCGGTTGAAGCGCTTCTGCGACACGTTTCCGCAAAATGACGAAGCGAAGCAACGCATAAATCACGACACCGCCGATGACCGACCAAAGAAGTGTGTTCAACTTGAGTGTGTTGATCCAGTTTGGAAGTTCAAGCGACAATCCGCTTGCGCCAGACAACAGTTGTGCTCCTTCTGGGGCGAACAAGATTGGCATGAAATATTCATACGTTTCTACTTGACCACGGTCATTCGTAAATTCGACGACCCCACCGGCACCAATTCCCTTAAAGAGCATCGATACGATGATGAAGCCAAGCGTACACATGAGGACGAACATTGTCACTTCAAGCCACGTCCGCGATTTTGACTGTTCTTTCATCGACGTCTCATTTAACAAGAAAATAAGACCCGATGCAAAGCTGATCGCCAAAATGCCTTGACCGAGTGCGGCCGTCGTAACGTGGATTTTCAGCCAAACACTGTTGAGTGCAGGGATTAGCGGTGCGACCTCGCTCGAGAACATCGAGGCGAAGGCGATGACGAGTAACGCCACCGGCATCGCGAACAATCCAAGTACATCATTTCTATAAATACCGTATACGACAAGAAACCCTAGCACCATCATCATTCCAAAGAATGTCGTATATTCATACAGGTTTGATACAGGCGCATAACCGACACCTGCCCAACGCATAAAGAAATACGTCAATTGAGCAACAAAGCCGATCACCGCCAAACTGAATGCATATTTCCCATAGGCGACTCGGTTGACGTTCCGATCTTTACGCATTCCACTCACGGCGATCGTAAAGAGCACCGTTGAGATTGCATAAAGGAAGAACGCGATAAACAGCATCCGGCTGCTCCATTCAATCCATTCCATCAAGATTCCCCTCTTTCATCTGTTGACTCATTCTCCGATTCCGATGTGAATCTCGCCTGGTCCTCCCACATCGGTAAGCCTGTCTGTTCTAATAACGGCGAAACTTCCCGGCGGAGCGAAGACGGGTTTTTGTTCGTAAAGCCTGCAACGAGCACGCTGTCTTCGTGACGGCGAACCCATACGCGTCGATGCGGCCAGTACATGCCCATCACAATCCCAATCATGAAGATGGTGGCACCGACAATTAAGATTGGATACGTGGAATCACTCTTCACACGGAGTCCGCTCGTGCTCGCCATTTCTGTACCTGCAAACTGGACATCATAACGGTTCTCTTCATCGGCGACGTTGAGACGAATACCGACCAAGTTTGATTCCGTCTCTCCTTCAGGTGATTCGATATTGAAGAAGAAGGCAGGGTTCAGAGCACGAGGTGATTTCGTGTTCGGTTGCCCATCTTTCACTTCAAAGTCCGGATACAAATCTTTCAAGGTGACAGTGACCCCATCAACCTCATAGGATTTCTCTGGATTCTCCAAATCGACTTTGAACGGACCATATTCGTCGCCGGTTTCTTTATCTGCCAACATGAACGACATCGATAAGAATTCCGGACGGCTCGAATATTGTTCCTGATACACTTCAAATTGATCAAATTTAAACGGGTGGTTGACTTTCGTCGAACCGACATCGACTTGTTCTAGTTGCGGCGATCCGTCCTCGTTCGTTCCCGTTTTTTTGAATAACGTCAGTTCTGTCTCATAGTTTTTCGGAACGGCCCCCGCTTTTTCAATGGCGGCTGCGAACTTCGCATCCTCCTCATTGTTCTCCGGGTCGTACATCTCAAGAATGAACTGATCGTTCCGTAAATAATACTCCCCATCAGTCGCTTCTAGTGAGACCGTATCTCCTTCACGCACCCACTCGAGTGTGTCTGTATGAAAAGCAGGGAATACTCGGAGCATCGCCCCGAGGAAGAAGATGACAAGTCCGACGTGGTTGACATACGGACCCCAACGACCGAAGCGGTGTTTCTCCGCTAACAGGGCATCGCCGTCACGTTTGACGGTATATCGTTTCTTTTTGAGTAAAGTTGTGACTTCGTCAATTTGAGCTTCTGTCCCTTTACCTTGACCGAAGAGACGTTGACCTTTCATGAAGCGTTCTGTCCGTCTGACCGGTTGTTTCTTGAGCGCCTTATAAAGTGGGATACCACGGTCAATCGACACAACGATGAGCGAGAGTGTCAGCATGACGATTAAGCTGATATACCACCATGACGTATATAAATTATGGAATCCGAGCGCATGATAAATGGATCCCGGTGTCCCGTATTCCTGCGCATAGTATTGTTCAGCAGGTAACTGTTGCGGAATATACATTTCTTGAGGAAAGATTGTTCCGATTGCCGAACCGACAATAATCAAACCAATCAACCACAACCCCACTTTGACCGATGCAAAAAAATTCCACACGCGGTCAATGATCGATTTCGGACGACGTTTCGATCGTAAATCGGCGCCTTCATATTTCATATCTAGCATCAGTGCGTCCCCCGTTCGCTTACAATGACTTCTCGGCTAGCTCCATCAATTTTTCTTTCGAGAGTTCACCTTCATACTTTTCAATTACAATCCCTTCACCATCGATGACGAATGTGACGGGTAAATTATAAATGCCATAGGCTCCCTCGACTTCACTCTTCGTATCCATCAAAATCGGATAATCGAGACCTACACCGAGGTCGTTGATGAAGTTGTCGACGCGAAGTGGCGTTTCGCCCACGTTCACAGCCCAAAAATCGACGCCCATATCCTGAAGTGTCGCATAATTCTCTTGAACGACAGGCATCTCTTTCTTGCATGGTTCACAGAATGTGCCCCAGAAATTCAACAACATACCCTTTCCTTCGTAGTTATTTCGTTCGTAAAGGGTCGAGCCGTCGAGTGTGACGAGTTTGAAGTTCGGTGCCTCGTCTCCCGCCTCGATGCGTCCGTCGTTACCGGCCTGGTCGAACAGTTGCATGACGGTAATGGCTCCCGCAAAGAGAACGACCGTCATGATCATTAATCGCCAAAATGACCTCTTTTTCTTTTTTGCGACCGCTTGTTCCATCCGGTCGTCTTTGTTTTGATCTTTTGTCATCGTTTTCACACCATCCTTCAGTTGCTATTGTACTGAAAAAACATTAAAAACGCACATTAACAGACTTTTTTCATTTTTTTGTCACACAATTTACACAATCAAAAAAATCATCCCATTTCAGGACGATTTTTTATTGTTATTTTTTCTTCTTTTTGCCTCGTGGATTCGGCGGAACAGTCGGGTTCGCGAGTTCACGAAGCTTACTGATTTCTTTGTGTGAGAGCTCACGCCAGTCACCTGTGTTGAGACCGTCCAGTGTCAAGAAACCGAACTGTTCACGTTTGAGTTTAATGACCTCGGAACCGACTGCCTCGACCATGCGACGAATTTGACGATTATGCCCTTCTGAGATGACGATTTCAAGAATCGCCGTGTTCTTCTTGTGGTCCACAGACTTCATCTTCACTTTCGCGCTTCCTGTCTTAAAGCCATCATCGAGCTCCACGCCTGACTCAAGTTGTTTAATGGCCAAGTATGACGGGACATTCTTCACTTTCGCCACATAGCGCTTTTGGATTTTATATTTCGGGTGCGTCATCATGTTTGAGAACTCTCCATCGTTCGTCAAGATGATGAGACCTGTCGTATTGTAGTCAAGACGTCCGACAGGGAAAACACGTGCCCCTGGTGGTACGAGGTCTGTGATGACTTTGCGCCCTTTGTCATCTTCTACCGTCGATACATAGCCGCTCGGTTTGTATAGTAAGTAATAGACATGTTCTTCTTGTTCGATTTTGACACCATCGACCTCAATCTCCGTTTTCGGCCCAACTTTTGTCCCGAGTTCCCGGACAACTTTCCCATTGACGCGGACGCGACCATCTAAAATCATTTCTTCTGCTTTCCGGCGTGAGGCGATCCCCGCTTGTGCGATTACTTTTTGTAAACGTTCCATATCATTAATCCTTCTCCAATCTCTCTTCTTGCTTCGATGATTCCTGACCGAAGAACAAATCTCCTTCGTCCGTCAGTTCATCTTCAAATGTTAATGGTGGTAATTCCTCGAGTGAATTAAATCCGAAGTGATCGAGGAAGTGCTCAGTCGTGCGATATAACTTGGCACGGCCGATCGTTTTTGCACGTCCTGCCGATTCAATTAACCCTTTCGACAGTAGCGTATGAATGACACGCTCCACTTTGACACCACGAATTTCTTCGATATCTGCCCGTGTGACCGGCTGTTTGTAAGCGATGATGACCAAAGTCTCCATCGCCGCACGCGAGAGCGCCTGCTCAGCCATCGTCCCGACATACTTTTGAATGTAGGGAGCAACGTCAGGAATGGTCACGAGCTTGTAGACTCCTGCCGACTCCATTAGTTGAAACGGTCGATTCGATTTGTTGAATGAGATCTCTAGCTTACTGAGCTGTTCGCGTGCCGCGGCTTCTGAGATATCGAGTGTCTCGGCGAGAGCACGCACTTCCATTCCCTCATCACCGACGACGAATAGCAATCCTTCGATAATCGTTTCATAAGACAACAACCGCTTCATCCCCTTTCTTTGATGATTCGATGAACGAAATTTGAATGTCTTGGTCGAGTTGTTTCGTCTCGACGACCCTGAGCTTAATCAACTCAAGGAGCGCCATAAACGTCACCACGAGATCCGAGATGTTCGGTCGTTCTACAAAGAAGGCGAAAAACGATGTTTGTCGCGTCGAGGACACGTGGTCATGAAGTCGTATCATCTGTTCTTCAAGAGTTCGCTCTTCACGTTTGATCGTCTTTTTGCGTCGCTCTTTCCAACGTTTACGTTCAATCATCTTTGAATAGGCGTGGAGAAGATCCGAAAAGTTGAGGGGGCCGTCATACTTCGACACCTCGTCTGACATGTACGTCGTCAAATCTTCACCTGGTCGCGTATACAGTTCAAGACGGTTTTCTTCTTGTTCGCGCATAAAAACGACTGCTTCTTTATAAGCTTTGTATTCGATCAATTGACGAATGAGTCCTTCACGCGTCGGTTCATCACTGAAATCTGGAACATCCTCGTCATCCTCGACCGGAACGGGCGGTAGCAACTGCTTACTCTTCAATTGGAGCAACGTTGCCGCCATGACCAAGTATTCACTGGCCACGTCGAGTTCAAATTTTTGCATCGTGCGAATATAGCCGACATACTGGTCAGTGACTTCTGCCACGGAAATGTCGACGATATCAATCTCCATTTTTCCGATCAAATGGAGCAACAGGTCGAGTGGACCTTCGAACGTATCAATTTTAACGTTATAGGCTTCCATAGAGACACCTGCCATTTTACATTTTTGCGCTTTAGTATAACATGTTTTATAACACCGTGGACACGAAAGGAGAAAATTGATTCATGACCCCTTTTATTCATTATACGTTGCTTTTTGAATGTCATGCCGATTATTTCGAATGTCATGAGGTATTAGAAGAGGCATGGCAGGAAGGTGGACGACAACATCACGGCTATGCGGCACTCATTCAATACGCCGTCATTCACTATCATCTTCGGCGCGATAATCTCATCGGTGCGAAAAAGAGCTTGCGTCTCTTACGTCAAAAAGTGGACGTCGCTTCTCCCTATTTGAATGAGCTCGGTCTAGATGTCGAAGCATTTATCTCACAGCTTGATGAATGGCCGTTAATAACGACACTTCCCTTGCAACAAGAAGTTCGTAAGACGGTCGAATCACTGAAACCGTCGTTCCCGACAACGGAGCTGTCGTTCGAGGAGCTCGTGCACAAGCATCTTCATCGTGACCGCAGTGACGTCATCACGGAACGGGAGTTAGCGCTTTTAGAACGGCAACGCGCGAGAGGATGATCCTGAGCCTTTGACAAATCATACGTTGTGTTTTTTCAAAAGCTCGAACTCAATCAACCAGCTCTCCAGATTGCTTCGATTAACTTATAACGACGTGTAAAACCCCCGCAGTCACGGATGTGATTGCGGGGGCTTTTTGTCATCAGACGACCAATTGATTCCATTTGTCCAATAAATCGCCCGTCTTGCCTGTACCGGTTAACGTCAAATCAAGTGGAAGGACGTTTCTTACCTCGTCTAGAAGCTCGTAAGAACGTTTCTCGCCACGGAATGATGGCGACAAGGCGATATGGTCGATGACCATCGTCGTGCCTTTTTGCTCCATACCAATGATGCCAACGAAGTCTTCACCGACTTTCCACAAGTAGAGGAACTTCGACTCCTCCTCGTCGTACAATCGGACGAGTTCAAGCAAGCTGAGCGGAGATTTGTCACTACATGAGAATGCGAGTAGACCCATCGCCGTCTTTTCATGAGAACGTTTATATTTTACCAGCATCGCTGGGTTCACCACCTTTAGTCATTCAAGTTTCACGACGTGAACACGTGAGAGACATGGTTCATTGTGCCATAACCTTCAGGCAAAAATCAATTCTCGTCCCAAACTTTCACTTCAGCCATCTTCGTTCCTTGACGAAGCTTGACTGCGTGCTCAAGTCCAGATGTCACTTTACCGAATACGGTGTGAACCCCATCCAAGTGTGGCTGTGGCTCATGGACGATGAAGAATTGTGAAGATCCTGTGTCACGTCCTGCGTGTGCCATCGACAGTGACCCTGCTTCGTGTTTGTGAGGGAACGATGTCGATGTCTCGCATGGAATCGTGTAGCCAGCGCCGCCCATTCCTGTCCCTTGTGGGCAACCGCCTTGGCTGACGAACCCAGGGATGACACGGTGGAACGTCAATCCGTTATAAAAGCCGCTGTTCGCAAGTTTTTCGAAGTTTTCAACCGTGATCGGTGCTTCATTGTGGAATAAATCAAATTCAATCATTTCGCCATTTTCAAGTTTCATTGAGCCTTTTTTCATGTGTCAAGCAACCCCTTTTTCGTATATGTATCCTGCTGTTCTTCATTCACATTACCCATCTTATCAAAAAAACACGTCTGTCTCCACTTTTTTTGTGGAAACAGACGTTCTGTCTTATTGGATGACAGCGTGAACGAGTGGACGGGCTTCTGGTTTCGTCGCACCAATCGTATACGCATGGTCTAAACGTTCGACAGCTGAAGACATGTCTTCGATGTTCGAGCGAAGTACTGCAATTACGTCTCCCGCCTCGACACGGTCACCGACTTTCTTCTCAAGCGTGATGCCTGCCGCAAAGTCGATTTTATCTTCTTTCGTCGCGCGTCCTGCACCGAGGAGCATCGCCGCGACACCCACTTCGTCTGCGATGATCGACTCGACGTATCCAGCCTCTTTCGCAACGAATGTCGCCTCGTACGAAGCTTGTGGCAATTTGGTCACGTCATCGACGAGTGACGCGTCTCCACCTTGGGCTTCGATAAATTTGCGGAACACCTCGAGGGCATGACCGTCCGCAATCCGTTTCTCGAGGTCCGCATACGCTTCTTCAAAAGTTGGATAGAAATCACCCAGTACTGCCATATGTCCTGCGATTGTGAGAGCGATTGTTTTCAAGTCTTCAACTTCTTTACCAGACAGAACTTCAATCGCTTCTTTCACTTCGTTCGCATTGCCGATTTCAAACCCGAGTGGTTGGTCCATATCCGTGATGACAGCGACCGTCTTACGGCCTACGTTCTTCCCAATCGCGACCATCTCTTCTGCGAGTGCTTTCGCATCATCAAACGACTTCATGAATGCACCAGAACCTGTCTTGACATCAAGGACGATACTGTCTGCACCCGCTGCGATTTTCTTCGACATAATTGAGCTTGCAATGAGTGGAATCGACTCGACTGTAGCCGTTACATCACGAAGCGCATAGAGACGCTTGTCCGCTGGCGTCAAGTTTCCAGTCTGACCGATGATTGACATCTTGATATCGTTCACTTGTTTCGTGAATTGTTTTTCTGTCAATTCAACGTCAAACCCCGGGAATGATTCGAGCTTATCAATCGTTCCGCCAGTGTGGCCGAGTCCACGACCGCTCATCTTCGCGACCGGGATACCGATTGATGCGACGAGTGGTGCCACAATCAAGCTGATTTTATCCCCGACTCCGCCTGTTGAGTGTTTGTCGACTTTCTTCCCTTCGATATTCGAAAGGTCAATCGTGTCCCCTGACTTGACCATTTCCATCGTCAAAGCTGCCGTCTCATTTTCAGTCATCCCATTGAAGTAGATGGCCATTGACAATGCAGACATTTGATAGTCAGGAATCGACTCGTTCGTGAATCCTTCGACCACAAAGCGAATCTCCTCTTCGTTTAATTCTCCACCGTTACGTTTTTTCAAAATCAAATCGACCATACGCATAACTGTCGTCCTCCTAAAATAAAGTTACTTACATGTTTTTAATCGTGCCACGAACGAGTGACAGGAAGTCTTGACGAACACGTTCTGTTGTCTCGATGACTTCTTCATGATTGAGTGGTTGATCTAAAATTCCCGCAGCCATGTTCGAAACACATGAAATCCCGAGGACACGCATATCCGAGTGACGCGCGACGATCACTTCCGGGACCGTCGACATTCCGACGACGTCTCCACCGAGATGACGTGCCATTTTGACTTCCGCTGGCGTTTCGTATGTTGGACCCGTATTACCGAAGTAAACACCTTTTTGTACAGAGAGCCCAAGGTCTGATGCCACGCGTTCCGTCAATTTCACAAGTTCCTTATCATACGCTTCTGACATATCCGGGAAGCGTGTCCCGAATTCGCTCGCGTTCTTCCCGATGAGCGGGCTAGTCCCAAAGAAGTTGATGTGATCTGTGATAATCATCAAGTCTCCTGGGTTGAACGTTTCGTTACATGCACCTGCTGCGTTCGTGACGATGAGTGTTTCGACTCCGATCAATTTGAGGACACGGACCGGGAACGTCACCTGTTCCATCGAGTATCCTTCATAGAAGTGGAATCGTCCTTGCATCGCGACGACGCGCTTTCCTTCAAGCTCTCCGAACACGAGTTGTCCTGCATGTCCTTCGACAGTCGATACTGGGAAGTGCGGGATTTCCTCATATGGAATTGCGACCGGGTTCTCGATTTCGTCCGCGAGGACTCCAAGCCCCGACCCGAGAATGAGTCCGATTTCTGGTGTATCGCCCATACGCTCTTGCAAATACGCTTTTGTTTCATTCCAATTTACCATGAATATTGCCTCCTCAAATTTCGTTTAAGAAACTCTTTCCGTTTGATGGTGCCGCGACGTCAAAGTTTTCAGCAACGGTCGCGCCGATGTCTGCGAACGTACCACGAATGCCTAAGTCCGCTGATTTCGCCCCGTTATGGTGAACGATGAGCGGCACGTATTCACGCGTGTGGTCTGTCCCAGCATGAACCGGGTCATTCCCGTGGTCCGCTGTGATGATGAGTAAGTCATCTTCCCGAAGACGCTCCATCACTTCAGGAAGTCGAGCATCATATTCTTCAAGTGCGACCGCATAGCCTTCTGGGTCACGACGATGACCGAACAAGGCGTCAAAGTCGACCAAGTTCAAGAAGCAAAGTCCTTCGAAGTCTTCTTCGAGCGAATCGACCAATTTGTCCATTCCGTCCATGTTCGATTTCGTACGAATGGCCTTCGTTACGCCTTCCCCATCATAAATGTCACTGATCTTCCCGAGGGCGATGACGTCTTTACCATCCTCTTCAAGTGTGTTCATGACCGTCTTCCCGAAAGGTTTGAGTGCATAGTCATGACGATTTGCCGTACGGACCCACGCTCCAGGCGTCCCGATGAACGGACGGGCGATGATGCGGCCGAGCATGTACGGGTCTTCACGCGTGATTTCACGCGCGTATTCACAGATTCGATACAACTCATCAATTGGCACGATGTCTTCATGTGCAGCGATTTGAAGGACCGAGTCTGCAGATGTATAAACGATCAGAGCTCCCGTATTGACGTGCTCTTCACCGAGCTCGTCAAGAATCTCTGTACCTGATGCCGGTTTATTCCCGATTACTTTACGGCCACTGAACTCTTCTAGGCGATGAATCAAATCGTCCGGGAACTTTTCAAAGACACGGAACGGTGTCTCGATATGAAGGCCCATGATCTCCCAGTGACCCGTCATCGTATCTTTACCAGCTGAAATTTCTTCCATACGACCATATGCACTTGGTGCATCAGATACATCGATCCCTTGAATCGGTTTGATGTTTGAGAGTCCGAGTTTACCCATATTCGGCATATTCAATCCGTTATGCTCACGTGCAATATGTCCGAGCGTGTCGGCTCCTTTGTCACCGAACTGTTCAGCATCCGGTGCTTCACCGATGCCGACCGAGTCCATGACTACTAAGAAAATACGTTTAAACTTCTTCACAAAAAATTCCTCCTTTTCGATGTCTAGGCACGAGGGTGATGCTTGCGATACACATCATGCAAGCGCGACTTGTTGACGTGTGTATACACTTGTGTCGTCGCCAGGTCCGCATGACCGAGCATCTGTTGAATGGCACGTAAGTCCGCTCCATTCTCGAGCAAGTGTGTCGCAAAGGAATGACGGAGTACATGAGGTGTGATCTCTTTGTCAATTCCAGCAAGTTTGGCACGTCGTTTGATTATCTTCCAAAATCCTTGACGACTGAGCCGGCCTCCTCTGCCATTTAAAAAGAGCGCCTCTGTCTCTCTGCCGCCGAGTCCGTTACGAGCTTGTTGAATATAGCGCTCGACAAACCCTTGGGCGACCGAAGAAACCGGAATGATTCGTGCGCGCTCGCCTTTCCCTTCACATTGTAGATACCCCAATTCGAACTGTAAATCATCCAAATCAAGACCTAAAAGTTCACTGACCCGCATCCCGGTCCCATACAAGAGTTCAAGCATCGCCCGGTCTCGTAACGAGAGCGGGTCGGATGTCGGGACACTATCCAATAGACGTTCGACTTCCGCTTGTGACCAAGTATCCGGAAGTTGTTTCTCTGCTTTTGGCGTCTCTAGATAGAGGGACGGATCGGTCGTCGTGATCCCGGTCATCTTTAAATGATGATGGAACATGCGGATTGAACTGACAGCCCGTCTCAAAGACGAGGAAGCACGTCCGGCTTGAGACAATTCTTCGATATGTTTGACGATATGCGAACGCGTCACTTCATTCCAATCTTCCACCCCGAGTTGGGTCAAAGTCGATGCGTATTGCGTTAAATCGCTCGCATACGCCTGTCTCGTGTTTGCGGACATCCGCTTTTCAACAGTCATATATTGAAGAAATGACTCGATATGCGAACGCATCATACCCTCCTCCTTCCTCGTTTCACCTGAATACGCTTACAGCATATCACTTATGTAAACCGTTGTGAAGATGTCTGACCTCATTTTTTTATCACTTTTTTGTGACAAAATAACAGTGACTATTTTTTCTTATGATGACAATAAAAAACCATCCTCATTCAAGGATGGTTTGCATGTAAGGTTAACCGTTGATGACTGCTTTATGACCTTCAAGCGTGACGCCTTTTGCTTGGCATACTTTACAAATGCCATGAAACGTCAAGCGATGGTCTTTAATCAAAAATTCATATTTGCTCTCGACTTTCTTCTCAACGTCGACAAGCAAGTCTTCCATGATTTCTTCAACCGAGCCGCATTCGACACAGACGAGATGATGGTGCGAATGGTTCGCCCCTTCCGGTCTCAGGTCAAAACGCGCGACCCCGTCACCGAAGTTGACTTTATCGACGACACCAAGCTCAGTTAACAACTCAAGTGTCCGATACACAGTAGCAAGTCCGATCTCTGGCGCGATGCTCTTGACGAGCATGAACACGTTCTCCGCACTCAAATGGTCGCTCTCATTCTCGAGTAAGATGCGTACCGTCGATTCACGCTGTGGTGTCAGTTTATATCCTTTGGCGCTCAATTGCTGTTTAATTCGTTCAATTCGCGTTTCCATAAGGCGCCCCCTCTTTACATAGTTCACTACTCAAAGCATACCGAAGTTTTAGGCAATTTTCAATTTAAAATCATTACTATGTAAGTTTACCATATAAAATTACAGATTAGAATTATTTCAATCTGGACAATTGCCACCATTGAATCGCCATGATTGTCTTCGCGTCGGTAATGATGCCTCGGTCAAGCAAATCGACAGCTTCGTCAAAGGTGTATCGTTTCACATTTAAAAATTCATCTTCGTCCAAGTTCATCTCACCCGCAGATAGTCCTTTTGCGACAAACACGTCAACTCGTTCACTACAAAATCCCGGTGCCCCGTAGAACGAAAAGATTTTTTCAAGCGACTCGGCGGTATAACCCGTCTCTTCTTCTAATTCTCGCTTGGCACTCGCTAGAGGTTCCTCTCCTTTTTCCAATTTACCGGCAGGAATTTCGAGTGACATCGATTCGAACGCCTTTCGATATTGTTCCACCATGACGATTTTTTCTGATTCATCGACGACGAGGACGGCGACCGCCCCGTTATGATAGACGAGTTCTCGCACAGATGTGTTTCCATTCGGAAGGGAGACGACATGTTTTTCTACGTCGAAGATTTTGCCTTGATAGATGACTTCCCGCTCAATCGTTGTTTCTTCCATATGATTACTCCTCACTTTTCGATATACTCTGATTATGAGTCAAACCTACATTTCGAACAAGGAGGAATCTAGATGAGCGAACTCGGGCTCGGGACGATGACGATTTTAAAACATGGTGAGAACGAGGCGAAGCGAATCCTCGAGACGGCCATTCAATCAGGGATTCGCCATATCGACACAGCAGATGTCTATGCACGACAAGATGTCGAACGCGTTATTGGCGAAACGTTAGGTCACGAACGAAAGCACCTCTTTTTGACGAGTAAAGGGGGGAATGAGCTGACTGAGGAGGGGATGCGCTGGAATCCAAATCCATCCTACTTAGACGTAGCACTCCACGGGTCGCTTGAGCGATTGCGTACAGATTATCTCGATTTGTACTATATTCACGGTGGTACGCTCGAGGATGACCTCGACGCCACGATTGAATGGGCACAAAAACAAAAGCGAGACGGTGTGATCCGCCAAATCGGCCTCTCCTCGATTCGGCCGAACGTCATCAAACGATGGGTCGAGTCAAATGCTCTAGATATGCTCATGACCCCATACTCGCTTCTCGATCGGCGTCCGGAAACGCTTGACTACTCCATATCGATTGTCGGTCGTGGCGTGCTCGCCAAAGGACTTTTGACAGATGAATGGGAGGCACGCCTTGGTGACAAAGGTTTCGAGGCATGGCGAAAAGAGGACCTTGCAAGCGAGCTTGCCATGATGCCTAAACCGATTCAGGCATATGCACTCGGAGCCGCAAAGCGGTTTTGCGACGTCGTCTTACCTGGCGCATCTTCAGTCGAACAGTTGCAACAGACGATCCGTGCATTCGAGACTGAAATTGATGAGGACGTACTTGGCCGATTACTCGCCCGTTTACCGATTCATCCTTATACAAAACACGTGACCTGATTCATTCAGGTCACGTGTTTTTCACTGCGTGCTTTTATCTGTTCGATTGCCCAGTCTGCCCATCCGGCATAGTTTTCCATCATTCGAATGGCATATTCACTCGTCAATAAGTAGCCGAGCGTATCTTCGTCTGATTGATGTTCCTCCTGAAACATCCGGATCTGTTGCGCGACTTGTTCGTGATGAGCTTTCGTTTCTTCGATATACCGGACCGCTTCCTCGACTGGCAACAATTGAAGCAAACTGACTCGTAACAAATTCTCATCCTTCATTTTCGGCTGGAAAGACGTCGGTTGACGCAGCCAATTGATCAACTCTTCTCGTCCTTGATCCGTGATGGAGTATATTTTTTTATCCGGTAACTCTTGCTGTGAAATGTGCTCCGCCGAGACGAGCGCGTCGTCTTCCATCTTCAACAGTTCCCGATAAATCTGTGTATGATGTGCGTTCCAAAAATGAATCATCTGCGCCTTGAACGTCGCGTTCAGGGCATACCCGGTCGCAGGCTGATGGGTCAATAACCCGAGCAATGCGTGACGTAACGCCATATCCATCACCTTTTCCTTATCATACTATTTTTATAAGTGTATCACATTCTCTCACGGATTCGAGAATGCCAATCTGTTGACGACTTGTTTAAAACCCGACAAAATAGATAGAAGAAAGGAGAGTTGTCTATGCAACCGATTCATTCATCACAACAATTTGACGAAGCTACAAAAGATCATGGAATGGTGGTCTTCACCACATCATGGTGCCCGGACTGCAAACGTCTGGACATGTATGTCGACGAGCTCGTCAAAGACTATCCACAGTTCAACTGGCATGTCGTCGACCGCGACGAACTCCCAGATTTATCTGATGCACAAGAAGTTCGCGGCATCCCTTCACTTCTCTACTATAAAGACGGGGCAAAACAAGAACACCTCCACTCGGCAAACGCCAAGACGGAGATGCAAATCCGTTCATTCCTCGATACGATTCAAGCATGAACTGATTCCTGCAGACCATTCGGCTGCAGGAGTTTTTCAATTGTAATGACGTACATACCGCGAGTCGATGAATCGCTTCAAATAATATGGAAGTCGTCCATGCCAACTGAAACGTCCGAACGTCAACAGTGCGTGTCCCGTTGTCGTCAATAAAATGTTCATCGATTGACGTTTCCGAAACGGTCGCGTCGTTTCACCGAGCAATCGTTCCGCAACGTATCGACCAGATCGGACAGCATCGACCCCACCGTTTAAAGTGGAGGACATGTCTCCCGTCACATAAATCGTTGAGAACTGATGATGACGCAAATACGCGTCTGTCTCAATAAATTGATCCTGTTTTGCGAGGCCCGATTCAGACCACCAGTTCACTGGAACGACCCCTGTTGCATCAAGCACAAGTCCTTCAGAGGACTCATCGTTTTTCCTTTGTTTTATGACCACTACTCCAGACCTTACCAATAAGCGTTCCATCTGTTTCTGTCGGCGGGTCGACACGTCGGGTAAGACTCGCTTCGCATACAGCGTGACTTTTTTCGTCCGGACGCACGTAAATGCCAATTCAACGCCCGCTTTTCCACCGCCGACGATGGTTACTTGTGAACTCGAATCGATGCGGTCAAGTAAAGCTTGTGACATCGGTTTAAGCGGGGTCCCGATTCCTCGGCTCACTGCACCAGTTGCCAGCACAAGTCGGTCGTAATGAAACGGCCCCTTTTCTGTTTGAACGGTCTGTAAATGAGGATCGATCGCGAGAATCCGTTCTGCGGCCGGTTCAAGTTGAGGCAGTCGGACCGTTGCGGAATTCATGAGTCCGGCGATCACTTGCGGAAACGCTCCTGTGTACACCGTTTGACATTTTCCAATAAAGAGAACTTCATAATGTTCACGAATCTCCTCAATCCGATCGAGAATTTCAAGCTGACCATGACCGAGCCCGGCCAATACCAATGTCGGTTTCATCGCAAAATCCTCCGCGCCTCAATGAATCGTTGTGTAATCGTCATCACTTCGAGTAGGAGAAAAATGAGGGCAATCCCACCGACCCAGTTCGGGAAGAGAATCATCAAGGTAAATAGGATGAAACATTCCGTCCGTTCAATGATTCCAGGTTGGTAATAAAACGTCTTTTCCGACCGCCTCGAACTACTCGCTCCTACTGCGAGGAATAGCGTCATTGCGATCACAAAAGAAGCGATCAGAATGAGAAAGATCGGCATATATTCCGGATATCGAAGTGCAAGCGCAATCACTACAGACAACTCGACGAATCGATCGAGCACAAGATCAAGCACTGTCCCAAACCCACTCGTTTTCGACTTTCTAGCCATCGTTCCATCTAAGACGTCAAATAGTCCGGAAATCCACAGTAGAATCACGGCTGTCCAGTGCATATCGTTGTAAATAAAGATGCCTGTTGAAATCCCAATAATTCCCCCTAGAATTGTTACCTCGTTCGGTGTGAAATTCCACTTGAGCAATCGGTCTGCTCCTCGTTCAATGACCGGTTTGACGTATCGACTTCCATAAGTATCGAGCATGTTATCCCTCCTTTCGTTTAATTCGGTACATCGTCCCGACTTGGAATGATTCGTGCGTCGGTAACATGACCGAACGTCCATCCTCGAAATGATATTCACCAAAACTTTGACCGAACCGATAGATTTTTTTCATCAATCGTACGGGCTCACCGACCGCTTCCGACACCATGACGTCGGACAGTGGCCGCAATTCCCCATCAATCATGAGAAAGTCACCAAACCCTGGTGCGCTTTCATACAACTCTTTCGCCGTCCCTGTTGATGTCACTTTACCTGACTCAAGTAGTGTCACTCGGTCAGCCATCAGCATCGCCTCTTCACGGTCATGTGTGACCAAAACCGCCGTGAGGTCGAGCTCCTTGACCAAATCACGAATGAACCGTTGCAGGTCGAACTTCAGGTTTGGATCGAGGTTCGTGAACGGTTCGTCCAATAAAAGGACTTCCGGCTCAGCAGCCAGCGCACGTGCGAGACTGACGCGTTGTTGCTCACCACCTGATAATTCGTGAACTTCCGCATCGTAACGGTCACCGAGACGGACAACGTTCAACCACCTCTCTGCCTGTTCCCGGGAACGCGAACGGGTCGCGAGTGTGACATTCTCACCCACTGTCAAATGCGGAAACAATAAAGCGGACTGGGACAACATCGTCACACGCCGCTTGTGTGCAGGAACCTTTAACAAAGAACGGTGATTCCAGAACACTTCTCCTTCATCACTCGTATCAAGTCCTGCAATGATTCGTAGAATGGTTGACTTCCCAGAGCCGCTGACTCCAACGATGGCGTGGATGTCATGTGGAATGACTTCAAAATCAATACCATCTAACACTTGTCTCGTTCCATACCGTTTACGTAATGCTTGTACTTTCAAACTCATTGAAGACGTCCTTTCAGGAAGCGCACCGTCCACTGACTCAATCCTGAGAGCAGGAAATAGAGGAGAACAGGGATAATGATGAGCATCCAAGTGTTCGAGAGCGCGAGGTTTCGGTTATTCCCCGCATAAGATTGATACAGTTCAGTCGTTACCGTCGGAATCAATCCTGCACCAATCAATTGGACTAACGCGAATTGACTGAGCAGAATGACCGTCGTAAATAATACGATGGTTCGCATCGTTTGTGAGAAAAGCGGAAATAGTACATAAACGAGACGACGCTTTACCGTCAAAAGCCGTGCCTGTTCTAAGAGTGGACGACCGATGACCGCCATCCCGTTATAAGCGAGACGGATTGAATACGGCAATGTCACGATAAGTAAGGCAATCACGACACCGATATACGTCCCAATCAAACCCGCTTCCGCCAAGATCAAGTAAAGACCGAACAGCATCGCGAGCATTGGGATGAACAGTGGTAAAAAAACGAGCCACTCTAGAACGTGACGCCATCTCGATTCTGTCCAAAGAAGCCACCAGGCGAATGCCATTGATAACCACACGTTGACCGCGGATAAGATGACCGTCAACCCGATCGTATTTAGCATCGTCATATCGTTCCCGATTTCAGCTGTCGGTACCGCTTGGAATAGGGTGATGAACGGAATCAAGATGAAACAGATGATGATAAGCTGACGAATCATCGTTTCACCCCGCGTTCAATTCGACGACGAATGGAAGAGGTCAGCCAATATGAAATACACACACCACATCCGACAACCCATGTCCAGACAAGCGCCACAGCATACGGCTCACTCGCTTCCAAATAGAGGCCTGTCGACAGCCGTTCATATGCGAGTACTCCAAGTAGTTTTGGATAGGTCACTCCAAGTAATGCAGGTACTTCATACGCGAACGAAACGAACGCAATCATAATCCAAGTCGCATCAAGCAGTGGTTTAATCAAAAATGGAAATTCTGCATGCTTGAATTGTTCGACTGGGGAGAGTTGGAGCGTCTTCGCCGTCTCTAAATATCCCCGATTCAATTGTTCATACGTACCGAGCATCATCAAAAAGACAAACGGGGTCTCCTTCCATATGTATGTCAGGATGACCGTCACATAGTCTCTTTCATTCGCCTCGATCCAGCCACTGCCGAACGGTCCACTGAAAAATAATAAGATCAAATAAGCAGCGGCAATATGAGGGACGAACATCGGGATTCGGATGACCGACGACGTGATGCGCCACTTCTGTTGAACGGCGGTCCTCGCAAGCCATGTCCCGATGATGAGCGACAGGATGGTCGATACACTGACGACGTATAGCGTCATGAACAGACTGTCCCGCCACGTCTCATCCGTCAGAAGCGATGCCCAATCTGTACCAACCGCTTCCATTCCCAAAAAGACGATGGATACGAGTGATAAAAGTGATAGGACAATCGTCAATGCGACACTACTTCGCAACACGTGACCATTCCTCACGTACGGCATCAATCACGTCCGGTCCATAGTCTGGAATGGAACGTTCCTGTAACTGCTCTGTGTCCGGATACGTCTTGCCATCTCCAAGTGCTTCGAATGCTTGTTGGTCCGCTTCATCCAGTTTGGTCAAGTCAAGCGATGTCCCGTCTCCCCAATAGTCAGGCCCTTGTTTCACGAGTTGGGCTTCCGGTGATAGCAGTTCTTCGATGAGGACGAGCGCTCCGTCCGGATTCGGCGCATTGAACGGTATCGCTAAGAAGTGTGTCGACGCGATCGAGTGATCGAGGACGAGGGCACGTGTCTCTTTTGGGAAGATGCCATTTGCCACTTCTGCTTCGGCTCGGCGTTCATTAAATCCCATCGTCATCCACACATCCCCCGAAGCGTAGAGCTGATCGAGCTGCTCAAGCGTTTTTGGATATGTCCGTCCTTCTTTCCATAAATTCGGGTACCACGCTTTCAAGTCATCCCAGAACGACTCCTCAATGGTCGCATTCTCTTCTAATTCAGCACCGTAGCGTTCAAATAAAAGATGACGAATAAATGCATTACCGGTGAAATCAGTGACTTCAGGATACGTGAAACGACCCGGATTGTCTTCGGTCCAGCGACGTAATTCCTCAAACGATTGTGGAGGATTGTCAACTTTCGCTGCGTCGTAATGCAAGATGAATTGAACATTTCCCCAAGCGAGTTCCATATCATCCGTAGGGGTGCCGGCATCTGATTGTTGAGCCGTCTCATTCAACAACTTGGCGTTCGGGATACGTTCCATCAATCCATCACGGAGTAATTCAGCTTCTTTTGCATTTCGGAAATTGTCACCGTTGATCCAAACGACATCAATCGTCCCGACCTCTCGATCCGCTTTTTGATCGAGTGACAGCTGGCGCACGAATTCGGCCGCATCCATCGCGACCCGGTTCAACTCAACCTCGTACGATTCTTCGAGTCGTGGTGCCACATAGTCATCAATATAGCTATTGATCCCCTCGTCTCCACCCCACATATATAGGTTGACGGTCGATCCTTTTGCCGACTCAGTCGCAGCATCGAATGAATCCGAGAACTCAACCGCCTGTTCGTTACCACATGCTGCAACAAAGATCAGTAAAGCTGTCGTTATAAATAATTTGATTGCCTTCATCGTTCTCCCCCTTTTTACTTTTTCTCAAATCCCCGTTTCGCGAGCATTTCGAACATATTTGGGCAGATTGCATACACATTCGCCCCGATATTCATCCACCATGGGGCATTGATTTCGCGTTTGCGCGTAAAACTCCCTTTGACAATCGCGTCGGCTAATCGTTTCGGATTGAGCATGATTCCCTGAACACTTTCGGCATATGTACCACTCTTGTCGGCCCGATCGAAGAATGGTGTAGCAATCGGTCCCGGATTGACGGTCATGACGTGGATTCCACGCGGTTTCAACTCTAGCCTAAGCGCATTCGAGAACTGTAAGAGCGCTGCCTTTGACCCCGCATAGACGGCAGACTTCGGTGTCGGTACTTTAGCTGCTTGCGAACATATATTGACGATGACATCTCCTTGTTTCATGATGCGGGCACAATCTCTCGATAAAAGCATCGGGGCGACTGCATTTATCCGCATCGTCTCTTCCATCACATCAGTCGATTGATCGGTGACCGAGTCGAATTCGGCCATGCCCGCATTATTGATCCATATGTCAAACGTCCCAAATTGCTTCAACACATTTTCGACTAGGGTATCTGAATTCGCAACATCTGCGCACATCCAGTCGCCACCGCACGTTTCCGCAATCTTCTTCAATCGTTCTTCATTTCGTCCAATCAATAAAATTTTATTTCCTTGTTCATAAAAAGAATGCGCCAATGCGGCCCCGAGCCCACTTGACGCACCTGTAATGACTACCCGTTTCATAACATCGCTTCTTTCTTTACGTAAATCCATTTATTGTCATCGCGGCGTCTCTCGATGTCGCCTCGCTCTTCGAGTAAGCTGAGGCGCGCAAACACCTCACTGAAGACGAGCGGCATCCCTCGTCGCATCTTTCTTCCATATAACTTCATCGACCAATCAAACACGCTAAGTCCGTCTTCCCAATCGACGAGCAATTGCTCACTACGCTCATACCGTTGACGAATCCGGCTCTCAATTAAATCGTTCGGGTGGTGAATTGGTTCACCGTGTCCACTGACGACAAGTTTCAAATCGACACCCTGCAATTTTTTGAGCGAGTCGATATAGAGAATGACGGGTGAGGCGAAACCTTCATCTTCATACGGTTGCTCGATAAGAGGATTTGGTTCAACTTTGTCAATCAAATGATCACCCGCAATCAAGACACCCCCAGGTCCGATCAATCCAAGTTGATCACTCGCATGACCCGGCAAATGAATCGTCTGCCACGCTCCGTCTGGTGTGATATCCTGACCGTCATTGAAAGTCGTCGTGACGGTCGTCGGTCCGATCCAACGAAGCGCTTCACGGTAATCCGGTAACTTTTCTACAAGTGGAGCCGGTGCCCCGAACGAGACGGCCAATTCATGTAAAAAATGGTTGCCGCGTTTCAAAAAATTCGGAGTTTGTTCTAAGTATCGAACAAGCTTTTCGTGTCCGTATACCGGGATCGATGCGTCACGAAGACGCCAAGCCTGCCCCGCATGATCGGCATGATGATGTGTCAAAAATAAAAAGTCGATGTCAGACAACGAGAGTTCAAGCTCTTCAAGTTGCAGATTCAACGCGGTCCATGCTTCTTCTGTATCCGGTCCACAGTCGACCATGAAAAATCGGTTCATATGTTCGACGATATAGACGTTCACGTTCCCTACTTCGAACGGTGTCGGAATATCGAGTCTTGCCAGTTGACTTGAAATCCAGTTCGCCACGTCATCACCACCTTTTCATCCATTCTTTCTTTATTATACCCGTCTGAAAGATGCGTTTTCAATCAAACAAAAAAAGAGGGGGACATCTCCCCCTCACAAAAATGATTCTTATAAGTTGATGACCGTCACTTTATCTCGCGTCATCGTCTCGAGACTACGGCCGATTCCTTGAACGCCGAGCCCTGATTGTTTAACTCCGATGAACGGGAAGTGGTCTGGACCACGTTCCGTACGTCCATTCACTTGAACCGTACCGACTTCTAACTTGTCAGCGACTGTGAAGGCGCTATTCACGTTTTGTGTGAATACGCTCGCTTGGAGACCAAACTCTGATTCATTCGTGAGCGCGACCATCTCGTCGAGCGATTTCACACGAATCACTGGAAGGACTGGTCCGAACGGTTCCTCCCATGCGACGCGCATGTCTGTCGTCACGTTGTCAAGTAGCGTCGGGTGAATCAAGTTTCCGACACGTTCATTGCCGTTTATGACGGTTGCGTTTTTGTTGACCGCATCGTCAATCAAACCTTGGACATAATCCGCTGATTTTTCGTCGACCAACGGCACGATGAAACTGTTGTCTTCCGGTGAGCCGACTGAGAGTTTCTCGACACGTTCTTTCAACATGCCAACGAGCTCATCTGCTTGGTCTTCGAGCACGAAGACGCGCTTGATTGCCGTACAACGTTGACCCGAGTATGAGAACGCACCACTGATGATTTGCTCTGCAGCCAACGTCAAATCCGCATCCTCTAAGACGAGGGCTGGGTCTTTCCCACCGAGTTCGAGCACGACCGGTACCATCGACGCTTGTTGCGACAAGTGTTGACCCGTACCTGTCCCACCTGTGAACGTGATCATGTCGATACCAGGGTGTGAAGTCAAGTAATCTCCAATGACCGAACCACGTCCTGTCACAAGGTTCAAGAGACCTTTCGGAAGACCTGCATCATGTAATGCCTCGACCATCTTGATTCCACTGATTGCACCTTGAGTCGCTGGTTTGAAGACGACCGCATTTCCTGTAACGAGCGCAGGTGCAATCTTCGCAGCCGCTAAGTTCACCGGATAGTTGAACGGTGAAATAGCGAGAACGACACCGAGTGCCTCTTTCTTGATGATGGCCATCTTGTTTTTCGAGCCACCAGGGAATGAGTCCCCTTGCATGAATCCACCGTTGAAGCGAATTCCTTCTTCTGCCGTGTAACGAATGATTTCAGCTGTGCGAACGACTTCTTTCTTCGCGTCGTTCAAGTTTTTCCCGACTTCCTGCATGATGATTTGACCGATCTCATCAACGCGTTCTTCGAGTTTTTCTGCCCATGCATACAACAGTTCAGCGCGCTTGTTGACCGGAAGCGCAGCCCATTCCTGTTGTGCGCGTTTGGCGCCATGGATGGCTTCGTCTACTTCGTCACGTGACATCGCTTGAACGCGACCTACGACTTCGTCTTTATATGGTGAAACGAGTTCAATCGTTTCCTGACTTGAAGATTCCTGCCATTGACCATTCAATAAATAAGGATACGTGTTCATACTCATCATCTCTATCTGCCTCCTGAGTAAGCTGTAATATCTCGTTGCCAACCCCATTGTATGCAGATTTTTTTGCGTTGGACAACTATAACGATTCAGTTTATGAGATGTAAACGGTTACTATGAAACTTTTTGTGAATTCTGACGTGAGTTCGACATATTTTTACTGTAGATTTGATGATTCGAAACCGATAGTAAAGAAGAGAGTACGTGAAATAGGAGGGACTACCATTGAACAATGATCATAATATTTTACTTGAAGCAGGAACGAACGAACTTGAGATCGTGATTTTCCAAGCTGGCCCATTCTTATTCGGCATCAATGTCATGAAAGTACGCGAAATCATTACGATGCTCCCACTGACTCCGCTCCCAGGTACACCGGAGGCCATTATGGGTCTCATCGAGTTACGTGGAGAAGTCATGACCGTCATCGACCTTCCGATGGTCATCAGTCATCCGCGTGAAGTCGGCAGTGACGACCGCTTGATTGTCTGCGAGTTCAACGGTGAGAAATCGGTTCTTCGAGTCGACCAAGTGACCGAGATTAAACGTATCTCATGGGAACAGATTGACACGCCTTCAGATCTCGCCCGCGGTGTCCAAGGTATCACGAACGGTGTCGTCAAAACAGGTGATCAGATGATTATCTTACTTGACTATGAGCGCATCGCGTTAGAACTTTCTCGTAAAGACATCATGGCGCGTGAGTCAGTGAAACGTCTCGGTGCTCGTGAACGTTCGAACAAAAACATCTGGATCGCCGAGGATTCGGAGATGCTTCGGACACTTATTCTCGATACGTTAGATGATGCAGGCTACTTCAACACGACCGTCTTTAATAATGGTAAAGAGGCGCTTGATGCATTTGAACAGGATGGTGTCGAATGTGATCTTCTCATCACGGATATTGAGATGCCACAGATGGACGGACTCCATTTAACGAAGCGTCTTCGCGAGATGGAGCGCTACGCAACACTTCCGATTATCATCTTCTCGTCACTCATCTCGGACGACTTGAAACATAAAGGTGAAGCGGTCGGAGCGAACGCCCAAATTACGAAACCAGAGATCGGTCTCCTGATTGCGACACTTGACGAATTTGTAGGCTAATAAAAAAAGTTTGCTCCCAAACTGGGTGCAAACTTTTTTTACGTCAACTGTTCGAAGTGGTTGGTCCATTCGGCTAAAAAGCGCTTACTGTGGGACTCAATTGTCGCCAACGTCTCGTCTGCTCCGTCCAGATGGGCGTTCTCGCCTGCGACTTCAAGATCGTGGAAAAGAAGGGCAGTCTGTTCTAAGCCGACCGAATACGAGGCCCCTTTTAGTAGGTGGGCGAGCTGTTCGATCCGCTCATAATCCTTCAATTCGACAGCTGCTTTTAGTTCGGGATATTTCGCCTCGAACTGCTGAATATATGTGGTTGCAATTTTATTTAAAAAATCCATGTTTCCGTTTGCGATTTGGTGGAGCTCCGTTAACTTATCTTCATTGAACAGAGCGTTCTCGGGCATTCTTGTCAATATAACCCCTCCTCAATAAACAATCATCCAATCATTCCCTCTCACTGTAACACGTTTTCGAGAGAAAACAAAAAAACTCCTGCTTTGGATTGCACTCTAAGTTTTGGCTACCTATAATAAGATTGAGTTAAGGTAGGAGGAAGATGCATGCTGACGATTTACCGTACTGACGCATCGGGCCATGTGGATGAAATCGAAGACTTTGATAAAGGGAGCTGGATTCAACTCGTGAATCCGACAAAAGATGAGGCCGATCAAGTCATCGAGGCGTCCGGCATTCCAGAAGACTTTGTTTATGACCCACTTGATATCGAAGAAAAACCGCGTTTTGAAAAAGATGATGAAGGGCTTCTCATGATCATCGACGTTCCATATGTAGAAGAAGATGACACAGGTCGTGCCTATAATACGATCCCGCTTGGTATCATCGTGACCGGAAGACATTTCATCACCGTCTGCTCACGTGACCTTGATGTCTTGAATCTATTCGCTAACGGGAAGGCACGATTGTTCCGAACGAACTATCGGAGCCGTTTCGTCTTTCAGATTTTACACCGGGTGAGTATGACGTATTTGCGCTTCTTGCGCCAAATCGACCGAAGAATGGATGAGCTCGAGCAAGAGTTGCAGCGTTCGATGCGAAACCAAGAGATTTTTCAATTGATGAACCTACAAAAATCGCTCGTCTATTTCATGACTTCCTTGAAGGCGAACGACAGTGTCCTTGACCGAATCGTCAAGACGCCGAGTTTGGAGAAACATGAAGAGGACGAGGAGCTATTAGAGGACGTCTTCGTCGAGCATCGGCAGGCGATGGAAATGGCATCGATTTATAACGACATCATCAGCATCAAGATGGAGGCGTTCGGGTCGATCATCTCAAACAACGTCAACTTCGTCATGAAGTTTTTGGCATCGATCACGATCGTCCTTAGTATCCCGACGATGATCTCTGGAATCTTTGGGATGAACGTCCAAGTCCCATGGGAAGGGGATCCGTTCGGATTCATCATGGCGATTGCGATGATGATTGGATTTTCCGGTCTCGCCTTTTATATCCTTTGGCGAAAACGATATTTCTAACGAACAAGAGCCTGACGCAGGGTGCGTCAGGCTCTTGTCATGTGATTTTGACGGTGACGAGACACAGGTCGTCATCGATTTCAATTTTAGGTACGAGTTGTTCGGCAACATGACGACTATAGTCAAGCCCGTATGTGGCGACATCTTTTTCAAGCCATCGAATCCCGTCATCGATATCTTTGCTGTAACATTCCATAAGCCCATCTGTATACATATGTAGCTTCATATCTCGTGTGATGGCAATCTCTTTCGACTCATAGTTCGGTTCATCGAACATGCCGACCGGCACCCCTGTCGTCTCAAGTCGGCAATTCCCCGCTTCAGACGTCACGATGACCGGCGGATGACCTGCATTCACATATTCGATTCGACGCTTCGTCGTATCGATGTAGCAATAGACCGCCGTAAAGTAGCTATGCATATCGTCACCCGAGAACAGGAACGTCATCTGACGGTTCAACTCGGTCATGACGTCTACCGGATATTGCACGTTTCCGACAAGACCCGGAAGAATCGACCGGATTCCCATCGTGATGAGTGCCGATGAGACCCCGTGTCCCATGACGTCAAAGATAATGACCCCGTAACGGTCCGGGGCGACCTGAAACCAGGCGTACATGTCCCCTGCCAATTTTTTTGATGGCAAATAAAGGGCGCGAACATCAATCTCTTCGTTACTGATGGGAGGAGTGAGTGCACTTTGTTGAATCTTTTGGGCAAGGTCCAAATCATACTGGAGACGGGCCTCATAAATCTTCCGCTCGTCGACCGCTGCCTTATAGCGAAGCGCAGAGCGAATTCGGGCCAGGAGCTCCGTCACTTTAATCGGTTTGGTCGTATAGTCAGATGCTCCTGCGTCAAGTCCTTCAGCAATTTGCTTCTCATCTGTACGTCCGGAGACCATGATGACCGGCAACTCTTCATATTCTGCCATCTGTCGAATCCGTTTACACGTCTCAATCCCTGAAATCCCGGGCATCTCGACATCCAATAGGACGAGATCATACAGCGATGCGGCTTGTGGTGCCATCAGTAAATCGAGCGCTTCTTCCCCACTTGAGACCGAAATCGTCTCATAGTCGTGCTGGTGAAGCAATTGCTCGAGTACGAGCGTATTGACCGGTTCGTCGTCCACAATCAAAATCGCCATGACTATCCCTTCCTTCTCTATGTAGTAATCTATATCGTATTGTACCATATCTTCTTGACCTTACACGACACAACCGTCCGTTCATTCCAGTTGATGAACCGGACCATCATTTGGCATACTTAAGTTAGAAAGTGGGGGATTTTTATGGCCTGGATCTTCGCCGTCAGCGGCTTGATTATTTTACTCGTCCTTATCGCGTCCATCGTCGTCATCCAAAAAGGGTACGCGTATAAAGACAATAAAGATGATATCGTCCTCGACTATGACGAAATCAATCGTCGGATCGAGTCCGAAAAAACACAAGAAAAGACAGACCAGTCAGAAGGGGCACGCTGAACTCCCTCCATAAAAGTTGGATTGTCATGTCCGACTTTTATGGGGTGTTCACTAAGACCCTTCTTTTTATTTGAACTCGAATCGGAGCTCACCTTTTTCTAAATATAACGAAGCGTTAAACGTTTTCTCGCCTTTTTTAAACGTATGGACGTTCGATTGCCCCCCGTTGATCATCTGTCTCAACTCATCCTTGACGAGTCCGACGCCGAGCACCTGCTTAGAGACGGTGAAACGACAGCCTTCACGATATCCGCTACAGCCGATGAATTTAGGATGTTCGACAAGTCCTTTGCCACAGCTCGGACAGACCCCGAACGACGCTTTCGGCCGTGCCGCCCCTTTCTTCCCATATCGCTTCGCTTCAATCGTATATCCTTCAGGATTCGCCGCCTCAACGCGCGATTTCGCTTCCTCGACGAGATGGATCGACATTTTTTTGGCTTGTTCGATAAATTCTGCGGCAGATGCGGACGCCTGTCCAATCTCATGGAGTCGCTTCTCCCATTTCGCGGTCATGACGGGCGAGGCCAAAATGCTGTCTCCGAGTACATCGATTAAAAGACGACCCTTGTCTGTCGGGACGAGCTCTTTTTTCTGAAGCTGGACATATCCGCGCTTTTTCAACCCGTCAATGATATTGGCGCGTGTCGCCTCGGTCCCGAGACCCTCTACTTCTTTCATGATGTGAATCAACGCCTCATCATCAAGCTGTTTCCCGGCGACTTTCATCGCCATGATGAGTGCCCCTTCTGTATAGCGTTTGGGCGGTTCCGTCTGTTTCGACAGCACATCGACAGTCTTCTCCTTCAACACTTCCCCGACAGTCAGTAAAGGGAGCTCGACGTCTTTGGATTTCATTTCGACGACATCCCGATAGCCTGGACGTACGACGACGGTCCCTTTCGCTCGATAGAGATCCGTTCCATCTAACAGGTCGACCGTCGTCTTTTCAAGCGTCGCAGCAGGTGCGAACGCCGCGAGGAAACGCCGAATGATGAGATCATACAGTTTTGCCTCATCCCCAGCGAGCCGATTGACATCGCCACATGCTTCCGTCGGGATGATCGCATAGTGGTCACTCACTTTTTTTGCGTTGACGTAACGACGATTTTTGGACGGGTCCTCGGTCAACAACTCACGGAGTCCGCCGTAGGCATCCGACTTCAGCAGCCTCGCCTTCGTTTGAGGGAACAGAGTCGCTTCGTCCGGTGTGACAAATCCAGAATCGGTCCGCGGGTAGCTGATCCATCCTTTTGTATATAACTTTTGCGCGATATCGAGCGTTTTTTTCGCCCCGAAACCGAATCGTTTCCCCGCTTCTGCCTGCAATCCGGATAGACTGAACCAAAATGGAGGTTGTTCGATTTTTTCTTCTTTGTCGATCGCTTGGACTGTAGCGGTGCCGGAAGCGCGCCTGACGACCGCATCTGCCTCATCGCGCGTCTTCAGTTTCGTCGTCTTTCCGATGGTGTACTTCGCCTTGAACGTGCTTCGACCTTTAAGTAACGTCGCCTCGACTTCGAAGTACGGTTCCGGTACGAACTGTTTGATTTCCCGTTCACGATTGACGATTAGAGCAAGTGTCGGTGTCTGCACACGACCGAGCGAGAAGACATCTTCGATTCCGATCGTCTTCAATAAGGTCGTATAAGCGCGTGAGGCATTCATCCCGACGAGCCAATCGGCACAGGCGCGGCTCATCGCCTCATGGTAATACGGGACCGTCTGCTCACCCGGCAGTAGTTCAGAGAACCCACGGTCGACCGCTTGTTCCGTCAAGCTTGAAATCCATAGCCGAGCGAGCGGTTTTTTGTTTCCCGCGAGCCTTAAAATCAGACGGACAATCGCCTCCCCTTCCCGTTCGGCATCCGAGGCGATGATGACGTCTGTGATGGAGCGATCGTGCAACCATTTTTTGATTGCATAAAATGGCTTTGATTTGCCTTTTGAGATACGGTAGTCGAACCGCTCGGGTACGATCGGGAGCGCATCATATTTCCATGACTTCCACTCCGGTCGATAGTGTGACGGTTCCTGGAGCTCACAAAGGTGACCGACCGCCCATACGACGATCGCCCCTTCAGGAAAACGGGAGCACGGAGAGATTTCGATCTCCTCTTTTCGCTTTTTAGATGGATAGGGAGCGGCCAGTTTTTGTGCTTGTGATGGCTTTTCCGCGATGATTAGTCTCATAATAAGAACTCCTTACTTCGCCTCTTAATTCGAGTCAAGACGTACCTGATTCGATTGCGTCTTCAATATATTTTACTATATCAAGTCATAGATGGACACATCGAGAGAGGATTCGAACGGATCGAAGACGCGAGACTGACCCACAACATGTCCCGGGTCGGACGTTGTCCCGAGTACGACTCATTCGAGGCTTTTGAGATACCCTGAAAGTGGAGATGTACAACTTGCGTGAGCTCTAAGCCTCTAGCGGACTCACATCGTCCTTCGAGACCTACGTATCGCTTTACAGCCACGACCGTTTCTAGAAATGACTAAACGCCGTAATGGCCGACATAGCGATACGGGTTTTCTTCTGCCACCTCTTGACCGAGAGGCGTCAGACCCTCAAGCGCAATCAAATTCCCCCACTCGTCATAACTGTAGCGGGCAATCACTTCCTGAATCTCGTTCGTGATTGCAACAACGTCACCACGTTGGTTGAAGACGTAGTCGAAAGTCGTCCCTTTATACTCAAAGTTAAGGAGCTTACCACTTGCATCTCGATAGAAATTCATCGTGTTCTCAAGCAAATCGTCTCCCGTTTTGCGCGATACAGAGACGAGATCCCCGTTTGAATCGTACTAGTAGAACTCAAAACGGTCGCCTTCAGCGTTCGTCACTTTCTTCGAAGAACGATTGTCCTCGCTGTCGTACGTATACTCGATGCGTTCGGTGACTTTACTTCCTTGCTTCGTTGTGATACTCATCAACAGGTTGAACGAAGAATAGTGATATTCTTTCACCACATCGACCGCAGCCTGTTTCGCGCTACTCGATGTGCTTGACGGTTTACGAATCGTTTCTTTTGCTAATGATCCATTCTCTCTAAAATCATAGCTGATGTGGCGATAAGTGTTCGTCTCTTTGTCGTACTGAATTGAAGTATCGATACGGTTTCCTTGTAGGTACTTATTTTCAGAGATCAATTTGCCGGACTGGTCTTCTGATTTCAGCATATTCCCGCTCAAGTCATACGTATAGTCTATCGTGTCGCTCCCTCGAGTGACAGATTGCAAGAACCCTTCCTTCGTATAGGTATATGTTTTTTGCTCGGAATCATTGTTTGTCGCCTTGATGATTTGCTCATCTTTGTTATACTCATACGTTTCAGAGAAAATGACCGTCTCCGTGTCCTTCTTATTCGTCTGGATCTGGGTCATCTTCTCATTCGGACCATAATTCATCTCATGAGTCAGTCTCGGTCCCCTGATTTTTTTGATTAACTCCGACGTGGTATAGGAGAACTGGAACTCTTCATTGCACGGTGTAATGATTTTCTTCACTAAATCATTTTCATTATAGTATATCGTTGCCTGACCGAGAGCAGATTGAATGATTTCGGCATTCTCGTCATCTTTATACGTTAAGCTAACAATCCCATTTTCATTCTTCTTTCATGTATACGAAATATGAAATTCCCGTGTATACTATTTTCCGCTATCATTAGACTAAGAAATACATAAGTGAAGGAGTGTCGCCATGTCTTATCTCATTTTGTTCGCCGCTGTCTTTTTCTTGTCGACGAGCGTCCTATTCGTCAAATGGACGTCCGCTCCGGCCGAGACGGCCGCCTTTTACCGCATGCTTATTACGTGTCTGATGCTATTGCCGTTCGTTGACTTCAAATCACTCATCGGAACACGTCTCATGACTCGATATGCCTTACTCCTTAGCGGGACGCTTCTCGCGTTTCACTTTTGGCTCTGGTTTTTATCGCTCGATTATACGACAGTCGCCAGTTCGACTCTTTTCGTCACATCGAGCCCAATCTTTGTCTTGATTGGAAATGCCGTCATCTTCAAAAAAAATCCGACCAAACAAGGACTCACTTACGCACTCGTCGCTGTCCTCGGGGGTATGCTCGTCGCCGCAGGAGATGTTCAACTCGGTCGTGAAGCGCTCTTTGGGGACATGCTCGCCTTGCTCGCCGCTCTCCTCATCGCCGGATATTGGCTCGTCGGACAACACGTCCGTACCGAGATGAAGACGAACACGTATTCATTTAGCGTCTACCTTGTTGCGACGGTCGTTCTTTGTTTCATGTTGCTCGTACGCGACACGTCGTTCACGGCATTCGAATCGGTCAACTGGTGGTACTTCCTCGCACTCGCATTCTTTCCGACGATCCTCGGGCACAATCTGTTCAATTATGCGCTCGCACGGGTCAGTGCGACAGTCGTCAGCATCACGATTCTCGGTGAGGCACTATGGGGAATGCTGTTCGGGTACGCCTTTTTCGGAGAACGGCTCGGTCCGTTGCAGTGGACCGGTGCCATCATCCTCCTCGCAGGGATCTATCTGTTCCTAAAAGAAGACGCCCGCTCGACTCGAGCGGACGTCTGATTATAGATTCGTAGCTTTCGGGTCCCCCGGACGATCTTCTGCATCCTCTTCTGAAGGACGGAACAACAGCTTACGGTCCCAAAACGCCAGAGCGACCGCCGTCAAAAACGTCATCGCATCCGCAATCGGGAATGCGAGCCAGACGCCGAACACCCCGAGAAACGATGGTAGGATGAAGACGAGCGGAATCGTATAGAGCGTCTGACGGGAAAGCGAGAGGAACATGGCGACTCGCGCCTTTCCGAGCGACTGATAAATCCCGTTGACGAGCATCTGCACGCTCGGTAAGAAGGAGACCGCGAACAGGATGTGAATCGCGGTCACGCCTCCTGCGATTAATGCATCATCCGTCGAGAACCATCCCATGAGCGTATGCGGGAACAACTGCAAGACGAGCCAGATGACCACGGCGATTGCAATTCCGGCACGCATCGCCGTCCAAATCGTCTCACGCATGCGATCAAACTGGGCGGCTCCATAGTTGTACCCGACGATCGGTTGCATCCCTTGGACAATACCCATGATCGGCATACCGACGAGCGCCATGAACTTATTGATGATGGCGAAAGTCGCCAACTCATCCGTCCCACCGTACGTCCCAAGCATCACGTTGACGCCGACGAACAGAATCGATTGGGATACCATCATGATGAACGAGGACGAACCGATTGCCATGATTTCCTTGATCTCATCAAACCGAATCCGGAACTGTCGCCATTTGAAGCGCAGTTCCGTTTTTGGTTTACGGGCAAAAAAGAAGCGAAGCATCAATATGGAACCGACGACTTGTGCGAGTGCCGTCGAAATGGCTGCCCCGTACATTCCCCACCCAAAGGTGAAGATAAAAAGAGGGGTCGTCACGAGATTGACGAGGACGGTCGTCAACATGACCTTCATTTGATACGGCGCCTGTCCTTCAGCACGTACCATCGCACTTGAAGCAAGCGTGAACATAAAGAAGGGTGAACTGATCAATACGACCGATAAGTATTGTCGGCTAAGTTCCATGATTTCGGATGTCGCCCCGAACACCATTAATATCTCATCCAGCATAAAGAAGGCAGAACTGACCGCGAACGCCGCAAACAGACCGACGAGGACGAGCACGTTTAAAAACGTGACGGCCGCACCGGCATCGTCCCCGCGCCCGAGCTTCCTCGAACTGATGGACGCCCCGCCGAGTCCGACCGCACTGGACACGGCCATCAAGATCATCTGAATCGGAAACGCAATCCCGATGGCGGCGACGGCTGAGGCGCCGATCCCACGGGCGACAAAAATCGTATCAATGATGTTATAGAGCGCCGTCACGAGCATCCCAATCATCGCCGGAAGCGATAATTTGAAGAGGAGTCGGCCGATGGGCTCAGTCCGTAATTGCTCTGTGTTTTGGTTCATCCTTCCATCCCTCCGTCTCTACCTCTTAGGGTAGCAGGATTGGACGGTCCGGGCGACTATGTTGGCTCGAAGGATGTGTCAGACGACTACGCGTGCGGGTACGCTTTTTCGCTTACGCATAATAAAATCGGTCGCGACCGGTTCATCTACTTTCACGCGAATCGTCATCATCGCTTGATTGGCTGACTCGAGCGGCTGTCCGTCCACATTTTCAATCGCCTCGATGACTTGCGAGAAGCGTTTAAATCCGGGGCCAAAAAATTCGACCTCTTCCCCGACCGAGAAATGGTTTCGTTGCTCTAGTGTCGCCATCCCGCTCGTCGGGTCGTATGAGATGACCCGTGCGGCAAAGGCGTACTGCGGAATCGAACGCGGTTTCCCGAACAACTGCTCTTTTTCGGTTGGAATGCCGTAATAGAATCCGCTCGCCAGTTCACGTTGGGCCGCTTTCCAAATCTCTTCTTCCCATGCCGGGTCGAAGACAAAATTCTCCGGGTCCTCACAGTACGCGTCAATCACTTGACGATAGACGTTACATACGGTCGCGACGTAATGAATCGACTTCATCCGCCCCTCGACTTTCAAACTGTCGACTCCCGCGTCCACGAGGTCGGGGATATGCCGGACCATCGATAAGTCGACTGAACTCATTGTGAACGGTTCTTCGTCGCGCGCTTCCATCTCTTCTGTCAACAGTGCACCCTCTTCGAAGAATCCATATTTCCAGCGGCATGACTGGGCGCAGCCTCCACGATTGGCATCACGTAGTGTCATGTGGTTAGACAACGTACAGCGTCCTGAATAAGAGATGCACATCGCTCCATGGACGAACGTCTCAATCTCGACATCGACTTCTTGTTTCATTTGCACGATTTCATCCATCGATACTTCACGAGCCAAGACGACCCGTTCAAGGCCCTCGTCTTTCCAAAAACGAAGTGTCTCATAGTTGGTCGCCGAGGCTTGAGTCGACAGATGGACCGGCAGTCCTTCAGCTTCCCTGAGACACGTCTCGATCATCGCCGGGTCGGAGACGATGACCGCGTCAATCCCGATATCTCGCAATGTCTGAAAGAATTCACCGGCACCTTCGATATCGCCTTCATGCGTCACCATGTTCGCGGCGACGTATACTTTCGCATTGCGAGCATGGGCGAACGCGACACCTTCTCGCATCTCCTCATAACTAAAGTTACCGGCACGTGAACGCAGACCAAATTGCTGTCCGCCGATATAGACCGCGTCGGACCCGTAGTGAATCGCCATCTTCAATTTTTCTAAGTTACCTGCTGGCGCTAATAATTCTGGACGTCGTTTCATGTTTATCCCTCACTTGATCTCTTCTGGCTTGCGTAGCAACAATCCCGTTCCGAGACGGAATCCTTCCGGTTGCAGGTCGTTGAGACGAGCTTCCATCTCAACACGGTCAAATCGACCGTTCAATAGATTCGCACGGGCGAACGTAAACAATTTAACGATTTCGACAAACTGGTCGCCCGCATGCCATCCGTCAAGTTTCCACGTATGAAGCCCGTGTTTGACTAGCGTTGGCAGCTGCCCCATGAGTGTCAGATCTTCAGAGAAAATATGCGTCCCGTTCTCGTCTTCATAGATCGGGTATCGGCTCGATGCATCAGCAGGCTCGCTCATGTAAAACTCGCGTTGTTTCGCCTCTTCAGAAGTGCGACCGAGTTCGTTGAAATAGTTCGTCACGAGCGGACGCTTGGAGTGATGGATACAAGTCGGACCATACACCTGTACTTCTACCGGCAGTCCGATTTGTTGCTGGATGAGAGCGAGTTCCTCGAGCGTCACTTCGCGTGCGACGACCGCTCCGATTGCCTCCCGTTTGCCCCAAAACTGAATTTGTTTGGCGGACGTGACGAGCGTTTGGGCATCGTACCAATAAGGAATCTTCGCTTGTCGAATCAGACGGATCGCTCCAGGGTCTCCAGCCGTCACATCATCGACTCCGATCGCCCTCAGTTCCTGTAAATATTCGGGCAACTCATCAATCTGGTCGTTATGCATCAAATTATTGACGGCCACCGTCACTTCTTTCCCGTATCGATGGGCAAGTTGTGTGACTTCCCTCACAGCATCGATAGTCCACTCTCCTTTTTGTCGTAACCCGAACCGTGAATTCCCGATATACAGTCGGTCAGCGCCCGCTTTAATTAACGCTTCTGCTTGATCGACGCTTTGTGCCGTAGTGACGAGCTGAATCATCATGATTGTTTTTCTCCTTACTTTGTGAGTCTAATCACATTTTCTTGCTATACTTTAGCATACGTTTCAATGTGTAAACGAGGCAGGATTTTAACAACTCGTGAAGAATTCAGTAACAATGTATGACTTTTCATCAAAGGAGTGGATCATGTTGTCAAAGACAGCTTTAATCACCGGGGCCTCGATGGGCATCGGTTTAGACTTGGCCGTACTCGCCGCACGAGATGGGTACGACTGTATCCTCGTATCTCGAAACGAGCCGCGCTTACACGAATTGAAAAAAGTACTGGAGACGAGATATCGCATCAACGTCCATGTCTTCGCGCTTGATTTGGCAAAGCATGACGCCGCAGCCCGATTGACTAGTATGATCGCCGAGGCGGGACTTTCCGTCGACTTTTTAATCAACAATGCCGGTTTTGGTACATCCGGTGCATTCGCCGACCTCGATGCCGAGACGGAGGCGGACGAGGTCCGATTGAACGTCAACACGTTGACCGAACTGACGAAAGCCTATCTACCTGGCATGCTCGAGCGTGACCACGGTCATGTATTAAATGTCGCCTCCGTCGCCGCGTTCCAACCAGGACCGTATATGGCCGTCTATTACGCGACGAAGGCATACGTCCTTTCCTTCACCGAGGCGATCCATGCCGAAGTGAAAGGAAGCGGTGTTCACGTCAGTGTCCTCTGCCCTGGCCCGACTGACACGAACTTCTTCGATCGCGCCGGAAGTGAATTGTCATTCTCAAAAATGCCATCTCACCTCGTCGCCTTTTTCGGATATAAAGGTGTCATGAGCAACAAACGGGTGATTGTACCTGGCCTCTCGAACCAGCTGTTGGTCGGGTTCGCGAAGTTGATGCCACGGGCTCTCAGTCTCGAAGTATTACGTCGTGTTCAAAAGCCAACAGACGGTAAAGCCGCTGAATCGACGACATGAAAAAGGAGCGACCCGCGTAGGTCGCTCCTTTTATAATTCAGAATGCAATCGAGACACAGTCACAAGCCGATGAAGAAAGACTCCTGCTGGAATCATCGTCATGAGCGCAGTCGAGAGGACGACCGCCCACGCGATCACAGCGTTTAACGTCCATTCTCCCGAAGTGAGTTGATCCATCACATTCAATTGATTTACCGAAAGAACAATCATGAGTGCCGGCCACACGCTTGTTGCCAGAATACTCAGCATTGCAAAACGGGCTCTCGTGTAACGCTTCGCTAAAAGAACAAGGTTTAACACGATAAACAATAACCCTACGAGTAGAAACATACCGACTTCCGTGACATTGACATAAGCATCCATCCGTCGTTCACCTCACTCAACATGATAGGAATATTGTATATTTACCCGAGTTGACGAAGGAATATGCGCTCAAATAACGGACGAATCAATAGGAGGAAGACGACGTTAGAAATGCCGTGGACGAAATCAAATGGGAAACTGAGCAAAAGTAATTTCAAAAAGTCTGCACCAATCACTTCGATAAACGCGACGTTCGTCGTCCATCCGTATAAAAAACCAGATAGAAATCCTAGTACGAGGAAGAGTACGGGCGACTTTAATAAAAGCGGTCGAAACAGGCTGACGAGCAATACGACAAGGAGCCACCCTAAAAATTGATAAAGGACGAACGGTCCAATCCCAAGCAAGAGTCCTGACAAGATCGGCACGAAGAGTGCGAGGATGGCTGCACCGTTCAAGCTGACGAGTAGAGCGGTCAACATCAAAATCGCCGTCGTCGGTTGAACGTTCGGGATTGTCATAAAGAGCCAACGACCAATCACCGCGAGCGCTAAAAGTTGGACAAGTGGTTGAATCGGAAGCGAGGATTTCTCGAATCGATACAAGACGGCGATGGCAATCAAGATGGCGAGGACGTAAGTGACCATAACGTACTCCGTTCTTGGAAGAGTGAACGTGTCCCATGAAAGACGACCCGACCGCTCGCAAGGTAAATGACATCTGTCGATCGGTCAATCAGCTCCATGTCGTGTGTCGCACAAACGACCCTTGCCGTCTCAGCCTTCTGTCGTACTGCTTCAACGAATGCTTCACGTTCCTGCCCCGTTAAATCTACAGTCGGTTCATCGAGCAAAAGGACGCTCGACGGATCATGAAGCACGCCTTGCAGTTGCGCGACCCGTCGTCTTTCTTCCTTCTGGCTTGGACCGTATTCTGGTTCGGCAGAAAGATAGACGGCTCGTTCGCCTCGCTTCACCCGTCCTTTGAGCGGGCGTCTGCTTTTAGCCAACAACTCGAGCAAGGTCGACTTCCCGCTCCCGTTCGTCCCGATACATACCGTGAGTCCTGGCTCGTTCATCTGAATGGTCACATCCTCAATCGCATACACCGCTTGAAGCGGATGCCGATAAGATACATCTTGCGCATCGATTATTGGTGCTCTATTCGATTCGGTGAATGTGAACGTCACATCGCCTGACTGCTCACGCGCCCTTTCCGTATAGCCGATTTGAACACCGAGCCCGGAGATACGGCGGAGCAACATCTCAAGGTGTTCTTTACGAAATTGATCAAGATGCCGAAACGGTTCGATGAGAACGATTGATTCTGGTCGGTCCACTAGTGCAAAGGCAACACGAACGATCTGTTGTTCACCACTCGAACATGTGTCGAACCGCTTCGGATAGAGTGCATCGATTTGTAACAGTGTAGCAAGCTCTGCCCCTCGAAACGGGTCCCCACTCGATAATAAATGCCCGACTTTCCCTGAGAACGGTTGGTTCATCTCGATGACGCGTGGTCGGTAGCGTTCGACATATTCTTCGAACGTCCCGTCAGCGGTAGAGAGCCATTGCATCACGCAAACCTCCTTTCGTAACGTACGGATAAATGAGCCAAAGTATAATTGTCCACTGGAGCGCTACCCAGCAAGTCACTACAATCAAGATAATCTGAAGAGCATCCTCTACTCGAAAGGGACGCATCGGTTCAGAGGCAAATCTCGGCTCCTGTTGCTGACTCTCGATTCCAATCCGTACCCCTTCTCGCCATAATTTTTTCGGATGACTCCTAATCGATTGGCGCACTGCTTGTTCCATCGATGGGATGAGTGCCCACGCCCCATACAATAGCGACGATGATCTAGGCCACTTGGATAACAGTGGAAGCAGGCGCTCCAGACGAATAATGCGAGCGATCCACAACATGCCTAGTAAAAAGGCGGCCAAGCTCACTAGTTGACGCCATATGTACGAGAGTGAAATGTCCCATCCGAATAATCCAGGCAGTACCGAGACCAATCCGAAAGCAATCAATACCCCTAACATCGCCCAAGGAAAACGGCGTTCGAGAATAAGTAGAATGACAAGGGCGATGACAAAAATAATGATGTCATCGACATTCGTCAGCACGTATAGGTGGCTAAGGAGAAAGAAAAAGAGCGTGACAGGATGTCTCCGCTCCCAATCTGCCTCATTCGAAGAAAGCAATCGCATCTTCTTCGAACCGCCACTGAATGACATCGGTCGATTCTACTTCTTTCGCACCGGCACCTTCATCTCCCGGAGCACCGTTAAAAGCAAATACCCATCCTGACGATTGTCCTTCTGATTTTTCTTCGATTCCCTCGATTGCCGTCACGTATGACATGTCACCGCTTCCTGTCACTTCGAGGTCAAGCCCAGTCGCCTTCAACGCATCGAGCACGGTCGCGTCCTCTTCAAGGCAGACGCTTTTTTCCTGATAGATCGTCTCTTCGGTCGCTGCATTGTATACTGAGATGGTCGGACTTACATCACATGCCTCACGTTGCGCTTCTTCACCGCCACATCCGACAAGGAGTGCAGTCGTTAATAGAGAAATGCTTATATATGGTTTTATCATTCTGTCAAATCCTCTCGTTGATGTATCGAATAATTATATAGAATCGCATAACGTTCCCCAGAACTACGCCCTTCTTGTGTCAGTCCAACGAGTTGAATGCTGTTGGCAAGGACTGGTTCCCGCTGTAGCCAGAACTTGACGAGCTCATCGTCCCGATTGAGCATGAGCATCGACTCGTTTTCGAACGTGTACATATCGTACAATCCATCATAAGAGAGTTGTAAGATTGGCGCAGCTACAACTTCAGTGTATTCCTCCCATGACGGTTCTCGTAAAGTCGACAACATATGGTCAAATTCAACGAGTTTTTCAAAGAACGCCTGTCCAGATTCTTTTCGTAGTTCATCAACCTGCTCATAGGCGAGTTGTCCAGACTCGTATGTCACACGAATCTGTTGGAACGACTCGGCTCTCTCCACCATCAGTAAGTATTCAATGGACTTGACGTTTCCTACCCGGTCAATTTGTAGCTTGCCCCGGTCTAATTTAATCGAATCACTGTTGATCCGCTGCAATAATTTCTCTGTCATGTCGTCAAATGATTCGTCCGCGACGGAGACGGCACCAATCTGTCGGGATTCGGCTCGGAATCCCGATTGATCAAACAACGGGACAAAGAGTAAGACGATAAAGAAGAAGAAGCCTATTAGCGCCCCATACCATTTATAGCGGCTGTTCTGCTTTGGAAAGAATAAAAAAGACAATAAGAATCCGATCGGGATGTGAAAACCGCCGATTGGAAAGGAGACGATTCCAAGCAAAGAATAAAACAAGAACTTCGGAAAGAAATTGGCTTCCGGCTCTTTTAATTGATTCAATCGAATCCCTAACAGAATGCTGATTGCTAAAAACGCGGCCCATACATAGAGTTGAATGGTCACATCAATCCCCCACTGTATATTCTAAAAAGTCGGTCGCAACTAAACTCGATGGAAAATCCGATACGACTTCTCGTTCAAACTCTTCTTCTCGTCCGACGTAGCGAGCGGAGATGTGCGTGACGATCAGCTTGCCGACGGAACACGCTTTCGCGAGCGCTGTCGCTTCACGTGTCGTCGAGTGCCCGTATTTGCGTGCGAGCGCCTGTTCATTTTCCATAAATGTCGCCTCATGAACGAGAAGGTCCGCACCTTCCGCTAAGATTCGAGCGTTCTCACAAGGGGTCGTATCACCGAGAATTGCAACGACTTTACCCGGAATCGGTTCAGTGACATATTCTTTAGAATCATACCATTTTCCTTCATATTCAAACCGTTCTTCTTCTTTGATTGTTTTATAGATGGGTCCACTCGGGATTCCAAGCTCCCTCACCTTGTCAACGCGTAACGTTCCACGTTTTTCTGGACCGTTGATGCGAAAACCGTAAGATGGGAAACGATGCTCTAATTTTCTCACAGTGACGAGATGACCGTCTTGTTTTAATGTATCTCCATCCGTGAACTCGACAACGTTCAACTCATAACCGAGATGAGAACCCGTGATACGAAATGTCGCTTCAAGCCATTTTTTCAATCCTTTCGGCCCATAAACAGTCACAGTGTCCGTTCCATCTAGGGCAGAGCGAGTCGATAAGAATCCAGGTAAGCCGAAAACATGGTCTCCGTGGAGATGGGTCACCCATACCGCCGTCACTTTCCTCGGTTTGGTCTTCGTGTAGAGCATTTGATGTTGTGTCCCTTCACCACAGTCAATCAACCAGGTGACTTTCGGTAAATCGATCGCGAGTCCCGACACATTGCGCTGTTTCGATGGCATTCCTGAACCAGTTCCTAAAAACTGTAACTTCATAAATATTTTAGTCCTTTCTCCAAGCCGTTCCATGCTATAATAAAGTAATCGCTGAAAAGGATGTGATTTGTGATGACCAAGGCAGAACAAACCGAATCGATCTATGAAACGATTCGAGAACGTGCAGCTTTGATGAATCGCTTGCACCAAAAAGAACAAGGCACCTCTATCCGCATTCACGACATAGCGATCGAACTTCATTGCACAGACGAATTGATTTTAGAATCATTGGAGTTCGCAGCATAACGAGTACGAACACATACGAAGAGCCGACGAATGGTCGGCTCTTTTTTTATTGCTCGGTTGATGCGACTTCTTCGACGATTGTCACGACATATTCGATAAGTTTGTACAACTCTTCGAGCGGCATCCGTTCGTTCGTCGTATGAATCTCTTCATAGCCGACCGCTAAGTTGACCGTTGGGATTCCGCCACCCGCAATCACGTTGGCATCCGATCCGCCACCTGAATGTAAGATACGTGTCGGGCGTCCGATTGCTTGAGCCGCGCGTTTCGCGACTTCAACGACCTCGTCGCCTTCTTCAAACTTGAATCCAGGATACATGATATGGATGTCGACCTCAGCACGAGCACCAAACGACTCAGCGACTTCAATGTAGGCCTGCTTCATCGTTTCTGCCTGCTTCTCCATCTTCTCGTGGATGAGCGAGCGTGCCTCTGCGAGTACTTCGACGTAGTCACACACGATGTTTGTCGCGCGTCCGCCTTCGAAGCGCCCGATATTCGCAGTCGTCTCTTCATCGATTCGGCCGAGAGGCATCTTCGCGATGGCTTTAGCTGCGATTTGAATCGCCGAGATGCCTTTCTCTGGCGCGACACCCGCATGAGCCGTTTTTCCGTAAATCTTCGCGTTTACTTTCGCTTGTGTCGGTGCCGCAACGATGATGTCACCGACCGGTCCATCCGAGTCAAGCGCAAAGCCGAACTTCGCATCGATCTTCGACAAGTCCAACACTTTCGCACCGACGAGACCTGATTCTTCTCCGACCGTAATCACGAATTGGATTTGGCCATGTGGAATCTGTTTTTCTTTCAACACACGAACGAGTTCAATCATTGCCGTGAGTCCCGTCTTATCATCTGCTCCGAGAATGGTCGTGCCATCTGTGACGACATACCCATCTTTAATACTCGTCTTGATTCCTTTACCTGGTGTCACAGTGTCCATGTGAGCCGTGAAGTAAATCGGATCGATATTTTCTTTCGTTGCAGGCAACGTGATGATCAAGTTGTTACCAGAGTGCGCCGTCTTCGTTGATGCGTCATCCTCATAGACGTCGCAACCAAGCTCAGTGAAGACACCTTTCAAGTGTTCACAGATGACCGCTTCTTCCTTCGTTTCTGAATCGATGCCGACCAACCCTAAGAAAGTGTCGAGCACACGTGTCTCGTTTACCATAAACAACATCCCTCCATCCAAACATTTCTTGACCATTATAACAAACTCCCTTAGATTGCACGAATCTTTTCCATTCTGTACAATGATGGCAAACACGTTTCTGGAGGCAAGCCATGAAGAAAAAACAGAAAAAACGACAACGCATCATTCAAATCGGCGTCGTCGTCATCGTCTCAATCTTTTTGATCAGCACGTTTCTCTCGAGCATGACCATGTTCTTTTAAGAGCAGGATATATCGCTCTTTTAAGATCAAGTAACTTTTCACATCAGATAAAATATTCAATAAGGATGAGCGTACCTCAAATTCCTCACGAGTCGTGGGGAGAGGTACGTTTTTTCGATAGTGCTCAATCATCTCTTCAAGTTCTTGCAGGAAGACCGAGGCGTCCGCCTGTTCGTTCACGTGGTCTCCGACCCGACGCAAAAACGTCGCAACTGGTTTCGCTTCATTGACGACCATCGTGATCTCTCTTGCGTTATCGGCGACACGCTTCAAAATATCATATTGTCGCTCACGCATCCGGAAGTATAGATAATCCATGTCTTCGTTACGCTTCCCAATCGAGTTACCCATACGTCGAAGGGATAAGTCCTTCCCTTCCTTCAGATAGTCTCGCGTCTTGATGAGCATCATCGAATGATTGTTATACACACCGGTCTCGACACACGCCGCCACATCGTAAAACAGTACCGCGAGCGAGCGGTCGATACTATCTTTGATGCGCTCGATTTCACGGTCGAGCGTCGGCATATACATGTTGACGACGAGCCCGACACCAACACCGATGACAATCAATAAGAGCTCGTTAATGAACAGCTCTACTGAAAATTGTGCTTCGGTATAAAGATGCGTCAAGATGACAACACTCGTGATCAATCCGTCCTGCAGTTTCAATTGTTGTACAAGCGGAATGAAGATGACAAAATAAAGAGTGAGTGTCACTGGCGAATAACCAAGTAAGGTGAACATCGCCGCGCCCATTCCGATAGCGAGGAGACTCGCCATGACGCGCTCATAGGATGCTCGAATCGATTTTTTTCGTGTTTCTTGAATACTCAAGATGGCAATAATGGCTGCGAATACAAAATAATCAAGATGGATCGTCTCGGAAATGAGCATCGCGATACCCGCTGCGACCGCGGTCTTCAACGTCCGCGTTCCAATTTTCATATTCATTTCCCCCTTCTTCATCAAATTGTTGACTAAATTAACTCGTTTGGCAATTCAAAAGTTTGGAAGTGATCTAATTGAAACGAAAGAAAAAACGTACAATATGGCCGATGGTCGCGACACTAAGTATCGCAGTCGCCGCATTTTTATGGATTCAATCCGGACATGAAGACATGTATACCGTCGAGACCATGACGAATGGCGATCGCGTCACGCGGTCATTCGAATCTCTCGATGAAGCGAAACGATACATGACTTCTGGTAAGAACCGCACCCTGTTCTCTCCTTCCGGTGAAGTCCTCGATTTCACGGGTACCGGGATCGTCGTCACCCCAAGTGATGCAATCACAAATTTATATGAAGATGAGGCGTTTAAAAAGCGACAATCATATGTCGCCGGCGGTACACGACTTCAGTTAATCGAACGAGGAAACGGTCATTTAAAAGTTCGCATCTCAGGAGCTGACGTCTATGTCAAACCGGATCAGATGGCGTTATTCCCTGAAGCAGTCGTGGAAAGAAGGGGATATTATGAAATCCGGGATGGTGATGTCTACCATTCGGTCGAAGCGAACGGTCATCTCGCCGGCAAGTTCCTCGTCGGACCAACGAAAAAGCGCTCGGATGATCGTTACTATACGGAACGCGTCCAAGACGTCTTCGACTCTCCTTATCAATTTGCATCGATTCGTTCGTCCTCTCCGTATACCACGAAAGAGTTTGATCAATATTTACGGTCCATCGATTCTCCGCTCGCAGGGGAAGGAAAGGCCTTTAAACGGGCAGAGGATACGTACGGAATCAATGCTCTGTTCTTACTTGCGGTTGCCGGGCATGAGTCAAGATTTGGAACGTCCGACATCGCACGGGAAAAGCGAAACCTATTTGGATTCCGGGCGACGGACGACAACCCGAGTGAGAATGCCACAATGTTTAAAACAATCGATGCAAGCGTTCAGGCTGCTGCAGAACTGTTTGCGACTAAATATGTCAAAGGTCCATACGCTCGCGGAGATTACCCCGGTAACAAACAGGAAGGCATCAATATCTTCTATGCTTCGGACCCATACTGGGGCGAGAAGGTCGCCGGTACGATGTATACGATTGATCGTGAGCTCGGTTTGAAACAGTTGAAGCAAATCCAATGAATAGTAGCCCGGCTCATATGAGTCGGGCTACTTGACGCTTCGTTCGATTATAACGTGTTTTCCACCTCTTGCTCGTACAATTCGATGAGTCGATTGTTGTCGAGCACTTGCTCACTTGACGCTTCGTACCGTTCTGTGACGAGCGGAATCAAATCTTCCCATACGACCCATTTGACGTATTGATCGCGATAATAATCATGATTGAGCTCATACACGCTCATCTCTTTTGCCTCGGCATATCGTCTTTGTGACTCGACTACCGTCGCATCCGGTCCTTTTTCAATCCATTCATCGACTTCGTCACCCGTTACTACGATGCCATAGTCACTTTTCGCATGGTCCAACCATGCACGTTCAAAATCAGCTTGGTCTTTAGCGCGGATTAGAAGTTGCTTCACATCGATGGTTTCATCAAACATCTTCATCTCCACGTACATCCGTTCTGCCAACTTTCGTTCGAAATCGTTATTGATTCGAGGAGCCACATCGTTTTGAAACGCAGCAAGCATCTCCTTCAGTTCTTCGACCGTCGACTCAGGATAAACCTTCGTTTCCGTTTGGGTGAACATCTCATTTTCGACCTGTTCAGACATTTTCTTTGAATCAGACCGATCGATGAGTACAAACATCCCGACAATGATAAGAATGAATAGGGTCAATCCTGTAATGCGCTTCATATTCCATCATCTCCTATTGTAGATACACGTCATGGTTTTGAATATCAATCGTTACATCTTGTGTATACGTCTCGAGTTAAAAGAATGTTTCAACATCGAATGACACTTTGTAGAAGGAGTTTTACATCATTAGACGAATATGTAAAATGAACGATCATTCATTTTTGAGGGGGAAACAGGATGAAAACGATTTGGATTACCGGGGGATCATCTGGCATGGGGAAAGCCATGGCATTAAAATTTAAACAGGAAGGGTGGAACGTCGCCATCAGTGGTCGAAACGAGGAACGGCTGCAAGAAGCGATGAGCGAATTGAATGCAATCAATGCGGGTCAGGCGATGAGTGTGCAACATGACGTTCGTGACTATGAAGGATGCGCTCAAGCACTCGCTGACATCGTATCCGCCTACGGTCCGGTCCACGCACTCGTCAACAATGCTGCTGGAAACTTTGTGTGTCCGACCCTTGATTTATCTCCAAACGGTTGGGCGAGTGTCATCGACATCGTCTTGAACGGGACATTCAACTGCACCCACGTTCTCGGGAAACATTGGGAAGCAGAAGAACTCCGTGGCGGGTCAATCATCAACATGGTCGCCTCGTATGCGTGGCAGGCCGGCCCTGGTGTCGCACCGAGTGCTGCAGCGAAAGCGGGGGTCTTGAACTTGACACGAACGCTCGCAGTCGAATGGGGTTATCAGTTCGGCGCTCGCGTCAACGCGATCAGTCCGGGACCGATTGAACGGACAGGCGGCGCTGAAAAGCTCGTCTCCCACGTGAAAGAAGTGGAGCGCATTCGCCGTAACGTCCCACTCGGACGGTTTGGAACACCGGAAGAGATTGCGGACTTGGCTTACTGGATGGCATCAGACGAGATGCGCTATTTAAACGGGGATTGCATCTCTCTTGACGGTGGTCATTGGCTCAATAAACATCCGTTCTAAGCAAAAGGACGACCGAATATACTCGGTCGTCTTTTTCATGTATCGATCCCGTCCCATTCTGCATGAAACTGTTCTAGGAACTGCTGCATGAAAGTATGGCGTGACATCGCCAAGCGTTTGGCTTTTTCCGTATGCATATTTCCCGCCAATTTCAACAACTTATCTTGAAAATGTTGAATGGCACTCGTCTCTGCCAAATCAAGCGGCGTACCGAGAGAACCTGCATATTGGAATGTCCTCGCAATTCCGATAGCACCAATCGCATCAAGACGGTCGGCGTCTTGCAAGATTTCGCTTTCCCGGGTCGTCGGCGTCTTTCCTTTTGAGAAGGAGACCTCATCAATCACCGCCATCACTAAATTCGCTTGCTCCTCAGTGATATCAATTAAGGACAGATGCTGTTTGACGAGACCCTTCGGACGACCGAGCTTATGATCTTCCACGTCGTGTAAATATGCCGCCAGGAGAAGAACTGTCCGATTGACCGGTTCATTCTCCATTAAACGCTCCACCATTCGAACGACACGCTCAACGTGAGCAACATCATGACCTGAAGAGTCATTTTCATGAATCGTTTCGATGAACTGCTTCGTCTCCTGAATCACATTCATGATTAAATCTCGATGGTCGTATTCGGTTCAATCAAGAGACCGCGACGGTGCAGTTGGTCACAAAACGCCTGAGCATCCTGTTTAATCGGCGGAAACGTATCAAAGTGGATCGGGACGACACGTTTCGCTTGTAGCCACTGTGCCGCATCTAATGCGTCTATAGGTCCCATTGTGAAATTGTCCCCGATCGGAAGGAAGGCGACATCGATTTCAAAACGTTCACCATACATCTTCATATCTGAGAAGAGACTCGTGTCTCCTGCGTGATAAAGCGTCAACCCATTCGTTTCAATGATGAATCCAGCTGGCATCCCCATGTAGACCGGCGTGTCTCCCATATCCAAACTTGAACTGTGGAAGGCTTGCGTCATCGTGACGTGGCCGAACGGGAAATCGTGTCCGCCGCCGATATTCATACCGTGTACAGAATACCCTTTCTTCTCATAGTAGCTCGCAAGCTCATGCGTCGCCACAATCGTCGCACCCGTCTCTTTCGCAATCAATTCGACATCTTCGATATGATCAAAATGAGCATGCGTGAGCAACAAATAATCGGGCCGCAGTGTAGAAGGGTCTACTTCGGTATGAGGATTACTCGTCAAGAATGGATCAATCAACACGTTCACACCATCTACCTCAAATCCTACTGTCGCATGTCCATAATACGTGATTTTCATGTGCATTCATCCTTCCCTCGTGAGATCAGATTACAACACTTTCTCCAAGAAGCGTTTTGCCCGGTCTGTTTGCGGGTTTAACAACAGGTCAGCCGGCTTGCCCTCTTCCATGAGGATCCCTTCGTCGAGGAAGAGCACGCGGTCCGCCACTTCACGAGCGAAGCCCATTTCATGTGTGACGACGACCATCGTCATTCCCGTCTCAACCAAGCCTTTCATGACATCGAGTACTTCGTTAACCATTTCCGGGTCAAGTGCTGACGTCGGTTCATCGAACAACATGACGTTCGGTTCCATCGCCAAGGCACGAGCAATCGCGACACGTTGTTTTTGTCCACCTGAAAGTTGGCTCGGATAGGCATCGATTTTCTCAGAAAGTCCGACGCGTTCAAGTAATTTTTTCGCACGTTCGAGTGCTTCAGCTTTACTCACCTTCAACACATTGACCGGCGCATACGTCAAATTATCCAATACGCTCATATGTGGGAACAGGTTGAATTGTTGAAACACCATCCCGATATTTTGACGAGCCTTGGCGACGTTCGCACCTTTTTTCGTTAGCTCGAACCCGTCGACACTGACCGTCCCGCTCGTTGGAATCTCAAGCATGTTCAAGCAACGTAGAAATGTCGATTTACCAGACCCGGACGGTCCGATGACAGCGACCACTTCACCACGTTCGATCGTCGTCGTGATTCCTTTCAATACTTCTAAGTCACCAAATTGTTTGTATAGGTCTTTTACCTCGATCATCTTCCATCACTCTTTCTTAACCGTTTTTCAAGACGTTGTCCAAGATACGTCAAGATCATCACTATTGTAAAGTATATCACACCGGCAAATAGAAGCGGTTCGAAGTAGATTGCCTTCTGCCCACCGACGATTTGTGCGCGGCGCATGATGTCAAGCACTCCGACCGTCGAGACGAGGGCAGACTCTTTCGTCAACGTGATCATCTCGTTCACTAAAGCAGGCAAGATATTCTTGAATGCCTGCGGCAAGATGATGGAACGTAATTGTTTCACATAAGGGACACCGAGGGCATCCGATGCTTCCCATTGACCTTTGTCGACTGCTTGGATACCGGCACGGATGATTTCTGAAATATACGCCCCCGAGTTCAGTGAGAAGGCGATAACCGCCGACTGATAAGGTGTCGTGATATAGCCGGTCAGTTGCGGCAATCCGAAGTGGATGATGGCGAGTTGTAAGATGAGCGGTGTTCCACGAAACACGGCCGTATAAGCATGACCGAGGAAGTTAATCAAGCGGTTCGGCACAATCTTCAACGTAGCAACAACAATCCCAAGCGTGATCCCGATCAATGCCGAGACGATGACGACTTGGAACATGACTGGAATCCCTTCGAGTATGTAAGGGATAGAATCATAAATCCGACTAAAATCCATTGTAAGTTCCTCCTAAAAAAGGCTGACCGAGTTCTCTTCAGTCAGCCCCGTACGATTCATTATTCGGCTGGTGCAGCCTCTTCTTCAAACCATTTTTGTGCTAACTCGTCAATGTCTCCATTGTCGATCATCTTCTTCAACTCTTCATTGAATTGATCACGGAGCTCATCGTCTTTACGGAATGCAGCAGCAGAACCCGCTTCTTCTTCGTCCACGATTTCAAATGTTGTCAACTCACTGTCTTGATCGAGGTATTTCTTCGCGACCGTGTCTTCAATGACCATCGCGTCAATACGTCCCGTCTTGATTTCTTGAATAATCTCAGGAATCTTGTTCAACGATACGATTTCTGCGTCTTGAATCTGGTCTTGTGCGATTCCTTCTTGAATCGAACCGAGTTGGACACCAATCTTTTTGCCTTTCAAGTCTTCAAGAGATTGAAGTGAGTCATCTTTCGATAAGATTAAGTTCACCGCAGTGAAATAAATATCCGAGAAATCAGCATTCTCTTTACGCTCTTCAGTCGGTGTCATCCCAGCCATGACGAAATCGACACGCCCTGCATTGAGTGCTCCAAGTAAACTACCAAAATCCATATCTTCAATTTTCAATTCATATCCCATGTTTTCCGCCACTTTTTTGGGGATATCGATATCAAATCCAACGATGTCGTCGCCATTCGCCGTATCGACGAACTCATATGGGAAGTAATCGGCACTCGTTCCCATGACAATGACATTGTCATCTTCCCCATCGGTCGATGACGATCCTCCTTCGTTCTCGTCTGTCCCACATGCGACCGAAAACGCGGCTAGTCCTGCTAAACATAATGCTAGAAAACCTTTTTTCATCTCCATCTTCCTTTCGTAGTTAAATGACAATTATCAGAACTTTAAAAAAATTATGACATATGTGTCATTGCAGCTCAACTGTTTAATGACACATCAGTTGTCCAACTTGTATCTTCAACCACTATATACACATAATTATTAATTGTAAAGTATATTCATGCATTTCATTTTTAAAAAAAGAAGGTCACATCCGCTCGAAAGCGAAATATGTGACCGTTCCATTGTCGCGAGACCCGTATGGTTGAACCTGTTTAACAGAAGACATAGGGATGGCACTATACACGTGCGGATAGCGCTCCCCGTCTTCATCTAGTTCATAATGTAACAGCTGTCCTAGTCGGTTAACGTGGAGCGAGACGAGCACGACCGACTCTCCAAAAAAAGATTGTTTTACCACTTTTCCTATTTGCTGCGGTGTACAACATTTGATTGTCCCTTCGGATTGAAGTGATGGTTCATTGATTTCACCGCGTGACAGGGCAATCATATATTCTGCCTCCGTCATAATTTTGATGACTGGTTCCATATGCATTGCCCCTTTTTGCAAAAACGCAAAGGCAGGGCCTTTGCGCCGATGTGTGATTATGAGAAATAGATGTCAAACAATGTTTGCAACTGATCGACGAGTTCTTCAGCAGTAGCTGACTCGATTTCACTGCGTTCTACCATCGTCACGATGTTGCCATCCTCAAGAAGAGCAATTGACGGTGAAGACGGTGCATATCCTTCAAAATACTCCCGTGCACGGTCAGTCGCTTCACGGTCTTGACCGGCAAACACAGTAACGAAGTGGTCAGGTTTTACACCTTCCATCTTGTTCACGTACGCAGCGGCCGGACGCGCGATGCCGCCTGCACAGCCACATACCGAGTTGACGAGGACGAGTGTCTTCCCTTCTTTTTTGAGTGCCCCGTCCACCTCTTCCGGTGTCGTGAGCTCTGTGTATCCTGCAGCACGTACTTCGTTACGCGCTTGTTCGACTACATCTTGAAAATATAATTGAAAATCCATGTTGTTTCCCCTTTCGACATTCGTCTATACTCTCCTATTTTACGTCTTGTTCCACCTCGAGGACAAGTCTATCGCTCAATTCTCGTTCTAAGAACGGATCGGCATGTATCATTTGCTTGAAGGCGAGATAACGCGCTTTCGTCTCAGCGGTTGCCACGCGGTTCGTCAAATAGGCACGAATCATAATATTTTTTGGTGTGTGTTCGAGATCGATAAATTCGAGCAGTTGTGCATCATACCCGACAAGTCCAAGCAGTTCTGCCCGAATCGAATCTGTCGCGAGGGAGGCGAAACGTTCCTTGATCAGTCCATGTTGGAGCATCACGTCCAAGTTCGGTGCTTGGATTTGACGATTCAATTCTTTTTGGCAACACGGGACGCTTAAGATGACGTTTGCGCCCCAACGGACGGCACGTGCCAATGCCATATCGGTCGCCACGTCACATGCATGGAGCGTCACGACCATATCGACGGCCGTCTCCCCTTCATATTCATTAATGTCCCCGACTAAAAACTCCAGCCGTTCATAGCCAAGATCCTTCGCAATGGATGCACACTCTTCGATGACTTCTTTCTTCAAATCGAGTCCCGTGATGTGGACGTCATACCCTTTCATCTCATGTAAGAAGTGATAGAGCGCGAACGTCAAATACGATTTGCCCGAACCGAAATCGAGAATACGGACAGTGCGATCCGTAGGTAAATGTTTGAGTGAATCCTCGATGAACTCGAGGAAGCGGTTGATTTGTTTGAATTTGTCGTACTTTTGTCGTTTCACTTTCCCGTCTGTAGATTGAATTCCTAGGCGAATCAAGAATGGGACCGGTTCGTCAAGTGGCAGCACGTACTGTTTTTCTCGATTATGGCTCAATTGAACTTCTTTTTGAGCCGTATGTTTCTCTTTCAATGTCACTTTGAACTTTTTCGATAACTGGAACTGAAGATCAGATTCTTTTAATTGAAACTGACCTTGTCTGAACGTTTCGAGGAGCTCGATTATTTCCGATACGGCCTCGTCTGGTGTCAAATTTTTATGATTCATCACACGCTCATACTGATACTCGAACTGGATATGATATGCATTCCGAATCAGGACCGGTTTCAATTTGACCCGTCTTAAATCACTTGATTTTTGGCGGGGTTGACTGATGGTCGCTGACACGAGATGATTTGATTGAATAACGTCTTCGAGACGTTCTAATAATGCTGTATATTCCAATGGATTCAATCCTTTTTAAGAAATTTTGAAACATATCGTTTCACCTGTCCGTACATACTATTACACGAAGACGGCGTTACGTCAAAGGAGGACACACATATGTTTAAAAAGATTTTATCTTCAATCGGAATCGGTGCCGCAAAAGTTGATACGCGCCTGAATGAAAGCCACTGTACGCCCGGCGGGGAACTGAACGGGGTCGTCCATATCGAAGGCGGTTCTGTCGAACAATCGGTTGATAGTATCTATCTGTTCTTCAACACGTTATATAAACATGAAGTGAACGACAAAATCACACACTCGACGTTTACGATTGAAAAGATTTTATTGAATGAGGCGCCGTTTATGATTGGACCAGGGGAAGTGAAAGAAATCCAATTCACAGTCAACGTCCCGTTCAACACACCTCTTTCTGTCAGCCAATCGAAATCATGGATTGAGACGGGGCTAGATATCGCCCAAGCCGTAGACCCGAAAGATGAAGATGCGATCACCGTGCAACCGAACGCCGCCCAACAAGTCATTTTAGATGCGATGGACGAGCTCGGTTTCCGCCTGAAGAAAGCCGATACAGAGATGCTTCCGGCACGCCACCGGTCCGGTCGCCTTCCGATTGCACAAGAACTCGAGTATTCAGCGAACGGTTCGCGTTTCGGTCGCCAGTTAGATGAGGTCGAAGTCGTGATGTTACAGAACGAGGACACGATTGAACTTCTCATTCAAGTCGACCGCAGTGTCCACGATCTCGGAAGTCTCTTTGCCGACTTGACGGGTTCAGACGAATCGACTCATCGTGTGCGCTACGACGTCGCACGTTTATCATTAGCTAAAGTTCGTCGTGACATCGAAACGATGATCGAACAATCGATTTAAGGAACTAGCCGACACGTCATTCATAGGAATGGCGTGTTTTTTTAGTGGGACGTTGAGTTCTTACATCCAATATCTTACAATCGTTATAAGGAGTCAAATTTTCAGGAGGTGACTACATCTTGTTCGCTTTAATAATGATCGGGAGTTTCGGCCTTGCGCCATTTGCCTTACCCATTCTAGAGACTAGTTTTACTGATTCACTCGCCTATTTCACGCTTGGTGGGCTCGAGGTGTTGATCGGTTTGATTGCAATGGGTTTAATGCGTAATCCGTCGACAAATGCCTTATCATTCCTGAAGTTCGTACCTTATCTTGTACTCTTCCTCCATTTCCCGGCCTCACTCGTTCTTCTTTGGATTTCCTCAGTCAGACATGATGGGATTCCTGCGTTTGCAATAAACTATATATTCGTATATTGGGTGCTCCTTCTCATTTTCGTGCTGATTACCAGATTAACGTACCGTGTCCATCAACGACGATTTCAGTAGGCGCTTGATTAGAAAGGATGATTCAACGTTGCATTTACTTCAGTTACTAAAAGACCGAGCAATCCCGCTTACACTATTCGCGACGCTTGGCCTATTCAGTCTCGTGTTTGCATTTTCACTCTATAAATCCAAACCACGACTCTCCAAAGGACTCGTCACAATGGGCATGTCCTTGTCGTTCCTTCTCCTATTGATCTCAGCCGTCAGTTTCTTTTTCACGCTATTCATTGGCTATAACTCATAAAAAATGGAGGCACTCGATCGAGAGCGCCTCCATTTTTTCAATATACGGTATATGTGTTCGGGTCAATCGACTCGAGCGATTGTTTGATTGCTTGCAAGAACTGACCTGCGACGAGACCGTCAAGGACGCGATGGTCGACCGACATGCAAAGGTTGACCATATCGCGTGCCGCAAACATTCCATTCATCCATACCGGACGCTTCACGATCGACTCGACCGATAGGATGGCAGCTTGTGGGTAATTCAAAATCGGTGCCGACTGAATTGAGCCGAACGCACCTGTGTTGTTGATCGTGAACGTCCCGCCACGCATCTCTTCTGCCTTCAAACGGTTCTCACGCGCTCGCGTTGCCACGTCTTGAAGTGCAACAGCAAGTCCTTTGATGTTCTTCTCATCCGCTTGACGAATGACCGGTACATAAAGGGCGTCGTTTGCCGCGACAGCCACAGAAAGATGGATGTCTTGGTGAACTTTGATATGATCGCCCGCCCACTCTGAGTTCATCATCGGATATTTCTTCAATGCCTCGATCGCCGCTTTCATGAAGAACGGCATGAATGTCAATTTGACACCTTCCCGTTTCATGAACTCGTCTTTCAGTTTTGCCCGGGCGTCGACGAGATTCGTCACGTCGACTTCAATCATGAGCCATGCGTGCGGGGCCTCGTGTTTTGAGCGGACCATATTGTTCGCAATCGCTTGACGTACACCTGCTGTCGGAATGGATTCATAGCGTCCAGAAGAAGTGGATGTCGATGCGACCGGTTGCGACGGCTCGACGACAGGACGTGGTGCCTCAGTCGGAACGTCCATCTTCGTCTGTACCATCGTCTCTTGAACGGGTGCCTGCGTCGCTTGATCTGGAGTCGAAGGGCGGCCATCCGAAAGGTAACGTAAAATATCTTTACGGGTAATACGTCCACCTAGACCGCTCCCACTTAAGTCATTCAAGTCAATGTCGTTCTCATTGGCGAGTCGGATGACTGCAGGAGAGAAACGCCCGTTGCCACTTTGTTTTTTCGGAGCGACAGCGACTGCTTGCTTCGCCACGGGTTCTGCAGGAGTCGTTTCTGCGATCGGTTCGGTCTTCGTCTCAACCGCTGATTCCTCGGCACTTTCGACTTCCATCGTCAGTACCGGTGTCCCGACGCTGACCGTCTCCCCTTCTGGAATGAGGAATTCTTTGATGGTTCCCGCACTAGTCGCCGGAATTTCAGCAGTGACTTTATCCGTCATGACCTCAGCGAGTGGCTCGTATTCTTCCACACGGTCGCCCGGTTTGACGAGATAAGTCGTAATCGTTCCTTCTGTCACACTCTCCCCGAGTTGGGGCATTGTAATCGTTTGTTCCATGGAGAAGCCTCCTTAAAACGCCGCGAGCTGGCGTGCCCGCTCGGCAATTTTTTCTGGGGATACGATAAAGAATTTTTCCATCGGTGGTGCGTACGGCATAGCTGGAACATCAGGCCCCGCTAAGCGTTCAATCGGTGCATCGAGTTCGAAAAGCGCTTTCTCTGCAATAATCGCCGCGACTTCTCCAATGATGCTTCCTTCTTTGTTGTCCTCTGTCACGAGTAGCACTTTACCAGTCTTCTTGACCGACTCAATGATGGCTTCTTGGTCGAGTGGGTAGACAGTACGAAGATCGAGAATGTGCGTGCTAATCCCTTCCTCTTCGAGCGTTTTCGCTGCCTCTTGTGCCATGTGTACACAGAGACCGTATGTGATGATTGTGATGTCATCGCCTTCACGTTTGACTGCCGCCTTACCGATTTCGACCGTATATTCGTCCGTCGGCAAATCTGCCTTCAAAAGACGATAGGCACGCTTATGTTCAAAGAAGAGCACCGGGTCGTTTGAACGAATCGCCTCTTTCAATAATCCTTTCGCATCGACCGGGTCTGATGGAATGACGACTTTAAGACCTGGCGTCGAACTAAACATCGCCTCGACCGATTGCGAATGATAGAGGGCCCCGTGGATTCCTCCACCAAAAGGCGCACGGATGACCATCGGACATGTCCAATCGTTATTCGAGCGGTAACGAATTTTCGCAGCTTCCGATACGATTTGGTTCACTGCTGGCATGATGAAGTCTGCGAATTGCATTTCTGCGATCGGTCGCATCCCATACATCGCAGCTCCGACACCGACACCCGCAATCGCACTCTCGGCGAGCGGTGCATCGATGACACGACCTTCCCCGTACTTCTCAATCAACCCTTGTGTGGCACGGAATACCCCGCCGCGAACGCCGACGTCTTCTCCGACGACGAAGACGTTTTCGTCGCGCTCCATTTCCTCATGAATCGCTTCGTTGATCGCTTCGATAAACGTTTTCATCATTTTTCCTCCTCGTAGACGTAATCCATTGCAGATTCAGGCGCAGCGTACGGTGCCTTATCCGCATACGTCGTCGCTTCGTTCACTTCTAAATCAATCTTCTCGTCAATTTCCGAGAGCGCATCGGACGTAGCGACCTCCTCGTTAATGAGGCGTTGACGGAACAGTTTTATGCCGTCCCGTTCTTTCAATCCAGCCAATTCTTCCGCTGAGCGGTAGGCCTTGTCATCGTCATCTGATGAGTGAGGTACGAGGCGTTCCACTTCTGCTTCGATGAGTGTCGGTCCCTCTCCGCGCAGAGCACGTTCACGCGCTTCTTTCACGATCGCATAAACGGCAATCGGGTCGGTCCCGTCGACTGTCACACCTGGCATCCCGTAACCTTTCGCCCGGTCAGATACTCTTTCACATGCCAACTGCTTCGTGAGTGGAACCGAGATCGCATATTTGTTGTTCTCACAGAATAAGATGACCGGAAGCTTGTGGACACCGGCAAAGTTTGCACCTTCGTGGAAATCTCCTTGGTTGGAAGACCCTTCACCGAACGAGACGAACGTGACGAGCTCTTCTTTTTTCATCTTCGCCGCGAGTGCGATTCCGACAGCATGAGGGACTTGTGTCGTAACCGGAGATGAACCCGTCACGATGCGATGCTCTTTCGAGCCGAAGTGTCCAGGCATCTGACGACCGCCCGAGTTCGGATCTTCCGCTTTCGCGAACGCCGACAGCATCAAGTCTCTTGAAGTTTGACCGAAGTGCAGGACGACCGCCACATCACGATAGTAAGGGAGGACATAGTCGATACCTTTTTCGAGGGCGAACGCCGCCCCGACCTGGGCAGCCTCTTGACCTTGACACGAAACGACGAACGGGATTTTCCCGGCGCGGTTCAATTTCCACATCCGTTCATCGATTTTACGGGCGCGGACCATCGTTTCGTACATCGCCAATAAATCTTGTTTTGTTAAGCCGAGCTCTTCATATGAGTTTACAGTCATCTGTTCCATCCTTGTTCCTCCTTAGGCGTGAATCGGTAATCCATCGACGGCGAGCGCCGCCTCCTGGAAAGCCTCACTTAGTGCAGGGTGTGGGTGCACGAGTTGCCCCATCTCCCAAGCCGTCGCGTTCAAGACGAGTGCGAGCCCGCCTTCAGTGATGAGTTCAGTCGCTTTCGGTCCGACGATATGGACACCGAGCAGGTCATCTGTTTCTTTGTCCGAAACGAGTTTGACGAATCCGTCGGCTTGCCCTTCAATGCGCGCTTTCCCGAGACCGTTGAAGCGATACGTCCCTGTCTTCACGTCATGTCCCGCATCTTTTGCTGCTTCTTCTGTCAGACCGACCGAGGCGACTTCAGGGACACTGTATACACAGCGTGGGATGAGCATATAATCGAGTGGTGTCGGCTCAAGACCAAGAATCGTCTCGACGGCCTTCACTCCTTCTGCTGAAGCGACGTGGGCGAGTTGTAGCTTCCCGATACAGTCACCGATTGCGAAGATATGACGTTCTTTTGTCCGATATTGACTATCGACTTGGATGATTCCGTTCTCGACGACGATGGACGTATTTTGTAGCCCCAGGTCTTCTGTATTAGCGACACGACCCACTGAGACGAGGACACAGTCAACGTTCAACATGTCTTCCCCAACAGCAAGTTCCACCGCATCTTCATGAATCAATGTCCGTTCCGCATCGACTGTCACACTTTTCTTCACACGAACACCGCGCTTCTTCAATAACCGCTCCACTTCACGGGAGACCGCCTTGTCCTCGAGCGGGAGTAAACGATCGCCTACTTCAATCAACGTCACATTCACATCCAAATCGACGAGCATCGATGCCCATTCGACTCCGATCACACCGCCACCGACAATCGCAATCGATTCAGGTAGTGTCTCGAAATTGAGCAAGTCGTCTGAGTTTAAAATGCGCTCGTGATCGAACGGTAACCCAGGAAGCTCACGTGGAATCGATCCTGTGGCGATAATCAATTGGTTCGGCAAGATGAGTTCCGACTCACCGCTTTCATCTTCAACCGATACGGTCCCTGGTTGTGGTGAGAAGATACTTGGTCCAAGAATGGAGGCTTTCCCCCGAAACACTTCGATCTTTCCTTGTTTCATCAAATGCTCGATTCCCTTTTCTAGGCCAGCGACGAGATCGCGCTTATACGTTTGGGCCCGTTCCATGTTGAACGTCACGTCTCCCGTTTCCACACCATACGTCGCGCTCTGTTTCGCCGTTTGATAAACGTGTGCCGCTTTTAAGAGCGCCTTCGTCGGGATGCATCCTCTATGTAAGCAGGTTCCGCCTAACTTCTTCGCCTCGACGATTGCGACAGATTTTCCTGCCTGGGCCGCTTTAATCGCGGCCACATATCCTCCTGGTCCTCCACCGATGACGACAACATCAAATTCTTGTGCCATGTGTATCCCCCTCATAAACTCGTGCGGTCTCTTCCTTCTCGATGATGCGAAGCGCACCTTCAGCCAACGCTTTTAGTTCATCTTCTCCCGGATAAATGTGTACCGGCGCGAGATAAGTGACACGCTCCTTTATCTTGTCAGTCAGCCAGTCGGAATATGCGATCCCGCCCGTCAGTAAGATGGCATCTACACGACCACATAATGTCGCCCCATGTTTAGAAATCTCTTGAGCGACGCGATAAGCCATCGTCTCATACAAAAGTCTCGCCTCATCGTCACCTGTTTCTAAGCGTTGTTCAATCTCAATCGCATCGTATGTTCCGAGGTGAGCGAACAGTCCGCCCTGACCAACAATTTTTTTCTTCATTTCCGATTCTTTATACCTGGTACTATAACATAGTTCTACTACCTGTCCAACAGGAATTGAACCGGCACGCTCTGGTGCAAGCGGACCGTCCCCGTCCAGTCCATTGTTCACATCAACGACGCGGCCGGCCGCATGTGCACCGACAGTGATTCCGCCACCGAGATGCGCAACAATGAGATTCAGCTCGTTGTAATCGCTTCCATTTTCAGATGCGAATCGCTTCGCAACGGCCTTTTGGTTAAGAGCATGGAAAATACTCCGACGATCAATCTCTGATATACCCGTCTTACGGGCCAACTCATGCATCTCATCGACGACGACTGGATCGACAATGAAACTCGGGACTCCTTCGTGCTCACCAATTTTAGAAGCAATCAATCCACCAAGGTTGGATGCGTGCATCCCGAAACGACCGCTCGTCAAATCCTCACGCATGAGTTCATTGACGGTATATGTTCCCGATGTCATTGGCGCAAGTAAGCCACCACGACCGACGACCGCGGTCAAATCGTTGACCGCGATGCCAGTCTCTTCTAACAAGGCACGTACTTCTTGCTCACGATGAGGCAATTGCTCCGGAAGAGTGAGGCCGGTCACGTCAATCTCATGACGAACCGTGCGAGTCATCACTTCTTCCTTCCCATCAAACAATCCAACTTTCGTCGAGGTCGACCCTGGGTTGATTGCAAGAATTAGCCGTTTCGTCATCTTAGCGTCTCCCTAGAATGCTTTTTTCGACTTTTAGGAATTGACTGCGTGAACGCGACATCATCTGAATACGCTCTTCAGCCATCTTATCGGCCGCGACGTGTGTCGGTACACCGTCACGTTCTGCGATTTCAAAGACGCGCATCATGTTGTCATAAATGAGTTCGACTTTTTTCATCGCGCGTTCTCGGTTGTATCCTTCGAGTTCGTCGGCGACGTTGATGACACCTCCAGCGTTGATGACGAAATCTGGTGAATAGAGGATACCGTTCTCGTCGAGCACATCACCGTGACGATCTTCTGCCAATTGGTTGTTCGCAGCACCTGCGACGATTTGAGCTTTTAACTGTGGAATCGTTTGATCGTTGATGACCGCACCGAGTGCACATGGGGCAAAAATGTCACATTCGACAGAGTAAATTTCATCCGGCTTGACGACAGTCGCACCAAAGTCAGTCTCCGCACGTTTGAGTGCTTCCTCGTTAATATCTGTCACGATCAAATGCGCACCTTCTTCGTGGAGGTGGCGGCATAAATTATAGGCGACGTTTCCGACACCTTGTACAGCAACCGTCTTCCCAGCGAGCGAGTCGGTACCAAACTTCCATTTAGCAGCCGCTTTCATCCCACGATACACACCGTATGCTGTTACAGGTGAAGGGTTACCACTCGAGCCGAATGCTGGGCTAACGCCTGTTACGTAGTCTGTCTCCATATGAATGAAATCCATATCTGAAACTGTCGTGTTGACATCTTCAGCCGTGATGTAGCGTCCGCTAAGTGACTGTACGTAACGACCGAACGCACGGAAGAGCGCTTCTGACTTATCCGTCTTCGCATTTCCGATGATGACAGCTTTTCCGCCTCCAAGGTTGAGACCGGCTGCCGCATTTTTATACGTCATTCCTTTTGCAAGGCGCAAGACGTCTGTGAGTGCTTCTTGTTCTGATTCATAGTTCCACATGCGAAGTCCACCGAGCGCTGGACCGAGTGTCGTATCGTGAATCGCGATGATTGCCTTTAGTCCTGAAGTTTGGTCCTGACAAAATACGATTTGTTCATAGTCCTCAGATTGTAAAACATCAAAAATACGGAAGCGTGGTTCTGTGTTTGTTTCCATCATGGTTAATTCCTCCTGTTAAATACGATTAATTTTTGGCATGTAACAAAGCGAATGCGAGTGAATATAGTTTCGCTTCTGCAGTATCGGCACGACTCGTCAACACGACAGGGGCTGATGCGCCGACGACAATCGCCGCTACGCTCGCCTCTGCAAAATACATGATTGATTTATAAAGGACGTTGCCGACCTCTATGTATGGTACGACTAATAAGTCAGCTTGACCGGCTACTTCACTGTTGATTCCTTTTTGCTTGGCCGCAATCATATCGACCGCATTATCGAGTGCGAGTGGTCCGTCTACGATACAGCCTTTGATTTGACCCCTACGATTCATTTGACTGAGTAACGCGGCATCGAGTGTCGCATTCATCTGTGGATTGACAACTTCGACCGCTCCGATTGCTGCAACTTTTGGTGATGCGTAACCAATGTCATGCATCGCCTCGACAGCATTGTGGATGATTTCAACTTTTTCTTCAAGCGTCGGCGCAATATGAATCGCAGCATCAGTCACACCGATCAGCTTCTCTCGATTCGGAATTTGAAATAAAGCCACATGACTGAGCGTTCGTTTCGTCCGAAGACCAGCCTCTCGATTGAGGACGGCTTTCATGAAAGTAGATGTCGACACCATTCCTTTCATGAGTACATCCGCTTCTTTGTTTTTCACGGCTAGCGCGGCGCGGCGTGCAATCTCTACATCACCTTTCGCATGTAAAATATCGACGTTTGACTCATCGATCTCATACTGCTCACATAACTTCCGGATTTCTCTAGCTTCGCCGAACAAAATGAAGCGAGACAAGCCATGATTCGTAGCAAGTTTTACGGCCCGAATAACTTCTTCGTCCGCTGCACCCGCAATGGACACGGTACAACCTTCTAGTTGTTTCGCGTTCGTCAGCATCCGTTCAAAATTCATCATTGTCCCCCCTTGACCTCTACACTATATCATAAGCAAGTTTAATTCCAAAAATGTAAGCGCTTTATAATGCGGGTGACCATGCAGATTGATGCTTACCATGCAGAAATATTCATGCAGATTATTGCGTGGTGTCTAGTTTGTTATATAATGTCCGAATCGAAATCTTTAAACGGCGGGCTGCTTCTGATTTGTTCCCACCGGCTTCTTCAATCGTTCGTTCAATCAAATCTCGCTCATATTTCGCTACGGCCTCATGGAATGTCCCGGACTCAACTACTTTTTGACTTGTAGACCGATTTGATAATTGTAAGTGGTGAGGCGCGATCCACTGGTCGGTGCTCGCCATGTAAATCATCGCTCGCCCAATCACGTTCTCAAGTTCTCGGACGTTCCCTTTCCAATGCTGACTTTTCAGTAGAATCAACGCATCTTCGTCTACCCCACGTACACTGCGACCATATTCCTGATTCAACTTCCGTACGATTCGGTCACACAGCGCTTCGAGTTCATTCAACCGTTCACGTAAAGGTGGTATGTGGATTGGCATACGATTGATCCGGTAATACAAATCTTCACGGAAGGACCCATCCCCCACTTTTTGCTCAAGATCGGCATTCGTTGCGGCAATAATGCGGACATCGATTGGGATCGCCGTTGTCCCTCCAACTCGCACGATTTCATTTTCCTGTAGGACACGTAACAGTTTCACTTGAACATCGAGCGGCAATTCACCAATTTCGTCTAAAAAGAGCGAACCACCGTCCGCTTCCTCGAAATAACCCGTTTTCCCGCCACGTTTGGCACCGCTGAACGCGCCATCCTCATAGCCGAACAACTCACTCTCAAGAAGCGTTGGCGAGATGGCGGCACAGTTGACCCGAATGAACTTCTTATATTTCCGGGGGGACTCCCCGTGAATGGCATGGGCGAACAATTCTTTCCCAGTTCCCGATTCTCCACGAATCAATACTGTCACAGGGGTCACCGCAGCAAGTTTTGCCTGCTCAATGACAAATCGCATCGCATCACTCGTCGCGATGATATCGGCAAACTGATACTTCGCCTCTAGATTCCGAATGCGTGTTTTCGCTTCCTGTAATTCATCTCGAAGCGCACGGATTTGAGACACATCTCGGATGACCCCGACCGAGCCGCGTAATTTACCTTCCACGATGATTGGTTCCGCGTTCACGAGAATGTCCCGTCGAGTCGCACCGATTTGCATTCTGATGTCCCTGACGCCTTGTCCGGTAGACAATACTTTCAAATGGACACTTTCTTGCATTCCAATGTCAGCCGTTGCCGGCTTATCGACAACGTCTTCTTTTTTAAATCCCGTCAAACGAGTATATGATGGGTTGATCAATATCGTGTTCCCATGATGGTCGGCTACCGAAATGGCTTCACTCGTACATTCAATGATTGCTTCAAGCATTTGTTGATTCTGCTTCAACCGCTCGACAACGATACGAATAAACTCTCCTGGTAACACGACCGCCTCTTTAAAATGGTCTTTCAACTTTTCGAACGTTTGATGCTGTCCGGTTGTTTCGATGACAAAGTCTAGCTTAGCTTCAGCATATTTTGTCCAATCATCTGTCACAGCGATGCCGTAACTTTTCGCAAGAGCGATTCCTTCAGCCGATACATCAGAGTCAACGACTGCCACAATAGTCGCAAGTGGTGAATCCATCAACATATGAAGGACCTCTGACCCGCCTTTTCCGGCCCCGACAATCATCAATCGTTTATTCATACTTATTCCCCCATCATCTCTCTTCTCTTCTTCATGCTACTGAATCCTATGTTGATTCGCAAGTCGCCTAAAAATAGACAGTGTCGAGCGAAATGATTTCTGTTAAAATAATGTATGGTAAAGGAGGAGATTGCATGCGTTTCATCGCACTTCTAATCTTAATCATCCCCGGACTACTAGGTGTCTACGGAATCAAATTGCTCCGCGACAGCTTCTTTTTGAAGACGAGCACACCCTTCACATGGATTGATTCACTCGCTGCCGCCTCTATGTTGCAGGGGACCTTTGGACTTCTGCTCGCCATGGGTGGGATCGGATTTGTAGCTGGCTATATTTTTAACCGCGACAAGAAATCAGGAAAAGTTCAACGATTCGACTCATAAGTACACAAAAAAAAGGTTCCCTAACTTGACTTCATTTCAAGTGCGGAACCTTTTATTCGTATTGAATTGTGATCACTACGGATGATCTCCTTTCTAACTACTTTGCTTGCTTTGACATGATATCCAACGTCTTCTTAATGAAGAAGTATGAAAGAATTTTAGTAACTGCCGTCTTGCGTGAACGGAACGCTTCCATTCGAGTTACTAACTTTTTGATTATCGGATCATGTCCAACCATCCATTGTGAAGTCGAGCGCTTGCCATAAACTGTTCAACGGTTGACAACACTCCTTTTGGTTAACTGAACGATTCGTTTTCCCTATACCAACCCCTAGCTTCGAGCTGATGATAGAATCGTCTCGCAAATGAGCGACTGTCGCGACCTCACGTCGGGACATTAACGACTTGAGGTGTCGTCCCCACCTCTGAGCTATAATCGGATAGCGAACCGAGATGATTATATTTCTTCAAACATGCTCCGGAACAAGTTTGAAAAGCGTTCATCTGACGCTTGTCCAAGTAACTTGGTACACCTTTATTATAACAAAGAACGATTATTTTGCAAGCGCTTTCTTTCTTAAACTGAATAAAAAAGGACTAAGCCGATCATGACTCAGTCCAAATCGATTTTTTTAATTGTTCTTAAACGATAAATACGTGACGAAGTAAGAGATGAACTCCGAGTTTTTCGGGCTTCGCTCACGCTCCGGTCGTCCTTCAAACATTTCATGGTCCTGCATCCCGTTACCCCAGGCCGTCTTAATCGCGTGACGCATAGCCCGCTCCACACGCGACGAAGTCGTCTCATGTTCTTTCGCAACCATTGGATATAACTCTTTCGTGATTAGACCGAGCAAGTCTTGACGCTCCCTCACATAGATGACCGCTTGACGGATGTACTTGAATCCTTTGATTCGTGGAGAAATGCCCATTTGTTGCAGTAAGAGTGAAATCTCGATCTCTTCGGGTGTCATCCCTTCAAACTCCCGATTCGTCCCATCCGACAATTCTCGAATCTTCGTTAACAACTGTTGGATATTGAATGGCTTGACGAGAAAATAAGAGGCACCGAGTTGAACCGCTTGTTTCGTCACTTCATCTTTCCCGAACGCACTGAGCATGATCACTTCCGGCTTCTCGTCACCGAACTCTTCATTAAGACGTTGCAATACTCCAATTCCATCCAAATGCGGCATGATAATATCGAGTAAGAGTACATCCGGTTGGTGTGTCTTGACGACATCCAAGCACGTTTCACCATCGTGCGCCGTTCCCACGACACGAAGATCAGGCTCAGATTCTAGTTGTCGGCTCAACAAATCGACGATTTCTCGATTGTCGTCCGCAATACATAATGTAATCACTTATGACACTCCTTTGATGAACTTCTGTTTTACTTGCTGTGACATCTCAAGTAACTCTTCAACGTGTTGTTTCGTCAAGTTCGTCATTTGAGCTCCAGCAATCATTCGACCCAATTCGTCGATTCGGCTCTCATGATTGAGAGAGTCGACATTCGTTTTCGTTCGGTCATCCGTTTCTGTTTTCGTAATGTAAAGGTGTTGATCTGCCATCGCGGCGACTTGTGCCAAGTGAGTGATACACAGCACCTGTGACCCGACAGATAGACGGAAAATCTTCTCCCCCATCGCTTGGGCGACACGGCCGGATACACCAGTATCGACTTCATCAAAAATAATCGAGGCCACTCCGACGGTTCTCGAAAAGATGGACTTGAGTGCGAGCATGACGCGGGAAAGCTCACCGCCTGAAGCGACTTTCGCAAGCGGTTTAAACGGTTCACCGATATTTGTCATCATGTAAAACTCTACATCATCTAATCCGTCTTGTTTTAGAGACGTTGAGCGGAAACGAACTTCAAATGCTGTTTTTTCCATGTACAGTTCTTTTAATTCACGATGTATCGCCTGCTCCAGCGACTTTGCTGCAACTTTGCGGGCTGTAGATAGTTTTATTCCAGTCTCTTTTGCAGCCTTCTCTAATCGAACAAGCTCATCTGACAACGTCTGCAAATGTTCTTCTCGATTCGTCATCGATTTAAGTTCCTCGGAAACTCGTTCCCCATATGCGATGACTTCTTCGATTGTCGTTCCATACTTTCGTTTTAGCTGCTGGAAAAGGGCTAATCTCGACTCGATCTCATCCAATCGAATCGGATCAAACTCTAGCGAATCTAATTGATCGCGCAATTGAAATTTCGCGTCTTCTAGCAGATAGTATGCGTTGGAGATTGTCTCGGATACAGAAGCAAGAGAGGTGGAAAGCTGTGATGCCTCGCCCATTTCACGCATCGCAACGCCAATTTGGTCAAGTCCGTTCGAGTCCTCGGCAACCGCCTCATAAGAAAGACGGATATGTTGATGGATGCGCTCAAAGTTGGCTAATTCATCACGCTCTTCCGTCAGCGCCTGTTCTTCACCCGGCTTTAATTCTGCCGCCTCGATCTCTTTTGTTTGGAACGACAACAAATCCATCCGCTGCGCGAGTTCTTGCTCACTTTGGCTGAGGCGCTTCAGTTCATCGGCGATTTTTTTCCAAGCTGCATATGCTGCTTGATATTCCTCTAATAGAGGGCCTACTTCCTTCTCGGCAAAGTGATCGAGAATTCCTAAGTGAAATTCCGCTTCCATCAGATGTTGATGCTCATGTTGCCCATGAATATCGACGAGAAGTCGCCCGAATTCACGCAACGTCGAGAGCGTCATCATTTTCCCGTTCACCCGACAGACACTTTTTCCACTACTATGTAAGTCTCGACGTAGTATGACAGTCCCGTCCTCAACATCAATTCCATATTGATTGGCCGCTTCAATGACGGGATGATTTGGTTCAATCATGAACAACCCTTCGATTTCGGCCTTGTCCTGACCGTAGCGAACAAACTCACTCGAGCCTCGTCCTCCAACAAGCAACCCAATCGCATCTAACAAAATTGATTTACCGGCACCCGTTTCACCCGTGAGAACGGTCATACCTCGATTAAACGTAATGTTTAACTCGTCGATAATCGCAAACTGTTTGATTGATAGTTCTGCTAACATACGTACTTTCACCTCATAACATTCCGATTAATCGATCGATAATCTGCTTCGCTTTATCTTCATCGCGCGCAATCATTAAAATCGTATCGTCGCCACAAACCGTCCCAATCAATTCATCCCATGACAAATGGTCGATTAAGACGCCGATTGCATCAGCATTTCCCGGAAGCACTTTCATGACGACCAAATTTTGAGCAGAATCGACCGAGACGAAGCTGTCGCTAAGGATTCGCTTCATTTTACCGTATGGGTTAAAGCGCTGATCCGCAGGCAAGCTGTATTTATATCGTCCGTCGTTTAACGGCACTTTGACTAAATGTAACTCCTTAATATCCCGAGACACAGTTGCCTGTGTGACCGGATATCCGGAGCGACGTAGTTCATCTACCAGTTCATCTTGCGTTTCGATTTCACGATTCGTCACGATGTCTCGAATTTTAATCAATCGCTGTCCTTTGTTCATAAGCGCTGACACCTCATTTTTCGTTTCACATACACATTATCATTCTAAAGTATTGTCGAAAAAAGGTCTAGCATTCCAGTGGGTATTTCCACCATTCCCCATCTCTTCTTCATCGATAAGAAAAAGCTACAGACAAATCTGTCTGTAGCCATTGCTTATCCCTTTAGTTTGGTATGTGCCGCATCCACCACGTCTTCGACTCGTAGGGATGGTTCGACTCCACCTATCCCCGTATAACGGGCGAATAAGAGGAATTCAATATTTCCGTCTCCACCTGTGATTGGGGAGTAATCCAATCCTTCGACGAAGAACCCTTCCGATGCAAAATAGCGAACCATATCGCTCGCCACACGCTCATGTACGCCACGGTCTCGTACAATCCCTTTTTTCCCGACGTCGGCTTTACCGGCTTCAAATTGAGGTTTAACGAGTGCCATAACGACGCCGTCCTGCTTTAAAATAGTTTTGAGCGGCGGCACCATAAGGCGTAGTGAGATGAACGAGACATCAATCGTCGCAAAGTCTGGTTTGATCGGGAATTGATCGGCCGTCGCATGACGAAAATTCATCCGTTCCATGACGACAACGCGATCATCGCTCCGAAGTTTCCAGGCAAGCTGGTTGTACCCGACATCGACCGCATACATTTGGCTCGCACCGTTTTGAAGCGCACAGTCAGTAAACCCTCCCGTTGAAGACCCGATGTCGATTCCGACACGTCCGTTTACGTCAAGCGGGAATACTTCGAGCGCTTTCTCGAGCTTCAAGCCCCCCCGGCCGACATACGGTAGGGCTTGTCCCTTCACTTCGAGAGGGATATCATCAAACACTTTATCGCCCGCCTTGTCTAGGCGTTCGGTCCCACTATAGACGAGACCGGCCATGACAGACCGCTTCGCCTTTTCTCGTGTTTCAGCGAGTCCACGTTCGACGAGCAATACATCTAATCTAGTTTTCGTTCTTTTTTCCATAATCCCTCACACATTCTGTCGATTTGTTTCCATGACGAATCGTTCAATCGATTCCGCCATTTGGGTAGGTCGAAGTCCAATCTCTTCTAAGAGTTGGTTGACCCCTCCATGTTCGATATAGCGATCCGGAATACCGAGACGTTGAATCCGCGGGAAAGTTCCAGCTTCATTCGCATGCTCTAACACACTACTTCCAAAACCACCGGCAAGTGCCGCTTCTTCGAGTGTCACGAGCGGGATACCTTCTGCATATAATGAAGCAAGCATGGCCTCATCGAGCGGTTTAATCGTACGGCAGTTGATGACCCGAACGCTGAGCGTGCCTTCTAACAAAGACCGTACTTCAAGAGCGTCTTGAACTTGTGGACCGAACGTCAAAATCGCGACATCCGTTCCTTCCGCCTCGACTTCCCAATCATCAAGTGAAATCTCCTGAAGCGTGTCACTCATCGGAACACCGATTCCTTCACCACGTGGGAACCGAATCGCAATCGGCCCGCCATCGTAACGAAGAGCAGAATAAACGAGTCGTTGCAACTCTTCTTCGTCTTTCGCCATCAAGATGCGAATGTTTGGGACATGACGCATAAAGGCGATGTCAAACACACCTTGGTGCGTCTCTCCATCCGCCCCTACGAGTCCGGACCGGTCAATCGTGAACACGACGTTCAGGTTTTGACGACAAATGTCATGGACGAGTTGGTCATACGCACGTTGGAAGAACGTCGAATAAATCGAGACGACGGGTTTTAATCCTTGTGTCGCTTGTCCACCAGCGAGCGTGACCGCGTGCTGCTCAGCGATCCCGACATCAAACATGCGTTCCGGGAATTTTTTCGTGAAGCAGTCAAGTTTTGATCCGACGCTCATTGCCGGCGTGATCAACGTGACCCGTTCATCAGACTCCGCAACTTTCGTAATCGTTTCAGCGACCACTTTCGAATAACTTGGTCCTTTCGGCTTCCCTTTGATGACTTCACCAGACTCAATTTTATATGGCCCAAGCCCGTGCCACGTTCCGATACCATCTAGTTCTGCCGGACGGTAACCTTTGCCTTTTTTCGTGATGACATGAACGAGAACCGGACCGTCGATCTTCTTCGCATACTCGAGCGTCTCGAGCAAATCTTTCAAATCGTGTCCGTCTGTCGGGCCGAAGTAAGTAAACCCAAGTTCTTCAAAGAAAGTGCCCGGAATAAGTGCAGACTTCAATAAATCTTTCACCCGTTCCCCACTTCGTTCAAGCGAGTTGCCAACGAGAGGAATGTGCTTAATGATGGATTCCATTTCTTCACGCGCATGCTTCAGTTTTCGTGATGCACGAATACGTCCGAGCATGTTGTGCATGGCACCGACGTTCGGTGCAATCGACATCTCATTATCGTTCAGGATGACGATGACATTTTGCTTTTCGGCACCAATATGATTCAGCGCTTCAAGTGCCATTCCCCCAGTCAGCGCACCATCCCCGATGATGGCAATGGCACGATCGTTTGCGCGACCTTTCAACTCGTTTGCGATTGCAATCCCCATCGCTGCCGAAAGTGATGTCGAACTATGGCCTGTTTCCCAAACGTCATGTTCGCTCTCACAACGTTTCGGGAAACCGCATAATCCATTGTACTGTCGCAGGGTATCAAACTGATCCGTACGTCCTGTCAAAATTTTATGAACGTACGCCTGATGACCGACGTCCCATACAAGTTGGTCTTTCGGACTGTCAAATACACGGTGCAAGGCAAGCGTCAACTCTACAACACCTAAGTTTGGCGCCAAATGCCCTCCCGTCACTGCCAATTTTTCAATCAAGAACCGTCTAATGTCAGAACCGAGTGATTCGAGTTCGGTTACAGACAACCTTTTCAGGAATGACGGGTCTTGAATGGATGTCAAGTCCATAATGACCATCCTTTCTCCTCACATTTTACTGATTCGTACCTTACATTTTACAAGAATGTGACGGTAGATGCCACACATTCCCCAAAACAAAGGTGACACGATGTGCTCATCGTGTCACCGAGGTCAATAATTTCGTTTCACTACAAACGTCAACAGGTCAACAAGTAACGGTGCTTGAACCGAAAGTGACTGGATTGCAAAGGTCGCCGCATCTACCTCTGCATCAAGTGCACGCTTCGCCCCATCTAGTCCGAGTAATTTCGGATAAGTCGTTTTTTCATTCTCTTCATCCGAGCCGACGCGTTTCCCGATTGCCTGTTCGTCCCCGATGACATCTAAAATATCATCTTGAATCTGAAAGGCAATACCTAGATGGCGGCCGAACTGTTTGAGTTGAAGCCGGTCTTCTTTAGACACACCTGCAAGAATACTACCTGCTTCAAGCGCATAGACGAGCAGTGCTCCCGTCTTCCGTTCATGAATCGACTGAAGTTCCTGAAGGGTGACATCATCCCGCTTTTCAGCGAGCATATCATCTAATTGTCCACCGACCATGCCCGTACTTCCGGCGGCAAGTCCGAAAGCGCGAATAATCTCGACGATTGCTTCCGCAGGGAGGTTCGCTTCCGAAAGGATGCGAAACGCATCGGTTAATAGCGCGTCCCCCGCCAAAATGGCAGTCGCCTCATCAAACTGACGATGGTTCGTCAGACGGCCGCGCCGAAGGTCGTCATCATCCATTGCTGGCAAGTCGTCATGAATGAGTGAGTATGTATGAACCATCTCGAGTGTCGAAGCGACTTCCCGCCCGCGCTCGATTGCAATGCCATACGTTTCAAGAACTGCATAAACGAGCGCAGGACGGATTCGCTTCCCTCCCGCCTCTAATGAATACGACATCGCATCACGGAGTCTAGTCGGCATGTCACTTGATTCGATAAGTTCCTGCATCGTTTCTTCAACAGCCAACTTCCACTTCTTCAAATCATCGGTACGATTCATGAGGGGCCTCCTTTTTCACGAAGGGTACCATCGAGTTCCAGGATTTCGTCCATCTTTTTCTCGGCTGCCGAGAGTTTTGTCTGACACAAAGCAGACAAGCGGACACCTTCTTCATAGAGCGTCATGGCTTCCTCTAGCGGCACATCACCGGTTTCGAGCTGAGCGACGATCTGTTCGAGTCGCTCTAGCGCGGCTTCAAACGTCTGTTCTTTTTTTGTCACCGACAACCCTCTCCTTCACTTCAGCGACTGCATGACCGTCCCGAAAACGAATCGAGATGTCTCCATCGCGTAATTGTTTCACATTTTGCACATATGCACCGTCTTGCTCAATGAACGCATAGCCACGTGATAAGACAGCAAGCGGACTGACCGAATGCAATCGCCCCACCTGTTGAGCAAACTGTTGTTTTGGCTGTTCTAATGGTTTTGTACGACGGAGTCGAGCGGTCATTTGATTGACCTCTTCACCCTGCTGTGTCAACGTTTTTGAAAACCGTTTCAAATCAAGCTGTTGTGAGACTTGATGAAGTTGATGCGTGGCTTGGGTTAGATGACGTCTCATCCCTTGTTCGAGTCGGATTTCAGATTGCGCGAATCGTTCACGTTTTTGTGAAATGGTATAACGCGGCGATCTTAACCCATAGCTGTTGACCATTCGATTGACTCTGCTCCGCAGATCATCGAGTTGGTTCGAAACCGATTTGTGCAAATGCACGTGAAGGCGCTCCACATCTTTACGTTGCGCATCAATCATTGCTGTAGCGAGTTCTGCTGCAGCCGTTGGAGTAGCTGCTCTTACATCTGCGACAAAGTCGGAAAGTGTATAGTCCGTTTCATGACCGACAGCAGAAATGATCGGAATGGTGGACGAATAAATCGCCTCCACCACAACATCCTCATTAAATGCCCACAGTTCTTCGATGGAACCGCCACCTCGTCCGACAATCAGTACATCACAATCAGTGCGCTCATTCATCCATTGAATGGCAGATGCAACTTGCGGGGCTGCCATCTCACCTTGCACGGCAACCGGGGCGAACGTAATGGCCACATGAGGCGCACGACGTCGAAGGGTTGTCGCGATATCGTGGAGTGCTGCACCTTTAGGAGACGTCACAATCCCGATTCGTTCTGGAAATGTGGGTAGTGCTTGCTTGCTTTCCGAATCGAACCAACCCTTTTCCTCGAGTTCACGCTTTCTCGCCTCATACCGCTCAAACAACAGACCAACGCCATCTTGACGCATCAATTCGACATACAGCTGAACATCACCCGTCGCCTCATACATTGTCACTCTCGAGACAGCGATGACTTTCATCCCGTCTTTCGGTTCAAATTGAAGTTGTTTGGCATCGCGAGAAAATATGACGGCTTTCATACGAGACGCGTCATCCTTCAACGTGAAATAACAATGACCCGAGGAATATCGTTTGAAATTTGAGATTTCACCGATGACTGCGACTTGTCGAAGCAGTATATCATCATCGAGTTGTCGCTTCACATACCGAACGACCTCTGAAACCGGAAGGGGGTTAGCCACGTGATGCAACCTCGATCGTATTATGCATGAGCATCGTAATGGTCATCGGGCCGACACCACCCGGAACAGGCGTGATCGCACTCGCCTTTTCTTTCACGGCCGCGTAATCCACGTCCCCGACGAGGCGACCTTCCACCCGGTTGACACCGACATCGATGACGACTGCCCCTGGTTTGACCATATCTGCAGTGACGAGACTTGCGCGCCCTACCGCGACAATCAAAATATCGGCCTGCCGCGTCATCGCACCGAGATCAGCCGTTTTTGAATGACAATACGTGACCGTAGCAGATTCATTCAAGAACAACATCCCGACCGGTTTGCCGACGATTTGACTGCGACCTACGACGACAACGTGTTTTCCGGAAATCTCGGTTTGTGTCTTCGCGAGATGTAAGATGCCGTGAGGCGTACATGGGAGCAATGTGTCTAGACCGAGCATCATCTTCCCGACGTTCTCGGGATGGAATCCGTCTACATCCTTTTTAGGAGAGATGCGCATGATGACTCGCGACTCGTCGATGTGTTTCGGTAAAGGGAGCTGCACGAGAATACCATGGACTTCCTCATCCTCATTCATCAAGTCAATCAAGTCGAGCAATTCTGTTTCGCTAATTGTTTCATCAAAACGGAGCACTTGAGAATCGATTCCGATTTCCTCTGCCGCCCGTTCCTTCCCGCGTACATAGCTATGACTTGCTGGGTCATCCCCAATCAACACTACTTTCAATTTCGGTACGATGCCGCGTGCACGAAGTTCCGTTACACGCTCTTTTAACGTTGCTCGATATGATGCTGCCACTTGTTTCCCGTCGATCACTACTGCCATCTCTCTCATCCCCCGTTGTCTTTAGGTTTTTCTGTAGTTGGTCTGGTGTCTTATCTCTATTTTTTAGTCTTCTTTAATGATATTGCCGAGTACGCCATTCACAAGTTTACCGGCCTCTTCATCCGCGAACGATTTCGCGAGTTCGACCGCTTCGTTAATTGTGACGTTCTCTGGAATCGTTTCGACATATAACAATTCATACGTTGCCATTCGTAGAATCGTACGCTCGACGTTACCGAGGCGATCTAAGCGCCAGTTTTTTAAGTTCTCAACGAGCAATACGTCGATATCTTCAATATGTTCTAGCGTCCCTGTGACGAGTTGTTCGTAAAACGGATCAGATTCTTCTCCATCTAATGCGAATTCGATTGCTTCATCTACCTCTAATTTTGATACTTCGATTTGAAAAAGCGTTTGAATCGCTTTCTCTCGTGCTTCATGACGTTTCATTCAGTTACTCTCCTTTTACATGCTTTCATTGTGATAGTTTAGCATAAAGCACTCATAAATTCAGTACAAAAAACCAGGAAGCCGAAATAATGTTCGGGCTTCCTGGTTGTTGTTATTTCGCCAATGACATTTCTTTTTCGACAAATTTCGTATCAAATGTACCGATTCGGAATTGTTCATGGGCCATGACTTGCTGATGGAACGGAATCGTCGTTTTGACCCCTGAAACCGTGAACTCATCCAATGCACGCAACATCTTCAAAATTGCCTCGTCACGTGTTGGCGCATGAACAATTAATTTAGCTACCATCGAGTCGTAGAATGGCGGGATCATCGCACCAGCGTATAGCCCGCTATCGACACGGACACCCATGCCTCCCGGGACGATGTATTGGTCAATCTTCCCTGCCATCGGACGGAAGTCCATAAACGGATCTTCTGCATTGATTCGGCATTCGATTGAATGTCCTGAGAAGGTGATGTCTTCTTGGGAGATGGCTAACGGATGTCCGAGCGCCACTTCTAGTTGCGCTTGGACGAGGTCGAATCCTGTAATCATCTCCGTGACCGGGTGCTCGACTTGAATCCGTGTGTTCATCTCCATGAAGTAGAACTCGTTCGATTCAGGGACATAGATGAACTCGATTGTTCCCGCTCCTGAATACTGAATGGCTTTTGCCGCTTTGACGGCCGCATCTCCCATCATTTGCCGGGTCGTTTCATCAATCGCAGGTGATGGTGCCTCTTCGACTAGTTTTTGCATACGTCGTTGAATCGTACAGTCGCGTTCACCTAAGTGGATGACGTTACCGAATTGGTCGGCAAGGACTTGCACTTCAACATGACGGAACGACTCGATGAACTTCTCGAGATAAACGTCTCCGTTACCGAAAGCCTGCTTCGCTTCTTTACGTGTCGCAATCAACCCTTGAGTCAGTTCTTCTTCGTCACGGGCGACACGAATACCGCGTCCCCCTCCACCTGCCGTCGCTTTGATAATGACCGGATAGCCCATCTCACTTGCGAGTTCGGTGGCTTCTTCGTCGGTGACGACACCACTCGAACCTGGAACGACCGGGACACCGGACTCGATCATTGTTCGTTTTGCCTCGTCTTTGATCCCCATCTTCCGAATCGCATAGCTACTCGGTCCAACGAATTGAATGCCACACGCCTCACACATCTCGGCGAACTCTGCATTTTCAGCTAAAAAACCGTATCCCGGGTGCACCATCGTCGCATCAACAGCACATGCGACAGATAAAATATTCGGGATGTTCAAATAGGAGTCCTTCGAAGGATTCGGACCGATACAATAGGCTTCATCGGCCAAATGAACATGTAATGCCTCACGATCCGCCTCAGAAAAGACGGCGACCGTCGGGATATTCAATTCTTTTGCAGCACGTATGATTCGAACCGCGATTTCACCACGGTTAGCGATTAATAATTTCATAACGACCTCACTTCACGCTGAAGAGCGGTTGACCGAACTCGACGAGATCGCCATCGGTGACTAGCACTTCTACGATTTCGCCACTGATTTCCGCTTCGACATCGTTAAACAATTTCATCGCTTCTAAAATACAGACAACTTGCCCAGACTCTATGCGTTCTCCAACGTTGACAAAAGCCTCTTTATCCGGGGCCGGACGCGAATAAAATGTTCCGACCATCGGTGATGTGATTGTACGATAAGACGCTTTTTCTGGCGCCAATTGTTCTATATTTTCTTCTACTTGAGGCGCAGGTGATGCAATTGCTTGTGTCTGCATGACTGGCACGCTTCCAGTTTGTTGCGTTTCTTTCTTCAATGACAGTTTGAAATCAGATGTCTCAAGCTCCATTTCATGGACAGATGATTGATCTAATAATTGAATGAGCTCTTTAATTTGATCGATTTGCATCTTTCTTACCCCCTGTTTATACCTGGTACTAATCTCTACTTCACTATAACTGGTCAGACCAATGAATGCAACGAGAAAAAAGAGCGTTCATTCATTCGAATGAACACTCTCTTTGATTAACCGTTGTAACGACCCATGAAATCTCCAGTACGTGTATCAACCGTTACTTTTTCACCTGGTTCGATGAAAAGTGGTACTTGGATCACATGTCCTGTTTCCACTGTCGCATTTTTCTTCACGTTTGATGCCGTGTCCCCTTTAACGCCCGGGTCCGCTTCGACAATTGTCAAGACGACGCTTGTAGGAAGTTCGATTCCAAGAATCTCACCCTCATAGTCTGCGATGCTAACTTCCATGTTTTCAAGCATGTAAGGAAGAGCCGCTTTAACTTGTTCGCTTGTCAATTCAAGTTGCTCGTATGATTCGTTGTCCATGAATACATACGTGTCACCCATTGGATAGAGATATTGCATACGTTTACGTTCGATATGCGCTCGTTCGATTTTTTCTCCACCACGGAACGTTGTTTCCTGAATCGCACCGTTACGCAAGTTGCGCATCTTCGTACGTACGAACGCCGCACCTTTGCCCGGTTTTACATGTTGGAATTCGATGACTTGCCAAATCGAACCGTCAGACGTTTTGACTGTCAATCCTGTTTTTAAATCGTTAACTGATACCATGTTAATTTCCTCCTAAATTCAGACGAGACTCACGCCTCAATCGTAATTAACTCTTTTGGCGACTGCGTTAGACGGTAGCATCCATCTTCCGTAATGACGACATCGTCTTCAATTCGGCAACCGCCGACACCGTTAATGTAAATACCCGGTTCGATTGTGACGACCATCCCAGGTTCTAGCACCGTTTCAGAACGGAATGATAATCCTGGTGCCTCGTGCACTTCCATGCCGAGACCATGGCCCGTCGAGTGACCGAAGTATTCACCGTATCCAGCTTCTTTAATGATGTCTCGTGTCAACGCGTCAGCTTCAATACCTGTGATACCGGCACGAGTACCTTCTACACCAGCGAGTTGAGCGCGAAGAACCGTATCGTAAATTTGATGTAATTCATCTGAGATTTCTCCGACCGCGAGTGTACGCGTGATATCAGAGCAGTACCCTTTATAGTATGCTCCAAAATCAAGTGTGACAAGTTCACCTGATTCGATGACTTTATCGCTTGCGACTCCGTGCGGAAGTGCCGAACGGAGACCTGAAGCGACAATCATATCAAATGATGACGAGTCAGCGCCTTTTGAACGCATAAACATCTCGAGTTCGTTCGCAACTTCTCTTTCGGTACGACCAGGACGGATGAACGTCTGGATATGGGCATAAGCTGCATCAGCGATTGCCGCAGCTTCCTTCATAATCTTAATCTCTGATTCATCCTTAATCAAGCGCAGTTTTTCTACGATTCCTGCCGTCTCGATGAGATGTGCATCTACTTCTTTTTCATATGTCCGATACTGACCGATCGTCATTGCGTCTTGCTCGATTCCAAGACGTGTGATCGAGTCACGTGATACAACGTCAGCGACCGATTTAATAAGCGATGTATCCAATTCAACGATGTCGTATCCTTTTACTTGATCGTTCGCTTGTTCCGTATATCGGAAATCCGTGATAAAGCTTGCGGTTTTCGACGTGATGACGATAACGCCACTCGATCCGGTGAAACCAGATAAGTAGCGAATGTTTTCACGTTTTGTGACGAGCAATGCGTCAATCTCGTTTGCTTCTAACTGTGCTTGCAGTTTGTTTACGCGTTCAATCATGTCGATTCCTCCAATGTTCGATTAGTGCATGCAATGCTAACGTATAGCTAGTGAGCCCAAATCCGGTGATTACTCCTAAGCAAACGCCTGCGAGTTTTGACTCGTGACGAAACACATCACGGGCATGCACGTTCGAGATATGTACTTCAACGACCGGGGCAGCGATAGCGGAGATGGCATCTCGAATCGCGATTGACGTATGCGTGTAGGCTCCCGCATTCAATACAACACCTTCGAAATCGTAGGCGTCGTGAAGGGCGTCAATCAACTCTCCCTCGTGATTCGATTGTTTGAACGTGAGTTCGACGCCCTCCGGTGCGACGAGCATTAATTCGGCAGCTAAGCCTTTTAACGACACGTTCCCATACACGTCTGGTTCACGGCGACCTAACAAGTTTAAATTTGGCCCATTCAACACTAAAATTCGCAATCTTCTTCCCCCTCGTTCGTCAAGTCTTATCTATTGTAACAAATTTATCGAAAGAACGTGAATCGAGCCTTCTACCCTTTCGTTTTTTTGATAAATCACGGTATAATTCAAGTACAACACTGTAAGAATCGAGGAAAGTGAATGAATTCTAAACAAACTATCCCTGTCGGGGGACAGGCACTTGTGGAAGGGGTCATGTTTCAAGGCCGTTCCGAGAGCGCATCTGCCATTCGACGAAAAGATGGGTCCATCGAAACGTTCGAGCAAGCACGCATCCTCGTCCCATGGGTTCAGTCCTTAAAAAAAGTACCGTTTCTAAGAGGAATCGTCGCACTCTATGAGTCGTTAAAGAATGGGTCTGCCCATATGAATTTTGCGAGTGATCGGTATGACGTTGACCCAAGTGAAGACGCGAGCCCGAACGATGAACAAAAGCAGAGCATTTGGATGATTGCCTTCGTCGCCATCATCGGCGTCATTTCATACGTCTTCGGCAAGTTGATTTTTAACGTGACACCAGCACTGCTCGCCGCAATGTTTCAAGACGTACCGATATTTTCTGGACACGTGATTCAAAACCTCCTTGAAGGGGGAATAAAATTAGTATTGTTGCTTAGTTACCTCTACTTGATTTCATTGACGCCACTCATCAAACGTGTCTTTCAATATCATGGGGCTGAGCATAAGGTCATCAACTGTTATGAGTCCGGACGACAGGTCACAGTCGAACATGTTCGTCAAAGCTCACGTCTTCATTATCGCTGTGGATCAAGCTTTATTTTGTTCACTGTCTTCGTGGGGATTGGCGTGTATATGATTGTGCCAATCGATCCGCTTTGGCTGCGACTCGTCAGCCGAATCGCACTCTTGCCAGTCGTCATCGGAATCTCGTTTGAAGTCCTTCAATTCACCAATCGCTTCCGCGATCATCGCTTTTTGTCATTCCTCGGAAAACCAGGTCTTTCGCTTCAGTTATTGACGACCCGGGAACCAAATGATGAACAGATTCAAGTTGCGATTGAAGCATTCGAAACGTGGGAACGAAAAGAGTTAGGAGAATCGGTCGTTCAGAGAGAGGGATAAGAGGAGGAAGCACCATGATCAGACAAAGAATTGGTTCGACCGCAGCAACCATCGTGTTTATCCTTGGCTTCATCGGGGTCGGACATATGCTCGCCACCGATCCAGGTCGCTTGTTTAGACAGTTGTTGTTCATCGGAATATTCGGGTTAGTCTTTTATGTGATCTATCGTTTCTTCATCGGTCGACGTATGTCTCCAGAGGATATGCGTTACCGTAAAACCGCACAAGCCTCTAAGAAACGGATGCAAGGAAACCGCGGCCCTCAAGTCAAACCTTCCGCATCTGCAAAAATCAAAAAAAGCAAAAAACCAGGTTCGAACGTTACAAAGTTGTCGAAACGCCCGAACGTACATCGAAGCAATCCTCCACATTTGACGGTAATCGAAGGGAAGAAAGGCAAGAAGAAAAAGAAAGCGAACATGTAAAAGGAGCGCCGCGGCGCTCCTTTTTAGGTTGTTTCTACATACCCGATATAAGGTAAGTTGCGATACTGCTCCGCATAATCGATGCCATAACCGATGACAAATTCATCCGGAATCTCAAAGCCAACATAGTCTGCGTCTAATTGCACGAGACGGCGAGCCGGTTTATCGAGAAGCGTACAGATTTTCAACTGTTTCGGTTGATGGAGTTCCATATGTTTGCACAGAAATTTCAACGTCTGCCCCGTATCGATGATATCTTCGATGATGACGACATACTTTCCTTCGACATCTAAATCAAGATCTTTCCGAAGTTGTACACTGCCACTCGAAACGGTCTTTTTCCCGTATGAAGATGTTGCGACTGTATCGAGTTGCACACTGCCTTTCATGTAGCGCATCAAATCGGCAGCAAAGACCATCGACCCTTTCAACACGGCAACGATGACAATCGGTGTCCCATTGGCATCTTTCTCAATTTCTTCTGCCAATTCTTTTACCCGGTCTCGAATTTGTTGTTCGTCAAATAACTTCCCTTTAATTTGAATCTCCATAACATCAGCGAATGTTCGCCGCCACCCCCTCAATATTCAATCCACGATTTATCTTAACATATTCCTAACCAAAATATATACATTCATTCGCAACTAACAATAATTCGTTCGTGTTTTGAAGAAACGAAGCGATAAAAAAACGCCAATCGATTAAAATTGGCGTTTTTTTAAATTATTCTTCCGCAGCCCTCTCTTGTTCACGAAACTCTTTAAATTGATTCATGAGCTCCGGTTTATCCTCAAAGAATTCCACAAACTGAGTCATGCAATCGAGTGTATTTGAACTGAGGTGGTGTTCGATTCCTTCAACATCTTCATAGACGTCTGCCTCATCCACTCCGATGAGACGTAAAAAAGACTCGAGCATCGCATGACGCTCGACCAATCGCTTCCCTACTTTTTGACCTTTTTTCGTAAGCATAAGTCCACGATATTTTTCGTATACGAGATACTCTTCACGATCCAACTTTTGAACCATTTTCGTGACAGAGGAGGGATGTACTCCTAAATGTTCGGCAATGTCAGATACTCGCGCATATCCTTTTTCTGACATCAATAAGTAAATACGTTCTAAATAATCTTCCATACTCGGTGTCGGCATGGGCACGACCTCCCCTAATGTTCCGGTTTCCACTTTTTATTTTATCCTAACTAGAATGAAATCGAAAGGGAAAGCATTGATTGATTGAGTCAATCATTGTCTCATGACCTCAAATTCATTATAATGAGAGATGGTAACTTTGAAAGAGAAGGGAAGAACATCTATGGGACTCGAAACAATCCTCGTCATCCTCCTATGGGTTGCCTTGATCGCCTACATCGTATGGCGCTTCATGCCAGCTCGCGGGTTGAAAAAAATGAAACAAGAAGAATTCCGCGCTTCACTCCGTAAAGGACAATTGATCGACGTACGTGAACCGAAAGAATATAAAGCTGGTCATATCGTCGGCGCACGAAACATCCCGGTCGGACAAATGAAAATGCGTATGAAAGAATTGCGTAAAGATCAACCGATCCTTATTTATTGTCAAGGAAGCTCACGGTCTAACCAAGCAGCCAAGCTTCTCATGAAGAACGGATACAACAACATCTACATGCTCGAAGGTGGATTCAAAAACTGGAAAGGCAAAATTAAAAAAGCATAAAAATGAGCGGGACGACTGAGTCGACCCGCTCATTTTTATTTAACTGACGATGCTTCGCGACGTTCGTATTTTAAAATCGGTTTCCGAGCAGCGAGCGTCTCATCCATACGTTTGACGACCGTCGTATGCGGAGCCGTCTGAACGATTTCCGGATTTTCTTCCGCTTCTTTTGCAATTTGAAGCATCGCATCACAGAAAGCATCGAGTGTCTCTTTTGATTCGGTTTCAGTCGGTTCCACCATGATACACTCTTCGACATTCAACGGGAAATAGATGGTTGGTGGGTGATAGCCGAAATCAAGAAGACGTTTTGCGATATCGAGCGTACGAACTCCGAGTGCTTTTTGTCGTTTACCTGACAAAACGAACTCGTGTTTGCAATACGTATCGTACGGTACGTCAAACGCATCTTTTAATCGAGCGAACATATAGTTGGCGTTGAGTACAGCTTCTCGCGAAACACGCGTCAACCCTTCGGCACCCATCGTCTTGATATAGCTGTAAGCCCGAACATTGATTCCAAAGTTCCCATAGAACGGTTTGATTCGACCGATCGATTGTGGACGGTCGTAATCTAGACCATATCCATTTTCCGTCTTAGTTACGATCGGGGTTGGCAAGAATGGAATCAAATCGCGTTTGACACCGACAGGACCTGAACCTGGTCCACCTCCACCGTGTGGACCTGTGAACGTCTTATGCAAGTTTAAGTGGACGACGTCAAAGCCCATGTCTCCCGGACGCGCGATACCTAGGATTGCGTTCGAGTTCGCGCCGTCATAATACAATTTTCCACCAGCTTCATGGACCACTTTTGAAATCTCAAGGATGTCTGCTTCAAATAGTCCAAGTGTGTTCGGATTCGTAAGCATGAGCGCCGCTGTATCCGCTCCGACCTTCGCTTTTAAATCATCCAAATCAACGAGTCCACGATTGTCCGATTTGACCGTCACTGTCTCGAATCCAGCAACTACTGCAGAGGCCGGATTCGTTCCATGGGCAGAATCTGGGACGAGAACTTTCGTACGAGCCGTATCCCCGTTGCGCTCGTGGAATGCTTTAATCAACATGAGACCCGTCCATTCACCATGCGCTCCAGCTGCGGGTTGCAACGTGACCTCGTCCATACCTGTGATTTCAGCGAGTTGCTCCTGTAAGTCCACCATGAGTTCAAGTGCACCTTGAATCGTTTCCGCCGGTTGTAACGGATGAATATGCGCAAATCCAGGAAGACGAGCCATATCTTCGTTCACCTTTGGATTATATTTCATCGTACACGAACCGAGCGGGTAAAACCCTGAATCTACCCCGTGGTTTCGTGTCGAGAGCGCTGTGTAGTGACGGACGACATCAAGCTCAGACACTTCCGGAAGTTCCGCTGCCTCTTTTCGAATCATCGTAGCCGGTAACAGTGTCTCGAGGTCAACCTCAGGGACAGTTGGTGTCGGTAAGTTATATCCTGTCCGTCCTTCACGTGACACTTCAAAAATTAGCGTTTGTTCGTGTTGCATCATTTCATCCCCCTAACCACTTCGACAAACTGATCAATCTCTTCTTTTGTACGTAATTCCGTCGCGCAAACCAACATTTGTGTCTGACGTTCCGCTTCGTACGTACCAAGCGGTAGACCGCCAATCATTCCATGTTCGAGAAGATGACGTGACACTTCCTCCGCGTCATGTCCGAAGTCAACAACAAACTCATTGAACATTGGACCTTCATCAACGATTTTGAATCCAGAAGCTTTTAATGCTTCTTTCATGTAATGGGCTGTTTGGATGTTTCGAACGGCCATGTCACGAATTCCGTATTTTCCTAAAGCCGACATTGTGATCGAAGCAGCTAATGCATTGAGCGCTTGGTTCGAACAGATGTTTGACGTTGCCTTATCTCGCCGAATGTGCTGTTCGCGTGCCTGTAACGTTAAGACAAATCCACGTTTTCCATCCTCGTCCACTGTTTGTCCAACAAGTCGACCAGGTAGTTTACGCATCAACGATTTTTTCACCGCGAAGTAACCACATGACGGACCACCAAAACTTTGCGGAATCCCGAACGGTTGTGCATCTCCGACTGTAATATCCGCACCAAGTGCACCTGGTGACTCTAAAATCCCAAGGGCAAGCGGGTTACTTGATACGACAAAGAGTGCGCCGGCGTCATGCGCTTGTTTCGCCAATTGCTCCAGGTCTTCAATTCGACCGTAGAAGTTTGGGTATTGCACGACGAGACATGACGCATCCGTCAAATCGAAATCAGATAGATCCGTTACACCATTCACTACGTCTGTGTATTCAACTGAAAGACCAGGCCCATCAGCGTACGTGCGAATAACATCTTTGGCTTCAGGATGAACTGCTCCTGAAACGACGACACGTTTTTTCTTCGTTTGAGCACTAGCTAAATACGTAGCCTCGGCAAGCGCAGTGATTCCGTCATACATCGATGAGTTTGCGACATCCATACCTGTCAATTCACAAATCATCGTCTGAAACTCAAACATTGCTTGCAGTTCACCTTGTGAAATCTCAGGTTGGTATGGTGTATATGCCGTATAGAATTCAGAACGCAAAAGCATATGGTTCATTACGGTCGGCGAAAGGTGATCATACATCCCTGCTCCAAGGAAGCTCGGGTATGATTTCGTATGCTTGTTTTTGTCAGCCAATTTCGTCATATGACGTACGAGATCAACCTCGGGAAGTGGTGAGCCGATTGCCGCAAGTGATGCTTTTTCACGAAGCGATTCTGGGATATCTGCGAGTAGCCCCTCAATCGAATCCACTCCGATTGTCTGCAACATGTCTCGCTCGTCTTGTTCAGTCATCGGTAAATAACGAAATTCCATTCTATTCATTCTGAATCCCCCTGTTTCATTTCGTCCGTTTATAGAAAGGTGTCGGTACGCGTTCCGCTTCAATCTTTTTGCCCCGAATGTCGATGACGAATCGTTCTTCATCTTTATAGCGTGCATCGACTCGTGCCCAAGCAATGGATTCATTAACCGTCGGAGGCATCGTACCGGTCGTGACGACACCTACCACATCACCATCGACTTCGACTTGCGCTCCTTGACGAGCGATCCCTCGCCCGAGTAATCTCAAGCCTACTAATCGAGTCGGAATGTTCTCTTTTTGAGAGACAAGCGCATCTTTCCCGATAAAATCCGTGTCTAACTTAACAGCAAAGTTGAGATTCGCCTCAAACGGTGTAACCGACTCATCTAGCTCATGTCCATAGAGCGGTAAGCACGCCTCAAAACGAAGTGTATCTCGTGAACCTAGTCCACAAGGGATAACGCCTTCTGATTCAAGAGCTTCCCAAACGGCAGAGATTCCTTCAGCCCGAGCATAGATTTCGAAACCATCCTCCCCTGTATATCCACTACGTGAGATAACAGACGGGACGCCTGCCACATCACCGTTTATAAACTTGAAGAACCCGATTTCCTTGAGTGTTACATTTGTGATTTTTTGAAGAATTGTTTCTGCGTTCGGTCCTTGGATGGCAATTTGACCGTACTCGTCAGACTCATTTGTCACAGTCACGTCACCATTGACGTACCTGCGAATATGCGCTTCATCTTTTTCGATATTCGAGGCGTTGACGACGAGCCAATAGGCGTCCTCATCTAAGCGATAGACAAGCAAATCATCCACCACTCCACCATCTTCAAGGCACAGAAGGTTGTACTGAGCTTGACCAACTTTAATTTTCGAGACGTCATTCGTCACGAGGTTCTGTACTTGTTCAAGTGCGTCTGGTCCCTCAATCCGAATCTCTCCCATGTGAGATACATCAAACATCCCCACGTTTTGACGCACAGCCAGATGTTCTTCTTTAATCGAAGAGAACAAAATCGGCATTTCGAATCCCGCAAAATCAACCATCTTCGCCTTCGGTTCAATCAATTCAAATAAAGGCGTACGTTTCAAAGTAACCCTTTCCATAATATCCCCCAATCCCGAACATAAATGATATTTTATTTGAAATCTTTCGCTTTCCATTTCACTTTAACAATTTTTAATCTTTCTGCATAGTTAAAAAAGAGAAAAAGAAAAAGGATGAAAAACGAAAACGTTTTCATCCTCATTATTTCATATTTTTGTCTCGGTGGAAACGTCAGAGCGTTCGATTCCCGCCGTTCGTTTGATTTCATGCGTCAGCCCAACCGCCGCCTGCTTCAACTCGATTGATTCGTCTTTTGCCTTAACTCCGAAGTCCTTTATTTGAGTAATAGATCGGTTGACCGCATCCACATGTCCTTTAATCTCATTGACTTGCTGTCCGATCACGTCTGCTCGAATGTTAAACCGTTCCGTCAATCGATTCAACCGACCGATTTCTGACTTCATCTGCTTTTTGAACAAGAGATAACCATAGATGCCAAGACCGATTAATGACAGTACAATAATTGCGAGATTGATCCAAATCATGCCTTTCCCTCCTTCAAACGGATAATGTGTTCAGCGATGTCTTGAGGTGTACGTGACGCATCGACCGACTCGTCCGCTTCCCGATACAACGCGTCACGTCGTTTATATAATGATTGAACTTCTACTTGTCCTTTTTTCACGAGTGGTCGATTAGAATCCTTGATGCGTTCCCAGCAGTCTTCAAACGGCAGATTCAAATGAATAATCGTGCCACGTTCGCGCATCCAACTTATGTTTTCAGGACGTTCAACTACTCCGCCACCTGTCAAAACGTAATCAGCATCAACTCGTTGCAGTGCCTCTGTTTCGACATCACGAAACGCCTTCTCACCATATCGGTCAAAATATGTAGCGATGTCCATCCCAGTCATGGCTTCGATTACCGAATCAAGGTCCGCCACTTCACCAGATTCTTTGAAAAAAGAAAGCAAGGTAGACTTACCTGTACCCATAAACCCTACAATGTAAAACGGTTTGTCATTCATAAGCCATCACCTCTTTATGCCGTTCACCAGATGTCAACACCATCTCCACTTCCGTTCGATTCGGTGCAATCGGACGACATGTCACCGTCCCCGTCGGTTTAGTGAGTGTTACTGGTTGATTGCCACAACGTTCTTTTGCCAACAACAAGTGGGATTCAAAACGTATGGCCAATATCTCATCTGAGATTCGTCTCGTCGTTCGTTCAATATCAGTATACCAAAATAACGCGGCCCCAAGTAGCCATACAACGATTGTCAAGGTGACAATGAGGAAGAATCCCCGTTCATACACATCACGTGCCGCTCTCTTTTGAACGACGAATCGGTCCATGAAATTCGAAATCCTTTTCCAATCGATTCGACATGGTACTGATTGATTCCTCTTAAAAATAGCAAGTTCCCCCCTCCGTCTCCAACCATGACCAAATTCCCATTCAACTGTTTAATCGTCCATGGCCATACCTCATCATCCGACTTAACAAATTCTCCTCGTAAGCGACCGGCGTCTACACGGCAATTTTCACTGTTTATCAAACGTCGTACAATCAGTTGCGGTGTCGTATGATGATTCCATTTAGGCTGTTCGTAGAGCTTTTGACCAAGCAGCATCAATTCCGCTAACAATAAGATAAATATCGGAAGAATCAGCAATACTGCCGTCATCTCAATCATAGTAAACCCTTGTTCACAACGTCGGCAAACAGAATCCTTTTTCACACACTTGCTCGCGACCAGACGGTTCAGCAGCTTCAAGTAGCACCTCTCCTTGTAAACGTTCATAGGTGAACAACGTTTCACTCATTCGGTCGATCCGCTCGTTCCCCTGCACGACAAATGATGTCAAAATGAAGACCCATCCCATTATCACTGCTAGACTTACACTCAATTCCCATAAAGAAAAACCCGCTTCATTCCTCCTCACGAATAATCACCTCCGGCTCATACGTTCCGATTCGAAATTTGAGCGTCACAGACGTCTTTCCACTTACAAACTTCCATTGCCCTGCATAGGAAGCCGTTGCTTGTGAAAATGTCAAAGTATTATACGTCGGGAGATATAGAGTTATTCCCGATGGTACGTCTACCTCTCTAATTAACGTCAGACCACACACGATCAGATAGGTTTGCTGTTGGGATATCCAAATCAACTTCGGAACACAACTCCCATTTTCAGAAATATAGGGGTACTGCCCCGCTTCTTGAATATTGGCAACTAAGGAATCTGTGAAATCATAGAGCTCTAGTCGCTCAAACGGTTTTGCTACCGGGATACTGATTAGTAGGAGAAACGATAATATAACAAGGACCCATGTTATTTCGACGAGTGTATATCCTTTCATCGCTTTATGAGAGAACCATCAAGAGGTGAATATGTATACTCTGACGATTGACAGCTGTATACGAGTGGGTCTGTTGAGGAGTCGCGTTTTATCACTTCTAATGTTGCAGGGTAAGATTTATGCTCGGCATAGTATAAGTTGATTTCTGACTCGACGATACGTACACTGCCTTCACAACTAACTTGGTCTGCCCGCGATTTCCCTTCTGTTAGGGATGGGACGAGTAATAAGAGCAGAACCGATATAATCAAAAGGACAGCCGCCATCTCAACTAGTGTGAATCCATGTTCTTCCTTCATTTCCTTTTCCCCCTTCATAATTGAGCCATGATGAGCTTGACCGGTAAATACAATGTATAAAATAAAACTGCAATCATCATACTAATTACGCCATACAATATCGGCTCCACTTTTTCAATCAAACTACGACTGTACAGTTCCATTTCTTCGAATACAAGTTCTCGGTGAAGCGACATGAGTTCACCAAGTTCACCACTCATCGCTCCTACCCCTAACAGACCGACGACCTCATAATCAATAAACGGCTCACATTTCACGGCGGCTTCAAGACCTTCTCCATCTGACATGCGACAATGGATTCGTTTAGCCATCTTAGCCATCTCCCCATCTTCATCTGCTAGACGACTGATGATCTGCCTGATGTTCGTTTCAGTATTTTGGAGTAGTGATAACTCACTAACAAATACATACGTCAAATACAGCGTCTTTCCATGGTTCCATGTGTAAAAGGGAAGCTCAATCCCTCGTCGATACATTCCGAACATTAGTGCCCCAGACGTTAAAACTACACAAAATAGTGTTGGGAAGAACCACCGTGACAATAGAATCGAAGCTACACCATTTTGCAACGAGACATCGACCATTCCCATCAGTTTCGGAAAAATATATAGCGCGTAAATCATCCCTAGAGAAAGGAGAATAAAAAAAATGATCAATGGATAGCGAATCAATCTTTTTAATTCTTCTTTCAGTCGTTGACGCATCTCCAACACTAAGACGACTTGATGTAACCCATCAATAAACCGACCACTTCGCTCTGCCGTGTTCAAAATCTCTCGCATTTGCGGATTAGTGATGATTACCGAGAACACTTCAGCCAAATTCGTACCTGTTTCAAGTAACGCCCTCATATCCCGAACCTTGTCTTTTTTCGCTCCTTTTTCATGGTATTCGAGTGTTTCCATCGTCACTTTCAGTGACACACCTCGGGATTGCAATCGCAGAAAGCGGTGAATCAATTGAATCGGAGGATTCATTGATGAGTTGCCCATTCACAAGTCACCCCCTGATTCCGGGTCAGCACACACCAATGTCTCTGGATGGAAGTCTTCCCAAGTAATTGTTCAATTCTTCTCTCTCCATCTTGAATGGACGCTGTATGAAAAGTGGTGATTGTCAAATGTCCACTTAGTGCCGCATCGTATGCGACAGTCAACTCTTCAACGGTTCGTACTTCCCCAATCACGATAATGTCCGGATCCGCCCTCAATGTTTCTTTCAATAATTGTCGATGGCTTAGTCCTGCTTTAGTATTCACTTCCAATTGAATCACGCCGTCGACCATTTGTTCAGGAGGGTTTTCAATGGTAACAATCCGTTCTTGTTTTAAATAATTTAACAATGCATACATCACTGTCGTCTTACCCGCTCCTGTAGAGCCACCAATAAATAAAAGTCCGTTTCGTTCTCGTGAAGCAGTCATTTTTTGTAAACGTTCCACATCTTGTGATTGCAATAATTGAGGGAGATTGAACGTCTGATGTGGAATCCTCCATGACATCAACGTTTGCTCAAATGAAGGAAGAAAAGTCACACGAATTACTTCTTGATTTAATTCGTATACGCCTGACTGAGGAAGCCGTTGATTCGTTTCAGGTAATGAACACCAATAGCGCATATGCCACGTGAGTCGATTGTATTGACCTAAGTCCATTGACTGAAATTCGACTAATCTCATGGCCGATCGGACTTGAACCTTCACCCGATGAGCATCCGGTAAAAAATGAAGATCGGTCGCACCGGCTTGCCGGGCTGCGACCATCAGTTCTTCAATGAATTCTTTCATCTCGTTCACCTCGGTTCAAGCATAAAAAAAAACCCACTATGTCGAAAGTGGGCTTGTCTTAAGAAACTTGAACCGAAACCGTATTATGGCGACGCGCATATGTTTCGATTGAAACCTTGTCATATCCGACAATCACTTCTTTTCCATCCGTTAGAATCGGACGTTTCAACAATTTCGGATTTTCGCTCATCAATTTGAGTAGCTCGCTTAACTTCAAATCTTCTACATCAACGTCGAGTTGCTTGAAGGCTTGACTTCTCGTCGCTAAGAGGGAATCAACACCTTCTTCACTAATTGCAAGTAATTGTAACAACTCATCAACAGTCGGTGCATCTCTGAAAATATGACGTTCACTCACTTGAAGCTCTTGATCCTGTAAAAACGCTTTCGTTTTTCTACAAGAAGTACAGCTTGGATACGTATAAAACATTAGTTCTGATGACATTTTTATAATCCTCCCTCATTCAACTTTTTACTTCGTTCAGTTTGTATAAGTTGATTATACACTTATACACCCACTTTGTATATGTTTTGTACAACTTTATTAAAAATTTGTACAACTTTTTTATCAGAATGATTTCACATATTTTTCACGATTATTTTGCGCAATTCTCACGTTTCCATAGCATTTTTTCGAATGTGTTGGTAAAATAGTGAATGAGAATGGAATAATGCACGCATGGGGGGATTAACATGGCAAGAATGTTTCGTGTCCTAGGCTTTTGGACTGGGCTAGTGGCGGCACTTGCTTTCGTAGGCGCACTAGGCGGCGACCAAAGTAGTAGTGAACATACTGGTGACTTTATCGTTATGGGACTTGTCTTCTTAGCACAAACGATTTTCTTTGTCGCTCTAGGTTACTTAAAGTTAACTGAAAAAACGTATGTATATGTCTTTGGGGCGTATTTGACAATTTTCTTCGTTGTCTTTACGTATTGGAGCAACTTCCAAATGTAAAAAAAGATTGTCTCACCGGAGACAATCTTTTTTTACTGTTTGAAGAAAGGGTTTGTCCGCTTCTCATCTTCTAACGTTGTCCGAGGACCATGTCCAGAGTAGAGAACTGTCGAATCAGGAAGCAATTGCTTCATCCGATCGATTGATCCCATTAACGCCTTTTGATCCCCCCCGAACAAGTCGGTTCGTCCAACAGACTGTTTAAATATCAAATCACCACAAAATGCAACTTCTTCATCCTTCATGTACAAGACAACACTTCCCGGGGAGTGACCCGGCGTATGATAGAGCCGGAATGCGATGCTCCCAACGACCAGCATATCGCCTTCGTATGTCTTTTCTGCCGGTTTCATTGCCGGAACTGGTAGATTGAATGCGGCCGCCCCATTCTTTTCTCCATCCGTCAACCAACTTGTTTCAAAACGGTGCACGTATACGGGTATTTGATAGCGCTCACGAAGTGCATCAATTCCACCGATATGATCAAAATGCGCATGAGTTAATAAAATCGCAGAAGGTTTACCGAAATGTTCGATCACTTCAAAATACCTTGGATCATCTGTTCCTGGATCGATTACAACGACAGTTCCGTCTTTTTCAAGAACATATCCATTCTCTTGTGCTAAGCCAGACGTAATCTTCTTAATTTGCATTTGATTCATCCCCTTCTTGTTCAAAACAATATTGTGGCAAAATTGTATCGATGTCAACCTTTGCTCGACAGCGCCCCAATAATCGGATAAAATAATAATGATATTTCAGTGAAATTTTTATGAATTTCATGACGTATAATTAAAGGGGGAACTCGTCATGCATTTGTATGAACCGTTCGGATGGATTTCCGTCATCGTCGCCATTGTGGCTGTATGGGGAATGCTTCGTTCATTCCAAAAACGCCAATTCTTTCCGCTCGTATTTGCAGCTTTAACTGTACTCGTATTCGGATTCTTTGGGATCGCCACATTGATTTACGGCGGAATTCCAGGTTAATGATTTGCAGCAAGAAATCAGCAAGCGACTTCGGTCGCTTTTTTTGTGTCAAAAATCAACCTGATGTACAGTTTTCGATTGACTCACCTGATTCATTTTTAAGAAAAGGATAGAAACACTGTCCTCTACAAAAAAAGAACCAAATCACATAAAGTGATTCGGTTCTTCATCAACTAATCGCTTATTCTTTCGTCTGCTCTTTAAAACGGAGTAAGTCAGAATAGATTAAATCATCGTTCATCTGTAATATCTTTTCCGCTTCCTCTGTGATCGGACCACATAGTGACGTGTCTTCTACAACTTCACCAGATGTAGCATTATAACATGTCGATTGTGTCCAGACATATTCATCCGTCACGACCGTACCATCACGGAAGATTGCACGACTGTTTCGGTTTTCTGAGAATAAATCATTCCCGAAACCGATTGTGTCCGACGTATCGATTCCAAGTAAATGCAAGATTGTCGGTTTCATGTCAACATGACTTCCGATTGTTTCATGCACTTCACCATTCTTCTGATCCGGTAAATGAATAGCGAATGGTACTTGTTGTAATTTCGCAACATCGAAAGGTGTTAATTCTTCTTTTCCAAGCAACTCTGCCATTGCACTATTGTGGTTTGTTGAGATTCCATAATGATCACCATAGACGACAAAAATCGTGTCATCCCACATATCGTTCTCTTTTAATTGTTCAATAAAGAGACCGAGTGCATAATCTTGGTACGCAAGTGCTTGCGGGAAATTATTCAATGTTGTCGAACTTGTTTCAAACTTTGGAACGAGCTCATAGTCTTCACTTGGCATCGTATATGGGAAGTGGTTCGTTAATGTGATGAACTTCGCATAATACGGCTCTGGTAGTTCTTGGAGCATTGGAATAGATTGCTCGAAGAAACTATCATCCAAAAGACCCCATTCTGTCATATTTTCTGGATTCCCAAGGTCATAACTCTTCTCATCAAAGAACTGATCGACCCCGACGTTTTTATACATTTGATCACGGTTCCAGAACGATTTATTGTTCGCGTGGAACACAGCTGAATAATAATTATCTTCTTTGATCATCTCAGAAAGTGCTTGGTATTCATTATCGGCATTTGTAAAGTATACGGCACCACGTGGAAGACCGTATAGCGAGTTATCGAGTGCAAACTCAGCGTCCGAAGTCTTCCCTTGACCAACTGTGTGGTAATAGTTCGGCCAGTAGTGAGACTCCTCAATCAGTTTGTTTAAGTTTGGGGTGATATACTCTCCGTTTGGCGCCTTCATGTTATGTGTGAAGTTCTGTGCCGATTCGAACGAAACGACAATGACATTCTTCCCTTTATACTTACCGAACAAATCTGGATTCGGTGCAGCATAATTTTGACGTGTGAACTGTTCAATCGTCGCAAGCTCTGATTCATCAGCCATCGCTTTTTGAGCCGATGTTTTCGTTTGGAGCATCGCATCGTATACGTGGAAGTTGAAAGTACCGATGTTTTTCACGAGTAGTTCACGGTCAAATGAACGAGTCAACAATTCAGGACGTTCTGTTTCTGCGAGCGAAAGGTTGAACAAGAATACTGACACAGCTACAACGAATGTGACGAGCGCACGTCGGTGTGAGGCAGTGTTCTCTTTCATGTTCATCCGCCATAAGATGAATGGTAAGACGAACACATCACCAAGAACGATTAAATCTTTCCATTCAAGAAGTGAAGTGAACGAAGTCGATAACGTTTCCATGTTCGACGGTTGCATAATGACAGGCATCGTCAAGTAGTCCGTGAATTCCCGATAATACACGGCATCTGCAAACAAGATAAACGATGCAATTGCGTAAAGCGTGTAAAGCACCCATTTTTGTTTGTTCCCTTTAAAAAAGAAGTGGAAGGCAAACAAGAATAGTGTCGAACTGATTGGGCTAATCAGTAAGATAAAAGCTTGTGCAGTGTTTTCGATCGGAATGTTGAAGAAAAATTGATAGACGATATACGTCTTCGTCCAAAGCAATAACGTAAAAATCCAAAATAGACGATATTCTTGAAACGAAGCGCGGACCGTGTCGTTCAGTCTCGTTGATAGCTTCGAGAAGCGTTGAGATGAATTCATCTGACGGTCTCCTCCTCTTTTCAGTTTTCGGCATGGGTTTATTTAGCCATTATTTTTTATATTTGTTTACATATTGTACAATTCGGATTGAATAGTACAGATCCAGTATCAAGTTCAAATCTTACTCCTTTTTTAATAAAAAATCAACTGTGGCGTTACAAATTTTACAATTTACCATACCCTTTTCCATAATAAAACACGCCTGCAAAGTGCAGACGTGCTCGTGTTATACGCGTGTTGGAAGGAAGTGTTTCCGTGCTAGCCAAGCACATCCGATCACACCGGCATCATTTTCAAGTTCTGCAATTTTAAACGACGTCGACTCGTATACGCGTTCGAGCGCGAAACGTTTGAATTGAGCATCAAGTGGTTCGAGTAACGCGTGACCCGCTTTAGAAACGCCACCACCGATGACAATCATTTTCGGGTTGAGTGTGTTTGCGATATTTGAGATGGTCAATCCGAGATATTCGGTCATCTCATCGATTACTTCTGTCGCAATCGAGTCACCGGCTTTATATGCCTCAAACACGTCACGCGCTGTTACGTCTTTCAATTCATTCAACGTGGTGTCTTGATTTTTTCGCTTCTGTAGGGCTAAACGTGAAATACCGGTCGCAGAGGCAATCGTTTCAATACATCCAAGACGACCACAACCACACTTAACAGCCTTATTTTCATCTCGCTCCACTGTAATATGTCCGATTTCTCCAGCCATGCCCGCTGTTCCGTGAACAATATTTCCATTTGTGATTACGCCACCACCGACACCCGTTCCGAGCGTGATTGCCAATAGTTCAGATGCACCTTCACCGGCACCTTTCCACATTTCACCGAGGGCTGCTGCGTTTGCATCGTTTTCGAGAACAGCCGGAAGTCCAACCGCTTGTTCGAACTCACTGACAAGGGCGAAATCTTTCCACCCGATGTTCGGCGAGTATTCGACAACTCCTTCCGAGAAGTTAATGAATCCAGGCGCTCCAATCCCCGCACCCGCGAAATCCTCTTTTTTCTTCCCGGATGTCTCAAGATATGTTTCAAAAGACGTTGCGATGTCCTTTGGAATATGTACACCATTCTCCCGAATATCCGTTTTGACTTCCCACTTATCAGAAATGATGCCGTTCATGTCTAAAACAGCCATCTTCACCGTTGTACCACCGATGTCGATACCTAATAACCATTTCATACCGTTCACTCCTCATCTCAACTAAATCGCTTTCATTGACTAGTGTACACTATTATCCCCTTAGTGCAACCCTTTGCACTAAGGGGATTTCTGTCAATCTATTGAATTTTTCAATTCGTGAGTCAAAATGATTTTGGCCGTATCATAAACGCGTTGTTCGATGATGCCCCCTTCATACATTTCGTCTAGTTCCATCATCATGAGTGAGATTTCAGCATCCCGCTCCCCAATATAAATAATGGTCCCGAACGATTTTAAAAACTGTTGGACATCATAAAAATTTTTCATGCTTCTTCCTCCATCGTTGTCAATACATAACGATACAACAAATCACGTGTCGCTTCCATTGATGACGTGTGTGTCCGTTCATAACTATGACTTGATTCGATCCCCGGGCCAATCAATGCATGTTTCACATCATAGCCTGCACGAATAGCAGCGGACGCATCTGAGCCGTAGTACGGATAAATATCTACTTTATAAGCGATTTCATGTTTTTTACAGAGAGACGTAAATGTTCTTCGAAGTTCGATATCGTATGGTCCCGAAGAGTCTTTGGCACAAATCGAGACAGTATACTCATCTGAATGTTGTCCATCCCCAAGCGCACCCATATCAACGGCAATGTATTCTACGACGTCTTCCGGGATGCCCGCGTTGCCTCCAAACCCGACTTCTTCATAATTGGAAATCAAGAAGTGTACGGTGTGCGGTAAGTCATAACGGACCAGGTCTTTTGCGAGATCCAATAAAATGGCGACAGATGCTTTATCATCCAAATGGCGTGATTTCACGTATCCTGAAGACGTCACCTTGAAGCGGGGGTCAAACGAGACAAAGTCACCCACTTCGACTCCGAGTGCTGTCACGTCTTCCCGCGAATGCACCTTTTCATCCAATCGAACTTCAATATTCGAAGCAGAACGTTCAGCTGAGTTCGTGTCCTTATAAACATGTACACTCGACTGATGGATGAGGATCGTTCCCTCAATCGCATCGCCTTCTTCTCGATGAATGAGACAATTCTCACCTTCAATCGCTGTCCAAGCGTATCCTCCAACTTGCGTCAAACGCAAGCGTCCACTCGGCAAGATATCTTTAACCATCGCACCTAACGTATCAACGTGCGCCGTCAAGAGCCGCGCCTCTTTTGAACGCCCAGGAAATGTTGCAAGTAATGCCCCTTTATGTAGCCGAGACGTGCTGACATTGAGTGCTTGTAATTCTCGCTCTGCGAATCGAATGGCCTCTTCCGTCATCCCAGACGGACTCGGAATGTTTACTAATGTTTTTAGTGTATCAATCATTGAAATCTCTCCTCACCAAGATCCGTACCCGTATAGTAGACCAAATAAAATGATCGTGAGCACGGAAAATATAATTCGTTGTGCGCGATTATCTTCATCTGGTAATCCTACGACTCCAGAGACGACAAATCCACCAACTAGTCCACCAGCGTGCGCAAAATGATCCAAACTTGCCCCTAAAACAAACGCTAGTCCCACATTTAATCCTAACATAATAAAGAGCGGAGGTCCGAGCGTCTTCATAAAGAGAGAACGATCTCGTAGTCCAAAATAAAGTAAAGCACCGACAAGCCCAAATAACGCACCCGAGGCACCCGCAGAAATTGATTCACTGAATGCATATGATGCTGTCGTCGCCAAAACCCCACCAATCACATAGATAATCAGGAACCGAATCGAACCATACATTCGTTCGACGAGTGGACCGAGTGACCAAAGGGCAAACATATTGATCGAAAAGTGGAACCATCCGATATGCAGAAACATCGGTGTGATCAAGCGCCACCATTCTCCCTGCTCAATGAGTGGATTCACTTTTGCACCGAATGCGATCAACGTATTCGGGTCAAGAGTTGAGCCGACAGATTCAGCTAACCACATGACTAAAAATGTGATAAACATTAGACCGTATACTACTTGCGGTTTACCAAATGAGAACCGCTTTTTTAACTCAGACTTTTTTTCGCGGTCAAGGGAGACAGCAAGCATTCGAAACCGTTCTTCTTCCATAGTGGGCGTGCAGATAGATCGAGATATTGTTACTTTTGCCGGGATTGGAAATGTTAGTGAATCAATCCTCTCCTCATCTACGAGACGTTCGCCATACAAATGAATCGTCAATCGCTTCCGTCCGATCCGAGATAGGCGAAATGCGTTTAGGATAGCATGAATATCGGTCCCGACATGATTTGCCCATGCTTTTTCGGACTGAATGTACAGATCATAGCTATCTCCCGCTTTCGTGTCGAACAAAATGACCGCGCGTGAAGGCTCTAATATCCCTTCAATTCGCCCGCCGCTTTCAACCGCCCGATAGATATCTTCCCAAAAACAAGTCGTAGCCAATGGAACTCCCTCCTCTCTCAAGTATTCTCTCCATTCTATTGTAAATCACTGAGCACCTCACGACAAAATCGGGACTTGTTCTGGATGCACAAATACCCGTAACCAGATGGTTACGGGTCATCACTATATAGAGGTTACAAGACAGGTTCCATTGTTTTCATGAGCACGTTCGCAGAGTGTTGCATTTTTTGATGCTCTTCTTCTGACAATTCGATCTCAACGACTTCCCGCACTCCTTGACGATTGATGATGGCTGGTACACCGATATGGATATCATGTAGGCCATATTCCCCGTCGAGATGAGCACCGACTGTCAACAATGTGTTTTCGTTACGAAGGACGGCTTTGACCAAACGAAGTAATCCGAGACCAATCGCGTAGTATGTCGCACCTTTACGCTCAATGATATGATATGCCGCGTCACGAACGTTCACATAAATATCTTCGAGATCTTGCCAGTTATATTCGTCATGCTCTTCAAGCAATTGCTCGACCGATTTTCCGTAAATCCGGGCGTTGCTCCAAGCAGCGAATTCTGTATCTCCATGTTCGCCCATGATGTATGCGTGGCAGTTGCGCGGATCTACATTAAAGTAGTCACCAAGCATATAACGTAAGCGAGATGTATCTAGTACTGTACCTGAACCAAAGACTCGATGTTTCGGAAGACCCGAATATTTCCATGCGAGATGTGTCATGATGTCAACCGGGTTTGAGGCAATAATAATGATTCCATCAAAACCAGAGTCCATAATCTCTGAAATCATAGATTTCATAATCTTCGCATTTTTTTCGACGAGGTCAAGACGTGTTTCGCCTGGACGTTGTGGCGCACCGGCAGTGATGACGACAATATCAGCTACTCCACAATCCGTGTAATCCCCTGCCCAGACACGCATTGGTGATGAAGCAAATGAGACGCCATGGTTCAAGTCCATCGCTTCCCCTTCTGCTTTTGCTTTATTGATATCAATAATGACGAGTTCTTCACATAGACTTGCTGTTGTTAATTGATAAGCGAAGCTCGCACCTACCGCACCTGCACCCACGAGTGCGACACGTGTTACTTTAGCATGATTTAATGTTTCCATATTGATTCTCCACCCTTCGAACAATCTGTTTCATGTTTTTGTTATCTCTGTTACATCATGATTGTAACATCATTCACAAACCCTAACTACAATAGAAACCGTTTTCACTTTGGCGATATTGTGACAATATTCACATTCAAATGGAACATCTTCATTTCCTGTACTACCCTCATCCGAGCACAAAAAAACAAATCAAAGTCGCTCCGAATATAGAGATGAAATTGACCGCATCGTTACCGAGCAGGCGCCATCCAGACACGTATGTCGTCGAGACCTGGTGATGAACTTTTTTTTCAGTCAATTTGCCACAGACAGTACAACGAAACTTGCGTTGCAGAGTCGCTCCAAGTAACGTGTCGATGACGCTACCGCTTAGCCCGATCCCCCATAACATAAGGAGCAGTGCCACATCCATTTGGACAAATAAGATAGAAGAGATCACGATTACGAAAGCCCCTATAATCGACATGAATGTGCCGAATGTGGAAACTGCACCGCTTGTCCCCGGTTCGACTCGCTTAAACGTGAACATGAATCGCGGCTTATTTTTTGAGAGCACACCAAACTCCGACCCCCACGTATCGCTTGTCGCCGCGGCAATAGACACAATGTACATATAAACGTAGACAAAATTTTCTGTGAGCAGATACCCGAGTGCACAAAGAATACCGACTCCACCGTTGGCCAATACCTGTATGGCGTCGCGAGCGCCTGTTTTTTCGACGATATCATCCACTCCTTCTTTATCGCGTGAACGATATTTCGAGGCGAGCGAGGAGGTCGAGAAAAACACACCTAGCAAATATAGCCCAAACCACCCAAACGATAGTCCAATCAACGTCCCTGTCAGCACTGTCAAGATGGCTCCTAAAAACGTTAATGACTGCAACCGATAACCGAGATAGGCGACGATACAAGTTACAACAAATATGGCGAACATTGGATCATCTCCTTTTCTGTCACGATCCATTCAACAGGCAGATCATGTGGTTCAGTCGGCACATGACTTACAAGCTGATTCGTGTAAGCCAAAGCAATTGTTGTTCCTTTATATGTTTTTAGAAAACGGTCATAATATCCTCCACCCCAGCCAATTCGATATCCCGCCCGATCAAATACCCTTCCTGGCACAACACAGAGGTCGATTGGCCTCGTCGTCGGTAGAGTCGTCGGCTCTAAAATATTCATGACTCCCGCCTCGAGATCATCGACCGAATGAATGATGTGAAATGTAAGTCCTTGCCTCGTTACTTTCGGGACACAAACCGTTTTTCCTGCTTCAAATGCCTCGTGAATGATTGGAGAAGTATCAATTTCAAGCGGAAGTGAAGATGTCACTGCGATTGTCTGACTTTCTTTCCATATATAGGATGAAAACAGTCGTTGGTGTATCGCTCGATCGACGAGTTGCCGATTCGTCATTTGCTTGATGGATTGATGCACGATGCGTCTTAATGTTGCTTTTTCTTCCACAACTCGTCCCTCCTTATAAAAAAAGCCGCCACATATGTGACGGCCGGTCTCTCATTATTTCACTTCGCGGTAAAGCGTGTGACGACGGAGACGTGGGTTGTATTTGCGCAACTCGAGGCGCTCAGGGTTGTTACGTTTGTTTTTCTTCGTGATGTACGTGCGATCGCCTGTTTCTGTGCAAGCTAATGTAATTTTAACGCGCATTTCTTTCACTCCCATCTCAATGATGTTGTATCAAGTGCTTTTGCTTTACAGTCTAAGCATACTCAATTATCCTACCAAGTTTCTTTTGAAAAAGCAAGGTTATTTCACGTTCTTTTTCATTGGTTTCTGTCCATACGGAGAAGATTCAAGAGGCAGGCAAGTATTGACATTCTCACTCACCTTGTACCATTGCTTCAAGTCATGGATTGAAATCTCTTCACCGACATAAACGCACTCCGCTTCAGGGAACACACTGTTCTCAATGCGATGAATCGCATCGAATAAACCACCATGCCCGTGTGGATTGCGTGTCGCTTCGAAGGACAACATAGTTGAGTATAACGGAAGCGAAAGGGATTGCGCAAGTTCTCTTGCCGCAGGAATCGTCATCCAATCAAAGTGATGAACCACTTTGAAAGAGATCCGTTTCGCCAATTCATGAACTAGTTTGACATACGCAATATTTTGCGTGGCCACCTGATTCATGACATGTTCTAAAAATGTACTAGTCGGGCTCACTCGATACACATGTATGTTCCCATGCCGCTCATACGCTGGTAACTCATCGTGGTATGGTGTCAACACGTAGACGATTTCACCTTCGTTCGCTCTCGCTTCGACCTCATCAACGACCCGCTTTCCAAGTCCTCCGACGATATGACCGTGATATTCGGGAGTAAGCAGCAGGATTGCCGGCTTCTCTTGTTCACGCTCTGTCGTCACGTAATAATCATGGGGTGACAAGAATGAGTCGATGTCGATATCACCGTCTTGAAGGAACGGGTAGGCCGCGAAGTGTTCATTTAGCAATTGATCCGAGAGCTCATCCTGATAGAGCGCCGTTTCAAGTTCGGCAAACAGTCGTGTATGTTCTCGGAAGCGTTCAGCAGCGTACTGTGCCGTCGTTTGTCCATCTAAAATAAATGCCCAGTCACTCGACACAGCCAACACATAATGGCGAATCAATTGTTTCAATGCACGATTTGTTAAATCAGATTTTCCGCGATAATCAGCCACATCTTTTACGAGTTGCATCTCCATCATATGAAGGTGGCGAAGCATCCATTCATTTCGTTCATTGATCCACACTTCACCGTATCCTTTGCGCCCCCACGTATTCATCGAGACGTGAACCGTCTGTAAATCTTTGAAGTGACGTTCGAGGAACATCGCCGGTGTGATGGTCTCAATCCCAAATTCCACAAGGCGCTCTGCCACTTTCCCTAGAAATTCCGGTCCTTCGAACCACCAATGACCGAACAACTCCGCATCGAACGGTGCTGTCACTAAAAATGGTGGGAACGTTTGAGCACCATGGGCTTCAAGATGTGATTCGAGTGTTTTCGCAAAATCCATCGCATGATTCTCAATTTGATGTTCCGCCCAGTCGCGGACATAAAAATCTTTTTGATCCGTGTCGCCCGTGATTCGATGCATTTTTAATCCCGTATCAAACCGAATACCTTCAGGGTGCATGAATGATTGAATATAGTCCCAATCTCGATCATAGGCCAAATCACGATAAAATTCACGATAGTCCGGATGACCCGGGTATCCAATCATCGAACTCCAAATTTTGCCCGAGATGATTTGATCTCGTGGGAACAATGCGACCCCATGCGGAGAATAAACAGGCGCGCCAATCCCTTTGTCAGGAGTCGGATCAGCCTCTAATAAGGCATGCTCATCGACGAACGTGTACCGCACCCCTTCTTCATATAGAATCCGGTCTACTCCTGGTGTATAGGCACACTCCGGCAACCAAATACCTGTAGGGCGGAACCCATAATGACGTTCGAAACAATTAAGGCCAGTCCGGATTTCTGCTCGGGCAGCCTGCTCCGTAAACAGATGCGGGTTGAATCCATGAGTCGCTGTACACGTGACCATATCAATATAGCCCGCCTCACGATATGTACGGAACGCCTCATTCAAGTTTTTATTCCAATGAAGGAACGTGTTTTTCAAGTCTTGATAACGTTGTCTATAAAACTGAAGCGTTGCCGTCTCTGCATCCGTTCTTCCTTCTGAGAGCTCTAAAGCAATCAAATCAAGCATTTCATCCAAATGCTCGGCGTAGCGGTCTTGAATGAGTGGGTCAGCAAGCATTTCTACCACAGGCGGTGAAATACTAACTGTCCAATGTAACGGACGCTTCAATCGATCGACTTGCCAAAGGATTGGGATATAAGTCTCTGATATGGCCTCGTACACCCATCTTTCCTCTAAACGGTGTTTTTCTTCATGCCTAACGTACGGTAAATGAGCATGAAGGACGAGTGAAAAGTATCCTGGTTTCATGTATAGAGTCCTCCTTAACGTACGAAACGGTATGCCGCATATTTTGGTAATGTATCCAATAACTCTGGAGAATCAACTTCTCCGTATTGCCAACGCCTTACTGGTTCTGCGAATCGTCCAACACCGGCTGGTTCTGCCCGTGGCGTATCAAGCGGTGTCGATGCCGCAATCGGTAAAAACTCCCCTTCCATCGTGCGGATTCCAAATTCGAACACATATGTCGTATTTGGATCGAGAGGACGAACGAACCAACTATTCGTCATCTCAGGGAGGTCAAACGTGTAGGACCGGTTCGTGTGCCCGCTAGCGTAATCAAGCAACGTCACATCTAATATACGGAACGCTTTCGGCAATTCTTCCCATCGTCTCATGAACTGAAGCTCTAACGTTTTTTTCACCAAATCAGATACTTCCCAGCACACATATACTGAGTTCGGAGACTGGACGACCGCATGTAAAAAGTCTACATTATATCGGTCTGGTAACTGCCAGTATCCTTCAGGACCTTTCTCAAGGAGTGGTGAAGCCTTCACATCAACCGATTCTTTCGCTGATGCTACTTGTTTGTGTGATGCCGTTACGGACGTCTTTTCTTTTTTCTTGTCGCTTTTTTGTTTCACAGGGATAACGTCCTCCGATTCTTGGTGCTGATTTCTCCATTTTCGCCATGCGTATTGGACTTTGCCAATGGGGACGTCTAGTTCTGCCGCAATCTGTTTTAACGTAAAACCTTGTTGTTTCAAGGATACGATTTTCTCTTCCATCTCTGTTAGGCTCCCTTCATGTAAAAATCCATGTAGACTATTATTCGCTTTTTGGATTGCTTTTCCTGCCCAAAAAAATAAAGAACAACAGTCTTGTTGTTCTTTACCACTAATCTTATTGGTTCAAATCATAATGTTTCCCTTTTTCAAGGAAAATCAAATGCTCTCCGAAGTTTGTCACATGATCGCCCATGCGTTCGAGGTATCGAGCGATGTTCGAGAATTCATACACATCATTCGTACCGACCGTCATAGCCGGAAGAGAACCGATGTATTGTTTGATCACCGTCAAATTGATTTCGTCAATCACACGGTCCATTTCATTGAGTTCACGAACACGACTCACTTCACCCTTCCGATATGCACGAGTCGCAAGTTCAAGCATGTCGATCAACTGTTCAGCCATCTGCTTAAGCGGTTGGATGTCATGAACATACGGAACATGCTCGATTCGTGTCACTGCTTTAGCAATATTCGTCGCATAATCCGCAATTCGCTCCAAATCAGTGGCTGACTTCATCGTTACAATTAGACGGCGTAAGTCAGTTGCAACTGGTTGTTGCTTTGCAATCAATAGAATCGCTTCGTCGTTGATTGCTAACTCTAAATCGTCTAGCTCGTTATCATTGTCGATTACGGTTTTTGCCAATTCAAGATCATGTTTTTCTAACACTTCGATTGCCGTTGCCGTTTGGCGCATCGTCAAGTTCGCCAAATGAACTACTTTATCTTCTAACTCTGTTAACTTTATATCAAAAAATGTACGATTTTGTGCCATCAATCTAGTCTCCTCCTTAACCGAAACGGCCAGAAATATAGTCTTCCGTCCGTTTGTCAGATGGATTCGAGAAAATCTTATCTGTTATATCGAACTCGACAACTTCTCCATTCAAGAAGAATGCCGTTTTATCTGAAACACGGGCAGCTTGTTGCATGTTATGCGTCACGATAATGATGGAATATTGCTCTTTTAACTCCTGAACTAACTCTTCTACTTTTAACGTAGAGATCGGATCAAGGGCTGACGTTGGCTCGTCCATCAAAATAACGTCAGGCTCAATCGCCAACGTACGAGCAATACAGAGACGTTGCTGTTGTCCACCAGAAAGACCGTACGCATTCTCGTTCAAACGGTCTTTTACTTCATCCCAAATGGCAGCACCGCGAAGCGAACGTTCGACAATTTCATCTAGCACTTTCTTATTTTTAATTCCGTGCGTACGGGGACCATATGCCACGTTGTCATAAACGGATTTTGGGAACGGGTTCGGTTGTTGAAACACCATCCCGACAGATGTACGCAAATCTTCCACTCTGTAGCCGCGGTCAAAAATGTTTTTCCCGTGATACAGAATCTCACCATTTGTTCGAACCGACGGGACGAGCTCGACCATACGGTTCAACGTTTTAATGAATGTCGATTTCCCACATCCAGACGGTCCGATGATTGCCGTAACTTCATTCTGTTTAATGTCGAGGTTGACGTCAATCAATGCTTGGTCTTCTCCGTACCACAAGTTCAAATTGTTGACGACATAAGCGCTATCTTTTTTCATCTCAGTCATTGTCGGTTCTGTCGTAGTTGTGTTCACGTTTTGATCTCCTTTATTGAGCTCTTGTTGTTTCATCATCTCGAGCTTCCTCCTCATTCATCTGCAAAAACGACTCAATGTCGATTCGTATATTTGTTTCGGATATAAATTGCAACCGAGTTCATCGCAATGAGCATTGTCATCAGTACGATGATTCCAGCTGCGGCCAAGTTTTGGAATTCCGCTTGCGGTCGGCTCGTCCAGTTATAAATCTGAATCGGTAACGCTGTGAAGTCAGAGAAAATGCCACTAGGTGTTGTTGAAATAAACGTGGCAGCACCGACCATGATCAATGGTGCCGTCTCACCAATCGCACGAGATACAGCTAGGATAATCCCTGTAATGATTCCTGGTAGCGCCGATGGTAAGACGACATTGAACGTCGTCTGCCATTTTGATGCTCCAAGTGCTAAAGAAGCGTGGCGTAACTCCATTTTGACTGATCGAAGCGCTTCCTGTGATGCCACGATGACGATTGGCAAACTCATGAGACCTAGGGTAAGGGCACCAGCGATAACAGAGTTACCCAATTCCATGACGCGGACGAAAATCGTCAAACCGAGCAATCCGAAGACGATCGAAGGTACACCAGCCAGATTCGAGATGTTGACTTCAATAAATGAAGTCATACGATTTTTTGGTGCGTACTCTTCGAGGTAGATGGCTGCACCGACACCGATAACGAACACCATCGGTACGATGAGAAGCATCAACCATAATGAGCCAATCAATGCGGGGTATAGCCCAGCCTGTTCGGGACGACGTGACGGGAAGTTACGTAAGAAGTCGAGGTCGACCCACCCCGCCCCTTTCGAAACGATGTCATAAATCAAAGTCGACAGAACGACTAACGCAAAGACGAGCCCTGCCAAAAAGATATACTTAAATATTTCATTCAGTTGTAAACGACGCTTGATTCGCTCAGACACCGTTTCACGATTCATCAGGTTTTTTTTATTCTTGAACTCACTATTCGGTAAAGCCATCTTAATACTCCTCTCTGAAGCGGCGCGTCACCCAGTTTGCGAGCAAGTTCATCAAGAGAGTGAAGACGAACAACAACGCACCGACCGCATAGATACTGTAATATTCAATTGTGCCGTACCCTGCATCACCTTTAGCGATTTGAACGATGTAAGCTGTCATCGTTTGAATCGCATTGAGCGGATTGAACTCAAAGTTTGGCTGCGAACCACCAGCAATGGTCACAATCATCGTCTCACCAATCGCACGACTCATTCCAAGAACGATCGAGGCAATGATTCCTGACGTCGCTGCAGGCATGACGACTTTCGTCGCCACTTCAAGACGTGTCGCACCTAAACCGAGCGCACCATCTCGAATTTTCTTCGGAACAGCACTCATCGCATCTTCAGAGATGGAAGCAATCATCGGAATAATCATGATTCCGACTACAATCCCCGGGCTTAGAGCGTTGTAAATTTGAAGTCCTGGAATAAGTGATTGCAAAATTGGTGTGATGAATGATAAGGCGAAGAAGCCGAAGACGATGGTCGGTACACCGGCCAACACTTCTAAAATCGGCTTTAACACCCGGCGTGCTCGCTCTGAGGCGTACTCACTTAAATAAATCGCTGACGCCAATCCGAGCGGGACCGCAACAAGCATCGCAATTACAGTAATTTGGAGTGTCCCCATCACAAGTGCCCATACCCCGAAGCGCTGATCTGCACTAAGCGGGTACCACTCTGTCGTCCCTAAAAATTCAGCGACAGGCACTCGTTCAAAGAACTTGAACAGTTCAAAACCAAGCGTGAACGCTATACCGATTGTCGTGACGACTGATACGAATGCGCTCAAGAATAATAAGAACGGCATGATTTTATCAAACACGTTCGTCGTACTGAATTTCTTTTGTTTATTTTGTTGTATCATCTCTCGAATCGAGAGCTCTTTGTTTTGTTCGTTCATCTCGTGTATCGCTCCCTACCTCTTCATACTAGAAAGCATGGCGAGAAGGCGAGAGTAGCTCTCACCTTCTGCCATCTGTCAATATCATTCACCAGCAATCTCATCAATCATTTTCATGTTTTCATCGTAACGTTCTTGCTCCATTTTCACGTAACCAACTTCTTCAGATAGATCAGCAGCGTTTTCGTTCATGAAGCGTGCGAAATCAGCCACTTGCTCTTTATCTTTCAATGATGCGTTGTTGACGTACGTGAAGATTTCACGTGAGAGCGGGTATGACAAATCGTTGATTGTATCGTGTGTCGGTTCTACACCTTCAACTTTCAATGCACGGAGTGTATCTTGGTTTTCAAGGTAGTAAGCGAATCCGAAGAATCCGATTGCACCTTCCGTCCCTGCGACACCCGTTACGAGTACGTTGTCATCTTCCGACAATTGTGCGTCTTGGCGAATATCGACTTCATCAAGAACTTTTTCGTCGAAGAAATCATACGTACCTGAATCCTTACCTGGTGCGAAGAATGAAATCTCTTCATCTGGCCAGTCAGAGCGAACATCTTTCCACGTTTTCACGCTTGTGTCTGTCCACATTTTTTTCAATTCTTCAATCGTGATATCTTGTGCCCAGTCGTTTGCCGGGTTTACAACGAGTGATAGACCATCAAGCGCGACTGAAAGTTGTGTGAATTCCACACCATTTTTCTCAGCTTCAGCTGCTTCTTCATCTTTGATTTCACGTGATGCGTTTGAGAAGTCTGTCTCTCCCGTCACGAAACGTTTGAAGCCCCCACCTGTACCAGAGACACCGACCGTCACTTCAACTTCCGGTTGTTCGGCTGAATATTCTTCTGCGACTGCTTCCATGATTGGGAATACAGTTGACGATCCGTCCATGACGACTTTTCCTGAGAGCGCATCGCCTTCAGCAGCTCCACCTTCTTCATTATTCCCACAGGCAGCACCTACGAGTGCGACCGAAGTGATTGAAGCGAGTACAGCTGATTTTTTCATCCAAGACATTTGTGACGTCCTCCTTGAGTTTGCTTTGATTTTTGTTGTGGATCTGTTGTTATGTCCTACAATTAATATCCTAATGAACTTCTATTAACGAGAAATAAACGGAACGTAAAAGAATTGTAAAGACAAAAAAAGAAGTCACCGAAGTGACCCCTTTCATTGAAGCATTGCATTCACATCTTCTAAATCAAAGTAAGCTTTCATGATGTCATGAGCGACACGCGTGTTGATTCCCTCTGCCTCAAGTCCAGGCATGATGATGGCCCAAGCAATTTCTGGGTCATCAAACGGTGCCCAACCAACATGGTTGGAGTTCAGCGTCTTAATCGGCTCCCCGCTGGCGTTTCGTTTCGCCTGACCGTCTTCACCTTCAGCGATGGCCTGGGCTGTACCTGTTTTACCTGCAGCCGTCATCCCTGTCTGCTGCAAGATACGAGATGAACCTGATGAAGATTCAACACCTTGACGAAATCCTTCGCGAACTCGCTGAATGTACTCATCTTGAATATCGACTTTATTTAACGCATTTGGTTGGAACGTGCTGACGACTTGCTTGTTATTTTCATCAAGCGAACCAGGCTCAATGATTTCTTTAAGCAAGTGCGGTTGTACACGATAACCACCATTTGCTAGAGCGGACGTATACTGTGCCAATTGAATCGGCGTGTAGGAAATATACTGCCCGATCGACATATCCATAAGAAGTGTGACACGGTCCGGGATGCTACGGAATCCGGTAGATTCAAACGGTAAGTCAATTCCAGTCTCGACTCCGAGGCCAAACTGTTTATAATAATGTTCCATCGTTTCAAATGCTTGTGTGACATTTTCTCCGACGATTTGACCTGTCGAGTAATAGTCAGCCAAACGTAATGCTATTTGGAACATATAGATGTTCGATGACATTGCGAGTGCATCTAAGTCGTTGATGTTCCCCATGTTCCGATATGAGGCTTTGACGGACGACCCGATTCGAATCGGAGCATCATAAATATATTCACCTGGTTTGACGACACCTTCTTCAAATCCATAGGCGACTGTCGCCCCTTTAATAGTTGACCCAATTTGGCTGGCACGCAGCACCGTTCCGGTCGAAACGTCCTTAAATTCGTTCGTCTCTAAATCAAGTTCCTGTCCTGACAATGCAAGAAGCTCCCCCGTTTGAGGATTCATGACAACAGCAAAAGCCCGATCAAAGTGAGGACTTCCAGAACGTCCTGCTCGAATAGCCTTCTTCAAAATCTCGTCGATTTCTTTTTGGAATTCGATGTCCGTTGATAACACGATATCTTTGCCTGGGTTTCCGCTGACTCGTGTCGGTTCCCCGACTGGTTCCCCTTTGTAAGTCGTGAACACATCGTATGCTGGCGTTCCACGAAGGACGTCTTCATATTGTTGTTCCAAATAAGATGTTCCGACCCGATCATTCAACCCATAACCTTTTGCTTGGTAGGAAGCACGTTGCTCAGCCGGTATTTGACGGTAACTTCCTAAAAAGCTCTTGAACGTCTCATCGAACGGATAGTCACGTTGATAATATGGCTCAACGCTAACACCTGGCAATCGTTCTAGGTTTTCTTCGATGACCGCCATCTCTTTCGGACTTGCTCCGATTTTGATGACCTGTGGGTCTAATGCATAGCCGCTTTCCATATTGTGCTTGATGGCGATGATTTCTTCTGTCGCATCATCAAACGTGATCTCTTCTTCTGTGATCGAGTCAAGCAAAAGGCGATCCACGTCTTGGTTAGACAATGCCGCCCGTTCCTCTTCCGATAACGCCTCCAACAAGGATTGAGTGCGCTCTTGCGCTAACTCCGGATTCGTTGCAATCCAGTAGTCTTTGCGGTCACGCTCGGTCATTTTACGATCTTCTTTCGGAATATCGACAATCTCTGCCAATTTTTTTGCAACATCTAACCGTTCATCCGTTTTCGTCACTTGCGAGCGGCGATACATGACCGAGTAATTCGAAATCGTATCCGCAAGCACTTGACCGTTACGGTCGTAAATCTTTCCTCGCGGTACCTCATACTTGATTTTACTCGACTCCGTTTTCTGTACTTCTCGAGCAATCAATTCCCCGTTCACGATTTGAACGACCCCTAACCGAAAAATAAGAGTCGCAAATAGAATGAAGACGATAAAAAATAGTAAATTCAAGCGTAACGGTAAGTGGTTTCGCCGTTTCTTCAGCACTTTCACACGATTTTTAGCCAAGTCCGTTAACTCCTTCCACAATCGATTCCTTCTATATTATATAGAACAGCATAACCTGTCATTTTATCCGATTTTCACTATATCATAATTTGTTTACAAAATAATGAAAAGCACAAAAAAACCCGGGACTCATGTAAGAGTCCCAGGTAAGAACGACTTATTTAGCGTCAGCGTACAATTTCGCAACGTAATCCCAGTCGATGACATGGAAGAATGCATTGATGTAGTCAGGACGACGGTTTTGATAGTTCAAGTAGTAAGCGTGTTCCCAAACGTCAAGGCCAAGAATTGGCGAGACGCCTTCCATGATCGGTGAGTCTTGGTTAGGTGTAGACGTCACTTCAAGTTTCCCGTTTTTCACGACGAGCCATGCCCAGCCTGAACCGAAGCGAGTTGTTGCAGCTTTTGTGAACTCGTCTTTGAATGCGTCAAAGCTACCGAACGACTCGTCGATTGCAGAAGCCAGGTCTCCAGACGGCGTACCATTCTCATTTTTCTTCAAGAGCTTCCAGAAGAATGAATGGTTCCAATGACCGCCACCGTTGTTACGGACAGCAGTTTGAATGTCAGCAGGAAGTGAATCGATTTTTTGGAGTAAGTCTTCGAGTGAAGAGTACTCTACATCTTTCCCTTCGAGTGCATTGTTTACGTTTGTGACGTAAGTGTTGTGATGTTTTGTGTGGTGGATTTCCATCGTGCGAGCATCAATGTGTGGTTCGAGTGCATCATATGCGTAATCAAGTTTTGGTAATTCAAATTTAGCCATTACTAAAATCCCCCTTAAAAGTGTTTTGAACAACGTTCGTCTTAAATGTAACAGATATGTGACGGTCTACTCAATTCTAATGCTTCACTCGACATCTTCTTCCGGTAACGCCCAGACAGAAATAGACCCCGCCGCCACTTTAAATACCCCAAATCCTTCATCATCAATCTCAATTTTGTCCTCTAAGGTATTCGTCAAATCGACCCATGTTTCTCCAGAGCGCTCTTCACCAACGAACATTCTCTTTTCAGCCTCATCGGAATTTGAAATAAGAACGGCGCATCCTGAACGTTCGATCTCTTCTGCCCCATGGCGAACCCATCCAATGACATTCGACTCATCGAAGTAATCGTCCTGATCGCCGTAAGCTTTTTCACGACGAGCATATAGGAGCGTGTCAATCGCAAGTTTCATGCCATCAGTCGGGTGTGGTCCGTCAATACCGTAGTAATCTCCATAGAAGACACAAGGATATCCATCTTTACGAAGCAAGACGAGACCATAAGCGATTTGTTTAAACCATTCTTCTACCCACGATTCAAGCGCCTCCTCAGGCTGGGAATCGTGATTATCCACGAATGTCACCGCATGAAGGGGGTGTGACTGAACGAGTGTGTCATCAAAAATCGTTCGCATATCAAATGAAGCCCCTTCTTGCGATGCGCGATGCAAATTGTAATGAAGGGGAACATCGAACAAGTCGACGTGATAATCGATGTTATCAAGGAATGCTCGACACGCATCGAGGTCTGATTTCCAAAACTCCCCGACTAAATAGAATTCATCCCCCTTCTCTTCTCGCATCGTTTGGCTGAACTCTTTCACAAAATCATAGTTGATATGCTTAATTGCGTCCAAACGGAATCCGTCACATTTTGTTTCCTCGATGAACCATTTACCCCAGTTCAACACTTCCTCACGCACATCTGGGTGGTGATAATCGATATTTGCGAACATGAGATAATCATAAACACCGAATTCGTCATCAACGTTATCATTCCACCGCTTATTCTCTCCAACGATGAAGTAAATACCAGAACGGTCAGTCGCCGCATCATAATCAGTTCCGTTAAAATGAGTGTAGTCCCATTTGAAATTCGAATATTTCCCGTCTCGGGCTTCATAATCAAACTTCGTCCAACCTTCAATTTCAAACGGCTCATCTGACAATACTTTTGTTCGGTCATTCGGATCGACTTCTAATACTTCAAAGTTCTCGGTTGCATCCGCGCCTGCTTTATGGTTCATGACCACATCCATATAAATTTGCATACCTAACTCTTGTTGACAATACGCTGTTGCTTCGAGTAGTTCTTGTTTCGTTCCATATTTCGTGGCGATTGACCCTTTTTGATTAAATTCTCCTAAATCGTATAAGTCATAAACACCATAACCAGTGTCCTCGCCACTTTGTCCCTTCGTAACAGGTGGTAACCAAAGGGCCGTGATTCCAGCTTTATTTAAGTCTTCTGCTCTCTCTTTTAATCGCTTCCAATGTTTTTGGTCTGCCTCAACATGCCATTCAAAAAACTGCATCATGGTGTGATTTCGTTCCATTTTGTTCGCCTCATTTCATATTTTTCAAAAAACAAAATGCTAACGAGTATTTACCCACGATTTTTAGATTGAAAACAAAAAAACAACTTTCACAAAATGAAAGTTGTCGGAAAATGGACCCTGTAGGACTTGAACCTACGACCGGACGGTTATGAGCCGTCTGCTCTAACCAGCTGAGCTAAGGGTCCTTATAAATAGCGGCGGAGGGAGTCGAACCCACGACCTCACGGGTATGAACCGTACGCTCTAGCCAGCTGAGCTACACCGCCATGTTGTTATACAGTAATAATATACTGAATATATTTTAGAGTGTCAAGGGAAATTCCTTACCGAACAGAAAAAAGCACTCCAAAAATTCATTTGGAGTGCCCAGTTCTTATACGGTTACTTCGTTTGCATCTTCTAGTGTGATTTCTGTGATATTCATCGCATGGTCACCGATTCGCTCAAGGTTTGAGAGCATATCAACGAAGAACATACCTGCTTGTCCATCACAAGTCCCTTTGTTCAAGCGGACGACGTGGTTCTTACGGAATTGACGCTCGAGCATATCAAGCTTCGCTTCCATTTCAATGACTTTACGTGCCTCGACCATATCACTGCTCGCCAACGTTTGAAGTGATTTCTCTAACGTTTCACGTGTAAGGTCATACATTTCAGTCAATTCTTTTTGAGCATCAGCCGACAGTGTGACTTTCGTAGCTGTCTTATAATCGATTAACTCAATGATGTTTTCAACATGATCACCAATGCGTTCGATGTCGTTGATTGCATGCATGAGTGTCTTGTGCTCTTGTGATTCTTGTTCTGTCAAATCAACTGCGGCCAATTTCACGAGATAATCAGTAATTTTGGCATTTAACGAATTTAACGCTTCTTCGATATGAGCTGACTTTTCAGAGTGTTTTTTGTCGCCTGTAGTCAAATAGTTACGCGCTTCATCAAGACCAAGTTTTGCGAAATCTCCCATGCGGATGACTTCATATTTTGCTTGTTCTACGGCAATCGATGGTGACTGTTGAATGAAGATTGGATCTAAGTGTTGCGCTTTCGTGTCAACGATTGAATCTTCGCCAGGAACCATTTTCGTCACAAGCCAAGCAATCGAACCAATGAACCAGAACTGAATGAATGTATTGGCAAAGTTGAACGTACCGTGTGCGAATGCAATTTGCATCTTGTCTTCAATTGCTAAGAAGTCTGTAATCCAATAAATATAATTTGTAAAAGGAATTAACAAAATCATGAAGATTGTCGTACCAATCAAGTTGAAGATGACGTGCGCTGCTGCTGCACGTCGTGCGGCAACTGACGCACCGATTGATGCGAGAATCGCTGTGATTGTTGTTCCGATGTTATCACCGAACAATACTGGAAGTGCAGCGTCTAAGTCGATTGACCCTCCAGCATATAGCTCTTGTAAGATACCAATTGTTGCGGAAGATGATTGTACAATGAAAGTAAATACTGTACCGACGATGACTCCGAGGAACGGATTGTCACTCATAGATTGTGTCAAGTCGATGAAATACTCACTTGAACGAAGTGGACGCATCCCGTCTCCCATCAACTCAAGACCGTAGAAAAGTGCCCCAAGACCAAAGATGACTTGTCCAAGGTGTTGAAAACGTTCTTTCTTAAAAAAGAAGAGCAGGACTGCACCGATTGCAATCATCGGAAGCGAATATTCACCGACATCGAATCCGATAATGAATGCCGTGACCGTTGTACCGATGTTTGCACCCATGATGACTCCAATTGCTTGACGAAGCGTCATGAAGCCAGCACTGACCAGCCCGACCGTAATAACGGTAGTACCTGAAGAAGATTGAATCAATACTGTAACGATAATCCCGGCGAGTACACCGAGGAAAGGATTCGTTGTATACTTATCAAGGATGTCTCGCAGGCGATTCCCTGCAGACTTTTGGAGTCCGTCTCCCATCGATTTGATCCCGAAGAGGAAGATCCCTAGACCTCCAAAAAACATGAATAACATTTCTTGCAAATTGTATTCCACGATTTTTGTACTCCTTTTAATTAAGAATTGGTTGGATTTGCTTGGTTTTTAATGCCCTACTCATTATGCCTTCATCGGCAACTTCATGTAAACACGTTTTATGTAAAAGTTTTATTAAAACGCTGTACCAAAATTGTCTATTTATGAGTCTTTGTAATATAACAGATTGGAGTTTTTATATGTTATCCACGATTTTCACGTTTCTCCGCTCAAGTCTAGTCCCTTCAAAACAAGTGTTACGACTTCGTCTTGCGCCACTACATGCTTATATGGGCGCAGCTTTTATTCTGACGCTTGTCATCACTACGTTAGATTTTTTAGTAATTCGTCCTGACTTTTTTATTCCGATGTGGCTATTTTTACACGGCTTCGCAATCTTCTTTTTCTATTTGATTTGGGTATCCATCACTGCTTTATTCGTCCAATTGTTTACGAAAATCTATTCAAAAAATATGTTACCCTATCGTCAATCTTGGCCATATGCCGTGTCGACGACTCTTGTGCCGACTGTTCTGTTAGTCACGTTGTATCATATCAATTCAAATTTCATAGTTATTGGTTTGATTATTGGATTAGGGTATGTTATCTATCCTCTGACGAAAGTGCCACAAAAAAAACAACGTCGGGCGTCCTCTTGAACGCTCGACGTTGTTTATGTCGGTGACAATTCCTCAGGTGTTTGATTCAGCGCCTCACTTTGGTCTCTTAAGTTCGTGCCAGCATCTTGTAGTGAGCGTTGAACATTCGACCAACGATCTACCCCTTCATTTAAATCACTCAATTTCCGCTCAAGCAATGAACTGATTTCTCGTAACTTCTCATTCGATTCCATCAATTGAACGAGCCGCTCCCCTGTACTAGAGGTATGAACAGTAATTTCCTGAAACTCGTCTAGCTGAACTTTAATCTCGTAATCAATCGTCTCGATACCAGTCTCGACACGATCGACCGCATCTTTTAGAAGGTGAATCTCCCCAATGAAGTCATTGACTTCAGATAGCAAGTCTGTTCGTTCTATGTTCAGCGCTTCAATGGCACTGACCGCTAGAAGCGTTGCCTCATTTGTCATTTTGGCCAAGTTGCCCACTTCATTCGCAACGACAGCAAATCCTTTGCCGTGTTCTCCAGCTCGTGCCGCCTCGATTGATGCGTTTAATGACAGCATTTTTGTCGCTGTCGAGACGGAGAGGATACTCTTTAGCGCTTCATCTGCCTTTGAAGAGTTCACTTCACTTTCCATAAGCTTTTGCTGAATAGACTCAACTTGACGCTCGACATAGGCACTGACTTCTTTCACTGCAGAGAATGTTTCAAGCTCTTCATGTAAAATTGATTTTAATCGATTCCCTCGTTCATCCACACTTGTAATTTGTTGTTCGAGCACTTCAATTTGTTGTGTCACTTCTCTCATTTTAGATGAAGACCCGCTCGTCACACATTGATAAGAGTGACTCGTAGACTCTACAGTGGCTGCGACTTCTCTAAACTGTTCCACTTGATGGTGACTGTTCAATAGCTCTTGTTTGAAGACTGGCAAGCTCTTATTAAATGCTATTGCAGTTTTCCCCATCATTGTCATCGATTGATTCCACAGATGAATGAACGCATTGAATTCCGTTTCTAACATATGTATTTCCTTTGACTTTGCTCCAAGCATTACATCGTCGAATCGGCGCGACTCGACAGCGCGACGTAACGAATTGGCTAGAACACTTAATGACTTTACTTCACGGTGAATGAACCGTGTAAACATAAAGGTCATCCCAATCATCGCAATCAATAAGATGTAAACGATATGCCTCCGTAACTCACTCATCGAACCGAGAACAGATTCTTTCGTGACGACAAGAACGTAATCTGCTTTCAGTTCAGGAATCGGTACGGAAGCAATTAATAATCGCTCTGTTTCTATCACTTCCGATTTAGAATTCTCAAAGATATCTTCTATAGAACTGTCTGCCGTTATTCCTTTCTTCCCTGTCAATTGCACGACCGACTGCTCATTCACTAAAAATTGAGCCGCATCCATCTCATCTCCCGATAAGATCGATGCTTGTTGCATATAGGTAGACTTCAGTGAACGATTCAATTGTTTCTCGTTAGCGACATAGGCACTGTATGAGGTCTTAATTGATTCTCGCATAACCGTGACTTCTCGCAGGAGACGTTGCTCAATCTCCGCTGACAACAGTTGTTCAGATTTTAGTGCGAACCAACTAAATGTGAGTATGAAGATAAGAAGGACGATTGGCATCAGTGTCCATTGAAGACGGTGTGCCATTTTTAGACGTTTATTTTTCTTGGTTTCATTTCTGGCTTTTTTGATTAGATGTCGTTTGAAATTCCACTTCACGTGTGCCACCTCTTTTTATAATCTCGCCTATATATCGGTCTTGAGACGGTGGAAAATTATGAAGTAGATGTTAAGATAACGTTATAGTTTGTAAAGAGCACACATCCGTTACGCATCCTAGATGCTTTTTCACATTCTTTTCGTTATGATAATGAAGAAACCTTATCATCTTAAATCGATTGGATTCTTTCCAAAAGAAGGAGATTACGTATATGTCAGAAATTTTGCATCGTTCATTAACACGTCCGATTCGTGTCGGTAACTTGATTATCGGGGGATCTAACGAAGTCATTATCCAATCTATGACCACAACGAAAACACATGACGTCGAGGCGACAGTCGCCGAAATCAAACGTCTTGAAGAAGCTGGTTGCCAAGTCGTTCGCGTGGCATGTCCAGACGAACGTGCAGCTGACGCATTAGCTGAAATCAAGAGCCGCATCAACATCCCGCTCGTCGTCGATATTCACTTCGATTACAAGCTTGCCTTAAAAGCGATTGAAAGTGGCGTCGATAAAATTCGCATCAACCCGGGTAACATTGGTCGCCGTGAGAAAGTAGAAGCTGTCGTAAACGCAGCAAAAGCAAAAGGGATTCCAATTCGGATTGGTGTCAACGCTGGCTCATTAGAAAAACAATTCCTTGAAAAGTATGGTTATCCGACTGCCCAAGGAATGGTTGAAAGTGCCATGCACCACGTCAAGATTCTCGAGGACCTCGGATTCTACAACACGATCATCTCGCTCAAAGCGTCTGACGTGAATCTCGCACTCGAAGCGTACACGCTCGCTGCGAAGACATTCGACTATCCACTCCATGTCGGAATCACAGAGTCTGGCCCGCTCTTCTCTGGCTCACTCAAATCAGCGGCCGGACTCGGCGCTATCCTCTCACTCGGTATCGGCTCAACTGTTCGGGTCTCGCTTTCAGATGATCCAGTAGAAGAGGTAAAAGTTGCAAAAGAAGTACTCAAGTCGTTCGGGCTTGCAGCGAATGCCGCGACTCTAATTTCTTGCCCAACGTGTGGGCGAATTGAAATCGATTTGATTTCGATTGCAAAAGAAGTAGAAGATTACATTCAAAATATTAACGTCAATATTAAAGTGGCCGTTCTCGGATGTGCGGTAAACGGTCCGGGTGAGGCTCGTGAAGCCGATATCGGAATCGCTGGCGCACGTAACGAAGGTCTCCTCTTCCGTCACGGAAAGATTATCCGTAAAGTGCCTGAAGCGACGATGGTCGAAGAATTGAAAAAAGAAATCGATGCCATCGCCGCTGAAAAAATGGCTGAACGTGAGCGCGAAGAACAGGAACTCGCAAATCAATCAAATTAACAAATCTCATTCCCGTACGGTTGCAACCGTACGGGTTTTTGATAGAATAGAGGGCATGTGAGGAGGAGTGATGAGATGCGAATCGGCATTGATTTGGACGGAACCGTTACAGATCCTAAAAGTTGTTTCCTATATATGAATGAATCACTCGGTTATTCGATTGATTATCATCGTGCGACCGAGTACGAGTTGCATACGTATACAACGATGGAGCAACATGAATTTTGGAAGTTTATGATTGAAGAGGGGCATGAGGAAGCGATTTACCGCCGTTCCCTTCCGCACTCCGATGTGCTTAATGTGTTATGGGAGCTAAAGCGACAACATCATCTGCATTACGTCACTGCCAGAAGTGAGGCCGTGCGACCGGTTACGGAAGAATGGATCAAACAGCATCGCCTTCCGCTCGATTCGTTGGTCATGACCGGTTCCCATGATAAAATCAATGTCGTCAAAGACTTGTCACTCGAACTGTTTATGGAAGATCGATATGAGAACGCAATCTCGATTCATGAAGAAACATCAATCCCGGTACTCCTATTCGATGCACCTTATAATCGTAAGACGTTACCAGAGGGCGTGACCCGCATTTCGACATGGCGCGAGGCGCACCATCATGTCGCACAAATAGAGAAACAAATCGTTCTACAGCAACGTTAAAAGGCAATCCCGACGCAATCGGGATTGCCTTTTTAAATTCGTCCGAGCTCTTCGATTACATCGCTTGCTAGTACACTTGCGGGGTGTATCGTTCGACTAATCGATTTGGCGGCGAGCGCATGCCACAATACAGCTTGCTCACTAGGAGATTGAAGCTCACCTTTTCTTGACCAGAGCGCAAGTAAGATTCCCGTCAATATGTCTCCGCTCCCACCTTTCGCTAAAGCAGACGCTTCTACGGTATTGACGGCACCTTTCCCATCAGGTGTGACGATGAGGGTATACGTGCCTTTTAAAATCAAATGAACTCGATGTTGTTTCGCGAACTCGCTGGCCACAGCGAAACGGTCCCCTTCGATTTCTTCAACCGATTGATTGGTCAGTCTGGAAAATTCGCCAGGATGAGGCGTTAAGATGAGCGGACCTCGTGTTTCGAAACGTCTCGTCGAGAGCGCTCCCGCATCGACAATAATGGGACAAGACTGGTGCTTCACTTGTTGCCAGATGGTATCCATCCCCTCACCTTCCACCATACCGGGACCAATTGCAATCGCATCATATGATTGCTCTAGAACATCCGTATGTTGATTGTACATCGCTTCAGGCAATGTGGAAATGAACGGGCTTGCTTCTCGTGGGACGGAGAGATTTAATAAACCAATCCCCGAACGAATCGCAGCACGACCTCCTAAAAATGGTGCGCCTAACAAATGACGACTTCCACCGATAAGTATACCGTGTCCATAGTCTGTTTTATGACTAAATCGGTCCCGCTCCAATAATGACCGATTGAAATCAGATTCGGTCAACACGCTCCAATTCGATGTATGCGGTAATCCAATATCAATTCGTTCAATCTGTCCGTAATATGGCGACGTACGATTTAAAAACGCAGTACGTTTGTATCCGTGCAAACAATATGTGCGTGTTGCCTGAATCGCCAGACCATCAAACTCACGTGCATGGTCACTCGGTATTCCTGAAGGAAGATCAATCGATAAGACGGTTGCCATTTGTTGATTCACCCATTCAATCACGTCCCTTGCTTTTCCAGTCACGGGACCAGACAGTCCGACTCCGAAAAGAGCATCAATGACAATATCCGTTGCTACAGGTTGTTCAATCACACGAACGAGCGAAGACGCATATGCCGCGTGTGTCGAAGCTGCCTCTGATTTACTATCACCAAGTGGTAACCATACACTCACCTCATGTCCTTTTACGGCGAGCTCTCTTGCGACGACCCAGCCATCCCCTCCATTGTTTCCGGTACCACACACCACCAAAATGGTTGAATGCGATTCGATTGGAAGTTTAGGCACGATTGCCGAGGCCGCCCGTTCCATCAATACCGACTCAGGCATCCCGTTTTGAGTAGCGGTTTGATCAATCTGTTTGATTTCTGCAGCTGTATAAATCATTTGAAGCCCCCCCTTTCGATACAAAAAAGGAATTGAATCAATTCAATCCCTTTTGCTTACATTCTTTACAATACCCATATATCTCAAACTTATGGTCGACCACTTCAAATTCAGGATCGAGCGTTTCTACGAATCTCATTGGACACAAATCGAGTAGCTTCGTCTTCCCACAATTTCGACAAATCAAATGATGATGGTGGTGGTTCGCACTACACGTGACACGGAACGACTTTTCCCCGTCTAGCTCTGTCGCTTCGAGTAAACCTTCTTCAGCAAACGATTTGAGATTCCGATAGACTGTATCAAAACTCATCGTCGGATGCTTATCCCGCATATATTCAAGCACTTCCTTCGCACTGATATAGCGGTCTTCTTCAGAGAGATAGGCATACATTTCCAGACGTTTCGGTGTGACTTTTAAAGAGGACGAACGAAGTCGGTCCAGTCTTTCTGTCTCATTCATGATATACCTCCTTTTTCCTGAAACTCATCACTTTTTCAAGTAACATAACGATGGCAAGAATGCTGACAGCAATCAACACGATTACCCCACCTGGTGCGACATCGAGGTCATAGGCAAGGACAAGTCCACCGATTGTCGCGACCTCTCCAAAGATGACGGACCAAAGAATCGTCTGTTTGAAGCTTGAGGTGAAACGTAACGCAGCTGCGACCGGTAGGGTAATCAAGCTAGAGACGAGGAGCGTACCGACAATTCGCATGCTCACAGCAATGACAAGCGCAACGATGAACATGAACAGCGTGTGGAGCATCGTACTTGGCAGTCCAGAGACTTTTGCTTGCTCTTCATCAAATGACAAGAACAACAGTTGCTTATAAAAGATGATAATGACAACTAGGGTCACAACTGCTACACCAACAATCAATGATATATCAGACTGGCTCACTGCAGAAATCGATCCGAATAAGAGTGATGATAAATCAATAGAGAAGCCTCTAGAGAGCGATATGAAGATTGCACTGAGTCCCATCCCTGCAGACATCATAATTGGAATAGACAGTTCTTGAAAGTGAATATATTTCCCGCGCAACCAATTGAGCCCAAGTGCCGCTAGCACCGAAATTAACGTACCCATATAAAGCGGGTTTAGCCCAGCAAACAAGGCAATATATTGTCCAAGAAATAAGCTAAATGAAATACCGGCAAGGGTTATGTGTGACAGTGCATCGGCAATCAAGCTCATTCGTCTGACCACAACAAATGAACCAATTAAAGGAGCAGTGAAGCCGATGACAAGTGCCGCGATGAACGCATAACGTAAAAAACTATATGTCCAGAGATCTGCAATCATCTTGTACCCTCGTGAATGAGAACTTTGACAGGATATGGTTTGATGGATGATGCCAGTTCACCGAGCTCACTATATTCCCTTAAACCACAATTGCACGCCAATTTTCCATGATCAAGATGGACGACTTTCGTGACGAGGTCCGTCACAACGTTCAAATCGTGTGTGACGAGTACGAATGTACACGTCGTATGTTCTCTGAGCATATGCAATACTTCATAAAAATCCTGTAGATGCTTTTGGTCGACACCAACGGTCGGTTCATCGAGAATCAATAGATCGGGCTGGTTAACCATCGCCCGTGCGATGAAGACCCGTTGTTGCTGCCCACCTGATAATTCTCCAATTTTACGATGGCGAAACTGCCACATATTTACCGTTTCAAGAGCATTTTGAATCGCTGCTTGATCTTCTATTTTGAGACGTTTGAATAAACCAAGGCGACCATATCTTCCCATTGCTACGACCTCTTCCACCGTAACCGGGAATCCCGAGTTAAACGAGGCCGCTTTTTGGGAAACGTAACTGATACGAGACTTGTCTTTAAACTGCGAGATTGGCTTGTCAAAAAGTTCGACAGACCCTTGTTGTGGGTTTAGTAAACCAAGAATGGTTCGAATCAAGGTCGACTTCCCAGAACCGTTTTCTCCAACGATTGCGACAAAGTCCCCTTGTCGAATATCAATCGATACGTGTTGTAAGGCCGGTGTCCCATCATAGAAATAAGACACATCGTTTAATTTGACGACGGATTTTGTCATCTAATCCCTTCTCTCATTTGATAAATCGTAATCATTTCTACTTCCTAGGCGTTTGTATTATACAAAATATTAGACATGTCTTCAAGCAAGACCGGTTTCCCCCTCAGCGAAATGTTAAAATTCACGTAAATCATATGTTCGTTCAAAAGCTTGTCGATTACACTATTAGTATGAAGGGGATGGTTTTATGGAAAAGAAACTTGCAGTCATTGATATCGGGTCCAACTCGATCCGGAACGTCATTTTTGAAGTCAACGAGGAAGGACAATACTTTGAGCGTTTGAACGTGAAAGAGGTCGCTCGTTTATCCAGTCATATTAATGATTCGAATGAAATGACAGATGAAGGAATCGCTGCGCTCATCGATACATTACGTCATTTTAAGGAATTAAACGATTATCACACCGTTACCGATGTAGTCCCTGTGGCGACGGCTGCCATTCGGAACGCTAATAATTCGGATGAAATTTTACAACAAGTAAAGCTATCTACTGACATGACCATCCGTTTGTTAAGTGATTATGAAGAAGCGTATTACGGATACTCAGCCATTGTCAATTCGACCTATGTTGAAGATGGCTACTCGGTCGATATTGGCGGGGGATCAATGGAAGTCACCTATTTTCAGAACCGAGAGCTCGTCTTTTATCACAGCTTCCCGTTCGGTGCCGTCACATTGACAAAAGAGTTTATGAAAGACGATACAATGACGAAAGACGAACGTAAGGCATTGATTTCATACTTGAAGAAAGCATTCAAAGAAATTGAATGGTTGGAACCTCATGGCGTCCCACTTGTCGGTGTTGGTGGGACAGCTCGAAACTTAGTTCGTGTTGAACAGACCCTATCTAACTTTCCACTTGAAGGAATTCATCAATATACAATCTCTGCTGATCAACTTGAGGAAGTTGTAGACGAGCTCGTCGGAATGTCGAGTAAGCAACTCGGACGCTTGGACGGACTCTCTAAAGACCGCGTCGACATCATCGCACCTGCTGTCACAGCAATCGGAGAACTAGCAAAATATTTGAAAGTTCCTGAATTTACGATGAGTAACAATGGGCTTCGTGAAGGCCTCTTCTACGAAAACTATTTACATGAGCACGACAAAGTCCGTTTCGCCGACGTCAAAGAAGAGAGCTTCCGACATTTTGAAAAACAATATGATGTGAACCCCACCCGCCATCAACACTTGATTCGCTTGGCCCGTCAGTTGTATACCGGATTGATTGAAGAAAAAGTGATTAAACCGAAACCGTTCGAACCAGGGCTTCTTGAAGGGGCCTGTCGCCTCGCTTATGTCGGAGAGTATATCGATCATAACAACAAGAGCGACCACACGTTCCATTTAATCACTACAAACGATTTTAAAGGGCTAAACAACGAAGACCGTCTCGCCCTTGCTCTCGTCACATCATTTAAATCAAAACGAGTATTAGAACAACATATCGAAGCATTTCCGAAGTGGTTTGATCAAAAGTTGTTAAAGAGTCTTGAATTGCTCGGTTCCATTGTAAAGCTCGTCGATGCCTTCGATTTGACCGAACGCCAAATCGTCACCGATCTACATGTTTCTAGGTCAAAAGACGGACTTATACTCTCTCTTGAGACGAATGGGTCTGCTCGTTTTGAGTTGCAACGAAGTACACGACATAAAAAGCATTTAGAACGCGCAATCGACCAATCGATTGAGATCGTTATAAGTGAGGAGGAATAAACATGTCCGACTATACGTATGACCATTTCAACAACCGTGAACTCAGCTGGCTCGATTTCAATGAACGTGTTCTAGAAGAGGCGATGGACGAGCGAAATCCGCTAATGGAGCGTTTAAAATTTTTAGCAATCTTCAGCTCAAATCTTGACGAATTTTATATGGTGCGTGTCGGTGGATTAAAGGATGAGGTACTCGCCGGGTTTAACCGTCCAGAAGATAAGACGGGACTAACTCCGAAACAACAAATTAAGTCGATTTCGATGCGAGCACAGGAACTCGTCGAGACCCAATATGCGACCTATAAAAAAATCACGAAACAGCTATCTAACCAGAATGTCCGCTTTTTACGCACGAAACATTTGAACAAGACACAGCAGGACTTTGTGAAAGAGTATTTTCGCACACATGTTTTTCCGGTCCTCACTCCGATTGCAATTGATGCCTATCGGCCGTTTCCAATGCTTTTATCAAAATCGTTGAATATCGCCGTCGAAATCGCTTCAAACAGCGAAGGAAAGAAACGACTCGCCCTCGTTCAAGTTCCATCTGTTCTTCCTCGTTATCTGGAACTGCCTACCGATGATGAGGAACATACAGATTTGGTTTTACTAGAAGATTTAATCATTCAATTTATCGACTCGCTCTTCAAAGGATTCGTCGTCGAATCAACGATGCCATTCCGAATTACCCGTAATGCTGATATGCCGTTTCATGAGGAAGACAGTCGCGACGTCTTGAAACAAATCGAAAAAGAACTGAAAAAACGACGTTACGGGGTTGGCATCCGACTCGAAGTGCAACAACGTTCATTACGAAAAGAATTGTTGTTCATGCTACAAGATGTCCTCGATTTACACGACCGTGACATTTTCATCGTCGATGGTCCAATCGACCTGACCTTTTTATTCGGTATATACAGCCAAATCGGGATGGAATACGATGATATGATCAATGAGACATTGATTCCCTTTATCCCCGAAGGTCTAGAATCCGGAAAAGATTTATTCCAAAACATCGCCAAACAGGATTATCTGCTTCATCACCCGTATCACTCGTTTGATCCGATCGTCCGATTTATCGCTCAAGCTGCAAAAGACCCGAATGTGTTAGCCATCAAACAGACACTATACCGAGTCTCAGGGGACTCCCCAATCATCAAAGCGTTGACCGATGCTGCAGAAAGCGGGAAGCAAGTGACCGTTCTCGTTGAATTGAAGGCGCGCTTCGATGAAGAGAAAAATATTCAATGGGCGAAGCAACTTGAAAAAGCCGGGGCTCACGTGATTTACGGTTATAAAGAACTCAAAACGCATTCTAAAATCACACTCGTCGTTCGAATCTTAGAAGGAGGAGTATTGCAGCGCTTCGTCCACCTCGGAACAGGTAACTATAATGACTCTACAGCAAAATTGTATACCGATGTTGGGCTCCTCACGACAAATGAGGAACTCGCTGAGGATGCCACAAACTTTTTCAACTGGTTGTCCGGTTATGGAGAAAGACCGTCCTGGCATCAATTTGAGACATCTCCCGATGATATGAAAGATTTTTTCCTCAATAAGATTGAAGAAGAGATTAAATTACATGAGAAGTATGGCAATGGACGAATTGTCGCCAAGATGAATTCGATAACAGATCGAGCTATCATCACTAAACTATATGATGCTTCCTCTGCAGGAGTAAAAATCGATTTGATTATACGTGGAATTTGTTGCTTGCGGCCAGGAATCAAAGGTGTCTCTGAAAACATTCGAGTCATTTCCATTATCGATCGCTATCTCGAACACTCACGAATCTTTTATTTCTATCAAAATGGCAAAGAAGACTTGTACTGTTCTTCAGCTGACTGGATGACCCGTAATATGAAGAAGCGGATTGAGATTCTCTTCCCTATCCTGAATACATCGCACAAGACGTATATTAAAGACATGATGGCTCTTCAACTCGTTGATAACGTTAAGGCAAGAAGACAGCGTTCTGACGGACGATATGTATATGTGAAAGGAGAGGCCAAAGAAGAAGAGATCCAGTCACAAATCATCATTCATCAATATACAGGTGGTCGTTGGAATAACATTCCAAGCGTCTTTGAGCGGGAACCTTCAAATTGGGCCGAACGTGAAGTCCTCCGTCTGCGATCTGAAAATGAGAAAATGACAGATGACTGATGTTAGACTTCTCAAAAGAGGAAAGTCATTGTATAATGAATTCGGTTACGTCATTATAAAGCGCTTTCAATAAAAGAGACGGAGGAATTATACATGCAAGAAATTTTACTATCATTACTCGCTGGTTTGATTTGCGGTGCTATTTTTACAGCACTCAAACTGCCACTTCCGGCACCACCGGTATTACCAGGAGTTGTCGGCATCTTCGGGGTCTTCCTTGGAATGAAAGTCTATCAATTCGCTATGGCAAACTGGCCATTCTAAAAAAGATGTCCCTCAAAAAGGGACATCTTTTTTAGTACAGTGTATGGATTGCTTTATGACAGGTCGGACATATCCATATACCATGCTCATCTGAAAGGTGATACTCCATCAATTTTGTCGCATCACTCCCGTAACGCACTGCGAGGTCAGTTTGACAAATCGAGCACATGGTCGATTGAGGCAACGGTGCGAATAGCTTTTCTCGAAATATATGCGCTTCATAAGTCTCTTTCGTCCATTTAGACGACGGTACGTGATAGCCGTCATTCCACTTTTTCCGCATCGACTCGTACGGTTCATCCACCTGATACATGCCAATCTTTAATAGCGGATGATGAAAGTGAAGTTGTAGCAGATCCACCAAGCTATACGTTGCCAAGCCTTCTACCCCATCACCGAGCCAATATGGATCATCCGGTCGCATAATCTTTTCTTCTAACAAAATCTCCGCTTCCGCCACAATCCCATGTCCAATCACTTCGATAAACGCTGTCGGAGTCGTTACTTTCCCTTTTACATAAACCGGACTTTGCTCAAGGAAATAAGTCGGGAATGCGTTCCAGACGTCGTATCGATTCGGGTCGACCTGAAGGACGTTCATCACTTATTGATGAGCTAGCGTGAATTGATCACGCCATTCAGAATCAAATTGATTCGCACGGAACATCTCAATTTCTTGTTTGTATGGAGCAATTTTCGTTTTTTCACTGATTGGGATATATGGTGTCTCTAAAATTTTTGGTAGATGTGCGAATGCCTCATGATGAACAATACGATTTAATGTATCAAATCCAATCTCGCCATATCCGATGTTTTCATGACGGTCTTTTTTCGCACCGCGAACGTTCTTCGAATCATTCACATGAAGTACGCCGAGACGATCGATTCCAACGATGCGATCGAATTCTTCGATTACACCGTCTAAATCACCGACTAAATCATACCCAGCGTCATGAACGTGACACGTATCAAAGCAAACGGACAGACGATCATTATGTGTTACGCCGTCGATGATAGTCGCAAGCTCTTCAAACGTCTTTCCGAGTTCGCTCCCTTTTCCTGCCATCGTCTCAAGCGCGATTTTCACTTGTTCGTCACCCGTCAGTACCTCATTTAGTCCTTCAATGATTCGGGCGAGACCGACTTCTTCTCCTGCGCCGACATGTGCTCCAGGGTGGAGGACAACGTGACGAGCTGCTTGTAGTGCTTCAGCCCGTTTTAATTCCTGTGTCAAAAAGGAAACGGCCAACTCGAACGTCTCTGGCTTTGTCGTATTTCCGAGATTGATGATATACGGGGCATGTACGACAATCTCCTCGATGTCGTGTGCCGACATATGCTTCAGGGCCGCCTCGATGTTCAAATCTTCAATCGGTTTACGTCGTGTATTTTGGGGGGCACCTGTATACACCATCATCGTATTCGCCCCGTACGACACGGCCTCTTCACTACCTGCAAGTAACATCTTTTTACCTGATACCGAAACGTGTGAACCTATTTTTAACATCATCATCTTCCCTTCATATGCTTCTTTCTTTAGTTTACACAAAAAGAAGAACCGACTCCAAGAAGTCGATTCTTCAAATGATTAACGTTTGTTTTTTTTGCGTGCAGCCCGACGATCCGTGCGCTGTTGTTGCATATGCTCGCGTGATGCGGTCTCTTTTAACTTATACTTAAATTTCTTCTTATAGCCAGGCTTCACTTTTTTCTTCGCCTTTTTAATTTCACCAGCCATACGGCTATGTGCCGTATGCGAAACTTTCATTTTCCGGTCTGTTTGGCGACGACGACGTGTTTTAATCGGTTGAATCGAACCGTTACGCAAATCGACGTGTGTGAATTCGAACCCACGCTCTTCGAGACGATTGATCGGCCCATTTTCATGGTCCTCGTATAGAGTATATGCCTCACCTGATGCGCCCGCACGACCAGTACGACCGACACGGTGCGTGTAGAAATCAAGATCTTTCGGGATGCCGTGGTTGATGACGTGAGAAACTCCTGAAATATCAATTCCGCGAGCCGCCAAATCAGTCGCAATAACATATTGATACTTGGCATCATTAATATCTTTGATGGCTTGTTTACGGCGACGGGCTTGCATGTCTCCATGTAACGTACCTACATTTAATCCTGCTTCACGGAACGATGTTTCCAATTCATCCGCTTCTTGTTTCGTATTTGTGAATACAAGACAAACAAAAGGATTAATTGCTTTTGCAATTTCAACAGTCAAGTCTTTGCGGTCACGGTGACGGACCGGAATGACATGGTGTTTGATTTTTGGTGCGACACGATCTTCAGGGCTTGCTTCAGCAAAGCGCGGATCGTGCAAATATTTCTTCAAGAACGGCTCAAGTTTCTCAGGGATTGTCGCTGAGAAGACCATCGTTTGAAGTTTTTCCGGGAGTGACTGCGCGATGCGGTCAACTTCCGGTAAGAACCCCATATCGAGCATTTGGTCGGCTTCATCGACGACAAAATGCGTAACTTTGTGCGAGAACAAAGCCTGCACTTTCATCAAGTCAAGGATTCGTCCAGGCGTCCCGACGATGAGTTGTGGTGGATTTTTCATCTTATCGATTTGACGTTCGCGGTCTGTTCCTCCGACAATCAAACTTGATTTGATATAATCCGGATTTTTAATAAGAATCGATTTCAATTCTTCATGAATCTGCCAAGCGAGTTCACGTGTCGGGGCGACTACGATAGCTTGAACTGATGCTTCTTCTGGGTTGATCGCTTCGACGATCGGTAACAAGAACGCAAGTGTTTTACCCGTTCCTGTCTGTGATTTTCCAATAATATCTCGACCATTTAATGCAGCCGGAATAATCCGTGCTTGTATATCGGTCGGTTTTGTGATGCGCTTTTCTGTTAAGGCATCAATCATAAACGGTAGCAATTTGAACTGTTGGAAGCTGTTCAATCGATACACCTCCTGTTTCTTTCCACTTTTCCTAGCATAGCGGAATCAAATGATTTGTCAATCAATCTTTTGCCACACCTTCGTATAAATAACTTGCTGAATAATAGTGTTTGGCAATTTTCTTTCCATTTAAATGTAGTTCGAGCGCTTTGAATCCGACTTCCATCATCTCATTCGGTGACTGCACGACAGTCGCATTGACTTTCCCATTTTGAATGAGGGGATAGATATCTGAGATGCCGTCCACCGATACGATGGTCTTGTCCGTCAAACCGTGACTTTCTAAAGCTCGGATGACACCGAACGTATTATCGTCATTGTGCGAAAAGACGGCATCAAAAGGGATATCTTCTTCTAGCCAACGAGACATCTCAATTTCTGCTTGAAACGTATCGTAATTCCCAGTGATCGATGCGATGATTTGAAAATGATCGGCATTTGCCTTCTCATATTCGCGAATCCCGAGGCTGCGGTCCATCGTGGAGCGGACTTTCGGGGTTCCCCTTACCTCTACCACGCGAATCGGTCGTTCGAGATCACTATACTTCGCAGCAATCTGTTCTGCTGCCATTCGTCCGATATCGACATTGTCAGATACGACCGATGTCAAGACACTCGAATGATCAATCATACGATCAATTGCAATAATTGGAATGTTTTCACGTTTAGCGCGTTCTAATGAAGGTTGAATAAACGTATCATCTAGCGTCGTTAAAAAGATTGCCTCGACACCTCGGTCAATCAAAGAATCTAGCTTTTCTTTTTCAAGGACACGTGAGTCCTCACTCGTCGTCGGAATCGGAGTAAACCCTTTTTGATTGGCCGTATGCACAAATGAGTCTAATAATTTGTTCGCATGTTCATGCTTATCACTGACAAACACAAACCCAACTTCTTTTTCCCTTATTTTTTTCTCCGGTAACTGTATCGATGTAATGAGAAGAATAGTCATCGCCCAAATAATCGGCAACCAGAGCCAATAATGTTTAAGTCCCTTCATGATGGTTGTCTCCTTGGGATTTTGATTAAAATCGCCGTCCCCTTGCCTAACGAACTATCAATCTCCATCATACCGTTCACACTTTTCAAGTACTCTTGAATCATGTAAATGCCAAGACCGTTCCCACTCTCTTTCGTTGTATGGAAAGCGGAACCGAACATCTTAAGTTGTTCCTCACTCATGCCAACCCCATTGTCTTCAATTAAGAAACGATACTCCTGTTCCGTAAAGAGAATCGTAACAACCACACTTCCCTTTGCACCCTCCGTTTCCACGGCATCAACAGCGTTTTTGAATAGGTTATAAATGATTTGAACGAGCATATCAAATGACGCATAAAATGGTGGCATGTCGTTCGGTACAAGTAATTCCCATTTAGTCGGGCGCTTATAACATTCAGCATCCATTAAAAATTCGAGACGCTTCGTAAAGTCTATCATATTAATCCATTCTTCATACTTCCCCGCCTGATCTGGCTTAGCGAGCGTCAACATCGTCGAAATTAAACTGTTTGCCCGCTCTAACTCCTTAATGGCAACGTCGACCATATCCTTGCTGCCCTGTCCTTCTCGTACCATTTGTAACGTGATGTGCACTGGGGTCAAAGGGTTTCGAATTTCATGCGCAATCCCCGCGGCCAGTTGACCAAGTGAAGCTAATTTTTCTTGATGTAAGATTAGCTGTTGCTGGCTCAACTGTTCACGTCGAGATGTTTCCATCCGCTGCGCATAATCGTTATATGTGTCGAGTAACGTTTCCACTTCTTTTGAACCAGTTCGTTCCAATGAGATCGTTCCGAGGGATTGTTGCTTTTTGATGCGATTGACCAGCTCGACAAGGGGGTTTGTCAATGTACGGGAGAGTAACAACCCAACGAGAATACTCAAGAAAAATGTGACGAGTGCGATCATCAAGTATTGCCAACGCGTATCATACACTGTCTCGTACACCGAATCATTCTGATGTTTTGCGAGCATGCTCCATCCACTGACACGGGCATCTGGTTCATACATCAACGTGTCTTCATCCGTACTTAGAATGGTCCGCGTGTTTCGTCCTAACGTTTCGTCAATGACTTCACGCGAAACACGACGCTCCGAATCTGTGACCAGATTGAATGAGGTAGTCAATACTTCGCCTTGATTGTCTAACAAGTATAAGATCATATCATCATTAGCAGATTCTAACGAACGACGATACAAATCAGAGTTCAAGACACTGATACTCCCGCCAAAGATTCCGACCGGTCGATTGTCTTCGATGACAGGAACATATAAGAAAGTTCCCATATCTCCACTGATCATGATGGGGTCACTCATATATAATTCTCTTCCACTAGCAGTCAACACTTCCATGAATTTAGGATCGCGTTTAATAATAGATGAAGAGACCTGCCGTTCGGAGTACCATTTAAACGAATCTTGCCTAGCATCATAATAAAAGATTGATGTAAAACTCGTCCGTTGATTCAAATAACCTGTTCGGATTCGTTCTTCAATCCATGGTTCGTTTCCTACATAAGCACCAAGGTAAACTAAATCTTCATACAATTTTCCGATTCGGGACTCAATATTTTCAATACTGTCATCAATCGCATAATCAAATTGTTCTTTTGCAAGTTCTTCTGCTCGAGACACCGTGACGCGATCAGCAGAAAAGGCAAGCGATGAAATGACAAGTGCTAAAATAATGATAATAATGAACGTGATTTGGAAAAAGTAAGATTTTCTAAGCTCATGCAATTGTTTCATGCGATTCACGGCGTCCCTCCTTTCTAACCTAAAAATTATAGCATGAATACACGCAAATCTTTTCGTATTTTCGAAACAATGTTAGACTAATACGTATGAAAGCACTTCGAAAGGAGCCTTCGTCTTCATATGAAAGTTAAAAAAATTAGTCCACGCGGATATTGCTATGGTGTCGTCGATGCCATGAAACTCGCAAATGAGGCGGTCGCAAATCCAGATTTGCCACGCCCGATTCATATACTTGGAATGATTGTTCATAATCGTCACGTCACACAGGCATTTGAGGATCTCGGTGTCAAAACGGTCGATGGTGATGATCGGATGCAGGCACTCGAAACAATTGATTGTGGTACGGTCGTCTTCACGGCACACGGAATTTCACCACTCGTTCGCAAACGGGCCATCGAGAAAGGGTTGACGATTGTTGATGCCTCGTGTCCAGACGTACTTGTCACACACGATTTGATTCGTGAAAAAACAGCAGAAGGATATGATGTCATTTACATCGGAAAACATGGACATCCAGAACCGGAAGGCGCAATCGGGGTTGCACCTGACCATGTTCACTTGATTCAATACGAACATGAAATCGATCAGTTACCGAGTCGATTGTTTGAACGAAAAATTCTTGTGACAAACCAGACGACGATGAGTCAATGGGACGTTTCCACATTGATTGAAAAAATTCAGGCACGTTATCCGCATATTGAAGTGCATAACGAAATTTGTAACGCGACACAAGTACGTCAGGAAGCCGTTGCTGAACAGGCTGGTGACTGCGATTTACTAATTGTCGTCGGAGATCCTAAATCAAATAACTCGAATCGCTTGGCACAAGTATCAAAAGAAATCGCCGGTACGAATGCGTATCGCATCGGTGACTTGAGCGAACTGGATATGGATTGGCTCGAAGGTGTGGAGACCGTTGCCGTGACGTCCGGTGCCTCTACACCTACTCCAATTACTAAAAAAGTGATCGACTTCTTGTCACAGTACGAACCTGAAGATTTGAGCACGCACGATAAAACGCCGTATCTCGAGCTTCGAAGTATCTTACCAAAAGTTAAAGCATTGCGGAAGTGAAGGAATCCCCCATTCTCTTATATGAGGATGGGGGATTTTAGGTTATCTAAACTTAAACGGGTTCGTGTTTACTTCGGAAATCATCAAGTCGACATCAATTTTTGCCTTCAAAAATTTCTCGCTAAGCATATCGACGACTCCTCGTTTCATGACACTCTCGACATGATGACCTGGATCTACTACCGCAAGCCCTAAAGCCATCGCATCATGGGCCACATGGAAGTATAAGTCACCTGTCACATATGCATCCGCTCCTCTAAAATGAGCTGCTGATACATATTTATTCCCATCCCCACCTAATACGGCTACTTTTTCAATTGACCGCTCTAAATCACCAACGACTCGCACGCCTTCTACGCCAAAGCTTGTCTTTACATGATCAGCGAACTTTTCGAGTGTCAGCGCTCGTTCGAGTCGTCCGATTCGTCCTAGACCATACACATGTCCGTCAATCTCATCACGGACCAAGTCATACGCGACTTCTTCATAAGGATGTGCATCTTTCATCGCTTTCAAGACACGCTTTTTCTGACTTTCGCGAACGACTGTTTCAATTTTCATCTCATTCACTTGCTCGGTTTCATGCGGACGCCCAATGAACGGGGTCGTTTCATCAAGCGGAGTAAATTGTCCTGTCCCAGAAACCTGAAACTGACAATCCGCATAGTCTCCGATATGTCCTGCCCCTGCCTTTCCTAGGGCACGGGAGACGTCCTGGGCGTGTGTTTCTGGCACGAATACAGATAGTTTATAGACCGGCTCTTCATACGTCGGAACGAGCACTTTCGTGTCACGCAACCCGATTGCTTCACTCATCCAGTCATTGACACCACCGACACACACGTCTAAGTTCGTATGTGCGACGTAGACCGCAATGTTATGTTGAATGCACTTCATCGTAATTTTTCCTGCCGTGGAGCGATCATTAACTTGAGATAACGGGCTAAAAATCGGGGGGTGGTGCGCAATAATCAAATCGATTTCGTTCTCAATCGCTTCGTCAACGACCGATTCGAGAACATCGAGTGTCACCATAACCCGCTTAACCTCTTTATTTAGCGTACCGATTTGCAAACCAATTTTATCACCTTCGACTGCCAGATGTTTCGGTGCAAACTCTTCAAATAATTGAATCACTTGATTGCCATTCGCCATTACTGACTCACCTCTCTCATCTTGTCACGCATTTTCTTAAATTCGACTTGTTTTTGAATCAGTGCCTCTGACTGAATCCCGTCTGCCATTTGACCGAGAACGTACTCCAACTTATCTGCTTCTCGACTCCATTTGAGCTTGAATGGTTCTGGTCGTTCCTGAATGAGAAAGGGACCGAATAACAATTGCCAATTCCGTTCATTCACTTCTTCACTGTAAATCGTTTCTATCCCTTTTTCGCCCACAAGAATCTCATATACCTTATCGTTCTCTTCCACAATCGCCTCTTCGACGAGGACATAGCCATTCTCAAGCAACCAGCTTCGAACGTGCTGCCCGTCGACGTTAGGTTGAAGAATGAGACGTTCGACCGCACCCAATTTCTCTTTACCTGCTTCAAGGATGGAACGAATCAAACTCCCTCCCATCCCGCAAATCGAGATACAAGTTGCCTCATCCTCTTTCAATACTGCGAGACCATCACCAAGTCGCACATCGATTGCATCAAGGGATTCAATCAGGTCCACTTGTGCTCTTGCAGCCTCCATCGGACCTACATTCACTTCTCCTGCGATTCCTTTTGAAATGATTCCTTGTTGAAGGGCATAACATGGTACGTATGCATGATCCGACCCGATATCGGCAAGCACACTTCCTTTAGGGATATAATCGACAACCTGCTTCAAGCGGCGGTCTAAGATGATACGTTCTTGCATTCAAGACAACTCCTTTGTTCTACTTCTTCTTTAGCGTATCGAATTCTCCGCACTTCGACAACAAAAAACGCACCCCATTATGGAGTGCGCAACCTCTTATTGTTCAATCAACCAGTTCGCAAGCACTTCTGCTTCTTCAGCCGATGCAAGACCTGCTGGCATCGATCCTTGTCCATTGACGATGATGTTTGCGATTTCTTCTGGTGAAAGGCGATCACCTACTCCAGTAAGCGCTGGACCTACGCCACCTTCAAGGTTTCCGCCGTGGCAACCTGTGCAACCCTTCGCTGCGTATAACTCTTCTGGGTTCATTTCAGTGACTGCTGGACCTTCAGCCGCTTGTTGCGCCTGATTCACACCAAAATACGATAATGATACCATGGCAATAATTGCGACGATTGCGATTGCCGCAAACGGTAACAATGGATTACGCATTGTAGTTCCCCCTCATGTTCATTCCAAATTTCTATCCAACACTATTTTACTCAAAAAATAATAAAGAAGGAAGGAAAATCACTCATTTTCCTTCCTTTCTTCTAAAACTTCACACTTTATACAAATATGAAATTAATCGAGGAAGTCTTTCAAGCGTTTGGAACGACTAGGGTGACGTAATTTACGAAGAGCTTTCGCTTCGATTTGACGAATCCGCTCACGTGTGACGCCGAATACTTTTCCGACTTCTTCAAGTGTACGTGTGCGACCATCATCTAACCCGAAACGAAGGCGAAGGACATTTTCTTCCCGGTCTGTCAACGTATCGAGGACATCTTCTAATTGCTCTTTCAACAATTCATATGCAGCTGCATCTTGTGGTGCCATCGCGTCCTGGTCTTCAATGAAGTCCCCGAGATGTGAATCGTCCTCTTCCCCAATCGGTGTTTCAAGTGAAACTGGTTCTTGAGCAATTTTTAAAATCTCACGAACTTTTTCAGGTGTGAGCTCCATCTCTTTGGCAATTTCTTCTGGAGCTGGTTCACGACCGAGATCTTGAAGCAATTGACGTTGAACACGAATCAACTTGTTGATTGTCTCGACCATGTGTACCGGAATACGGATCGTCCGGGCTTGGTCAGCAATCGCACGGGTAATGGCTTGACGAATCCACCACGTTGCGTACGTCGAGAACTTGAACCCTTTCATATAGTCGAACTTTTCGACTGCTTTAATGAGTCCCATGTTTCCTTCTTGAATCAAATCAAGGAAGAGCATCCCACGACCGACGTAGCGTTTCGCAATCGATACGACAAGGCGTAAGTTTGCTTCTGCGAGACGTTTCTTCGCCTCTTCGTCTCCTTGTTCGATTCGCTTAGCAAGCTCTGTCTCATCTTTCGCGCTCAGAAGATCGACACGACCGATTTCTTTCAGATACATGCGAACCGGATCGTTGATTTTAATCCCAGGTGGTACTGACAAATCGTTTAAATCAACTTCCTCATCCTCTTTTTTCGCAGGGGTTTCTTCTGCGTCAGCTGCATCTTCTGTGACACGGATATCTTTCGCTTCTAAATCTTCGATGAAGTTATCGATGAAATCCGAATCCACCTCAAAATGACTGAGGCGATCTTGAATCGCTTGCATTGAGACGACGCCCTTTTTCTTTCCTAACTTTTCAAGCTCTTCTATGGCGTTAAATAAATCCTCTTTCTTCTTCTCTGCCATCTAGCAGTTCAACTCCTTCCAAACTTCATCCACGATCATCGTTCTCGAAGACGACGACTACGGGCAATCAATTCTTGTAGCTTGGACGCCTGGTCTACTATACTTTCGGCGTCTTGAGCGATTTCCCTTTTTGCACGCTCGATTTGACGTTGCTCCTCATAACTGTTTATGACCCGAATGTATTCGTCTAAAACCTCTTCAGACAGTTCATCCGGTCCAGCCATCAGGCGAATTTCCGCAAAGCGCATCGCATAATCGGGGCGTTGATCACAATAACGCTCCATAAAAGGAAGCGTAACTTGATCAAATTCATCTTGTGTCATCGTTTCGGATACAACTTCATACAATGCAGAGCCAAGCATACGATGGATTTCATCTTGATAACGAAGCCCTAAGCGGTCACGTACGAAACGAACCTGCTCCGGTCCCGTCAACATCGCGCGCAACAAGTTCTTTTCAGCTTTCATCCAACGAGGCTCACCTGTTTTACTCGAACGTTTTCGTATCGGTTCCACAGCGTCAACTGTGCGAGTTGGATTTGATTCGCTTGACGTCGGATGAGGAATTCTCGAACGAAGCGTCTCTAGCGGAATTTCAAACTCATCCGACAGCTTTTTCACATACATATCTCTTCGAATCGAATCATTCGTCTTACCAATCTCTTCAAGCATAGATTCAATAAAGCGAATCCGTTCTCCTTCTCGATTCAAGTTTTTCCCTCGCCTGAGCATCCGATTCATAAAATCAAGAACACTCAATTGTTCAGTTTCGACAAACTGTTGCCAGTGAGTTGCCCCATGTTGACGGATATAATCGTCCGGATCGGTCTTTTCTGGTAGCGGCAAAACTTGTACATCAAGTGGAGACGTTTCTAATAGGCGAATGACTTTTTGAGTCGCTTCTTGTCCCGCGTGGTCCCCATCATAACAGATGACCACTTCTTCCACGATACGAGACAGGGCTCTTGCATGTTGTGGAGAAAATGCGGTACCGAGTGATGCCACGACTTCTTTTGTCCCCGCTTGTGCCACTTGCAAAACGTCAACGTTTCCTTCGACGAGGAAGACACGTTTTTTCTTTCGCATCAATGCCCTCGCCTGGGAGAAACCGAATAACAGTTCACTTTTATTGAATAACGGTGTTTCAGCCGTATTCACGTACTTTGGCTGTCGATCATCAATCGCACGGCCACTGAAGCCCACGATGGTGCCGTCTCGATCCGCAATCGGAAAGACGACCCGTCCTTCAAATCGGTCAAAATATTCACCGGATTTAGACTTCGAAATCAAACCTGCTTCAACCATCACTTCTAAATCGAACCCTCGTCGCTCCAACAACTCGACAGTAAAGCGTCGTTGATCTGGGGCAAAACCAATCTTATATTGCGCAATCGTCTCTTCGTTTAACTCGCGATTTCGCAAATATGACAATCCCACTTCGCCAGCTTCCGTTTTCATCAATACTTCATGATACAAGTCAGCAACGAGTCGATGCGCATCCCGCATCTGTTTGCGCCATACTTGTTCACGTGTCAATTCTTCGTCACCTTGGATGCCGTCTACTGAAATGCTCGCGCGCGTTGCTAGGCGCTCGACCGTTTCGGGAAAGGATAACCCTTCGGTCTCCATCACAAATGTAAATACATTTCCTCCGGCACCACAACCGAAGCAGTGATACATCCCTTTTTCGGGCGAAACGGAGAAGGACGGAGAGTTCTCGGAATGGAAGGGACATAATCCGACCAATCGATGTCCCTGTTTCTTTAATTCGACACGTTCGCCAATCAACTCCACGATATCGGTTGCCTGTTTCACTTCTGCGATAACTTCATCTGGTATCCGTGGCATCTTGACCACTCCCTGTTTCCAATCTCGCAACGAAACGGAACGCTCATCACGTTCCGTTTCACTGTACTGTCAATACTCTATTATACCCTCTCGAAGCAACGAATACTAATTGAAACACTTATTTACTTCAGACGTCTTTAGATTGTTCGAGGTGACGCAGAATGATTCCCGCAGTCTCTTCGACAGCCTTGTTTGTCACGTCGATGACTTCACAACCGACTCGTTCATAAATCCCGCGTGCATACTCGAGCTCACGATTGATTCGCTCGAGTTGTGCATAATCCGCTTCCGGCTTCAACCCGAGTGACTTTAGGCGTTCCATTCGAATTGAAATCAACTTTTCTGGCGAGATGATCAATCCGATACATCGTTCTGCAGGTAAATCAAACAATTCCTCAGGTGGTCGTGATTCCGGGACGAGAGGCACGTTTGCGACTTTATATCGTTTGAGTGCTAAATATTGAGATAACGGTGTCTTTGACGTCCGGGAAACCCCGACAAGCACGATATCGGCTTTTTTCAGCCCGCGTGGATCCCGACCGTCATCATACTTGACGGCAAATTCCATCGCTTCGATTTTTCGGAAGTAGTCGTCATCTAACCGATAGATGAGCCCCGGTTTCTCTCGCGGGGCTTCTTTCAATTGTCCTGATAATACGTCGAGTAAATCACCGAGCAAGTCGACCGTCTTTACTTGATGCTCTTTTCCGAGTCTCATGAGAAGAGCCCTGTGTTCCTCATTGACGAGCGTATACGCGATAATCGCCTGTTGAGCCCTCGCTTGTGTGACCACATCGATGATTGTCTGTTCATCTTCAACGAACGGGATGCGAAGTGTCTCAATTGCATTCTCGTGAAATTGGATACTCGCTGCTCGGACGACGAGTTCACATGTTTCTCCGACCGAGTCACTTACAACGAACACGAGTTGTTTCATAGTCAAATCGATTTCCTCCTCAGATTGACTCATCGTTCGCTAACGCAATGAGCACCTTCGTCATGTTAGTTTTCGTCATTCGACCGAGAACAATCAATTTTCCATCCTTCTCTTCAACGACAGGCATGGCATCAATTTGTTTTTCAATCAATTTCATACCTGCCCGAATTAACGTTTCACCCTTCTCACATACTGTAATATTCGGCATACGCGTCATGATGACGTTGACCGGTAATTGGTCCAAATCCTGATTTCCAATCGCAGCACGGAGAAGGTCTTTACGAGATAATACACCGACCAACTCTCGATCACGTCCAACTACGAACAAGGACCCAACATCTTCCAAAAATAGTGTGACAATTGCATCATATACTGTCATTTCATCCCGAACGACTTTTGCAGATGACATGAAGTCCCCTACAGTCAAGGAATCTAGCTTTTCTCGGAGCATTGACGAGTTTCGTTTGCCAACGAACGTGTAGCCGACACGAGGTCTAGCTTCAAGTATTCCTGTCATCGTCAAGATGGCGAGGTCGGGTCGCAGGGTTGCGCGCGTCAATGACAATTCTTGCGCGATTTGTTCCCCTGTAATCGGTCCGTTCTCCTTCACAATCTCAGCAATCTTTTGTTGGCGTTCATTCAGTTGCATAGCCAACCCCCTCTAGTTTGTTTAGAGTACGAGCGCGTTGAAGTCTGCGACACTCTTAATCGTCGTAGCAAGTCGGTTCATTTCATGGAGACGGTTTTGGCGTACTGCCTCGTCCTCACTCATGACCATTGTATGTTCAAAGTACATCATAATTGGTGATTCAAGCATTTGAAGGAGCTCTAACGCTTTTTGATAATCTCCCGCCTGAACAGCGTTGTTCGTTTCAGGAGCTATTCGTTCAATCGCTTCATGTAAGGCAATCTCTTCATCATTTTCAAACAATGAAGGGTCGACATCTCCTGGCTCACCTTTTTTCGAAATGTTGACGACGCGCGACAATTGCTCAATCAAAGATTTTGCATTCGTCGATACGAAGTGTTGAATTGCTTGTGCACGAGCATCAAGGCGATTGATCGTCAATGTCGTCGTCAATACCGCGTCAATCACATCGTAGCGGACCTTCTGTTCTTGTAGACGGTATTTCAACCGGAGTTTGAAGAAGTCCACCAGCTGATCCTTGACTTGTTCTTTATCGGCTTCAAAGAGTCCTGCCTTCAGCTGTAATTCGACAATTTTTGAAAGCAGCTTGTCGAGTGAGAGATCAATTTTCCAATCTCCAAGAATTTGAACGACCCCTTGAGCTTGACGACGTAGGGCGAACGGGTCTTGCGAACCACTTGGAATCATGCCGATTCCGAAGAATGCTACAATCGAATCAAGCTTGTCCGCTAGAGCAAGTACAGCACCTGTTGCCGTCTCCGGGGACTGATCTCCTGCGAAGCGTGGCATATAATGCTCACGAACAGCTGCCGCCACTTCCTGATCCTCACCTTGCTGAAGCGCGTACTTCTCACCCATGATTCCTTGAAGCTCAGTGAACTCGTATACCATCTGACTCACCAGGTCGAATTTATGAATTGCACCGGCACGGCTGACTTTTTCGATATCTGCGTCAAATAAAGGTGCGAGCATCTGCGCAATTTCAGTCACGCGACGTGCTTTCGCTCCAGTCGTCCCCAATTTTTCATGGAATACGATGCGATCGAGACGAGCGAGTTGGTCATCAATCTTTGTCTTTTTGTCCTCCTCATAGAAGAAGACGGCATCTGCAAGACGAGCACGGATGACTTTTTCATTCCCGCGCGCCACGTTTTCTAGGTGCTCTGCATTTCCATTTCGGACCGTGACAAAGTAGTTTTTCAACGTTTCGTCGATATAAACTGGGAAGTAACGTTGATGCTCTTTCATCGTTGTGATGAGTACTTCCTCAGGGAGGTCGAGATACGCCTCCTCAAATTCTCCGAAGAGGGCAGTCGGCCATTCGACTAAGTTTGTGACCTCTTCGAGTAAGTCAGCATCAAGCGGAACTGTCCATCCTTGTTTTGTGGCAAGTTCCTTAATTTGACGTTCGATTTCAGCTTTACGAGTCTCGTAGTTTGCCATGACAAACGCAGACTCTAATGTCTCTACATACGCTGCTGGTGATTCGACGACAACGTCTCCTTTACTGAGGAAGCGATGACCACGCGTCACGTTGCCGGTTTTCACGCCTTCGATTGTAAAATCGATGATGTCCTTACCAAATAGAGCAATCAACCAACGAATCGGACGCATGTAGCGTAAACTACTCGTTCCCCACTTCATGTTTTTTGGGAACGTCAGGCTACGAACGACGTCTTCGAGACCGTTTAACAATGAGCTTGTTTCCTGACCTTCTTCATGACGTTCTGCGAAGACATACTCGACCCCTTTTTCTTCTGCGAAGTACAGGTCCTCGACTGTCAATCCACGACCGCGAGCAAATCCTTGCGCCGCTTTTGACCAGTTCCCTTCCGCGTCCTGAGCAATCTTCTTAGCAGGTCCACGGAGTGTTTCTTTCAAATCCTGTTGCGTTTCGGCTACATCACGAACGATGACGGACAAGCGACGCGGTGTAGAATAAACCTCAATCGACCCAAATTCAACACGAGCTTCTTTTAAAAACGCATCAACACGTTCTGCCAATTGTTTCTCTGAACGCAAGACGTATTGAGCCGGTAGCTCTTCTAATCCAATCTCTAGTAAAAGGTCACGCATTCAAGTCACCTGCTTTCTCTTGTTTCAAAAGTGGGAAACCAAGGCGTTCCCGTTCTTCAATAAATTTAGCAGCACATGTACGTGACATGTTACGTACGCGTTGAATGAATCCGGTACGTTCCGTCACCGAAATGGCGCCTTTTGCATCCAACAAATTGAATGTGTGCGAACATTTCAGAATGTAATCGTACGCAGGGAAGACGAGATTCTCTTCAAGAGCACGTTTCGCTTCTTTCTCATATGTGTCGAATAACGTGAACAGCATGTCGACATCCGATAATTCAAACGTATATTTTGAGTGTTCGAATTCAGGTTGGTAGAAAATATCACCGTATTTGAAGCCGTCTGTCCATACGAGATCGAATACACTCTCCACTTCTTGAATGTAAGAGGCGAGACGTTCGAGTCCGTACGTGATTTCTACGGCAATCGGGTCACACTCGATTCCACCGACTTGTTGGAAATACGTGAATTGCGTGATTTCCATCCCGTTTAGCCAGACTTCCCAACCGAGACCAGCTGCTCCGAATGTCGGGTTTTCCCAATTATCTTCAACGAAACGAATGTCGTGCTCAAGCGGATTGATTCCAATCAACTCGAGACTTTCTAAGTAAAGTTCTTGAATGTTGCTTGGAGAAGGTTTCATGATCACCTGGAACTGATGGTGTTGATACAGACGGTTAGGGTTCTCACCATAACGTCCATCAGCCGGACGGCGTGATGGTTCTGTGTAACAAACGTTCCAAGGTTCTGGACCTAGAGTTCTTAACGTAGTCATTGGGTTCAGCGTTCCTGCCCCTTTTTCAACATCGTACGCTTGCATCGTCAAACAACCTTTTGATGCCCAAAAGTTTTGTAGCGTGAGAATGATTTCTTGCATAGTCATATGCTTCATAAATGACACCTCCAATAGTATTGAAACGACAAAAAACGCCCCTATGTGCCTAGCACATAGGGACGGGATTGATTCCCGCGGTTCCACCCTACTTGCCCCAACATCGGGGCCACTCTTAAAGATGTGGGCGCTCTGGAATCGCCGTTCACCCTTCTCATGACGTTCGGCTCACACTATCCCGAACTCGCTTAACTCATGACAGGAAGAGTTACTTTTTTCCTTCATCGCGCACGCTATTTCATTTGTCTAATCGTAACTCATCGTATCGAATTCACTATAAAAAGTCAATCCTCATTCAGATGAAGTCGAATCATTTGGTCGAGTACACGCTTTGTCTTCAATCGCAACCCACTATACGATTCCATATATGCATCAAATAGCTGACGTAAAAGAATTCTTGACTCGTCTGATAGCGGTACGTTTCGAAATTCTGATAGATTGTGCTTACTCATCAAATAGAGAAGTTTCGCCAGTCGTTCCGACAGCCGAATCGTTCCTTCTTCTTGATGTCTTGCACATAAAAAGCCACCAGATGCAACAGAGAAGTACATCGGGTCCGTTACGTCCCCGCATCGCACACAACCCGTTAATACAGGGGAAACACCTAACAGATGTAAAATGCGTAATTCAATATGATGGGTGATTACGTCTGCATCCATCCCCGCATTCAACGCTTGGAGAGCATCTTGTAAAATTCGAAACAGTGGACGATTCTGCACCCGATCTTCCACAGAGCGGTCGACAAGCTCTAACCAATACATCGCATACGACATCCGCACAACATCTTTTCGAATCTCCGGGTAGGAGGTGACGACATCGGACGATTTTAACTGAGCCAGTCCCCGGCTAGACGGAAAAATATATATACCTTCTACGAACGGCTGACTCGAAGCGTGAAATCGGCTGCCCGGTTTCTTTGCGCCTCGTGCCATAATCGCAACTTTGCCGAGTTCTTCTGTAAACAATGTCACGACTTTATTCGATTCACCATAATTGACGGTACGAATGACGACTCCCGTGACTTTTTGTAACATGGCTTAATACTCGTCGTCGCGGAAACCGAGGTCACGTAGCTGACCCATCTTGTTACGCCAGTCTTTCTGAACTTTGACCCAAAGGTTCAAATACACTTTCGTACCGAGAAGAGCCTCGATATCGTGGCGGGCATCTGTTCCGATTTCGCGAAGCATCGTCCCTTTTTTCCCGATAATGATCCCTTTTTGAGAATCCCGTTCCACCATGATCACGGCTTCGACGTCGATCATCTCGGAGTTTTCACGTTTCTTAATCGATTCGATGGCCACAGCGATTGAGTGTGGCACTTCATCGCGTGTCTTATGCAACACTTTCTCACGAATCATCTCAGAGATAATAAAACGCTCCGGATGGTCGGTCACTTGATCGGCAGGATAATACATCGGTCCTTCCGGCAATAACTTTTTGATTTCACCTAAGAGCGGTTCGACGTTATTGCCTTGTAGCGCCGAAATCGGGACGTACGCTGCAAAATCCAGTTCATTCGTATACTGTTCAATCACCTTTGGTAGTTCGTCGGGATGAATTAAATCAATCTTGTTCATAACCAAGATGATTGGTGTATCGAGCCCTTTAAGCTTCTCAATGATAAAATCGTCCCCGGCACCACGAGGTTCAGTCACATTCACCATGAAAAGAATCGCATCGACTTCGCGAAGGGCATTCGTCGCTACTTTCATCATGAAGTCACCGAGACGATGTTTCGGTTTATGGATTCCCGGAGTATCGATGAATATGATTTGTGAATCATCCGTCGTGTATACGCCTTGTACTTTATTTCGTGTCGTTTGCGGTTTATCCGACATGATGGCAATCTTTTGACCAATCACGTGGTTGAGGAATGTTGATTTTCCGACGTTCGGTCGGCCAATGATCGACACGAATCCAGATTTAAAATCTTCTTGATACATAGTGCACCTGCTTTCTCAATTTCAGAACTCTTAGTATAGCACGTTCCATAGCCTTGGACCGAATATAATGAGTGCCGTTACGGCAGCACCTATAGAGGCGACTAGTACGGCTCCTGCGGCAACATCTTTCGCTTGCTTCGCGAGCGGATGGACATCTTTCGTGACGAGATCGACCGCACGCTCGATGGATGTATTCATCAGCTCTAAACTAATGACTGCGACCACCCAACCGAGCAGAATCAAATTTTCACGCACCGACGTTTGTAGCCATATCGCAAAGGTGAATACGAGTAGGGCCGATATGAGATGAAGACGCATATTCCGTTCTGCGCGAACGGCATGCAGAATTCCTTCGCACGCCACTCGGAACGGTCTCACACGTTGCCCCGCTTCAATTCGAAGTGAGTGAGGACTGCCTCTTGCCTTGCAGTCATCTCCGCTTCATCCTCCGGTGTCATATGATCGTAACCTAATAGATGAAGGAATCCATGGATAGCCAAGAAGCCTAGCTCTCGCTCGAACGAATGACCATAGTCAGCGGCTTGCTCCCGGCAACGTTCTACCGAGATGACCAAATCACCAAGGAGGTGCGGCTCGTCTTCGTCGAGTGTGAAGTCCAACTCATCTTCGCCCATCTCATCAAAGGCAAAGCTAATGACGTCGGTCGGGGCATCTTTCCCTCTCCATTCCCGGTTCACCTCATGAATTTCCGCATTTGTTAAGTAAGTGACCGATAATTCGCTCGGCTCTTCCACCTCTTCTAATTGAGCGGCATGTTGTAAAATCGATTCAACGAGCTCAATTTGAGATGTTGTTAACAGTTCATGTTCATCGTTCGAGATGATTTGCATGTAGTTCTCCCTCTTTCTTTAATTCTGGATATTCAATTCGTTCATGGAACAAACCGGTCAATGTCTCACACGCACTTTCTCCGACAAACCAAATCTCCTTTGTCGTTAACTCGCATTCTTCAAATTGTCCATCCGCTAACTTATCACGGATGATGGATCGGACGAGCATCCGAATTTTCTCCGGTGTCGGCTGTTTTTGCGAACGGACGGCTGCCTCAATCGAGTCGACAATCATGACGACTGCCGCTTCACGAGTTTGAGGTTTCGGACCAGGGTAACGGAAGCGAGACTCCGAAACGTCCTTCTCTTGATCTTCTTTCGCCTTCACATAGAAGTATTTCAATAAAGATGTTCCATGATGCTGTTCAGCAATATCGATAATTTCTTTCGGTAACTTATAGCGCCGCAACAAATCGGCCCCATCGTAAGGGTGAGCCATGATGATATCCGCAGATTCTTCAGGTGTCAGCCGGTCATGCGGATTTCCTCCACCTTGCTGGTTTTCAATGAAGTGAAGCGGTCGCTCCGTCTTCCCGAGGTCGTGATAATAACTTGCGACCCTCGCGAGCAAGCCATCTGCTCCAATTGCTTCACAGGCAGATTCCGCCAAGTTCGCCACCATCATACTATGATGATACGTGCCCGGTGCTTCCATTAATAATTTTCGTAATAATGGATGCGTCGGGCTCATCAACTCGATGAGTCGACCAGACGATAAGACCCCAAACCACGGCTCTAGAAAAGGTAAGAACCCGAACGTCAAGACAATGGATAAAAGGGCGCTGATTACGGCAAATCCCGATAGATACATCGCCATTTCCCATGAGATTTGCACGTTCCGCAACAAGAGCAAGGCAATCACCATGATGATGTTCACGAGACCGAGCAACACACCTGACAAGAACAAACGCTTCCGCTGAATTTTAGGTTCGACCAAAAAGACAGCTAAGAAACTTCCTGTCGCAATGTACACCAAGGTCATGAAATTCGTACTTTGTCCAAAAGTGACAACGATACTCCCGGCAATCATCGTTATAAATGCCGATGCGAGCGCCACTCGTTCATCGATGAGAATCCGCAACAATAATACGACGAACGCGGTCGGTGCCAAGATATATGCGTATGTCGTATAGTCGACCCCGATGTATCCGACACCAAAGAAAATGCCGAGTTGTAAGAGTAATAGCCCATACACCGTTACTAAGATTTTTGGACTCAGCAATAGATCTTTAATCTTTGAACGGATGAGCATAAACAAAAATCCACCGGTCAACAACGCACTGAGTAAGAATGACCCAAATAACGGTGCAAGCGAACGGTTCGGATCAATCGCTCCAGAGAGTTCAAGCTTTCGATACACCTCTCGCGTAACGACTTCTCCTTGGTTTACGAGAAGTTGCCCTTCCTGAATGATGACTGGATCGACCGCATCGACGGCTTCCTGTTCCTTTTGACGGGTCGCCTCGGAATCGAATACATAGTTTGGCACGATGAGTTCATCGCTTAATGTTTTTGAGATGGCCCGGAATTCAAACGAGAGCGGCGATTGATCGATAATCGCAGCCGCTCGGTCCCGAGCCTCGGCAACCGCCTCGGAACTCGTTTCAATCCGATCGTCCATCACTTGCTGTAGTGCGGTCACCGTCACATCCTCGACCGTTTGACGGGTATTTTTGTCGGCTTCAAGAAGCGAATTTAATTCTTCATCAGCGAGAGCCCCATTTGCCTCAGTAGAATTCAGACGATTCTTAATATCTGCAAGTTCCGTCTCGTCATCGGTTTTGTCAAAAGCTGCGAACAATTGCTCGACTTTTGCAATTTGTTGATCAGCGAATTCCCGTCTCAGCGAGAACTGGCTCCCCACACCGTTCGTCACTTCCTGCTTCAACCGTTCGGTCGCCACTCGATCCTCGACAGTGATAGGAGACCGAATATCTTGTTCGGCAATCCCTAGCGGTTCCACACTGATGATGGATGGTCGCACTGTGAAATAAAGAATGGCACCTAATAGTAGGAAGAAAATAAGCGAGATGGTCGCGACGGTCCAGTTTTTAGCTTGCTGCATTCGTGCCCCCCCTTTCACGATTTATGACCTCTTTTGTCTGCTTATGTGATATCTGTACTATAAGCATTGATAATTTTCTTGACGAGTGGATGGCGAACTACGTCCGAGGCACTGAAGTGTTCGAAATGAATCCCGTCCACGCCTTCTAAGAGGTGTAGTGCTTCTTGTAATCCCGACGCCTTCCCTTTTGGTAAATCGACTTGTGTCAAATCCCCTGTGACCACCATTTTTGATCCAAAACCAAGTCGTGTCAAAAACATCTTCATTTGTTCTTTTGTCGTATTCTGAGCCTCATCTAAGATAACGAACGCATCTTCTAGCGTCCGTCCACGCATATAAGCGAGAGGAGCCACTTCAATCGTTCCTCGTTCTAACAGACGGTTCGTCTGTTCAACCCCGTATACATCAAATAAGGCATCATATAATGGACGAAGATATGGATCTACTTTTTCTTTTAAGTCTCCTGGTAAAAAACCTAGGTTTTCACCAGCTTCAACGGCAGGGCGTGTCAGGATGATTCGTTTGACTTGGCCTTCTTTTAACGCTCGAGCGGCTAGAACGACCGCCAAATACGTTTTCCCTGTCCCGGCAGGTCCGATTCCAAAAACGAGGTCCCGTCGTTCAATCGCACGAACATACCGACTTTGCCCAACAGTTTTAGCACGAATTGGTTTCCCTTTGTTCGTCGTGAAGACGACCCGCTCATAATGTTCGAGCAGTTCATCCCCTTTTCCGACTTGGATATGTTGGATGACACTAATGGCGTCACTTTCATTTAGACGCGCACCTTTTTTCACCAATTTTTGCAAAGTAAGAATAACTTGTTTCGTCACCTCTAACGCTTCACTCGAATCGGCTTGGATAATCAACTCCTCACCTCTAGGGATGAGCGCTACTTTTAATTCTGTTTCAACCGCCTGGAACACTTCATCTTTTGGTCCGAGTAAAGCTTGCGCTTCATTCGCTTGTTCCATTACGAATGGTATTTTATCAGTCATAATCAATGGATGCATTGCCCCCTCATAAAATCAGATATTCCTCTTTTACTTTAGCACTATCACGCCTATCGTGAAAGAAAGACCGCGTAATTTCCACATGCAAAAGGCAGTAACATCACGTCACTGCCTTCCTGTTACTTTTTTCGTTTCGAGACTGGAGGTTGTAAAACCTCACTCCAAATGACAGCTTCCCGCATCCGTTTTTTCGAAATTTTCGTTTTTCTCGGTTTTATTTCCTGTGGAATCGGTGGAATTTTAACCGCTTGCTCGAACTGAGCACTCACTTTCGGCATCTCGACTTGACGTTCACGAGGAAGTTGTCGCTCTTCCGTTCGCGCCACTCGTCGTCTCACCTTTTGTGATACAGGCTTCTTCTCTGATTCGGAGTCATCAAACGACGATTCAATTTCTTTCATCACGTCCCCGACCGAATCCAAGTAGCGTTTCAGTTCACTGCTTTGAGGACGGTCGTCAGAGGACGATGACTTTTCAAGCCGCTTCATCACTGCCGAGGCAATACCGAAGGCGGCTAACAAAAGTACCCAAAGTCCATCCATATCAATCACTCGCTATCTGATTCAGAATCGACAGGTGATCCAATCGCTTTTCGCATTTCTGTATCCGCTTGAACGTTCAAGTAATTCACGTAATCCATGACACCTAGCTTTCCGTGACGCAATGCTTCGGCCATCGCGAGCGGGACTTCCGCTTCCGCACTGACGACCTTCGCGCGCATCTCTTCAACAGAAGATTTCATTTCCTGTTCGCGGGCAATCGCCATCGCACGGCGTTCTTCCGCCTTCGCTTGCGCAATCTTTTTGTCCGCTTCGGCTTGGTCAGTTTGTAAAACCGCACCGATATTCTTACCGATGTCGATGTCTGCAATGTCAATCGATAGTATTTCAAACGCTGTCCCCGAATCTAATCCTTTTGTAAGAACGGTACGCGAAATCAAATCTGGATTCTCTAATACATGTTTATGATTGTTTTGAGAACCAATCGTCGATACGACACCTTCTCCGACACGGGCGATAATCGTTTCTTCCCCTGCACCACCGACGAGACGGTCGATGTTGGCCCGTACCGTAATGCGTGCTTTTGCCTTCACTTCAATCCCGTCCATCGCTACACCTGCGATAAATGGTGTTTCAATGACTTTTGGGTTAACCGACATTTGTACGGCTTCAAGTACGTTCCGACCTGCCAAATCGATGGCTGCAGCGCGCTCAAATGATAATTCGATATTTGCACGGTGTGCGGCAATCAACGCGTTCACTACGCGGTCGACGTTACCACCTGCCAAGAAGTGACTCTCTAGCTGATTTGTGTTTAACTCGATTCCCGCCTTGACCGCTTTAATCAACGGGTTGACAATCTTTGATGGAACGACGCGACGAAGGCGCATCCCAATCAATGTGAAGATTGAGACATGAACGCCTGCAGCAAACGAACTGATCCATAATCCAACTGGTACGAACGTGAAGAATATGGCAAGTGCAATTAATCCTCCACCTGTAATGAGTAACGTCGTCAGTAATTCTGGTGTCATTCTGTTACATCCTCCTTCGGTTCTACAAAGTTTCGAACGACAATTCGCCCTGAGTCCACTTTATATACCTGAATTTTTGTCTGCTGATCGAGATAGCTACCTTCTGTCACGACGTCGATTCGTTCTCCGTCAATCTCAGCAGTACCTGCTGGGCGAAGTGGGGTCAAGGTGACACCCACCTTTCCGAGAAGTTGTTTTCGGTCTTCATGGGACAGGTAACCTTTTTCGGTAGATGTCGAATCGGTTAAGATCAACCCTTTATAAATGAGCGGACGATTCGTACTCAAGCGGCGATACGCCCAAAATCCAAGTCCTGTGAGCACCGCTGCCGCCAGACCAACCGAAAGCCACAGCTGACCAATTGTCGCACCAGCCATAATCAAACTGGCAACAACCGCCCCAATACCAAGCAAACCGAACAATCCAAAGCCTGCTACGAACACTTCAATTCCAAGAAGGACGACTCCGACGAAAAAGACTGTCAGAATCACTCCGAGACCAAATGTCATCGTCTTGCTACCCCCTTCCAAATTCAAAGCTATCTCCTATCTCTAGTGTATACGAAACAAGATTGAATGTGGTTTCAGAATACGCAAAAAAAGCAGAAACTTTCGGTTTCCCAAAAAGTTTCTGCTTTTTCATCAATTCGTCAACTGTTGTTTGACGATTCGGTTCACAAGACCACCGTCTGCCTTGCCTTTTACTTGCGGCATGACGACGCCCATCACCTTACCCATATCCGATGGAGCAGATGCGTTCGTTTGAGCAATTGCTGCTTGGACGATCTTAGTCACTTCATCTTCTGAGAGTTGTTCAGGCATATAGGCTTCTAGGACGACAATTTCTTCTGCTACTTTGGAAGCAAGGTCTTCACGACCAGCGCTTTCGAATTCTCGGAGGGAGTCTCTGCGCTGTTTCATCTCTCGGTTGAGCACCGTGAGTTCCTCTTCCTCGGTAAGATCTTGACGGCCTAGTTTGATAGCCTCATTTTGGAGCGACGCTTTCACCATTCGGATCGTCGTAAGACGATCTTTTTGTTTAGCGCGCATGGCTTGCTTCATGTCGTCCGTCAAGCGTTCTTGAAGACTCATGAGCCAACACCCTCTCTACAAATGAAACTGGAATCAGAATTTCTTACGCTTACGCGCAGCTTCTGATTTCAATTTACGTTTTACGCTTGGCTTTTCGTAGTGACGACGTTTACGAACTTCGGCAAGTGTGCCATCTTTCGAAACACCGCGTTTGAAACGACGAAGAGCGTCTTCAAGCGATTCGTTTTTACGGACACGAGTTTCCACTAGTTTTCCCTCCCTCCGAATTACACGACTAAGGAAACGTGTTTCACACGTCATATCATATTATAGTGAAATTAAGTCGTGTGGTCAACCACTTATTAATAGTCGCTGTCTGAACGTCCACCAGTGACAATCGCAATACCTGCTGATGCACCGATTCGTGTAGCTCCAGCATCAATCATCGCCTTTGCACCTTCGAAGTCACGAACACCACCTGAAGCTTTTACGCCGAGGTCTGGTCCAACTGTTTCGCGCATGAGGCGAATGTCTTCGACAGTTGCTCCACCAGTTGAGAAACCAGTTGATGTTTTCACGAAATCTGCTCCAGCCTTAACTGAAAGTTCAGCAGCTTTCTTGATTTCTTCTTTAGTAAGCATGCATGTTTCAAAGATGACTTTGACAAGTGTACCGTTTGCCGCTTCAACAACCGCACGGATGTCACGCTCTACGAGATCGTAGTCGCCGTCTTTGAGTGCTGCGATGTTGATGACCATGTCAACCTCATCTGCACCATTTGCGATCGCGTCTTTTGTTTCGAACGCTTTCACCTCAGGTGTGTTCGCTCCAAGCGGAAAACCGATGACCGTGCATACTTTGACGTCATCATCTGATTTGAGCTCTTGCGCAGCATACTTGACCCAAGTCGGGTTGACACAAACACTCGCGAATTTGTACTCGAGCGCCTCTGCACATAGTTTTGTAACCTGGTCTTTTGTTGTTTCAGCTTTCAATGCTGTGTGATCGATATAACGGGCTAATTCCATTATTCATTTCCTCCTCTGACATATAAGTCTGACATCTAACATATTACCATGTTTTTTTGAGATGTAACAGCTTTCAAATTCAAATTAACTGACGACGTTTACGGGCAACGACCCAACTGTTCCAACTGAAGAAGAAAATAGCGAGCCAAATGCAGGTGAAGGCAAAGATATGATACGACGTAAACGGTTCATGGTACATGACGACCCCGATAATCAAGCTAAGTGTCGGTGCGATAAATTGAAGAAACCCGACGAGAGTGAATGGAATCTGTTGTGCCCCATACCCGAACAAAAGAAGTGGTAACGCCGTGACTACGCCCGTCCCGAGGAGCGCAACCCAAATCACAGGAGACACATCAAAAGCGATGTTGTCGGTGACGACTTGATTCCCGAGGAAGAGCAGCGCCACAGGGACGACTGCTAACGTTTCAATCCCTAGGCTGACTGTCGAGGCAAGGGGGCGTCGTTTTTTCACCATCCCATAAAATCCGAACGTACTCGCTAAAACGAATGAGATCCAAGGGAACGAGCCGTATCCTAACGTCAATACGAGTACCCCAACCGAGGCAATTCCGACAGCTATCCATTGGACTCGGTTTAATGATTCCCGAAATACGAGCACCCCTAACACCATACTGACAAGTGGATTTATGTAATACCCAAGAGACGCTTCGATAATATATCCGTGATTGACTGCCCATATGTACACAAACCAGTTTGCGCTAACGATGAATCCGTTTAACATGAATGCGTTTCGCGTAGCACGATGTCGAAGGGCGTAACCGAACTCTTTCCACTGATTTGTCCATCTCAGGACGAGTAAGATAAATAAAAATGACCAAACGATTCGATGCGCCAAAATTTGACCGCTCGGCACTTCTTGTAAAAATTTCCAATAAATCGGAAGGACGCCCCACATGACGTAGGCCCCGATTGTCGTCAACACTCCCTTATTCACACGTTCACCCGCTCTCTTTCAAGTTAAAAACAGTTTAGTCGATGAAAGACTTCCGATACAAGACTTTTTTCTCATGAAAAAAGGACGCGAAAACGCGCCCTGACTGTTTATTGCTTCACTTGCTCGATCGCCGACAAAGCTTGCGCCAAATCTTCCATCAAGTCATCAATGTCTTCGAGTCCGACCGAAATACGGACGAGCCCATCGGTGATTCCGAGTTCCGCTCGACGTTCAGCCGGAATCGACGCATGTGTCATGCGGGCCGGAACACTGATCAAGCTCTCTACTGCACCTAAGCTCTCAGCAAGCGTAAAGTATTTCGTCTTCGCGACCATCATTTCCGCCGCTTCCGCTGAACCAACATCGAATGCAATCATCCCACCGAACCCGCGCGCTTGAGATAAATGTATACGTTTCGCTTCTTCACTTGAAACACTTGGGTGGAGCACACGGGACACGCTCTTTTTAGATTGTAAAAATTCGACCAATGCACGAGCATTTGATTCAATTTCCTCCATCCGGACGGCCAGCGTCTTGATGCCTCGAACAACAAGGAAGCTGTCTTGTGGTCCGAGTACTGCCCCAACAGAGTTTTGAAGGAAGGCCAAAGCCTCGCCTTGTTCTTCCGTACGAGCGACAACTAGTCCCGCCACGACGTCACTATGTCCACCCAAGTACTTCGTTGCACTGTGGAGGACATAGTCTGCTCCAAAATCGATTGGATTTTGGAAATAAGGCGTCATGAACGTGTTATCCACGACGAGTATGACGTCTGCCTCATCTGCAATCGTGCGCATCGCGCGAATGTCCGTCACATTTAGAAGCGGGTTGGTCGGTGTTTCGACATAAATCATTTTCGTGTTCGTTTGAAGCGCATTCCGAACCGCTGTTTCATCGGATGTATCGACAAAAGTTGCTTCCAAGCCTCGTGACTGAAATACTCGATTGAATACACGGTATGTTCCTCCATACACGTCAGATCCGACGATGACGTGGTCTCCTGATTTTAGTAGCATGAGCACCGTCGAGATGGCTGCCATCCCAGAACCAAATGCAAAGCCTTGTACACCGCCTTCAATGTCGGCAATGAGTGTCTCGAGCGCTGTTCGCGTCGGGTTTGCCGACCGAGAATACTCGTATCCTTCTCGTAAGTTCCCGATCCCGTCTTGCTTGTATGTGCTCGTTTGATAAATCGGTGGTGTGACGGCTCCTGTCAATGGATCCGTCGTCTTACCGCCGTGAATGAGTGCTGTCTTTGTACGCATGTTCTGCCTCCTTGACAATTCCTTGACTTAAATATCGCTCTGCACTGTCCGGCAAGATTGTCACAATCGTGCCTTCCGTCAATTGATTTGCTTCCTTTACACACGCTGCGATGGCGGCACCTGATGAACTACCGATGAGCAGTCCTTCCTGTTTCGCCAAATGTGCCACATAGTAGAACGCTTCTTCATCCGTGATCGTATGGATCGCATCCACATAAGACCGCTCCAAAAATGGTGGCCATTTCTCAACGCCGATTCCTTCCGTTTTATGAGGGCCCGGTTCACCACCGTTTAAAACCGATCCGACCGGCTCCACAACGACAGTTTTCGTACCGAGAGGTTTCAGCGTTTGCGCGACACCAGTGAACGTTCCTCCCGAACCAGCTCCGGCTATGAACACGTCAATCCGAGGCAGGTCGTTTAGAAGTTCACGAGATAGAATGTCAACGTATGCGTCCGGGTTGTCCCGGTTTGAGAACTGTTCCGGGACATAGGCGTCATGCTCTTTCGCCAATTCGACCGCGTGATGGATTGCGCCTTTCATCCCAAGTTCTGTCGGCGTGTTGACGACCGTGGCCCCCAAGAGTCGCATGAGCGCTTGTTTCTCTTGACTAAACTTTTCAGGGGTTACGGTAAAAAGACGAATCCCGAACCGTTGGCAAGCAAGGGCGAGACCAATCCCGGTGTTCCCGGCTGTCGGTTCGATCACCGTGCCACCTGGTGCGACATCTCCGCGCTCAATTGCTCGTTCAATCAAATTCATGCCGAGTCGGTCTTTCACACTTCCACCCGGATTCATCATCTCGAGCTTTCCGTACACTTTGACATTTGCGGGTACGGGAAGTGAATGGAGTTCAATGAGCGGTGTATCCCCGATGAGCTCGTAGACGTCACGGACAATCATCTTACGCTTCGTCCTTAAAGATAATATGCCACTCGTCTCGCTTTGCGAGCATATCTGAAGCTAACTTCTTTGCTCCTTCAAAATCATGATGGTTTGCGCTTCCACATTGTACGGGGTTTTGTGCCGGCAATTCCTCTGCGTTCATCGCATCGCGTAAAGTGGCTTCCACCAAATCGAGCATTCGGTCATAATCCCCGTCATTCAACATCGTCCAATAGAATCCTGTCTGGCATCCCATAGGTGAAACATCAACGATATCATTTGAATGATTACGACTGTTTTCCGCAATCAAATGTTCGAGTGAGTGAACCGCACGCATTGGCATGAGGCTTTCGTTCGGTTGAATGAAACGAATATCATATTTATAGATCGTGTCAGCTGACCCCTCTTTCACGCCAGCCAGACGAACATACGGAGCCTGAACTTTCGTATGATCTAAGTTAAAACTTTCAACGTTATATGTTTCCATGTGTAATTCCTCCTCGATATTTAGTGGCTACTACGAGCCATACGAACTTATTTTTTTGCGTCATCATCACATTATAACCATTCGCTTCTAACATAGAACGAATCGTTGTCGTATATGGATAGTATTCACGATTCAAGTCTTCAACTAGGTCTGAGTAATTGTTAGCCTTCGCCCAATCGATGATGTCCTGACGGGATGCCGGAGATTCAAACATCGTGTCGAGCAACACGAACTTCGGATGTACCCATTCTCCGACATATTGACGAATCGCCGTCTCCTTTTCAGAATCCTTCAAATGATGAAAAGCATACGACGACACGACCGTATCGACTTGTGAAAAGTCTGGATATCGGAGAAAATCGCCTTCCTGAACTTCAATACCTAATTTGTCAATCGCAATCTGTCGCATCTCCGGAGACGGTTCAATCGCGATCAACGGATGTCCTTTTAGAATGCGACTACTCAGGTTACCCGTCCCTACACCGAACTCAAGCACCGTTCCTTCAACATGTAGCGCAACTTCATCCAACATTTGTTCATACTCAACAAACACCTCATGATATTGCTCGTCATGACCTTCGACAGCCGTATCGTAATCTTTTGCCCAATCTTTAAAGATGTCCATGAATGGTAAGTTCATAGCGCCACCCCAATCTTTATTCTTACTAATTTGATATGTATTATCGGCATTTAACATTAACGCTAGATTACCAGGTTTTTTTACTCGTATCAAGTCATTAGCTAGATTTTTTTTTCTATCTATAAAGGATATAGGTCTTATGTGTTAGGTCTTTAGTAATTGTCAGAACATTAAAATTTGTGCAAAAACACTCCCCTATTTTACAAAAAAATCCACTGCTATTATGTTAAATAGCGTTATGATAGTCTTCAATGTTAGGAATCGCTTTTTTTACAGATAATAACAAATCACAGGGGGCTAACACGTTGTCACGTAAAAAAATCTATCTGAACGCATCACTCGCCACATGTATCGCATTATCACCAGCACTGATTCAAGCTGGTACATCATCTGTTTCAGCAGAAGCATCCGTAAAACCAAAACTTGTGCTCGAAAAGAAGCAGAAAAAAGTAAGGGTCGTGGTTGAACTCGTAGGAGACCCAGCGATTGCAGAAGCTGCTCAAAAAGGAAAAAAATTTAATGAATTAACAAAATCGGAACAAAACAAGGCTCAAGAATCTGTGGAGTCCGAACAAAAACGGGCCAAGTCTGCTCTCAAGAAACAAGGGGTGACCGCTTCTCCGATTGAAGAGTTCACAACTGTCTTTAACGGCTTCTCAACGTTCCTGTCAACAAGTGAAATTGCTAAAGTCGAAGCGTTACCTGAAGTCTCGACCGTTCACATCGTCAACGAATATGAGCGTCCAGAAGTGAAGCCAGATATGATCACGAGTAACGGGATGGTCCAAGCCGAGCAAACATGGGGCGATTATGGATTTGCAGGCGAAGGGACAGTCGTCGCTGTCATCGACTCAGGAATTGACGCTGAGCATCGTGACTACCGAATCACAGACGCAAAAACGGCAGAATTGACGAAATCAGAAGTCAATCAGGCAATTGCATCATTCGATTTACCTGGAGCTTTTGTGAACGAGAAAGTTCCATACGCTTATAACTATTACGATGAGAACGATGATATTAAGGATGATTCTCCAGGCGCATCGATGCACGGTCAACACGTCTCAGGAACGGTTGCCGCGAATGGTGACTTGGAAAATGGAGGCATCAAAGGTGTCGCTCCAGAAGCACAAATCTTAGGTTTGAAAGTATTCAGTAACGATCCAAATTACGCATCTACATATGGTGATATTTATATTAAAGCGATTGATGATGCAATCAAGCTCGGAGCGGACGTCATCAACATGAGCCTCGGTTCTACCGCTGGATTTGTGAATGCTGATTCTCCAGAGCAACAAGCCGTTCAACGCGCCGTCGACAACGGAATCTTCATGTCGATTTCCGCAGGGAACTCCGCATACTTCGGTCACGGATTCGACTTGCCGACCGCTTCAAACCCAGATACGGGCGTCGTTGGGGCACCAAGTGTCAGTCAAGCGTCAACATCGGTTGCGTCTCTTGAGAACGATCAAATTCAATTGGATGCATTTGGCGTCGGGAATGAAAAAATCGGATGGAAGAAGCAAGACGGTCCTGCTTTCAAGGAAGGTACATATGACATCGTATATGTCGGAGACGGACAATCGGAAAATTATGAAGGGAAAGACGTAAAAGGAAAACTCGTCCTCGCCGTGCGTGACGGCGGATACTTCTATTCGAAGATTCAAAAAACTGCTGAGGAACAAGGCGCAGCAGGTGTCATCGTTCGAGGCGCTGTCTCACATGGTGATTATGTATCGATGGCACTCGATCAACCTCAAATCCCAATGGCTTCACTCAGCATTCAGGATGGGAATGAACTTAAAGACAAATTAGCCGAAGGTCCACTTCAAGTGACGTTTGCCGGTGACCGGATCAGTGTCAACAACCGTTCAGCCGGTGCGATGTCTGATTTCACCTCATGGGGTGTCACACCAAACCTTGACTTCAAGCCAGAACTTTCTGCACCAGGCGGTCAAATTTTCTCTACGTTCAACGACAACCAATATGGGTTGATGAGTGGAACATCAATGGCAGCACCGCACGTTGCCGGAGGGGCAGCCCTCGTTCTTGAGCGTGTGGACCGCGACTTCAAGTTGAGTGGAAAAAATCGTGTCACGATGGCAAAGAACTTGTTACTCAACACATCAAAGCCTGTCACGGATATCGGACCATATAACCAGGAATTGAAACAGTCTCTTCCGTACTCACCACGTCGTGCCGGAGCCGGTCTCATGCAACTTCATGCGGCCGTCACGTCCCCAGCTGTCGCGTATGAGAAGAAGACGAAAGAAGCAAAAGTTGCTTTAAAAGAATTATCGAAGAGTAAAGCCTCATTCAAAATCGTCGTTGAGAATATGTCAAACGAATCATTGACGTATGATGTGGCAGCATCTCTGCAAACTGATCTCGCTGTCAAAAACAAAGACGGGGTCATCCAAAATGCAATGGAAGCCCAGGCTCTTCAACAAGCGATCATTAAAATCAACGGTGCCAACACGAGTAAAGTCACGTTGAAAGCAAAACAGAAGAAAGAGATTACAGTCTCAATCGATGTATCGAAAGCAAAAGTACTCAACCCTGAAACATTGGACGGAGCCGTATCTGCTAAATCCGTCTTTGAGAACGGCTATTTCGTTGATGGATTCCTTCGTTTGACAGACCCACGTGGGACAGACGGTCATCCATCACTCGTCGTTCCGTTCGTTGGATTCGAAGGAGACTGGGGAAAAGCACCGATCTTTGACGAGACGATTTATGGAGAAGGCGCATTCTACGGCGTCTCTGGATTGGTCGATGCAGAAGGAAACTACTTAGGTGAAAAACTAGATGAATCTGTGGCTGGTGAAGCGGTTGCCATCTCACCAGATGGAGACGAATCGAAAGACACTGCAACTCCAGTCTTCTCGCTATTACGTAATGCGAAAGACATCAAATATCGGGTCGTAGATGAGAAAGGGAACGTCCTTCGCACCCTCAAGATGGAAGACGAATTGAGAAAGAATTACTTCGACGGTGGAAGTGGCGATTATTACTATTACGCAGCGGATAACGCTTGGGATGGAAAATTGAATGGAAAGATGGCGCCAAAAGGCACATATTACTATGAGATTGAAGCAAGCATTGATTACATGAAGAAACAAGCTCAAACATTGCGCATCCCTGTCAAAGTGGATTACACAGACCCACGCTTCACCCTTCGTTGGGACGATAACGTAGCAAGCGTAAAAGCATCGGATGACTTTGCGGGAATCAATGGGATTGAATTCCTTCTTAACGGTGAAGTCGTTGAGAAAGAAGCGGACGATACAGCTACCTTCACACTCGATACTCCAATCGAATCAACAGACCAACTCGCTGTTCGTGTATCGGATAATGCTGGAAATGTGATCACTCGAAATGTTTCTACAGAAAATGATGCGGCCAAACCTGGAGTCTTTGTCGATGCACCACTCGCCTTGTCTCCATATGGTACATCAATTGTACCGTTAATCGGTCAAATCAAGGATGCCTCTGAAATCGCCTCGTTTACAGTAGACGGAGTCAAAGTGCCACTCAAATATGATGCGACATCAGAACAGTACACGTTCAATACGACTCGAACATATAAAGATGGATTCCATAAAGTTCGCTTCATCGCAGAAGATACTGCAGGAAACATGACAAACTTCGTCCGTCCAATCTTTGTCGATTCGACGAAAGCAAAATTATCCGTGACAAACGTGCCGAAGAACGTTTCGGCTAAGCAGAACTCTGTAAAAGTCAAAGTCAAAGTGACTGACAATTTTGATGAAATTAAACTTCGTGTCAATGGTGACTTGCAATGGAGCCAATCCATGAAAGAACCATATGCGATGAGAGCTTCCTCACGAACTGGAACAATCACACTCCCTGTGACAACAAAAGGAACAAATACCTTCACATTTGAAGTGACCGACCTTGGTGGGAACGTCACGAAGAAAGTGATTACGATCAACAAAAAATAAGCGACACCAAAAAACGGATGACCCGATTGAGGTCATCCGTTTTAGTGTCATTTATTTAGTTCAAGCGCGAAAGAGATTGCAGACAACGCATAGAGCGGCGCCGTTTCAGACCGAAGAATGCGTGGACCGAAAGCACAGGCTGTCGCTCCCGCATCAATCAATTGCTTGATTTCTGTCACATCGAATCCACCTTCAGGTCCCGTGATGACGAGAAGGCGTTGTTTCGGTTTCAGTTGATTTAATAATTGCGCGAACGCAGACTGTTCACCTTCTTTTGCCGACTCTTCATACGCGATGATGACGACATCATAGCCATCGATTTTCTGATTAAGCTCTTTAGGAGAGATGTACGCGCAAGTCGGTACCACGGCACGATATGATTGTTCAGCCGCCTCTTGCATAATCTTTTGAATCCGTTCCACTTTTTTCGGAGCTTTTTTCCCGTCCCACTTGGCGACAGAACGGGTCGATTCGAACAACAAAAGATGGTGAACGCCAAGTTCGGTCGCTTTTTGAGCGACAAGTTCGACCTTATCACCTTTAGGAAGCGCGTAGGCGAGCGTAACCTCAATTGGTAACTCAGTCGTCGCCTGTCGTGTCGATAGAACCTTCGCTTCTCCAGATTTCCCCTCAAGCGATGTCACGACACACGCATATTCATTCCCCGCACCGTCCAAAAGGACCATCTCATATCCGGGACCTTGCCTTAGGACGGTACCGATATGATGAACCACATCTGGAGGAAGCCTCACCGTTTCACCTGCAAATGATTCTCGTGTCAAAAAGTAACGTTGCATGATTTACCCCTTCTTAGCGATAATCGCGACCCAATCTTCCATCACGCGTGTCTCTTCAATCTCAAAGCCTGCAGCGACCAAGGCGTTCGTTACTTCAGCTCGTTTCTCTCCGATAATTCCAGAAGTGATGAAGTGCCCACCAGATTTCGTACGCGCGTAAGCATCTTCGATGAAGAGAAGGATGACGTCGGCGAGAATATTCGCAACGACCAAATCGTACTCTCCTTCTACACCTTTTAATAGATCTCCCGTCGTCACTTGAACGAGCTGTTCGGCACCGTTCGTCTCTACATTTTGTCGAGCCGCTTCTACTGCGACTGAATCTAAGTCGAGCGCCTTTACACTCGTTGCTCCAAGTTTAGCAGCCGCAATCGACAATACTCCTGAACCTGTTCCAACATCGATGACATGGTCACCCTCTTGGATATAGTTCTCGATTGCCTGGATGCAGAGCATTGTCGTCGGATGTGTTCCAGTTCCAAACGCCATTCCCGGATCGAGGAGAATCACGTTCTCTTCCGGTTGCGGTGTATACTCTTCCCATAGAGGGACGATCGTCAACTGTTGTGAAATCTTGACTGGCTTATAGTATTGTTTCCAAGAGTGCGCCCAGTCCTCTTCGTCGATTTCAGCGACCGTGACTTCACCCGAACCAATATCAAGCATACTGCGAAGTCGTTCGATTTCTTTTCTCAAGTTCGAAAGCACATCTTGAAAATCACTTGAAGCTGGCACATATGCTTTGACGTGTACACCAGAAGTAGGATATGTTTCACGATCTGAAACGTCCCAAATCTCTCCGAAATGGTCTTCGGCCATCATTCGGTCAAAATCTTCGACGTCCTCGATGACGACACCTTGTGCCCCCACTTCGTGTAGTAAATTTGATACGGCTTCTACCGCAAGTTGTGTCGTGTGGACACAAATTTCAGACCATTTCATCGATTGCACACTCCTTTTTTAGTGACTAAAGAACTTTTTCATTTTTTGGAACATACCATGTTCCTCTTCTACCCCAGACTCACCGCTAATTTCTTCAAATTCACGAAGCAATTCCTTTTGACGATCTGTCATATGTTTCGGTGTCATCACGATGACACTGACAAATTGGTCACCGTTTGCGCCTCCGCGTAGGCTCGGCATCCCTTTTCCACGTAAACGGAATTTTGAACCGGTTTGTGTTCCCGCAGGTACTTTCAAACTCACGTTGCCATGAACAGTCGGGACTTCGATTTCTGCACCGAGAGCCGCCTGGGCGAACGTGACCGGCATTTCCATTGAAATGTGTTGGTCGACACGGTCAAAAATTTCGTGGGCTCTTACACGAATAACAACGTATAAGTCTCCCGCTGGTCCACCGTTCACACCCGGGCCGCCTTTTCCAGATAAACGAATCTGCTGACCGTTATCGATACCAGCAGGAATTTTAACTTCAACCGATTGCTTCTTCTTCACATGACCTGAACCATGGCAAGTCGAACATTTTTCTTTAATCGTCTTACCTGTACCATGACATTGACTACAAGGACGTTGATTGACCATACGACCAAGAACCGTATTTTGTTCGACTGTTTCGACTCCACTGCCGCCACATCGGTTACACGTTTCTGGTTTTGTTCCGGGTTTTGCCCCACTTCCCATACACGTATCACATTCGACTTCGATTTCGAGTTCAATCGTCTCAGTCTTCCCGGTCACACTCTCCATGAAATCAAGATCGACCACGTACTGATAGTCTTCTCCTCGTCGAGGTGCGTTTGGGTCTTGACGGCGTCCGCCGCCTCCGAAGAACATATCAAAAATATCTCCGAATCCGCCTTGGAAATCGCCACCGCCTCCGAATTGATTAGCTCCTTCAAAACCGAATCGGTCATATTGAGCCCGTTTCTGTTCATCAGAAAGCACCTCATACGCTTCACCGATTTCTTTGAACTTTTCAGCAGCATCTGCCTCTTGGTTGATGTCTGGATGATATTGACGGGCCAACTTACGGTATGCCCGCTTGATTTCTTGTGCTGAGGCCGACTTGTCGAGCCCTAGCACTTCATAATAATCTCGTTTCGCCACTTTTCTCGCTCCTATCCTCACTAACTTCGTATCGATTTTACCGATTCTACCTTAACATGGAAAGAGCCAAAGCAGAAACCTGCTTTGGCGCTCTCCTTTACAACGGCTGGTTATTTACGGTCGTCGAGATCCTCAAACTCTGCGTCCACGACATCATCGTCCTGTTTCGCTTCTGTTTGTGGTTCTGCACCTTCAGCACCTTGCTGTTCAGCCATTTTAGCATATACTTTTTGTGTCAACTCTTGAACGACAGCTGATAATTCGTCTTTGGCTGTCCGGATTTCCTCAAGGTCTGAACCTTCGAGAGCCGTTTTCGTTTTTTCTTTCGCAGCTTCCGCTTTTTCTTTATCTGCCTCTTCGACTTGCTCGCCAAGGTCTTTGATTGCCTTGTCAGTCGCAAAGACGAGTTGGTCTGCTTCGTTGCGGAGCTCAGCTTCTTCTTTACGTTGGTTATCAGCTTCCGCGTTCGCTTCCGCTTCTTTCACCATGCGCTCGATTTCCGCTTCATCGATACCTGAAGAGGATTGAATCGTAATCGATTGTTCTTTGTTCGTACCAAGGTCTTTTGCCGATACGTGAACAATTCCGTTAGCATCGATGTCGAATTTAACTTCGACTTGCGGCACACCGCGTGGTGCCGGCGGGATGTCCGTCAATTGGAAGCGACCGAGCGTCTTGTTATCAGGCGCCATCGGACGTTCCCCTTGAAGGACGTGGATATCAACAGCTGGTTGGTTATCCGCTGCAGTCGAGAAGACTTGTGATTTTGATGTTGGGATTGTCGTGTTACGATCAATCAATTTCGTCATCACGCCGCCCATTGTTTCAATACCGAGTGAGAGTGGCGTCACATCAAGAAGAACGACATCTTTCACGTCACCTGCAAGAACCCCACCTTGGATGGCTGCACCGAGTGCAACAACTTCATCCGGGTTAACCCCTTTGAACGGCTCTTTCTTCGTAAAGTCGTGGATTGCTTTTTGAACGGCAGGAATACGTGTCGAACCGCCGACAAGAATGATCTTGTCAAGATCAGATGGTGTGAGTCCTGAGTCCTTCAAAGCACGGCGAGTCGGTTCCATCGTGCGTTCGACAAGATCGGCCGTCAACTCTTCAAACTTCGCACGCGTGAGTGTCATCTCCAAGTGGAGGGGACCTGCTTCATCAGCTGTGATGAACGGAAGACTGATGTGCGCACTTGTGACACCTGAAAGGTCTTTCTTCGCCTTTTCAGCCGCATCTTTCAAACGCTGAAGCGCCATCTTATCTTTTCCGAGGTCGATTCCGTTCTCTTTTTTGAATTCTGCAACGAGGTAGTCGATGATTTTTTGGTCGAAGTCATCTCCACCGAGACGATTGTCACCTGCTGTTGCGACAACTTCGAATACACCGTCACCAAGTTCAAGAATTGACACGTCGAACGTACCGCCACCGAGGTCATAAATCAAAATCGTGTGATCTTCACCTTTGTCTAAACCGTATGCGAGCGCAGCCGCTGTCGGTTCGTTGATAATACGTTTTACATCGAGACCAGCGATTTTACCTGCATCTTTTGTCGCTTGGCGTTCTGCATCATTGAAGTATGCAGGAACTGTGATGACTGCTTCCGTTACCGTTTCACCGAGATAGTCTTCAGCATCTTTCTTCAACTTTTGCAAGATGATTGCTGAGATTTCTTGTGGTGTGAATTTCTTATCGTCTACGTCAACCGTGTGTGATGTTCCCATATGACGCTTGATTGATTGGATCGTGTTCGGGTTTGTGATGGCCTGACGTTTTGCGACCTCACCTACCTGGCGCTCTTCACCTTTGAACGCGACAACAGAAGGCGTCGTACGGTTCCCTTCTGCGTTTGAGATGACGACCGCTTCGCCACCTTCCATTACTGCCACACATGAGTTTGTAGTCCCTAAGTCAATACCGATAATTTTACCCATCGTTCATTCCTCCATCTCGTTAAGTAATGTTATTCTGCAACTTTTACCATACTCGGACGAATAACTCGACCGTGCATCGTGTATCCTTTTTGAAGCTCCATCGTCACGATGCCTGATTCATACTTATCACTAGGCTCTTGCATGACTGCTTGATGGTAGTTTGGGTCGAACGGCTGTCCGACCGCCTCGATTGCTTCGACTTGCTCAACGTTCAAGACGTCGAGTAATTGACGATGAACCATGTCAACGCCCGCTTGAAGTTGCTTCGCATCTTCTGAAGTTGCCTCTACTTGAAGTGCTCGCTCAAAGTTATCAATAAGCGGAATCAATTTTTCAATGACAGACTGTGAAGCAAATTTGACGCGCTTGGCGTTCTCTTCGTTCGTCCGACGACGGAAGTTGTCAAAGTCGGCGCGAATTCGGAGCTCGCTCGCTTTCAACGCTTCGATTTCTTTTTGTAAGTCCGTCCCCTCAGAACTTTCTTCCACAATCTCAGCATTTAAAACCTCGTCTTCCGTTGATTCAGTTGACCCGTTCTCTTCTGTTTGTGTCGGGTCTACAGATTTTTCTTCAAGCACGTCTTCTTGCTCGCGCCCGTTTTGATGATCTGCTGTCATAGTAAAACTCCTTTCCGTCACTCATCTAGTTTCGTTCGTCGCAACGCTTCGATGATTTGCCCCATCATTTGGACCCCATGACGATAATCCATTCGAGTCGGACCGATCATAGCAATCGTTCCGAATGTTTTTCCGTCGAGTGTGTAATCCGAAGTGATGACACTGCAATTCTGAAGGGCGACAATTCCATTCTCGCTCCCAATGCTCACATAAATCTCGCGATTTGGCAACGATTCGAGCCAGTGGGTCAGCCGTTCCTGCTCATCTATCCATTCCAGAAACGGTCGTAACGTGTCAATGGTTTGGAATTCAGGCTGGTTAAAGATATTCTTTTTGCCTCCGAGATAAAGCGAGGACGGCGTTTGAATACCGACGGTTGATTGAATCAGTTGCATCATATTTTCGTATTGTTGTCGCTGAGCGAGTTGCAATTTCGCAACTTCTTCCCCGATTCGGACTTTCAATTGTCCAATCGACGTTCCGACGAGACGATCATTTAATAATCGAATCGTTTCCTCGATGACTTCAGGAGCTACACGTGATTCAAATATGACCGTTCGATGTTCGACATGGCCTTGGTCCGTGACAATGAGAACGACACCTCGTCGCTCATCTAATGGCATAAAGTCCACACGTGCCAACCTCTCCATTTGGCTATTTGGACCGAGGGCGACCGTTGTGTAACTGGTCAAATCAGAAAGGAGGTCTGCAGCTTGGCGAATCAGAATCTCAGACTCTTTTGAAGATTGTTTTAAACGTTCTTCTAAACGACCAGTCTCCCGCTCGTCGATAATCCGCTTCTCAACAAGATGGTCCACATAATATCGATATCCGACTTCAGACGGGATACGACCTGCAGAAGTATGCGGTTTTTCAATCAACCCCATGTCTTCCAAATCGGCCATATCGTTCCGAATCGTCGCTGAGCTAAACGTTAAGTCGTCTCGTTTCGACAATGTACGTGAACCGACTGGTTGAGCCGTCTGAATGTAATCGTCAATAATTGCTCGAAGAATGAGCAATTGGCGATCTGTCAGCACAACATCACTCCTCTCTGATAAAAGTTACCTCGATTTATTAGCACTCATATTTAACGAGTGCTAATCACACTTCAAATATTATCATGTTCTCACTATTTGTCAATTCATACACTCCGATTTTTTCACTTTTTTCTGGACTGCAAACCTGAAAAAGAAGAACCGTTTCGTTATGATAGAATATGAGGTGATAAAATGTTTACAACAAAACAATTTGAAGTATTTAAGCGTGAAGGACTCGATTCGAGGATGTCAGGAATTCGTTCTGATATTCAACCGCTTTTCCACAGGATTTATGACGAGGTCGGGCCAGAGCTTGAGGCGGATATCGGTATCCCTCTTTATTTGCATGTCGCAAAACATGCGCGCAGGACTGTGAATCCACCAAAAGATACATGGATGGCAATCTGCCATGATAAGCGCGGCTACAAGAAGCATCCTCACCTACAAGTCGGCCTCTTCGACGATCGTGTGTTCATCTGGCTCGCGTTTATCTATGAGATGCCGAATAAAAACGCGATTGCGAAGCGATTACAGCAGGTTGATTTCAAATCAACTTTCCCCGATTTCCACATCGCGGGAGACCATATGAAAAAAGAGGCGTTCCTCGTTGAAGATACGTCAAATGAAGACGTTCAAGCATTACTAGAACGATTCGGAAACGTCAAAAAGGCTGATTTCTTAATCGGGCGACAACTACCGGCCGATGCATCGATTCTTCAAAATGAGGATGCATTTCTTGCGTTGGTCGAAGATACGTTCGGTCGACTCACACCGCTCTATCGCGACCTTGTCTTATAATTCTACAATAAAATGGACAAGTTCCTCTTAAATAAGGGACTTGTCCATTTTTTATGAAGTGGCGTGATCGAGTTTCGCTTCCCCGATAAAGGCAGCGAATGCCTCATTGGCGAGCGGGAGACCAGACGCCGTCAAACGGATGTGTGAATCCGTACGCTCAATCAGTGCTTTATTCACTAAATCATCGATTACGTGACCAAACACATCATCGAGTGTTCGACCATATTTCTCGGCGAACGTCTGAAGCGAGACTCCAGAGCGCATGCGTAGTCCAAGAAATAGTTCTTCTTCCATTTTTTCCACTTCTTCAAGCTCATTCGCCCGCTTCACCGGGATTCCCTCTGCTTTAATATAGTGAGGGATCGGGGCAATATTGGCACGCCGCGTCCCGTTCAAGTAGCTGTGCGCGCCTGCACCGAATCCGTAGTACTCTTCGTTTCGCCAATAGACCTGGTTGTGACGGCTCTCCCGATCAGGCAGACTATAATTCGAAATCTCATACTGCTTGAGCCCATGACGCTCAAGCGTCTCCATCACCTTTAGATACATCTCTACTTCGACGTCTTCCCCCGGTAAACGGAGCTTGCCTTTTCGGTCTTGTATCGCAAACACGGTATGTGGCTCGAGAATCAAAGAATAAGAGGATACATGTTGAATCGGCAGTTGAAGGGCTAACGTCAAATCGCGGTCAATCTGCTCGAGCGTCTGTTCCGGTAAGCCGAACATGAGGTCAATCGAGATATTCTCAAAGCGTTTCGCCGCCTCGTTCACGGTTTCAAACACATCTTCCGCCCGATGTGTTCGACCGATTCGTTCTAGTCCACCATCATCGAATGTTTGCACCCCGAAGCTAAGCCGATTGACTCCCCCGGCTTTCATCGCATCAAGTTTTTCCGCGCTTACGAAATTCGGGTTCGCTTCCACCGAATATTCAAGGTCATCCGACGCGAGCGGTAGCAGGTGTCGACGGACCATGTCCATGAGCCGGACCATCTGCGCTTCGTTAAGTGCGGTCGGTGTCCCGCCTCCGATGAAAATCGTATCGATTCGCTCTGTCGGAAACGCTTCAAGTGTTAACATCATTTCTCGTTCTAATGCATCTAAATATTCCTCAACAGGTTGGTTTTTCAAAAACACCTTGTTGAAATCACAGTAATAACAAATATGTTCACAAAATGGAATGTGAAGATATACGGCTTTAGCCAATACGGCCACCCCTTTCTTCTCATTCCATTTATAACGCTTTTCGTTCATTCTTTCCAGCCTGCACCATCAATCGAATCGGTGAATGAACAGACCGCTCTTCAATTTCGGTTCGAACCAAGTCGATTTTGGAGGCATCTGTCCCCCGTCATCAGCCACACGCATCAGCTGAGACATCGTCGTTTCATGACACGTAAGGAGTAAGCGATCTGGTGACTTCACCAATTGCTCCAGCTCTGTTATCGATTGGTTCCCCCCAACGAAGTCGACTCTGGCATCAGTACGAATATCTGCGACGTTGAAATATGGAGTGAGGATATCACGCTGTAAGATTGCGACATCGAGAGCCGCATCCTCTTTTCGTTTCGTTATCCTGTAAAATTTCCCTCGATATGCAGCTCCAAATACTCCGTGTTCCTTTGGAAGGACAAGGCTATCCTCGGGCTTCACCTCGTAAGAAAATGACAGTCCTTCTAGCATATGCTCTACTTCTTCTGGGGCAATATGCGACAACAGTCGATGATAAGGCAAAATCATCAACTCATCGCTCGGAAACAGCACACCCAAGAAATGCGACCGCTCGTTTTTTTGCGCATCGTCTTTATTTATCCCCGCCACGACTGCCGCTGCTTTCGCACGATGATGTCCATCTGCAATATAGACGGACGGAATCGTCGCTCCAATCATCATGACTCGTGCAAGTTCGCGGTTCGGAATCATGAAGCCTTCGTGTTTTACACCACGCTCATCCGTAAATGAAAAGAGCGGGGGACCCTCTGTCGCACCATGTAAAATCTGTTTCAGGCTCGCGTGAGAGGGATGGCTGAGTAAAATTGGTCCAGTGTGTGCTTTTGTCGTCTGGACATGCTCGATTCGTTCCCGCTCCTTCGTCTCACGGGTATGTTCATGAATCTTGATTCGACCCGCTTCGTAGTCCATCACTGAAAACGTGGCGACCAACCCGGTCTGTTGATGCTGCTCTGATGTCAGCCGATACACATAAAATCCGTTTGGGTGATCTGTTAATTCGTGTTCATACAAGCGTTCTAACTCTTCTCGTGCAAGTTTTCCCCATTCATCAAGTGGAAGGTCTGACTGGAGTGCTTCCGGCTTATCGACAGCTAAAAATGAGTCACGGTTTTTTGAAAGGATTGCTTGTGCCTCTTCCACCGATACGACATCATACGGGTCTGCGGCGACATTTTCTGGATGTTTTGGCATGTATGGGCTGAACGGTTTAAATACGACCATAGTTTCCTCCTTAAAATTCTCGGACGCGAATGACGCCCTTGATTTCGTACAGTGCGTGAATCGATAACGGTTCATGTTCGAAGTTGTCTAAATCGATTAACGTATATGCCATTTCCCCACGGCTGCGATTGACCATATTATCAATATTCACTCCGTGTGATGCGAGCTCACCTGTGATTTGACCGACCATATTCGGGACATTCCGGTGTAAAATTCCAAGGCGACGTTTTCCAGTATACGGAAGTTCAACGTTCGGGAAATTGGCAGATGATCGAATGTTCCCTGTCTCAAGATACAATTTTAGCGTTTCGGCGGCTTGAATTGCACAGTTAACTTCTGATTCCCTTGTCGATGCGCCAAGATGAGGCAGTGCCATCACTTGCGGATGACCGATGAGCGCATGACGCGGGAAGTCGGTCACATACAATCCGACATGGTGATGAAACGCCTTTAGTAGATCATCATCTTTCACGAGCTCACCACGCGCAAAGTTTAAGACGGTCATGCCTGGTTTCATCCGTTCAAACCAACTTAAATCAATGCTGTACCGCGTCTCCTCTGTCAATGGCATATGAATCGATAACAAGTCGACCGCTCCGAGCACCTCACTCAAATGTTTGGCACGTGTTACATGTTTTGAGATATTCCAAGCGGCATCGACCGAGAGATGGGGATCGTATCCGATGACATCGACCCCAAGTTGGAGAAGATCGTTGGCAAGTGACGCACCGATAGCTCCGAGACCGATGATGCCTACTTTTTTCCCCCTCAACTCTGCTCCGAGGAACTGTCGCTTTTGTCGTTCCATCGCTTCCTCTAATTGAGATTGCGACTCTGATACTTGTTCGTTCACCCAAGTAAATCCCTTAAGAATGGGACGTACTGAGAGAACCATGCTAGCAAGGACGAGTTCCTTCACGGCATTCGCATTCGCTCCTGGTGTATGAAAAGCGACGATGCCTTGTTTTGCGAGTCGGTCGAGTGGAAGATTGTTCACACCTGCCCCGGCCCTTGCGATGGCAAGCAAGTGAGGTGGAATGGTTTCATCGTGTACATTATGACTTCTCAACACCCAGGCATCTGCTTGGTCTGATGCGTTGATGACATACTCACTCGACTCAAAACGCTTCAGACCGGCAGCAGCGATTTGGTTAAATGTTTTGATGTGATACATACGTCTCCTCCTCAAAAGCTTTCATGACTTCGACAAGGCGATCTACACCTTCGATTGGCATCGCGTTATATAAACTCGCGCGCAGTCCACCGACGGAACGGTGCCCACCCAGTTCATGCAATCCACGTTCCCGTGCAAATTGCTCGAAACGTCGATCACTTTCACTGTCACTTGTCGTGAACGGGACGTTCGTCAACGAACGACGCTTCCCCGACACAAGAGAAGAAAACAGATTCGATTGCTCAAGGAACGTATAGAGCGTCTCGCTTTTTTTACGGTTCAATCGTTCCATCGCTTCAACGCCTCCACAGTCCTCTATCCACTTCAACACACGTTCGGCCACATACATACTGAACGTCGACGGTGTATTAAATAACGTATCGACATGCGACGCATAATGAAGATAGCTTGGTAATTCAGCGGATTGAATCAAATCTCGACGTATAATAACGACCGTCAGTCCTGCAGGTCCGATATTCTTCTGGGCTCCGGCATATATGATGCCAAAACGTTCGACGTCGATCTGTTCGGCGAGAATATTGGATGACGCATCTGCGATGAGCGGGACGTTCGTTTCCGGAATGTCGGTGAACCGGGTTCCTTCAATCGTATTATTGAGTGTCACATGAAGATAATCCACCTCTTGAACCAGACTTTGGTCAAATGACATCTCACCCGTTTCGTCTATACGTGGATAGAGGAGATCGACCTGTCCGAAGAGTCGAGCATCTTTAATCGCTTTTTTAGACCAGATGCCTGTATCGACATAGGCAAATCGATTTCGCTTCCGCAAGTTCATCGGAATCATTGAAAACTGAAGGGTCGCCCCACCTTGAAGCCATAAGACCGCATAATTCTCAGGAATTTTCATGACTCTTCTGAGTCTCTCTTCAAGCGAGTCGACTATTTGTTGAAATGACTCGGAGCGATGACTCGTTTCAATAATCGAAATTCCTTCGTGCTCAAACGTCAGTAGATGTTGTTGCACCTCTTGCATCACTTCTTTTGGTAGCATGCCTGGGCCCGCGGAATATGTATACGTCGACACAGTGTTACCTCCTCTATAGACTGTCTAAGGGTGTAACCTTCCTTAAATGAAGTGCTATTTCCTGCCTAAAACAAAAAAACGCCCTGATCCGGAGATCAAGGCGACTGGCTATAATCATTCTTCGTCCATGGAAAGTACAGACATGAACGCTTCTTGTGGGACTTCGACCGACCCGACCATCTTCATGCGTTTCTTACCTTCTTTTTGCTTCTCGAGGAGTTTCCGCTTACGCGAGATATCTCCTCCGTAACATTTAGCCAAAACGTTTTTACGAAGGGCTTTAATCGTAGAACGGGCCACGATTTTTGTACCGACGGCAGCTTGAACCGGAACTTCGAACTGCATCCGCGGGATAAGTGCCTTGAGCTTCTCAACGATGACCTTCCCACGCTCATAAGCGAAGTCGCGGTGAACGATGAAGCTGAGGGCATCGACAACTTCGTTATTGAGCAAGATGTCCATCTTCACGAGACGCGATTGACGATAGCCAATCAATTCATAATCGAGAGACGCATAGCCTTTCGTGCTAGATTTCAACTGATCGAAGAAGTCATAAACGATTTCACTAAGTGGAATCTCATAAGTGATTTTAACACGTGTCGTATCGATGTATTGCATATCGATGAACGTCCCGCGTTTCTTCTGACAAAGCTCCATGATGGCACCAACATAGTCATTCGGTGTCATGACCGCTGCCTTGACGTATGGTTCTTCAATCGATTCAACTTTTTGTTGTTCCGGCATTTTTGATGGGTTATCGACATGGATGACTTCGCCTGAAGTCGTCGTCACGTGATAGATAACCGATGGTGCCGTCGTAATCAAGTCAATTCCAAATTCACGTTCAATCCGTTCCTGAATGATTTCCATGTGGAGCATTCCGAGGAACCCACAACGGAAACCGAATCCGAGCGCTTGTGACGTCTCAGGCTCAAACTCGAGGGCCGCATCGGAAAGTTGAAGCTTTTCGAGCGCCTCACGTAGGTCGTTGTAGTTGGCTGCATCAATCGGATACAATCCGCAGTACACCATCGGATTCATCTTACGGTAACCAGGAAGTTGTTCGGTTGACGGGTTCTTCGCCAATGTAATCGTATCTCCGACCCGAACATCCCCGACCGTTTTGATGGATGCAGAGAGCGTACCAACATCACCGACATTCAATTCTTTGACCGAGACCGGCTTAGGCGTCGACACACCGAGGTCAGTCACTTCGAACGTTTTCCCTGTCGCCATCATTTGAACTTTATCCCCTACTTTGACTGAGCCGTTGACGATTCGAATCGAAGCGACAACACCACGGTAGGCATCATAGTATGAGTCGAAGATCAATGCTTGTAACGGTTCTGACGGGTCACCCGTTGGAGGTGGGACAAGTTCGACGATTTGTTCAAGGATTTCTTCGATTCCGATTCCTGCTTTTGCAGAAGCCGGGACGGCATCACTCGCGTCAAGTCCGATAACATCTTCAATTTCTTGACGAACGCGCTCCACATCCGCTGATGGCAAGTCGATTTTATTGATGACCGGAATGATTTCAAGGTCGTTATCGAGTGCTAGGTAAACGTTCGCAAGTGTTTGTGCTTCAATACCTTGTGCAGCATCGACGACGAGAATCGCACCTTCACATGCCGCAAGCGAACGTGACACTTCATACGTGAAGTCGACGTGTCCTGGCGTGTCAATCAAATGAAGGATATACTCTTCTCCATCTTTTGCGGTATAGTTCAATTTGACGGCGTTCAGTTTAATCGTAATACCTCGCTCGCGCTCTAAATCCATTGCGTCGAGTGTCTGCTCTTTCATCTCACGAGCTGTGAGTGCACCAGTTTTCTCAAGAATACGGTCAGCGAGTGTCGACTTTCCATGATCGATGTGCGCGATGATGGAAAAGTTACGAATCTTCTTCTGACGATTCTCTAATTCTTGTTTGTTCATATATGGGTTCACCTATCCTTCTCATACATACCGTGTCATTATATCAAAATCCTAAAGTAATGTGTACGACCTACTACAACAATACCACAGATAGTTTTCAGAATAATCATCAAGTGGTTGCTTTTCATATAACCGTTTGCTACAATTGTGCTTGTTCTGTTGAATGATTACTTGAAGTAATAAGAACATACACTTTCTTGTTTCAGGAGGTGACAAACAATGGCAAACATCAAATCAGCAATCAAACGTGCAAAAACTTCTGAAAAGCGTCGTGTTGCAAACTCACATGAGAAAGCGGCAATGCGTACAGCAGTAAAACGTGTTGATGCTCTCGTACTCGAAGGAAACAAAGAAGCTGCTCAAGAAGCTTTCGTCCTCGCTACGAAGAAGCTCGACAAGGCTGCATCAAAAGGCCTTATCCACAAAAACAAAGCAGGTCGTGATAAATCACGCCTCGCAGCTCGTATCGCTGCTCTCTAATTAGAGACCACACGAAACAGCCGCCTCCTATCCGGAGCCGGCTGTTTTTTTGTACACCATGACGTAATGTGTACCGATTCCAGGGATGTCGAACGCCTCTCCGATTCGCACAAGACCGTTCCGCTCATAAAAACGAACGGCCACTTCACGGGCGTTACACCACCATGAGTCATCTAACTCTTCATGCAAAGCGTGTAAAAAACGAGAGCCAATGCCTTGCCCTGCCAGACACGGATCTGTCGCCATTCCGCGAAGCTGGAGCGGCACCGATTCGCCATCAATTTGTCTCGGTGACGTCATGACAGTCGCAACAGACTGTACATGCCCTTCGACCACCCAAGCAAAATGTCGAGTCGTCGAAGCTTCATCCCCTTCAAAATAACAAGCCTCAATCCCTTTACCTGGTCTGAGCACAACATGCCGAAGCGGAATCACATCCTCAATGGCTACTTGTTTGAATCCCATCTTCTCACCTCACAATAAAGCCAACTGACAAACAAGCGTATCGAACACGATTTGCTTGTCGCCGCGACCCGTCTTCATCGCTTCGTCCGCATCTGCGATCAAGGTCAAGGCTTGGGCGAGTTGCGCTTCAGAAAAGCCGCGGCTCGCTTGTGTCGCCAGTTTGATGGTGTACGGGTGAGCACCGATTTTTGATGCGATCTGTTTCTCTCCGTACCCCGCTTCCGTCAACTGCTTCGCCAAGTACATGTTTCGATATTGTCTTGCCAACAAGCCGAGAAGTCCAATCAACTCTTGCCCTTGCTTCTCTAAGTCACGTACTAACCGAAGTGCTGCATCGGCACGACGTTTGACGAGAAGCTCCGATAACTGAAACACGTTATCCTCTAGCGTTCTTGGCACCAAATCATTCACGATATCAATCGGAATCATGGCTCCTGGCCCTGCATACAATTGTAGCTTCTCTAATTCTCGGACTAATTTTCCCCAGTCATCCTGACATAAAAATAAAAGTCGCTCCATTGTCGCGCGCTCCATTTTTTGTTGTTCACGACTCAAAGCATCGTTCACGTATCGCATCAATTCAGCTTGGCTCGGCTTTTTCGCTTCTAATACGATGGCACGTTCTTTCAGACGCTTCACGATTTTCTTCCGTTCATCGAGTTTTTCCGACTCGATGATCAAGACAAGAACTGAGTAGGTCGCCGGTTGCACAACATATTCCGCCAGCCGATCAACATTTTGCTTTTGCTTCTCTTTCGTACCCGTCAAGAACTGGGCATTTTTCACGATAACCGTGCGATATTCACTAAAGAAAGGGACCGTCTCCGCTTCATCAAGTGCCGTATCGAGTGACGTCTCTTGAAGATCTAATTGCATGACATCAAATTGATCACCGGATGGGTTGGCTGCCTTCATGATTTCACGTTCCCACGTCTCTAACAAATATTTTTCGGTGCCATGGAGAACATAGACGCTCGCCAGTTTTCCATTATGTAACCACGGTTCATTCAAAACACACACCACTTTCACAATTTATTCTCATCTAAACATAGATTATCTTCCCATGATTCGCTATACTTATAAAGGAAGTATGATAAGGAGGGACCTAATATGCAAATTAACTCAGTTCGCCCACCGAGTGAAAACCCGTTTGAAAATGACGTTCAATGCAAACGTAACGACGCCATCGACTCTGCGATCGGCTTCATCGTCCCGTTTGGATTTTTCTTTACGATTTTCTTCATCGGTGTCATCATCAAATTCTTAAGCCTATAAGTTTTCAAACGATTGCCCCGGGGGAGCAATCGTTTTTTAGTGTATCACATTTAATCACATGCTACTCGATGATCCCCCGACACATCTTTTTTTCACAGACGATCATCCCATTTGTGTCAGTTCGTAATAAACGTCGCCCCGCAAGCCTTTGTAACGTCTCCTCATGTGGATGGCCATAGCGATTGTTTGCTCCGACGCTCGCGATTACCCATTCCGGATTGGTGCGTGCAAGCAACGCTTCGCCTGAAGACGTATTCGACCCATGATGCCCTAACTTAAATACATCGACGTCGAGTTTTGGTAGTGCTTCCTCTTCCTCAATCGGCAAATCACCTGTCAATAGATATTTCATGCCTCCTACGTTCATATAAAGGCTGATCGAATGACTGTTTTCGTCTTCATGTGGTTTATCCGGTGCAACAATCCACATCCAAGACATTGGTCGATCTCCTGCCTCGAGATAGCGGATGGACGATCCATAGTTTGCCGCTAACCGAAGAATCTCTTCACGTTTCTCTGCATTCACCACTTCTTTCGATAACCATATTTCCTTAACATGGACGAACTTTAATAACCCCTCTAAACCACCGATGTGATCATGGTCTGCATGGGTAAGCATGACGAAATCGAGTGACCGCTCTCCTCGCTTCCATATATAAGGAGCTACAACGTCTGCCCCTGGGTCATATACCGTTCGCTTTTGCTCATTCGGGTCTTGGAATACTCCACCGACATCAATTACACCGATTGTTTCCCCTGATTCTACAACAATCGCATCGCCTTGACCGACATCTAAAAATGTCACCCGTGGAGACTCTGACCAGTCGGACCATCCAGCGACTAATCCACACGTCATAATCGCCACTATCCATCCAATGCATCGTTTTTGTTCGATGATAATGAAGCTTATCCATATCCCAACCCATAAAACGACTTGGTACGGGAATGTGAGTTCGTGCAACGGCGTCCACAGTCGACCAGCATTGTGGATTGAGAAAATCCCGTTTATCGCATCCAAAACACTCATGAACAAAGGGGCGGTCTTCGGAACCAACCAGCTGACGAGAGCCAGAGGTATCATTACCCATGATATACAAAAAGCCATCACGATATTTAATAACGGTGCAACGATAGATAAAATCGGTTGAACTTGCCAGAGGACCAATAAACCAAACAACTGCGCGAATACAGACAATTCCAACAACCCAGTCCAGATTTTTCTCGTGACTAATAAGAAAAAAGTCATGCCTACCGTTAATTGAAACCCTAAGTTTGAGAGAAGGTGTGGTTGAAAGGCAAGCATGGCGGTCGCGCACCAACTTAGCAGGCGGATTGGGTCCCTTACCGATACACCAAATAAAGAAAGGATTAGCAACACATCTGCCACGAGGACAGCTCTTGCGACCGGTGGTGAGAAGCCTGTCAGCCATCCGAACGCCGTAATCGTCAATAGAGTCAACATCGTCTTCGTCTCTCGTCGAATCGGGATTGGTCGAAACATTGTTTGAAGGGCAACAATCAGCAGGGCAATGTGTGAACCTGAAATGACGAGAAGATGCAGGAGACCCGTCACTCGATATGAAAAAGAGGTTTGTTCATCAAGCATCCGACTCTCACCGAACAATAAGGCCTCTATGTATAGCGCGACATCACCGCGATATTGTTGTTCAATCTGTTGGAGACGTCTTTCTTTCCACCTCAGCATCCAACCGTCCATCCCTGCTGTCGGACGGCACTCGTCGATTCGCTTGATCTTTCCTTTAAAGGATAAGTTCGCGCTTGCCGCCAATTTCTGTTCGTCAAATCCTCCGATGTTCCGTAGCGGCTGAAACGGTTCGTGTTCAATTTCTACGAGACAAGTCTCACCAGGTCTACCAATAGAGAGATCTCTCCCCCGCAACACACCTTGATGAGTTGCCACGTTCCCATATAATCGGGTCGTTTTCCCGTTCTCTTTACGACTTTCAATCGAAAACACCACTTTGTCTGTCGGTGTCCATTCCGCTGTATCGGCGTGCAACCATGCAATCAGGACGAAGAGAATAACACCGAGTTTCGCGTACAGATGTTGTCCGCCTCGTGACGCAACGTATAACACACCGGAGACGATTGTGACGATGTAGACTCCTTCAGTCAATCCGATCACCATCAATACCGCAAATAGTGGAAATAACGGCATCTCATGGTACCAATAAGTAAGGTTTCATACTTTCTAATGTCTTCTCTCCAAATCCTTTCACATTACCTAAGTCCTCGTATGATTTAAATGGACCATTCTCTTTCAGGTGGTTCAGAATCGCGTCTGCTTTAGCAGGACCAATTCCAGGGACCGACATTAACTCGTCTTTCGTGGCACTATTCACGTGTACCCCATTTGGTTCCAGCTCTGTGCTTGGTACCTCTTGCGCAACAGGGGCATCCCCTTTTTTCGGTACGATGATTTTCACCCCGTCCACGAGTAGTTGCGCCAAGTTTAACTGTTCCGGGTCAGCTTCATCTGTTAATACTGCCAATGAGAGAACATCCCCGACTCTTGCGCCTTCTGGCACGGTATAGACGTTCGGAGACTCGACCGCGCCTGTGACATAGACGACGATTTCTAATCGCTCTACTGTCTCAGACGGAACCACTTCTTCTGATTCTACAACGAATTCATCGACGACACGTTCTTCTGATTCTTTATTATAAAATAAATAACCAACACCTAAAAACAGGACGACGACAACACCGATGATGACCTGCTTCCACTTTTCCAAGACGATTCTCCCCCTGTTTCGACTATTGAATCTAGTATGCCGAATCCAGAGTGACTACACTTTTCCCGTTCTCGATATTAATCTATTCTCAACAAAGTCGTTTGACTGCCTGCTATGTACCCGACCTTCATACAATCTGAAAGATAATCATCCATTTTCTTACTACAATAAATTAAGGACCCGAAACATTCGAGACAACAAAAAACCGAAAACCAATGAGTGGTCTTCGGTCCTTCTGCATACGGATGATTATTCTTCTTCGAAATGCTGAACCTGGTCAGCGAGTGCTGCTGCTTGTCCTTCTAACTCTTGCATTAACGTAAAGATTTGATCGAAGCTCGCTTGTTGCTCTTTCATCGAGGCTGCCACTTCTTCGTTACCAGCCGCCAATTCTTCCGTCACGCCAGATACTTCTTCGACACGACGTAAGACATTGTTTACTTCGTTACTTGATGTGAGCATCTCTTGTTCAATCGTACGGACAAATGAAGCGACATGATCTGTACGTTCATGGATGCGATTGAACGCTTCTTTCGTCAATCCAAACGCTTCGAGTTGCGCTTCCTGCTCACGCTTCGACTCATTCACCGTCTCTGTCAAACGAACAACTTCTTGTTGGATTGTCTCAACGACATGGAAAATCGAACGGGTCGCCTTATTACTCTCTTCCGCCAACTTCTTCACTTCACTTGCTACAACAGCAAACCCTCGTCCCGCTTCACCTGCACGGGCCGCTTCAATTGCCGCGTTGAGGGCAAGTAAGTTCGTCTGAGCCGCGACATCTTCGACAAGCTTCGCCATCGCTTCAATCTCTGCTGTTTGTCTTGCAAAGTGATCCATACGCGTGACAAGCACTTCATTTCGTTCACTTGAACGGTCTAAGATCTGTTCTTGATCGGTTAATGTATCAATCCCCGTCGCTACTTCACGTGTCATTTCTGACGTTTCTTCAGTCGTCTGTTTCGTTTGATTCAAACTCGTCTCAAACGAAGTCGCCATCGTGTGAACTGAACTGAGCGTTTCCTGCAATTCATTGGCGATGGATTGCGCACCGTGTGCCATTTCATCAACCGCGTTTGTAATGTTCGAGGTCGTACTGACGACCGCTTCATTTTCAGAAGCTGCTGTTTCTGTCATGCCATTCACTTTCATAGACGTGACACGAATGGAGCCGATTACCGTTTGAAGTGACGCCGTCATATCGCGCATCGCACGCTCTAGACGTCCAATTTCATCATTGCGAGTAGACTCAGGCAACGTGACGAGACGTCCCGCTGCGATGGCTTCCGCCACTTTCACGTTACGCTTGAGCGGTCGAGTGATCGAACGAGCAAAGAAGAAGTTATAAATCCCGAGCGTTAAGATGACAAGGATTGTCAGGAGAACAGAAATCAACAATAGACGTTCAGTCTCATCTGCTGCTTCAACTTGAAGTGCTTCATAAAATGAACCGTTCTTCGCAATCAACGTATTCACATCATTTAATAAGCCTTCCAATTTTGCTGCCTGAATTCGGGCAGCGATGCCCCCTTCAAGGGCAGATTCCACATCTTCGTTCGCTTTCTCATACTTCATGGTTGCACGGTCTAAATGATTCGAAAATGCCGGAATCAAGTAAGATTGTTTCAAGTCTTCAAACGTCTCCGCGTTCGTCACACGGATGCGTTCAAGTTGTGTAAGTGTAGATTGATTCGATTGCTCTCCGAGTGACGTCCAGAGCGACTGTTCCTGTAAGAGCGACGTCTCTAGCTGGGACAATTCAATCATTTGACTTCCATACTGTTCATTGTAAGTCTGTAAACGGTTCAAGGTCGACAAGACATAAGTCATCATAAGTACGATCAAGACGACAGTGAACACGGTTGAAAAGATAAATCGTTTACGCAAACTCATTACAGTGTCCCCTCCTTCAACTGACGTTCTACCGATTCATACTCGGATGCTTCTTTCTCATCCCACTGAATGCGGCGAAGTGGGGCTAATCCGACGCCGCCTTCTTCAATCCCAAGAATGATATGGTCATTAAATGGTTTTTCGGTAACACGACCAGCGATTTCTACAATCGCCAAATCGACTTGCTTTAACATCGAAGTGACGACCGCATCGGGGGCAATCATGGATTGGTCACTATCGACCCCGATTGCTTTAACCCCATATTTTTCAGCTGTCTCGAGTACGCCAACACCTGTCAACCCGGCCGCAGCATAGAGCACGTCTGCTCCTTCTTCAATCTGTTTCTCGGCAAGTTCACGACCGAGTTCTGGTGAAGCAAAATCATTTGAGAAATCAACGAGTATCTCAACGTCCTCGTTCACAGATTTCGCCCCACGTTCAAATCCTGCTTCAAATTTCTGAATGAGTTCAATATCCATCCCACCGATAAAACCAATTGTCTCAGACTCTGTCTCAAGACCAGCAACTGCGCCGGCAAGCGTACTGCCTTCACCTTCTTCAAATGTGATGTTCAAGACGTTCGGAAGTGCTGACACGCCATCGATGAGAGCAAATTGTTGATTCGGATGCTCTGCCGCTACCGTTTCTAGCTCTTCCTGACAAGCAAAGCCAAGACCGACGATCACATCATGTCCTTCTTTTACCAGCTCTTCGAACCCGACTTGATACGTCTCTGTCTCTGATAATTCACGATAATCAACGAACCAACCGCCCGTTTCACGTAACTCGCCCATACCACGCATCGCAGCATCACTGAATGATTGGTCCCCGAGACCCACATCAGATAAGACGACACCCATCGACTGACGTTCCTCTACAGTGGCATTCGGGTCGTCAATTACCGACTGACAGCCGGATAACCAGAGTGCACTCGCCATGATCGTACTAAACATTATGTTTTTCTTCATGTATTCCATTCTCCCTCTCTATTGGTCTGACAACTCTTATATCGACCGAGAGGGCTTTGTTCTCCATGCTTTTTTTTAAAAGTTGTGGGAATAAAAATGAGCCATAGACATTGTCCATGACTCATGTTGTTTATTCTTTTGATGCAGCGACTGTTGAATCGACTAACCCTTGCTCAGATACTGGTGTCTTCGCAACGTTCCCTTTTCCGGCAAAGTTTTCGAGCAAGTCTTTCATATCGATGCCCGATGATGCTTTTAATGTTTGTTGTAGCGATGCCATAAGATCGGTAGCATATCCTGTCACTTTCCCAGCACCACCATTCTGACCACCGCCTGTATCGACGACTGTGATTTGATCGATGTTACCAAGTGGCGCAGCAATCTCCTTCGCATAGTCAGGAAGCATCTTGACGACCATATCGAGGATTGCAGCTTGTCCGTATTGAGAGAAGGCTTCGGCAATTTTCTCTTTCGCTTCCGCTTCAGCAAGACCGGTCAAGCGAATAATTTCAGCTTCCGCTTCACCTTTCGCACGTTCCGAATCGGCTTCAGCAAGACCGGCCAACCGAACACGTTCAGCGTCCGCTTTCGCTTGGGCTTCAATGCGATATTTTTCTGCATCGGCGCCTGCGATTTGACGCGCTTTATCCGCAGCTGCTGATTGTTCGATCGAGTAACGGTCCGCATCGGCTTTTTTCTTCACTTCTGAATCGTATTGCTTCTCACGACGCATAATTTCCTTCTCTTCGAGCTCGATTTGTTTTTGACGCTCGATGATTTGAACTTGCATCTGTTGTTCAGTAACTTCTTGTTTCGCACGTGCTTCTTCAAGCTCATACGCCTGGTCGGCCCTAGCTTTGGCGACGTCTTGTTCACGACGGTAAGCCGCAATCCGGAGCTGGTTTTCTTTTTCTGCCTCAGCAATTTCAGACGCGCGCTCGAGCTCTGCCTTCTTCGCATCTTTCATGGCTTCCGCCTGTTTGATACGCGTCTCTTTGTCCGCTTCCGCTGTCGCGATATCGGCATCACGCTTTACTTGTGCAATACGAGGCTTTCCGAGTGATTCTAAATAACCGTTCTTATCTCGAACATCTTTGATGGTAAACGATACGATGATCAATCCCATCTTCGCCAAATCTTGTGATGCAACGCGTTGCACTTCTTGAGAGAACTTGTCACGATTTTTATAAATCTCTTCGACCGTCATTGACCCTAAAATCGAACGTAAATGTCCTTCAAGTACTTCTCGCGCTTCGTTCTCACGTTCAATTTTAGGTTTACCGAGGAACTGTTCAGCCGCTGTCGCAATTTCACTGATTGAACCGCCGATTTTAATGATGGCTGTCCCATCCGCCATGACCGGTACACCTTGTTCTGTGTATACTTCAGGTGTCGTGACTTCTAATTTGCTCGAGAGCAAGCTGAGTGGTTCTGCTTGTTGGAATACGGGAAGGACGAAAGTACCGCCACCGCGAATAATTTTGACACGATTTCCGGATGCGTCACTATGTACATTTTTTTTGCCTAAATAACTACCTGTTACAATCAAAGCTTCATCAGGTCCGACTGTGCGATATTTCAATACGAATACAAACACGAGTGCGAGGATGATGACCCCGACGATGATGCTGACTAAAATAGCCGTATTCATGTGTTATTTCTCCTCTCGAATCGTAGGTTCGTCATATATCATGACGATTGCAATATTGCCTTTCACTTCAATGATGACTACTCGATGATCAGTCGAAATCGTTGTCCCGTCCATACTTTGGGCTGTCTTCAAAAGAGATCCAGTCACCGTCTCAATCATGACTTCGCCGTATCCCCCTTCAGGAATAGGGACAGTCAGTCGACCGACTCGTCCAATTAATGCCTCATCCGTCAAACCGATTGATTCTTCAGCATTTGATAGTGGTAACAGGACAAACAAGTAAAGCAGCGTTGTCAATGCGAAAGATCCAACTAACGCGACAGCGAGTCCAATCATCGGAGAGACATGCGCCAAAGCATTTAAAATAAGTCCGATTCCTGCTCCAAGCGCCAAGAAAGATAAGATAACCGCAGGGTTAAACCATCCCTCAAACATATCGAACGCATCGGAGAACAACATGTAAATAAAGGTTCCAAAACCAGCGATGATCAACACCCACCAATACAGTTGATCGATTGCTTCCATTACCACTCCTCCTGTCGACGTCTTCGTTCCATCATCAACACACGCCGAAGTTGTTCGACTTCTAGTGCGAGCTTATCTTCAATCGCATCCCACTCTGAAAGCGGTGACGTGGATAAGTCGTTCGCTTCCCGAGCCCGACCGATGGACCGTTCAATACGTCGTCGATTGTAAAGGTCGACAAGTTCTTGACGTTCAAGTCGCATCATGTTTAAAAAATATTCAACTTCTTTTTGAACTTGAATAACTTGTTCCGTCACGTCCTCAGAAGAATCTTGCATCAGTAGCCGACGCACTCTCACTTGATGAGCCACTAATTTAGCAATCCTCGCCTCGAGTTCGAGAATGTGCTTGTATAATTCCTCTACCTCATCTTGATGCGTGTCATCGCGCCACCACACGTCCACCTCACCTCACTTTTCTCTAATCACTTTCATATACGATAAAACTTCATCTTCGGTTTCAAAAAAACATAAAAAAATGTAAAATGAATTTGCCAGGAAGAAAGGAAGTGCTCATTTTGGGCAACCAAGTCATTAAACTATCAACCGCATCACAAGAAAAATTAAAAAATCTGTATCATAAGTATGCTGTCACGCCACCACCATATGCGACATTCAGTGCAAAGACACCCGGATTTGTTGTGACGATTTACCAGTCGGGTAAAGTGATGTTCCAAGGAAAAGATGCTGAGACCGAGGCAGTCAAATGGGGAACGCCAGCCGAGAAGAAAAAAGCATCCGCACCAAACACGATATTGCCTGAAGGATTTTCAGATTGGTCAGTCATCGGAAGCGATGAAGTCGGAAAAGGAGATTATTTCGGACCGCTCGTGGTCGTGTCAGCATTTGTCTCACGCAATCAAATCGCTCTCGTGAAAGAACTCGGTGTCAAAGACTCGAAACAGTTATCTGACCTGGAAATTGTCCGCATCGCTAGAGATTTGCACGCCACGATTCCTTATCAGAAAGCTACGCTTCATAATTCAACCTACAACAAGATGCAACGGACAATGACGCAAGGGAAGATAACCGCAATTGCCCATAATGCTGCGCTTCATACATTGATTGAAAAACTCGAACAAAAACCTGATGCCATTTTAATCGACCAGTTTGCTGAAAAACCGGTTTACTATCAACACCTGCGATCAGAACACGATGTCGTTCGCGATGATGTTTACTTTTCAACGAAAGCTGAAGGTCTTCACGTATCGGTCGCAGCCGCTTCGATTTTAGCTCGTGCATTCTTCTTAAAAGAGATGGACAAGTTAAGTAAACAAGTCGGTGTCACTCTCCCAAAAGGAGCAGGCGCCAAAGTCGATCAAGTGGCCGCAAAAATCATCCATCATCATGGTCAAGACTATTTACAAAAGATTGCCAAAGTCCATTTTGCAAATACAAAAAAAGCAATCAACTTGAACGAACGTCGCTTGTAGAGGTACAGCATCAAATATGATATACTCATTTTACGGTTAAATGAACTTAAAATTTTTGGAGGATAGCGTTCATGTTGCATTATAAAACCTATACGATTAGTGATGACCATCCTTGGGTCATCTTCATACACGGCGCCGGTGGAAGTTTGTCACATTGGTATCGTCAACTTCGCCCATTCCGTAAAAAATATAATGTGTTACTCGTCGATTTGCGTGGTCATGGTGGTTCTTATGATGAGGAACAATCGCTTAATCAACCCTTGAACGCCTATACATTTGATGTCGTTGCAAAAGACGTAATCGAAGTCATGGACCACTTAGATATCGAGAAAGGTCACATGGTCGGTCTCTCTTTAGGGACGATTGTGATTCAAGCGATGTTCGAACATTATCCGGATCGCATCGCATCAGTCATCCTCGGAGGAGCGATCGTCAAATTCAATGTCCGCTCCACGATGCTCATCCGTCTCGGCAGTCTTGTCCAAAATTTCGTCCCTTATATGTGGTTATACAAGTTATTTGCGTGGATTTTACTTCCTAAAAAACGTCATAAAAAATCACGGATGATGTTCGTTCGCGACGCAGCGAACTTGTGTCAGCGTGAATTTATCCGTTGGTTCAAGATGACGGAAAATATCAACCCATTATTGAATCAGTTCACATCGATACAAACGAACGTACCGATTCTGTATATAATGGGGGACGAGGATTATATGTTCCTCGAAGCTGTCGAACGAACGGCAAAACATCAGCCTACGGCAAATGTTGAGATTGTCACAGATTCTGGACATGTCGTAAACGTAGATCAGCCCGATCAATTCAATACATTGTCGATGAACTTTATCGATGATCAGATTCAAGCACTCTCGTTAAAAATGAGCTAATATGGACGAAGTTCGGTAACCTCGCACTCGAAATCCAATAAAATAAGGAGCGTTGTCACATGTGGACAACGCTCCTTATTTTTTATGCTCGTAGTTCAGCCCCGTGCTCAGCACGTACTGCCTCAACGATCGTTTCATATGTTGCCGTTACTTCTTCGTCTTGTAACGTTCTTGACGGGTCTTGGAACTTGAGTGAGAAGGCAATCGACTTCTCATCCTCTCCAACATTCTCACCTGTATAAACGTCAAACAAGACGAGGTCAATCAAGAGTGGCCCAGCCGCTTGGCGGATCGTTTGTTCCACTGTCCCAGCCGGAATCGCACGTGGTAAGACGAGTGCCAAGTCTCGTGAAATCGATGGATACCGTGGTACGTCTTGATAAAGAAGCGTTTCGTCCCCGCGAAGTGCTAACAGGTCGAGTTCGAATACATACACTTCTTTCATACCGTAGACGTCTTTCGAAGTTCCTGGATGTACTTGTCCAACATATCCGATGACCTCTCCGTTCATCAAGATGTTCGCCGTACGGCCTGGGTGCATATCGGGCATCGCTACGGCCTCATACGTGACATCAAGGCGAAGCGTTTGGACTAACGTATCGACAATCCCTTTTGCGACGAAATAGTCAACCGGGACCCGTGTTCCTTGCGAACGATGGTCCATCCAAAGACCTGTGACAACGCCAGCCACTCTTTCTTTTTCACGCGGTAACGTATCGCCATGCTCCGTGTAGACTCGTCCCGTCTCGTACAGTGCGACGTTCGATTGTTGACGCGCCGTGTTATAACGTGCCGTCTCCAACAACCCTGGAACGAGCGACGTACGAAGGACAGAGCGCTCTTCACTCATCGGCATCGCCAGACGAACAAGCTGACTGGCTTCTCCTCCGAAGCGTGTCGCATGTGCCTCACTCGTTAACGAGTAAGTGATGGCTTGTGATAAGCCGACACCTTGCAACAAGCGACGTGTCTGTCTGCGCAATCCGTTGATTGCTGGCAAGTAGCCTTTCGATTGAGAGGCAGGTAACGTCGACGGGAGACTATCATATCCGTATAGACGCGCCACTTCTTCTGTAATGTCAGCCGGAAGTTCTAAGTCCGGACGACGTGAAGGAATGTGAACCGTCAACACGTCATCCCCTTCTGTCGTGAGACCGAGACGCTCCAGGATTTGAACAATCGTCTGACGATCGAGTGACATTCCTAAGCGCTTATTGATATAGTCAATCGACACTTCGATTTGGCGGGCACGTGATTCTGCTTCACCCGAACGTACCGCATCTTGAATGGTCCCTCCACTGAGTTCCACAATCAATTGCGCAGCGCGGTCAAGCGCGAGCATGACACGTTCTGGGTCTATCCCTTTTTCGAAGCGAGCACTTGAATCTGAACGAAGACCGAGCGTACGGCTTGTCTTACGAACGGATGCCGGATCAAAGTATGCTGACTCTAGGACGATATCTGTCGTTTTGGCATCCACTTCTGTGTTGGCACCACCCATGACGCCTGCGATTGCGACCGGGGCTTGCCCGTCCGTGATGACCATCATCGATGAATCAAGCGTGCGTGTCACGTCGTCAAGTGTGATTATCTCTTCTCCATTTTCAGCTTGACGGACCACAATCGAGTTGCCGAGTTTTTTCGCATCGAATGCGTGAAGCGGCTGCCCGATTTCAAGCATCACATAGTTCGTCACATCGACAATGTTGTTGATTGGACGGACACCTTCTGCAATCAAGATGTTTTTTAGCCATTGTGGCGATTCTGAAATCGTTACTCCTTTCACTTCACGAGCTGCATAGTAAGGACAGTTCGGTGTAGCGAGTTCGATGGACACATCAGATGGTGATGACGATGTGACATCTGCTGTCGGCAACGTGTATGGACGTTCCAAGATGGCCGCAACCTCATGAATGATTCCATAAAGGCTCAAGCAATCTGAACGGTTCGGAGTCAAACCGAGTTCGATGACCTCATCGTTCAAGTCTAGTAAATCGAGTACATCCGCACCGACTTGTACAGATTCACGGAATGTATGAATCCCGTCCTGCTCGTCTTCCCGAATTTGTTTCTTCTCGAATCCAAGCTCCTCGAGTGAACAAATCATCCCTTGTGATTCGACACCACGAAGTTTGGCTTTTTTTATTTTAAGTCCTGGTAAGCGCGCGCCAATTTTGGCCACGATCACATGTTGCTCTTCGCGTACGTTCGGTGCACCGCAGACGATTTGAACAGGGTCACATTCCCCGATGTCTACTTTCGTCACATTTAATTTATCTGCTTCTGGATGTTTCTCACATGAAAGGACACGACCGACGACGATACCAGAAAGTCCCTCTCCGCGATTCGTCACACTTTCGACTTCAATCCCGTTCTTCGTGATCAAGTCACCGAGCGCTTCTCCGCTTAAATCGGATACATCAATATATTGATTCAACCATTTTTTTGAAAGTAACATCTGTCTTCCTCCTTAGAATTGCTCGATAAAACGTAAGTCATTTGTGTAGAAATGGCGGATGTCATCGACACCGTGTTTGAGCATCGCCATACGCTCAACCCCGATTCCGAATGCGAATCCTGACACAATTGATGAGTCATAGCCGGCCATCTCTAGTACATGTGGGTGGACCATCCCGCCTCCAAGAATTTCAATCCATCCGGTTCCTTTACAGACGTTACAGCCTTTCCCACCACATTTGAAGCAAGAGATATCCACTTCGACCGATGGTTCCGTGAACGGGAAGAAGCTCGGACGGAGACGAATCTCGCGCGCTTCACCGAATAACTGCTTCACGAATACTTCAAGCGTCCCTTTTAAATCTGCCATCGAGATGGATTCATCGACAACGAGTCCTTCGATTTGCATGAACTGATGCGAATGCGTCGCATCGTCCTCATCACGACGATACACTTTGCCTGGGCAAATGATACGAATTGGCTTCCCGTTCGCCTCTAACATCGTCCGAGCCTGCACAGGTGACGTATGGGTACGGAGCAACGTCTCCTCCGTGATGTAGAACGAGTCTTGCATGTCTCGTGCCGGGTGGTCTTTTGGTAAATTGAGCATTTCAAAATTGTAAAGATCTGTCTCGACTTCAGGACCTTCTGCGATTGTATACCCGAGTCCAACGAACAAGTCTTCCATTTCGTCGATGATTTGTTGTAAGAGATGACTTTGTCCAGGAGTCGATGTACGCCCTGGAAGTGTTACGTCAAGCGTTTCCGCTTTTAGTTTCTCTTCGAGTTCAATCGCCTTCACTTCTTCAATTCGAGCATCTAGTGTGCTTTGAATCGCTGTACGAACTGTATTGGCCAACTCACCGATGACAGGACGTTCCTCAGCAGATAACTTGCCCATACCACGAAGTACCTCAGTCATCGGTCCTTTTTTACCTAAATACTTGATACGGACATCATTTAATGATTTTTGTGTGGATGCCTGTTTGATTTCTTCTAACGCTTCCACCTGTAACTGTTCTAATTGTTCTTTCATGTGTTTGCTTCCTCCTCTACATAAAAAAGTCCCTTCAGTCGTTGACTGAAGGGACGAATCATCGCGGTACCACCCTACTTGGCCAATTCATGGCCCACTTGAACAGCATCGATATCGTGATGCCAAACCGGTGTTGTCTCCAACACGACTCCAGAGTGAATTCAGCGACGAATCCGGCAAAGGCTCTCAGTCACGGCCATTGCTCCCTGAACGGAATCGGTCATTCGCTTACTATGTTCTTTCAACGTCATATCCTATTCATCGATGTGTTTAACCTATCACGTTTTTCACGCGCTGACAAGATTATTGTAACGCGATGCGATACATTAAAATACCGGCAGCGACCGCTGCATTGAGCGATTCTGCGTCACCGAGCACCGGAATATGCACACGGGTGTCACAGAGTGACAACACATCATTGTGCACACCTTGCGCCTCGTTCCCGATGACTAGGGCCACCTTGTCTTCGAATGCAACTTGTTCATACGATGTCGCTTTTGAGAGGGCTGTCCCATATACGTGGAATCCATCCTCTTTCAGCTCGGGCAATTTTTCAAGCAAGTCGACCGAGGTCACGTTCACGTGAAACAAGGACCCTTGTGTGGCGCGTACAACTTTAGCGTTGAACGGATCGACCGTCCCTTTCCCGAGTAACACCGTATCGAACCCGGCAGCATCTGCCGTCCGAATCATCGTACCGAGATTACCCGGGTCTTGTACTCGGTCTAATACGAGTACTTTCTTCATCTTCCGTTCAACCGGTGTCATCTTGACAACGGCAAACACACCTTGTGTCTTCTCCGTTTCTGAAAGAAGGTCGGCGACGTGATCGGATAACTCGAGAACCGGCATATCTTCTAGTCGCCACGTTCCTTTTGGTGCATACGACTCAGCCATGATGAGTTGAACGAGTCGACCGGCACGAATGGCCTCATCTACTAAATGTTCTCCTTCTACAAGGAATTGACCCGTTTCTTGACGACCCTTTTTTGTCATGAGTCGTTTTAATCGCTTAATCGTCTCGCTCTTCGTAGACGTAATCTTCGTCATATTATCCCTCTTTCAACCATTGGACCGTCTCGTGGTCTAAACGTTTCGTCAATGCGACGACGAGTTGTACGGCTGCCTCGTAATCATCTTGATGGATGATTGACACGTTCGTGTGTAAATAGCGGACCGGCACTGTCAATGCGATGGCTGGCATCCCGATTCCAGAAAGGTGGAATCGCCCAGCATCCGTTCCGCCACCTGGCGTTAAGTCCAATTGATACTTAATGTCTTGCTCTTTGGCCACGTCAACGATGAGATCGACAAGGCGTGGGTTCGTTATAGTAGTCGCATCAAAGAAGATGACTTGAACCCCGTCACCAAGTTTTGATAAGCCTTCTGCTTGCGTCATTCCTGGCGTATCACTTGGAATGCCCGTATCGACTGCGATTGCTACATCTGGTTGAATCAAGTTAGCCGCCGTTACGGCTCCACGTAATCCGACTTCTTCTTGTACGGTTGCCCCTGTATAGACGACACCTGGGAACGATTCTTCTTTCAACCGTTTCGCAGCTTCAATCGCAATCGCGCATCCAATGCGGTTATCCCATGCTTTTGCCATCAAGAAGTTTTCATTTTTCATGACTGTGAATTCACAATGTGGAACGACTGTGTCACCCGGACGAATTCCCCATTCAGCTACTTCGTCTTTAGACGTTGCTCCGATGTCTAAGAACATATCTTTGATTTCAACCGGCTTTTTACGTGCTTCAGGCGGAAGCACATGCGGTGGTTTCGCACCGATCACTCCTGGAATTTTTTCACCAGCACGTGTCACGACATTCATTCGCTGTGCTAAGAGAACTTGGTTCCACCAGCCACCGAGCGCCTGGAAACGAAGGAAACCGCCTTCTTCCACACGCGTCACCATAAAGCCGACTTCATCCATATGACCCGCAATCATGACACGCGGACCTTCAGCGTCTCCTGTCACTTGTCCAAACAGACTGCCGAGCCCATCCTGTTCAAACGACTCGACATGCGGCTCGAGGTATTCACGCATCAATTGACGAACTTCCCCCTCATTTCCCGGGACTCCCGTCGCATCCGTCAAACGCTTTAACATATGTAACGATTCATTCATACCCATCCGCTCCTTTATATTAATATCCTTGATTTTGTCGCTCATGGTTTACTTCGTTTTTATTCATGTACGCCATTAATATGAGTTGCTCATTAAAACCGAGTGTATAACCAAGTTCAAGATAAGCTGCCATCAGCGTCTCGTACATGGCTTCTGTTTTCGAAAGACCAAAGTTCGTCACTTTTCGATAAATATCTAAAAAAGCATCAGTCGCATCAAGATATGAGCTTCCTGCAGGAAAGACGTCTCGTTCATATCCGAGCGCAAGTCCAAGTGATAATAAGAAATGAATACCGTCCACATATTCTTCTAAGATCACATCTTGAGGCGACGGTCCTTTCTTCGACCAAAACTTAAAGCTACGTGTTTCGTTAGCCAGTTCACCGAGCTCGACAAGCAGCGCCACTAACCGTTCATCGAATTGATTACCGGTTAATCCATGTTGTTCTTTGATCCGCTCGTCTAATTCGCGCTGTCGATCAAACAATGTTGTCCAGTTCACCGGATGTTCCTCCCCTATTTCAACTTATAGCAGTACTAAAATCATTAAAGACCAGCCCACCGCTAAAATCAATACTTGTAATTGGAGCAATTTTGGGGCATGAACAGTCTTTTTGCGAGTCAAATGAAGACCGAACAAGGCACCAATGGCTCCTCCCGCATAAGCGTATAGTACGTTGAAATCGCCATTGCCGTGCGTATACCGTTTGGCTTGGATATAGGTGTATATGTTCAAGACGATGAGCGCAATTGCAACGATTGCCACAATCGATTGATTCATAAACGTTCCTCCTTCTCTTCATTCTAAAAAATTTTTAAGAAAAAAGAAAGCGCCGAGAGAGTGTCTCGGCGCTGTCGATTGAACGATTACGCGTTCAATTTTGATTTAGCTGTTTCAGCGAGTGACGCGAATGCCTGTGCATCTGTCACAGCAAGCTCAGCAAGCATCTTACGGTTGATGTCGATTCCTGCAAGCTTGAGGCCGTGCATCATACGGCTGTATGAGAGACCGTTTGTACGTGCTGCCGCATTGATACGTGTGATCCAAAGACGACGGAAATCACGTTTCTTTTGACGACGGTCACGGTAAGCGTACATGAGTGATTTCATGACCTGTTGTTTTGCTACTTTAAATAGAATGTGTTTCGAACCAAAGTATCCTTTGGCAAGTTTAATTTGCTTTTTACGACGTTGACGAGTCGTATAACCGCCTTTTACGCGTGGCATATGGATTCCCTCCTAAATTGTTTCTGTATTACTTCGCGATCATGTTGCGAATGCGTTTGAAGTCTCCAGCTGATACGATAGCGCCTTTACGGAGCTTACGTTTCGCTTTAGTCGATTTGTTCGCGAACAAGTGACTAGTGTAAGCGTGTGAACGCTTGAGTTTACCTGATGCTGTACGTTTGAAACGTTTTGAAGCACCGCGGTGCGATTTCATTTTCGGCATGAGTATTTCCTCCCCACTGAGAATCGATGATTAATCTTCTTTGTTCGGAGCCAGCACTAAGAACATGCTGCGTCCTTCCATCTTCGGCTTTTGTTCAACTGTTGCCAAATCGGCACATTCCACTGCCATTTTGTCCAAAACACGTTTCCCGATTTCCGAGTGTGTGATGGCACGTCCGCGGAAACGAATCGAAGCCTTCACTTTATTTCCTTTTTCAAGGAACTTGCGTGCGTTACGCAATTTTGTTTGGAAATCGTTGTCCTCGATTGTTGGACTGAGACGTACTTCTTTCATTTGGATAACTTTTTGGTTTTTACGCGCTTCTTTCTCCTTTTTCTGGAGTTCGAAACGGTACTTCCCGTAATCCATAATTTTAGCGACCGGTGGATTTGCTTTATCCGCGACTAAGACCAAGTCTAGTTCCGCTTCTTCAGCTAAACGTAACGCATCGTTACGTGATTGTACACCGAGTTGTGCACCGTCTGCGCCAATGAGACGTACTTCACGGGCACGAATGTTTTCGTTGATAAAGAGCTCTTTGCTAATGGTTAGCACCTCCATCGTGCAATTGCACGAGATTTAGATTGACAAGACAACATGGCAATAAAAAAAGCGTCGGCAGTTTCCCACCCACACATCAGTTGAGGTCATAAAACGGCACACGACGCCGAATGAACCAAGAACTTGATGGACCTGCCTGATGACTCTCAGACGAGGTGAAAAGCGGGTGCTTCTACTTTGTTGTTTTTAATCACTATGTCATCTTAGCACTAGCAGGAAAAGATGTCAAGATGTCGCGCATGAATAATTGGTAGCTCACACTTTTATGATGATACCAGTCATTCTCTCGTTTCGCAATACCTTTTCAAAGGGAATAATCAAATATCAAAGGAGGGATTTACATGAATTGGCGAAAAGACGTCTCGCGAGAACATGACTATCACGAGCAAGTTCAGCAGATTGTCAGTAAAACAATGCAAGCACACGGCTTAGAGGACGAAAAATTGCAAGCTGTATTAACGGACTTATTAGAAGAAATGAATCGTATCACATTGAAAATCGTCGATGATCACGAGTCGGCACAAAATTATATTCATAAACGGTGGTATTAAAAAAGGGCAACGCCCTTTTTTTAATACCCTTTAGTTCGTGAGCGATTTGAAGAAGTTACTGATTGCCTCAAACAAACGAGCAAAGAATCCTTTTACTTCTTCTTGCTCGAGGAAAGCCTGAACGTCTTGTCCCGCATCTTTCAATCCATTACTGATTGATGACCAATCTAAATTTGCTTGTTGCATATTCTCGAACAGGGTTGTCAATTGATCGAGCTGCCCTTCAGATAGCTGAACGTTATTTTGATTCAATACTTGAATGACGATGTCACGAATCTCAACATTGGTCTCCGGCATTTGGTTCGCGATTTCAGCCTTAATGTCATTCATGAGACCGGCCACATCCTCTTGACCGACCGTCTTACCGATTTCAGACGTGACCGCAAGTTCTTCTTGCGCGAGCTCTTTTCGTTCATCAGACAATTTGATCCCCGTTTCGGCCGCAGTTTGGTCATACGCCTTCATGATTCCTGTCAATGCGGACGTACCCGTCACGTTAATTGGCGACGTGATATAGATATCCGCATCCGTTACACCAGCTGTGACAAGGGCGTTCGCATACATATCTTTCGTGACCCACGTCACATTCTCCGTTTGAATATCGAGGCCGGTCCCATCTGTCAATTTGATTCGGGCCGAAGAATACATGCCGCCCCCACGTTGCGCCTGTGGGACGGAGTCTCCTAAATATTTCTCTTCATCCGCGGCAGTCGCGATAATCGGTTCGATTCCTTCTGGTGCTTCCATGCGCTCAAGTACCCATTTCTCTTGTTCTGAAGATAAAGATTCACCAAGCGTCACAATCGTGTCGTTGACGATCGCTTCCGCCCCGACTTTCGGAAGCGCACCCGTAAAGACGATGGTCCCGATGGTAAGTGCCAATACCGGCTTCATATAATTCATCAATTATCACTCCTTATGTTTACGATACGTGTAGATGACCAAATACACATCCGTCTATAGACCGAAAAAAACCACCTTTCTGGTTGGAAAGGTGGTCCCTCACTTAGCGTGAACGATTCGCAATCTCTTCTGTGAGCGATGCGATGAATTCATCAAGTGACGCAGAAACTTGTTCCTGCTGACCGTAGCGGCGAATGTTGACCGCACGTTCATCACGCTCTTTGTCTCCAAGAACGAGCGTCATCGGAATCTTCTTCATTTGTGCTTCGCGAATCTTATAGCCGAGTTTTTCGTCACGGAGATCCGTTTCGACACGGACGCCACGTTTGACGAGTTCTGCCTTCACTTCAGCGACGTATTCGTCGTGAACATGCGAGACAGGAATCAATTTCACTTGAACCGGTGCAAGCCACGTTGGGAATGCACCTTTGTATTCTTCAATCAAGTATGCAACAAAACGTTCCATCGTCGAGACGACACCCCGGTGCAATACGATCGGACGGTGGTCTTTCCCGTCCGGACCAGTGTACGTTAAATCAAAACGTTCTGGAAGTAAGAAGTCGAGTTGGACAGTCGAGAGTGTCTCTTCCTTCCCGAGCGCCGTACGTACTTGTACATCAAGTTTCGGTCCGTAGAATGCCGCTTCTCCTTCTGCCTCGAAGTACGGAAGCTCAAGCTCGTCCATCGTCTCTTTCAATTGGCTCTGCGCCATCTCCCAAATCGCATCGTTATCGAAGTACTTCTCTTTATCGGCGGGATCGCGATACGAGAGACGGAAACGATAATCTTTAATACCGAAATCAGCATATACTTCTTGAATCAAATGAACGATGTCTTTAAACTCCTGTTTCATCTGTTCTGGTGTGACAAACGTATGCCCATCATTCAAGACCATGTAACGGACACGTTGTAATCCTGTGAGTGCTCCAGACATCTCATAACGGTGCATTCCCCCGAGCTCAGCGATACGGAGTGGGAGTTCACGGTACGAACGTGGCTCGTGTTTGTAGATCGTCATATGATGCGGGCAGTTCATCGGACGAAGGACGAGTTCTTCGTTGTCCATCTCCATTTTCGGGAACATGTCATCTTGGTAGTGGTCCCAGTGCCCAGAAGTCTTATACAAGTCTACCGAACCGAGAACCGGCGTGTACACGTGTTGATATCCGAGTTCAAGTTCTTTATCGACGATATAGCGTTCAACCGTACGGCGAATCGCTGCTCCTTTCGGAAGCCACATTGGAAGACCTTGACCTACTTCTTGTGAGACGAAGAAAAGGTCGAGTTCCTTTCCGAGTTTACGATGATCGCGCTCTTTCGCTTCTTCAAGAAGACGCAAGTGTTCTGCGAGTTGTTCTTTCGTCGCCCAAGCCGTTCCATAAATACGCTGTAGCATCTTGTTGTCAGAGTCACCACGCCAGTATGCACCGGCCACGCTCATCAATTTAAAGATTTTCAACTTCGAAGTCGATGGGACGTGTGGCCCTCGGCAAAGGTCGAAGAATTCACCTTGATGATAAATTGTGAGTGTCTCCTCAGCTGGAATGTCTTCAATCAATTCGATCTTAAGTGGATCTCCGAGCTCTTTATAACGAGCGAGCGCCTCATCGCGAGAGACAACTTCACGTGTAATCTCTAAGTTTTCATCGACGATGCGTTTCATCATTTTTTCAATCTCAGGAAGGTCTTCCTCGTTGATTCGACGGTCCATTTCGATATCGTAATAGAATCCGTTCTCAATTGTTGGACCGATTCCAAAATAGATATTGTTGTCTTCCCCATACAGACGCTTGATTGCCTGTGCCATCAAGTGTGCTGAAGAGTGACGCATCAAATCGAGCCCATCTTCTGAATCTGGCATGACGAGTTCGATTTTTCCGTCATGTTCAATCGGGCGACGGTAATCAATGAGTTTCCCGTCAATCTTTGCTGCGATTGCTTTTTTACGAAGTCCTGGGCTGATTGAGCCTGCGACGTCTTCTGCTGTGATACCGGCCTCAAACTCCTTTACGGCGCCATCTGGAAATGCTAATTGAATCATGTACATCTTGTCCCCTCTCAAAAAAGAATATAAAAAAAGCCCATCCCTCAAAAAGGGACGAGCTTTGATTCTCGTGGTACCACCCTCGTTCCCAAGCAATATGCTTGGCTCGAACACACGATAACGAGTGTGAATCGCCGCACGATTAGCCCGTACGGTGCTCGGAGGGAGTAAATACATCGTCGTCGTTAGGAAGCTTGCACCGCCCTTCCCTCGCTAAAACTCGTCTCAATGATTCATATCCTCTTCTATGCATCACTTATATGGTTCTTAGTATAGTCAACTCGGCCAATAAATACAATCCTTTACCGACGGCGATTTTCACCCTTTAGTTCAATTTGGGTCGTCGTCGTTGAAATCCGTTGCATGAGACGCTGCGCCTTCATTTTATTTTGCGCGGACCCATCGATTGAAAAATGTGTTTCAAGTTCTTCTCCACTAAAATTCGAACTATAGAGCGTCGGTAATCGATGCATCATTCGATATTGAAGAATGATCCCAAACAGCTCATCACGTACCCAAGGACTAATCGCCTCAGCCCCGATATCATCAATCAACAAAACAGGAACATGTTGAAACGATGTTAAAAACGAATCGAACGAGTCTGTGCGGATTTTCCGTTTCGCTTCTGATACAAAGCCAGGGGCGTGGACCAAAATCGTCTCGACATCCGCCACTTTCAACTCGTTGGCGATTGCTGCGAGTAGATACGTTTTTCCTACGCCGAAGCTTCCATGTAGATAGAGGCCGTTCACTTTTTGTCCCGACTTCATTCCCGTTACGAAGCGCATGGCTTCACGAAGTGCGATTTTACGTGCATCATCTGCCCAATCAAATGATTCGAAGCTCGCCTCGCGCACTTCCTCCGGCAAAAATAAACTCTTAAACTTCCGGTCCATCTCCTTTTGTCGTCTTGCTTGCCGATGGGCGACCGTTTCTTCATAACGAATCGCGATCTGCCCTAAATCGACATAAAGCACAGGTTGATGACCCGGGATGACAGCCTGTTCGTCGATGAACGTTTTGCCATCCATCTGTTCAGCATACTCACTCAGTTTCGTGAATCCGATTTCAATCGCTTTCTCCTCTAACTCAGGATGAGCGTTTAAAAAGGCAATCACACCCGGGTGATTTAAAGTTCGTTTGCGAATCGACTCATACGCCTCACGTACTTCTTTTCGATTCATCAACTGAGACAGCGACTGGTTGATTCGTTCCATCCCCTCACCCCTTCTCTTTCAATTCATTCAATAGTTTCACAAGCTCCGCATCATCTGGGACGGACGATTCGAGTTCCTTCTTCCTTGCCTGATCGTAAGACCGTTGTTGTTTCGCTTCATCCTCGAGCCACTTCGGCATGTCTCCTTGGTGGTTCTTACGACGTGACCCAACAGTCGTTCGTTGCCCATTTTCTCGTTTTTGCTGTTTCTTCTCAATCAGTGCATCTTGTGTCTCTTCACGCTCTAACGCTTCTTTCGCATTCGTATAGCCTGCTGTCTTCCAGCTTGTCCCAATGCGAAGGACGTAGTTCTCGTTCAGACGAGTCTGCTTCTTCACTTCAATGCAATAATAGAAGAGCGCGTTGATGACACCCGGAGCGAGACCGAGTGTATCGACAAGTTCGATGACTAACTGCTCATCACTTTTAGAGAGTTGTGGCGTCTTTCGTAAAGTAGACACGTATTGATGAGGGTGCGCGGACTCCATCACCTCTGGGTCATGAAGATCCCCAAGCTTCGTCTCCTCAAGTTCCACCGTTTTCTCTTTTCGGTGACGGGTCTGTTTCTTCTTCAGCTGCAATACCATTTGACGACAGCCGTCCCGTTTTTCTTGTTCACTGAGCGGAAGATATGCTTCGTGGACAAAATATTCTTTCAACATCTCAGCCATCGTCTCTTCATCGAGTTGAGAAACATACGCAAGTTTCGTAATTGTTTCATCTAATTTTTTTGTAAAAAAGCCAACTGGGAAATTCGTCAGTTTTTTCACAATGCCCATATCGAACGAATAGTTAATTTCAATCTTCGCACGATCCGGTTTTTCGTAATTTTTTTGAGTGAACGCCCGGTGATTGACTCCTTTGACGTCGAACACTTCATTGAAGTCTTTCGTCACCTCGACGATACCGGCCGGCAATGGGTCGATTGTAAAACGTCCTTGCAGTTGCTTAAAACGCACTTCTCCAACTTTATAAAAAAGGAAGCTTGATAACAGCCCATCATTTAAAAACGTGTGCGGTGCGAGCGGAACTCGCAACTGATAAACGTATTGAGTTAATCGGGCATCTTTCGTTTTGTAGGTACGTACTAATCCGATTGCTTCTAGCCGGAATAAACTATCGGTCAATTCATTGATTGAGTACTCTAACATCTCACACAATGCACTGTGTGACATATAGTTCGATTTCATTTTACCGGGCTTCAATTCGCTCCATAGCGTCTGATAAAGCGCGAGCGCCTTCACCCCGATAACCGGTTGATATAGGTGATAGAGGGACTGATACGATTCACGGTCGACAAGACCCGTACTCATAATCAATAGTTCGTCTGTCCCAAAAATTGTACGTTCTTTCTCCATGGCTCTCTCCCTTGAAAAAGGGCGACCAGCAGGCCGCCCTTTAGTTGGTCGAATTTTCTTGCTTCATTAAATCTTCAAGTTCTTTAAAGAACACCGTGATGTCTTTAAATTGGCGATAAACTGAGGCAAATCGAACATATGCGACTTCATCTACACGCGCCAGTTCATTCATCACCAGCTCCCCCACTTGCTCACTCGGAATCTCCGACTGCGCGAGGGCTCGAAGTTGCTGTTCTACTTTTGTCACAACTCCTTCAAGTTGTTCTAAGGTAACCGGTCGTTTTTCACACGCCCGAATGATGCCGCGGAGTACTTTTTCACGACTGAACTCTTCACGATTTCCATCTTTCTTTACAATAATGAGAGGTGTCTGTTCGACTGTCTCAAATGTCGTAAACCGATAACCGCACTTTTCACATTCACGACGACGTCGAATCGAATAATGGTCTTGCACCGGTCGGGAATCGAGCACTCTCGTTCCATTGTGATCACATTTCGGACAACGCATGCTCAAGCCTCCTTATCGTTCGACAGTTTTATTTCCTATAGCACGTAGCGGGAATTGCTGTGAGAGTGCCTCGTAATAGTGAGCTACAATTTGTGCAAGGTCTACACCGAGTCGCTGTTCACGATTCAGAGTGAAGTCAACCGCTGTACGCCCGCCGTCAACTTGTACGATTGTGACGAGTCCATCCCATCCTTCTCCGATGAATGAAAGTTCTCCACGGTTCGTATCGATTCGACGTACCAACTGACCTTTTGATTGAATGAGTTCTTCTAGCCACTGTATGATGGCATTCGGAGATGCCGCATAGTAGCGTGTCTGCAATGACTCGTTTTTATGAGTGTCTTTCGTTTCAATATGTGTTTGTAACTTATCTAACAGTCCCATAATTCACCTCAACGCTTGAGTTATATACGTTAAGCATATCAAAATTAAGGCGACAACAAAACATTTAAAAGGGCTGACCGTCAAACGGCCAGCCTCAAAAGGTTCTTCAGAATTATTTAGTTAATGCAACTTGTGCTTCAGGAACACGAATTGGTCCCATTCCACGTTCAAGTTTAACATCTTCACGTACTTTTGCATCCAAGCCTTCGGCGATATACTGCGATGCCGTAGCCGGATCGATTCGATCTCCACATGTGAACACGTCAACTGACGCGTACCCATGTTCAGGGAAACTGTGAATCGTTAAGTGTGATTCTGAAATGATGACGACCCCACTCACGCCGTGCGGCGCAAATTTGTGGAATGCGACTTCGCGGACTTCAGCGCCCGAACGAAGAGCAGCATCGACGAACAAACGCTCGATGTAGTCGATATCATTTAATTTGTCGGGATTGCACTCCCAAAGTTCTGTAATAATGTGACGTCCCATAGTATCCATATTAGTGGATCCCCCTTTACATCAATGGTCTCAAAGTAGTTGATGATCACTCACTTTGTGCCTGAATCGCCCACAACCACGGGGGAAAGTTAGTCCTAAGAGGTCCTAACCCTTTAAGTTGCGTTTGTCAGACCAATTGAAGTTCACGAAACTGAGTGTAACGTGTTTAGGACATCGTTACAAGACATTTGATTAAAAAAATTAGAAATATTTTTTTGTCCGTAATATTTTTTATACGTGTGTTTCTCGTTGTCCAATTTGTAGATAGCTAGCCACCATGTCTAATAAGTCCACGACACGGCATGAGTAGCCCCATTCATTGTCATACCATGCGAGTACTTTGACATGATTTCCTCCGAGGACCATCGTCGAATCCATGTCGATAATCGATGAGCGGTCGTCCCCGTTAAAGTCGATGGAGACGAGCGGTTCTTGGGAAACACCTAAAATACCCGTCATTTCTCCGAACGCTGCCCGTTCGAACGCTTTATTGACTTCATCGATTGTTACATCTCGGTGGAGTTCCACGACCAAGTCGACGAGTGATACGTTCGGAGTCGGAACACGGAGCGCCATTCCGTTCAATTTCCCTTGAAGTTCGGGCAATACGAGCCCAATCGCTTTCGCCGCTCCCGTCGATGTCGGGATAATCGAACTACCACAAGCACGCGCCCGCCGTAAGTCTTTATGCGGGTTATCAATATTATTTTGGTCATTCGTATAGGCGTGTACGGTCGTGATTAGTCCCGTCTCAATACCGAACGTCGAATGCAAGACTTTCACGACCGGTCCGAGACAGTTCGTCGTACACGATGCGTTTGAAATAATATGGTCTTCTTCAGGACGATAATCACGATCATTGACCCCCATCACGATCGTACGCAAATCTCCTTTACCCGGCGCAGTCAAAATCACTTTTTTTGCCCCTGCGTCCAGATGAAGTCTAGCTCCGACATCAGAGTTGAACTTCCCTGTCGCTTCAACCACGATATCGATTTCAAGGTCCGCCCAAGGCAAACATGACGGATCGCGTTCTGAAATCAGTTCAATTCGTTTCCCATCGACTTCGAGCGTATCCCCATGCGCGCGAACGGTCAATTCAAATGGTCCATGTATAGAATCATGTTTGATGAGATGCGCGAGTGTTTCCGCCGGATAACTTGCGTTAATCGCCACCACTTCATGACGCCCCTCGATCATCAATTTCCGAAATACCATTCTCCCAATTCGACCAAATCCATTAATCGCCACTTTTGTCCCCATGCTAGATCCCCCTTTTTCTACATTACGGTTTCATTATAACGGATACTTGTAAGCGTTTTCACTATGAATCGTCACATTTCTTTCACTTTTCTTTGTTTATTTTTTGAAAATGAGGGAAATTTCTTCTCGTAAAGCAAAAGAGAAAGGAGGCGTCGTGATGTTTGATTGGGGAGATATCGATAAATTTTTCATTTCGTTCTTCATCATTTTACCGATTGTGACGTTGATTCACGAGTTAGGACATTATTTCTTCGCAAGATTATTCGGAGGCACTCTCGATATGCAAATCGGGACCGGAAAAAAATTGTTCAAAATAGGGCATCTACAAGTGAATCGTGTCTACTTTTATGATGCATGGTGTCAGTTTTCAGATTTGAAGTGGAGCAATAAAGTTACTCGCTCTCTCGTTTACGGTGGGGGCGCAATTTTCAACTTGGCGAGCATTCTCATTTTAAACGGATTTATTCTTCAACAAGAAATCGAGCCTACTCTTTACACGTATCAATTCGCCTATTTCTCGTTCTACTATATCTTTTTCTCTCTCTATCCAATTTATTATTCAAGTGGTCACCCAAGTGACGGCCGAGCGATTTATGATACATGGAAAAAAGGATCGCCTGAATCCGACCCTTTGAATTAAAAAAAAGGCGATCATTCGATGGCACTGAAAAACCTCTGCTCTTGCCTTACAGGAACAGAGAAAAAGCAAGGAATACAGAGGAGCGTCATCCCTGATTGGGACGACGCTCCTCTGTTTAGAATCATTTAGGATTTTTCAGCGCCTTCAATCATTCGGCTTTTTTTTGTATGGATTTAAATTGATCGACTAAGCGGTCAATTTGGGAAGGTAACTCCCCCAATGCCCCGTTGTTATTCACAAGATAATCAGCCTGATGCTTTTTATCTTCAATCGGGATTTGCGAATGGATGCGTGCGAGCGCCTCTTCTTTTGTCAACCCATTCCGTTCCATGAGACGCATCAATTGAATTTCTTCGCGACAATAGACGACAACCGAATAGTCGACGAGGTCAAGCATTGTTCCTTCGAATAAAAGGGGAATGTCAAAAATGACGACCGGTTCACCGGCTGTCTCGTGTGTTCGCATCTGTTCTTTCATCTCTTCGCGAATCGCAGGATGCATTAGTTGGTTTAATTGCTGACGCTTCGTTTCATCATGAAAGATTTCACGTCCTAATGCAGGGCGATTCAATAGATCACCATCAAAACATTTCGGGAATGCCGCCTTTACACCTTCGATTGCCTTTCCCTCAGGCTCAATGACCTTTCTCGCAATCAAATCAGCATCGATAATCGGAATCCCTCGCTCTCGAAACAATCGAGACACTGTGGACTTTCCGGTTGCAATCCCACCCGTTAATCCAATTTTCAACATATTCGCCCACCCCTTAACGTTGTTGACAGTTCGGACAAAAATGCGTACCACGCCCGCCTAGTTTCATCTTTTCAATTTCATGACCACAACGACGACACGGCTCACCGGCTCGCCCGTATACATACAGCCTCTCTTGGAACGTTCCAGTCACACCGTCGGGGTTCGTATAACTACGTATCGTACTTCCCCCACGCTCGATTGCCTCTGTTAGGACGGCGACCGCTTCTACCCGTACACGCTCTACTTCTTCACCTGATAGACTCGCGGCCGTTCGTATCGGATGAATACCAGCACGAAATAACGTTTCGTCTACATAAATATTACCCAATCCAACAAAAATCGATTGATCGAGGAGGGCGGTCTTGATGGCACGGGACTTCATCCGCCCTAAACGCTGATGTAGTGCCTCTCCGGTCACACGCTCGTCAAACGGCTCGTAAGCAAGCAATGAAAGTGGCGGTGTTGTATGAATCGTTTCGTTTGTCCGCAACTCCATCGTACCAAACTTACGTACATCATTATAATGCAGGGTAGATTGGTCAGTGAATGTGATGACGATATGTGTATGTTTCACCGGTTCTGTGAATGTCTCGTACGGAAAGAATTTCCCCTCCATGCGTAGATGTGAGACGAGGTACCCGTTCGTTAATTTAAACAAGATGAATTTCCCTCGCCTTTCTACATCCATAATGGTCTCTCCAACCAAGTGGTGAACCCACTCTTCTGCATCGAGTCCACGAATAATTTTAGAGTCGAGCACATCGACAGCCTGAATCGTCTTTCCTGAAACGACAGGTCGCAGTCGACGACAGACTGTTTCAACCTCTGGTAATTCTGGCATACTTACTACCTTCCTATCCTCTTATTTCGTATCGAACCAAGTGGCTCCTACTGCACCGTCAGCGCGTAATGGTACATCGAGTGTAACCGTATGTTCCATCGCTTCGGTCACCAGTTTTTCTAATGCTTCCATCTCTTCAGCAGGACCCTCAAAAATCAATTCATCGTGTACTTGTAACAATAGTTTTGACTGAAGGTGCGACGTTTTGAGGGCATGATTGACATCAATCATCGCTTTTTTGATAATATCGGCTGCCGTTCCTTGAATCGGGGTATTGATGGCAGTACGTTCAGCAAATCCACGCAAGTTGAAATTACGAGAGTGAATATCCGGTATGTTTCGACGGCGTTTTAACATCGTTTCAACAAATCCGTGTTCTCGAGCACGTTCAATAGCCGCATCCATGAATGTCTTTACACCAGGGAACTGTTCGAAATACGTATCAATAAACGTTTGTGCTTCTTTACGTGTAATTCCAAGATTTTGCGAAAGTCCATAATCACTGATTCCATAAATGATTCCAAAGTTAACTGCTTTCGCCTGACGACGCATAAGCGAAGTCACTTCTTCTTTCGAGACTTTAAAGACGTTCGCCGCCGTCGATGTATGGATGTCCTCGTCGTGTAAGAATGCCGCAATCATTTTTTCATCTTGAGACATGTGCGCCATGATGCGAAGTTCGATTTGCGAATAATCGACCGCATAGAGTACCCAGTCTGGTTCACTTGCAGTGAACGCCTTGCGGATGCGTCGTCCTTCTTCTAATCGAATCGGGATGTTTTGAAGATTCGGGTTGACCGACGAGAGTCGTCCAGTTTGCGTCAACGTCTGTGTGTATCGGGTGTGGATCTTGCCGTCTTCCTTCACGACTTTCTGTAATCCCTCGACATAGGTCGACTGCAATTTACCAAGTTCTCGATAATGCATGATTTTCTCGATGATCGGGTGGAGCGGCGCTAACTTTTCAAGCACATCAGCCGCTGTCGAGTATCCCGTCTTCGTTTTTTTCACGGGAGGAAGCGCTAATTTTTCGAACAAGATGACCCCTAGTTGCTTTGGTGAATTGATGTTGAATGGTTCTCCGGCCAACTCATGAATCGTCACCTCAAGCGTACTAAGACGTTCTCGAAGGTCCGCCTCCATATGTTGAAGCGTTTCGATATTAACATGTATGCCTGCCCATTCCATTTCTGCTAAAACAGACACGAGCGGTTTTTCGAGTGCCTCATACAGTTCTGTCTGTTCATTATCCTTCAACTCGGAGAGGACACGTTCAAATAACGTATAAATCGCATGTGCTTTTTCAGCGAGATGTGAATGGAACGCATCTTCCTCAGGAACTTTAATTTTTGCACCTTTCCCATAAACCATTTCATCTTCTTCAAGATGATAGGCGAAATGAGAAGCGATCGAACTAAGTGACGTTCCACCAGATAGATTTAGTAAGTATCCGGCAACGAGTAAATCCTCGTACCCTTGAAGCGATAGCTGTTGACGTTTCAACTGAATGATTGTCTGTTTGGAATCGAGACAAACCGTCGCCCTAGATTCATCTTCAATCCATTCCTTGACCGGCTCTTCTTGTAACAAAGTCACGTCACCAATCGTCACCCCACGTTCTGATGCAATCGCCACCCCGACAATTTCTTCTTCGAAATAATCATCGTGCAGTTGCTCAAGAAACAGGACCGCTCGAGACAAATCTTGTTCAGAAAGGTCGATTGTCGGCCGCGCTTCTTTTTCGACCGTTTCTTCTGTAGCGCTGTCCGACAGTTTTCCGATTAACGATTTGAATTGGAGTTCCATGAATAAAGGCTTCACGACGGAAGCGTCATACGATTTAAAGACGAGATCGTCTACAGACACATTCAATGGAACGTCCGTATAAATCGTTGCCAACTGTTTTGACATTTTTGCTTCTCGCTCGTTCGCCTCAACTTTTTCTTTTTGTTTCCCTTTTAGCTCATCCGTATGTTCGTAAAGGGCTTCGACCGTGCCATACGTTGAAATCAACTTCAACGCCGTCTTCTCCCCAACACCTGGAATACCGGGAATATTATCGGACTTATCGCCCATTAATCCTTTCAAGTCAATCATCTGAATCGGCTGTAGACCTTCATATCGCTCTTGGAAAGCCGCCTCGTTCATTTTCTCGACATCCGTGATGCCCCGCTTCGTCAAATAAACGGTCACTCGCTCATTGATGAGCTGTAGTAAATCTTTATCTCCCGTCACAATCGTCACTTGATCAAATGATGTATCTTTCGAGAGTGTCCCGATGATATCATCCGCCTCATATTGTTCAAGCTCAAGGACAGAGATGCCGAACGCGCGACAGACGTCACGTACGAGCGGGAACTGTTCTCGTAATTCTCCAGGAGTTTTTTGACGTCCACCTTTATACTCAGCAAACGTATCATGACGAAACGTCTTTTTCGACGCATCGAACGCAACAGCGAAATGCGTAGGTTGTTCGTCCTCCATCAATTTTAACAACATCATCGTAAAGCCATACACCGCATTCGTATTCCGACCCGACGCGTCCGACATCGGAGGCAGTGCGAAAAATGCACGATATGTTAAGGAATTCCCATCCAGGATTAGTAGTTTATTCATCCAATCGACCTCCATTCTTCTCTTCGTCCATCATACCATACGGGTACATGCGTTCGAAAAAAAAGGCCCTTTTCTACGAATAGAAAAGGGCCAAATTCTCGACCATGTGGAGATGAGCACCGATCGAGTCACGAGATGATGAAGAGGTCTCACTCATAGAATAGCAAGGTTTTGTAAAGTAAATATGAATGAACGATAAAGGAATCGTTAAACCCGCGGAAACGTGATGGTGAACGTCGTTCCTTTGCCCTCAACGCTATCGACATCGATGGTCGCATGATGCAAATCGATGATGTGCTTCACGATGGCAAGCCCGAGCCCGGTTCCACCGGAGTTGCGACTTCTCGCCTTATCGACACGATAGAAGCGCTCAAAGATTCGACTCACTTCTTTTTCGGCAATTCCGATTCCGTTGTCTCGCACTCGAAGTTTGTATGAATCCGGATTCGCCTCTACAGAAATCTCAACGCGACTTCCTTCCGGTGAATAGTTGATCGCGTTGGCGACCAAATTCATGATCACTTGTTTCATTCGGTTCAAATCAGCCTGCAATACAACTTCTCCATTGTGTTGTGTCTCTAGATGAATCGACTTCTTGTTCGCCTTTTGACTGAGTAGGAGACACACTTCGTCGACGAGTTGATTCAAATCGACGGACACCAGCTCCATTTGGAAATCATCTCGCTCCAATCTCGAAAGTTCAAGGAGATCTTCGACAAGCATCTGCATTCGCGTCGCTTCTTTTTGAATGATGTCTAAGAACTGGTCACGAAGTTCAGGTACTTCTTTAGCCCCGTCAAGAAGCGTTTCGCTAAATCCACGAATGGACGTAAGGGGTGTCTTCAGTTCATGACTGACGTTCGCCACAAAATCTTTCCGCATCTTCTCGAGCCGCTTTAGCTCTGTGATGTCGTTGAATAGTAACGTTGTCCCGCGAAGCATCCCTGTGTCACTGAATATCGGTGCAGCGGACACCATATACGTTTTCTGATTGAAACCTGTTCGAATCGACAATTGACGACGGTTAACCTCTTCTGTCAGATAGACATCCTCAATGAGCGATTCGACATCAGGACTCGGCAATATCCCATGATAAAATTGTCCAATTGATAAATCATCGTATTGGAACATCTCCCGATACGATCGGTTGACTAATGTGACGATGCCGCGTTCGTCAACTAGAAGAAGCCCCGCTCCCATATATTCGATGAGCGACTCAAGTCTCGCCCGTTGAACCGATTCTCCAAGGGAGATAGACTCTAAACTTCGGGCAAGGACGTTAATGGAACCTGCCAGACTGCCAGTCTCCTCATCATTTCGCAGTTCATACACACGAGCGCGATAATTCCCATCCGCTAACTCTCGTAAGACGATGGTCGCCTCGTCAATCGGTCGAATGAATTGGTTCGTCAAATGCTGTAGGACGAACAAGATGATGAAGAACGAGAAGACGAGCGCGAGCGCAATCGTCAACCAAATCCGATCATATACCCCTTCTAGGTCAGACACATAACGGATAAATGTCAGGTATACGGTATCACCTGTAGCGAGATCAATCGGTTTCGTGAATTGAATCAATGCATCTTCATCCGCCTCACCAAATGTTCCGTCATCCGGTACTAAATTCGGATCAATTTGATAATCGATTGTACCGACACGAAACGGTGTTCCTGCAATTACTTCCATCCTGCTGTTAAGGAGTAAAATATCAAAACTACTCCCATCATCGATTTGACCGACATACTCACGTATTTCATCCAGTTCTCCGTCTTCTAGATAAAGGGCTGCTAGCTGAGCGTCCTCTTTCAATCGGTCTCGTTCGGAATCTAAATAGAAGTCTTTGAACAGTTGTCCGAGCACGATGCCGAGCATAAGAAGGACGCCCGTGACGAGCAGAATAAGTGTCGTCATGAATCTAGAACGATACGTCTTCATTCCGAAATCGGCTCCTCCATCTTATACCCGAGTCCGCGAATCGTTTTAATGTAGGTTGGTTTCTTGGTCACTGGTTCAATTTTTTCACGAAGGTGACTAATATGGACGTCGACGATCCGCGTGTCACCGACAAAGTCATAATTCCAAATGGCCGATAGTAATTGGTCCCGTGTCAGCACACGACCCTTGTTTTTTGCCAGATAGGCTAACAGTTCAAACTCTTTCGGCGTCAATTCGAGTCGTTCTCCTTGTTTGAACACTTCGTAGTTTGAAGCTACGATTTTAACGTCACCGATTTGGATGACATCCTCTTCAACAACCGCCTCTTGTGGGCCTGAACGTCGTAAAATCGCTTTGACACGGGCGACCACTTCACGTGGGCTAAACGGTTTTGTTAAATAATCGTCTGCGCCAAGCTCAAGACCGAGGACTTTATCAAATTCATCGTCCTTTGCCGTCAGCATCAAAATCGGTGTATTGACTTTTTGTTGTCGAAGTCGCTTGCAAACTTCAAGTCCGTCCATTTCTGGGAGCATCAAATCGAGCACAATGAGCACGGCGTCCTTTTTTTCAGCCAGTTCCAACCCGGTTTTTCCATCATGTGCCGTTTCTACTTCAAAGCCAGCTTGTTCTAAATTAAATTTTAATAACGTCGCGATTGATACTTCATCGTCGACAACAATTACTTTATCAGCCACACTTCTTCCTCCTCTTGATCCATCAAATGTCACTCTCTATTTTACAAATCAAACCTTGATACGACCAACCTCAAAGCAAATCTTTACAAAAACAAAACAAATCCACTTTCAGTGTAGCATGCCCTACAAGATACAAAACGCAAAAAAAAATGCTTCCTGCATATTTGCAGGAAGCATCTTCCTCTTATAAGACGCCTAATACCGAGCGGACAGAGTCAGCAGACTTCGAAAGTGCTGCTTTTTCTTCATCTGTCAATTCGAGCTCAAGCACTTGCTCAATTCCATGTTTACCAAGAATCGTCGGGACACCAAGATACAAGTCATTGAATCCGTACTCCCCTTCAAGGTATGCTATGGCAGGTAAAATCCGACGCTGATCTTTCACAATCGCTTCGACCATCTCCACGATAGCAGCAGCTGGCGCATAATACGCCGAGCCATCCCCCAATAGTTGGACGATCTCGCCACCGCCTTTGCGCGTTCGCTCCACAATTTGCTCGATTCGTTCATCTGAGATGAGTTTTTCGAGCGGGATTCCCCCAGCGTATGAGTAGCGTACAAGAGGAACCATATCGTCCCCATGTCCTCCGAGAACGAACCCCGATACATCTTTGACGGATACGTTTAACTCTTGTGCTACAAATGTACGGAAACGAGCCGTATCCAGAACCCCAGATTGTCCGATGACACGTTCTTTCGGGAACCCCGACTCTTTAAACGCAGCATACGTCATCGCATCGACGGGATTGGTCAGAACAATCAGAATGGCTTCTGGAGAATGGATGGCAATCTCTTTCACAACCGAGCGCATGACGTTTGCGTTCGTTGCGACGAGGTCGTCCCGGCTCATCCCTGGTTTGCGGGCAATCCCTGCAGTAATCACGACCACGTCTGAATCGGCCGTATCGGCGTAATCTGATGTCCCTGTGACCCAAGCATCAAACCCTTGAATCGGAGCCGTTTCTTGCATGTCGAGCGCTTTTCCTTTCGTCGATCCAACTTTTTCTTCCATATCGAGCAGAACGACATTCCCTAGCTCGCGCTGAGCCAAGTACAGTGCAGTAGTAGCACCGGTGAAGCCACTTCCAATTACAGAAATTTTGTTACGACGAATCATGAGCTCTCCCCCTCAATTGACTCTTTCGAATGACTTACATGTTTTTGATTAATTCATCAGCGAACTCAGAACACTTCACTTCTGTCGCTCCGTCCATGAGACGAGCAAAATCATACGTGACGACTTTCGAAGCAATTGTTTTCTCCATCGAACGGGTGATGAGATCAGCCGCCTCGTTCCAGTTCATATGACGGAGCATCATCTCACCAGAAAGGATGACTGACGATGGGTTTACTTTATCAAGACCTGCATATTTCGGAGCCGTACCATGTGTCGCTTCGAAGATTGCATGTCCTGTGATGTAGTTGATATTCGCACCAGGTGCAATCCCGATTCCACCCACTTGTGCAGCAAGGGCATCTGAAATGTAGTCACCATTCAAGTTCATCGTCGCAACGACATCGAACTCACGTGGTCGTGTCAAGATTTGTTGAAGGAAGATATCAGCGATTGAATCTTTGACGATGATTTTCCCTTCAGCTTCTGCTTTTGATTGTGCTTCGTTCGCAGCCGCTTCACCAGACTCTTCTTTAATGCGGTCGTATTGTGCCCATGTGAAGACTTTGTCGCCGTACTCCGCTTCAGCAAGAGCATAGCCCCAGTTTTTAAATGCGCCTTCTGTGAACTTCATGATGTTCCCTTTGTGAACGAGTGTAACGGATTTACGGTCGTTCGCAATCGCATACTCGATTGCAGCACGGACTAAACGTTCTGTTCCTTCAGAAGAAACCGGCTTGATGCCAATCCCTGATGTCTCTGGGAAACGAATTTTATTGACGTTCATCTCATCTTGCAAGAAGTTGATGAGCTTTTTCACTTCATCGCTTCCTGAAGCGTATTCGATTCCCGCGTAAATATCTTCTGTGTTCTCACGGAAGATGACCATGTCTGTATCTTCAGGACGTTTTACTGGTGATGGTACACCTGTGAAGTAACGAACTGGACGAAGGCAAGTATACAAGTCAAGTTCTTGACGAAGCGCAACGTTCAATGACCGAATCCCACCACCGACTGGTGTCGTGAGTGGTCCTTTGATCGCAATCAAGTACTCGCGGATTTGATCGAGTGTCTCTGTCGGAAGCCATTCGCCTTTTTCGTTATATGCTTTCTCACCAGCGTATACTTCCATCCATTCGATTTTCTTGTCGCCGCCGTATGCTTTTTCAACTGCAGCGTCAAATACACGAACAGCCGCATTCCAAATGTCAGGGCCCGTGCCGTCACCGATAATAAATGGTACGGTCGGTACGTTTGGTACGTTCAATACACCGTTTTCAACTGTAATCTTTTGTCCTTGTGTCAACATAATGAATCCCCCTAAGTACATTACTGTAGGTCGACGCGTGCGCCGACCTACGTCACTTGTTAGTTTACCAAACTTTTGTCTAAAATGTGTCCCGAATTAACGTTCGTTCACAGGAACATATTTACGGCTCGTTTCACCGACATATTCCGCACGTGGACGAATCAAACGGTTGTCCGCGTATTGCTCAAGGATATGTGCGATCCATCCAGACATACGAGATACAGCGAAGATTGGTGTGAATAAATCTTCTTCAAGACCGAGCGCATAATACGTCGAAGCTGAATAGAAATCGACATTCGGTTTCAATCCTTTTTCTGTTTCGACGAGATGATCGATTTTCTCAGACATCTCATACCATTTCGGTTCGCCGATTTGAGCAGTCAATTGGCGACTCATTTCTTTCAAATGCTTCGCGCGCGGGTCGCCGTCCTTATAAACACGGTGACCGAAGCCCATGATTTTTTCTTTGCGCTCGAATTTACCACGAACATATTCTTCAACTCGATCAACCGAGTCAATCTCGTGAAGCATTTTCATAACTGCTTCGTTCGCCCCACCGTGAAGTGGTCCTTTGAGTGCTCCCATCGCCGCCGTGACGCCAGAGTACATGTCTGATAGTGTCGCCACACAAACGCGTGCTGTGAATGTCGAGGCGTTCAATTCATGGTCTGCATGTAAAATGAGTGCCTTATCAATCGTTTTTTCTGCTACTTCGTTCGGCTCTTCCCCGTTTAGCATATACAAGAAGTTACCCGCATAAGAAAGACCTTGTTTGGGGGCAACCGGTTGTTCCCCTTTACGAAGACGAGCGAAAGCTGTCACGATTGTCGCAACTTGAGCTTGCAGACGAATCGCTTTACGCATGTTCGCCTCGTCACTCATGTCTTCAGATTCTTCATCATATAGAGCGAGTTGTGAGAGTGCTGTACGAATCGTCGCCATCGCATTGGCTGATTTCGGTGCACGTTTTAACGTATCAATCACCTCTTCAGGTAATGTCGCTTCTTTTACAAGCGATTCTGATAGCGCTGTCAATTCCTCTGCATTTGGTAAGCGGTTGTTCCACAATAAGAAAACTACTTCTTCAAATGTGGCGTGGTCCGCTAAATCATCAATGGTGTATCCTCCATAAGTCAATTGACCGTCAATAATTGAGCTGACTTTTGAGGCTGCTGCCACAATACCTTCTAACCCTTTTGTCGTTGACATTCATAACTCCCCCTCAGTCTTGTTTAAAAGTGATCGACCGTAAAAACAGTCTGTTTGTAGGGAATAAGGATACGGGATGGGCCTTTCCCCTTCATTCGCCCAGTCTCCGTTTACCCTGTCCTTTATATAGTATAAACAATTTATTGCAAAAAAGAAATGTAAGCGGCTTCAGTTGTCAGAAAATATCAAAACCATTTTTCAATGATTTGATATCCACCTAAAATCAATGCTGCAATCCCAGCTCCGACAAGCGGTCCGACCGGTATCCCTTTCATGAATCCAACCGCTAGAATCGTACCTGCGAGGAGGGCTGTCGTAACGACAGGATCGACACGCATCAACTGCACACCTTGTCCCGCTGCAATGGCGACGAACATTCCTGAAGCAAATGCCACGATTCCGACCGGCCCTTTAATACTATTCCACAATTCTTTAAACCCGATGTCTCCGGTTGCAATCGGAACAAGGACAGCAATCGTTATGATGGTCACGCCCCAACTGATTCCTTTGGATGCGAGTGTGGGGAATAATTGATCTCCGAAACCGATCGCTTTAATAATTAGCAAAACACTACTTGCGATAATAACCGATTGATTATTTGAAATGACACCGATTAATACGAGCATCAATAAAAAAAGATAAGCACTCATTATGTTTCCTTTCTTTGAACGGAAAAAAACCGACCTTTGAAGAAGGCCGGTTCGATTGTCGTTCAATTATGCGTTGTAGATTTTACCTGTAAGTGGGTCGATTGAAATCATTTGACCGTCACGAAGTGAAGATGTTGCTGCCTCTACACCTACGATGACCGGTTTACGGAGTGATGGTCCAACGATACCTGCATGGCTCGTCAATCCACCGTCTTCTGTGATGATTCCAGCCGCTTTTTCGATTGCAGGCATCATTTCTTTATCTGTGAATGGTGCGACGAGAATCATTCCGTCTTTCGCTTTTGCGTTTGCTTCATCCGCATTATTCGCGACCACGACTTCACCGACCACACCGCGCTCGCCAATACCACGTCCGTCAGCAAGAGCATGACCGACGATGTGGACTTTCATCATGTTCGTCGTACCAGCTGTTGCCGCAGGAATTCCGGCTGAGATGACAACGAGGTCACCGTCAGTAACAAATCCTTCGTGACGAGCTGCTTCAGATGCTTGAACCAACATTTCATCCGTGTTGTTTGGCATCGTCTCAGCCACGATTGGGTATACGCCCCATACGAGGTTCAATTGACGTGCTACGCGCTCAGATTCAGTTACCGCAATGATGTTCGCTTCAGGACGATACTTCGCCGTACGAGCAGCCGTGTAGCCTGATTGTGTCGGCGTCAAGATTGCTTTTGCGTTCAAGTTGATTGCTGTGTGGGCAACCGCTTGTGAGATTGCATCCGTCACCGTGTGCTCACTGCGTTTCTGACGATCTTTCAACAAGTTTTTGTAGTCGAGCATGCGTTCTGTACGCTCAGCGATGGCCGCTTGCATTTGAACTGACTCGATTGGGTAGTCACCTGCTGCTGTCTCACCAGAAAGCATGACCGCATCTGTACCATCCAAGATTGCGTTTGCTACGTCTGATGCTTCCGCACGCGTTGGACGCGGGTTACGTTGCATCGAATCGAGCATTTGTGTCGCTGTGATAACAGGTTTACCAAGGTCGTTACACTTCTTGATTAGTTCTTTTTGAACCGGTGTTACTTCTTCCGTCGGGATCTCGATTCCGAGGTCACCACGGGCAACCATCAAACCATCAGAGATTGCCAAGATTTCTTCGATGTTGTCAACACCTTCTTGGTTCTCGATTTTCGGGTAAATCTTGATGTGTGATGCATTATGTTTTTCAAGAAGTTGACGGATTTCTACCACGTCTGATGCACGACGTACGAACGATGCTGCGATGACGTCGATATCTTGTGAGATCCCGAACTCGATGTCCGCGATATCTTTATCTGTAAGGGCAGGAAGGTTTACCTTGACGTTTGGCAAGTTTACACCTTTCTTCGTCTTGATGATTCCTTCGTTTTCAATGACGCAGCGGAGGTCACGGTTTTCAAGTTTTTCAACGACACGGAGTCCGATGAGACCGTCGTCGAGCATGATGTGCGAACCGATTTCTACATCATCGTAAAGTCCTTCATACGTCACAGAGAAACGATCTTTCGTTCCGACGATTTCTTCAGTTGAGACGATTGTGACTTCTTTTCCTTTTTCGAGAAGTGCTTTTCCATCTTCAAACGTATGAGTACGGATTTCTGGACCTTTTGTGTCAAGAAGGACTGTTACCACTTTACCAGCAGTTTTTGCAGCTTCACGGATGTCACGGATACGTGCGCCGTGCTCTTCGTAGTCACCGTGTGAGAAGTTGAGACGGGCAACGTTCATTCCAGCTTCAATCATTTCAGGAAGACGCTTCTCTGAAGCGGGTCCAATCGTACATACAATTTTCGTTCTACGCATAATATAAAAACCTCCTAGGGGATATGGTGCAACTTACATATGGAAAACGGGGAGCCTTTGACCGGTTCCCGTCTCCCTACATGGTGAATCGTTTAAATCGACAACTGATTGACAAGGTCGATCAATTGCATATCAATCGTGTGCTTGTTGTTGTCGAGCGCCTCATCGATGTCAAGATCCATCATCTTGTTGTTACGGATTCCGACGACCCGGCCCGCTTTTCCTTCAAGTAAAATCTCAACAGCGTATGCGCCCATACGACTTGCAAGTACACGGTCAGCAGCAGTTGGGGAACCACCACGTTGAATGTGTCCAAGAATCGTGACGCGTGTTTCTGAGTTCGTCTTCTCGGCAATCAATTTACCGATTTCTTCCGCACTTCCCGCACCTTCAGCAACGATGACGATTGAGTGCTTCTTACCGCGTGCAATTCCGTGGTTAATTCGTTCCACGATTGCGCTCAAATCTTCTGGACGTTCTGGAACGAGAATCGACTCTGCACCACCAGCAAGACCAGAATAGAGTGCGATATCACCAGCATCGCGACCCATCACTTCAATGACATACGTACGTTCATGAGATGAAGCCGTGTCACGAATTTTGTCAATCGCATCAAGTGCTGTGTTGAGCGCTGTATCAAAACCGATTGTCGCATCCGTTCCCGGGATATCGTTATCGATTGTACCCGGAAGGCCGATTGTTGGGAATCCAAGATCTGTTAATTTTTGAGCTCCACGATAAGAGCCATCTCCACCGATGACCACGAGAGCATCGATGTTGAATTGCTTCAACTGTTCAACTGCTTTTGCTCGACCTTCTTCTGTTCTGAACTCAGGACAGCGTGCAGAGCGAAGGAACGTACCTCCACGTTGAATGATGTCGCCGACTGATCCAAGGTTTAACTCGACTAGATCACCTTCGATTAATCCTTGATAGCCGTTATATACACCATATACTTCAAGACCTTCGAAAATCGCTTTTCGAGTCACTGCACGGACAGCTGCGTTCATTCCAGGAGCGTCTCCTCCGCTTGTTAATACCGCAATACGTTTTAAATTCACGTCACTCACCTCTTATGTGTTTTAACGAAATCTGAAAATAAAATACCATGTCTGACCTTTGTTTTACAACACAAGTATGTGAAAAAAATGCATAGGGTATGTTATAAAGCAGTCACTTCATGAATGAATAAAGCCATATTCAAAGCCATTGATACCGTTTTCACTCACTAATTGTGCCAATTTGATGATATTTGGTCGCCCGCCCTTGAATCAGTTGAGAAGTCGACTGACCGAGCAACTCATTCATATGCTGTAATAATACAGTCTTTAAGAGCGATGACTGTAATGACACATCAACATGTGCACCCCCATACACTTCTCCCACAACCTCATCTACAATCCCTAAGTTGAGCAAATCTTGCGCTGTAATTTTCATCGTTTCTGCCGCGCGTTCCGCTTGCTTCGCATCTTTCCATAGAAGTGCCGCTGCACCTTCTGGCGAGATGACCGAATACGTACTATTCTCAAGCATCAATAAACGATCGCAAACGCCAATTCCAAGTGCGCCTCCAGAACCACCTTCTCCAATGACGACGGACACGATCGGCACTTTCAGCGTCGCCATCTCAAACAAGTTTCGAGCAATTGCTTCGCTTTGACCGCGTTCTTCAGCGGCTTTTCCGGGGTAAGCCCCTTTCGTATCGATAAATGTTAAAATCGGGCGATTGAACTTCTCAGCTTGCTTCATAAAACGCAATGCTTTTCGGTATCCTTCCGGATGTGGCATCCCAAAGTTCCGCCTCATGTTCTCTTTCGTATTCCGACCACGCTGGTGACCGATGACCGTAACCGGCACCCCTTCAAATGTCGCAAGTCCCGAAACAATCGCTGCATCGTCATACCCATGCCGGTCTCCATGGAGTTCCAAAAAATCAGGGAACAGATGCTGAATATAATCGAGCGTTGTCGGTCGTTTCGGGTTTCGAGCCAGTTGAACGCGGTCCCACGGTTTCATATTCCCATAAATATCTTTTTCTAATCGGTCGAGCTTTAACTCGAGATGGCGAATCTCACGGGACAGATCGATACCTTTTGTTTCGGCCGTTTCACGTAGTTTATTTAATTGTTCAGTCACTTCTTTGATTGGGTCAAACATGACGAACACCCCCATCGTGTAATCCAATCATTTTCAGCAAGAACGAACGCATCTGTTCGCGATGAATAACCGCATCTAGTTGCCCCGACTCGAGTAGAAATTCTGCTGTCTGGAAGTTCTCCGGGAGTTTTTCCCGAATCGTCTGTTCGATGATTCGGCGTCCTGCAAACCCGATCAGCGCTCCTGGTTCTGCGACGTTCAAATCGCCGAGCATCGCGAAACTTGCTGAGACGCCGCCTGTCGTCGGATGTGTCAAATACGCGATATATAGAAGCCCGGCCTCATCATGTTCTTTTAATGCAATGGATGTATTCGCCATTTGCATCAAGCTGACCATTCCTTCTTGCATCCTAGCTCCGCCTGACGCCGTGAATAAGACAACCGGTAGACCGAGAGATGTTGCTGTACGGACAGCGGAAGCGATAGCTTCTCCCACGTAGGCCCCCATTGACCCCATTCTGAATCTGGCATCCATTACGCAGATGACAAGCGGTAGCCCATCAATCGTCGCCCTTCCACAAATGACTGCCTCCTCAATTCCGGTCCGTTCCCGGTCTTTATCCAACTTTTCTTCATAGTCAGGAAAATTGAGCGGATTCGTTTTGACAGAAGGTCCTGCAAAACGTTCAAACGACCCTTTGTCGACAAGCATATCAATCCGTTCTTGTGCATGAAGCGGAAAATGATAACCACAGTCACATACTTTATGATTTTCATTTAACTGTTTTGTATAGTGCATATATTTACAAGATGGACATTTCGTCATTAATCCCTGTGGTGCGTCAATCTTTGGCTCTCTTTGACGCAATGGCATGTATCGTTTTGGTTTCTTGAAAAAAGCAGTCATCGCTTCCCCCTCGTTCATTCCGGCATCCCCATTCCACGCCACATCTCGAGAAATCGTTTTCGTTCCTCGAGGGTATATAGATCTCCAGCGTCTAGTCCGTCAAAAAATCGATTGAGTTCGCTCCAAATTCGAATAAACAATTCATTCTTTAATTGAAAGATGATTTGCTGACGAAACGATCGATCATTATCAATCACGGCTTCTAATTGAGTCAGCCGTTCCATTGTCGGTTCAACTTCTGAAAACGCCATTCGTTCTAACAAGCGAAGCATCTCGATAATATCGGTCTCTTTCGTCTGTTTGGTCACAATGAACTCTGATAAAATCTCAATGTAACGGTGTCGGTCTTGTTCACATAAAAATGTGCCACCACCACGTCTCGTCTCCACGATGCCTAAAAAGCTCAATGCTCGTAACGCTTCGCGAACAGAAGCACGGCTAATCGACAGTGTTTCGGCGAGTTCACGTTCGGACGGAAGCCGATCACCTGGAACTAAAGACGATTGAACGATTAACATTCGTATTTTTGAAATATTTTCGTGAAATGAGGATGCGTATTTTTCATGCATCTGACCGTTCAACTCCCTTTTTGAATCACTTATCACACTCAAGTGGTCAGACCAATTAGTACGATTATATCACTTTTTAGGACTTGGTACTAGTTTTCGGACCATCCATTTTCGTATCGATTCGTTTTAACACAACATTTTCTTCGCCGAATTTTTTCTTCGCCTCAGCCACGTACTCCTCATTCGGGTTGATTGAGTAGGCTGACGCCAACTGTTTCACTTCCTTTGAATCCGTGAATCGACAGACAACCGGGACATCTCCCTGAGCACGTTGTATCCACTCTTCGAGTTCGGGGAATCGATCTGATGTAAGCCTTACAAACAATGCCTGCCCATGCAACGGACGTATCCGTTCGACAATCAGTTGTTTTCGTCCATCGCGTTCATTCGTATGAACCTCAAGCAATAAAATATTACCGACATAAAGGGAGCGTCCGAATTGACTAAATGTTCGTGGAAATACGACGACTTCTTCTTGTGTCATACCATCGTCAACCATGATGATTCCCATTCGTTCCTGCTTTTTTGTTAGAAATGTGCGTACGTCATCTACGTAAACGATAAGGTAACCATTCGTCCCGTTTATGATGTTGTCAATTGTAGACGGTTCAATCCCAACATTCGAAATAGCGGTCAGTGGAGAGTGCACCACCCATGTTCCGAGCGCTTCCCTCTCTTCTTCAGACCAATTTGGTTCTTTTACTTTCTTCTGTTTGAGTCCAAGCGATGACAGTTCGTCGGGCAAAAAATGCGTTCCTGCCTCTTCTCGCAAACGTTCGACTGCTTCAAAAGCACTTGTCCGGTCGCCGTGATACATCCGGTCGAGCGCGCCCGCACCAAGTAAACGACGTAATTTAAACTGGTCTTTATTCTTCCACTCCATAGCTTCTTGAAGAGTTCTGACATCTTTCAATTGCCCATTCAGCTCAATCAGACGTTCGACATCACGTTTGGTCAAGCCTTGGATTGCTTTTAACCCGAGTCGGACGCCAGGTCCTTCAAGCGTCGCCTCGGCGTGACCGTGTAAGACGTCTGGTGGATACACCGGAATTTGATCTTTTCGCAACAATCTGACGAGTTCACTCGTCTTTTCCGATGTCACCACATGAAAGACACGAGGGAAATGTGCTTTGACATAAGCCAACCGGTAGCTGATCAAACTGTAGGCGACAGCGTGGGATCGGTTGAATCCATATCCCGCGAACTTTTCAATCCAAGAAAAAATTTGCGTCAACACATCCCGGTTATTCTTTTCTGCCTGTTTTAAAAATCGTTCCCGTTCTCGCTCAATCGTGCCAATATCTTTTTTAGCAATCGCTCGTCTGACCAAATCCGCCTCAGCGTATGAATAACCTCCAAGCTTTCGAAGTAGTCTCATGACCTGTTCTTGATAAACGAGTACCCCGTACGTAGGTTTCATGACGTCTTCTACGGCTGGATGAATTTGTTGGTAAGGCAAACCATGCTTTCGTTTGGCATACGTTTCGATGAACTGCATTGGTCCCGGGCGATAGAGTGACATCGTCACAACGATATCTTCAAACTCAGTTGGCTTCACTTGCCGAAGCGCTTGTTTCATCCCAGTCGACTCGAACTGGAAGATGCCATTTGTCTCTCCTTTAGCTAACAAACGATATGTCCGGGCATCGTGTAACGGAATGGTTTTCAGTGAGAACAGGGCATCACTTTCTCGAATCAAATCTTCCATCTTTCGTAAGCGACTCAAGTTCCGCAACCCGAGTAAATCGATTTTCAGCAGCCCGACCTCTTCCAAATCCTTCATATTATATTGTGTTACATACTCTTCTATTCCAGGTTGGAGCGGCGTCACTTCTTCAATCGGCTGGCGACTAAGAACGATACCGGCCGCGTGAACCGATGATTGGCGAGGCAAACCTTCTAACTGCTTCGCAATTTGTAACAATTGCTGCCGCTTTTGACTACCAGCGAACCATTTCATCTGTTTCGGGTTCGATATCAATTCGTCTAACCCACCCGATTTCACTTGTTTACTCGCAGCCTGCCCTTCTTCTAATGTCATGCCGAGCGCTCTGGCGACGTCTCGAATCGCTGCCTTTGCTCCAAACGTCGCGAGCGTCCCGATTTGTGCCGCATGCGTTTCCCCGTATTTTGACAACACGTACGATACGACTTCTTCTCGACGCTCATCTTCAAAGTCTAAATCAATATCTGGCATCGACACGCGTTCAGGATTTAAAAATCGTTCAAATAACAATCCGTAATGAACCGGGTCGACTTCTGTAATATGGAGGGCAAAACTAACGAGTGAACCTGCCGCCGATCCCCGACCCGGTCCCACTTCAATACCAGATTCTCGGGCGAATCGAATGATGTCTTCGACAATCAAAAAATAGGAAGAAAATCCGGTCTTTGCAATGACATCCAGTTCGAACTTTGCACGCTCGATATAAGGTTCCTTTAAGAGTTCCATCGATTTCAGACGTTCACCCACCAGTCGATTCAAGTTTTGATCAGCATCAGGCAGTTCTGGAATCGCCCCTTCCGCACGAGGAAGTTGATCGAGTTGAATACGTGATTCAAATCGATTGAGTTCCGCTAACTCTTCTATTGTGAACCAGTCGTTCATCTCGCTCGGAAGACGGACATGTAACCCTTTTTGTCGCACGTCTTCATTCGACATCACATCCCCCTCACGAATGGCAGAGACGGCTCGAAACCCTTCTATATCCTCCGGTCGCATATACCTTGTTTCAGGGGCAGGAATCAATTGAACAGCAAGCTCTTCGCGCATGAGACGAAGTTGCTTCAACACTTGCACTTGCTCAGTCGTCTGAGGTGCTGGGAGTCCGAGCCAGAGCTTATCTTCATCTACATAGGAGAGCAGTTGATGATAAAGGCGACGCCGATGAACCGGATCATTCGCCTTCCAATTTTCAGGAAGGATAATGAGCGGCATCGTCGTTCGGTCTTCAATTCCTCCCGTTTTGATGATTCGATATTGTTCCTGAAGCTCTGCTTCGTTCGACGCATATGCAAGCACCGAAACATCTAGTCCGTCTAAACGGAGGATTGTCCTCAGTCCAATGAGCGGTTTCACCCCATATCGTTTACAATAGGATAAAAATGTCGGGACACCATAAAAGGCATCATCTGCAATCGCAACTGAACGACTTCCACGCTCGGTCATCTGCAAGACGTATTGTTCTAGTCGAATTGTACTTTGTAGTAAGCTATAAGCAGTTCTGACATTCAGATGAATCATCGTTGTCCTCCTTTCTATATCAATTGAATTGTCAAACTCAATTCATCACTTCTCTGATACAATAATTATAGACAAAACTCATGACAAAAGGGGGTAAAAGCGTATGATTATCAATCGGGGACAGATTGCACGCGATAAGTTAGAGAAATTACAGAACGGCCAAACCGTTTTTGCGGACAGTCCGGAAATCATCGACCGGCTTCGAAAGTATATTACAGAGTATCAACTCGATGTCGTCGAAGACGTGACCGACCGCGGCACATGGTTCATTCCAAAAGAAAATGGAGACAAATGAAGAGAGCTGACCGCGGTCAGCTCTCTTCATTTTCTTCAAACGTGAATCCGTCCGCTACTTCATTCAGAGCAGCAATGACGTCATCCATCTCTTCCCACGTATCAACCGTAGCTCCAGCCGCCATCGGATGGCCACCTCCACGGTATCGTTTGGCCACTTCGTTGATGACAGGGCCTTTAGAACGAATCCGAACACGAATCTCTTCTTTGTTCTCTACGAACATGACCCAACATTTCAATCCTTCAAGACCCGAAAAACTATTGACGAGTTGAGACGCCGCTTCTGGGGAAGCGTGAAACGCCCTTAGTACATCCTTGTCAATCTTCACATAACCGACACCTTCATCAGTGACGTTGACATGCTGTAGCACGTAACCTTGTAATTGAAGAGTCGCTAAGTTGGTCTTATACATTTGGCGATACAACTTGTTTGTGTCGATGTCTTTTGCAATGAGCGACGAAGCAATTTCAAACGTTCGCGCCGTTGCATTTCGGAACTGGAAGCGCCCCGTGTCGCCCACGATTCCGGCATAAAGTAAAAATGCCGCTTCTTGATCGATTGGATAACCCCAAAGATTGGCAAGCTCCACAATCATTTCAGACGTTGAGCTGACCGATGTGTCTACAATTTGTGTCATCGCATACGGGTCTTCATCAGGGTGGTGGTCTATTTTGATGATCGACTTACCATTCAACGCAAAAGGTCCATCAATTCGCTCTTGATTTGCCGTATCCAAAATGAGGACGAGCGCGTCCCGGTACATCTCTTCCTCGACGTGCTCCATCTTCCCTAAAAACTCGAGGTCAGGAACCATACCACCGACAGCATAAATTTGTTTTTCCGGATGAACCGATTTTAAAATACGCTGTAACCCAAGCTGACTCCCTAATGCATCAGGATCCGGTCGGACGTGGCGGTGAATGAAAATGGTGCTTGCCTTCTCTATTTCGGATTTGATTGTATCCGCTTCGTGCCATTGCGTCATGATGATTCCTCACTTTCCTACACACTATTATGGTATGATGATAACAGATTATGAGATAGAAAGGGGTTCCTTCACTTGCAACTTGTCATGATTGGACTCATTTTGTTCGCGCTCGGAGCGTACCTTGTCTTCAAGCGCCGTGCTTTTTTGACAAAGACGCCAAACCGTAAGGCTTTGTTCAACACACAAGCTTTAATCTGGTTAAGTTTATTCCTTGCGTTATTCGCTGCGAACCAAATGGTTGGTGGATTCGGACTGAATTCGACTGTCGGTTGGATTGTCAGTATCGTCATGTTGGTCGTTGGCTTGGGTAATGCGATTGTCGGATTTATACGTTACCGAAAAATTTATCCGCACGCCGCGGAAGAACCTACGAATACACCTTCATAAAAAGAGCACCGCTACAAATGTAGCAGGTGCTCTTTTCGTTAACGATCAATCAATTGTGCCGTGACGAGTGCCTTGGCAACAAGTTGTGTACCTTGTGTCATTTCTACGTCGACTTTCCCGAACTTTCGCCCAAGGTCGAAGACGTTCGCAGACACCCGAATCTGACTTTCAATCTGAATTGGTTTCATGAAATAGACAGTGATGTTCTCCACCACCAGGTCCCCTTTTTTCATGTGACGCAGACTACGCGTCGCCCCTTCTACCAACAAGGTCGTCAACACACCAGAAGAGGCGGTCCCCATATGACTCGTCATTTGTGGTGCGACTTCAACCGTGAAGGCCGTTCCGTTCGATGCAGGGTCTTCCTTTAGTTGATTCGTGATCATATTATCGAACGTTTCGCCGACTTGCGGTTGACGGTTCGCCAGCTGCAACGCCTTCAGTACATCCTGACGACTGATGATGCCGAGGAGGCGCCCGTAGTTATCGACGACAGGAAGCATCTCAATCCCTTCCCAAACCATCTGGTGCGCCGCATTGGTCACACTAGTCTGCACCCCGACCGTAATCGGACTTTTTGTCATGACCTTCTCGATATCATGATCATGTGATTTGTCAATCACATCCTTCGCAGTAATCACACCGACCACTTTCATCTGTTCATCGATGACCGGATAACGATTATGCTTCGTCCGTTCGTTCAATTCATGCCAACGTTTCAAAGTGTCATCAGCCTTCAAATAAAACGTGTCATGGAGTGGGATGACAATGTCCGAAACAAGTAAAATCTCTTTCTTGATCAGTCGGTCATAAATGGCGCGGTTGATCATCGTAGCGACGGTAAAACTGTCATACGATGTAGAAATCACAGGCATGTCGTACTTATCTGCCATTCGCTTCACTTCGTCCGTCGTATCAAACCCACCCGTGATCAACACAGCCCCGCCTGATTGTAAGACAAGTTCATGCGCTTTTTCTCGGTTCCCGATGATGACAAGCGAGTCGACGTCGATATATCGCATCATCGCCTCAAGCTTCATAGCACCGATAACAAATTTTGATAGCGTCTTGTGCAATCCGTTCCGTCCACCTAACACTTGTCCATCCACGATATTAACGACTTCAGCAAATGTGAGTTTCTCGATATTCTCTTTTTGTTTACGCTTGATTCGAATCGTCCCCACACGTTCAATGGTAGAAACGAAGCCCAGGTTCTCAGCTTCTTTGATGGCCCGGTAAGCCGTACCTTCAGACACAGCCAATTCTTTTGCAATTTGACGGACCGATATTTTTGACCCAACATCGAGTGATTCGATATGTGCTATGATCTGTTCATGTTTTGTGGTCATACGCGGAGTCCCTTCTCTCAATACATTTTCTACTATGTTCATTATACTGTATCAGTCAAACATGTTCAAACTGTACCAATAAAATTGGAACATTTCCTTTCTGTTTCCGAAACAGCTATAATAGACGAGAAGTCAACGTAAGAGGTAGAAGGGAAGGGATTCATCTTGAATCAACGCACTAATCAAATTGCACAATCTCTAGCAACAAAAGGCTTAGATGCGGCATTTATTACATCGAAAGCGTCCGTATTTTATTTCTCGGGAGTATATGCGGAAGCCCATGAACGATTAATCGCCGTCTTGGTCTTAAAGAACGGGACAACTGCCATTATCTGCCCTGCTCTTGAAAAAGGGATCGTCGAAGCGAGTGACTGGTCAGGTGAGATCGTGACGTATATGGATCATGAGAATCCATGGGACAAAATCGTTAAGTTATTCCTCGACAACCAAATCGTTCCTGAACGAATCGGTATCGAAGGGGAGCATTTGACATTCAATCGAGTCGAACAACTCCGCGCCGGTTTTGCCGGCTTGTCTATCATTGATTTGACTGACGAACTTCAAACGTTACGTATGATCAAATCACCGGATGAAGTTCGCGTTATGAAACGGGCTGCTGAGCTAGCAGATATGGCAATCGAAGCTGGGATTCGCTCCCTGCGCGAAGGCGTGACTGAGCTCGAAGTCATCGCCGACATCGAGTACGCCATGAAACAGCAAGGGGTTCGTGAAATGTCATTCGATACGCTCGTATTGTTCGGCGAGAATAGCGCTGACCCTCATGGTGTGCCGGGCAATAACCGTTTGAAAAAAGGAGATTTCGCATTGTTTGACCTCGGTGTCGTCTGGCAAGGATATTGCTCCGATATCACACGTACAGTCGTTTTCGGCGAAGCGAGTAAGAAACAACGTGAACTTTATGAAACGGTTCTACAAGCTGAAGAAGCAGCAATCGAGATGGCGAATGTCGGAACGACACTCGGTGCAATCGATATTGCAGCCCGTCAAGTCATTACATCTGCCGGATATGGCGAATACTTCACCCATCGAATTGGCCACGGAATCGGAATCGAAGTGCATGAACACCCATCGATGGCAGCGAACAATGACACGACCGCCCAAGTCGGTATGACTTTCACAGTCGAACCAGGGATCTATTTACCAGGAGTCGGCGGGGTCCGCATCGAAGATGACCTCGTTATGACCGAGAGCGGTCCGATCACATTGACGAGCTATCCCAAAACACTGCAAGAGATTGAATGACAAAAAGTGCGGTCCATTCAAGGATCGCACTTTTTTACATGACTTCTTTTAATAGAATAAGCGCATCATGACATCTCGTTGAGGAACCTCATGGCGTTCCATCTTTTCTAAAAATGTACGTTTATCGTAGGGGACTGCTTTTAAATCAAGTCGGATTCCGGTCTCTCCTTCTGACAATATAGCAAAGCGAGCAAGTTCATCCCGCGCAACACCGAGCGCACCGGGATTGACATAGCATTTCGTATCATCTTCAAACAAATGAACGGGATGGTGATGTCCGAATAAGATGACATCTCCAGCGTATTCACCGTATAGTCGTTGCATATTTTCAAGTGTTGGTTCAAGAATATCGTGAAATGGTTCTTCGACGATCGTGGCTTCCCACTTCTCATTAGGGATGTGGTAGTGGATACCGAATGCCGTTTGCCCCGCTAACTCGGTAGTGATCGTTCGAGGTAGCGACTCCAATACGTCCATATAGTTCGTATCAAGGTGACGCGCGACCCACTCATGATGAGGACGCGTATGGGCGTAACTGTCTGGGTGACCGTGTCCAGCCAAAAGCGAGATGACTGCTTCGTCATGATTTCCAGAAATCATATGCGCTCCCCGATCCAGCAATCGCTCCATGACCGCATTGGAGTCCGGTCCCATCGCAATCATATCACCAAGTGACCAAACGACGTCAACTCGTTGTGCATCCATTGCGTGAAGCACCGCCTGTAACGCTTCTAGATTTCCGTGAACATCCGTCACAATCCCAATCTTCATCCTTCTACCCCTCACTTCCGATACTGATGCACGACGTTGACCCCGCCTGTCACATCGATGACGGCACCAGTGATCATATCCGATTCTTCTTGTAACAAGAAGGAAATCAGACGGGCGATATCTTCTCCCGTACCGTGCCGGCCTACTGGCGTTCCTTCATCCACTTCAGCTTCCTCGATTCGCATCTCTTTTTGAGACCCGACGATATTTCCCGGGTTGACCATGTTCGCCGTAATTCCGAACGGGGCCTCTTCTAACGCGACCGATTTCGTCAAGCTGACGAGCGCCGTCTTTGCAGCAGCGAACGCAGAACGATGAATCCAACCAGGTGCCGACCCACTCTCCGGAAAACCATAAGAGATGATGCGTCCGAACCGATTCGTTCGCATTGAAGGAATCGCACGTCGCATCAACCAAAATGAGGCAGATAGGTTGCCGGTGAGCACTTCGTCCCACTCTTCATCCGTCAACTCAACGAGCGGCTTGCGCTCAAAGATGTATGGACCTGCATTTAAAATCAAGGCGTCCGGTTCACCAAAGCGTTCGACCGCTTCCTCATAGGCCGAGAGCAGTTGTTCGCGGTCCGTCAATCCCGCCTCGATCATATGTATATGTTCGTGCTCCCAGTCGATTGGGTTTCGTTGCAAGATGCTGACGTACCAACCATCTTGTATAAGACGTTCTGTCACGACGCGACCGATTCCTTTCGCACCAGATGTAATCATCACATGTTTCATCGCCTTACCTCCTCCGCCTTATTTTACCCGTTCTAACACACGAATTCCAAACTTGGACATGTCGTGAACGACATCATGAAAAAATTCACTCATTTTCATAACGAAAAAGCGTGAAAACTGAAAGAAGTGGTATACTATATATGTAAGCCGAACGTATATTTCGAGCGAAAGGTTGGGATTCACATGGCAATTGTATACAAACACATTTTATCTGCCGTTGACGGCTCTAAAGAGGCGGAACGCGCATTTGAGACAGCAATCGATGTCGCGATTCGTAACGAAGGAAAACTGTACGTCGGTCACGTCATTGATACACGAACGTTTGCGACTGTCGAAGCATACGATCGGACAATCACTGAACGTGCTGAGACATATGCCAGAGAATTGCTTGAAGACTATGTGAATCGAGCTAAAGAACGTGGTGTAAAAGAAGTTGAAACCGTAATAGAATATGGTTCCCCTAAAGTAACTATCTCAAAAAAGATTGCGCCTAACCATGATATTGACCTTATTATTTGTGGCGCGACCGGTTTGAACGCGGTCGAACGATTCTTTATCGGAAGCGTATCTGAGAGCATCGTCCGTTATGCGAAGTGTGACGTTCTCATCGTCCGCCAATAACTGTTCATTTATTTTAAAAAGGGTCTTGCGCAATCGCAAGACCCTTTTTATGTGGAATTATAGCACCTTAACGGTAACCGTTTTGCGACCAAATTGAATCGCAGCACTGTGTGAGTACATTAAGATATCGATTTTATTCCCTTTAATCGCGCCGCCTGTGTCAGCCGCTGTATATGTGCCTAACAACTTGCTTCCCACGTATACTTGAACTTTAGTACCGAGTGGAATGACACGAGGGTCCACTGCGATGACGTTACGCTTTTGAGTGCGGACATTCCAACCGAGTGCCGTTTTACCAGAACATCCCCTGCAATACGGAGTATATGCCGATGCTTTCATCATATATGTTTTAACGCTTGCTGGTTTGATTGGTTTTGGAGCACTCACCGTACGTAAGTTTTTTGTCGGGATCCATCCGGCCTTCCCATTATAGTTCACGCGAATCCAAGCACCTCGAGAGCCCGTTCGTTGAAGACGATCACTCGCCTTAATCTTCCCAATCACTCGTGCATTCGATTTCCCCTCTGCATATACCAATTTCGATCCTGATTTCGTTGCAACATATACTTTTTTTGTAGCTGCTTCCACTGGTGAAGTTGGTAAGGCAAATGCAAACACGGCGATGGCGAGAAGTAATAGCGTCATGATTTTTTTCAACATACGTTTTTCGTCCTCTCTTCGTCAATTTGTTTAAGATTCGATATCATCACTTATATGACAGATGAACTTTATGCTCTAATGAATATTTCGTCCAAATAACTATACGATGAAATATCCGTTAGTGCCGTTACACTTCCTGTTCATTTGAGTGACACGAACATTACAAATTGATGTCAAAACGAACGATTTGTTACGTTGAACCGACCGTCTGTAACGAAAGAGAGATTTTTATATAATTAACATCCAATAAATGGTTCTTTCATGACTCAAACATTACAAAACAATCAAAATAATACGCCTTATGTTACATACAAAAAATCCTTTTTCCTATTCACGCTTCGTTTAATTAGGAAAAAAGACCTAAAAAATCCCCACATTACTTGAAGTAACGTGGGGCAGATTTATTTTATGCGTGTTCTTCGACGAGGTTCGCGATGCGAACCGTGTCCCGTGCGATAACCAATTCTTCGTTTGTCGGGATGATGATGACCTTAACTGGTGAGTGTGGATAGTTGATGAACAATTCTTTACCACGTGCACCGCTGTTAAGCGAAGGATCCCAGTACACTCCCATAAATTCAAGACCACGGAGGATACGCTCACGGATGACGTCAGAGTTCTCACCGACACCTGCTGTGAAGATAATGGCGTCGACACCATTCATTTCAGCGGCATATTGTCCGATATAACCATGAATGCGGTTCGAGAAGATTTTCAATGAAACTTCTGCACGATGGTTACCTTCTGCAGCAGCTTGCTCGATGTCACGCAAGTCACTTGAAATACCAGAAAGACCATAAACACCGGACTCTTTATTCATGACATTCAACACATCTTCAGCAGACTTCCCTGTTTTTTGCATCAAGAAGGGAATGAGCGCAGGGTCCAATGAACCTGAACGGGTTCCCATTGTAATTCCTTCTAGTGGTGTGAAGCCCATTGTTGTATCGATTGAGCGACCACCTGCGACGGCTGCGATTGATGCACCGCTACCTAGGTGACATGAGATTAAACGTAAATCTTCGAGCGGACGGCCGAGAAGTTCTGCCGCACGTTGTGTGACATACTTGTGGCTAGTACCGTGGAAACCATACTTTCGAACACCGTGTTCTGTGTAGTATTCATACGGAAGACTGTACAAGAAGTTCTCTTCTGGCATCGACTGGTGGAATGCCGTATCGAACACTGCAACTTGTGAAACATTTGGCAAGATTGTTTGGAAAGCACGAATCCCAGTCAAGTTCGGCGGGATGTGAAGTGGTCCGAGCTCTGTGAAAGACTCGATATTCTTCATCACTTCTTCGTCGATGACGACCGAATCAGCATACAACTCTTTTCCGTGTAACACACGGTGACCTACGCCAGAAATCTCGTCGAACGATTGGATGATATCGAGTTCGATTAATTTCTCCAACGCCAATTCAACCGCTTCTTTATGTGTGTGAAGTGGCGTGACCACGTTGAACTTCTGTCCTTCACCATACTTGATTGTAAAAATTGCATCTTCTTTCCCTACACGCTCAACAAGTCCGACTGCGAGCAACTCTTCAGAAGGCATCTCGAGTAACTGGAACTTGAGCGATGAACTACCAGCATTGACTGCCATAATTTTCGTCATGTCATACACCTCTTAACTTTCGTTTTAAACGCTTTTATTTATCTGTTCAATTTAAAACTGATAACTGTATCATAATGAAGATACTTGATTTTGCATACCTTTTTCAAGTATTTTGTCCATTATTTTTGTGTTGTTTTGAACCATTCGTCAATCTGTTTCACCACATTGGCAACTGCTCTTACATCTGTGAACGATGGAAGTTCAACAAATAGTGCTTGTTTCGGACGCGTGACGCCTTCCCCTACTTTTTGAAGGAGCAACAAACTTTTCGCATAACGTTCATCTTTAAACATCGTTGTCGGGAGCTGGATGACCCCTTTGACGACGGCCTCGCGGTCCATCCATTGTTTTAATTTCCCTTCATCATCCTGTTCAAACAAATTGTTCGGAATGACAAACAATCCATGACCACCCGGTTTCGTATGACGAATCGCTTGTTCCATCATAAGAAAATGAGAGTACGAATGACCTTCTTCTCGCTCCATATCATATTTGGCGGCGACTTCATCGTTCGGATAATACCCGATTGGTAAGTCGGCAATCGAAAGATCGCTCGGCTCGACAAATAGAGGAGCGAGGGCGTCTTGATGGAAGTACGATACCGGCTCCCCTAATAAGTTACTTATAGAATAGGAAAGGCGGAGTAACAATTCATCGACTTCGACTGCTTGCGCTGTCGCATCTTTCAACTGAGAAAGGACGGCATGCGATAGTGTACCCGTTCCGCTACCAAGATCAAGGATTGTCGCCTCGTCCTTAAGTAGCTTTGTTGCCAAGTAGCCTATGAACAAACTGACCGCATCTGGTGTCGGTTGATTGTTCAGCGGAAGTTGTGTCGTTTCTTCAAGCACGAGCAAGCTGATGGCTTTGCGCACATCATCCATTTTTTCTTTTTCAATTTCGACGTGGTCAAACACTTGTACAAGCGCCTCAATCGGTAATACATCTAAGTCGTTGACGAGCTTTTTCGCTTCTGTTTTCCAATCACGATACAGTTGTTCAAAACGTTCCATTTTTCGTTCATCCTTTCCATACAAAACCGGCCCCCATAAGAGGACCGGTCGGTTCACATACTAGTGTAAGCTATTTTAATCAATTTCGCCAAACGAATCAATTCGCTTGTTCGAACGCTTGTAATGCCGCTTCAAAATCGACTTCATCTGTCATTTCATCCATATATTGAACATACTTCACAGTTCCATTTGAATCGACGACGAACACAGAACGTGCGAGAAGACGCATTTCTTCAATTAAGACTCCGTACGCTTTCGCGAATGAAAGATCGCGGTGGTCGGAGAGTGTGACCACGTTATCTAGACCAGATGCTGAACACCAACGGCGCTGTGCGAATGGTAAGTCGTTCGACACGGTCAAGACCGTTCCGCCAAGTGAAGAAGCTTTCTCATTGAATTCACGCGTTTGTGCGTCACATACGCCTGTATCAATCGAAGGAATGACGCTGATCAGTTTTTTACCCGGGTAACTTGCTAATGTCACTTCTTCTAAAGCGGTCGTTAAAACACGGAAATCAGGAGCTTCGTCTCCCACTTTCACTGGATTCCCTTGTAATGTCACGTTGTTCCCTTTAAATGTTGGCATAAACTCATCCCCTTTGTTGTAGTTACTTGTTCATCATATCGATGAATTCGAGCCTTTGACAAACTTCCTGCTTTTGGCTCTGTTTCAGTTTTCCCTATATTGGTCAGAAGAAACACGTTATAATAAAGGAGACACCATTGACAAAGGGGATGACTCAGATGAGAAACAACGTCTATTTGTACCATCGTAACGTCAACGAATTCACTAAAGAAGTGAAAAAGTTAAAAGAAATTGGAGAAAAACACGGATTTAACATCGTGAATCAACCTGAGGACGCGAACATTATCGCAGCAGTCGGCGGGGACGGCGCATTCTTGCAGGCTGTTCGTTACACCGGTTTCCGTCAAGATGCCATTTATGTCGGATTCGGACGCGGATTGAACGAGTTTTATTGTGATTTTGATATACATAAACTCGATGAAGTTGACCGACTCTTCTCAGACAACTCGACACGGATCGAAGAAGGCATCGAAGTACGGAAGTATCCGCTTCTCTCTTCATCAATCAACGAATCGAAACCGCTTCTCTGTTTAAATGAAGCTTCGATTAAATCTAGTATCATCAAATCACTTGCCATCGAGGTATATATCGACGACTTACATTTCGAAACATTCCGTGGGGACGGAATGGTGGTCTCGACTCCGACCGGTTCGACTGCCTATAACAAATCATTGAGCGGTGCGGTCGTCGATCCACTCATCCCTTGCATGCAAGTGAGCGAAATCGCATCGGTCAACAATAATCGATACCGTACGCTTGGCTCTTCTTTCATCGTCCACGACTCACGTAAGCTATCGCTTCGTATCGTCGAAGACGGAAATGACTATCCGATCATCGGTATGGATAACGAGGCACTTAGTTTAAAATATACAGACCGAATTGATATCGAGCTTTCAGACCAAGTCATCAAGACCGTCAAACTCCGGACCAACTCGTTCTGGCACAAAGTACAACGTTCATTCTTCTAATAAACAAGAGGAGTCGATTCATCCGACCTGGATGAATCGACTCCTCTTTAATAGTTTACGATGTGATGACTTCTGCCTCGTATACCGGCTTTCCTTCGACGACCGTCATGACGAGACGATTATGAAGAATGTCTTCTCCGCTTAATTTAAAGAAATCCTCATCCCATACTGTGAAATTGGCATTGTAACTTTGAATCAACAGCCCATTCCTACCATGTGTACCGGTTGCAACATGAGGTGAATAAGTGAAGCTACGGAGTGCTTCATACATCGATAGGCGTTCGTTTGGATTTAGCGTGCTCGACCCTTTGAACGACTGTCTCGTCACTGCACCGAACAACCCCTTTCGAACATCGACGGATGAAATCGGAGCATCACTTCCTCCTAATAAGAGGGCCCCCGTATCTAGTAATGATTTGAACCGATACACATCATGAACGCGTTCATTCCCTAACCGTTCGAATAACATATCTAAATCATCCGATAAAAATACAGGTTGTGCGTCAATCAACACGGGTAGCGATTTGATGCGGTTGATGAGTGAATCATTTAATAGCGAAGCGTGAATAATTCGATCTCTCGTTCCTTTTTTAGCAGGATATTTTTCGAGTAAACCGACAAACTGTTCGACCGCCGCATCCCCGATCACATGTGCCGCCACATTCATTCCGTACGTCCGCGCTTTTTTCACGAGCGCTTCGAGATGGTCCGGTCGATGCACTTCGATTCCGCGCTGACTTTGATCATCCGCATAAGGAACGGATAAAAGAGCGGTGCGTCCACCGAACGAACCGTCCACAAACAACTTCATCGCCCCAAAATCAAACCGTTTTCGCTTTGTCATCGCATCCTGTTGAATAATACGGTCCACCGCCTGCTCATGAACGAGAAGATGCGCCTGAAACGGGAGGTCTTCTAAAACATCCTCGTACGCTTGAATCGTCTCAAGTGGGTCTCCATGATAAAATAAGTCTTCGGTGTGAGCACCCACGATGCCATGCGAGAATAATGAATCGATTGCGCGACGGAGCGAGGTAGCATTTTTCTTTCGATTCCCACTCAGTTCTTTATAAAGAAGGTCTAAGGCAGTATCATATAAGACGCCGTTCAACTTTCCTTCCTCGTCTCGGCCGAGTTTCCCACCTTCGATGACCGTATGATGAATCAAACCGAGGCGTTCAAGTCCTTTCGAGTTCACAACCGCCACATGACGACAGACACGCTTCAAGACGACAGGACGATCCGAGATGACTTCATCAATCATGTCTCGCGTCGGCATTTCGCCAAGCAAACGATCATCAAACCCTTCGGCTACAATCCATTCGTCCCCAGACCCTTGTTGTTTCATCGTCTCAAGTAATTCTCGAAGGTTGGTCGCTTCGCTTGCATCGACACGTTCTAACGCTTCTCCGTAGCCGACGAGATGGATATGTGAGTCAGTGAAGGCTGGATATACACTTTTCCCTTCCAAGTTCACAATCTCTTCAATCCGACCGGCGTATGTACGACGAAGATGTCCTTCTTCTCCCATTTTTAAGACCCGACCATGCTCTACAAACATGGCTCGCATCATCTCACCTGGTTTATTTAACGTATAGATGTTCCCATTGACCCATAACGTACCCATCTGACGATTCCTCCTTGATTGAAAAAAGATTGACGTCTACGTTTTTCCCGTTTCCGTCAATCTTCATGCATCGATTATTTTTTTAGTAACTCTTGTTGCTCTAACCCTTTATCCACACGTTGACGAATTTCATGCGCCCCGTTTTCTTCAAATCGCCCAAGCACCCGCTCACCGATTTCAACGGCAGTACCGTACTCACCATGCAAAAATTTATTTTCTGCAAGCGTCAGAGCAATGTGCACTTCGTTGTCACGACGACGGAAACGGTTCGCATACTGTAATAACTGTTCGGCATACGTCACTTGGCGAATGAGGGCATGTACACGGTCACGGAAATGGTCCATCATTTCTTCCACGTCATGACTGAGCCCTACGATGTATGTCATATTGAACGGCGCCTTATCGAACTGTTCATCTAACGACTGGACACCTTTTTGAAGTTGACGTAAGTCGTTCGACAAGTCGCTTGGTACAACCGGCATCGCACTTTTTGCCAAAAGTCGTCGGTGGCCAGACAATTCTTTCTTCCACGTCTCTAGCTTGTGTCGTACTTCAAGTTCTTCTTTTCTTAATGAATTCGTGTCGTCAATGAACCGTTCGTGCATCGCATTGAATTGGTCGAGTGATCGTTTCGCTTCCTGCACTTTAGATTTAATCATGCTAAACGGCAACATTTGAGCGACAAGAGCTTGTTCGATATCAAGGACGTTGGCCGTAAGCTCCGTCAGTTCACGTTCTAGTTGTTCAAACTCTTCACCGACGCGGGCATTGATTTCATAATTACTGACGAGTCGAGACATTTCAGTTTGTAGGTTGTTCATGATTTCAGTGGATTGACGTTCTCGTTCCTGAATCGCTGCAAATTCTTTTTTCACGTATTGACGAGCATCGACTTCCGTTCGGAATGCTTCAAATAGTTGGTCGATATCCGAACTCAATTGTTGCATGTCCTCTTCGAAATGATCGAATTCCAATCGCTCGATTCGAGTCATCAGTTCCTCACGACGTTCTTCCGCTTGGTCGATTTCATCCATCAGCCCGAGCGGTTCGAGCGCATATCCGTCCATTTGCATTTCTTTATGTCCAGCCCGCAACTGTTGAAGTTGTTGTTTTAACTCAACTTGAACCGTTCGTACAAATTGGGGAATGATTCGAATCAACTCACGGATATGTCCGACTTTGTCCGAAAGTGCTTGTCCGGTTTCAAATGCTTCAGATACTTGACCGACTTGCTTTAAATTGATCATCTCACTTCGCTTCGCCTCAGCGGTTGCAATCTCTTGTTCGACAAGAGCATAAGTCGGTCCGAATGCATGGTTTTGAGAGTTCAATGTTTTGCGGAACTGATACAGTTCTTTCTCATCTTGCTTCACAATATCCATTAGCGAAGTGTGGTGTGTTGTAAACTCATCCATCTCATCGAGCATGGCGTGTACCATCGCCTCGAGTTCTTCGATGAGTTGCTCTGTTGCATTTAAGTCGGTCTTCACTTTCATAAAGCGATATTTATCAAGATCTTCTTCAGCTCCATATAACGCTTCATCAATTTGACCTGTATGCACACTGACCAGCTCATCCCAAGACTGATGCCAACGATCAAACTTTTCCTTTGTTTCCCCTTCCATCGGCCATTGTTTGAACTTTTGGAGTTCAACAGGTACGCTCGCACTGAGCACACTTTGTTTCCTCATATCCAAGTCATCAATTTTTTGATAAAAGTTCCTTCGAATGAGCATACTGCCCAACATACCGCCTAATACGACGACGATGATTCCAATGATCAATCCATAAATTCCGTAATCCATCTTTGTCACAACCTCCAAGCCGCTTTCGTGGACTTATGTACCTTATATTAAAAAGAAGTATTTTATAAGAATAGATATACTTAATCATATTATAGAACCAATGATTTGCATAGGTTTTCCAATGGTTTCAATGGAGATTGTTCATTTTTTCAGAACTTTTCCGCAAGACAAATCACTAATTTGCGTGTACCATAATGCTAAATTCTAAAAACATGAAAGACGGAGGGGATTTGCTATGTTCCAAACGACATCGTATTCAGGTGATTTAGCTGCAGGTTATGAACTATTAAATAAGCAACTCGCTGCACTATTAGAAGGTGAGACAAATGAAGTGGCTAACCTAGCTAATGCGAGTGCTTTACTGAATCAATTTTTAGATCGCATCAACTGGGTTGGATTTTATGTGACAAATTCTGAGGAGAGTCTCATCTTAGGTCCTTTCCAAGGGCTACCGGCCTGTGTGCACATCGCATTTGGAAAAGGCGTTTGTGGAACGGCAGCGTCTACACAAAAAACTCAGCTTGTGGCCGATGTCCATCAATTCCCGGGACATATCGCTTGTGATGCAGCTTCAAACTCGGAAATCGTTGTCCCTCTCGTGCGCGACGGTAAAACAATCGGCGTCCTCGATATCGACAGCCCTGAATTTAATCGATTCTCCGAAGTCGATCGTCAAGGACTCGAACATTTTTGTGAGACATTACTTCACTATATTTGATTGACAAGCATCACGTTTCATCGTATACTCATCTTTGTGCATGAAATGACGATAGCAGTCACTGACAAACGTATCCACCTTTCGGGCCTCGACTTAGTCGGAGGGGCATCTCGTAGCTTCGCTATCAAGTGAAGGTGCTTGCACCTTGAAAGGGGCGTTACTCGTCTTTGACACCGTTGTTCTTTTGTGCAAAATACATGAACAACAAGGAGGAGTCCAAACATGGCTCGTTACACAGGTCCAGCTTGGAAACTCTCGCGTCGCTTAGGCATCTCGCTTAGCGAAACGGGTAAAGAATTAGTAAAACGTCCTTACGCACCAGGTCAACACGGAAATGGTCGTAAGAAAATCTCAGAATACGGTCTTCAACTTCAAGCGAAGCAAGCACTTCGTCACATGTACGGAGTGAACGAGAAGCAATTCAACCGCATCTTCAACGATGCTGGTAAAATGCCAGGCATCCACGGTGAGAACTTCATGTTCTTGCTCGAATCACGCCTTGACAACCTCGTTTACCGTTTCGGTCTCGCTCGCACACGTCGTGGAGCACGCCAACTCGTCAACCACGGTCACATCACAGTTGACGGATCACGCGTAGACATCGCGTCTTACCGCGTAAAACCTGGTCAAGTTATTGCAGTTCGCGAAAAATCGAAAAACGTTAAAGCAATCGCTGAAGCTCTTGAAGTAGCACCAGCTACAAAAGACTTCGTATCGTTTGACGCTGAGAAACTCGAAGGTACATTCGTACGTCTCCCAGAACGCGCTGAACTTAACGACCAAATCAAAGAGCAACTCATCGTCGAGTACTACTCACGTTAATGCTTTTAATCCCCTTCTTCGAGAAGGGGATTTTTTTATTTCTTTAAGATTTCTTGTCGAATACGTCCCATCTGTGTGTCGAGGGCATCGGCCATAAAAGAAGCCTCAATGAGCTCTTCTTTGGACGATTCCGGTATCGCATGCTGATATTTGTATTGAAGCTTATGTTCCGTCGCTGCCCAAAAATCCATGGCGAGCGTCCGAATCTGAATCTCGGCCGGCACCCAGATAATTCGTTCGGCCAAATAGACTTTTGTCTTCACAATGAGATGTAAGCTGCGATACCCGCTTGGCTTCGGATGCTCGATATAATCTTTGACTTCGATAATCTCCAAATCATCCCGCGCCTCTAAATGACGTAAAATCGCATATATATCATCTCGGAAGCTCGTAACAATCCGTATTCCCGCTACATCATGCACATGTTCCCAAAGCGCCTCGATTTCTAACGGCAATTCTTTGCGCCTCATCTTGCGTACGATGGACGGCAACGTCTTCATCCTCGTCTTCACATGTTCAATCGGTGAATACCCGAGTCGCGTCTGCCAATCTAAGTCGATGATCCCGAGGTCGCTCTCAAGTTCTGTGATGGCCATCTCATAGTATCGAAAATGTTCGCGCCATTGATGGAACTGATCACCGAAAAACTCTTCTATTTCCATTATCATCCCTCCTACCTCATCATTTTATCAAATCACCATAGCTGAAAAAGGGTTAAAAAAGTCCATTCCTCAACAAAAAAGGAACGGACGGACATGATGATTATACGTGACGAATCACAAAGTATTTTTTCTTACCACGACGAATGATTGTAAATTCGCCGAGTGTGTCAGCACGCGTGATGACTTTATCAAGTGCCTGTTCACGCTCGCCGTTCAAGTAAATCGCCCCGTTCGTCACGTCTTCTCGTGCCTGACGTTTCGATGGTGAAATCTTCGCTTCGACGAGGAGGTCGACAAGGTTACGTTCCCCGTCAAGTTCAAATTGCGGCATTCCTTTGAATGCGTCCTCCATGTCTTCCGGTTGAAGTGATGTCAGATCACCACTGAAGAATGCTCTCGTGATGCGTTCAGCTTGCTCAAGCCCTGCTTCACTGTGGACGAGCTTCGTCATCTCTTCTGCGAGACGTCGCTGTGCCACACGTTTCTCCGGTGCTTCCGTCACTTCAGCTGCAAGTGCTTCGATTTCTTCATGAGACATGAACGTGAAGTACTTGATGAACTTGATGACATCGGCATCGTCGACGTTAATCCAAAACTGGTAGAACTCGTACGGTGAAGTCTTGTCAGCATCCAACCAAACTGCACCGCCGGCCGTCTTCCCAAATTTCTGACCATCCGACTTCGTGACGAGCGGCACCGTGAGTCCGAACGCTTTTTCCGAATGGCCGAAGCGACGGATCAATTCAAGACCTGCTGTGATGTTTCCCCACTGGTCACTGCCTCCGACTTGAAGACGACATTTTTCAGTCTCATATAATTTCAAGAAATCGTATGATTGCAGCAACATGTATGAAAATTCAGTGTAAGAGATCCCGCTCTCCATGCGCGAGTCCACCGAATCTTTCGCTAACATGTAACTGATCGGGAAATGTTTACCGATATCGCGAAGGAAGTCGATAATCGACATCTCTTCTGTCCATTCGTAGTTGTTACGGATTGTGATCGGATTCTCTCCTTCAAGCGGGAGGAATCGGCTTAACTGGTCTTTGATACGATCCGAAAAGAGTTTGACCGTATCCAATGTGTTAAGAGAACGCTCGTCTGAACGCCCGGACGGATCTCCAATCATACCTGTCGCCCCACCGACAAGCGCGATGACCTGATGACCTGCCTGTTGGAAACGTTTTAACGTCAAAATCGGCAATAAGTGCCCGATATGAAGCGAATCCGCTGTCGGGTCAAATCCCGTGTACAACGTCGTCGGACCCTTGAGTTGTTCCTTCAATCCTTCTTCGTCTGTCATTTGGTTGACAAGCCCTCTAAACTCTAAATCTTTTAATAGTTCCATTTGTTCCACTCCTTCAATTGACATAAAAAAACGTCCCTTCTCAATATGAGAAGGGACGGAGATTCCGCGGTACCACCCTACTTGTCGCAATATGATGCGACCGCTTTGAGCGAGAGATAACGGTCTCGAACCGGCCTAATGGCACGCTCTGAAAGTGTAATTCATCGTTTGGCGTTGGCTAGTTCACAGCAACCACTAGCTTTCTGGACAAGAGGCCGACCGACTACTTCGCTTTCTTCAAGGCGTCATGATATTGTTGACTATGTTATTCATTTTATAAGCATCGTTTTCGACTTGTCAACTCCCATATCGAAACTTGCACGAGACATCGGTTTCACGGTAAGGTGTAGGTTGAATTGTGCTATAATCGAATATATTACTGTCTAAAATAGTTTTACACCATATTTAAGGAGGCTGTCATGCTGCAGAAGATTCGAGACTTATGGAATAATCCGACGTCATTGAAAGTACGTCGCTATGCAAATGTTATGTATGATGTGTCGTGGAACGTTCTGCTTCTGACCATCATTTCTGTTATGTTAATCGGGTTTTTAGGTGCTGGAATCGGTGTCGGATATTTCGCATCCCTTGTCAAAGATATGCCTACCCCTGCATACAAGACGATGACGTCACAAATCAATACGTACACATCGACCTCAAATATTTTCTTCGGGAGCGGGGAACGCATCGGGAACTATACGACCGATGAAGTCCGAATCCCGATTCCGGTAGAGAAAGTATCCCCTTACGTCGTCGACGCGCTTCTTGCGACAGAGGATGTCGAGTTCTACGAGCACGACGGAGTCGTTCCGAAAGCAACATTACGCGCGATTTTACAAGAAGCAACCGGATCAGAAGATCGTACGGGTGGTTCAACCCTCACCCAGCAATTGATCAAAAACCAAATGTTGACGAATGAAGTTTCGTTCGAACGAAAAGCAAAAGAAATTTTACTTGCCCTACGACTTGAAAAAGCGATGGATAAGGATGAAATTTTAAATGCCTACTTGAACGTCGTCTCTTTCGGTCGTAACTCGATGGGACGCAATATCTCCGGAATTGAAGCAGCTTCTCGTGGTGTATTCAATACTTCGGCAGAGAAGTTAACGCTCCCTCAAGCCGCCTTTCTTGCCGGGATTCCGAAAAACCCGTTCTTCTATACACCCTACTATCAAGGTGGTGTCATTAAAGAAGACGTATCGGGTGCAGTCAATCGAATGAAAACGGTATTGAACCGGATGTACGTCGCCGGGAAGATTACGCAAGAAGAGTATGATGCAGCTTACAACTATGACATTACGCAAGACTTCATGCAGACACAGACGAAGCCCCGTGACAAATATCCGTATGTTGTTGATGAAGCGGAACTACAAGCACGTCAGATTGTGACAGATTATTTATTGGAGCAAGATGGAATTGAAATTGATGAATTGAGTTCTAAAGAAAAAGACTCTGTCCAATCCACTTATGCCAAGCGTGCGCATAACATGTTGCGTCAAGGTGGTTTCAACATCCGTTTGACACTCGATAAAGAAGTGCACGAAGCGATGCAACAACCGGCTAAAAATGCCGGAAACTTTGGTCCGAATCAATATGTCGAAGAAGAGGACCGTACACTTCCTGAACAAACCTCTTCGGTTATGATTGAAAACAAAACTGGGAAAGTACTTGGATTCGTCGGAGGTCGATATATCAACGGTAAGACGGATGACTTGAACCGTGCTTTCTGGGCTGAACGTCAAATCGGATCGACTGCAAAACCAATTCTCGTCTATTCAAACGCAATCGAAGCTGGCATGATCACACCAGCCACTCAAATTATTGACGAAGAATATTACTATCAGTTCACTGGTCCGGGACAACCGAAAAAACAAGTTCAAAACGAAGGGAAGACGTATCGCGGAGTCGTCACAGTGCGCGATGCACTCAAGCTTTCATTGAACGTTCCGGCCGTTAAAATTTATGAGGAACGTAATCAAAAACCTGCCGATACACAGAAACTAGTGGATATGGGGATTCCTGTATCCGAAGGAAATCGTTACGCATCAGCAATGGCCCTCGGTACAGGAGAAGTAAAGCCAATCGATTTGGCAGCGTCGTATGCGATGCTCGCTAACTACGGTGAGCATGTAGAGCCTTACTTCATCCAAGAAATCGAATATCAAGGTGAAGTGATTTACGAAGCGAAACCGAAGAAAACTCGTATTTTCACGGAACGTACCTCTTATCTCGTGCTCGATATGTTGCGTGATGTTTACACGTCAGGTACTGCGACATACGCACAATCCTTACTCAACGTCCCTGGCGACTGGATGGGTAAAACCGGTACAACGAACGCTCAACGCGATTCTTATTTAGTTGGATCGAACCCGAACGTCACACTCGCTGTCTGGTCTGGTTATGATTCACAACTTGCCTCGATGCTAGACAGCTGGGAATATGGGCGTTACTATCAGCGAACGCAACGCATTTGGTCACAAACGATGAATCGTGTATATGCAGATAACCCTAAAGCACTAAACGTCAGCGCACGCTTCTCGCAACCTTCAAGCGTCTCTGCAAAAGACTTCACAGATTCTGGTTCATTCTCTGAGAAGAAGAAAATAGAAGAGAAAGAAAAAGAAGAGGAAGAGAAGAAAAAAGAAGAAGAAGCCAAGAAAAAGGCTGAGGAAGCTAAGAAAGAAGCTGAAGAGAAGAAACAAGAAGCTGCTGACGATGCTGCAGCGAAGAAAAAAGCCGAAGAAGAAGCTAAACGAAAAGCTGAAGCTGATGCTGCTGCCAAGAAAAAAGCGGAAGAAGAAGCGAAGAAAAAAGCTGAGGAAGAGGCTCAAGCTGAAGAAGAGGCCCAACAAGAAGCCGATCAACCAGCTGAAGATAACGCCGATTCGGATGGTGAATGAAAAAAGGTCGACACATTTCGTGTCGGCCTTTTTTGCTTCAGTCTTCCATCGTCGATAAGTCACCGGCCTCGAGATTCAACTCCCAAGCTTTCAAGACGCGACGCATAATCTTACCACTCCGCGTTTTTGGCAGCTTGTCTTTGAATTCTATTTCGCGTGGTGCCGCGTGAGCAGCCAATCCTTCTTTGACGAATTGCTGAATTTCTTGCTTTAACTCATCCGACGGCTCATAGCCTTTCCGAAGCGCGATGAACGCTTTGATGATTTCACCTCGAATTGGATCTGGTTTTCCGATGACGCCCGCCTCAGCGACAGCCGGATGTTCGACGAGTCGGCTTTCGACTTCAAACGGTCCTACTCGTTCTCCCGCTGTCATGATGACATCGTCGACACGTCCTTGGAACCAGAAGTATCCGTCTTCATCCATGTAAGCCGAGTCACCAGATACGTACCAATCTCCCCAGAAATAGCTCTCATACTTCGCATCGTTCTTCCAAATCTTCCGCATCATCGATGGCCAAGGTGTCTTGAGTGCCAAGTTCCCCATTCGATGCGGCGGGAGCGGTTTGCCACGGTCGTCCAAAATGGCCGCTTCGCATCCAGGAATCGGTTTCCCCATCGACCCTGGTTTGATATCCATTGTCGGGTAGTTACAAATCATCATGGCCCCAGTTTCTGTCATCCACCACGTATCGTGGATCCGGAGGTTGAACGCCTCATGTCCCCAGCGGATGACTTCAGGGTTCAACGGCTCCCCGACAGATAGGATATGACGTAAAGAGGACAAGTCATATTTTTCAAACGCTTCATCGCCTGCACCCATGAGCATGCGGAATGCTGTCGGTGCACTATACCAGACTGTTACGCCAAATCGTTCGATGACCGAGTACCAAAATTCCGGATTGAATCGTCCCCCGACGATGACGTTTGTCGCGCCGTTTAAGAACGGTGCAAAAATCCCATAACTCGTCCCAGTCACCCACCCCGGGTCAGCTGTACACCAGTAAACATCGTCAGGTTGAAGGTCGAGTACCCATTTGCCTGTCATCATATGCTGGATCATGGCGTTGTGGACGTGGAGAACACCTTTCGGCTTCCCAGTCGAACCAGAGGTATAGTGTAAAATTAAACCATCCTCACGATCGACCCACGTCAACTCTAAATCTGTTGTCGCATCGTTCGCGAGTTTACGGTAATCGAGTGCTTTTCCCGATTCCTCAACATCGTCACCGACGAGTAAAATCGTCTCAAGATGTGGCAATTGGTCGACTGGGACACGTGGCAATAGTTCTTTCGTCGTCACAATCACTTTCGCTTCCGAGTCGAGTAACCGGTCGTGAACCGCCTGTTCCATGAATGCCTCAAACAGTGGCCCGACGATGGCTCCGAGTTTGATTGCTCCGAGTAAAATAAAATAAAGTTCTGGCTGACGTGGCATAAAGATAAAGACGCGGTCGCCTTTATCCACACCAATCGACTTCAGAACATTACCAGAACGATTACTCTCTCTCTTCATATCCGCATACGTGTAGCGCTCTTCCCGACCCCCATCGAAATAAAGCAATGCCACTTTTGTCGCCAATTCACTCTCTGCATGGCGATCGATTGCTTCATATGCCAAATTGACTTTCCCCGTCAAATTCCAAGAAAATAATGTTTCTGCTTGTGTCCATTCAAACGACTGACAAGCCTCTTCATACGACGCTAATTGATGCTCCCCTGTTAACGCTTTCAATTTTTCCATCGTTAAAGATTCGCCTCCCCTGTAAAGATTGGTATAACCACTTTCAGTATAGTGTTAAAATTATGACAAATCAACGAATTTCCAAATTCATCAAAACGGGTGATTCATACGCAATGAAAGCGCTATAATATAAGATGGAAAAGGTGGTGACCCAATGGAAAAACAATATCACTCAAAACTGTGGCAGACCTCACAAGGCGAAGTGACGATTGACGGTCCGGTGGCAGCTGACGTGTTGCAGACGTATCGTCTCGATGAAGGATTAACAGCTTTTCGCGAACCGGAAGATCAGCACGAAGCGCTTGTCGGTATTGCTGACTTAAAAGAGGGACGCATCATTGTCGCTCGACAAAATAACCTCGTCATCGGCTACGTGACATTTCTCTATCCTGACCCGTACGAGCGTTGGAGTGAAGGAAACGACCCGTATATCCTTGAACTCGGTGCGATTGAGGTGAGCCCACGCTTTCGTGGTCAACGGATTGGCAAGCAATTACTTGAAGTATCTATGATGGACCCGCATATGGATGATTTCTTAATTTTAACGACTGAATATTATTGGCATTGGGATCTAAAGGGCAGTGGACTTTCGATTTGGGATTATCGAAAAGTCATGGAGAAAATGATGAACCATGGCGGACTCGTATTCTTCCCTACAGACGACCCTGAAATCGCCTCTCACCCTGCCAACTGCTTAATGGCACGAATCGGGAAGAACGTGAGACAAGAATCAATCGATCATTTTGATTCGCTTCGGCTACGCCGACGATTCATGTACGACTAAGGAGGGGATTTCATGTTAATCGAACAGATGATGAATCGACATGTCGTGACGATTCAACCGACTAATACAATCGCTCACGCCGCTAAACTGATGCGGGAACATCGTGTCAGACATTTGATTGTGACAAATCCGGCAAGACAAGTAGTCGGAATTGTTGGACAATTCGAGATGAGCGGTGCGACGAGTGTATTTCACCCAGAAAGTGAAAATGCTGACTTTCAAAATCCGATATCGAGCATCATGCGCTCTGAGGTTCCTACAGCACATCCTTTCGATTTTTTTGAAGATGCCGCTGCCTTATTTTACGAAAATCGACTAACTTGTCTTCCGATTGTCGAACAAGGAAAACTCGTCGGAGTGCTGACCGAGACAGACTTATTACGTTATTTCGTACAATTGACTGGTGCACTCGAACCGAGCTCACAAATCGAAATCTTGGTTGAGAACACGACCGGCACGCTCGAAAAAGTGACCCGACTACTCGCCAAGACAAACGTCAACATCATTAACGTTTTCGTCCACCCCACGAGTGATCCCTATAAACGGATTGTCTCTTTCCGCATCCAGACGATGAATCCATTACGCATCATTGAACGCTTGAAACGAGAAGGATATGAAGTACTCGGACCGGAGATGTCGCGATGAGACCGATTTACATATTCGGAGAAGACGAAACATCCTATCGTTTTCACGAGGATCATCCGTTCAATCCATTACGACTTGAATTGACAACATCTCTTCTGCTTGCTTCTGGGAAGCTCTCAAAATCAGAGTGTGTCAATCCCTCAATCGCTTCGGTCGAAGAGTTAGCACTTGTTCATGATTTAGACTACATTGAAGCTGTTCAAACAGCAGCAGCCGGGGAACTTTCATCCTTGAAAGCGAATAAGTTTGGTCTCGGAACGGAAGATACACCAATCTTCCCAACGATTCATGAAGGGGCCGCTCGTCTAGTCGGAGGGACGATTCATGCACTCGACCTCGTGGCGAGCGGAAAAAGAGAGCGCGCCTTTCATGTCGGAGGCGGATTACATCACGGTATGCGGCGTAAAGCTTCCGGGTTTTGCGTCTATAACGACGCCGCTGTCGCCATTGCGCATGTCAGGAAACAATACGGGTCACGCGTTCTCTATGTTGATACGGATGCGCATCATGGAGACGGGGTCCAGTGGCTCTTTTATGACGACGATGATGTGATGACGTTATCCATTCATGAGACGGGGCGCTACCTCTTTCCAGGTACCGGAACTGTGACGGAACGAGGGAACGGGAACGGGTACGGCTATAGTTGGAACGTACCGGTCGATGCATTCACAGAAGACGATTCATTTTTAAAATGCTATGAGACCGTCTTACGAGAGGCATGCGAATGGTTCAAACCGGATATCATTCTGACCCAAAATGGCGCGGATGCTCATGCCTTTGACCCTCTTACGCATTTGGCATCAACAATTCGGACGTTCGAACAAATTCCACAAATCGCTTCTCGTATGGCAGACGAATATACAGATGGGCGCCTCGTCGCGCTCGGTGGTGGCGGATACGACTGGTATCGTGCCGTACCGCGCGCCTGGGCTCAAGTATGGGCCGGATTGACGAGAGAGGCACCATATACTGGAGAACTTCCTGATGAATGGATTGAACATTGGTCCGGTGTTGCCGGTCAACCCTTGCCCTCGCGATGGGACGATTCACTTTACGCGTTCGACCATATCCCGAGACGGCAACAAATCGAAGAGAAAAATTGGGAAGTCACAAAACGTGCGTTTTGGCCATTCATTTCGAATGACCGCAAATCTATTTATTTATGAAAAGAGCCTCCCCAATCATCACGTGATGATTGGGGAGGCTCTTTGTTAGTCTTGTCGAAGCGAGTCACGGCGTTCGATTCGGTGAGGGAGAACGACGTTTTTCTCCTCAATCTCTTCCGCATTTAAAATTTTCGTCAAGAGACGCATCGCTACAGCTCCGATATCATACATCGGTTGTACGACTGTCGTCAACTTCGGACGAATCATGGTCGCAAGGCGCGTGTTATCGTGACCAACGACTTCAAAGTCGTTCGGAACCGAGTAGCCGGCATCTTGAATCGCATGGATGACTCCAAGAGCCATCTCGTCTGTCCCGGCAAAAATCGCCTTCGGGCAATCATCGCGCTGCAACATTTTTTGCATCGCTTCAAGTCCTGATGCGTATGTGTAATTCCCAAGAATCATATCATTCTCATGGAATGGAAGACCCTCATCTTCAAGCGCACGACGGTACCCGGCAAATTTCTTTTCGCCATTGATTTGTTGCTCAAGCGGTCCCGTAATGAATCCGACACGATCATGTCCGTGGTTAATTAACATTTGGGTTGCATCATATGCGGCCTGCTCATAATCGATGTTGACCGCAGGAAGGTCATATCCTTGATTTAACGTCGCTGCGAGAACAATTGGGACCGGTGATTTTTTGAACTCTTCAACGAGGTCCTCGTGCAAACGCCCACCCATGAAGATGATGCCGTCGACTTGCTTCCCTAACAACGTGTTCAGTAAATGGATTTCCTTGTCACGACTTGAATCCGAGTTACCAAGGATGATGTTGTATTTATACATCGTTGCAACATCTTCAATCCCTCGTGCCAAATCGGCAAAGAAAATATTCGAAATGTCCGGTACGATGACACCGACCGTTGTGGTTTTCTTACTCGCAAGTCCACGCGCGACAGCATTCGGACGATATCCGAGACGATCGATTGCATCTTGTACCTTCTTTCGTGTCGTTGGTTTGACATTCGGGTTTCCGTTGACGACACGTGAGACGGTGGCCATCGACACCCCGGCTTCTCGTGCAACATCATAAATTGTTACGTTATTACTATTCATAAATTACTCCTCCTACAAGTCCTGATTTTCAAAAAGTTTTCATAAAACATCTTAAAAAAGGAAGACAGGTATCTGTCATCAGTTTACCCTGTCTTCATGCGATATAAAACGTTTCCATTTGGAAAGCTTACTTTTTCACCAAATCAAGTTGAGGAAACTGGACAGTCAGTCCTTCCACAAATTGATCAAATTGATCGAAGTCCAATTGTTGTTGCGCATCCGATAACGCAATCGCAGGATTTGGGTGTACCTCTACCATCACACCATCTGCCCCGATGGCAAGTGCTGCTTTTGCAGCCGGCAACAACAAATCACGACGACCTGTTGAATGCGTCACATCTACCATGACAGGTAAATGCGTCTCTTGTTTCAAAATCGGTACCGCGGTAATGTCTAACGTATTGCGAGTAGCGCGCTCATACGTTCGAATGCCCCGCTCGCACAAGATGACCTGACTGTTTCCACTAGACATAATGTACTCTGCCGCGTAAATGAACTCTTCGATTGTAGCGGATAATCCACGCTTCAACAAGACTGGTTTGTCCGTCTTCCCGACTTCTTTTAGCAAATCGAAATTTTGCATGTTCCGCGCGCCGACTTGAATGATGTCGACATAGGGCAATGCTGATTCAACCGCACCTGGTGTCATAATTTCTGTGATCACTCGTAAATCATGTCGGTCAGCCGCTGTCTTCAACAATTTCAACCCTTCAAAACCCAATCCTTGGAAGTCGTACGGTGAAGTTCGAGGTTTATAAGCACCACCCCGCATCACCTTCACTCCGGACAACGCGAGCTTCTCAGCGACCGCATTCACTTGTTCAAACGATTCAACAGCACAAGGCCCCGCAATTAACTGTGGACGCCCGTTCCCAATGGTCACGTCCTTCAAATGGACCAACGTATCTTCCGGTTGACGTTTACGAGAAACGAGTAACGTTTTGTCACGGTCTTCACCTTGTAATTCAGCAGACGCTTTGAATACTTCTTTAAAAATATGTTGGAGACGTGACGTTTCAAACGGTCCTTGGTTGGAAGAAGCAATGAAATCAAGCATCTCACGTTCCCGGACCGGATCATATCGTTCAACGCCTTGAAGACGTTTAATTTTTCCGATTTCTACGGCAAGTGCACCACGCCGACTAAGCAAGTCGAGCATTTCATGGTTCAATTCATCCATTTCTCGACGTAATCGATTCAACTGATCTTGTGGACTCATATTTTCCCTCTCATTCCTAAGCCGTTCTTTCCAGATTCCTAATTATATCGAACTTTGTGCGCTTTGTCATAAGGAAACGTTTTACGTCACAAAATCACCAAAAAAGGACCGAACGCATTCGGCCCTAACGTGTCACTCTTCTTTTTTGAGGTCTTTCTTCAAGTCAGCAAGTTCTTCTTTTGACTCATCGTCAAGCAACTCCCTGACCGGCGCTTCAAGAGAATCGTCTGATGCAGATTCATCTGATGTGTTCGTCGTCTCTTCCTCGGTCGCGCGGTCCATCTGTTCTTTCACTTCTGATTCCGCTTCTGCGACGAGTTGATCCGCTTTTTCCATCGCCTCTTCAATCGAAAGGTCTTCCTCATTCATTTGTTGCTTTAGTTCGGCTGCTTCACGTGCCTTATCTTTTACGATATTAAGGACTGGTGCCGCCTTGTCACTAGCTACTTTGATCCATTCCCCAACGACCGGCTCTGCTTTTTCACGCATCTCTTTCGATTTGACAGTCAACCTTTCGCGTGATGTCGACGTCTTTTCGTCAAGGTACGTTCTTACTTCTCGCCCGCTTTTCGGTGAAGTCAATAAAGCGACTGCAGCCCCGACAATCCCTCCGAGAATGACACCCGTCAAAAATCCACCGCTTGAATGATTCTGTTCTGTTGGTTGCTTTTGGTCTATCATGTGTGAGTTCCTCCCTGATGTTTATTTAATCGTATCATCTGTATTAATCATATCAGGTGATACAGGTGTTTCTTCTTTCTTTTCACGACGTGTACGACGTCGTGGACGTTCTTTTGAAGTTGACGATTCCGGTTTATTCTTTTTAAATAGTTCAACCGCAACCGATCCCCATCGAACGGCTTGAGCAATCTGCTCCTTATTTTCGTCAGCTGCCGAGTGAACAGAAGTCGACACAGTACGAACTGACTCAGTAACCTCGTTCAGTGATGTCCCTAGTTCGTCAAGAGCGTGGGCAACAGGAGCGAGCAATTCAGTCTTCTCTTCCACATTATCCACGAGACGGTTCGTCTTATGTAAGAGCGCCGTCACTTCCATCGTGATTCCATCGAGCTGGCGTTCTAAATTTTCGGTCGTATTGGCGACGCTTCCAAGGGTACGGTTTACATTTGATAAAACACGCGCCAAGAAAATAACGAGTACGACAAATGCGAGTGCCGCAATTAGGCCAGCAATGCCTCCTAATGTAATTTCCATTCAATTCATTCCTCCTATTCAATCGTTTCTTGTTTCATTATAGCACCATTATGACTGAAAAGATTTGCTACAACCGTTTTCGCCATTCGGTCTGATTATTCCTTTACCCGTTTTTATGTTTTCGATTACACTAAAATAGAAATTCATAAAAATAATTAGGGGTGATCGTGTGAGAGATTCAAGAATTACACAATTAGCGGACGGTTTAATCAATTATTCTGTCCAGCTTCAGCAGGGGGAAAAGGTACTGATCGAGAATTTCGGAGTGGAGGAGGCGCTTGTTGAGGCGCTCGTCGAAAAAGCTTATGAAGCAGGAGGACATCCGTTCGTCTTGTTGAAAGAGAGCCGTATCTTACGTAAGTTATATACGGGCGCAAGCCGAGAGCAACTCGAACTTATGGCCGACATCGAACGTAAACAGATGCAGGCAATGGATGCCTATATCGGCTTACGTGCTGGTGATAATATCAACGAGCTTTCAGACGTCCCGAGTGAGCAACAAAAACTCGTTGGTGCCACACTCGGGAAAATGCATACGGAAGACCGCGTCAAAGGAACAAAATGGGTCGTGTTACGCTATCCATCCCCATCAATGGCACAACTTGCAGGAAAATCGACGGAAGCGTTCGAGGACTTCTATTTTAATGTGTGTACATTAGATTACGGAAAAATGGACCGAGCGATGGATGCATTGGTCGAGTTGATGAACAAGACAGACCGCGTCACGTTAATTGGACCTGGTACAGACATTTCATTCTCAATCCAAGACATCCCCGCCATCAAGTGTTCTGGCCAAATGAACATCCCCGACGGTGAAGTATTCACGGCTCCGGTAATAGATTCGGTTAACGGGGTCATTACTTATAACACACCATCTCCATATCAAGGATTCACGTTTGAAAATGTGAAACTGACATTCAAAGATGGTAAGATTGTGGATGCGACAGCCAATAACACAGAACGCATCAACGAAGTGTTCAACACAGATGAAGGCGCTCGTTATGTCGGTGAGTTTGCAATCGGTGTGAACCCATACATCCAGCACCCGATGAAAGATATTCTATTCGATGAGAAAATTGACGGAAGCTTCCACTTCACCCCAGGTCAAGCGTACGATGATGCCTATAACGGCAACAACTCGTCCGTCCACTGGGACCTTGTCAACATCCAGCGCCCAGATTATGGCGGCGGTGAAATTTGGTTCGACGATCAACTCATTCGGAAAGACGGTCGCTTCGTCATCGATGCTTTACTTCCACTGAATCCAGAAAACTTAAAATAAAAAAATGGTGTGCCTAACGTAGGCGCACCATTTTTATGTTACAGCTTCGTTTTTTTGCCGAGTGCGGCAGACATCATCCAAATCTCTTTTTCGAGTCGTTCAATATGAGAAACGAATGTATCTTCAATCGCTTCATCTCCATCTTCAAATTTCTCCATCGAATCCTGCATCTCTTGACGGATTTGTTTGAAGTCGTTGATGATGTCTTTGATCATCTGTTCTGTTTCAGCGTGACGATCGCCCTCTTTTAGCGTTGAGTGTTCTAAATACTCTTTCATCGTCGCAAACGGTTCCCCGTCGTTCATGAGAAGTCGCTCTGCTACGTCATCGTAAAGCTCTGCCACTAGGTTGTAGAGCTCTTCTAGTTTCTCATGATACGTAAAGAAGTGAGGACCATTGATATACCAATGATAATTATGGAGCTTCACAAATAACAGCCCATAGTTCGCCACTTCTTTGTTTAACGTATTGAGTGCACCTTGACTAGCCATTCAAAACATCTCCTTTGCAAAATTCAATCGATACTACTATTACCGAGATTTTGAATAGCTAAACATAAAAAAAGGAGAAACATTCGTCTCCCCCTCAATCTCATGCTTCAAGTTTCACCACTTCTTCATATTCACGTTGATACGTTTGAATGTCGCCCGCACCCATGAATAGTAGCACTGCTTCATTATGATCACGTAAGACGCTCGTACCGCCACGCTTTAAAATATGTGCACCATCAATTCGTGACTGAAGGTCCTCGATTGTGACGGTTCCTTCTTGTTCACGTGCTGAACCGAAAATATCACAAAGATATACTGTATCTGCTTCAGCCAATGCCGTTGCAAAATCATCCATGAATGATTTTAAGCGCGTGTACGTATGCGGTTGGAAAATCGCCACGACTTCTCGTTCCCCATACTTTTTGCGTGCTGCTTCAATAGTCGCACTAATTTCACGCGGATGATGCGCATAGTCATCGACGAGCACTTGATCATTTAACACCGATTCACTAAACCGACGTTTCACACCGTTGAATGTTTCAAGGCGCTCTTTCACTAACTCTTTCGATAAGTTCTCATAGTCACATGTCGCAATGACTGCAAGTGCATTCAGCACACTATGATCTCCGTATCCAGGAATGCGGAACGTCCCATAAAAATCATCGCGTAAGAAGACTTCAAATGTTGTTCCGTTTTCAGTCGAATCAACATTTTCTACACGAAAATCGTTATGATCCCCAAATCCATAATAGACGAGTGGAACGTTTGCTTGAATTTGTTGAAGATTCTCGTCATCACCACAGGCAATGATTCCTTTCTTCACTTGCTTCGCCATTTCTTGGAACGCATCGATAACATCGTTTAGACCAGAAAAATAGTCCGAATGATCAAAGTCGATATTCGTCATAATGGCATAGTCTGGACGATAGTATAAGAAATGACGCTTATATTCACAAGCTTCGAATACAAAATTCTTTGAACCTGCAACACCTTCGCCCGTTCCGTCACCGATTAAAAATGATGTCGGCTCGATGCCACGCATTACGTGTGCGAGTAAACCGGTTGTTGACGTTTTACCGTGCGATCCTGTAATCGCCACACTTGTATAATGGTCGGCGAGTTCACCTAAAAATTCATAATACTTATAAATCGTCAAGCCAAGTTCGCGTGCTCGGACGATTTCTGGGTGATCATCACTGAACGCATTTCCTTGTACGATGATTTGGTCTTCAGAAATATTTTCAGGATTGAATGGCAAAATTTCAATCCCTTTTCGTTTCAATGCTTCTTCTGTAAAAAATGCTTTTTCAACGTCCGATCCACGGACTTCATTGTTCATATCAAATAAAATTTGAGCTAAAGGACTCATGCCCGTTCCTTTAATTCCGACGAAGTGATAACGGTTCATCTGTAAATAGCCCCCCTAATTCATTGCGGCTCGTCAAAATGCGACAAACCTTTGTCATTATAGCAAAACTCATGAAGTCATGCTATTACAGATTATTGTTTTTTTGTGCAAGTCGTCGGTTACGATACATGGCCATGCGATCTTTTGGCGTCATCATTACATTTACAGGGGGTTGATCAGCTTTAAACGATACTTGAACTGCAGGTGTCAAATCTGTATTCGTTGGTAGTTCTTGTTGCTCAGATGGTGTTTGTAATCTCTCTGCAATCTGTTCAATTGATGGTCCGACCTTCTCTGCAGAGCCGTCGATATTTAAATTGTCATGTGTTGCAACATCATGTAAAGCTTCCACGATTGTTTCTTTATTCGAATGGGATAAATCTGTTGATTGCATAAAGACTGAAGAAAAACCGTTATCCGTTATAGAGACTTCACCAAGTATTGATTTTTCTTCAACAATCATTTCCTCGGAAATCGATTCGGTCTGTTCTTCACTCAAGTGATGCTCAACTTTAGACTCACACGCTACATCCCGGGTCGAATCTGCTGATTGTGATGGCTCGGATTCCATAATCGTCTCAATCGCCTCTCTCGTCTCAGGAGAATGTTCGGCTGGAAGTACAATCTTCGGCTTTGGGCGCGCATACCCGTAAATTGGTGATGGGACGTCTGTGGGGACAAGTTCATCGGTGACCTCTACCTTAGGTGGATGAGATACTGTCTGTCCTTCTTTCGATAGCTCTCTTTTAATTCGTTCTGCTTGTCGTTTCATTGAACGTTCATATGCATCCATACTTGATTCCTCGCTTTTTCGCTCAATCCATATTTAACAAAAAATCGGTCGAGTTTAGCGACCGATTTCAAATGCTGTACCTACTTCATATTCGTCATCTAACACTAAAATCCCTTTTTCCTGTGGAGCATTCGGAAGGTTTAATTCACGGGCAGAACAAATCATCCCGTGCGAACTCTCTCCACGGAGTGCGGATGGTCGGATAATTAACCCTGTCGGCATGACTGCACCGGGTTTCGCTACGACCACTTTCTGTCCTGTCGCTACATTCGGTGCACCACACACGATTTGCACAGTGCCCTGATCGATTTGTACTTGGCATACCGATAATTTGTCGGCATCCGGATGCTTTTCCGCGCTTTCGACATAGCCTATGACGAACTTAGGAGTCACATCTGCCCAAGAGAAGTCCTCCTCGATGCCATTATCGCTCAAAACGGCACGCAATTGTTCAACCAATTCGGGCGTCAAATCAACCGGACCATTCCACTCCGAGACGTCAAAATGTTGACTTGCTTCGAATAGATTATACCCATTTACTTCTCCGTCTACGGATTTGATAATAGCGACATCTCTCACCCGCTCGACAGATTGATGGTGCCGTTCTCCTTCTTTTAACAACACCATGAGTACATCGCCGATTCCTTCTCGGTTATAAAACACATTCATTTGCATACGTTCATACGTCCTTTCTTTCAAACTCATCTCACTTATTTTATCAGATTATGTGTTCGATGGCGGGGTCTTTTTTCCGACAATAAAAATCGGTTCAAGTTGCCCTGCTTCATAATGAAAGGCAAGTGCAGTCACTGGGATACGACCATTTGTGAAGAAATCAAACATCAGTTGTTGCATCGCATCATATCCTTGATCATTTCGTATATCCGCTATGATCATCACATCTTGGTGCGGAACACCAACGAGCATATCCCCTTCGACCCGACGCTCCATCATCCGAAGAAAGTCATCATTTAAAATACGAGACGCTTCGTACCCATCTCGGGTAGAAAGAAAGTAGAATGGATTACCTGCGACCTCATCTTGCTTCATCTCAGTCGGCAATTTTTTAATATTTTCTCGAGCTGTTCGTTCAATTAATGAGGCGTCCAAATCTTCCGAAAGGTGCCTTTCTTCAATCAATCGATAGCCGTTCCCTCGATCCAACGCATAGAAGATAGCAGTTTCTGCCGTATGCGGAGTGAACACAAGAGACTCTCCATTTTTTGTGGTTTTCGCGAACGAGTTCGAACGAATAACTGGATAAATAACATCCATATTTCCTGAGAGTGAGATTTGATCATCTGCCTTCATCGCAGATTCGATATATTCGATTACCTCATCGACCGCCACTTTTCCACGAGTTTTTGCTTTTGCCACAATTGGTGCGAGACGAATATTCACACCGAAGCGATCTGACCTTCTTTCGACGCGCAACACTTCATTCTCACGGTCATAAGAAGTACGATAATCCGCTTTGAAGTTTGATTCTAAATAACGTCTCAACTCATTCCGTTCCATATATCCTCACCCTAACCCGTTCAAGAAATCTTCGACCTGTTCGGGTGTCTTTCGTTCTCGACCGACATATCGATCGATTTCTTTGCCGTTCTCAAACGCAACAAAGCTTGGGATCCCGAAAATATCAAGTTCTTGCGCAAGTTCCATAAACTCGTCACGGTCTACATAATAAAACGTCCATGTCTCGAATTTTTTCTCGATGTCTGGCATGAATGGGTCGAGGAATCGGCAATCCCCACACCATTTTGCTGAGAACATGAAAATGCTTTTCGATTCTTTTGCTTCCATATATTCTGTCGTTGTTGATAATTGTTTCATAATTGACCACTCCTGTCCGTGTTTTCCTCACTTATAATAGCATAAGTCAAGTCGCACATTCTGCTCTCCTGTTTGTTATAATCAAAACCGAAACTAGTTGAAACAGGTGAAATCAAATGAAGTTAACGCGTACAAAATTAAATCCTGAAATGAAACACCCCCTTGAACAAATGGTCGGTGTTTTCGGAATGCTTGCCATTTTGCGATACGGATATTTATTTATTGACACCGATAAAACGAGATTGGAAATTTTAATTTGGCTCGTTGTCGGATTTGCCATCATTTATGTTCTCGAAAAATGGTTAAAACAACTGGTCCGACATTTGCCAATCGTACGAAAACGTTTTCTACTTCCAATCTACGTGATTGTCCTCACGCTATTCCTTATTAGCTTTCGTGTCCCTCGGGAAACGGTAGAGTCGGTTAAAATGTGGTTCGGGATTGGATGAAAAAAGAGCATCGTTTCGTTGAAACGATGCTCTTTTTTAATAATCAATCTTTAAATCATTCGGTTGAATTCTTCCGGTCCTCCGCAATACTGCATAGATCGCGTAACTCAACAAGGCTGGTCCGACAATTAAGAAACCAAGAACGACAATCAACGTGTACCAACTAAACCCCATCGTTTCGAGCATGACGATTGGACCTACGAGTCCACTTGTTCCCATGCCTGCCCCTGCAGCTACACTTTCCAATTCAAATAACAGAATCGCGATGGGTGCCAGTACAGCCCCGGCTAATGTTGGGGGAAGAAGAATCCAAGGGTTTTTCACGATGTTCCCAACTTGAAGCATCGAGGTTCCAATCCCTTGAGCAAGTGCTCCACCAACTCCATTATCTCGATAACTCGTGATGGCAAATCCAATCATTTGAGCGGCACAGCCAACTGTCGCAGCACCCGCTGCAACGCCATTTAAACCGAGCATCAGTGCGATGGCTGCACTTGAAATCGGGGCGGTCAAGGCTACCCCCATCAATGTTGCTACAACGATACCCATGAATAACGGTTGCTGCTCCGTTCCCCATTCAATCCAACTTCCGAGCTGTGTCATGAACATTCCGACATATTTCCCAATGTACGTCGCGGTGAAGAATCCGACTGCAATTGTCGTAAACGGCGTCACTAAAATATCCAACTTCGTTGATTTTGAAACGAGTTTTGAAGATTCGACGGCTAGAATTGTGGCGACGTAACTACCCGCAGGTCCAAATTCATATCCGAACGCTCCAACGACGAGAGCTGAAAATAGAATAAGCGGTGGTGCCTCAAGAGCATACGCAATCGCAATCCCGATGGCCGGACCTGTCAGACTCATAGCCACCTCACCTATTTGTATAAATGTGCCGCTCACTCCTGCGAGTGCAGTACCATCGAGTTGACCCCCGATCGTCTTCATGATCAGACCGATAATCAACGTACTGAATAAACCAAGTGCCATATAACTTAGTGCCGTCACAAAATAGAGAGACGGGCTGAGTGAAATTCCTTTTTTCTTTAACACGGGACATCCTCCTTACACTTTTACAGGTGTCTTGTCATAAGTAAAAATAATGTATAAACACCTCTATCAGTATAAAGTTTTTACCTGAAATAGCAAGAACAGCCGTATAAAAAAAACCGTTCACTCAAAATCATGAGTGAACGGCACGTGCACTTAGCGAGACGGACGGAGCGTTTCGAGCGTCGAACGGTCAAGTCGTTTGACCAACGCTTTCAGTAACGCTTTCGCTGCATCGTAGTCATCTGTATGAAGAATAGAGGCATGTGTATGAATATAGCGTGATGCGACACCGATCACGGCTGTCGGTACACCTTCACCGCTCATGTGCACACGACCCGCATCGGTACCACCTGGAGAGACAAAATACTGTGTCTTGATGTTTTCGTCTGAGGCAGTATCGAGCAAGAAGTCACGCATTTCGGGTGACATGACCATGACCCGATCTAAGATTCGAATCAAAGCACCCTCACCGAGCTGCCCAAACTCCGTCTTGCTTCCCGATGCATCGTTCGCCGGTGATGCGTCAAGAACGAGTGCCACATCCGGCTCTATCAATTCAGATGCCGTTTGCGCTCCACGCAATCCCACTTCTTCCTGTACCGTGGCCCCAGAGAACAAAATGTTTGGATGATCGACTTTTGTCGTTTCTTCTAGTAGTTCGACAGCAAGACCAACACCATAACGGTTATCCCATGCTTTCGCCATAATTTTTTTAGGGTGATGAAGTGGTGTGAACGCGCTCGTCGGCACCGCAGGAACACCCGGACGCACTCCCCAAGACTCTGCTTCCTCTTTTGAATCTGCCCCGATATCGATAAACATCTGCTTGATGTCCATCGGCTTACTCATCGCATCTGGACCTAATAAATGAGGCGGTGTCGAAGCGACGACCCCCGGAATCTTACCGTTCGATGTGATGATATCAAACCGTTGTGCCATAAGCACTTGACTCCACCATCCACCGAGCGGTTGTATGTAAAGCATTCCGTTTTCAGTGATGCGCGTCACCATGAAGGCAACCTCATCCATGTGACCCGCTACCATGACTTTCGGGCCTGTCTCGTCTCCAACACGCTTCCCAAAAATCGACCCGATGCCATCCGTTACAATTTCATCCGAATGTGGTTCGATCCGTTCACGTACGAACTGACGGACTTCTGACTCAAACCCCGGTGCACCTGGTAATTCTGTTAACGTCTTAAATAAATCTCTCGTCTTCTGATCCATCTTTTATCATCCTTTCCTAACCGTTCTTGTCTCATTATATACAAAAGTTTTGATAGGATGCGAATGCTTTTCATTCCATTCGGGTACAGGTTTTGGTACGATGTACATGATAGCCATAGTTCAAGGGGAGGTAGTCATATGAAAAAAAGGTATTGGTTTATTGGAATCGGGGTGGCCGTCATTGCCGCACTTATGACGAAAAAAGCTTTAGATGAACGTAGCTTATCTGCAGAAAACGCGTTAGAGTACACAAAACGTGCTTTCTCAGCTAAAGGTCATGTCCAAGGGGCATGGATTTCTGCATCACCTGAGATTTACACATATGATGGTCGTGAATACGACGTCTACAAAGGTGGAATCTCGGTTCTTGAGAACGACGAAGAAAAAACGTACGAGTTCACAGTCGACTCTGAGACTGGCGCTTTACTCGAATATGCATGACAAAAAAACCGACGAATCATTCGTCGGTTTTTTGTTTAGTTCTAGTGAAAGAGTGGAAAATTGAAAATGGTAGTTTTCAATTTAAAAAAGGAGTGATCTCGCGTGAAAAAGCTAATCGGTGAAGCAAGTGAACTCGTAACACAAATGGTAGAAGGTATGGTCCATGCCCATCCTGAATTGTATGGTCGTGTCGACGATGTCAATGTCATCTGTCGGGCCAGTGGAGCTAAGTCTGGAAAAGTAGGACTCGTCTCTGGTGGTGGTAGTGGTCACGAGCCGGCACACGCCGGATATGTCGGGGACGGTATGCTCGATGCCGCAGTTTGCGGGGAAGTATTTACATCCCCTACTCCGGACATGGTGCTCGAAGGAATCAAAGCGGCCGATGGCGGAAACGGCGTCCTGTTGATTGTGAAAAACTATTCGGGGGATGTAATGAACTTCGAACTTGCCGCGGAACTGGCCGAAGGGGACGGCATCAAAGTCGACCACGTCGTTGTCGCGGATGATGTCGCCATTTCGAATAAAGAAGATCGTCGAGGCGTTGCTGGGACTGTCTTCGTTCATAAAATCGCGGGCGCTGCTGCGGCAAGCGGGAAATCACTCGAAGAAGTCAAAGCAATTGCTGAAAAAGTAGCCTCTCATGTTCGTTCGATGGGAATGGCTGTAGAACCTTGTTATATGCCAGTTAGCGCCAAGCCCGGTTTCGACTTGAACGAGGAAGAGATGGAGATTGGGATTGGAATTCACGGGGAGCGTGGTGTCGAACGTAAACCGACGAGCGATGTCGACCAAATCGTCGATGATTTACTCAGTCATTTGAAAAAAGAAGTCGAACCTGGCGAAGTCGCTGTCATGGTGAACGGGATGGGCGGAACTCCACTATCTGAGTTATACGTGACGTATCACTTCGTTGCAGAAAAACTTGAAGCCGCTGGATATACTTTGAAACGAAAATACGTCGGCAACTATATGACGTCACTTGAGATGCATGGTTTCTCGATTACATTATTACCGCTCGATGATGAGATGACGTCCTATTTAGATGCCCCATCTGCGGCACTTGGATTTAAAATTTGATGAATGGGGTGTTTGGTTTATGTTGACGATTGAACGGATGAAGCAGGCGTTACGCGACACACAAATTGGAATCGAAGAACAAAAAGACACGTTGACAGATTTAGACCGGGCTATCGGTGACGGCGATCATGGGATCAATATGTCTCGTGGGTTCGAGGCTGTCTCTTCCATTCTAGACGAAGATTATGACTCTCTCGGAGCGATAAGTAAAAAAGTTGGTATGACGCTTATGTCGAAAGTAGGTGGCGCTGCCGGACCGCTGTATGGTTCCGCTTTTGTAAAGATGGCTACCAAGTTCGGAGATGCGACTGAAGCTGATTTCAACTTGCTCATAGAAGCACTCCAAGAAGGTTCGAATTCAATTAAAGCACGAGGAAAGTCTGAGGTCGGTCAAAAAACGATGGTTGATGTTTGGGATCCATTCCTTGAGCATGTAAAGCAAGGGAACGACTACAAACAGCAATTAGACGAACTCGTACAAAAAACAGAAGATATGGTGGCAACAAAAGGCAGAGCCTCATATTTTGGCGAAAATTCACGGGGGACGGTCGACCCTGGCGCCCTCTCAAGTTCAATCCTGTTAGCCGCCATCATGAAGGAGGTCGATTGACATCGTTGAACTGATTATCGTCTCACACAGCTCTAAAATTGCGGAAGGTATTCAAGATCTCATGAAGGAGATGGCGCCGGTTGTCCCTATTCATTTAGCCGGAGGTCTCGAGGACGGGGCAATCGGAACGGACGTCAACCGCATTTTGACAGCACTGAACGAAGTCAAAGGAGAAGCACTTCTCCTCAGTGATATCGGCTCGGCTACGATGAATGCTGAACTCGCAATCGACATGTACGAAGGAGACAAAGAAGTCGCATTTTTCGACGGTCCGATTGTCGAGAGCGCCTTCATCGCATCCGTCTCCTCAGGAAACGACATGTCATTGTCTGACATCGTAGAACAATTGAAACAACAGTAAACATAAAAGCACCCCGTTCATGAGAACGGGGTGCTTTTATGTGTTAACGTGGGTTGTCATTCTTTTCATATACAGGATTCATATATGGACTAGTTGAATAGAAACGTGGTACGACCAAGAACAAAATAAGTGCTGGAATCGCAATCAATAGAAGCAATACCAATACTGGCAACCAGTAGACAATTTGTTGACCGAGCATGTCGATGTTCGTATCTGCGAATTCAGCTGCTCCTTCAACTTCTACGAGGTCTGCTGATGAAAGGATTTTGTTGTCTGTCGCATCAAAGTAATGATACTCCGTTTTACGAGTGATGAAGATGCCATCACGAATCGTATCGAGTTCTACGACAGCCGCAATCACTTCATTCCCATTTGAATGGCGAAGTGTCTCTTCTTTGATGATTTCAGCCGTTCCTTCTTTATAGTCGTAATGCGTCGCTTTCAAATCCTCTTCGAGTGCGTCCAAGAACGCTTCATTCGCTGAGGTATTCATTGGTGCGATTGTTAGAATGAAGATTACTGCAAGCAGGCTTGCCCATGCTTTTTTCAACATCCCCATGTTCCCCCTTCTCTTATTCCAGTTTAGCGTCATTCTTATTGTACCAAGAAGAAAGAAAAAAGTGTGAAGAAAATACTATTAAAATAAGAAAAAAGCGTGTCAATTTTTCGGACGAAAGACGGCTTCCATACGATAGATAGGTTGACCGAGCGCGCTGAAACGCTCTTCATACTCTGTTCGAATATTATCTTCTGGTTCACTCACGTGTAAATCAAGTGAAATATCTGTGAAGAACATTCCGTATTGGCTCATGCTTTGAAGCGAATATTCAAACAGTCCACGGTTGTCCGTCTTAAAATGAATCTCTCCTGCTTTCGGAAGAATCGCCTCATATGTCGCTAAAAACGTCTTATACGTTAAGCGACGTTTCGCATGGCGCGTTTTTGGCCATGGATCCGAGAAGTTTAAGTATACGCGATCGACTTCGCCCGCTTCAAAATAGTCGGTGAGATGCTTCGCATCGACCGTCAAAACTCTCACGTTCGGCATCGGTGATTCGACTAATTTTTGAACGATTGAGACGGCTACACTCTCAAATAATTCAATTGCGATGAAGTTCACATCCGGATGTTGGCTTGCCATCCCTAAAATGAATTGTCCTTTGCCTGAACCAACTTCAATAAAGAGAGGGTGGTCATTCCCGAACTCGGTTTCCCACTTTCCTTTCAGCTGATCAGGGTGTTGAATAAATACGTGTTCTTGGGCTTCCATATATTCTTTTGCCCAAGGCTTATGTCGTAAACGCATGAAAATCCTACCTTTCGTTCATCAAATGTTCAAGTTTAATGGGGGGATGCACGTTTCGAACGAGCAGTCCTCTTGCGATTATACACGAAATCATAGTTTAATGAACGTGAATCATCCTTCACAAGGAGGTTATATAAGATGAGTACATTAGATCAATTCCTAATTTTTTACGCAGCTCCACTCACGTTTTTCGCTGGTGTCATCGCAACGTTCGTTTGGGCTTTCTTCATGAATCCAGACGACATTTAACACATTCAAAAAGGGGTGGCGCTCAGCCATCCCTTTTAGTTAATTCGCTCATACGCCTCGTCCATCAACTCACGTAACACATGAAAGCCTTCTGTTCGCGCAGAATCGTTCTCTTCCCCATAAATCGTCAAAATCGTTTGGGCGATCGCATACCAATGCATACGATTATGAAGCTTGTTCGAGACACATACTCCATAATGCGAAAACCAACGCCCCCATTCCGTTTCATCGACATAACTGTAGACAACCATCGCCAAATCAAACGCGCGGTCCGCGATGATGGCATCATCCCAATCTGTTAGGTAGAGAAGACCGCTCTCATCTTCAATCCAATTATTATGGTTTAAGTCGGAATGACACACGACGAACTCTTGCTCATCGACTTTTGGCAAATGGTGCTTTAACCATTGTACAGCCTCTCCAATCGTCGGGTCCGTCTCATCTTGTTCATATGCTTCACACTGACGGAGCAATAAGTGCGGCGTCACTGGTGTGTGATTTAATTGTTGTAACATGAATAATAGCTCTTTCGAATCATGAATCTTTCCGAGCTGTGCCGCGACATCTGGTCGCTTCATATCGTCTGGCGAAAGTTCACGACCTTCAATAAACTGTTGGGCACTTAACACATCCCCGTTAAACATTCGTTTTGTCCAAAGAAGTTTTGGAACAATTCCTTCTGCTGAAAGAATCGCCAAGAACGGAGAAGAATTCCGTTTCACAAAAATCTTCTGTTGGCGCGTCGTCGCTACATACGCTTCTCCGGTAATTCCTCCGGCTGAAGCGACTGTCCACTCTTTACCGAGCGCACCGACTATATCTGAATACATATTCATCACGCTCAAATCTTACTTGAAATTTAAGAGATACAATCAACATCTTAACACGCGAGAATCGTCATTGACAACGACTCGACTTGAATGTGTGACGGGTTTCTTTCGATCGGGACGAGGCTTGCCGTTTCACCCTGAACGTAGACGTTCCATTTCGCATCGCTTTCGAATGACAGTTTTTCGAACGTTCCATTAATATATACGCGTACCCGCTGCCACGCATCATACGAGTGGCTCGCCGTCAGTTCATAAATAATGACGCCAGGCGGCGACGGTAAGAATGTGAAATGGTCGATGACTTCCTGACGTGAATCGTAACGGAAGCACGTATGCAGTCGTCGCAGCTTCAGGAGCGTCTTCACATACTCGATTTCGTTGACTCGTGTATCACGTAAATCCCAATCAAAGTGATTGATATGGTCCGGTGAGTTATAGCTATTTTCTACACCTTGCTTCGTACGTCCGAATTCTTGACCAGCGTGAATAAACGGAATCCCTTGAGACGTGATGACCACTGCATTAGCCAAACGTTGCATGGCGAGGCGAGTCGCTTCATCGATTTCTTCGCATGACAATTTCAATTTATCAAAAATCGTGTAATTATCATGGGCTTCGGCATAGTTGATGGAGTATGTCGGGCTCGGAAAGCGTCCGACCGTCACGTTCGGAATATGGACGGCACCGGTGAGACATTCGCGTAGCTCCCACTCCCTCCACTCATTTCCAGAAATAAATCCACGTTCCCGGTCATTGAAAGTCGAACCTTTCAGCGCATCTCGAATCATGTCATTAAAATGTCCAACTCGGGGCATCTGAGCGGCATTTTGTGATGTTGCCTTTAATGACTGACCGAGCGGTGTGGCCAAGTCCCATCCTTCTCCATAAACAAGGATGGATGGATCGATTTTATCGAGAGCTACCCGCACCTGATTCATCGTCTCCACATCATGAATACCCATCAAGTCAAAGCGGAATCCATCGACTTGATACGTTGTCGCGAAATAGGTCACGAAGTCCACAATCATCCGTCGCATCATATAGCGTTCCGAGGCCGTGTCATTTCCGACGCCGGTCCCATTTGCAACTGTGCCATCATGCTCGTATCTAAAATAATAATACGGAACGAGCGCTTCTAGCGGGGACTGTTCACGAATGTATATGTGATTCATCACGACGTCTGTGACGACACGTAGACCCGCTTGATGGAGGTCAGAGATGAGTGTCGCATACTCGAATACACGACTCATCGGTACATCCGGTCTCGAAGCATAACTGCCTTCTAAACTGAACCAATGAATCGGGTCGTATCCCCAATTGTACGGCATACGCGTCGCTTCATCGACGCTTCCAAAATCATGGACGGGTAACAACTGAACATGGGTCACCCCGAGTTCTTTCAGATAGTCGAGTCCGGCACTATGCTCCCCTTTCGTCCGAACTCCTTGTTCCGTAACCCCTCCATATAGACCTTTTAGTTGACTCTTCGATGAAGGATGGCTAGTGAAATCTCGGATATGCAATTCATAAATGACCGCATCCGTCGCTTTCCATAACGGTGGACGGGACACACGTTCGACTTGTTCACGGACGAATTGGGCCACGTCCGACAACACCCCATACTCTCCGTTCAAACTGACAGCTCTTGCATAAGGATCAACGACTTGCCTTGTATCGACCGGTGTCTTCACTTCTAAACGATACAGCATTCCTTCGAATTCTTTCGGCACTTCCCCATTCCACTCGCCACGGGAGCCGCGATTCATACGAAACCGTTCCATTTCACGATGGTTTGTGTCGTCATGGATTGTAATCCACATAGAGAGGGCGACAGGCGACCACACCACCACTTCTATCCCATTCGGCGCAAACGACACACCGAGAGGACCGTCATATGAAAATCGACGTTCGAATTCTTCCGAACGAACGACTTCTCGAGGGATAATGACCATCGTTTTTTGTCCCGGATGAAACACTGTATACATCATATCTAGAGCTATTGGTTCATTTAGACGAAGAATTTGTTCGACCCTCCCCGACTCCGTCACATGTTGGTGCTCGACTAAGTAATCGATGGGGCGTCCATTTTGCTCAATTTGTACTGGAACGGATTCATATTCGCGCAAAATCTCAAGTTGTATTGTCTCAAATGATACGAAAGACGCACTCTCGATGCTTACATGCGAGGCGGTCTTTTGATCTGGTGTATGATGCATATGCTTCCCTTCCTCTCAATCACTGATCCATAAATTGGCGAAACGGCATCTTGGCTGTCACCTCTAATAAGGTAGCGACATCCCGAATTTGCTGCGCTTTAACAATCGGCGCGCGCCCGTTCACTTGTTTCATCCATTCTGTATACTCATTCCGTCCCACATAATGTGTCGATCGAACGTTTGGAACGTTATCGAAGTACCCATCTGTCGCAACGACGACTTTGTGCAATACCCCCGCATAGTTCGGTAAAATCTGTCGAACAAGTTCTTCCGTTCTTGTCAATGCGATGAGCGGGTTCACTACACGAGTATTTTCCCCTTTCAACGGTTGATGAACCCATGTCTTCTCTTTTGATATGTGATAGATACTTCGGTCTCCTTCGAGCCATTCCACGACATAGAGATGCGTTGGGCCAACGATGATATGACTTAATTCTACGCTCGCACCGCTCCATTCGATGACTGGGCGATACAAGAAGAAGTGTCGTTCATTCCACTCGGAGCGCATCATCCGATAGGCAAAGTCTCGAGTAAATGCCAAATGCGGCAAATCAGCTTCGAGTACACCTTCACAGGCAAATTGAAGTTTTTGAATGTGTCGTCGTTCCCGTAACATCTTTTGATATTGTGATTCAGAGAGCGGTTTTGGCTCCAATTCGATTCGCTCTGTCTTCGCCCAAAACTTCCACCATGGTCGGTCGATTTCGAGCACTTCGACCGGGCTTAGGCGATTGTTCTCATGAAGGCGCTGTAGACGTGCCGTATCGGAGTCCACATACTCCAGATAGCGATTATATTGGTCTAATACATCACGTTCATATTTTGAAATTACGTCAAAAACTTTAACCGGGATTGCCATATGTCCTCCTCTGGCCGTCTTAACGGAAATACTTCTATTGCCCGATAGGCAGGTGTATGATGCGGCTGTACTTCATACAGAATCACTTCTTCTACAGATTCAGTCACTTGAAACTCGGGTGATACGTAGGGAACGCGTTCCCCGGCATCCCATTTTTTTGCGAGCGTCACATGAGGGACAAACGCCTTTCGATCCAATCTTGGGATCACGTCGACAAGTTCTTGACGGAGTGCGTGCGCCAACCGCTGAAGGGGCTCCGAATCATCCGGCACGATTGTCAGAACGCGTGGACGATCGGGTCTACCGAAATGGTCGATGGAACGGAACGTCAACGTGAACGGTAGCGTATCTTCACAGATTCTACGTGTGATTTCTTTCACTTCATCCAGTTCTTCTCCGTCTACGTATCCTAAAAATTGAATCGTCATATGAAATTCGTCCGGTCGATAAATACGCCGATACGAATAATAAGGCAAAATAGCACGCTGTACATTAATTAGTTCGGTCGCCTCAATGGGAATCGCAATAAAATAATGCGTACTCATCTTGATCATCCTTTCGTAGCGCGACGTGACATCCCAATCCAAATCAATGCCCCGAGTGCCGTAACGATCGTATACATCCAAAACACTCCTAAAATGTCATCGAGTTCAATAATTTTACCACTCAACATATTAAATCCTGCCGTGGCAAGTCCTGATGTCAATGCCATGTATACTCCGATTGCCGTCGAGGAAACTTGCCGATCGACGAGCGTCCGAACGAACTGAAGCGCGACCGGAATTAAAAGCCCGACGACGAGACCTTGCGCGATGGCGAGGAGCCATACGACCCAAATCGGTGGTTCTAAAGCGAGTATCCCGTTCCGCACAGCCGAGATGATGGCTGCACCAACCAACACACTGACACTTCCGTAACGTTCCATAAGCTGAGAAGCCACTTTCATGAACGGGATCTCAAACAGCACCGCAACGAGGAATAATGTTCCGACTAACGTCGTCGAACCCCCACTACTTGTCACATACAGCCCAAAGTAATAGTTGTTCGCATAGATTGGTCCGAAAACGAGCATCCCACCAAGTAAGAAAAACACAAAATACTTGTTCCACACGGCCGTCCATGAGACGGGGGCCAAGGTCACGTCACGAACCGAGCGTTTCTCCGGAATCATTCGGACGAACACACTTCCGATGAGGAGAAGAATCGCACTTAAGACGAACGTACTAGCTAGTCCCCATGTCGTGTCAGAAATTCGACCCATAGCAAATACAGCGATAGCGAAACCGGCCGACCCATATAGACGAATCGCACCATAATCGACTTTTGAGCGCGTCGTATAATCGAGCGTCATCATGTCCACGAGTGGAATATGGGCACATTGGAACACCGACCAAATCACCATGAGCACGATAATCCAAACGTATGAGGTCGCAACTAAAAAGGTGAACGAAATAAGGGCGGCACTTACCATCGCGAGAATGAGCCAAGCCCGAACCCGACCTGTACGATCGGTCAACATGCCCCAAAGCGGTTGTACCCCGATCGAGAGAATCGGTAAGATAGCGACGATGATTCCGACCTGACTCGGTGTCAGTCCAAATTTAGTTTGCGAAAAATACAAGGTCATGTAAGGGATTAACGCCCCTTGTGCGAAGAAAATCGCGACGTACACTGACTGAAACAATCTTTTTTGCGAATCCAATGATAACTTCCTTCCTAAAGGACAGAGAGCCGACTATACCAGCCAGCTCTCCTTGTTTCTTATTTAGCGAGCTCGTAAATGGCTTCAGCGTAGATGGCTGCAGCACGTAATAAATCTTCTATCTCCATATATTCATCGACCTGATGTGCCACATCTTTAGCGCCTGGGAATAATGCTCCGAACGCGACCCCGGCTTCGAGTGAACGAGCGTACGTTCCGCCTCCGATTGCCATCAAATTCGCATGCTCACCCGTTTGACGCTCGTACACGCCTGCCAATGTCTTCACGAGTGGATGATCTTCTGCGACATAATGCGGTGGCATATGTTGTCGCGTCTTCAACTCGAACCCAAGAGACAAGGCGATTTCGCGAAGGTTTTGTAAACGTTCTTCGAATTTCGCTGTATATGGATAGCGAATGTTGACCGTTGCTGTGCGTTCTTCTTCACTGTAGCGGAACACGCCTCCGTTGATTGTCAAATCGCCCGTCTCATCGCTCGCTTCAATCCCGAGAGAAATGCCGCGCGAGTCTGCGAATACATGACGAACGAGTTCGATGTAGCGCTCCCCTTGAATGTCGAGCGGAAGGTGCAATAAAAATCCGGCAAGGACGTAAGCGGCATTGATCCCGTTATCCGGCTCCATCGCATGCGCTGCTTTCCCCTTCATCGTGAACGTATAGGTTCCACGGTCGTAGATACACGTCCCATCTGCTTCATACTTCGCTAAATAAGCTTCGAATTTCTCTTCAAGTACCTCGTCTGTCTTCAATTCAGCTTTCGCAAAGTCCGGGACCATATTCGGCCGCTCCCCACTTGAGAACGAAATAAGATGATATGCAGATTCTGATACGCGCTGAATCGGAAGTTGCGTCAATACGCCGTCATACAATCCTTTCTCCGCATTGATAATCGGGAAGTCAGCATCTGGTGCGAAACCGTACGTTGGCATCTGTTCTTGCTTGAAGTATTCACGAACGCAACGCCACTCACTTTCCTCATCACAACCTGCAATTAAGCGGACTCGCTTAGAGAGCGGTAAACCGAGTTCTTTGACGATGCGCAAACCGTAATAAGCGGCCATCGATGGCCCTTTATCATCATTGCTTCCACGGGCAACAATTTTTCCGTCTGTGATCGTCGGATTGAATGCACCATACGTCCATCCTTCACCTGCAGGAACCACATCAAGATGACACAAGATCCCGACGATTTCCTCGCCATCTCCATACTCTAAATGTCCTGCGAACCCGCCGACATCCTTCGTTCTGAATCCGTCACGCTCACCCATATCAAACATGTAATCGAGTGCCTTTCGAACCTCTGGTCCAAACGGCATGTTCGGTGCGGCTTTCGATTCATCGAGCACACTAGGGATTTGTAATAATCCTTTTAAATCTTCCAAAAATGCATCTTTACGATTGTCGACTTCTTGTCTCCAATTCATGTTCATCTCCCCTTTTGCGAATGTTCTCTCCCTTACTAGTATATCCAAATGTATGAAAGACGAACATTCATTTAGAAAAGTTTTTTTCGTTCGTGTTTAACCTTATTTTTAATCTAAAATAACATTCTTCATTCGACATTTACGTTCATAATCAAATATTTACAATCAAATTGTTCGTTCTTTCTACTTGCATTTTCCCACGAGAGCGGTATACTAAAGGTGTAATTTTAGAAAATAACAATTTTATATTTCATTTTGTCGTCTGTAGGTATGGTTTAACATTATTCTACACATTGGGAGGTTATCCAATGAAAGGCTCAACAGATCGGATGTTAACACGCATCAAGTCCATTTATTTGTTCATCAATGAAAGGGAATCCGTTACCACTTCAGAACTAGTAGAAGAGTTCGGCATCACGTCCCGTACGGTGCAACGTGATTTGAACGTGCTTGAGTACAATAACCTTGTGAAGAGTCCTAGCCGGGGAACGTGGACGTCGTCTAAACGTACACTCAAGACGGCAAATTGAAAAAGTATATGTAGATTCAAGAGACCTGGCATCCAGGTCTCTTTTTTATGAAAAAGAGAATCCGTCCCATCGGACAGATTCTCTCTCACCTCTTTAATTATTAATTATTGAAGAAACAATTGAACTTCTTCTTCCGTCAACTCACGATATGCCCCGAGTTCAAGCGATTCATCGAGTTCTAGCGCGCCGATTTGAACACGCTCCAATCGCTCGACATGTTTGCCGACCGCTGCGACCATTCGTTTCACTTGGTGATATTTCCCCTCAGACAATGTCAGACGAATGACCGACCGACGTTCGCTCCGGCTCAGAATCTCGAGACGAGCCGGCTTTGTCGTATACCCATCCTCTAACTCAACGCCGTTCGCAAACGTCTTGATGTCCTCTGCCGTCATCTCTCCATCGACATCAGCGATATACACCTTGTCAACGTGCTTGCGAGGTGACATGAGCGCATGATTGAATGCACCATCGTTTGTGATGAGGAGAAGCCCTGTCGTATCTTTATCGAGACGTCCGACCGGGAAGAGGTCATAATGGGCATACTCGGGATCAATCAAGTCGATGACTGTCGTCTCGACCCGATCTTCCGTTGCGCTGACGACTCCTTCCGACTTGTTCATCATGAAATAGATATATGGACGATATTCGACCACTTCCCCAAGCACTGTGACTTTCTCAGATGTTGGGTCGACGTGCCGTTTGGCATCTTTCACAGGTGCATCATCCACTCTTACCGCACCTTGTTTCAATAGAATCTTTACATCTTTTCGTGAACCGTATCCCATGTTCGCTAACAACTTATCAATTCGCATTACTTTTTCCTCCGATATTCAAAGCGTTTCCCTAATAATTTTCCTGCAAGGTGGCTCCGCCAACCGAGGTAACCGTATACGAGAATCCCGATGGTCACTCCAACGACAGTCGCAAAGATGTCGTTCCCCCAACTCGCTTCTTCATTCAAGGTGATAAGAAGTGACAGATACACAGCCGCAAACATCGCCGCCCCCATCAAGAACATCAAGATGGTTCGTCGAAGCAATTGCTTATAAGGGAACTGGAGGGTCCGTTGAATCATCCATACCATGAGAACAATCGCAACGATGTACCCTAAAATTGTCGCATATCCCGCACCAATTCCACCGAGCCAGTAGACGAGCGGAACGTTCAACGCAAGTTTCGTCAAAAGACCCATCGATGTAGCAAAAATGGTGAAATATTGACGATTGATTCCCTGCAAAATCGCAGCCGCGACCGAATAATAGGCCAAGAAGAAAGCACTCGGTGCATAGTGGAACAAATACACCCATCCTTCACGGTCACCCGGGAACAACGTACCAAACAATGGCTCCGCAAGGGCGACGAGACCGATGACAGCAGGAATCGTCACGAAGAACGACACTTGGAAAATATGGTTCACTTGATTCCGCACCTTTTGCATATCTCCTGTCGTGAATGAGCGGGTCACGAGTGGAATCGTCGCCATCGAGACACTCGCTGCCACAGATACAGGAATCAAGACAATTTTATGCGCGTTTCCGGTCAAGAATCCATAAGCCGACGTCGCTTCCGAAACCGTCGCACCTGAGCTGAGTAACGTATTGACCATCGTCAGCTGATCAATCAATTGATAGAGAGGGGTCGATACCCCGACCATCACGATTGGAATGGAGTAGCTGAGCAATTCGAGCAACAGCGACTTCATCGAACGGACGGGTGTGCCCGCCGGATTCTCTGTCTGGCGATGAATGTCTTTTCGCCGTTTCCAATACATGATGAGCACGGCAAAACTACCGATTGCCCCGATGAACGCACTGAACGTCGCAATCGTGACCGCAATGACTTTTAATCCGTTCAGTTCAGTCGTTTCGACCGACTGCGTCCCACCGAGAGCATTGGCAATCGGACGAATGAATTCAGAGTCTGCAAAGACGAATAAGACGAGCATCGTTCCACTAAGTAGGAACAAGATGCGCACGATTTGTTCAACGACCTGTGAAATTGCCGTCGGCGCCATGTCTTGATGACCCTGGAAATAACCACGCACCATACTCATTGCCGGAATGAGCAGTAACGCAAAACTGACGCTTCGCGTCACGAGTGTGAGCGACTCAATGTACTGCTGATTGTTTTCTGAATTTCGAACCATCAGCTCGGATAACCATGGTGCCGCAAAAAAGAGTAATAAAAAAGCGACGACACCGGTCGCAAGCATCAGCTTCATTCCTTGACGGAACAATCGTTGACTTGTCCCGTACTCTCCTAACGCATTATATTTGGCGATAAATTTTGAGACAGCAACGGGAATACCTGCCGTCGATATCGAGATCATGATTGCGTAATACGTATATGCCGCTTGATATAACGTCACTCCGGCTATCCCGACCATCGCTTGGAACGGGAACGTGTACAACAGTCCTAGCATTCGGGAAGTCAAGTTTCCCGCCGATAAAAGAAGCGTTCCTTTGACGAAGGAGGCTCTTCCGGAATCTTGTTTGGCGCTTGATGACATGAGGCACCTCCATCTATAAAATCAACTATTCAAATGAGTTCGGTTTTACAAAACAACCGCTTCTCATTATACTCTTACTGTTACGGATAATAAAGTTACGATAATTTTACTAATCATATAGATGAAGAAATGAGGAGATTACCTATGAAAGATGTCATCGTCATCGGTGGAGGCCCGAGCGGTCTCATGGCAACGTATGCAGCGGCGAAAAGTGGTGCTTCGACCTTGTTGATCGATAAAGGATCCAAGCTCGGTCGAAAATTGGCCATATCAGGTGGAGGACGCTGTAACGTCACGAACCGAAAACCAATCGATGAATTGATTCAATTCATTCCAGGGAATGGTCGCTTTTTATATAGCGCCCTCGCCCAGTTCGACAATCAATCCATCATCGACCTGTTCACAGGATTCGGCATTCCGCTGAAAGAGGAAGACAATGGGCGCATGTTCCCTGTGACGGATAAAGCACAGGATGTCGTCAACACGTTACTTCGGGCGATTGAAGACCTCGGTGTCGAGATTCGAAAAAAAGCCGAAGTCAAAACACTGCATTTTAATGAAGAAAATGAGTTTTACTCTGTCGAATTGATGGATGGCGAGATGCTTGAAGCAAAAGCTTGTGTCGTCGCGGTCGGCGGACAGTCCGTCCCACACACCGGTTCGACCGGGGACGGTTATCCATGGGCACAAAAGGCCGGTCATACAATCACCGAACTTTTCCCGACAGAGGTACCGATCAAATTGAACGATTCGTTCATCGGAACGAAACAACTTCAAGGGCTATCGTTACGTGATGTTGCGCTGACGGTACACGGCAAAAAAGGGAAGGCCATCAAGACGCACCAGGGCGACATGATTTTTACCCATTTTGGAATTTCAGGTCCAATCGCTCTCCGCTGTAGCCAATACACGATCAAAGAACGAAAGCGTAGCAAAGAACAAGTCGTTCTCCTTTCACTTGACTTCTTCCCTGACACGTCACGAGATGAGCTCGTCCACGAGCTATGGAATCAAGTTCAGAACCAACCGAAGCGTGCCGTTAAAAACGTGTGGAAAGGCTACATCCCCGAGCGACTACTTGACTTGTTGCTAGAAGAGCTCACATTTGGCGAAGAAGACGCGAGTCAGTTGAAGAAGCAATCCGTCATCGACTTCGCATCGCGTTTGAAACTGTTCGAGATGCACGCCATCGGTACGCTTGACTTTGATAAGGCATTTGTCACAGGTGGTGGCGTATCGGTCAAAGAAGTTGCGCCACAGACGATGATGTCGAAGAAGGCACCGGGTCTCTTCTTCGCAGGAGAAGTACTCGACATCCATGGATATACGGGTGGCTACAATATCACGGCCGCTTTCACGACAGGTCATTGCGCCGGATCGCACGCAGCCGAACTGGCTACACAGCGATAAGGGTATAAGTTCGTTGCGTGACGAGCCCCCTTAAAAACAACCAAAAGGCTTGATCCCTGAACGAGCCAGGGTCAAGCCTTTTGATATTCTTTTCAACTTAATTTTCCAACTTCATCACATCTCGATACTTGTACTCTTCTAGAATTTCATGACCTTCTTTGAATGTCCATTCGGGAATCGATAGCTCTGGGTGCGACGTCAAATAGTCATGGAACACATCCTTCCCTAGAATATAGTTACTCCAACGCGGAATGTCTTTTTGACTATTACCTACTACAAAATCAGTAAAGGATGTTTCATAATCATTCACTTGACTCGCAATGTGTTCCATGGTCGCATCATCTAATTGCACATGCCATGGGGGAGAAACCCCTTTGACAATCCTATCGGCAAATGCGTCCGCTTTCCCTTCGATGATGATAGACTCAAGAATCGAACTAAGATTGTATTCGTTTTGATCACGAAGGATCAGGTGGTGGTATTCATGAGCTGTTGAATAGGCTAGAACATCTTTGTCAAAATCTGTATCGAGAAATAAGATGAAGGCGTCTTTGTATGCTGCTGCGCCTACACCTTTCATCGGTTCAATATCATAGAAGAATTCAGGATTGTACGGGGCAATAAACACCGTACTCTTCTCTTTAGGAAGGATTTGATTTGAATCTGCGTATGTCGATTCAATAATCTCTTTAATCTCGTCATACCGTTCAATCAATGTGTCGAGTTGCTTCAGCAATTGTTGCTTATGAGGGGTCGGCTTTAGATTAAAATCAGTTTTTAAAATGGATGTATCGATTTTTTCTTCCTCCCCGACTTCCCCTATGTAATCGAGTACGTATTTTTTGAAGTTTTGTTTGCTCTCCTCCGAATCGGTTGATTCAAGGGATGTATTCAAATATTGTTGGTATTGGGTGTAAAGTGGGACGATTGTCAATTCATTCTCTCCGTTGATTTTTATCGTTTCGATTGAAACGTCAGGCTCAGACGTTGTAGATTCTGACGTTTGTTCATCATCACTACATGCTGTTAATAGAAGTGCTGAACTACAACATAGAATACCGAACAACTTTTTCAGTTGAATGACCTCCATCTCAATAATCAATTCTCTCAATCATTTACTTATGTTAAATTATACCACAAATTACTCTAATCACCATTTTTATACGCTCCAATATCATGATGTCGCTAGGACTTTCACATCTTCAATCACAACAAAACGGCTCAAGCCTTTTCTGATGAAAGACTCAAGCCGTTTGTGATTATTCTTTCCCTGCGAGTTGACGACGCACTTCTTTTTCGAGCTCTGGCTCCGGCGGCATCCATCCTTCAGGTTTCATGACTTTATTGTCCGACTCGCGTAAAATCGGCTTCCCGTCCGGTCCAAGTTTCGCCATATTGGCGCGCTGGACGATTTCAAACAATGGGACGGGATCAAGCCCGAGTTCAACGAAACTTCCCATGACAAAATACAACGCGTCCGTTAATGCATCCCCTTGACCGACGAGACGTTCCACATCATCTGACGGTGGTGCGTCTTGTAACGATTTTTGAACGGCCTTTTGGAATCCTACTTGGAATTGCTCGATGGCTTGTAAGAACTCCTCTTCCGATTGCGACGATTGATGCAAAAACTCGACGACCGCTTCCTCTGCCGTCCACACCGACCGTTTCGTCGCGCGATCAAGCGTCAACGGTTGCGGAGATTCCGCTCCCGGATGTCCGAATGTTTCGTGGAATTGCTTCACTTCTTCAAAAAAATAACGTTTACTCATCTATAGTTCCCCCATTGTCAGTCCACCGAGACGAAGGCATCCAAATCGAATACTTCCGGGTGGACGATTGCAAAGATTTCATTGTCTTGTAAAAACATACCGGTCGAGTCATACACACGAGGTGTCACCATCTGACCGTTGATCGTCCCTTCTTCCGGGTTGACCGTGTAGAGGACGAGTTCTTCTGAATCGAGCACATAGATACGTCCTTGCCTCTCGACAAGCCCGACGCCTTCGAACCGTTCGAATTTTTGTTGGATGGAAGCACTCATGCCGTCGGCGGATAACGCTTGTCGCGAATCAAGCATCCATTCGGTCTCGGGTTCTTTTTTCTCATCCTCTTCTTGTGCGTTTGGCTCATTGTCAGGTGCGTCTTCAGAAGCAGCCGTTTCGGTCGAGTCGTTGTCATTCGTCGAGACGTTCTCTGTCGCTGTATCTTCTGATGGTTCTTCTGTATTTTCAGCACTCGTGTCAGCTTCAGTTGACTCTTCTTGGGACTTGTCATCCACTGGCGTCTCCAGTTCAATCTCCCGCTCTTCAATATAGAGGAGCTCAAGGTCCGGCGTGTCCGCCAACCGATTCATCATGAACAATCGATTCGATTCACGGTCATAGCCAAGACCAAAAATCCGGTCTTCCGACACGAGACCTTTGATTTGTTTACGTGGCCGCTCGACCCAGCGCCCCTCTTCCCGTTCAATGGTGACAAGCGTCCCATTTGCAGTAACCGCATAAACTAAATCCTCTTTGATCATTCGCATACCGATGAAGTCATCGAGGCTGGCTTTCCCTGAGTTTTCAAGTTGGAGTACTGAGTTGACACGGGTTCCGTTTCCACTCACTTCAAAGAACTCAGCCTGCTCGGTTATGACGAGATAGGCCCCAATCGTGTCACTGTAATACACTTCATCGATTTGGTTAATCTGTTCGAGTGCATCGGTCGTGTCAATATCGTCATCATCTTGGGCCGCCTCTACGGGTGGGAGTGAAGCCGTTTGATGACTTGTTTGAATATCAATTTTTTCAAATGTCGAAGCGACCTGTCGCTGAATCTCTTCATCTGAAAAGACGAAGATATAGCAAAGCACCGCACCGACTACGACAGCACAAAGTGTCGTATAGAGCACATAAGAACGTTTCATGGACATGTCGTCCCCTTCTACTTCAGTATCGCCCTTTAGTGTATCAAAACCGCCAGTAAAAGAAAATGACCCCACTAAAAAGAAAAGAATGTGCGACAATGTCACACATTCTTCATGTTACCCGACTACAATATTGACGAGTTTCCCTGGAACGACAATGACTTTACGAACCGTCTTGCCTTCTGTGAACTCTTGGACACGCTCGTTACCGAGTGCTTCCGCTTCGAGTGCTTCTTTCGACGCGTCACGCGAAACGTGCATTTTCGCACGAAGTTTCCCATTCACTTGAATGACGACTTCAATCGTGTCACTCACAAGTTTTGACTCATCGTAAGTCGGCCATGCCGCATACGTCAATGCTTCAGTCATGCCCATCTTCTCCCACAACTCTTCCGACAAGTGAGGTGCGACCGGTGAGAGCATTTTGATGAAGTCGACCATTTGTGACTTCGGCAACGTCTCTTGTTTGTTCGCTTCATTGACGAAGACCATCAATTGCGAGATGGCCGTGTTGAAGCGAAGTGCCTCGTAGTCTTCCGTCACTTTTTTCACGGTCTGATGATACGTGCGTTCAAAGTCGGCAGTCGGTGCCACGTCCGCGAAGTTCGTTTGATCGAACAAACGCCATACGCGGTCGAGGAAGCGACGTGCCCCGTCAAGCCCATTCGTCGACCATGCGATCGCTGCATCAAGTGGTCCCATGAACATTTCATAAAGACGGAGCGTATCCGCACCGTGTGACTTCACGATATCATCCGGGTTGACGACATTCCCACGAGATTTCGACATCTTCTCGTTGTTCTCACCGAGGATCATCCCTTGGTTGTAGAGTTTTTGGAACGGTTCGTTCGTCGGGACAACGCCGATATCGAAGAGGACTTTGTGCCAGAAACGCGCATAGAGCAAGTGAAGGACGGCATGCTCCGTACCACCGATGTATAAGTCGACCGGAAGCCAACGTTTGAGTTTCTCAGGGTCCGCAATCATCTCCTCGTTATCCGGATCGATGTAACGGATGTAGTACCAGCAGCTGCCGGCCCATTGTGGCATCGTATTTGTCTCACGACGACCCTTCTCCCCAGTGACAGGGTCTGTGTACGTCAACCACTCTTCTGCGTTCGCAAGTGGTGATTCGCCCGTACCCGATGGTTTGATTTCATCGATGATCGGAAGTTCGAGCGGAAGCTCTTCGACCGGTACCGTCTTCATCGTACCGTCTTCCATATGAACAACCGGAATCGGCTCGCCCCAGTAACGTTGACGGCTGAACAACCAGTCACGAAGACGGTATGTCGTCTTCGCACGACCTGTGCCACTAGCTTCAAGTTCTTCAATGATCGTCTTGATGGCATCAGCTTTATTGAGTCCGTTCAAGCTACCTGAGTTGACGTGCTCTCCATCTTCGACGTAAGCCGCTTCTTCCAAGTTCCCGCCTTTGACGACTTCACAGATTGGAAGGTCGAACGTTTTCGCAAACTCATAATCGCGTTCATCGTGCCCAGGGACGGCCATGACCGCACCTGTCCCGTATGTCGAGAGGACATAGTCCGCTGTCCAAATCGGAAGTTTCTCGCCGTTCACCGGGTTGATCGCATATGCGCCCGTGAAGACACCCGTCTTCTCTTTGGCGAGATCCGTACGTTCAAGGTCTGTTTTCTTCGAGACTTCTTCAATGTATGCTTCGACTGCTGTCGATTGTTCAGGCGTCGTGATCACTTTCGTGAACGGATGCTCTGGTGCGAGTGTCACGTAAGTCGCCCCGTGAAGCGTATCTGGACGTGTCGTGAAGACGGTGACGATCTTATCGTGACCATCGACCTTGAAGTCGACCTCGGCACCGACCGATTTGCCGATCCAGTTGCGTTGCATCTCTTTCACGCTCTCCGGCCAGTCAAGACCTTCCAAATCTTCAAGTAAACGCTCCGCGTATTCGGTGATGCGAAGCACCCATTGCTTCATCGGCACGCGATAGACCGGGTGGTTCCCCCGCTCTGACAAGCCATCGATGACTTCCTCGTTCGCAAGGACCGTACCGAGCGCTGGGCACCAGTTGACCGCGACTTCATCGACGTAGGCGAGTCCACGTTCGAAAAGTTGAGTAAAAATCCACTGCGTCCATTTATAGTACTTCGGATCCGTCGTGCTGATTTCACGGTCCCAATCATATGAGAATCCAAGATCCTTCAATTGACGACGGAACGTCTCGATGTTACGCGCTGTGAACTCGCGTGGGTCGTTCCCCGTATCGAGTGCGTATTGCTCGGCAGGAAGACCGAATGCATCCCATCCGATTGGGTGAAGGACGTTATATCCTTGCATCCGTTTCATCCGGGCAATGATATCCGTTGCCGTATAACCTTCCGGGTGACCGACGTGAAGGCCGGCTCCTGATGGGTAGGGGAACATATCAAGGACGTAAAAACAATCCTTCTCCGGGTCTTCTGTCGTTTTGAACGCTTCTTTTTCTTCCCAGCGTTTTTGCCATTTCGGCTCGATTTCTTGATGTTTAAAATAGCTCAACATTCTTCCTCCTCTGCATAAATAAAAAGCCTTCCGTCCCCGAAAATGGGACGAAAGGCTTAAAAGCTCTCCGCGGTACCACCCATGTTGCATTACTGCCACTTGAGACGCCGGTAACGAGGCGTAACCTCGGTTTTCCTTACTCGTTTCAGGAAAACAGCTCCAAGGCGAGTTCACAACATCCGCTTATCGATTCACACCACCCATCGACTCTCTTTGAAACGGAACGTTCGTTACTAATCCTCTTCATCGCTTGCTATTCATCGTAGTCTATTTTAGCCCATTCTGAAATTCAACGTCAACTTGATTTTTCAGTAACGCGAATGTCTTTCATGAATACGAATAGACTGAGGGCAAACGTGGCGAGTAGGAGCAGCATACCAAAGACTGCCGTAATCCCGAACACATCGTAGATAAACCCAGATAACGTTGGGCCAATCATCCGACCGACGGAAGCCGCAATATTGACGAGCCCTTGATATTGACCTGCCTTCCCAGGCGGGGCAAGTTTCGCCGCAATCGTTGGAACCGCTGGCCAAACGAACATTTCGCCGATTGTCATGACGACCATCCCTACCATGAACATACCGAAGCCACCAGCGAACGGCACGATCAAGAAAGCACCGAGGAAAATCGATGCCCCGATGATCAATTGACGTTTCAAATCATCCTCAAACTGTCGCAACACCCGATTGAGTAATGGTTGTGCAAAAACAATCATTGCCCCATTCACTGTCCAAAGGAGTGAGTATTGGCTGATTGTGACACCGAGGTCTTTCGAGTGAACCGCGATCGTTCCTTGCCACTGAACGTAGACGAACCAAAGCACCGCATAACCAATAGCGACATACCACATCGACTTCATCGTCGCGCTCGAGAGCGTCGTGGCCGCTGCTTCTAGCTGGGATTGCACGACAGGACGTGTCGGGTTCTTCAAATAGCGAAGTCCAAATAAAAGAACCACAACAAATAGGACCGACAAGAAGAAGTTTGCGTAAAAAATCCACTCGATGTTCAATCGCGCGATTTGACCGCTCATCGCTGTACCGAGGGCGACCCCAACATTTTGCGCGACATAAATCGCGTTGAAGGAACGACGTCCCCCTTCTGGCCAAATGAGTCCAGCAAACGCATAAACGGTCGGAAAGACGAGTCCCCCAGAGAACCCGATTAAACCGAGCCACACCAAATAACCGAAGAACGTGGCGTGGAACAGTAAAAATCCAAGCGAACTCGCAAGCAACAAGCCGACGGAGATGACGAGCGTCGCCTTTCCTCCGATTCGGTCGAATAGCGTCCCTCCAATGTAGTTACCGACGATTGCGAGTGCGGAGTTCACGAGAAGCGCCACTCCGGCAAGCGTCATCGACTCACCTAAAAAATCATGAATATACAGGGTGTTAAATGGCCATAAAAAAGACGCCGCCGTTGTATTGAGCGCCATCGCAATGACTAGAATCCATACCGAGATTGGCATTTTATTGTTCACACCAAGTCCTCCTTTCATCCCTCTTCACATTAAAAAATCGGCACAAAAGGCCGAATCGACAAGATTTCCCTATCAAACCTAAACGAATGCCAAAGAAGTGTCAAGAAAAATTACTCATTATGAAGTTTTGTCATTTTTTATTTGTGATAGGATGAGCAAGGAAGGAGAGATAACCATGAATCCATTTGGTCAAAACCGCTATCATACATTGAATGAGGCATATCGTCGGGAATACGGGAACAAGGTGTTTAAAGTGCCGCTCGATGGTGGCTTCACATGTCCGAACCGTGATGGCCGCGTCTCCAAAGGCGGATGTACATTCTGTTCAGATGATGGAAGTGGCGATTTTGCGGGTAATGCCTGTGACCCGATTCCCGTTCAATTCGAAGAAGTAAAAACGCGACTTCATCGAAAGTGGAAGAACGCCGACTACATCGCCTATTTTCAGGCGTACAGTAATACCTATGCGCCAGTCGAAAGATTACGCGAATTATTCGAACCAGCGCTTCAGCAAGAAGGTGTCGTCGGTCTCTCGATTGCGACACGCCCAGATTGCTTGCCTGATGACGTTGTCGACTATTTAGCCGAACTGAATGAGCGGACTTCTTTATGGGTGGAACTCGGTTTACAGACCGTACATGATACGACCGCAAAAAAAATCAATCGCGGACACGATTATCAAACATTTTTGAACGGTCTTGAAAAACTGCGTCGTCACAACATTCGCGTATGCGTGCACATCATCAATGGCCTACCCGGTGAAACACCAGAGATGATGCTCGACACAGCCCGAGAAGTTGCTAAAATGGACATACAAGGAATCAAAATCCATTTGCTCCACGTCTTGAAACATACACCACTTGCCCGTCAATACGAGAAAGGCTTGCTCGACTTGATGGAGGAAGACACATACATCTCCCTCGTTTGTGATCAACTCGAACGGATACCACCCGAGGTGATCGTCCATCGATTGACGGGAGACGGCCCGCCTGACTTATTGATTGGTCCATTATGGAGCCGTCACAAGATGCAGGTGCTAAACAAGATTCGTGAGGAATTGGAGCGACGTGATTCCTTCCAAGGAAAAAAGAAGGATGAGATTGATGGGATTAATGAGAGTACTACCATTTGCAAAACAATTACTACATGACCACCTCGAAGTAGGACATGTCGCTATCGATATGACTGCCGGGAACGGGCACGACACGTTGTTCTTGGCGAACGCCGTAGGCGAAACGGGACACGTATACGCATTTGACATCCAAACAGAAGCGGTTGCTTCAACCCGTGCACGTATACAGGAAGCAGGTGTCGATGAACGGGTGACCGTCATTCATGATAGTCACGATACGGTTCATACGGTCGTCGCGAATGAGACACGACCAATCACCGCAGCCGTCTTCAATTTGGGTTATTTACCAGGAAGTGACAAATCCGTCACGACACAAGGGAATACGACCATTGCCGCATTGTCTCAATTATTAGAGGTCATGGCTATCGGTGGTGTCATCGTCATCGTCATCTACCACGGCCATGAGAGCGGGAAGGTCGAACGGGATGATGTGCTTCGCTATGTGGAGTCGCTTGACCAAAAGCAGGCGGGTGTACTGCGTTACGGCTTCATCAACCAGATCAACCACCCTCCATTCATCGTGGCGATTGAAAAACGTTCAAAATAAAAGAAGGCGGCTCCTGTGAGTCGCCTTCTTTTATTCTTGAATCAATTCATAAAACGTCATGAGCGTTTCTGCAAATTTGGTGTTCAACCGCTCATACCCAAAATGCGGGAATCCTTCTAATCGACGGATATACACTTGATCTCCACCAATCTTTCGGCAGACGTTCAACGTCAACTTCACGTCTGCAAATTGATCATCAGGTGCGTAGAAACAAGCGAGCGGGAGACGTGGCAAATGTTTCTTTTCTTCTTGATGCTCTACGATTTCTTCTTCGATTTCCCGATATTGGGCATATGTGATTTCACCAAATCGGGACGATTCGTCGCCGCCGCCGGTGAATGTCATCATTCCGAGTGGTAAGTCTGGGCGAAAACGATCGACTGCACTCGCGACGACTTGTTTCAATCCACCGATTTGACGAGTCGCATGCCAATCAAACAATGGAGAGATATAAGTCAGGCTCCCGAGCGGCACATCATACTCCTGAAGAAGCCGGTTTGTAAAGAGCGCCCCGAGGCTGAACGCCACGACATGAATCGGTAATTTATACTCGCCGGCCTCACGTAACGCCCGTTTGATCAATTGTTTATGATCTTCTGCCGTCAAGCCCATCGATTGGTCGCGGACGACAATTACTTCGTACTCGTCTTGAAGTCGTCGAATAAAATTCTCGCTGATCCGAGATGTGAACTGTAGCGGATAAACGATGACGATGACCCCTTTTTGTGTTTCTTCATATGTCATGCTGCCGTCACCTCATTTATAGACTATATTCATTGTATCAAAAAAACATCAGCCGCAACTGATGTTTAAACAAAATCCGTCTGGAGTCTTAGCTCGGGACATATCTTAGATGAATGAGTTCCATCGGTTGGTCGTAGACCTCTTCTTGAATTCGATTCACTTCTTTAAATGATTGATGCAAGAGGAAAGCAATCGCCTGATCATTCGAATTTTCAACGTACACTTCCATCGGTTGTGTTTTTTTCGATTGAAGGTGCCTTAAAAAATCTGCACCGTACCCGTTCCGATGGTGATCGGGATGAAGATAGAGACGAAGCATCTCCCACATGTCACCGCGATCGATGGCATGACAAAATCCGATGACATGGCCTTCGTACTCGCCAACGATAAAATATTGTTCTCGTGCTTCTTCACTTGAACTGATTGCTCGTACAATCTCTTCTTGTCGATAGGCGCGCTCCATCGCTCTTGTCCGATTGGAATCATTCTTTGAAATCGTTGCAAGTGCAATCGTTCGAATTAACGCCGCATCTTCTGGAACTGCTTCTCGCATATTCATGATCGCTTCCCCCTTTAGGCCAATCTATTTGTATCATTCCCTATCATAGTGTTTTTATCCTGCACTACATTTCTTTTTCATGACGATTCATTAGAAAACGTTATCTTAGCATTCGACTTGGGTATAAAACTAGCAATGCCAATCAAATGAAGGAGTGGAACAACATGGAACCAAAATTAGAGCATGACCCGAAAGTCGAACAAACAGAGAACCCAAATCGTCAATTTGACCAAATGAACGCGGGAAGTCCGAAAATCAACGTCGTGACCGGCATGTTACTCGGTGCACTTGTCGGTGGTCTTCTCGCATTACTTAGCTCCTCGAATCGAGATCATACGAAACAATCCCTCTCGAGCGCAAAATCTTCGGTCGGCGGCATTGTCAATGAAATGAAACAAGACCCTGCTGGTAAAGCCTCACAGGTTATTGAACAAGTGAAGACGGCTTCCGGCAAAATTCAGGAAGTATCTACAGACGTTCAGAACGTATATGAAAAAGTCGTCGGAGAAGTAGATACAGTTAAAGAAGACGTCAATAAAATCGTTGATACAGCACAAGAAGCCAAGTCTGATTTACAAGATATCGGTGAGAAGGTCGTCGAAGCGAAAGATACAGCTCTCGGACAAGAAACAACTTCCAACGATTCTGAGTCAGACGAAAATAAACAGACACCATCAACTACATGAACCAAAAAAACGACCTTTCCGCGGAAAGGTCGTTTTTGATTACGCGAAACGCTTCGCGCCTTCTTCAAGAACTGCTGCTTTATCTGTTTGCTCCCAAGGGAGTTCCACATCTGTACGACCGAAGTGACCGTAAGCTGCTGTCTGTTTGTAGATCGGGCGACGAAGGTCGAGCATTTTGATAATACCTGCCGGACGGAGGTCAAAGTTCTCACGAACGAGTTCAACGAGTTCTGTTTCGCTCAATTTTCCAGTGCCGAATGTATCGACAGCGATTGATACAGGGTGTGCAACCCCGATCGCATACGCGAGTTGTACTTCCGCTTTATCCGCAAGTCCTGCTGCAACGATGTTTTTCGCTACATAGCGGGCTGCGTATGCCGCTGAACGGTCAACTTTTGTCGGATCTTTACCAGAGAATGCACCACCGCCGTGACGAGCGTATCCACCGTACGTATCGACGATGATTTTACGTCCTGTCAAACCTGCATCCCCTTGTGGTCCACCGATTACGAAGCGACCAGTCGGGTTGATGAAGTATTTCGTTTCAGCATCGATAAGTTCAGCCGGAATGACTGCTTCGATGACATATTTTTTCAAGTCTTCTTGAATTTGCTCGAGTGTAATCTCTTCTGCATGCTGCGTCGAGATAACGATTGTATCGATACGAACAGGGTTGTTATTCTCATCGTACTCAACCGTTACTTGTGTTTTCCCATCCGGACGGAGGTACTCAAGCGTACCGTTCTTACGTACTTCCGCAAGACGACGTGACAACTTGTGTGCCAACGAGATTGGGAGGGGCATGAGTTCAGGTGTCTCGTTTGTTGCGTATCCGAACATGAGACCTTGGTCTCCTGCCCCGATTGCATCAAGCTCCTCTTCAGTCATTTGACCTTCACGAGCTTCAAGGGCTTGGTCTACACCTTGCGCGATATCGACCGATTGTTCGTCAATCGATGTCAAGACTGCACATGTTTCAGCATCGAAACCATATTTCGCACGTGTGTATCCGATTTCACGGATCGTTTCACGGACAACTTTCGGGATATCCACGTAAGTTGACGTTGTGATTTCACCAGCTACGAGTACAAGACCTGTTGTGACAGACGTTTCTGCCGCAACACGGGCATTCGGGTCTTCCGCTAAAATGGCATCCAAAATCGAGTCAGAAATCTGATCACAAATTTTGTCTGGATGTCCTTCAGTAACCGACTCTGAAGTAAAAAGTCGACGGTTCAAATTTGACATTCAAAAAACCTCCTATAATAAGGGTGATATGTGGACGGTACTCGTTCCCCTTACGCGTTGCTTTGGGACGGTAATGAAAAAAACCTCCCCCCGATGACATACATGGGGAAAGGTTGAATCGTTCTTCCTTACCCTCTTATCGTTCGAAGCTAATGGCTTCGCTTCAGGATAGCACCTTTTCCGCACAAGACTTCATGTCGGACGGTTGCTGGGCTTCGTAGGGCCTTGTTCCCTCCACCGCTCAGAATAAGAGTATCCGTTACGAAAACCATCATATAAATGACATCCGATTATGTCAAGGGAATTGAACGAATTCGTATTTTTTTCACAGACTTGCTAAACATTTCTGTTTGTGAATCGTCAACCATTTTTTTATTTCGTTTCTTTTTTTTAACACCTTGTGATAAGAGAATGTGTTAAACTATCCTTGTAAGAAAGCGCTTACTTAATAGAGAAGAAATGCTTGTTTTTAATTAGTGTGTCACATATAATTAAAAATGTCATACTAATTAATCTTGATTGCGGAAGTATGCGGATTTCATCCACATCTATTTAGGGGAAAGGTGGGATTCAGGATGGCGACAACGCTCCTGAAAATCGAAGAATTAATTAATGGTACCGACATGTTACGGAACTTGACGGTTCCAGAGCTGGTAGAAGAAGCCATTCAAAATGGTGAAGGTGTACTGACAAAAGACGGGGCATTATCTGTCAGCACCGGTGCTTTTACCGGACGGTCACCGAAAGACAAATTCGTCGTACAAGATGAAGTCAGCAACAACCTTGTCGATTGGGGGAAGGTCAACCAACCAATCGCTGAAGAGAAGTTTTCAGCACTTCTTGAAAAAGTACTCAATCACTTAGAGAAGAAAGATAAGCTCTACTATCTTGAAGCTGCGGCTGGCGCGGATGAACACTACACTTTACCCGTTCGTGCCATCACAGAGTATGCGTGGCACAGTCTATTCGCTAAACAACTCTTCTTACGTGAATGGCCGACGAAAGGTGCGTTCGACCCGTTTACGGTCATTTATGCACCGAGTTATAAAGCAGACCCTGCGGTCGATGGCACAAACTCAGAGACATTCATTCTCGTTTCATTCGCCAAACGTACAATTCTGATCGGGGGAACAGAATACGGTGGTGAAATTAAAAAATCAATCTTCTCCGTCATGAACTTCTTGTTGCCTGAACAAAACGTGTTATCGATGCACTGTTCGGCAAATGTCAATGATGCGAACGAAACGGCTCTCTTTTTCGGGTTGTCGGGAACTGGGAAGACGACACTTTCGGCTGACCTTGAGCGTCACTTGATCGGTGACGATGAACACGGATGGTCACCAGACGGCATCTTTAACATTGAAGGCGGTTGCTACGCAAAGACAATCAATTTATCACGTGAGAACGAACCACAAATTTATGATGCGATTCGATTCGGTTCATTGATTGAAAACGTTGTGCTAAACGATGATCGAACACCAGACTACAAAAACATTTCTTTAACGGAAAACACGCGTGCGGCATATCCGATTGAGTTCATCGACAATGCGATGCTCCCATCACGCGCAGGTCATCCGAATACAATTGTTTTCTTGACGGCAGATGCGTACGGCGTCTTGCCACCGATCAGCAAATTGACGAAAGAGCAAGCGATGTATCACTTCTTGTCTGGCTATACGTCAAAACTTGCCGGCACGGAGCGCGGTGTCACAGAACCACAAGCGACGTTTTCGACTTGCTTCGGTTCACCGTTCCTCCCGCTCGCTCCTGAGCGTTACGCGGATATGCTCGGTCAATTGATTGAAAAACATGATGTCGATGTCTATCTCGTCAACACAGGTTGGACAGGTGGTGCATACGGTGAAGGTTCACGTATGAAACTCGCTTATACGCGCGCGATGGTCAACGCCGCAATCAATGGACAGCTTCGTGATGTCGAAACGATGAAACATGACATTTTCAATGTCGAGATTCCAGTAGCCATCGAAGGTGTACCGAGTACTGTTCTCAATCCACGAGATACATGGAACGATTCAGCTCGTTACGACATGGAGGCAAAAGCACTTGCCATGAAATTTAAAGAGAACTTCAAGCGTTTCACGAAAGCAAGTGAATCAATCATCGCAGCCGGTCCGCTCGTCATCTAACTACATCAAAACACCGACTCAATCATGAGTCGGTGTTTTTTCTTGCTGTATCATCCAGTCCATCGCCTGCTCTGTCGTCTCCCATTTATCCCAAAATGGGAGCTGGTGTCCGAATGGGACCACCCAAAATTCAGCCTGCTCCCCTAACTTCTCAGCGACAGCTGTCGCATGACGCAAGCGAACCTGCTCATCGTCGGTACCATGGATGATGAGCGTCGGGGCAATCCATTCTTTATAGAGGGGGGAACGATCAACATAGGCAGATTCTGCTGATTCGGGGTCCCCACCTGTCATGCGACGTAACATCTTCCGCATCGAACGCTGTTCCTCATATGTCCATTCTAGGTTCGTCACGCCTGCCCAGGATGTGACCGTGGTGACCGGTCGTTCGGATGCGAGCGATAGTGCCATCATGCCCCCTCGCGAAAAGCCGAGCACGTGAACCGGTCGTCCGCTCGTTTGAACGCGATCGTATAGCGAGAGCACATCTTCCAAATCATCCCCACCAAAATCCTCTTTTCCAGTCCCACCATGGTTGCCACGATAGACGGGAGCGACGACATGAAAGCCGCGTGATGCGAATTGCATGAGCCGCGGTAAACGGACGTCCCCGATTCGTGCCGTCCCTCCACGTAAGTACATCAACACGTGCCCATTCGGTCGTTTTGGTTCGATTGAATACGCTACGACCTCTTCTCCATCATTTGTCGTGTACCACCCTCTTGTCACCCGATAACCTGCGTACGGTGGTAACACATCAACTCGGTCAAACCAACTGTTGTTCATGTAGAACCCTCATCGTCTCCGGTAAGACTCGGTCTTTCATCATAAAACTATAACGTTGATTGCGTAACAAATTACCCGGCAATGCATCAATCAAGACGGCCCCATCCGTCTCATCGACGGCAGGATGATCCTCAAATCGCTCAATCTCAGCAAAGTAAATATTTTTGACGACCGTATCACCTCGACCGAGCACCCGATACTGTCCCAAGTAGCGTAGTGTCTGCACGATCCCACCGGTCTCTTCGTAAACTTCTCGGATTGCGGCGGCGTCCTCATGCTCGCCCGGCTCGACTTTCCCGCCCGGAAACTCGAGTCCTCTTTGTTTATGCTTCGTCAATACCCACTTATCCTCGTAACGGGCGACGACCCAGACGTGGAGCGGTGTGTCTGAGAATGGATAATGGGTGAAGCTTAGCTCAACTTGATTATGATAGTAATCCTTGAATGTCTTCATAGTCCATCCCTTTCTTTCCCCTGTCTACTCTCACTTTACCTTGTCTTCACCCAGTTTCAAACAAAAAAATCGGCCCGACTTGCGGACCGATTCGTTTTCTTATTGATTCAAGCGTTTTTCGAGTTCTGCTTTTTGTTCTTCATATCCCGGTTTACCGAGCAAAGCGAACATGTTTGCTTTGTACGCTTCGACGCCTGGCTGGTTGAACGGGTTCACTCCGAGGATGTAACCGCTCATCGCGCATGCTTTCTCAAAGAAATAGAACAAGTAACCAAGGTGATACGGGGTCATCTCCGGCAATTCGACGACTAAGTTCGGTACATCGCCGTCTGTGTGTGCGAGAAGTGTTCCTTCTGTCGCCTTATCATTCACAAATTGAATCGTTTCACCGGCAAGGAAGTTCAAGCCATCCAAGTCCTGTGCGTCTTCTGGAACGTTCATCGAATGACGAACTTCTTTCACACGGATGACTGTCTCGAACAAGTCGCGACGACCTTCTTGGATGTATTGGCCCATCGAGTGAAGATCCGTCGAGAAATCGACAGCCGCAGGGAAAATACCTTTATTGTCTTTCCCCTCTGATTCACCGTAAAGCTGCTTCCACCACTCTGACACGTAGTGAAGAGCCGGTTCGTAGTTGACGAGCATCTCAATCGATTTGCCTTTTGCGTAAAGGGCGTTTCGTACAACCGCATATTGATATGCTTCATTCTCTGCCAATTCAGGAGAGCTGTAAGCGTTCTGTGCGTCACGTGCCCCTTCCATCAAGGCATCGATATCGATTCCGGCAGCGGCAATCGGAAGAAGACCGACTGGTGTGAGGACAGAGAAGCGTCCACCGACATCATCCGGAATAACGAACGATTCGTATCCTTCCGCGTCCGCGAGAGTCTTGAGTGCACCGCGAGCCCGATCTGTCGTTGCGTAGATGCGCTCACGCGCCCCGTCTTGTCCGTACTTTTCTTCCATGAACTGTTTAAGAACACGGAAAGCAATCGCAGGTTCTGTCGTCGTCCCTGATTTCGAGATGACGTTAACCGAGACGTCTTTTCCTTCGAGCACTTGAAGCAATTCTCTCATATACGTCGATGAGATATTGTGGCCCGCATAGAATACTTGTGGAGCCTTGCGCTCTTCTTTTGATAATACGTTGAAGAACGAATGTTGAAGCATTTCGATCGCTGCACGGGCACCGAGGTAAGATCCTCCGATTCCGACGACGACGAGAACGTCTGAATTCTCGCGAATTCGTTCCGCCGCAGCTTTGATTCGTGCGAACTCATCTTGATCGTATTCGGTCGGAAGATCGACCCACCCAAGAAAATCACTTCCGGCTCCGCTTCGCTCGTGAATCACCGAGTGAAGCGTTTTTACCGTTTCTTGCATTTGGTCGATTTCGTGCTTCCCTACGAATGAGAGCGCGTTTGAATAATCGAAACGTACAGTTGACATGTCATTTCCTCCTTTAAATCGCTCGTAAAAGAGCCATACATGACCCATCATAAACGGAAACGTCGGATTCGTTCAATCATTATTGCGAAATAGGCAAGAATTCGCCTTATTTACTAAGTTCTAAGATTTTCGAGACATCTTCCCGTTCAAGTGTACGGAAGCGACCGAATGCACCACGCTTCATTGCCGAATCGAGAATCGCATCGAATGTCGACTCATCAATTTCGTAGTCACGGAGCGAGTTTGGCGCACCGAGTTGGTCGAAGAATGCACGAACAGCTTGGATTGTCCGTTTCCCTGTCTCCAAGTCACTTTCACCCGGCTCGACATCGAATACTTCGGTACCGAGTCGTGCGAAACGAGCGGCATTGTCTTCATCCAATACGTGTTCCATCCAACGTGGGAAGAGGATCGCGAGACCGCCTGCGTGCGGGATGTCGTGAACAGCCGATACCGCATGTTCGATGTTATGAGACGCCCAGTCTCCCGCAGCACCCATTTGAAGCACACCGTTCAATGCCATCGTACCCGAGAACAAGATGATGGCACGAAGGTCGACGTTCTCTAAATCGTTCACGAGTTTCGGAGCCGACTCCACGACCGCTTTCAAAACACCTTCTGTCATGCGTTCCTGTACCGGTGCATGGTTCGGGTGGAAATATTGTTCGAAGCAATGGCTCATCATGTCGACGATGCCGTAAATCGTCTGGTCTTTCGGAACCGACACCGTGTAACGTGGATCAAGGATGGAGAACGTCGGGAATACGAGCGGATGGCCCCAACCGAACTTCTCTTGTGTCTCCCAGTTCGTGATGACCGACCCAGAGTTCATCTCTGACCCTGTCGCTGCGAGTGTGAGGACCGTCCCGAATGGCACCGCCTCTGTCGGGATATGCTCACGGAGGACAATGTCCCACGCGTCCCCTTTATAAGGGATTGCCGCTGAGATCAGTTTCGTACAGTCGATGACGGAACCTCCGCCGACTGCGAGTAAGGCATCTACGTTCTCTTCACGGGCAAATTTCACAGCACGACGTACCGTTTCGATACGAGGGTTCGGTTCAACACCTGAGAAGTCTACGTATGAGATACCGGCTTTTTCAAGTTCGGCCACGACTTCATCGTACGTCCCGTTCTTTTTGATGCTTCCGCCACCATAGACGAGCATCACTTTCTTCGCGTCGAGCGATTCGAGTTCTCCAGCTAATTTTTCGACCTGATGTGTCCCAAAAATTAGTTTTGTCGGGTTTTTGTATTCAAAGTTGTGCATAAGTCATCCTCCTCATAGAAATATGTAACACCTACACTATATACCCTGTTTTTACGGAATGAAAAGTATCGTGCTTACTGATAGATGCGGTCGATGATCCGATGCAGGATGACCGCTTCCTCCGCTTGACGATAATTCGGCTCCTGTCGACAGGCTTCAAGGAAGAGTCGGATTTGCCGCTCATACGGGTCGTGTTCAGTCAAATAAGCTGGTCGCTCGTCAAACAATGCCCCAAATTTCTCCGTGTGAAGTGTGAGCGGGAACAGACTGGCTCCGGCTTTCGTTCCGCGACATTCCACTCGCATCGTATCTTTTTCCTCGATATTGGCCATGTAGCTGACGTCGAGTAATAAGGATGCTCCGTTTTCAAACGTGACCATCGCCCTCGCCGTATCTTCGACTGAGAGCGAGCTTGCGTCCCATTCCCCCAGCAAGCCGACACCAGGACGATTCCCTAAGTACTGACCGACATGACCGACGACCTCTCTCGGTTTCGGGTATCCCATCAAATGAAGCGCCAGGTCTAACATATGCACACCTATGTCGAGTAATGCACCCCCGCCTTGCAGTTCTTTATTCGTGAAGACACCCCATCCCGGAATTCCACGCCGTCGAAGCGCGAGCGCCGTCGATGCATAGATGTCTCCGAGTTCACCCGCATCAATCATTCGCTTCAACAGAACCGTATCCTCACGATGTCGGTAATGGAATCCGTAATGCAATGTTTTTCCGGCTCGTTTTGCCGCTTCCAACATCTCGATCGCTTCATTCTCTGAGATTCCCGGTGGCTTCTCACAGAGAACGTGACATCCTGCTTCAAGCGCAAGCAGCACTTGCTCTTTATGTAAGGCGTTTGGTGTACATATACTGACCGCATCGAGATTTTCGCGTGAAAGCATCTCTTCGACCGTCTCATAAAGGTTCGGGATGCCGAACTGTCGTGAGACACGGTCCCCGTTGGCTCGTGTTCGATTCATGACGGCTACCACATCAACCCCTGCTTTGACATAATTCGGAATGTGGGCGCTTGTGGCAATCCCGCCCGTTCCGATGATGCCAATCTTCATATGATCTCCTCCTATTCGGTTTACAGTTTCGTCATTCAATCCGCCGATTCCTGTAAAATAAAAAAGGTGACCCGTATAGAACGGGTCACCTTTAAATACTTACTTCTTGAAGTTCGTGTTTTTGATCCAGTCTTCAAGTTTATCTTTGAGGACTGTGAATCCTGGAGCTTCTTCTTGCTTGAAGTTAGAAGATGCTTCGTTGCGACGTGGCGCACGACGAGCTGTCTTCGCAGACTTCTCACGTTTTGGAGCTTCTTGAGTCGCTTTCATTGAAAGCTTGATTTTTTTAGAAGCTTCATCCACTTCAAGGATTTTCACTTCAACTTCTTGACCAACTTGAACGTAATCGTTTACGTCTTTTACGTAGTCGTGTGAGATTTCTGAAATGTGGACAAGACCTTGAGTCTCGTCGTCAAGTGCTACGAAAGCACCGAATGGTTGAATTCCTGTTACTTTACCTTTTAAAACTTGATCTTTTTCGTATTTTGCCATTACAAACAACTCCTATGCTAAATTCATCAACTTACTATAACATACTTTTTTCGATAAAGTGTAGAAATTAGTAAAAAAGATTATTTCACCTCGTTGAAATGTTTTAAAGTCGAAGGTCGGGGTAAATACAAATCAAGCAAGACTTCAAGTATTCCCCCCTGATTCCGCTAGGCGACTCGCCTAGCCCTTTTTTTGTTCAAAACGTCGTAAAAGGCTTCTGATGACGGATTGGATAGACGGTTTCCCCTGCCATTTCGTTCAACATCATTGCATTTCGATAGACGGCCATCCCGAGATTCGTTGCGGCCGGACCATGCGAATGTTCTATATTCGTATGCGTGAACAATTTGCCGACAAGCGACTCGCTCATGACCACCTCATACGTTTCCCGGACAGCCCATTCTCCCTCTGATTCCCACACAATCGGGAATCGCTCAATCCAGCTCGGCATGACCGGTCGATACCCTGTCGCCACGACAACGAGATCGTACTCTTTTTCAATCACTTCTCCCGTATATCGTCGCGTCCCTTTCAAACGATGTGTTAACCAATCATAAGAGATCGATTCCACTTCGACCTGTGTCATCATGTCAGCTAGCGTCTCTTCCCCTTCTGCCGTTCGGTGATACAAGGTCTCATAAATCGAGGTCATCGTCTCAGGGTTGACGCCATGACGGAAACGTTCGAATGACCCGAGTAGTTCTTGACGAGCGTCATACGGCAGCCCATGAAAATAATCGACATAATCCACACTAAAGATTTCGTCTCCTAGCTTTCCTGCCTCTAGTGACTCAAAGTGATCGGAGCGTGTGATCCAGTCGACCCGTTGCTCGTCCGTCGCGTCACGCAACAAGTCTAGGAAGACTTCCGCCGCACTCTGCCCACTCCCAACGACCGCGACACGATATCGGTCTCTGAGGACGTCCCGATAGGTCAAATAATCGCTCGTATGAATGACTTGTTCAAATCCATCTGGCACGAATGGTGCTGCACCCGTTCCTAGGACGAGATGTCTTGTATGAACTTGTATTGATTGACCATCTGATTCGACTGTCACGACGAACCCATCTTCTTCCGCTTGAACGTCAGATACATAATGGTCGAAGCGAATCGTCGACAGTTGATTTACAACCCAGCGCAAGTAACGATTGTACTCCGTTCGAGGAATCTTACCTTGTTCTTGCGTGATAAATGTTTGGAGACGACCTGTATCACTCAAATAGTTCAGAAAACTCGACGGATGGGTCGGGTCCGCTAACGTGACGAGATCTTGTAAATAATGTGTCTGCATCGTCATCCCTTCAATCAACATACCCTCATGCCACATCATTTCCGTCCGCTGCTCAAAACAGATTCCTTGTAGTGCTGTCTTTTCTGCAAGAGCCATGAGACCAAGATTATACGGACCACACCCAACTGCTATGTAATCGTAACGTTCCATATTTTCACCTCACCTCTTGTTTTTACACATTCGATTCTTGTAGAACAGAACAAGACCCTCATCGTTGAGAGTCTTGTTCGATAGTCTTCATTTCGAATTGCTTCATGAAACGTTCGATTCGACGAATCGCTTCTTGCAATTGTTCGAGCGATGTCGCATAACTTGCTCGAACGAACCCTTCTCCACTCTCTCCGAAGGCATTACCAGGAACAACGGCGACCCGCTCTTCAATCAAGAGTCGTTCCGCAAATTCTTCACTCGTCAATCCGGTATGCCGAATCGAAGGAAACGCATAGAAAGCACCACCTGGTACATGCGTCGGCAAACCTGCCTTGTTCAGCGCCTGAATAAAGTAGTTCCGGCGTTGACGATAGCTCTTCACCATGTTCGGCACATGTTGATGGCGAGAGCGCAGTGCTTCAAGACCACCAAATTGAACGAGCGTCGGCGCACACATCATGCCATATTGATGGACTTTCAACATCTCCCGCGTCACGACTTCTGGTGCGCAAGTGAAGCCGAGGCGCCATCCTGTCATCGCGAACGCTTTCGAGAAGCCGTTCACGACAATCGTTCGGTCTCTCATGTCGTGGAGCGTCGCAAAGCTGACGAACGGTTCATCGTAACAAAGTTCTGCATAAATCTCGTCACTGACGACCCATAGGTCATGCTTGGTCGCGAGTTCAGCAATTTGTGCGAGTTCCTCACCATTCATCGTGGCACCTGTCGGATTGGATGGGAAGCAAAGTAAAATCGCTTTCGTTCGTTCGGTGATGACACGTTCAACGTCATCTCGATCGAGACGAAAACCATTTTCCGGACGACATGCTACAGGGACCACTTTTCCGCCCGCCATCTCGATGAGGGGACCGTACGATACGAATGCCGGTTCGACCACGATAACCTCATCTCCCGGATTGAGGAGGGAACGAAATGCAATATCGAGTGCTTGTGAAGCCCCTGTAGTAACGATGACTTCCGAAGTCGGATCGTATTCAACTGAAAATCGCTTCTTCATATAATTAGCAATCTCTTCTCGCAATTCGATGAGTCCTGCGTTGGCACTATATGCTGTATATCCTTCTTCAAGAGCAGCATAGCTCGCTTCTCGCACGTTCCATGGCGTGATGAAATCCGGCTCTCCCACCCCGAGAGAGACAACATTTTCCATCGTCTGTGCCAAATCGAAGAAACGGCGAATGCCCGATGGCTTCATCGAGACGACTTGATTTGATAAAGACTTCATGGTGTGATGTTTAACCGCTTGTCTTCAGTTTGTGGGGTGAACAAAATGCCGTCATGCTTGTACGTCTTCAATTTGAAGTGAGTCGTCGTCGACAATACTGAATCTAGCGGTGACAACTTATCCGAAACGAATGAAGCGACGTCTTGCAGTGAGTTCGCACGAATGACGACTTGGAGGTCGTATGCGCCTGACATCAAATAAAGCGCCGTCACTTCCGGGAAGCGATAAATGCGCTCGGCCACATCATCAAACCCTCGTCCCCGTTTTGGGGTGACTTTGACATCGATGAATGCCGTGACATCATGCCGATTTATTTTTTGCCAGTTGACCATTGCCCGAAAACCAAGTAAGATTCCGTCTTGTTTGAACTTCTCAAGCATCGATTCAATCGTCTCTTCATCGAGTGCCAACAAATCAGCTAACATCTTCGTTTCGAGATAGCCTTTCTCTTCTAACAACTCTAACAATTCTAGTTCTTTTGATGAATACATACTTAATCTCCTTCTGTCCGACCAGGTAGCACGCCGGTAAACGTTCTCTCTGTCTGTCTCACATATGAACGTCGTTCTTCCTGAACAATATGGAAGTTCTTCATTTCCATGTCTGTCAGTCCATGTTTTTGACAGAAGCGCTCAAAGTAACGACGTCTCGTTTCGTCTTGTTTTGCCGACAAGTTATCGGTCCCGTTGAATGCGTAAAGTACTGTCGCGCGGGCAGGATGCGACACACTAAATTGTTCCACGACCCTTAATAAGAAATCCCAATCCCAGTAGTTATAGACGTCTTCGTCGAACAGACCAATCGTGTCATGAATCGACTTTCGATACATTGTACCAGACGGGATAAATGTTGAATCTTGACGTATCCGCTCTTGATCGAACTCGTATGCAAAAGGTTCCCATTCGGTCACGACACGACGTCCATGCTTCCATTCAAACCGAAACAATTCGGCATCCGTATAGACAAGGTCAGCCTGTTGAAGATCCCGTAAGCTGTCCTCGAGATGAGTCGGCATGAGGAGGTCATCATCGTCTAACAACAGGATGACATCGCCTTTCGCTTCAAGAACACCACGATTTCGGGCACGGACGTGATGATTTTCGCCGACTTCTATGACACGTACATCCAATTGATTCAAAAAAGGCGCCAAAAGATGTTGTTTTGGCGGCCCCTCATTATTCATAATCAAGACTTCGAACTGTTGAAACGTTTGGACCGTTAAACTTTCAAGCAGTTCTGTCAGTTCCGTCTCGCGTTTATAAGCCGGAATGACAATCGTAACAGTCGGATTCATCCGCGATATGCCGTCTCAACTTGTGGGAGGATTGCTTCCCAACTCACACCGTTCTCTTTCGAAACGGTCACAAAGTCACCATATGCAAACACACTTTCTACGCCTTCAATCTCGACAAGTTTTGCGAGGAGCGGTTGATCTGTCGCTTCGCCTGCTTTCACACTCTGACTTTTCGCACCGAACACGTTTTCTGGAAGTGTCACTTTCATTGCATTCGGGTTAGGTGTTGGATCAATTCGTAACATATTTATTCCTCCTTATAATTGGCAAGATGACGATGCGAAGAGTCGCTGTGCCATCTCGATGATTTCTGATTCTGGTGGACACTCATCGAACGCGTCAAGAAGTGTGCGCCGAATGATTTCGGTTAACTGTTCAGGAGAATTGACGTCAATCAATGCCATCATCACCTCATCGAACTCTGGCCCGTATGAACCTGTCCCATAACCGAGTGGGTCCCATGTCAATAATAAGTCTTCTGTACGCACTTGTTAAACCCTTCTTTTCGTTGAAATCAATGTCCTACCTCATCAATCTACCTTACTTTTCATTAGGATACCAGCCTTGACAAATGGATTCCTCTGTCTCACTTTGACACAACACTATATCTAGTATGGAACGAATAGGGAGACGTGTTTAAACAAAACGTCAAACACTATCTATTCTGTCCGAAAGTGACGTAATGTTCAATGTGGCGATGATGATGAAATCGGATTCGTTTTTTGTGAAAAAACAAGCAATCATATTACATAAATTTTTTTCATCTCAGTTCTCTGTCTCAAATCGGCTCATGAAGCCCTTTTTGAGCAAAAGCAAAAGGTCGGTCGATACATCCAAGAATGTCAAGCATTGCAAAACTAAATATAGATGTTTTATGATTAAAAAGAGATAAAAGTGTCAATATATAGTTAACAGGTATTTTGGTCGTTAACACAATATTGTGGCAGGTTAGGAAGTTCTTATTATACTTTCATAACGTCTACATTTATTAAAGGAGTGATCGATTTTGACATCCCCTATCCATCACGAGACGATGCTACCGGCGGCCCCAACGCTCGCTGACGTCGCCTCTCTTATTCAATCTATCCAGACGCGGTATCCTCAATTAAGTGTGGAGCGCTATGAAGAACGGGCGATTCGGGCGCTCGAAACGAAGACGCTGACACAAGATGTAGTGTATGACTTATTGACGATGCATGCGCTCGACATGTTGAAAGCCGAAGAACCTGACTGGACGTTCGTTGCGACAGAGATGTATTTGAACCGTCTCTATCTCGAAGCGGCACGCAACCGAGGCTACGAGGCTTCAATGCGCTATGGCAACTTCTATCACTTAGTCGAGACGTTGACGTCAAAACGCATCTTTACTCCAGCACTTTTAAATACGTACTCTAAAGAAGATATGGATCATCTTGAATCGTTAATCGATCCATCCCGTGACCGTCTCTTCACATATATCGGACTCCGGACGTTGTCGGACCGCTACCTCGGACGCGACCACGTGAAGAATCTTTATGAACTTCCACAGGAACGCTTCATGGTTATCGCGATGACCCTTATGCAAAAGGAAGATGAGACGACTCGTTTGAAACTCGTCGAAGAAGCGTACTGGGCTCTTTCAAACCTTTACATGACGGTAGCGACACCGACCTTGTCAAATGCCGGCAAATCATACGGACAGCTCAGCTCTTGCTTCATCGATACGGTCGACGACTCACTTCGGGGGATTTACGATTCAAATACAGACGTGGCGACACTCTCGAAAGGGGGCGGCGGCATCGGCGTGTATCTCGGGAAAATCCGTTCACGTGGAAGTGACATTAAAGGATTCAAAGGCGTCTCAAGCGGTGCCCTTCCGTGGATGAAACAATTGAATAACACGGCTGTCTCCGTCGACCAGCTCGGCATGCGCCAAGGCTCAATCGCCGTCTATTTAGATATTTGGCATAAGGATATCTTCGAATTCCTCGATGCGAAATTGAATAACGGAGACGAACGCCTTCGGACACATGACTTGTTTACTGGTGTCTGCTTACCAGATCTCTTCATGCGTACCGTCGAAGAACGTGGGGATTGGCACTTGTTCGACCCACATGAAATTCGTACGGTAATGGGCTACAGCCTCGAGGACTACTTCGACGAAACTGAGAACGGTGGGAGCTTCACAGAGAAATATATGGAATGTGTCAATACGCCAGAATTGTCTCGCGTGACGGTTCCTGCCATCGACCTTGTGAAACGTTATATGCGTTCACAGCTAGAGACAGGCACACCGTACATGTTCTTCCGCGACGCCGTGAACCGCGCGAACCCAAACAAACATGCAGGGATGATTTATAGTTCAAACCTCTGTTCCGAAATCGCGCAAAACATGTCGGCTACGACGATTGAAGAGGAGTACACGCAAGACGGAAAAATCGTCATCACGAAGACTCCTGGTGATTTCGTCGTCTGTAACTTGAGTTCAATCGCGCTCGCCCGGGCTGTGAAAGCAGACGTACTCGAACGTCTCATCCCAATTCAAATGCGTATGCTCGATAACGTGATCGACTTGAATACGATCGAAGTTCCACAGGCGATGATCACGAACCAAAAATACCGTGCGGTCGGTCTTGGTACATTCGGTTGGCATCACTTACTCGCACTCGAAGGAATCCGTTGGGAGTCGGTCGATGCCGTACAATATGCAGAAAAACTGTATGAAAAAATTGCGTATCTCACGATTCAGGCATCGATGGAACTTGCCAAGGAAAAAGGTGCGTTCGGTGTCTTTGAAGGTTCAGAGTGGCACACGGGTGAGTACTTCAAGCGTCGGAACTATCGTTCACACGATGACCTCGATTGGGACGGGCTTGCAGAAGCGGTTCATCAAAACGGTGTCCGTAATGCCTATATGATGGCCATCGCACCGAACTCCTCTACTGCAATCATCGCCGGTAGTACTGCATCGATTGACCCGGTTTATAAGAAAGTCTACTCGGAAGAAAAGAAAAATTATAAGATCCCCGTCACGGTACCGGATTTGACGCCGGAGACGAACTGGTTCTATAAATCAGCGTTCGAAGTCGATCAATTATGGAGCATTCGTCAGAACGCATCGCGTCAACGCCACATCGACCAAGCCATCAGCTTTAACTTGTACGTCAAGAACGATGTAAAGGCGACAGAACTTCTCGCGATGCATCTCGAAGCCTGGTCTCTCGGCATGAAATCGATTTACTATACGCGCTCAACAACCATTGAAGTGGATGAATGTGAGTCTTGTGCCTCATAACTAGTCTCATTATCACGAAGTTAGTCCGTTTTTATGAAAGGTGGTCCACCATATGAACATCGCAATCATTTGTCACTCGATGAGTGGAAACACGGAAGAAGTGGCAACGCTCATCGAAGCGACACATCATCACCGTGGCGACTCGGTCGTCCGCTATGATGCCGATCGAGTCGGTTATCGTGAAGCTCAGTCCCTCGCTACATTCGATCTCGTCTATTTTGGTTCTTATACATGGGCAGATGGCGTCTTACCAGAGGAAATGAAAGACACGTTCCGTCTCGTGTTGAAAGAATTAAATGTGCCGATTCGGCAAGCAGCGGTATTCGGAACGGGTGACAAGATGTTTGTTCACTTCTGTCGTGCGGTCGATGAGATGGCGTACCACCTTTCGAAATACGGAATTCCGCTTGCCGGTGAACTACTCAAAATCGAGCAGTCACCACGTAACCAACCATACAACGTCCAACATTGGGCAGAACGAATGGCTCACCATGTAGAAGAAGGAGTAATGCACCATGTCGATTCAGAAAATCAAATTATTGTCGCCCAAACATCCTAACCGGGCAACTGCCATCATCGGTGGTGAAACGAGCTCAATCGTCAACTGGAACGACATCGCGTATCCTCAGTTCTATACGATTTACAAACAGTTGCTATCCAACTTTTGGATTCCCGATGAGATCTCGATGTCGAAAGACATGCAACAATGGTCGCAGCTGACCGAACGTGAACAGGATGCATTCAAACGAATCATCGGACTGTTATCGATTCTCGACTCGGTCCAGACACGTTATATCCTCGAGTCTTCGATGTTCTCATCCGACTCTTCGGTTCACGCAGTGCTTGCGGTCATTGCGCAACAAGAAGTCGTACACAACCAATCGTATAGCTATGTCTTATCAAGTCTCGTGCCACTAACTGAACAAAATCGCATCTTCGACATCGCTAAAGATGACGAAATGGTCATGAAACGAAACCAATTTATTTTGGACCTATACGAAGATTTCCGTGAAACGCCTAATGCAGAGAACTTCGCGAAATCACTCGTCGCATCCGTCATCCTAGAAGGAATCAACTTCTACTCAGGCTTCGCTTATTTCTATAATCTCGCTCGTCACCAAAAGATGGTCGGTACATCGACGATGATCAGTTACATCCAACGTGACGAGATGCAACATTCATACTTCATCAGTCAGCTCTTACGTGCCGTATTGACAGAAAATCCTAAGATTGATGCAGACGGACAGTTCAGTCAATTCGTATACGACACGATGGCAGAAGCGGTCGACCTCGAGATCGAATGGTGTGAATATGTTCTCCGCGACCTCGACGGACTCGACGTCAGTGAAATGCGTGATTACGTCAAATACTTGGCGAACAAGCGCTTACGCGTCATCGGCCTAAACGACTTGTATGAAGGATTTGACGAAGATGTCATGCCATGGATCCGTGCCTATTCAGACGACTCGCTCAATGCGACAAAATCTGACTTCTTCGAACAGAAGTCACGTTCTTATGCGAAAGTGACAGACGCGAACGGATTTGATGATTTATAAAAAGCGAACCGAACCTTCCAAAGGTTCGGTTTTTTGACGTCATGAATTAGTGCAACATCCGAGCGTGAACAAAAAAGCCCCAGACGTTAAAGTCTGAGGCCGTTAAGTCAATAGTATGTTTGAACATATTTAGCAATTCCTTCAGCCACACCTTCTGCCATACGCTGACGAGAAGTATTACTGCGAAGGTAAGTTAAGTCTGTCGGCGAAGAGATGAATCCTAATTCGACGAGTGCAGATGGCATCGTATTATACGTAATCACGTAATAGTTCGCCGTCTTTACCCCTCGGTTAGACATTCCGCTCATCTTATTTGCCAAGTTACTTTGAATGTTTGATGCAAGTACACGACTCCGAGAACTATGCGCAGACTGTGAAGAATAGAACGTCTCTAAACCTTTGGCGGCAGAAGAACCCGCTGCGTTGACGTGCATGCTGACGAATAAGTCACCGCGTAATGATTTAGCTGCAGCTACGCGTTCACCAAGTGTCAAATAGAGATCTGTTGAGCGTGTGAGTCGCACATTGTAATCGTATTTCGAACGAAGATATGCCTCGACACGCTTTGTGACATCAAGAACAATCGTTTTTTCATACAAAGAACCATTTAGTGCTCCAGGGTCTTTCCCACCATGTCCAGGATCGAGAATGATGACAGTCCCAGTAGATGTACTTGGTTTTGTTGTCATAACGAAACCTGAAGAAATATAGGCATCTTGTCCGTTATATTTGATTTTATGGAACCCGTTCACTGTTCCATAGTGAGAAACAGCTGTAGTGTGCTTGAGCTGACCAACCACGTTCGAATCAAGACTTGCTTTCGAGCGCACATTCAATACATCGCCCGGTGTGTTGATGTATACCGTCCCTTTCGGTGCAGCTTCCGGTGCTGCAGGGGCTTTCCCTTTCGTCAACCACGAACTCGCTGTGTAGTATACTTTCGAGCCGATATGAACCGTCGACCAACTCGAGTTGTACGCCTTATAGGAGACGGCCGTATACTTTGGAAGAACGAGCTGGATAGGTGAACTCTGGTGCGTTTTTCCGAACAAGTTGACCGTTCGGTTCGCATACCCTTGTGTGAGTCCGTCATTCGGCTCCGTTGACGTCGGTGGTTCCGTTGGCGTTTTCGATGTAGAGATCCAAGCAGTCGGTGTGTAATATGTTTCATTTCCAAGATAGACGATCGACCAGCTCGAATTATATTTGCTCGAGACGACAGCCGTGTTTAATGGAAGGACTTTCTGAACTTTCGAACGTTGGTTTCGTTCAGAGAATAATTTCAAATCACGATTCGCATATCCGTCTTTCTTCTCCACACCTGTATCCAATTCGCCTGGTGTGATTCCCCAAGTCGGTGTGTAATAGGTTTCATTTCCAAGATAGACAATCGACCAGCTCGAGTTATATTTACTCGAGACGACAGCCGTGTTTTTCAGAAGGACTTTCTGCACTTTCGAACGCTGGTTTCGTTCAGAGAATAACTTCAAATCACGATTTGTATAGCCGTCCACCCGTTCGACATTCGACTCTGTGAGTTTTGGTGCGATATAGGCTTTTGCGGCATAGTACGTCTTACCATTTAAATAAACCTTTGCCCAAGACGAATTGTGAACAGCGTACTTCACTTCCGTCCCTTTCTTAAGCGTGGTCACAATCGTCGCTGATCGATGGGACGTGACGCGGATGTTTAAATTCGCAGTAGTCACACCGGTAGACGTTGTCGACTGGGTCGTCAACGAATTTGAGGTGGATGAAAGTTTACGAATGTACTGGGCCGAGGCGTAATATGTACGATTGTTTACATACACTTTATGCCAAGATTGATTATACGTACCATACTCTACTTTCGTGCCTCTCGGTAATGTTTTCACTACCGTTCCACTTAGACTAGGTTTCGTACGAATGTTCAAATTGACAGTCGTTTCTCCATCGTAAGTAGCAGCTTCGACAGACGGAAGTTGCATCCCGAACAATAGAACCGTTAAGATGAGGGCAACTTTCAATAGTTTCATTTTCATCCAAAATATTCCTTTCTCATTGCGGCATTTCCTACTAACAACAATTACATATTAGCATAATGCTTTTTTAAAAAAAGTAAATATTTGAAAAAAAGATGAATGTTTTTGATAAAAAGGTAAATGTTTTTATTGAATCGGCCGAATGACTAAAAACCGCTCCGATTCATAGTCTTCTACTGTTATCATGAACCCGTCTGTAACAAGAAAATCCTCGACTCGAATGAGTCCATCTCGTTTTTGATGAATCACAAATCCATCTAATCCTTCAATTGAAGCGATTCGATAGAAACGCTCTATATGATGTTCTCGTTCTATATATCGGTCGAACCGTTCAAATGATTGAACCGGAATTCCACCCCAGTAGCGACCTGATTGGTGCCTCATATAAGTACGAACGGATGCTTCCGTGATGGGGTCCGGTGTATGATCGAAGCGACCAAAGTCACGATTCGATTTTTCTTCGATCAGGTCGAACAGTGAATCGAACAAATGGAGGTTACTCAATGTACCGATTGATAAAACGGCACATTGCAATTGCTCGATGTGGCGTTGAAGCGACTGTCCATGCCGGTTCGGTTTCAGCTTCTTATCTCCTTCATAAGCGTTCAAAATTCGAGCCACTTCGCCCGCTTCTTCAACGATTTGAAAATAAAGCTGTTCTTGCGTCTCTCCTTCAGTGTTCGCTTCCGGTTGTCGGAGTTGAATCGCATATTGATTCGCCAGACACGTCGAGATGACAAGGACATCGAGCAACTCTTCTTTTAATTCATCCATCGCACCTCTTCGCAATGCTCCTCCCACTTCTCCCACTTCTTCTAACAATCTTGCCAGACCGGATAAAGGTCTCCAATAACCACCTAAATGAAGAATCATCTCATCAATTTTTTGTTGAACCTCTCTCACGCTCATTCACCTATCTTTCTGCTTTATTTACCGCTTACATGATATACTATGCTCAATTCAGTTGTCCGGAAAGGGTGGGTTTTATATGTCATCGGCAAGACTTTGGCAATTGCTTCGATTCGTACTCGTTGTGATTGGTTTATTTATGTTCACCTGGGTATTGAACATACTTTTTGAATATACGTATCCTTTCGTATTTGCCCTTCTCTTATCCTTGATGACCGTCCCGCTCGTCAATTTTTTTGAACGAAAAACAAATATGCCACGCGCACTCGGTACACTCATTTCCTTAGTCATCGTGCTCAGCATCGTCGTCGGTATCATTACCATTGTTATCATTCAATTGATTCACTACGCAACAATTGCTGCAGAGAGACTCCCTGAACAAATCGAGACGTTCACCGAATTCATCCAACGGGTATTCAATGAGAAAATAGCGCCGCTCGTCAATGATGCGTACGAGAGCTATCAACAGCTAAACCCCGGGCAGACGACATCTTTAGAAGGTGGAATCACGGAACTCGGCGTCCAACTCGCTGCTGCGATCGGCGTTCTCTCACGAGGAGTCGCAAGTGTCCTACAGAGCATGTTAGCTGCCCTCCCGCTCGTCTTACTACTCGTTGTCGTCATTGTTCTCGCTTGGTTCTTCATCACAAAAGATTGGCCATCATATATCGATTCACTTAATCGTTTGAATAAACGTAAAGGTTTTAAAGAATTTGAGGAAGTGATGATCAATCTTAAATCCGCCCTTTTTGGCTATGTACGAGCTCAATTCACTCTTATTTCTATCACGTTCGGAATCGTACTTGTCGGCATGTTCATCCTTCGTATCGACAACCCCCTTTCCTTCGCTCTACTTGCAGGGTTCTTTGACCTGTTACCATATTTAGGGGTCGGGACGTTGCTTATTCCATGGGCAGCCTATGCCGCTGTGTCAGGGGACTGGTTTGTTTCAATCGGGTTGATTGTGTTGTATATCGTCGTTATCGTCCAACGCAACTTGGCTGAACCGAAGATTGTCGGCTCCCATATTGGCTTGAACCCACTGGCCGCACTCATCTCAATTTTTGTCGGTTTGAAGCTATTCGGTGTATTAGGTTTCATCGTCGGACCCGTGCTTGCCGTTCTCTTAAAGGCGCTATACAACGCCAAAGTGTTTCATTATATGTGGCGGTTCATCGTTGGACCGCCTACGACGACAGCAAAAGAGCGATGAAATGTTGATTTCATCGCTCTTTTTTCATTTGAGGTACAGCCACATTGGGCTCATGTGTTTTACTTGGATGTAGCAAAAGACCGCTTGTCCCGGCTTCGTACGCCGCTACTGCTAGAATGCAGGCATCGATAATATCATCCACTTGCACGTTCGACATCTTCCATTTCCAAGGAGAGCTTTTGGAATACTTCCGAAGCAACTCGATTCTCTCTTCCTGACCCTCGCTCGTCTTTTTCCGATGTGACGCCTCTTGTCCCAACATGACCGAAAAACAGACTTCCGGATGCGACTCGTAGACGTTCTCTGCTTCCACGCGTTGAAACTCACGGATACGCGGAACGAGATGCCAAGCTTGTTTACTAATCCCTTTACCAACCAACGCCCGACTTCTTTCGTTTGCTTCCTCATACGTCGCTTCATGCAACACCTCTTGAATCGGCGGGGTGAAGACGGACGACTTTCGTTGACTGAGTCGGCTCCGCATCCACGCATCGCATTCGCGACTTGGATGGTCGACCGTCCCTAGATCTTTCGGCATATCTACAAAATGCATGGCACCGTCGATCAGTAGTTCCTCTATCGTTTCCGAAATCGTTAAACAAAGTGAGATGCTGTCGTATGTGATCCGTACCCAGCCGCCACGTGCACCATCAATCCCTACTCCTACCATGTCGTACCTCCTGTAACATCATCAACACGCCAAATACGGCGAGAAACATTGTGCTCCCTAACCAAATACGGTTCGGCCAGACCGTGTAGCAAAAGCCACACAGAATCGCCAAACCGATTAATATACCTGCTCTTACCGCTCCCACGATTCAATCATCCGTGCGAGTGTCCGAACCATGACACCAGTCGGCCCCTTCGGACCGAGGTCATTCGCTGCCGCACGTTCGCTCGTTCCCGCAATATCGAGATGTAGCCACGGTGTATCTCCGACAAACTCACCGACAAACGCGCCACCAAAAATCATATGTCCGAAACGACCTGGTGAGTTGTTCAAATCGGCAACTTCCGATTTTCTCACCTTGTCGATAAAGACATCAAAATATGGCATTTGCCATACAAGCTCATTCGTTTCGTGACTCGCCGTTTCAAGTGAACGATAGAGCGTATCATCGTTCGTCAGACATCCCGTCACGTCCGTACCGAGTGCGACAAGGACACCGCCTGTCAACGTAGCCACATCGATGATGGCCGTCGGTTCGTACGTTTTGGCAAATGTGACAGCATCCGCTAAGACGAGACGTCCTTCTGCATCGGTGTTCAATACTTCGATCGTCTTTCCGTTCATCGCTGTAATCACATCATCCGGTTTGAACGCATCACCTGAAATCATGTTGTCCGTCGCACCGATAATTCCGATCACGTTACGTTTTGGTCGCGTCAATCCAAGGGTCTCGAATAATCCGAGGACGGTAGCTGCACCACCCATGTCCCCCTTCATCCCGACGATGCCATCCTTCGGCTTGATTGAATAGCCGCCCGTATCAAACGTGACACCCTTCCCGACAACGGCGATCGGAGCTTCTTCATCCGCACCGCGATACTCGATTACAATCAATTTCGGTGGAATCGTCGAACCTTGGTTAACTGCGAGCAATGCGCCCATGCCGAGGGATTCCACCTCTTCTTTTTCAAGGATGCGGTATTTGAAATCATGTCGTTTCGCTAACTCGATCGCGTAATCCGCCAGTGTCTCCGCTGTCAAAATATTGGCTGGCATCATCGTTAACTCGCGTGCAACGTTGACCCCTTTTCCATAGGCGACACCGGCATCGATGTCCTTTTGATCCACGTCACCAAGGAGTGTGATCGTCGGCTCTTCAACCGCTTGTTTCGGCTCAGATTTGTATGTAGGATGTTCATACGTCGCCATCTCATACGCTTCTGTGAACATACGTGTCGCACCATCTGTAAACGTTTCGAGTGCTACCGCAACGTTTTTAAACCCACGACCCTTTATGACTTTCGCCACTTTCCCAAACCAGTTCCGAACGTTCTCTGTTGTCATGTCGTTCCGCTGACCAAGTCCGACAAACAAGACTCGTGCCGTTTCGCCAGCGAATGTCGGCAGCAATGTCACTTCTCCCGTTTTTGTTGACAGGTCTCCTGACTGAATGAGCGCTTTGACGCGTCCTCCGAACAATGTGTCGAGTCCTTTATCGATTGAATCAGCCGCGCCGATTCCGACGACCATCGTCTCATATGAATCTGTCCAATTTAATTGGGCAATTTGATACATGTTGCCACTTCCCTTCTATAATATATGGTAAGCATAACGAACTTCTCCAAAATAATGAAATAGTATGCGCAAGAGTCAAGAAATCTTCGAATTCATGGGCTATCTCCTCGTTGTGACGTTGTTTTATTTTATGATAGGATAAGAAAGTACGCAATCGGGCTTCTCTTCATCCTGAAGTGAGGCCAATTTGACTGGTCGAGGCTTCCCCTAGTCGTAGACCGTTGCTACTTTAACTTTCTATGTTCTCGTTAGTTCTTTTTTCTTTTCGGGTATGAAGTAACGAGACAGGAAAGTACACTATTTCTTTGAAAAGAGGGACTACGCTTATGTCACACATTAAAGGTATTGGTGCATCTGCAGGGATTGCAGTTGCAAAAGCATTCGTCATGGAGACACCTTCATTCGATATCCCATCACACAAGATTGAAGATGTCACTGCTGAAAAGGCACGTTTCCAAGATGCAATCGCACAGTCTAAAACTGAGCTTGAACAAATCCGCGAACATACGCTTCGTGAACTTGGTCCAGACAAAGCCGAGATTTTCTCAGCTCACCTTTTAATTGTTGAGGACCCAGAAATCGTATCGCAAGTGAACGAGAAAATTGAAAGCGAAAACATGAACGCTGCGAAAGCGCTTGACGAAGTCGCACAAACGATGATCATGATTTTCGAATCGATGGATAACGAGTACATGCGCGAACGTGCAGCTGACGTTCGTGACGTGACAAAACGTGTCATGGCTCATATTCTTGGGGTGACATTCGTGACACCTGCTTCGATTTCAGAGGAAGTCATCATCATCGCCGAAGACTTGACGCCTTCAGATACGGCACAACTTAACCGTAAGTACGTCAGAGGATTTGCGACAAACATCGGTGGACGCACATCTCACTCTGCCATCATGTCACGTTCACTCGAAATTCCAGCAGTCGTTGGGACGAAAGTGGCTCTTGAAGAAATCAAAAATGGTGACCTCGTCATCATCGACGGGACGGAAGGTGACGTGTTCGTCAACCCTTCAGAAGACCTCGTCAAAGAGTATGAAGGCAAACGTGCTGACTTCGAGGCTTACAAAGAAGAGTTGAAGCAACTCGTCAACGAAGAGTCTATTACAGCGGACGGCCATAAAGTGAAGCTTGCAGCGAACATCGGGACACCGAACGACTTAGAGGGCGTCTTGAAAAACGGTTCGGACGCAATCGGGCTTTACCGTACCGAGTTCTTATATATGGACTCTGAAACGTTCCCGACAGAAGAAGAACAATACACGGCATATAAAACGGTTATTGAAGGGATGGAAGGCAAGCAGGTCGTCATCCGTACACTCGACATCGGTGGAGATAAAGAGTTGTCATACCTTGACCTACCAAAAGAGATGAACCCATTCCTCGGCTATCGTGCGATTCGCCTTTGCCTTGAGGAAACAGACTTGTTCCGGACGCAACTTCGCGCCCTTCTCCGCGCATCGGCTCACGGTAACCTCGCCATCATGTTCCCGATGATTGCGACACTCGAAGAGTTCCGCGCAGCGAAAGCCCTTCTCCTTGAAGAAGAAGCGAAGTTGAAAGAAGAAGGAATCGAAGTCGGTCAATATGAAACAGGAATGATGGTCGAGATCCCATCGACGGCTGTCATGGCGAAGCAATTCGCAAAAGAAGTCGACTTCTTCTCAGTCGGTACGAACGACTTGATTCAATACACGATGGCGGCTGACCGCATGAACGAAAAAGTTTCTTACTTGTACCAACCGTTCAACCCTGCCATCTTGAACCTCCTCCACAACGTCATCACGGAAGCACATAAAGCCGGCAAATGGGTCGGAATGTGTGGCGAGATGGCTGGAGAAGAACTCGCGATTCCAATCCTTCTCGGTCTTGGACTCGATGAATTCTCAATGTCAGCTTCAAGCGTCCTTCGTGCACGTAGCCTCGTGAAGCGCTTGACGAAGACAGAAACAGAATCAATCGTCAACGAAGTCCTCAATATGGACACAGCTGAAGAAGTCGTGAACTTCCTTAGCGAAAAGTTTGACATCAAAAAATAACGTCAAAAGTCCTTCTCTCAAGCGCGAGAGAAGGACTTTTTTGCATACTTATTTAGAAATCGAAATCGTCCGGGTCCGGACCGACACGCTTATGTCGATCGAGCGTATCGATACGATTCATTTGCTCTTCGCTCAGCTCAAAGTCATACAAGCTGAAGTTTTCTTCGATTCGATGCGGTTTAATCGATTTCGGAATGATGACCCATCCCGTCTGTAGATGCCAGCGTAAAATCACTTGAGCGACAGAACGCTCCACTTCTTTCGCGACTTCCAGTAAAGTCGGCTCTTCGAACAATCCACCTTGCATAAGCGGCGCCCAAGCGACCGGTACGATTCCATGTTCATTCATGTACGTTGCCAATTCGGATTGACGAAGCAACGGATGCCGCTCGACTTGGTTCACAGCTGGAACGAGATCACTGTTCGCCACAAGTGTCTCGAGGTGGTGAATCTGGAAGTTACTCACTCCGACTGCTCCGACACGTCCCTCTCGATATAATGTCTCAAGGGCACGCCAGCTCTCGATCATTTTGTCTTCGACTGGCCAGTGAATCAAATATAAATCAAGTCTTTCTAATCCAAGACGTTCGAGTGAAGCTTCATACGCGGCGATGGCAGAATCATAACCCTGATCGGCGTTCCATAGTTTCGATGTGATGAACAACTCATCCCGGGAAATATTTGCGATTTCCATCCCTTTCCGAATTCCGATTCCGACACCTTCTTCGTTCTCGTAAACGGCTGCCGTATCGATATGTCGGTATCCTTGGCGAATCGCCTCGACGACTGCATCGATGACTGCGCCTCCATCTTCTACTTTGAATACGCCGAGCCCAATGGCCGGAATCGCTTTTTGTCCGTGATTAAGTTGAATCGCTTGCTCCATCTGTACCCCTTCTTTCGTGAGAATTCTCCTTTACTATAATGGAGACTCTCATTCTCTGGAATAAGGCACATTGAGGTAACTACTCAAAAAAGCCACTCCATTTCTCTCTGGAGTGGCTCGAATGATGCGTTATTCTGGTCCTTTGTCGTCGGCTCTAAAATCGAGCGCTTCACCAGCGACGACGGTTTCACCGAACGGAACCATTACGACTTTACCGTCTCCGTTCGTCCAAATGATCGGTGTGATGAGTGACGGCACTTTATCTCGAATCGCACCAAGATCGACTTCGAGAAGCACGTCTCCCGCTTCAACTCGTGCACCTTCTTCCACTTTCGCAGTGAATCCTTCCCCTTTCAGATTGACCGTATCGAGACCGACATGAATCAATAGTTCACGCCCATCGTCAGCCAAGATGCCAATCGCATGTTTCGTCGGGAAGAATGTCGTGATTTGACCTGTCACCGGCGAAACGACCTGTCCTGAGCTTGGTTCAATCGCAAACCCTTCTCCCATCATGCGACCGGAGAAGACTTGGTCCGGCACATCATCGAGTGAGAGCAACACACCCGACATCGGAGCTAAGAAGCGATGGTCTGCCTGTTCGGCCGCTTCCGGCGTGATGACCGCTTTTTCTACTTTCTCTTTCGGTTTATATTCGCCACCTTCGATGATGATTGCGATTTGTGATTTGAGCGTATCCGACTTCGGTCCAAAGATGGCTTGAATGTTATCTCCTACCTCAAGCACACCGGCAGCACCGAGAGTTTTCAGGAGGTCTTTGTCGACTTGTTTCACGTCGTTTACGGTGACCCGAAGTCGTGTGATACAAGCATCCAAGTGTTTGATATTTTCAGGTCCTCCGAGTCCGACGAGTACTTCATACGGCAAGTCATCCCCAATGCCTGCTTTGTCCCCTTTCGCGCCGGTCTGAACGTCACGTCCAGGGATTTTCAGGTCAAACTTCGTAATGGCGAAACGGAATCCGAAGTAATAGATGACCGCAAAGACGAGACCGACCGGAATGACGAGCCACCAGGCCGTCCGATTCGGCAAGACACCAAAGAGAAGATAGTCAATGAGTCCGCCCGAGAAGGTCATCCCAATTTTGACGTTCAGTAGATGCATCGTCATAAAGGAAAGTCCTGCAAAGACAGCGTGAATTCCGAAGAGAAGTGGTGCGACGAAGACGAATGAGAACTCGACCGGTTCTGTGATTCCTGTCAAGAATGACGTGAGGGCAGCTGAGAAGTAGAGTCCTTCTACGTCTTTCCGACGTTCTTTCGGAACCGTATGGAACATGGCGAGACAGGCAGCAGGTAGGCCGAACATCATGAACGGAAACTTCCCGGTCATGTATGTACCGGCTGTGAACTCGACCCCGTCGCGCAGTTGCGCGAAGAAGATCCGTTGGTCCCCTTGTACGAGATCGCCGGCCTGATTCGTATATTCTCCAAATTGGAACCAAAACGGAGAATACCAGATGTGGTGAAGACCGAACGGAATCAAGGAACGTTCTACTAACCCAAAGATGAATGCTGATAAGGCAACGTTTGCCTCGATAACCGTGCTTGAGAAGTTGTTAATCGCATTCCCAATCGGTGGCCATATATACGCAAGCGCAATCCCGATAATCAAACTGAATGCGGCTGTCGCAATCGGAACGAACCGCTTCCCAGCAAAGAACCCTAAAAAATCCGGCAACTTGATGTTGAAATATTTGTTGTACGCGTAGGCTGCGACAAGACCGGCGATAATACCCCCGAATACCCCCATTTGGAGTGTCGGGATACCGAGAACAGACGCGTACTGCGGGTCGCCTTGGGCGATTTCCGCGGTAATACCGTTCCACGTGCTAATAACCTTGTTCATAATCAGATAACCGACAATCGCTGCTAGGCCAGCAACCCCGTCCCCGTTCGCAAGACCGATTGCGACCCCGACGGCAAACAGTAACCCTAAGTTCGCAAAGACGATGTCCCCGGCATCTGTCATGACTTGCCAAATCAGGACAAGTGAATCATTTGCCAGAAACGGGAGTAGTTCAACGAGGTCCGGGTTTTGGAATGCGGTACCAAACGCCAAGAGAAGACCGGCTGCCGGTAAGATTGCAACCGGAAGCATGAGTGCTTTCCCGACTCGTTGTAAGACACCAAATACTTTCTTCCACATCATGGTTCCCTCCTTTGTCAGAATACTTACTTTTTCCCTCTGACCTTTGGATGAAACCGTTTCATAAAAAAGAAAAAGACCAACCCCGTAGGATTGGTCTAGGTGAAGCATTAGTTAGCTTTCTTTTCGTTACCTGAAGCGATGACCGCTTGGATCTCTGATTTCAATGCATCCGAACGTGGTCCGAAGATTGCTTGAATGTTGTTACCCACTTCAAGGACACCAGATGCGCCAAGACGTTTCAACTCATCTTTGTTAACTTGTTCTTTATCTTTTACTTCGACACGAAGACGTGTGATGCATGCATCGAGGTGCTTGATGTTTTGTGAGCCACCAAGACCTAAAAGGATATCTTGTGCAAGTTCCGAACCAGTAGCTGTTGATTGTTCAACAACCTCATCTTCACGACCAGGTGTTTTAAGGTTGAACTTACGGATAACGAAACGGAATCCGAAGTAGTAAACAACCGCGAACACGAGACCGACTGGAATGACGAGCCACCAAGCCGTACGACCTGGAAGAACACCGAAGAGCAAGAAGTCAATCAAACCACCTGAGAACGTCATCCCGATCTTAACGTTCAAGAGGTGCATCGTCATGAACGAAAGCCCTGCGAATACTGCGTGTACTGCGAAGAGAAGTGGTGCTACGAACAAGAATGAGAACTCGATTGGTTCTGTGATACCAGTCAAGAACGATGTAAGGGCAGCAGAAGCCAAGAGACCACCGACAACCGCTTTACGCTCAGGACGTGCTTCATGGTACATTGCGAGTGCTGCTGCAGGAAGACCGAACATCATGAACGGGAATTTACCAGTCATGAACGTACCTGCTGTCAATTCAGCACCGTCACGAATTTGTGCGAAGAAGATCGCTTGGTCACCACGTACGATGTTACCCGCCGCATCCGTGTATGAACCGAATTCAAACCAGAACGGTGAGTAGAAGATGTGGTGAAGACCGAACGGAATCAATGAACGTTCGATCAAACCGAAGATGAACGCCGCGAATGTGCGGTTCTCAGTTAACATGAAGTTCGAGAATGTGTTCAATCCGTTTTGTACTGGTGGCCAGATCAAGAGCATAACGAAACCAGCGACAACTGCTGCAACTGCCGTTACGATTGGAACGAAACGTTTACCAGCGAAGAAACCAAGGAATTGTGGCAATTCGATATTGAAGTACTTGTTATAGGCCCATGCGGCGATGAGACCCATGATGATTCCTCCGAATACCCCTGTTTGAAGTGTCGGGATACCGAGTACGTTCGCGTACGATGGGTCACCTTGAGCTAACACTTCAGGTGTGAGTTCGAGCCAAACACCCATGACTTTGTTCATGATCAAGAATCCAACGATTGCTGCAAGTCCGGCAACCCCGTCACCTGCTAAACCGATGGCGACACCGACTGCGAACAAGAGTGCCAAGTTCGAGAAGATGACTCCACCTGCTTGCTCCATCAATTGAGCGAATTTCACGATGCCATCGTTTGTTAACCACTCGGCACGTGTCGTAAGTTGCGGGTTTTGCATTGCGTTACCGAATGCAAGAAGAAGACCGGCAGCCGGCAAGATCGCAACAGGAAGCATAAGTGCTTTACCGACTTTTTGAAGAACACCAAAGATCTGCTTAAACATCAACATTTCCTCCTTTTTGTAAGTACATATAAACAAATGATAGCGATGTAGATGTCAGACAACCGACGTATCTAAACGTTTTCATAAATCACGTTTATAAAAATAGAAAAGGCATGAATAAGGATAGAACGTAGACCTCCCCCAATGGAGAAATCACATAACGTTCCACTCCTTACTCATGCCTGATCGAATCAGTAACACGTAAGACACGTGGTATCATTTATCTACTTGTAAGGCGCTGGAGATGCATCGTCAAATATGTTGCTTCACCTCGTGGGACGGGACGCTTTAATTCGCGTTCCATGATGCCCATCAGCTCCCAAGCAGTACTATAGCATAGCGGATATTCGTCGCGCAACACCTTTTCAATTTTTTGTGGGGCTTCGACCATCTCACCGGTCGCAACCCGCTCAACAGCATACCTTAAGTGCCGAAGTAAGCGCTTATAATCCAGTGAGGAACGGTCCATTTTCACGTTCAAACGACTCTCAATCGTCTTTACGATTTGTCCAATAATCTGGTTGTGTCGGTTGACTTCCAGGACGTTTTTAAATGTCGTTGCTGAATGGATATGCAGCGCGATAAATCCAGTTTCCGCATCAGGCAATAATACGTTCAATCGTTCGTGGAACATATCGACGATTCGCTCCGCGAGCGCATACTCATTTGGGTAAAGAGATTCCGTTTCAAGTAAAAACGGGTTCGTCACTTCCATCCCTTGCTCGATTCGCTTCATCGTAAAGAATAAGTGGTCGGTCAAGCCGATATGAATATGCTCATCCACTTTCTTGCCCGTGCTCGTTTCAATAAATCCGACAATTTCTTGCATGAACGCAATAAAGTCCTCATCGACATGTTTAACAAGTTCTTGATATTGCGACTGTTCTTCTTTGTCCGTCAACTGATACACTTTCTCCGGGACGCTGGCCGGGTCGACGACATCGCCAGGTTTTTTACCAAAGCCAATCCCCTTCCCGAGCAGAATGACTTCCGGATCCGTATCATGTTGACAAATGACAACGCTATTATTCAACACTTTTTTGATCGTATACATCGGTAATGTCATTCGCATCGCATCCCTTACTAAAAATCGTTTCGCTATCTAGTATATCGGTTCATGCCCTAAAAAAGTAGGGACAAAACAAAAAAGGCGAACATTTCTGTCGCCAATTAAAACATTGAATAACCGCTCTTTCGTAAGAAACGAATCGTCACACCAGCCAAGATTGCACCGAGCAATCCAAAGCCAAGCATGAACAAATCGAGAAGTTGCAACCCGACGAGTCCCTGATAGACACTCGTAAGCGCGGTAGATGTCTCGGTCACGTAACTTGAAAGTTTGACATTATCAATCATCATGATGACGAAAATTGGATAAATGAACACAAGTGTCCATGTTTTTTTGAGTAACATATTCAAGATGAAGCCGATACTGAAAAAAATCGTCATATACAAAACGGCCCCAATGACCGCCTGAATTATATGCATCTGTTGTTCCCCCTTGTCCGCTCTTCATTATACAAAATTTCAACTCATGTGGTCAAAGAACTTCATGTGAAGATTTCTAAAGAAAACGGCTCGTTCCACTTTCAGAACGAGCCATACATCATTTAGGATTAGAACTTCCCTTTTTTGAGGACGAGTCCGTATTTTTTCAATTCGATGAAGTGTTTGTTGTCGATGACTTTCTTCATGAATGACGCGTTGCGACCGAAGATCTTTTTGCCCATCACGATCCCGATACCATCGTTGTGTCCGAGCGAAGCAACTGTTCCTTTACTCTCGTAAGTGAACTTCGATGTCGATTTGCCATTAATGAGTGCCGCGATGTTTTTCGCAACGTTGTGAGCTTGTTGTGTCGCAATTTGCGCCGTCGGTGGATATGGACGGTTTGATGCCGGGTCCATGACCGCCGAGCAGTCACCGATGATGAAGACGTTATCGTGACCTGGTGCACGGTTATCCGCTTCGACCATGACACGATTACGGACTGCTTCAAATCCTGATTTTTCGATGATTGGGCTACCGCTTACACCACCTGTCCAGATGATTGTGTTAGCCTTAATCGTTTCTGTCGTCTCACCTTTAAGCGGGCCGAATGTGACGATGCCTGGCTCAACACCTTTGATTCCGTTACCGAGTTTCATCTCGACACCGTTACGCTCCAACCATTTCTGCGCATATGTCGTGAGTTCAGGGTCGAATCCTGGAAGAACCGTCGGTGCTGCTTCAATGTTGACAATGCGGACCGCTTCGCGTGGTACGTCATATTGCTTGCAGAGTTCAGGAATTCGGTTGACGATTTCACCAAGGAATTCGATTCCTGTGAAGCCAGCACCACCAACAACGATTGTGACGAACGAATTGTCAGAAGAACCGTTTGTTTTATATTGAGCGAATGAGTACTCGATATGTTCTTTAATTTTACGAACACTGTTCAATGAACTGATAGTCATCGCATGTTCTTTAAGACCTGGGATACCAAATGTCTCAGGCACACCACCAAGACCAAAGACAACGTAGTCATATTCGACGACCGAACCGTCTTCAAGCATCACTTGTTTTCCAGCAGTATCGACGCGATCGACGATTCCTTTGACAAATTTCACACGTGATGGGTTCACGATATCATTAATGTAGACGCGCGCTTGGTCTGGGTTCATCGTTCCAGCTGCCGGTTCGTGAAGCCAAGTCGTTTGGTAGTGATAATCATGTTTGTTGATTAGCGTGATGTTCGCATCTCCTGCAGCGAGTGTCTTTTGAAGGTTGACGGCTGTAATGAGTCCGCCAAATCCTGCACCAAGAATAACAATGTTAGGTCGTTTCATGTTCATTTCCACCTTGTTTAAAAGTTTTGTTTTTTCGAACAACCATGTTGTGTGTTTCTTCACATAGATGTTCACAATAAAGCCTATTCTTGTTCAACGTCTGTTCACAATTGCTTCTGCTTCATTGTACGCTCTTTAATTTGAATTCTCAATGAAAAAGCTCCCCTTCTTGAATTTTTTTTAAAAATGTTGCATGTTTGTACTGAATGGATTTAATTCAATAAACTCTCTATAATAACTGTATACGCTTTGAGGAGGAATTCGATGAAGACGACAAAAGATGTAATCATCATCGGTGGTGGTCCGATCGGACTGTTCACCGCATTTTATGCAGGCATGCGCCAACTCGATACGACGTTGATTGAAAGCTTACCGCAACTCGGGGGACAATTGTCAACGCTCTATCCTGAAAAATATATTTATGATATTGCTGGTTTTCCAAAAGTGAAAGCACAGGACTTAATCGATCAATTGAAAGCACAAGCTGACCAATTCGAACAAGATTACCGCCTCGGTGAAACCGTTGAAACGGTGGAGCGTCTCGAGGACGGGACATTCATTTTGACGACAAATAAAGAAGAGTATCATACAAAAGCTATCATCATCACATCCGGAAACGGTGCTTTCTCCGCTCGTCCACTCGGTCTCGATGGCTGTGAAGATTACGCCAACCTTCATTACTTCGTTGACAATATGGAAAAATTCCGTGACCGTCGTGTCATGATTGCCGGTGGTGGCGACTCAGCTGTTGACTGGGCACTCATGCTCGAAGGCATCGCGAAAGAAGTACACATCGTTCACCGCCGTGATCGCTTCCGCGCCCACGAGCATACGGTCGAACAGATGAAAGCTTCGACGATTAACGTCCTCACACCATACAACATCGAGTCATTGTCAGGTGATACGCACATCGAATCTGTCGAATTGACTGATAAGAACGGCGAGTCAAAAATCGTTGAAATCGATGATTTGATTTGTAACTACGGATTCGTTTCATCGCTAGGTCCAATCAAGAACTGGGGAATGGAGTTCGAAAAAAACACGATCCGTGTCGACTCGCGCATGGAGACGACCGTAGCCGGCATCTTCGCTTGCGGTGATATCGCCACATACGAAGGAAAAGTGAAATTGATCGCGACCGGTTTCGGTGAAGCCCCAATTGCCATCAACCAAGTGAAGCAACTTGTGGACCCGACCGCTCGTCATCCACAACACTCGACGTCTGTATTTGCCGGGAAATAATGTTAAATCCTCTGTGGATATGCCCACAGAGGATTTTTTTCATTTCCGCATTGTCTGGAGAATGACTCGGTCGATCCAATCATCGAGTTGTGTGAACACATAGCCCGCCTTCTTCGCTTCGGCAATCGACATATAATAGTCGACATCCGAATCATACGGGGAAGACTCTCCGTCTTTTATAATTTGAACGGGTTTTCCGACGTGTTGACCAATTCGTTCCATCAACGCTCCTATGGAAATAAGGCCATCACTCGCTGCATTGAATGGACCAGTGACGTTTGCACGTCCTACCCATTCCAAAAAGCCTGCTGCTTCCGCGCTCGAGATGAATCCCATCCTCGCTTCCGGGTGATGCAGAACGACCGGTTCTTCGTTTCGGATCGCATCTACATAAAATTTGAGTCGATCCGTATAGTCATCCGGACCTAAAACGATGGGTAGGCGTACCGTCACCACCGGGAACGAGGCGCGATGGAAGAGAAACGATTCAGCTTCTCGTTTCCCTTGTCCATAATCGTGTTCCGCGTCTAAGTGATATTCATAATGAAGTGGATTAAAATCACTTTCATTTAAATCAGGCCCCGGTGCATACACCGACATCGTTGACGTCAGTACGTATTTCCCGACCTTTCCCATGAACGCATCTGATGCAATCTTCGCCTGATACGGTGTAAAACAAATATTGTCGTAGACGAGATCGTACCGTTCACGTGCTAAGTCTTTCAATGTCGCCACCGATTGACGATCTCCTTTGACGGACCGAATCCCTTCGGCTTCTGGTACTTGCAGTTGGCCCCTCGTCACAATCGTCACATCGTCCCCCGCTTCAGCAAGTCGCAGCGCGAGCCGTTTCCCGAAATAGCGTGATCCTCCAAAAATCAATACTTTCCTCATCACCCTAGCCCCCTTTGATACGATTCTCTTTCCTACATTCCCTTTCCCTGCCGTTCCGTAACTGCTCGAATCGCACAAAAAAAGACTATGGCGTTCCATAGTCTAAACTAGTTAGCAATCTCCTGGTGTCCCGGCATTCGTCGCCGTCCGGAAACTCGACCCGCAGCCACATGTTGCGATGGCATTCGGGTTTTTAATCGTGAAGCCCCCACCGAGCATCGACTGCTTGTAGTCAATCTCGAGTCCGTCGACGACTCCATGGTCTGCTTCAGCGACGATGACGCGGACGCCGTGATGATCGAATTGAACATCTTTGTCCGTTTTTTCCTCGTCAAAGCCCATCCCGTAAGATAGTCCCGTACATCCACCACCTTGTACTTTTACTCGCAAGTATTGCGCTTCCGGGCGTTCGGCCTGTTTCATCATCTCTTGCACTTGAAGTGCGGCTGACTCTGTTAAATGAATCATTTGAACTCCTCCTCATATATCTTCATTTCAAGTCAATTGACTTGTAGTTTTGTGCATTTTCTTGTATAACTAAACTGTAACAAAAAAAATTAAATCGTTCCATCTTCGGGGCAGGGTGAAATTCCCGACCGGCGGTATTGAAGAATTGATTCTTCTCAGCCCGTGAGCGAGCAAGGCGTTGCTTGCTGATTTCGTGAGATTCGAAAGCCGACAGTATAGTCTGGATGGGAGAAGATGGCGGCATCCGACCGATATCCGGATGTTTTCTTTGACGTGGACTCTTCCACCTCGGAAAACATCTATTTCGTATGCGCGTAAACTCTCCCGATTGTCTTCATTGCAATCGGGTTTTTATATGCGACGGGTGCCATTCATCGAGGAGCGACCTAAAGGAGAGATTCTGATGAAAACTACGCGCAATAAACGACTGACTACAATGGTGACGTTGGCGATGCTCGGGACGATTTCGTTCGTACTCATGCTATTCAACTTCCCGCTCCCATTCTTACCGCCATTCCTCAAAGTGGACTTTAGTGACATTCCCGCACTCATTGCCGGAATCGTCTTTTCCCCACTCGCAGGTGTCGTGGTCGTCGGATTGAAAAACGTCTTGTACTACGTCTTTAACGGTGGCGGTGTACCAGTCGGAGAAGTCGCAAACTTCTTCGCAGGTGTGGCCTTCATGTACCCAGTTGCTTGGTTCTACCACAAACGTAAGACGAACAAAGCACTCGCTTCTGGCTTACTCGCCGGAACAATTACGATGGCACTTAGCCTCGCCATTTTAAACTATCTTGTCATCTTGCCCGCCTATGCGTTCTTTTTCGGAATGGCAGACATGGCAGACCCGGCAGTGAAAACGGACCTCGTCCTTTACGGGATTTTACCGTTCAACTTGATTAAAGCGATCTTAATCAGCGCGCTCTTCGTCCCTCTTTTCATGAAATTGAAGCCGTGGATCGAACGTCAACGCGTCCAACTTCTAGCATAATCGATATACGAGCATCTAGGCTTTGCCTAGGTGCTTTTTTAACCGAAATTTAGGGAGGGCACTCAATGATGACTGACGAACAGAATTTGATTCATTTTTTTCAGCAAGATTCAGAACTCATGCAGCATCTCCATACTGTCGCCACCCTCAATCTACCGGATTGGTTGATTTGCGCGGGTTATATTCGCGCGAAAGTGTGGGACCATCTTCACGGATACGATACACCGACAGAGACGGATGACGTGGATGTGATTTATTTCGACCCGATTCATCCGGAAGAATCCATCGAGAAAAAATTAGAGCGGACGTTGTATCAACTGAACCCAGGCGTACCTTGGTCAGTCAAAAACCAAGCAAGAATGCATCATGTGAACCATCTCCCACCGTACACTTCATCGACCGATGCACTTGCACACTTCCCCGAGACCGTGACAGCAGTTGGGGTGAGACTCGATTCAAATGACGAGCTCATCCTTGCCGCGCCATATGGGATTCAAGATTTGCTCAGTCTACAAGTGAAGCCAACACCGTTCTTTGAAGCAAACTCTTCAAACCATCCGATCTATTTGAAGCGACTAAAACAAAAAAACTGGCGCACCCAATGGCCGAACATCACACTTCACCAATCATCTGCATACTAAAAAGCGACCACCGAAGTGATCGCTTTTTTTATACCGATTAGAGAAGAAGTCCAGCCAAAGTAGCTGACATCAAGTTTGCAAGCGTACCTGCGAGAATCGCGAGAACACCCATGCGTGCGATATCTCCACGACGGTTTGGTGCCATACCACCAAGACCACCGAGAAGGATTGCGAGTGATGAGATGTTTGCGAAACCACAAAGTGCGAATGCGATCATCGCTTCTGTACGAGCTGACAAATCACCTGAACCGATGATTGGTGCAAATTCAGAGAATGCGACAAATTCGTTCAAGACTAATTTTTGGCCAAGGAAGCTACCGAATTGTACAGCATCTGCCCACGGTACACCGATGACGAAAGCAAGTGGCGCAAAGACATAACCAAGAATCAACTGTAATGACAATCCGTCAAATCCGAAAAGACCACCAACTGATCCGAGGATTAAGTTAACGAGTGCAATCAATGAGACGAATGCAAGAAGCATCGCACCAACGTTCAATGCAAGGAAGAGACCATCAGATGCCCCTCGTGCAGCCGCATCGACAAAGTTTGCTGCTTTATTCTCTTCGTCTTCAACGATTTCGATGTCATCATCGGCTTCCTCAGACTCAGGAACGATGATTTTAGCAAACAATAGACCGGCTGGCGCTGCCATGAAACTCGCTGCTAGCAAGTACTCAAGCGGTACACCAAGCGCTGCGTAACCAGCAAGAACAGATCCGGCAACCGATGCAAGACCACCGACCATGACCGCGAAGAGCTCAGACTGTGTCATTGTTGGAAGATAAGGCTTGATAACAAGCGGTGCTTCCGTTTGACCGACGAAGATGTTCGCCGTTGCTGAAAGTGACTCTTTACGTGATGTCCCGAGTGCTTTCGAAAGTGCCGTACCAAGAATACGGATGACCCATTGCATGACGCCAAGGTAGTAAAGCAATGCGATTAATGATGACATGAACACGATGATTGTCAAGACTTGGAAAGCGAATACAAAGTTCCCTTCCCCTACAGCTGTACCGAAGACGAAGCTAATCCCTTCGTTTGCTGTATTCAATACCGCTTGAACTCCTCCAGAGATCCAAGCAAGTGCCGCACGCCCCCAAGCTGAATACAATACGAGGAAAGCGAAAGTGAACTGGACTGCAAATGCAGCAAGGACAGTACGCCATTTGATGGCTTTACGGTTGGTAGAGAAGATGTAAGCGATTGCAATTAGTGCCAAAATACCAACCACACTCATGATTTTCATTGATGTTGTGCTCCTTTCATATTAAACAAAGCGATTATATGTGTCATACCCGAAAAGAGATGTGCCCTACCGTTTGAAACGCTTTCTTTTTACCGTTGTTAAACGTCAGACAACCTACATTCGAACCTCTTAGAATATACCATCCCTCTTTTTAAAATGCAACGGGTGAAATAAAAAAGTTTGAGGCCATTCCCCCAAACTTTTTACCAAGCCATCTCTTCTATTTTTTCATACACCTTCGATACCAACTCGTCCGGTGTCCCACCAGTCACGACTTCTCCGTCGACAAGGCAGAATAAATCAAGCGAACAGACACCACAGTAGCCTGTGCAGCCGTATTCAACCACATCAAGATCAGGGTCGGATTCCAATTTTGCACGTGCCACTTGTGAGCCCATCGCTAAATTCGAGGCACAAAACTCGATGATTGGATTCATCATATATGTCACCGTCTTTCTTTACGTGAATTATCGGAAAATGGTTCTTCTACGGCAGATTATAACATGATACAGTTGAAGAGTAACAAAGGGGGATTATTATGCGCAAATTAGTCGTCTTAGGTGGCGGTTACGGGGGAATGCGTGTCATCGAAAGAGTTCTTGGGCATCAATTACAAGACATCTCGGTCACGCTCGTCGACCGCTTACCTTATCATGGATTGAAAACAGAGTATTATGCGCTAGCCGCAGGAACGGTCTCAGATCGAGATATTCGTATCGACTTTCCAGAAGAAATTGACTACATATACGGACAAGTCACGGACATCGATACCGAAGACAAAATGGTTCTGCTCGCAAGTGGAGAAAAAGTGCCGTATGATGACCTCGTCATCGGATTAGGTTGTGAGGACAAGTATCACAACGTTCAAGGGGCAGCGGAGTTCACGTATAGCATTCAAACACTTGAAGAGTCACGTAAAACGCAACAAGCAATCAACGGCTTGCGACCTGGCTCGGTCGTCTCTGTCGTTGGGGCAGGACTGTCCGGTGTCGAACTCGCCAGCGAACTTCGTGAGAGCCGACCCGATTTGACGGTCCGTTTGTTCGACCGAGGTCCATCAGTGCTATCGTTCTTATCGAATCGGGTCTCGATGTATGTCCAGTCTTGGTTTGAAGAACATGGCGTTGAAGTCGTCAACAATGCGAATATCACACGCGTCGATGCCGATGGCTTATGGAACCATGAAGACTTGTTCCCGTCTGACTTGACCGTATGGACGGCCGGGATTCAACCGGTCGCTGTGGTACGTAATCAAGGTTGGGAGCTCGATGGGGGCGGGCGTGTCAAATTGACGGAACACCACTTCGTTCCCGGTTTGCCGGACGTCTTCATCGTTGGTGACAATGCAAGTTTGCCTTACGCACCGTCCGGACAACTCGCGGAAGCCCAGGCAGAACAAATCGTTCAAATCCTTCTCTGTAAATGGAAAGGCGTTGCCTATCCGGAGTTACCAGACATCAAACTGAAAGGGACGCTCGGCTCCCTCGGGAAGAAGGCTGGCTTTGGGGTGTTTATGGGGAAACAATCACTTACCGGTAAAGTTGCCCGTCTATTGAAGTCCGGCATTCTTTGGAAACATAAAGTCATCAAATAAACAGGAAGAGTGGCAGTCGCCGGACTGCCACTCTTTCATTTAATATCGAAACTCCGTCTCCTCATCCATAGCGGGCAGTTCAAAGCTTCTCTGTTGAGACTAACAAATCTTCGGACGACGTCGCAATTTGTCTCGTTGCGTGTTGCAACTCCAGAATAGCATTTGTCACTTCTTGAATCTCATCAAACAAATGATTCATCTTACCATCAGTCATCGTCGAGTCTGTAGCGATTTTGACGAACAGATCCGTTACATGATGCATACGATTCATCGAATCTCTCATGTCTCGCTCTGTGATCATCACACGTTCAGTTGTTTCTTCAATTCGTCGATTTAAACGCTCTGTTAAGTGTTCAACTTGTTCGGCTGATGTTTTTGATTGATTAGCGAGTTGTCTCACTTCAGAAGCAACGACCTGAAAACCTTTTCCTTGTTCCCCAGCACGTGCAGCCTCGATCGCCGCGTTCAAACTAAGCATATTCGTTTGGTCTGCGATTCGTTTGACTCCGATAGTGATTGAAGAGATTTCAGACATCAATTGATTGAGTTCACCCATTTGGTGAGCGGAGTTCGATAGCTCTTCTGAGATAATCGTCAACTGGTTCGTCTCATTCATTAGCGCCTCTTTCCCAAACTGTGATGACTCACGCATGTCGCCGAGCGTCTCCTTAGCATCTTCGCTCATAGAACGCATCTCTCCGACCATACCGTTCATCAAACTAAAATTAGCCGTCATCTCTTGTGTCATCGAAACTAGACCCTCTGTGGTCGATTGAACTGCCTTACTTATTTGTTCACGATAGTCAATCTGATTTTTCATTTTAGCTGCTTCTTCATCAAACATTTCTAGAACGATTTGCTGTTCAAAGTTGAAAATCTTTGCCACCGCTGAGATGAGTTTCATTTTTGAAAATGAGTCGAACGATTCCGCTTCGATTTTCTCTAAAATATAATCGAATATTTTTTGGAAGGCCGCCATATACCATTTCCCTTTAAGGCCAATCATATGATGGCGCTTCGCAATCCGATATCGTTTTTCAATGTAAGCTGAGTCAATGATTCCTTCAAACATTTCACCAATATGGGTAGTTAATGTCACTTTGAGTCGGTCCGAAGATGAGTGTTGATTGATGATATGATTCATCTCTTCTATTTCTTCTAAGTGACTATAAAACAGTTGAACAAGTTGAGGCAATACTTCTTGAATCTCATATCGATAGCTTCTCAAATATGCTAAGTCTTCTAATGTCAGTTGAATCAACTGTCGTTGTTGATTTAATTCTGGTGAAAGATCAATGTTGACTTTATCAATTTCGATCACTTTATCCAATTTTATCTGTACGTCTTTCTTTTTCCGAAACATCGCCATCGCCTCCTACAATAAATAGGATACAAAAAGATGAAGTTATTCCCTTCATTCAAAAATAAGGTGTTTTCGTAGACAAAAAAGACGATTTCATCACACATGAAATCGCCTCATCTGTCATATTTTATTTTTGAGTCGCTTCTATCGCCGCGTACACTTTTCGTAATTGAACGACCCCTTCGTCAATCACTTCCCCGTCGAGTAAGACAAGCGGATAGAACCATTCATCATCTTTGAGCGCCTGCGCAAACTCGTCCTCACTCTGTTCGAAATCAATATACTCGAAAGAAAAGGACTGCTCCGGATACTTGCGTCCGAGCGCACTTTGCAACCACTCATACGTCTCGGTCGAACTCGGTGCACCGACACAACTCGCACATTGAACTTCTGCCCCATACACTGTAATTTTCATCTTCATTCCCCCTCGAAACCATTATACAAAAATCTTGCCCACTCCCGATGAGGAAACGCTCAGCGTAAATGATTGAGAAACAATCTCAAACTTGCTAGAATAAAGTAGAACGAGAAAGGGGTAGATACCATGGAAATGTTTGATCAAGTCCAAGAAGTGCTCGATAAATTGCGTCCGTTCTTGCTTCGTGACGGCGGAGACGTCGAACTCGTTGATGTCGAAGAAGGCATCGTCAAGCTCCGTTTGATGGGTGCTTGCGGCAGCTGCCCGTCTTCAACAATCACGTTAAAAGCTGGTATTGAGCGTGCGCTCATCGAAGAAGTACCAGGCATCGTCGAAGTAGAGCAAGTATTCTAAGCAAAAAGGGAGACTTTCGTCATCCCTTTTTTTCGTGCTTCCATTCATCTAAACTCTCGACCATATAGGTTGGGAGTTTTTCTTGTTCCTGAATAAATGCCGGCCCATGTACACCTGTGTTGACATGAAGCGTGCGAATGCCACCATCAATTCCGAACAAAATATCCGTATGATAGTTGTCCCCGACCATCACGACACTCTCTTTCGTCAACCCAATCATGTCCAGTGCAATCTCAATCATGACGGGTTCCGGCTTCCCGATAAAGAATGGTTCTTTTTCTGTCGTCACCGTTAAAACAGACGTGAGTGACCCGTTCCCAGGTAACAAACCACGTTCAGTCGGAATGGCGATGTCACCGTTCGTCGAAATGAATCGAGCCCCCGAACGGATAGCGATTGCTCCTCGTGCCAATTTTTCATATGTGATATGACGATCGAGGCCAATGACCACATAATCCGCTTTCGGTTCATCAGTGACGTGAAACCCACGAGATTCAAGCGCGAGACGAAGCCCATCTTCCCCAATCATATAGACGGTTGCCCCAGGAGACATCTTCTCGATATAAAATGCCGTCGCCATCGCACTCGTCAAGACGTTTTCCGCCTTCACATTCGCTCCCATCGAAATCAACTTATCGGCGATCTGCTGTTGCGTCATTGATGCGTTATTCGTGACGAACAAATACGGAACGCCTGTCGCCTCCAATTCATTCACGAAATCGACTGCCGCTTGAATCGGTTCCGTACCGGCATACATCGTACCGTCTAAATCAAACAAATATCCTTTAATCGGTTCCATCCAATCACTCGCTTTCTGGTAAAAATGCGGACACTGGTCCAAGTTCGACTTCTAAGTAGCGACGAACTTGCTCGGAGAACGCGGTAAATTCTTGTTTTGACGTCTTCAGCCACTCATCGAACCGCGATGCATCTGCATCGACAAACTCACGTACATAGTAAGTCCGCAATCCGACGAGTGCTTTTGTCGCATGTGCCGTCTTTTCATCGAGTACGCGTTCATCGAGTAGAATCTCGACAATGTCTTCATAGCTACCTGGGTCTCTCATGATGAATCCGTCAATCATCGAGTTCCCTACGTCGATAATCCCTTCCATGAGTAGTACGGCCATGCGTTGTTTCGCGAGCTCCACCGTAAACGCATCTCCGCTCAATTGATCGGTATGTGCCAACATCGTCTCGATTTGTTCCAGTGTCTGATTAATCTTCTCTCTATTCACAAAATACATGATGATCCCCCCTGCTGTTAATACTAATCTTTTTTCGTTCAGGAGAAAAGAATCTGTCCTATTTACATCATTTATAAAAATGTGATACACTAATCAACGGATTTAAACCTTAAAAAGTATAACACATTAAATAGATATGACGTGGAGGGTACAACACTATGGAACGTGAATTAGCATTAGAAATCGTACGGGCAACAGAAGCGGCAGCACTCGCTTCTTCGAAATGGATTGGTCGTGGACAAAAAAATGAAGCCGACGACGCTGCAACTTCTGCTATGCGAGAGGTCCTTGGCACGGTCAACATGGATGCGACAGTCGTCATCGGAGAAGGTGAACTCGATGAAGCACCGATGCTATACATCGGAGAACGACTCGGTACCACGTTCGGTCCCAAAGTAGACATCGCCGTCGACCCACTCGAAGGGACATCGATCGTTGCGAAAGGACTCGGTGATGCGATGGTCGTCATCGCTGTCGCGGATGAAGGTGCCCTCCTCCACGCACCAGATATGTATATGGATAAGCTCGTCGTCGGACCGAATTTGAAAGGGAAAGTCTCACTCGACGAACCACTCGAATCTATCATTGAAAAGGCAGCAAAGTATAACAACAAACGCATTGAAGAAGTGACCGTGATCATGCAAGACCGCGATCGCCACGAACATCTTCGTCAAGCCGTCATGAATGTCGGGGCACGTGTCAAGTTGTTCGAGGATGGCGACGTATCAGCCGGAATCGCGGCTGCCGTCAAAACGAACCCGATCGATATCTTCATTAGCACGGGTGGTGCCCCGGAAGGCGTCATCACGGCCGCTGCCGTCAAGGCACTCGGTGGCGACATGCAGGCCCGTCTTCATCCGATGAATGAAGAAGAGTCTGCCCGCGTCATTTCGATGGGATTAAAAGACCCGCTCCAACTCCTCACGCTCGACGACCTCGTCAAGAGTGATGACTGCATCTTTGCTGCAACAGGTGTCACGTCGGGTGAGTTGCTCGATGGCGTCAAGTTCTTGACGGATGATATCGTTGAAACGACATCGCTCGTCATGCGCTCGAAGACACGTACGATCCGAAAAGTCGTGGCCGAGCATTATTTATCATTGAAGCCCTACTTACAAAAAGCTGAAGTCAACGCCTAAACTAAAACGCCTTGCTCAATATGAGCGAGGCGTTTGTTTGATTAAAATCCTTGTTCTGTCCCATGCACCGGCTCGTCTGCACCAGTTATATGGTTGTCACGAATCGAGTCGTAAAATGTCGCATACGTTGTCGAGAAGTATGGTCCGATGAAGAAGAACCCGATTCCAAGTGTCAAGAGCCCGACGAGGAACCAGCCGAAGAAGGACAAGAAGAGCATAAATGCTTCCATCTTGTGACCGTCCATGAGACGACGTGATTCTGTGATGGATTCAAGTGCCGACAGTTCAGGCTGGTCGCGCAAAATGTATGGTGTGAGCGAGTACGAGAATGCTTTGATGATTCCCGGTACGACGAGCAATAACGTCCATAACACGAGGAATACACCCATCACAAACGATGTAATGACATGTTTCACATAACGCATCTGAAACGGTTTGAACATCGTCGAGAGAGAGGCTCCGTTCCCACGTGATACGTTGAGCGCGAGCCATGACCAACCGATGGCAAGTGGGGCGATCAAGATTTGCAAGACATTCGACACGAAACTTAACGTGAGGTCCGTCGACGTGAACGGTTCTGGTGAATTGACGTCCATCTCGGGAGCAAACCATTGCGGAATCCCATTGATGATGAGGAATAAGAGCGCCAACCCGGCCATCAACCACCATTTCCCTTTCAATGCTTGCCGTGCATGTTGTTTCCATTCAGATCTCATAGTAACCCATCCTTTTTCATAGTCTTTCTATAGTGTACGTGAAAAGGTTGAAGTACGTTTCAAAAAATCATAAAAAAAGGGAAAGGAATTTCCCTTTCCGACTAGCGAATCATCACGTTACCTAAAAAGAACTGAGACATGGATAAGATCAATAGCAACACCCCGAGTGATAACACAAGATGTGATGCGACTTTAAAGACACGGCTTCGTAAGAACGAATGGCCGTATTCAAAGCGACGGATGATCAACACATGAAAGAGTTCAAACAGAATGACTGCCGCCGTAAAATAGAAGGTCATCATGATATGGAAACCAAAGAAGAGCATGGCCAATATCCCGAGTCCGAAGTTATGAATTCGATTATGGACGTCATCCCGATCCCCGACGGTCGTTTGTACATATTGCATCCAATCACCTCACTCTAAAAACCAAAACTACGTAGTTATCCTTAATGACAATTTATCACATTTTTCCAACCTCAAAACTCGAAGTCACGACTTTTTACCTAAACGAAATATTTGGAAATCAATTGTAATAAAAAAAGTGCTGACGTCTCAGCACTTCACGCATTTGATTCTTCTGTCTTGTTGAATTTCCGCTTCAACTTCAGTTTTTGCTTCGTTCCACCAAAGACAGGTCCACTCTCTTCTTCATTGATTTCCGTTTCTTTCTTCAAAACGAAATATGGACAACCAAAATTACAATATTCGTATACGTAGTCCATCACGTGATCAATCCGGTTCTCGTACGTCGCCAATTTGGATTTCGGTTCATAGAATCCTTTCAACCGCAATTGACCATGTCCCCAATCACCTACTATATAGTCGTATTTATCAAGCACGTCACTATATCGTGCGATAAACGCTTCTTCATCGAAGCCGTCTCGTTTTTCTTCTAAGACGGTATAACCGTGGCGATTCACTCGAATCATCGCTCCCACCTCCACTCTGTTATCATAGCATGTCACCATCGATGCGCTCTATCCTTTTCGAATCACTTCATGACGGGCGACAATGGTTTCCCGTAATACGTCCCGCAATAACTCAGGCATGAAATATCGTTTCGGTTGGTCTGCCAAATATGGGAGAAGCGGACCGAATGTCAACATATCGACCGTCGCGACGCGGTATGACTGGTTCAGATCCAAGAGCTGTCCCATCACATAAACTTGTCCATCGCGTTGCTCGATTTGATAGAGGCTCGGTTCTCCGAGAACGGTACCTCTGAATCCTAGACCTCTCACATGCATATTCGTGAACGTTTCTTCGTTTACATCATGTAAAAAACGTGCCAACGTTTTGCCGTCTAATGTCAGAACACAAGGGTTGATTGGATGCGGACAAATGTGGTGCAACATATTCAACGTCACTTTCCCGGGAGCAAGTCCTTCTAGCACAACACCGGAAGGGATAATCCCGACGTCTGCCTCACACCAGTCGACCATTCCTTCTACAAGCAAATCGCTGAGAGGGGAGTGTCCAAACCAATCTGACGTGTACCCGTCCGTTTCAGCAATTGTAATGTCAAGAAGTCGTTCGGCCTCTGCCCTTTCCGTATGCAACAAACTCAATGTATCCGGACTATCAGATTGATGTGCTAGTTCGTGCAGACGTGCTTCTTTTGCCACAACTTTCGTCCCGTCAATCGTCAGCGTGACTTCCCCGACATACTTGCCATACTTCCCTGCCTGTGCGATCAACACACCGTTCGTCGTTACACCTTCATCTAAGACGTGATGTGTGTGGGCACCGAGAATGACGTCGATTTCAGGAAACATCTCAGCTAATCGCTCATCCCCAAAAAATCCGAGGTGACTGAGCGCGATGATGACGTCACAATGCGCCAACTGCTTCAACGCTCGCTTCGTCGCGTCCAATGGCGACTCAATTTGCCATCCGAGCTCTGGATACAACTCTTCATATGGAGCAGTCACACCAAACAACCCGATTTTTAAATCATCTTGCTCGAGAACGAGCGTCTCCTCGACCCAATCCGGTCGTGAACCGTCACCCTCATACACATTTCCAAGTAAAACAGGAAATGTCGCTTCGTCATACAGCTCGGCTAGCCAATCATGAGGGAACGTGATCCCTTCGTTATTCCCGATGGTGACAGCCGTCGGTTGGAGTCGCTCAAGTAATCGAACGTTCAACTTCCCACGCGTCACTTCAGTCGCCGGATGTGTGCGATCGGCATGATCTCCTAAATCAAAGTACAGCGTGTCGTCAGTGCGATGTTCTTCTAAAAATGAAACAAGTTTCGGCCATTGGTCGAACTTTGAGTGAAGATCATTGTAGTGAAAAATAGTAAGTATCGTCACGGCCATCCCTTCTTTCTAAAACAAACTGATTTGTCTCGGTGCAAGCTCATATTCGAGCTCAAGAATTTCAATTAGACGCTTCGCATTCGGCGCTGCATCCCCGGCCGAGTTGTTGTTAAAGTATACATACACGTCTTTCGCCTCACGGTCAATCTCGCGAAGTGAAACAGCCAATTCCTGAAGTTCCTCCTCGCTATACCGATACAGACAACGAACGTGCCGCCATTCTTGACTCGTCATCCCCGGCTTTTTAAGCCATCCGGACGTGTTTCGTCCATGCAATCGAACGACCGCGACGTCAGGATTTGTCACGACCGGTACGAAGGGGATGCTACTCTCTTTCGTCTGGGGCTCATCACAAATTGTGTTGATGAAGCGTTGTTCAGCTAAAAATTGGAGCGTACGGTCTCGGAACGCTTCGGAGAACCAAGAAGGATTTCGAAACTCGACGGCAATCTCATAGTCGGAAAGCTCGGCACGTAGTGTTCGTAAATAATCGAGATGCGGTTTTGAGACATCGAACCATGGCGGTAGTTGAACGAGCACAGCTCGTAATTTCCCTGACTTTTTCAATGGGTCGACAGAAACGCGATATCGTTCAAACAACTCAACTAGTGGCGTTTTCGGTTCACGATCGTGTCCGCTCATTTCCCTGGAAACTTTCACGATGAATTGGAAGTGGTCCGGTGTCTCAGCATCCCACTTCTCGAAATTTTTCACAGGTTGTATTGCATAAAATGTCGAATCAACTTCAACGGTCGGAAAATGACCCGCGTACGTTGAAAGTTTTTGTTTTCGTTCTTCTGGAGTTGTATATAACAGATCATGGTCCCCCCAACCCGTCACACCAATGTAAATCATAGCGTCCTCCTTTACGATTCTGAAATAGCGGCTGCCTTTCGCTTCGACCAGTTCCATGTCCCTGTATATGTGATCAACAATAAGACAAGACCCATGATGAACGGATAGCGCATATCGATATCAAAGGCAATACCTGCCAAAGTCGGCCCTAAAATGTTTCCGATACTCATATACGCATTGTTCATCCCCATCGCGAGCCCCTGCTCATTTCCTGCCAGTTTCGAAACAAGCGTATTCAACACCGGTCGTAAAATCGAGGTCGATAAGAAGATGACGAGCGTTACAGCGAAGAACAACATGTATGTCCCTGCGAATAAAGACAACAAAAAGCCAAAGGAAGCAAGCGCGATGAAGGCGAGCACGACCTTGACCTCTCCCAAGAGTTCAACGAGACGATCTACTGCAAATAATTGAACGATGACGCTAACAATTCCTGTCCCGGTCACCATGATAGCAATCTCTTGTGGTGTCGCATCGAACATCTCGCTGACATATAGCCCAAGCACCGATTCATACGCCATTAGTCCAAACGCCATGACCAAGTTGATGACCAACACGAAAAAATAAGGCTTTCGCGTCGACATGACCAGTTGTGTCGGCAACGACTCTTTTACCGTCGGTGCCTTGTATGGAGCACGGTCAGGTTCTTTCAGGAGAAGTATCGAAGAAATGACCGCAATAAAGGATACAATGGCTGAAACGAGCAACGGTGCCTTCAATCCGAACTCGGCAAAAAAACCACCAATCCCTGGCCCGACAACGATTCCAAGTGACATTGCCGCGGAAATATAACTGTTCCCTCGAGCTCGTTGCTCCAGTGTCGTGATATCCGCCACATAGGCAAAAATGGCTGGAATCAATAGCGCAGCACCGACACCCCCGATGGCACGAGATACGAGAAGGACCGTCAAGTTATCGGATAGATAAAAGACACCCATTGAGATCGTGAATCCAATCAGTCCCAAAATAATCATCAATCGACGTCCATAAACATCTGCCCATTTTCCGGCAATCGGTGACATGACAAGTTGGGCACCCGCAAATACGGAAATCATGAGTCCGGCGGCCGTTCCCCCTTCGCCGATCATCTTTAAGTAGTCCGGAATAATCGGTATGATGATCCCGAATCCAGCGACGGCGATAAACATGTTCAACATGAGGATCGCCAATTGTTTTTTTTGTTTTGTCGTCAATGCATGTCACTCCCTTTTCATCTCTTCATTTTACTGTTTGTGCTCGGGTATGGGCAAACAATAAGACAGAAAAAAGCCCATCCTCGACCAAAGGATGGGCAAAATTTAAGAGATGCGTGATTGTGCAAGCGATTCTTGGGTTCCACTCTTCGGAAGGAGAAGCGTGATCACATACACGATCATCGTCGGAACTGCCCAAGCAAGACCAATGTCCGCCATTGGCAAGCTAGTGATCCAAGCTGTTGCCGCAGAAGGTTGGATGCCGTTCCACGTTTCGAAGATTGAAAAAACGAGGGCTGTATAGATCGTCGCTTTCATCGCCACACCAGGGTTGCGTTGAAGACGTTCCGTCACCGATACGAGCACAAGGGCGATCATGACCGGATAGAGAAGCGTGAGAAGTGGGATCGCGATTTGAATCAACGTACCCAATCCGACGAGTGAAATTAAATAACCGAACAATGTAGTCGCAACGACGACATGGTGATACTTGAGTGAATCAAATTGATTACTGATAAAGCGTGAGAACTCTGAAATGAGTCCGACCGCTGTCGTCAAACAAGCAAGGAAGACCGCTAGTCCGAGAGCAAGCATTCCGACTTGTCCGTAAGACGTACCAGCAAACGCTTGAAGAAGGCTTGCACCACTCGTCGTCCCTTCAGCGACCGCCATGTTTGCTCCGATTGATCCGAGCGAGATGTAAACGAGCATCAAACAGGTTACGGCAAGCATACCTGCAGAGCGAAGAAGAGATGATGCTTCTTTTTGATCACTCAATCCATTGGCTTTCAACGTGACGAGGACGATTGCCCCAAAGACGAGGGCCCCGAATACATCCATCGTCAAATAGCCTTGTTGGAAACCTTGACCGAGCGCACCGACCCACGTCTCAAATCCTGCCGCCGGAGCTCCTGGCTCTCCGAGCGGTGCGATGAGGTTCGTGAGCCCAATCGACGCGAGCAAGAACAAGAGGATTGGTGTGATGATGCGTCCGATGACTTCAATCAACTTTTGAGCACGGAGCGTCAAGAAGAACGTCAACCCGAAGAAGACGGTCGAACTCATCGCAAGTGTCAAAGTAGAAGGTGAATCGAGAAACGGAACGAGTCCCATTTCATACGTGACAGCGGCCGTACGCGGGATTCCGAAGAATGGTCCGATGGCCACATACATTAATCCCGTCAAGATGAGTGCGAGACGTTTAGGAATATAACGAGCAATTTGATCTGTTCCACCGCCGACCCGAGCGACTGCGAACAAAGCAAGAAGCGGTAAACCGACACCCGTAATGACGAACCCGATCATCGCCGGTACGAGATTCTCTCCCGCCAAGGCGCCGAGTTCTGGTGGGAACAGCAAGTTCCCGGCCCCAAAGAATAAAGCAAAAATCGTAAACGCTAACGGGAACAATGTCGATTTTTTCATACAACTACCTCCATACACTTGATATTCCGAACGACTTAACAAAAAAATAATAACTAAATTTTCTGACAATATATCGCTTGGTCTATTTCATTATACACACTTCCTACTGTTTGACCACCCCATCTACAAAATTAGAGGTTTAATTTTTAAAAAGGTGGATTTCATAAAAAAACTCCCCTGAAATCTACAAGGAAGTCGTAAGCGCTTAATACTTAATATCGAACGAACGGAAAGCTTGATTTTCTGTTTCCTTCTCCTCAATCTTTTCAACACCGACGAAACGGTTACCGTCTTTCAAAGCTTTTTTAAAGGCTTCAATGTCTTTTTCTGGTCCTTCTACATGAAGTTCGACTGCCCCATCACTTTGATTTCGAACCCAACCTTTGATTCCGTATTGTTGTGCGGTCTCTTGTGAAAAATACCGAAACCCGACTCCTTGGACACGTCCAGATACAATCAAATGTTTAGCAACTCTCATTCTATGTTCCTCCTTTATTTTGACAAAGATGTTTAGACGTCCTTACTTTAGGAAACAGTATTTAAGTAAAATAATGGAATTGGAGTGGTTTTATGAATGACTTTATTAATTTCGTGACAACGATTTCGGACTGGCTTTGGGGCGTGCCCATCATCTCGTTACTCGTCTTATCCGGTGTCTTCCTCACGATCAAGCTCGGCTTCTTTCAGTTTCGTTACCCAATCTACATATTCAAGCAAACGTTTGGCAGCATCTTCAAAAAACCAAAAGGTGAAGGCGACATCAGCCCGAGACAAGCATTGACATCAGCCCTCTCTTCAACAGTCGGGGCCGCGAACATCATCGGTGTACCTGCAGCGATTATGTTCGGGGGACCGGGTGCCATCTTTTGGATGTGGGTCATCGCCATCATCGGCATGGCCATCAAATTCTCAGAGAGCGTGTTGGCCGTTCACTATCGTGAAAAAAATGATGCCGGCGAATTCGTCGGGGGGCCGGTCTATTACATAGCAAAAGGACTTCGGTGGAAATGGCTCGCAACTTGGTTCGCTTTCGCGCTTATGATCGAACTCATTCCGAGTATCATGGTTCAAGGAAACGCTGTTAGCTCCGCAGTCCGTGAAACATTCAATGGGAATACGCTCATCACTGGCATTCTCATCGCTTGTCTCGTCGGCATCATCGTCTTCGGAGGACTGAAGCGCATCGCCAAAGTGACCGAGGTCGTCGTACCCGGTATGGCACTCATTTATGTCGGGGCCGGACTCGTGATCGTCTTGATGAACCTATCTGAAATCCCCGACGTGCTCAGTCTCATCTTCTCTTATGCGTTCGAGCCAATGGCAGCATTCGGTGGATTCGCTGGGGCCGCAGTCGCCGAGACGATTCGTTGGGGCTTCGCCCGCGGACTCTATTCGAATGAAGCAGGTCTTGGGACGGCACCAATCGCTCATGCCGCCGCACAGACTGACCATCCGGTACGACAAGGGTTCTGGGCGGTCATCGGTATCGTCATCGACACGCTCATCATCTGTAGCACGACCGCATTCGTCGTTCTCTCTTCAGGTGTCTGGACGGCTGACGGTGCGATGGAAGACCCTGCTGCCTTGACGACAATCGCTTTCCGCGAATACTTCGGTTACACAGGAAGTTTACTCGTCACGATCTCACTCATCTTCTTCGTGCTCTCGACGATCATCGTCATCATCTTTTACGGCTCACGTCAGGCCGAGTACTTGTTCGGGTTGACGGCAGGTAAGGTCATGAAGGCGGTCTATATCGTCTCCATCGTCATCGGTTCGATCGGTGGAGCGCAGATGATCTGGAACTTCCTCGACTTGATGCTCGCGATGATTCTCATCCCGAACATGATTGCCGTCCTACTTTTAAGCAGTGAAGTAAAACGATTGACGAACGAGTTCTTTACGTCAGAGAAGTATTATAAAAAAGATATCGCCGAAGAAAAGGCGTCTTAACCAACAATCCGACTGCTCGCGCAGTCGGATTTTTTTAGGATGCGGGTTCGACCTTCTCGATTCCCGCCTTGATGGCTTGTACCGACGCATCAAACTTCTGTTGTTCTTCGTCCGTCAATTCAATCTCGATGATCTTTCGAATACCGCTCCGGTCAATCAAGGCCGGTACGCCGATATGCACGTCACTCGCCCCGTATTCGCCGTCTAAGTGGGCGCCAATCGTCACGACAGAGTTTTCATTTCGCACGATGGCCCTAATGATGCGAAGCAAACCGACCCCAATCGCATAGTAGGCAGCGTTCTTATGCTCAATGATTTGATAGGCGGCGTTTCGTACCTCTGTATAGATGGCTTCCAAGTGTTCAAACTGATACTTTTCATTTTCAGCTAACAGTTCATCGATACTCTTCCCATAGATGCGGGCGTTATGCCACGCGACAAATCCGGTATCGCCATGTTCGCCCATGTAGTAGGCATGACAGTTCCGTGATGACAGTTCGAAATAGTCTCCAAGTTTGTAGCGGAGTCGTGCCGTATCCAGCACGGTGCCTGAACCGATAACGCGTTCTTTCGGTAAGCCCGATGCTTTCCAGGCGACGTGCGCCACCACATCGACCGGGTTCGTAGCGACGACTAAGATACCGTCGAATCCGCTCTTCATCAAGTCTTCTGTCACGGTGCGGACGACCTTGGCGTTTTGGTCGACGAGGTCCATCCGCGTCTGACCCGGCTTTTGTGCTGCCCCTGCCGTGATGACGACAATGTCTGCGTCTTTACAATCCGAGTAATCACCTGCCCAAATCCGGACCGGTGTCGGGGCGAAGGAGATGCCGTGATTGAGGTCCATCGCCTCCCCTTCCGCCTTGGCATGGTTCGAGTCGATTAAGACGAGCTCTTCACAAAGGGCAGCCGTCGATAATTGATAGGCAAAACTGACCCCAACCCAACCGGCACCGATGACGGCGATACGGGTGATGTCTTTTGGGTCAATATAATCTTTATCCAGAATATGTGACATATAAATCCTTCCTTTCCATGAATCATTCTCTTGTTTAGCATACCCTACATACGGGATAGACATAACAAAAAACGGACCCCTTTTTTTAAGGAGTCCGTCCTTTAAACGATTTATCCAATCGAACCTTCCATCTCGAACTTGATGAGACGGTTCATTTCGACCGCATATTCCATTGGCAATTCTTTTGTGAATGGCTCGATGAAGCCCATGACGATCATTTCTGTCGCTTCTTCTTCCGAGATTCCACGGCTCATGAGGTAGAAGAGTTGCTCTTCTGACACTTTTGAGACTTTCGCTTCGTGCTCGAGTGAGACTTGATCGTTCAAGATTTCGTTGTACGGAATTGTATCTGACGTCGACTCGTTGTCCATGATGAGCGTGTCACACTCGATGTTCGAGCGCGCGCCCTTCGCCTTACGGCCGAAGTGGACGATTCCACGGTATGATACTTTCCCGCCTTGTTTCGAAATCGATTTCGAGACGATTGACGACGACGTGTTCGGTGCGAGGTGAATCATTTTCGCTCCAGCGTCTTGGTGTTGTCCTTTACCAGCGAGGGCGATGGAGAGTGTCATCCCACGTGCGCCTTCCCCTTTCAAGATGACAGCCGGGTATTTCATCGTGAGTTTCGATCCGATGTTTCCATCGATCCACTCCATCGACCCACCCGCTTCACAGACGGCACGTTTCGTTACCAAGTTGTAGACGTTGTTCGCCCAGTTTTGGATTGTCGTGTAACGGCAGTAAGCGTCTTTATTGACGAAGATCTCAACGACCGCTGAGTGAAGCGAGTTCGTTGTGTAAACCGGTGCCGTACATCCTTCGACGTAATGAACCGATGCGCCTTCGTCGACGATGATGAGCGTACGCTCGAACTGCCCCATGTTTTCCGAGTTGATACGGAAGTAGGCTTGGAGCGGTTGCTCGAGTTTCACGCCTTTTGGTACGTAGATGAACGAGCCACCCGACCAAACAGCTGAGTTGAGGGCCGCGAACTTGTTGTCCGTCGGCGGGATCAACTTCCCGAAGTACTCTTTGAAGATTTCTTCGTCTTCTTTGAGTGCTGTGTCTGTATCTTTGAAGATGACACCTTTTTCTTCGAAGTCTTCTTGCATGCTGTGGTAGACGACCTCAGACTCATACTGAGCCGAGACACCGGCCAAGTATTTTTGCTCTGCTTCTGGGATACCGAGCTTGTCAAACGTACGTTTGATTTCTTCCGGTACCTCGTCCCATGAGCGTTCTGTCTTCTCAGATGGTTTGACATAGTAAGTGATTTCGTCGAAATCAAGTGCCGAGAGGTCTCCGCCCCATGTCGGCATCGCCATCTTGTTGAAGTGATCCAACGACTTCAAACGGAAGTCGAGCATCCATTGTGGCTCTTCTTTCATGCGCGAGATCGTCTCTACGATTTCTGTCGTCAAGCCGCGGCCTGAACGGAAAATCGAAACGTCCCGATCATGGAAGCCGTATTTATAATCGCCAATTTCCGGCATATTCTTTGCCATATCGGTCTCCTCCTTCTCCTTACGCGTCCTCGTCTACTCCTTTTTCAAGCGCTTTCCACGCGAGCGTGGCACACTTGATTCGAGCCGGGAATTTCGATACGCCTGAGAGCGCCTCGATATCACCGAGGTCAAACGTATCCGTGTCGTACTCTTTGCCTTGAACCATTTCAGAGAAGATGTTGGCGAGTTGAAGCGCCTCTTCTACTGTTTTTCCTTTAACGATTTGGGTCATCATCGATGCCGAGGCGAGACTGATGGAGCAACCTTCCCCTTCAAACTTCGCATCTTTGACGATGTCGTCTTCGACTTGTAGTTGAAGGCGAAGTGAGTCCCCACACGTCGGGTTGTTCAAGTCCACCGTCACGCCATCTTCGATGACGCCACGGTTTCTTGGGTTTTTATAGTGATCCATGATGACCTGGCGGTACAACATGTCGAGATTATTAAAACTCATAATTGAAATACTCCTTCGTTTGACGTAATCCTTCGATGAAGCGGTCGACTTCTTCTTTTGTATTGTACAAATAGAAGCTCGCCCGTGCCGTCGATGATTGCTTCAAAAGACGCATGAGTGGTTGTGCACAGTGGTGACCGGCACGAACCGCGATGCCTTGCATATCGAGAACGGTCGCGAGGTCGTGCGCGTGCACGTCCTTCAAGTTGAACGTGACGAGGCCGACGCGATCTTCAGGACCGTAAATCTCAATCCCATCAATCGTTTTCATCTGCTCGATCGCATAAGTTGCGAGTTCACGTTCGTGTGCTTCGACGTTCTCAAGACCGATTTCTTCTAAGAAATCGATGGCTGCCGCAAGTCCGACCGCCCCGGCGATAATCGGTGTACCCGCTTCGAAGCGATACGGGATGTCTTTCCACGTCGATTCATATAAATCGACATAGTCGATCATCTCGCCACCGAACTCGACCGGCTCCATGTTTTTGAGAAGCTGTTTCTTCCCGTATAAGACACCGATTCCAGTTGGTCCGAGCATCTTATGCCCAGAAAAGGCGAGGAAATCACAATCGAGCGCTTGGACATCAAGTTTACGATGCGGTGCACTCTGTGCGGCATCGACGACCATGACGGCACCCAACTCATGCGCAAGTCGAGTGACTTCGGCAATCGGGTTGATTGTACCGAGCACGTTCGAGACGTGACTCATCGCGACGATTTTTGTACGATCCGATAAGACCGCTTGAACCGCATCGAGTGTGACACGTCCATCCGGCGTAAGTTCGACATATCGAAGCGTTGCGCCTTTTCGCTTGGCGAGTTGTTGCCACGGGATTAAGTTCGCATGGTGTTCCATCGGAGTGAGGACGATTTCGTCGCCTGCACCGACATTCGCATCCCCGTAGCTCGACGCGACCAAGTTGATCGCCGTGGTCGTTCCACGAGTGAAAATGATTTCTTCAGGAACCGCCGCATGGATGAACGAGCGGACGCGTTCGCGTGCTCCTTCATATGCATCCGTCGCTTGCGTCCCGAGCGTATGGACGCCACGATGCACGTTCGAATGGTTGCGACGATAATAGTCCTCGATCGCCTCGATGACAGCGAGCGGCTTTTGTGAGCTCGCCGCGCTATCAAGATAAACGAGCGGGTGTCCATTGATTTCCTGATCTAAAATCGGAAACTGTTCACGAATCGAGGCGTTCAACATCTTAACGTACTTTCCCTTCGATGACTTCGCGGAGACGGTCTTTGACCGAATCGATTGCGAGTTCTTCGACGACAGGCGTCAAGAATCCGTGAATGATTAAACGCTCTGCCTCTTGGCGAGACAATCCACGGCTCATCAAGTAGTACAATTGAACATCATCGACACGACCGACTGACGCTGCGTGACCTGCCATTACGTCATCTTCATCGATGAGAAGAATCGGGTTGGCATCACCACGTGCTTTTTCAGAGAGCATCAAGACGCGCTCTGTTTGTACACCGTTCGATTTTGACGCACCGTGGTGAATCATCGATGTCCCGCTGAAGATCGCAGTCGCTGCGTCTTTTTGAACACCGTGAATCATGATGAACCCTTCAGATGCTTTCCCGAAGTGGTCGGTACGGATGTTGAAGTTTTGTTTTTGTGCACCGCGACCGATCGTCACAGCTTTTGTATCCGAATACGTGTTGTCACCGACGAGGTGAGTCTTCGTCTCGACGACCGAGTTCCCGTCGTTCATGTGACCGAGCGCCCAATCGAGGCGACCGTTCGCATAGACGACACCGCGACGGTTCATGAACGTGAGTGCTGACTCAGCGAGCTGATCGACACCACCGAAGACGACTTTCGCGTTCTCTCCAGCGAACACTTCCGTCACGACGTTGACCGTGTGCGGTTCGTTCGTACCAGAAAGGAAGTTTTCGATGTATGTCACTTCACTGCCTTCGTCTGCGACGAGGATCGTGTGGTGATAGAGGGCGCCGTTCGCCTGTTCCATCGTGAAGATCGCTTGGAGCGGATCTTTTAATTGCGTGTTTTTCGGTACATAGATAAACGCACCACCATTTGTGAGGGCAGCATTTAACGCCGAAAGACGCTCTTCATCGACACGTACGCCTTCTGTCATGAAATATTTCTCAACGAGCTCAGGATGTTGCTCCATCGCTTCTTTGATTCCCATAAATAAGACGCCTTCTGGCATCGATAATTCGTTATAGACGATATGACCGTTGCGTTCAACGAGCACGTTTGTCCGGTGGTCTCCGAGAAGTGATTCGATGTCTGCTGTCAAACCGTCTTTCGTTTCGAGTTCGACATCTCCCGCTGTGAAGTCCCACTTATCGATCTTAATCTTTTCAACTTTTGGCAAAGCAAGTGTCGGCGCAAGTTCTGCTGCCTCTTTACGACGGTTGACCATCCATGCTGGTCCACCGAGCGCTTCTGCACGTGCCGACAACGCTTGTGCATCCAATTCAAATTGTACGGTCATCGTACAGCCTCCTTACGCTTCTGTGTCTACTGTCATTCCAAGTTCTTGCTTCACCCAGTCGTAACCTTCTGCCTCGAGTCGTTGTGCGAGCTCTTTACCACCAGACAAGACGATTTTCCCGTCCATCATGATGTGTACAAAATCTGGCTCAATATAGTTGAGGAGACGTTGGTAGTGCGTGATGATCAAGCAACCAAACTCTTCTGAGCGCATTTCGTTTACACCTTTTGCGACAACTTTCAGAGCATCGATATCAAGTCCAGAGTCGATTTCATCCAAGATGGCGATGTTCGGTTGAATCATCATCATTTGAAGAATTTCGTTACGTTTCTTCTCACCACCTGAGAATCCTTCGTTTAAGTAACGGTGTGCCATTTCAGAAGGGATTTCGAGAAGCCCCATCTTCGTATCGAGTTCACGGATGAACTTCATGAGCGAGATTTCTTGACCTTCTTCACGACGTGAGTTGATTGCTGAACGCAAGAAGTCCGCGTTTGTGACACCGCTGATTTCAGCCGGGTACTGCATCGCAAGGAACATCCCTGCTTGTGCGCGCTCGTCGACTTCCATCTCGAGGACATCTTCGCCGTTTAATTCGACGCTTCCCCCAGTGACCTCATAAAGTGGATGGCCCATGAGTGCTGATGCGAGTGTTGATTTACCAGTCCCGTTCGGACCCATGATGGCATGAATTTCGCCACCTTTAATTTCTAGGTTAAGACCTTTGACAATCTCTTTTCCTTCGATTGAGACGCGGAGGTCATCAATTTTCATTTGTGGTACGTTAGACATTCGGATACCCCTTCCGTATTTTCTTGCCAAATTGTTTGGCGTAGATTAGATATATTCTAATCTTAGACTAGTCGATTTTTTATTTCAAGCGACTCACCTTACGATTCATTCTCAATAGAATGATAAAAGTTGAGAATGCTAATAGTAGGAAATCAAGACATTAGCCGGCACTCTCCTCCATGAGTGCGAGAACAGCTTTTCGTTCTCGTACAGCAGCGGCGAAGAAGAAGGAACCGCATCCTGTCAATATCGCCAAACTACCGAATACCGGAAGCGAAGATTGACCAAACGTATCGAGTAACATGCCCCCGATAATCGGCCCAATCGTCTGTCCGAGCGACGTCAATCCCATCGCTCCAAAATAAGTTCCCCGCAAATGTTCCGGCGCAAGTTCATCCGTTAAGACGTCCGTCATCGTGAACATCAACACTTCACCGACCGTGAAAATGACCATTGCGACAAAGAGGACCCATTCCACTGTAGCGAATCCAATCAACAACAGCCCGAACGACAGTGTCGAGATGCCGAAAAAGAGCGATTTGATCGGGGAGACACGAATCCCGAAACGCATAATCGGATACTGGACGATGAGGACCGTGATGGCGTTCGTCGTCAATAAGTAAGCAAATAATCTTGAGCCGTCTTCTAACCCATCACTCAGCGCAATGAATTGAGGAAGTGTCGAATTGAACTGACTGTAACCGATGATTGCAAAAATCATACCGATGATGACCGCCCGAAACGTCCGATCGTCCCGTAAGACGCGGAATGTCTCCGTCAGGCGCGGACGTACCTTTACTCCATCCCCTTCTTCAAACGGATATTTATAGAATAAGAATGAGATGATCATGCCGTATATGATGTAGACGGCGGTCACGACAAAAAAGGCGGTCTTCACACCAGTTAGTGACAACACGACTGCTAACAGTGGTCCGATGGCTGCGGCGATGTTGATCATAAAGTAACGGACGTTATAGACGATGACTCGCTCTTCTGCCTGGGTCGTGTCACTGATGAGTGCACGTGAAGCCGGTTCTAGAAAAGAGCGTGACATCCCCATCAAAATCGATAGCATGTAAAACCAAAATAGCTCTGTCGCGAGCGCAAGTCCTGCGAACGTGACGGCATTGAGCACGATCCCGATGAGCATGAGCTGTTTTCGTCCATAGCGGTCAGATAGCGTCCCTCCAAAGAAACTCATGAACAGGCCCGAAAGTGCCGTCACGGCAAAAATCGTTCCAATTACACTCGCTGAAAAGCCGAGCGTGGCCAAATAAATCGCAAAAAATGGCATGACAAAAAACGTCGCCAGTCGTGCAAAAAACGTCCCGAACAAGACGCCCCACGTCAGTGGATGAATCTGTCTGAACTTCATCCAAATCCCCCCTTTTCTTTCATATATGTAGTGTACTTCTCTTCATGAAAGAACACTAGACAAAAAAAGACTCAGGGGATGACCCCTGAGTCGAGCTGATTTATTGTTGTACCGGTACGACCGCACCTTTGTATTCGTCTAAGATCCATTGCTGTGTCTCTTCAGACGTCAACACTTCGAGGAGTGCCTTGACGCGCTCATCTTCTTCGTCCCCTTCACGTGTGACGATTAAGTTGACGTATGGTGAATCTTCCCCTTCAAGTGCGATGGCATCTTCAAGCGGGTTGAGACCTGCGTCAATCGCATAGTTCGTATTGATAAGGACCGCATCGCCTTCTCCATTTTTAAATGCCGTTGTGAGTAAAGTCGCTTCTACGTCCGTCTTGAACTCTAAGTCTTTCGGATTGTCAACGATATCAGATACTGTCGCATCGACTGTTTTGCCTTCTGCGAGTGTGATGAGTCCTTCTGATTGGAGCATCGTAAGAATTCGTCCGTGGTCAGCGACCGATGAACTCATGATGATTTCTGCCCCTTCCGGAAGTTCATCGAGCGATTTGTAAGTTTGTGAGTAGACCCCGATCGGCTCGATGTGGACGCCACCCGCTGAGGCAAATTTGTAATCTTTGTTTTCAGTCATTTGTGACTTGAGGTACGGCTCATGTTGGAAGTAGTTCGCATCGAGCTCCCCGCTCGCGAGCGTCTTGTTCGGAAGTACGTAGTCTTGGAACTTCTTGATTTCAAGCTTGTACCCTTTTGCCTCATATTCTTCTTGGACGTGCTCTAAAATCTCAGCGTGCGGTACGTTCGATGCACCGACGATCAATGTTTTTTCATCGCCAGACCCCGAGTCTGCCTCTTCTCCGCCGCAAGCCGCGAGAACCGTGAATGCTGATAAAGCTGTCAATCCGAGTACTGTTTTCCAAGTTTTCATAATGAATCCCTCCAAATAATATATGTTGTATTAAGCTGAACGTTTATCAATTTTTGTAACGAGTCGGTCACCGATGAACTGGATGACGAACACGATCAACAAGATGAGCACCGTCGCCACGAACGTGACGTCGTTTTGTGAACGCTGGAACCCTTCCAAATAGGCCAAGTTCCCGAGACCGCCGCCTCCGACGACTCCGGCCATCGCCGTATAGCCGACGATTGCAACGATGGTCACTGTAATCCCGGAGACGAGCGCCGGGAGTGCTTCAGGAATTAACACTTTATAGATGATTTGCCATTTCGTCGCTCCCATCGACTCTGCTGCCTCGATGACCCCTCGGTCTACTTCGCGAAGCGCAAGTTCGACCATTCGAGCATAGAACGGTGCCGCGCCGATGATGAGCGCCGGAAGCGCCGCCGTCGAACCGAGCATCGTATCGAGTAAGAACAGCGTGAACGGGATGAGTAAGATAATCAAAATGATGAACGGGATCGAACGGAACACGTTGACGATTGCGCTGACAAAGACGTAAATCGGACGATTCTTCAATAATAGCGATTCGTTTGTAATATAGAGAACCAAACCTAAAGCGAGTCCGATCACAAACGTCGCCACACCTGCGACGAGCGTCATATATAACGTCTCCCAAGTCTGCTCCATCATAATTTGCCAATCTACGTTAGGAAACATCGCTTTCCACCTCCACTTCTACGGATTGCGAACGAATCGACGCGATGGCGCGTTCGATTTCACTTGCTTCCCCAATCAGTTGGATGAATAGCGTACCGAGCGCACCGACTTGTGACTGGGTCACGTTCCCACCGATAATGTTGAATCCGATGTCATGTGTTTTAAGAACGTCAGACAAAATCGGGTGCTCTGCCGTCTCGTTCAAGAATTTCAATTTGACGATTTGACCGCTCGGATACCGTTCCTTCAAATGTTCGAACGTGAGCGACAAATCGTCGACCGCTCCGATTTGTTTGACGAACTCTTTCGTGATCGGTTGTTTCGGATGTTGGAACACGTCCGAGACTTGACCCGTCTCGACGACTTTTCCTGCTTCCATCACGGCGACTCGGTGACAGATCTTTTGAATCACGTGCATCTCATGCGTGATGAGGACAATCGTCAATCCGAGTTTCTTATTGATACTGACGAGCAGTTCGAGAATCGAATCCGTCGTCTTTGGGTCGAGTGCACTCGTTGCTTCGTCACAGAGGAGCACCTCTGGGTCTGTGGCGAGCGCGCGTGCGATCCCGACTCGCTGCTTTTGACCGCCCGATAATTGTGACGGATAGCTGTCCTCGCGACCGGCCAATCCAACGAGTTCGACGAGTTCTTGAACCCGACGTTTCCGCTCACTTGCCGGCACCCCAATCAGCTCGAGCGGAAAACTGATATTTTCTGCGACCGTACGCGACCATAGAAGGTTAAAGTGTTGGAAGACCATCGAGACGTTTTTACGGACACCTCGTAATTCTTTCGGGCTGAGTTTCGTCAGCTCGCTGCCGGCGACCTCGATTTCACCGCTTGATGGTGATTCGAGACGATTGAGCAATCGGATGAGCGTTGACTTCCCTGCCCCTGAATATCCGATTATTCCAAAAATTTCACCGCGATCAATCGTTAGTGATACATCATCAACCGCCTGGACACGACCATTTTTCGTATCGAACCATTTGGCGACGTTTCGTAATTGAATCAATATATTTCCCTCCTGACAACAAAAAAAGCGCACACGTTTGAGCAAACGTGCGCACTTTATCGTACGGACAACGATTGCTCTCATCTTTCAAGGTTTTCACCTTGCTGGAATTAGCACCATTTCGGATTACTCCGCGGTTGCTGGGCGTCATAGGGCCAGTCCCTCAGCCTCTCTTGATAAGAGTGTTGTATATTCGATTAGCTTTATCATAGCGACAGCTTTTTCTGCTGTCAAATCCTTTTTTCAAAAAATTAAAAAAAGGTGCCGTCCGAGGACGACACAGAACGTAGCACCTTGAGTCACGGAAGGACAGCCCATAGATGAGAATCTTTTGCCCGTTCAAGAATTCCACCCTTACATGGGGGAGATTCACCAATCACCACTCAATCTTAGCTTGGACCGTGCGATTATACGAAACGTCTCTCTTCGCTTGATTTTTTTGGGGGACAATCGAAGGGAAGACTGACGTGTATTCGTGTAAAGTGTAGCAGCGGCTTCGCTAAAACGTCTTGATGTCGGGAATATCGCGTCCTATTTTGTGTTCAAGTAAGATGTTGTAATGAATATACCATTCGTGAACTTTCTGTGTCAACTGATTATTTAAAATTTTCAGATTATTCTAATGTTCCTCTCTTACTTCATGAAAGAGAGGACGTGTTGCACATTTTGAAACGCGTAAAGACGATCTCGCACCTTGCCGTTTTCAAGCTTCAATAGTGCCGGAACACTCATCACCTGATATGCTTCGAGCTCTTTTGGGATATAGTTCGCATCCCGCTTTTCAATTTTAATGTCAGGGTCGACCGCTTCGACGACCGTCAACATTTTCTCCGCCACAGCGCATGTACCACACATCGGGGCGTATATATATAAGTATCCGTCTGTAATCATTCTTCTCACCTCTCCTGTCATTATAATGGGCGATGGATTCTCATTCAAAAATCGTGCTCTGTTGAAATTTTAGAATATTCTTCTATCTCGTGTTTGAACGAGCGACGCTCATCAAATCCGATCACTACCGCCTCGACTTCGAGTAAACAAAAAAACGGCTTCTCCGATTCGGGAGAGGCCGGTTTTGATTATCCTTGAATCATCGCTTCGTATTCTTCCGCAGACATGAGTTTGTCGAGGTCTGACTCTTCCGTCAATTCGACTTCGACCATCCATGCGTTTTCAAACGGTGACTCGTTGACGAGTTCTGGAGAATCCGCGAGGTCCTCGTTCACTGCTGTGATGCGTCCTGATACCGGTGCATACAACTCAGAGACCGTCTTCACTGATTCGACCGAACCGAATGGCTCGTCGAGCAAAATTGTACCATCGACTTCTGGGAGTTCGACAAACACGATATCCCCTAGCTCGCTCTGTGCGAAATCCGTGATGCCGATGCGGGCTTTCGTTCCGTTGACTTCTACCCATTCATGTTCTTTTGAATAACGTAAATTTGCTGGTACTTTGCTCATCCTAACTTCCCCCTCAAATAAATTAGACTCACATCTGTATTATAGCACTTAGCCCCAAACGTCCGTAAAGGACTTTTCTGAAAATCCGACGGTCGTTTTTTCACCATTTGTGACGATTGGTCGCTTCAAAAGCATACCATTGCTCGTTAATAACTCGAGTTGTTCGTCTTCTGATAAATGTGGCAACTTGTCTTTAATTCCTTCATTCCGGTAAACTTGCCCGCTCGTGTTGAAGAATTTCTTGAGCGGTAAATCCGATTGCTTCCATAAATCAGCGAGTTCTTCTTTCGTCGGCGTCGATTCGACGATATGGACGTATGTATAATCGATGCCTTGCTCTTTCAACCATTTTTCTGCTTTTTTGCACGTACTGCATGGTGGATAGCCGTATAGTGTCACCATCTGTTCATCACCTCTCTCATCAATGTAGCATATTCTGAGAAATCAATTCACGTCTCAAGCAACCGCTCAATCTCTCGCTTCATCGTCGTGTTGACAACATGTCGCTCTTCGATAAAACGTAAGATGGCCGACGCCGCGACGCCTGATCTACCATATCCTAATACCCCGCCCAACAGGAAAGAAATCATCTGCGGATGTCTCGACTCGACCCGACGTGTCGGGTTGAAGGCGTCGCCTTGTTCACCGATTGCTTTCAAGACATTTTGAACGGCTGCGACTTGAATGAGCTCGAATCCGGCAAGCGTCTCCCCTCGACGTTCGCGTAACAAGCCCACATATAGATTCGTCAATGCTTCTTCGTAGTAATAAGAGGATGCATGACGCTCGATAGCGAGGTCCGGTGTCGCGAACACATCTAGCGCCTCATCACGTCTCCAAACGACGCGCCCCGGCGTGTAAGCGATTGTCGCGAGTTCGTGCACTTCAAAGACGGCAAATTCCCCATAAATACCATCGTGATACATGATTTTATGCCCGTCTTTCGTATTTTGGAACTGATAGTGAAGCGGTTCGACTTCGAGCCAGTCAAGTCGGTCAATAAAGCGTGCCTTATGCCCGTCCTCGACAATCAAAAAGAAATCGAGGTCGGAATAATCATCTAGCCGTTCTGTCTCTTGTCCAATCGATCCTAATGCAAGCAACATGAGCGTGCCGTCATGTTCGGCAACGGACCGTCCAATTCGCTCCATCCGGTCGAGTAATACATCTCGTCTTTTCATCGTCTCTCCCCCTCGTCTCTATTGTACGTGGCAGAGCTCAAAAAAAGAAAGGGCCGACCGCGTCCGGTCCACCCTTTCTGTCAATTTGATTAGACGATAAACTTATTCGCTTTGATGAGGCTCGCTGCGACTTCACGCTTCGTACCGATCACATTGATTGGCTGGTAGCGGCTGAACTTTTTCATCGCCGAGAGAAGCATACGCTGCTCGTCACCAGACGCCGCTGCGTACAACACTTCTTTCGCCATGAGTTCGACTTGTTTGAATACTTGCTCCGCAAAAATTTCTGTGTAGCGGACTTTGAGCGTGTTCTTCTCTTCGCCTGTACGTGCGATCGCTTTGTCTGTACGAGCGATGGCTGCTTCAAGCGCGTAGATGGCACTGATCATGTCTGCGATCTTCGCCAAGATTTCTTGTTCGTTTTGAAGGTCTTGTTGATACTTCTGTACCGCTGTACCAGCGACCATCAAGTGAATTTTCTTCATGTTCGCAAGGAGCATCTTCTCACGTGCGAGCGGTGAGCCGTCCAATTCTTGTGGCATGTAGCTCATGAGCTCTTTTTGAAGTTTTTGTGCTTCTGCGAGAAGAGGCAATTCACCTTTCATCGCTTTCTTGAGAAGCGTACCTGGTACGATTAAACGGTTGATTTCGTTCGTTCCTTCGAAGATTCGGTTGATGCGTGAGTCACGGTAGAGGTTCTCGACTTCATATTCTGACATGAATCCGTATCCACCGTGGATTTGAACCGCTTCATCGACGACATAGTCGAATGTTTCAGAAGCGAACACTTTGTTGAGTGAGCATTCAATCGCGTATTCCGCGATCGCTTGTGCAACTTTCGATCCATCACGCATATTCTCGTCACCGAGTGCGTCGAGGCTGTCTTGGAACAAGCCACCTGTACGGTAGACCGAACTTTCCATCGCATAGATATTCGCTGCCATCGTTGCGAGTTTTTCTTGGATAAGCGGGAATTGACTGATCGGTGTCTTAAACTGCTTGCGCTCGTTCGCGTATTGTACCGAGAGGTCGAATGCACGTTTTGAAGACCCGACTGCTCCGACTGCGAGTTTGTAACGACCGACGTTCAAGATGTTGAAGGCGATGACGTGGCCTTTTCCGACTTCACCGAGAAGGTTGTCGACTGGTACTTCAACATCTTCAAGGATGAGCGTACGTGTCGACGATCCCTTGATTCCCATCTTCTGCTCTTCTGCGCCTGTTGAAACTCCTTTGAAGTCACGCTCGACGATGAAGGCACTGAACTTGTCGCCATCGATTTTCGCGTAGACGACGAAGACGTTTGCGAAACCAGCGTTTGTAATCCATTGCTTCTCCCCGTTCAAGACGTAGTGCGTGCCCGCCTCGTTCAAGACAGCTGTTGACTTCGCACCGAGGGCGTCAGATCCTGAGCCCGGCTCAGTGAGTGCGTAAGCTGCAATCCATTCGCCTGTCGCGAGTTTTGGCAAGTACTTGTGTTTTTGCTCTTCTGATCCGAAGAAGACGATCGGGAGCGTCCCAATCCCAACGTGTGCGCCGTAGCTGAGTGCAAACGAACGCGCTTTCGCAAAACGCTCCGTAATGATGGAAGATGAGATTTTATCAAGCTGGTAGCCACCGTACTCTTCTGGAACGTCTGCTCCGAGGAGTCCGAGCTCTCCTGCTTCTTTCAACAATTCGACAGAGAGGTCGAACTCATGTTTCTCGATGCGTCCGAGGACTGGCATGACACGGTCATCAACAAATCCTGCTGTCGTGTCCCCGATCATCTTATGCTCATCTGAAAAATCCTCTGGAGTGAAGAGACGCGCTGCGTCGAGTTCGTCAATGACGAAGCTACCGCCTTTAATCAATTCATGTTCTGTACGTTCCATATCCGATTCCCCCTTAAAGTAATTCGAAGACACCAGCCGCGCCCATACCGCCGCCGATACACATCGTGACAACCCCATACTTCTCATTGCGTCGTTTCATCTCATGCAAGATCGAGACCGAAAGTTTTGCTCCTGTACATCCAAGCGGGTGGCCGAGGGCGATAGCGCCTCCGTTCACGTTTACTTTCGACGGATCAATTCCGAGTTCCCGGATGACACCGAGTGACTGACTCGCGAACGCTTCGTTCAACTCGAACAATCCGACCTCTTCTAACTTCACACCAGCCATCTCGAGTGCTTTTGGAATGGCGACGATCGGACCGATTCCCATCACTTCCGGGCGGACACCGCCGACCGCGAACGAGAGGAACTTCGCCATCGGTTGTAACCCTTGGCGTTCTGCTTCTTCACGGTCCATAACGAGGACAGCTGCCGCTCCGTCTGAAACTTGTGAGGCGTTACCTGCCGTGACCGAACCTTTGATTTTGAACGCAGGACGGAGTTTGCCTAGCGCTTCAACCGTCGAGTCGGCACGGACACCTTCGTCATGCTTCACGACCTTCTCCACTTCAGCGACTTTTCCGTCTTCACCGAGTACGTGCTCGATGACCGTCACAGGGGCAATCTCTTCTTGGAACTTGCCACCTGCGATGGCTGCCGCCGCTTTTTGGTGACTGTTGATGGCGAATGCATCTTGGTCCTCACGCGAGATATTATATTCAGCCGCGACACGTTCTGCCGTATGACCCATGCTCATGTAGTACTCTGGTGCCGTCTCCATGATGTGTGGGTTTGGACGGATGACGTGACCACCCATCGGGACTTGGCTCATCGATTCCATACCGCCGGCGATGATTGCCGTCGCTTGACCGATCATGATTTTTGCCGCTGCATCCGCAATAGCTTGAAGGCCTGACGAGCAGTAGCGGTTGATGGTAATCGCTGGTACTTCGTGCGACAGTCCCCCCCGGACCGCCGCATAGCGAGCGATGTTCATCCCTTGCTCCGCTTCTGGCATCGCACAACCCATGATGACGTCATCAATCGGGCCTTTATATCCTGAACGCTCAAGCGTTGCCTTGATGGCATATCCCGCGAGCTCGTCCGAACGAACGTTACGGAACGAACCGCGCTTTGCTTTTCCGACCGGCGTCCGTGCGCCGGCTACGATGACTGCTTCCCTCATCTGTATTGTCCCCCTTTATCAGTTCCGTAGTGGTTTGCCTTTCACGAGCATATGTTGCATCCGTTGTTGTGACTTCGGCTCCCCGATGAGGCTCAAGAAGGCTTCACGCTCGATGTCGAGGAAGTACTGCTCGTCGACGAGTGTACCGTATGCCAAATCGCCACCGCTGATGACGTGTGCGAGTTTCTTCGCAATCTTCAAATCGTGCTCTGAAATATAACCACCATAGAACATTTCATACGCCGCGAGTTCGAGCGTCGCTTTACCCGTTTGACCGACGACCGGTAACTTCTCGCGAACGGGTGCCGTGTACCCGTCAGCCAGTTCAAGGACCGTCTGTTTCGCATCGAACGTTAAGTGGTCACGGTTCATTGAGATTCCGTCGACCGCACGGTGGTAACCGAGCGTCTTCGCATCAAATGCCGACTTCGATACTTTCGCCATCGCGATGTTCTCGAACGTCTGCTGTGCAGCCTTCTCAATGTTTTGCATCGATTTTGGCGTCTGCTCAAGGAGACGACGATACGTGTTGACGTTTCCGCCCCCACCTGGGATGAGTCCGACCCCGACTTCGACGAGACCCATGTATGTCTCAAGCGCGGCTTGCATACGCGCTGCTGGCAAGCTGATTTCCGTCCCACCACCTAGCGTCATGCCGTATGGTGCGGCGACGACCGGGCGACTTGAATAGCGAATCTTTTGAACGGCTTGTTGGAACTTGTTGATGATCCAATCGAGTTCGAACCAGTTCTCGTCTTCTGCTTCCATAAGCATCATCGCAAGGTTCGCGCCGACACAGAAGTTCTTGCCATCGTTGGCGAGGACCATCCCTTTGAAGTCTTGCTCGACACGGTCGATCGATTGTTCAATCATCTGCATGATGTCGACTCCGATTGCGTTGTTTGGTGAGGTGAATTCAAGTGCGACGACGTCATCGCCGATATCGACGAGGCGTGCCCCACCGTTCTCTAAGATGATACCGTTTGATTTTGCGAGCGGTTTGAGTTTCAATTCTTTCGGGTTGACGGTCTTCTCGACATACGCCTTCGACGCTTTATCGTAATACTGGTCTCCCTTGTAGAATGACGTATTACCTGCAGCAAGCATCTCATCGATCCATGCCGGGACGTCATAACCTTCCGCTTTCATGCGCTCGACTGATTTTTCAACACCGAGGGCATCCCACATCTCGAACGGTCCAAACTTCCAACCGAAGCCCCACTTCATCGCGTCATCGATAGCGACGATCGTATCGGCGATTTCTCCAGTGAGACGCGCCGAGTAAGCGAGCGTCTTCGCCGTGATTGGCCAGAGCAGTTGTCCGATGCGACCTTTGTTCAAGATAGCACCTTTCAATTTCGCCTTCGATCCAGGAAGTGACTTGATTTGATCGAGTTCAGCACCTGTAATCGCTTTCAATTGTTCGTATTCGAACGTCTGAAGGTTCAATTCCTGAATGACCTTGCCTTCTTTCTTATAGAAGCCCTGACCGGCCTTTTGTCCGACCCATCCTTTTTCGACGAGTTGCTTCATTTCTGCGGGAACGTCGAAGGTGTCCTTCTCTTCGCCTGATTCGAGTGTCTCATAGACGTTACCTGCCACGTGGACGAACGTGTCGATTCCGACGACGTCGAGTGTGCGGAACGTCGCAGATTTCGGACGACCGATGAGTGGACCCGTGATTGAATCCATTTCTCCGATTGAGGCGTTTTGCTTGAGCATCTCTTCGAACGTGACGAGAAGACCGTACGTCCCGATGCGGTTCCCGATGAAGTTCGGCGTGTCTTTTGCTTCGACGACACCTTTTCCGAGACGGTCTTCCGCGAAGCGTGACATGAAGTCGATGACCGGACGGGCTGTCTGCTCCGTCGGGATGAGTTCGAGCAACTTCAAGTAACGCGGTGGGTTGAAGAAGTGTGTGCCGAGGAAGCGGGATTTCAATCCTTCCGGAAGGGCACTTGCCATCGCTTCGATTGAAATCCCTGACGTGTTCGAGCTGAGGATCGCATCTTCACGGATGTAAGGTGCAATCTTCTCGAAGAGCTGTTGCTTCACATCGAGGCGCTCGACGACGACTTCGATGATCCAGTCCGCCTCTTTCAAGCGCTCCAAGTCATCCTCTAAGTTCCCGACTTCGATGAAGTTGAGGTGGTCGGCTGTCGCGAGTGGTGCTGGATTTTGTTTCAATAGCTTTTGCCGGTTTTCTGAGGCGATACGATTCCGTACTTCAGGTGACTCGAGCGTCAATCCTTTCGCTTCCTCTTTGGCTGTCAATTCACGTGGTACGATGTCGAGCATGAGCGAACGAATCCCCGCGTTCGCCAAGTGAGCCGCAATCCCCGCCCCCATTACTCCTGAACCGATGACGACCGCAAAACGAATTGAGTTCGTCAAACGGAGGTCGGTTGATTGTTCGATGTGACTCGTCATAGTGTTCCCCCCTAAAATGAGAATGAATAGTGATTCATTTCACGCGTAAAAAAAATCGCAATCACCATCGTGTTTACTCTTCTATCATAAATGAATGAACATTCATTCGCAAGCGTTCATTTTTCAATTTCATTCCATTTTTTGAATGAACGATTAGTTTTCAACGGGTGTGGTATAAACAAAAAGAGTCAAATTTAGAAAGGGGAACGTATACATGCGAGATAATCGTTTAAATACTACCGGCAATCGAAAGGATTTTGAGTCGTTCCAAAAGAGTGCCCAAGAACAGGCGCATCAACCAGGGATCGATTCGAAGATGGAACCTTTCCCCATCTATGAACGAGAAGATTATAAAGGAAGTGACAAGTTAAAAGACAAGGTCGCCATCATCACCGGTGGAGATTCCGGGATTGGGAAGTCGGTCGCCATTTTCTTCGCCCATGAAGGCGCGAACTCCGTCATCGTCTACAAAGACCAAAACGAACTTGAGGACGCGGAAGCGACGAAAGAACGGATCGAGGACTTAGGTCAAGCCTGTCTGCTCCTTCAAGGGGATCTCGGAGAATCTTCATTCTGCCAGCAAGTTGTCGAAGAGACGCTCGAAACGTTCGGACACATCGATATTCTCGTCAACAACGCCGCCGAGCAGCATCCGCAGGAATCGCTCCTCGACATCTCGGACGAACAACTCGAGAAGACGTTCCGCACGAACATCTTCAGCATGTTTTACTTAACGAAAGCGGCTCTCCCTTATTTAAAAGAAGGGGCGAGCATCATCAATACGACTTCCATCACGGCATATGAAGGAAACGACCAATTGATCGACTATGCGTCGACGAAAGGTGCCATTACGGCGTTCACCCGCTCCCTCGCCAAAAACTTGGCGGACAAGAAGATTCGCGTCAACGGGGTCGCCCCGGGACCGATTTGGACGCCGCTCATTCCGTCAACTTTCGACGCGGAGAAAGTCAAATCGTTCGGAGACTCGTCCGGTATGCAGCGACCGGGACAACCGGCCGAGCTCGCACCGGCATACGTCTATCTCGCAAGCGATGATTCGACATACGTCAGTGGTCAAGTCATTCACGTCAACGGTGGGACGGTCGTGAACGGATAATCGATCGAAGACTCAGTTCGTAGCTGAGTCTTCTTTTTGTGCAGTGCATTCTTTCGTCGCCCATGCTTTCAGCAGGCAATCCTGAAGCCTCCTCGCGCCGTTCCCGGCACTGCGGGGTCTTCGTCGGATTGCTTTCCTGCATGAGTCAGGGTGCCGACGGACGCATTTACCTGGCACTGAAAAACAACCTGACCATCTACGTCGTACACTGAGTATAATAATGACAAATAGGTAAATATGGAGGCTAGTCAATGACAAACCAATACAATGATGATGCGTACGACGAAGAGCACGACGAAGATATTTTAGAGTTCGATCCGCATTTTGACCATGATGCCAAGATGGAAATCAATTTGAATGCAGCAGGCGTCAACTTCGTCGGCAACGCTGAAGGCTATCTCGCTCTCGCGCGAATGTTTACATTTTTAGCGCAAACACATATGGCTGTTCGAATGGAAGAAAATCCTCCGCCTGACGTAAATACTTCCTACGGATACGGTCCGTACCATATGGCTGATTTCATCCGAGAAGATTTCATTCAAAATAAACAGTATATATTTAATCCAGGTGCTCTGCAGGATGTGCATCCAGAAGAACATCAAGAACTGTTCTTTTGGCTGTCCGATCAAATCGGTCCGGAGTTTTGGGTAAGTGAGGACGAGAACAAGAAATCGTAGCACCTCCGCTAGTTAGATGGCCGAACGCATCGACGTGATCCATACATCAAAAAGCACGAACATCCTCGACGGACGTTCGTGCTTTTCTCATTTCTTCACCATTCCTTTTAACACGAACGCCACGTTCGCCGGGCGTTCCGCGAGGCGGCGCATGAAGTAACCGTACCAGTCACGGCCGTATGGCACGTAGACACGGACTTTGTATCCTTGGCGCACGAGCTCGAGTTGACGCTCGACGCGGATGCCGTATAACATCTGGAACTCGAACTGGTCGAGCGGGATGTTGTTTTCTTTGACGTGTTCGATCACGTCGTCAATCATATGGTCATCGTGTGTCGCGATGGATGCGTAGTTTCCGTTCGCAAGGTGGAGTTTGACGAGTTTCAAGTAATTGTGGTCGACGTCCTCTTTTTCTGGGAACGCGACCGTCGCTGGCTCTTTATATGCCCCTTTGACGATGCGGAGGTTCGGCTTGAGCGGCGCGAGATGATTAATATCATCTTCTGAGCGGTACAAGTACGATTGGATGACCGTCCCGAGGCCATCAAATTCCGCTTTCAGCTTTTTGAACAGCTCAAGCGTTTTCTCACAACGCTGCTCATCTTCCATATCGATGGCCACAAAGACCCCTACTTCTTGTGCGACCGTCAAAATGTGACGCATGTTGTCTTCGATCAACTCGTCCGATATATCGAATCCGAGTGACGTCAGTTTGAGTGACATATAGGCATCTAATTGCTCTTCTGCCATAATTTCAACCGCACGAATAATTTCATCGCGATTCGTATTTGCTTCTTCGACTGTCTGAATAAATTCCCCGAGATGATCGACTGTGACCGACAAGCCCTTCGCGTTTAGTTCGCGAATCGTCGGAACAGACGCCTTAAAGTCTTCCCCTGCTACAAAGCGTGATGCACCAAATCGTAGGCCATATTTCTTTGCCAAACTGTTGAGTGTTTTGTTTTGTGACATGTAGATAAATCCATCGCGCAACACTTTTTCCATCTGATTGTCCCCCTTACTTTTACACCCATCTATCTCTATGATGATGTCTGAAATTATTATGACACACAAACGTCAATTCGTCTGTATTTTTGTAACCGTTTTCAACACTTTCTTCCTTCGCTTTCAAAAAAGACAGACGCCCCGTAGGACGGCTGTCTTATAGGCTTGTCGAAGGTGCGACATAGAGCAGAATACTGAGGAAGATGAGCACACTTCCCGCTAACACGAACAAGTGCCAAATCGCATGATTGAACGGCAATTTTTGCCACACATAAAACACGATTCCGACCGAATAGGCGATCCCTCCCGCGAGGAGAAGCATGAATCCTTGATGACCGAGTGATTCGTACAATGGACGGATGGCGATAATACAGATCCAGCCGAGTGCGAGATATGTCACATTCGATACCCACATGTACTTCCCGGTCGAAAATAGCTTCCAGACGATCCCGAGAATCGCCACACCCCACACAATCCCAAAAAGAATCCAACCGAGCGTCCCGTGAAGGGTCACAAGGGCGAACGGTGTGTAGCTTCCAGCGATGAGTAAGTAGATGCCCGCGTGGTCGAACACTTGTAGCACCCGTTTCGCCCGTGGATGCGGGATGGCGTGCATGAGTGTCGAGAAGAGGTAGAGTAAAATCATCGATACCCCGAACACGCTGACCGCGGTGACGTTCCACGTGCTCCCGCTTTCCGTCGCACTCATGACGAGTAAGACGAGGGCGACGATGCTGAAGATGACTCCTAAGCCGTGCGTGATCGCGCTCGCAATCTCTTCCCCGAGCGTGTCGGCATGGAGCATCTCTTTTAGTTGCTTTTGTTCCATATGCTCCCACCTTCCATAACTGTTCCCTCTAGTATGGACAGTTCCCGATTTGAAAGCAATCAAAAACACGGACCACAGATTGGCCCGTGTTAAAATTATGCGACTTCTTTCACTGGAATGTCACACTCCATCTGTGCCGCCCGCATCGCGCGTGCCCGCTTATGGAACAGGACGAGCAGCGTCAGCGTCCCGAGTGTCGAGATGACGTACGGCAGGACCCCATCGAGCTCGAAGCCGATCGGCGCCGTCAAGATGTAGAACCAGACCGCATACAACATGAACGTCCCCGGAAGGAGCGCGATGTAATGGTTGCGTCCTTTGATATAGAGATACATCGCCCCGACGAACAGTGCGATGACCGCCGTCGTCTGGTTCGCCCAGTTGAAGTATTGCCAAAGCATCTGGAAGTCCATGTTCGTGAGCACGTATGAGACCCCGAAGAGTGGGAGCGCGATCCAAAGGCGTGACGAGAACTTCTTCTGTGCGATCGATAAGTAGTCGGCGATGATCATCCGGGCGCTACGGAACGCCGTGTCGCCTGACGTGATCGGCAAGACGATGACACCAAGGATTGCGAGCGTCCCGCCGATGCTGCCGAGCATGAGCGTCGCCACCTCCTGGACGACGAGTGCCGGCGTCCCCGCGCTGATAAGTCCAAGCAATTCACCCGGCTCGAAGATGGCCATCGCCGCCCCGGCCCATACCATCGCGATGACCGCCTCCGCGATCATCATGCCGTAGAAAATGGAGCGGCCGTTGCTCTCGTTCATCGTCGTCCGTGAGATGATCGGCGACTGTGTCGCATGGAATCCGGAGAGCGCCCCGCACGAGATCGTGAAGAAGAGGAGCGGCCAGACCGGCAGACCGTCCGGGTGCATGTTCGTCAATGTCATCTCCGGGATCTGGTAGCCTTGTGCGAACAGGCTGACCGCAATCCCGATGGCGCTGACGACGAGGAGCGCCCCGAAGAACGGGTAGATGCGCCCGATGATCTTGTCGACCGGGAGAAGAGTCGCCAAGATGTAGTAGGCGAAGATGCCGAAGATGACGAACATGAGCGTCGAGGCGTCCCCGTCGAACAAGTTGTTGATCATGTTACTCGGAGACGTGACGAACACCGTTCCGACAAGAAGTAAAAGTAAGAGTGCGAACCCGTTGACGATATGGCGAAGCGAACGTCCGAGGAACTTTTCCGCTAGTTGTGGCAAGTGTGCCCCATTATTCCGCAGGGAAATCATCCCGGTCAAATAGTCATGAACCGCTCCGGCAAAAATCGACCCGAACACGATCCAAAGAAAGGCGACCGGTCCATAGAGCGCCCCCATGATCGGCCCGAAGATCGGTCCGACGCCGGCGATGTTCAGTAATTGGATCATCGAGTTCCGTTTCTTGCCCATCGGCACGTAGTCGATGCCGTCCTGGGAAGCGTAGGCGGGCGTCGTCCGCTCCTCCTTGATGCCGAACGTCTTCTCGACGTAACGACCGTATACCAAATACCCGACCAAAAGTAGTGCGAGTGCGACGAAGAATGTAATCATCTGTCAGTCCCCTTTTCCGTACGTATGTAGCCGATCCCCGTCAGCTCTTAAGTTTACATGTGTCATGTAACCGATTACAGGATTGATTATACATAATATATAACGATAACGTAAGGGCTTTCATTCACATTTTAGACACTTTTATCCGACAAAAAACGACGCCCGAATCGGACGTCGTTCAACTCTTATTTTAGTTTGAATGTAGCTTGTTTTGCACCAGAACCATCATAGTCACTCGCGATGACTTTATACGTTCCTTTCGCAAGACCTTTTTTGAATGTGAACGTATACGTTCCCGCCCAGCTCGCTTTCACTTTCGCCACTTGCTTTCCTTTGGCATCCTTCAAGACGACCTTCGCGCCCGGTGTTGTTTTTCCAATCAATGCACGAGTGCCGATTTTCACACCTTTCGTGTTTTTCGGCGTCACCACTTTAGGTTCTTCGAGAACAAATGATTTAGTTTCCACTACTTTACCTGTGACATCTTTCGCTTCGATTTCATAGCTTGCCGCAACGAAACCAATTCGTTTTGTGAACTCAAATTTACCTGCTGTGTCAGCCGTCGCATAGGCGATTCGTTTCCCATCACGTTTCAATACCATTTTAGCACCCGGTGAAGTCGTTCCTGTCAAAACGTTTGTGTTCGTGTATGTCAAGCGCTTCGAAATCGCTGGCGCTCCGACGAATCCTGCACCGACGACTTTCGTTTCTGTCATCGTCTTGCCATTCAATTCGCTTTCAATCGTCAACGACTGACGGAGTTTGAGCGGTTTGACCGTCAAACGGTACATGCCCTGTGCATCGGCTTTCGTCGTCGCGAGGACCGTCTTGCCATCTTTCAACGTCACGTTCGCAGATGGAGCCGTCTTCCCGGTAACGACTTTTGCACCCGGCTTGATCACATCGACCGAGAGGGTCAAGTCAACGGGTGCCGCTTCGAGCTCAGTCGTATAGGTGCGGAAGAGACGACCTGCCGCATCTTGACGCGTCGCGTCTGTCGCTTCGATTCCTTCGTAAAGGTTCAAGTACTGCTTCCCTGCATCCGCTGTTTCAAATGTCACCGAACGTTTCGCGTCCGCGACAATCTTCCAGTTGTTGTCGGCTTTGTAGTCTAACTTGTCTTTACTTTCGACAATGTAGTCCGAGATGACGTTACGTGTCTCATACGCTGAGCGATAGACGATGTTCTTCCCGCCACCGAGACCTGGGAACGATGAAGAACCGGCGCGATAGTTGTTCGTCGCGACCAAGAACTCCTGGTCCATCTTGATCGGTTGTCCGTTATATTCGACATTTTTCACGCGGTTCGCGTTCTCGTTGACAAGCTTCCCGCCGACATCGAACTTCGCAGGACCCGTGACATCGATCTCATACGTCAAACCGTCGAGAACATCGAAGTTGTAGCTACGGAATTGAAGGTTGAGTAAATTTTCGCCATCTTCTTCGATTTGGTCAAACGCACCCGCTGACATCTCGAGCCAGTCCATGACATCTTTTCCTGTCACTTTGACGACTTCGAGCGTGTTCGGATACACATAAAGGTCCGCGACGTTTTTCAAAGCGATTTGCCCTTTCGGGATGTTCGTGTAGTAGCTCGCATCCGTCAATTCACGGCCACCGGCTTTGAACGGTGCGCCCGCTGACAACAGTGGCAATTCTTTATACGCTGAAAGTTCCGGGTTCGTCTCGAGTTCTTTCTCGACATACCATTTCTGTGCATTCGTCACGAACTGGACTGATGCATCATCACGGACGAGTGCGAAGTAACTTTGGATGTCGTCTTGAATCTCACCGACCGGTTGGTTGATATAGTCGATTGTCGCCAAGTGGTCGTCTTCAATCAACGCTTGAATCGTCGGGTCGACCGCCGTATCAGCCGTCACCGTGTCGAGCGTTGCTGATGCATCGATGATTTGCCATTTCCCATCTACGAGTTCGAGCTCGAAGTCGATGACGCCGAGGTCTTTCCCTTGGTTATTCGCCATGACGACCGGTTTGCCATTGATTGTCCCTTTCGTCATGTCGACGTTCGGGAACGAGGCGAACATACCTTTCGCATCTGGGAAGCGACCGTGTTGATGCCCTGTCATGACCATGTCGAGTCCGTCAATCTTCGTGAGCGCGTAACCGACGTTCTCCTCGCTGTCGAGTTGTTCATCTGCAAGTGTTGCACTGTCGCCGATGCCTGAGTGCGCGAGGGCGACGACGAGGTCCGCTCCCTGGTCTTTCAATTTTTGAACCGCTTCACGTGCTGACGGGATGATATCCTCTGCCGTCACACGACCTTGAAGGTTCCCCGAATCCCATGACATGATTTTCGGAGGGACGACTCCGAACACACCGACTTTGATCGTATGTGTTTCCCCATCCATGTCTGTAACCGTTCGTTCGATGATTTGGACCTCTTGTCCATCCACGTTGAACTTCGAGACGATCGGGTTGCCTTCTAGATCGTTGACGTTCGAGTTGACGAAGCGAAGTTTCCCTTTCGACCCTTCCATCGCGTTGTATAAGAATTCGAGACCAAAGTTGAATTCATGGTTCCCGAGTGTGACGGCATCGTAGTTCAATGCGGCCATCGCCTTGTACATCGGATGTTCAAACGCTTCATTTTTTTCAGCTTGGCTCTCACGGACGTAATCGCCAAACGGTGTCCCCTGAATCGTATCCCCGTTATCGAACAAGAACGTGTTCGTTTCCCCAGCGGCTGTACGATGTTCATTGATGAGTGTCGCGACTTTCGTCAACCCGATCGTGTTGTCAACCTTGTCTTGGAAGTAATCGTAGTTCGTGATGTTCGTATGTAAGTCTGTCGTCTCTAAGAAACGGAGCTTGACGATATCCTCGTCCACTTCTGCCAAAACGTTCGGTGCCTGTAGCGGCAAAACGGTTGGTAACACGAGCGCGGTCGCGATCGACCATTTCAATGCGGTTTTCATGTGATTGTCCCCTTTTTTTGGCTGATAATTGTCTAACCATATTCAATATAACACCAGCCGCCTTGCCCTCCTATTAAAATTTTGTATAAAAATAGACCTAATTTCTTTTTACAGAAATCAGGTCTATTCTCCTATCATTGTTTAATACGAACGGTGAACGGTCCATCGCCCTCAATTTCTTCAAACGTGACCGATACCGGGTACGCATGTTTACCATGGACTGGCTCTTCAAGACGAATCATCGTGAAGCCGATTACGTCATCCCCGCTCACGAGTTCAAGCGGGAGTTTCTCGACGTTCAAGTGGCGGTCATAACCGTTGCGGAGGAGAATCGTCGCCGTGACGTTCGTCTCTTCTTTCTCTACCGAGACGAGCATCAAATTGAACTCGTTCTCCCCGACCGGTGGCGTCGAGATATTCGTTCTCATGAGCTGTTGCCATGCTCGTTTCGAGAATGTCGCTTCTTCTTCCGGTGATACGAGTTGTAGCGGGTCAATCGGGTTCATTTGGAAGACGAGTCGGAGCGAGTCGTACGACTCCACCTCGCCGAACATCTCATCCAAGAAGAAGTCCAAGTAGACCGGCTTGCTCGTCCACGCTTCAAAGCTCGGCAGTTCAGAACGCCCTAGTACCTTCCGTCCGATTGGGACGTTGTTCGCGTCCAACAAGAGGACCGGCAACTCGTTGATTTCGAACGAGCTCGGAAGCGTGTTGCGGAACAACGCCACGATTGACAAGTCATGTCCGAGCGACTCGGCATTCAACAACTCGATCGAGAGCTGGTTGTCGAGAAGTGCGGGAAGTCGTTTCGCGTGGTAACGGAAGACGTACTCATCCTCTTTTGGAATCCCCATCGCATCGTCGATGACGAGCGTCAATTGGCGTCCTTCCTCTTTGTTTCCTGTCTCGATTTGTTTACGTTTACGAAATCCTAACATTATACTTCCTCCTCTGCCATCTCTGCGAAGTAGCGATCGAGCTGGCATAGTTCCGTCGTGACATCCCGTGCGATATTGATATACGTCTGTTCGAAGATTTCAAGTCCCTCTTTCCCGAACTGACGGCTCGGGTCTTCCTGCCCATAGCTACGAAGACCGATCCCTTCTTTCAACCCGCTCATCGTCGTCAAATGATCCGTCCACTTCATGTCGACGGCACGAAGAAGCGACTCTTTTGCGAAGAGGACGATGTCGTCCTGTTCGAGGCGTGACGCCGTCGTAGCGATGATGGTCTCCATCCAGTCGTTTAAGGCATCCTTCAGTTCACGCGTATCCGCGATGTCATTTGCCCATGTCGGCTCCTGCATCGTCAAGTAGCGCAAGTCTTCCTTCAACTCATCGATTGGCCATTCCTCAGGCACGAGTTCATCCGATACATGCATATCGATGCTGTTCTCGAGAGCGAGGCGCATCATGCCGAGGACGTTTTTCGTGATGGCATCCGCGTCGGCGTTGACGGCCTGATTGCGAATCGTATAAATGATATTGCGTTGCTCGTTCAAGACATCGTCGAGTTTGAACAAGTAGTCCCGAATCGAGACGCCAAGTCCTTCAATCGTCGTCTGCGCATATTCGATGATCTCGATTGCATCTTTCGACGAAACCTCACCTGTCGCGTTCGGCTTCAATTTTTTCTCTATGCGCTCTAGCTTCTGCGCCGTATAGCGTTTCACGATCTCATCTTCGAGCGAGACGAAGAACTCGGTCGCACCCGGGTCGCCTTGACGCCCCGAACGACCGCGGAGCTGATTGTCGACACGTTTTGACTCGTGGCGCTCCGTCCCGACGACAAAGAGACCGTCCGCTTCCTTCGCTTTTGCATCGAGCGTGATATCCGTCCCGCGTCCGGCCATGTTCGTTGCGATCGTCACTTTGCCGAACTGACCGGCATCTGCGATGATGTCCGCTTCCTGTGCGACCGTCTTCGCGTTCAACACGTCATGCTCGATCCGCTTCTTCTTCAAGTGCTTGCTGATCGCTTCTGACTGTGCGATCGAGGTCGTCCCAATCAACACCGGACGTCCCGTCGCATGCAATTCCGCCACTTTTTCAGTGACCGCCGCATACTTTTGCTCGGTCGTCATGAAGATGCGGTCCGGATGGTCGACACGCTGACGCTCGCGGTTCGTCGGCACTTGGACGACGTCCATGTTGTACGTCTTCAAAAACTCTTGGCGTGACGTCTGGGCCGTCCCCGTCATCCCACCGACGAGCGGATACATGCGGAAATAGTGCTGGATCGTAATTTCCGCCGTCGTCTTGTTCTCTTCGGTGATCGTGACGCCTTCTTTCGCCTCGAGCGCCTGATGCAACCCTTCCGACAAGCTCCGCCCTTCCATGATGCGTCCCGTGAACAAATCGATCAGTTCAATCTTGTCTTCACGGACGATATAATCGACGTCGAGCTCGAACAAGACGTTCGCCCGGAGCGCCTGGACGAGATAGTGATAGAGCACCTGATGCGAGGCGCTGAACAGATTGTCGATGGCGAACAGCTCTTCAATCTTGACGATTCCTTCTTCCGTGAACGTCGCAGATCTCGACTCGAGGTCGACCTCGTAATCGGTCTCACCGAACTCGGAAATGATCTGTTGCGCCAATTGTTTCAACCGAATGTGCGATCGGTCCTTTTGCGCGATGATGAGCGGTGTCTTCGCCTCATCGATCAAGATGCTGTCGACTTCATCGACGATTGCGAAATGGAACGGGCGTTGGACCCGTTCTTCCGGCTTATGGACAAGGTTGTCACGCAAGTAGTCGAATCCGAACTCCGTCCCGACCCCATACGTGATGTCTGCCTGATACGCAGAACGCTTCTCGTCCGCCTCGATGTCTGGTACGTTCAAGCCGACCGTCAACCCGAGGAAGTCATGAATCTTCCCGATCTGTTCAGCGTCACGTCTCGCCAAATAATCGTTCACGGTGATGACATGGACACCTTTTCCTTCGAGCGCTTTGACGTAACTCGGTAAGGCGGCGACGAGCGTCTTCCCTTCCCCGGTCGGCATCTCCGAGATGTTCCCTTCGAGGAGGGCAAACCCACCGATGAGCTGGACGTCATAGTGACGCATGCCGAGCACACGGACCGACGCTTCTCGGACGAGAGCGAACCCTTCTTCCGCGATGTCATTCACTTTCTTTCCATCCAAGAGACGTGCTTTGAGCGTCTCCGTATATGTACGCATCTCGTCATCCGAGAGGGCTTTCATCGTTGTCTCTAATCCATTAATACGCGCGACCCGTCGTTCGTACGCTTTCAAACGCCGGCTTTGATCATTCGTTAACTGTTTTACAAATTGGATCACACTAATAGCCTCCATCTTTCTATCAATTCATCACTTACATACTCGTCTATTATAACGAAAATCGAACCGATTCGGATACTTTTTTACGAAAACTTCCTAAAAGTTGGTTTTTAGACACGTGAAAACCTATAAATTTTGGGTAATTTTCAAAAAATCTTTGTAAAAATATTTTCAATTCACTATTTGAGATGACGTGAGACCGTGTTACGATGAAAAAAACAGAACATTCGTTCGTAAAAAGGAGTGGTGACGATGCGCAGACGAATCTTTTGTATCGACAGCGTCTCGTTCTATGCCAGTTGTGAGTGTGCCGCGCGCAACAAAAATCCTTATCACACGAAGCTCGTCGTCCTCTCGAACCTCCGGGACAGCGGGGCGCTCGTCCTCGCGGCGACCCCGAAGATGAAACAGCTCGGCATCAAGACCGGGTCACGTCGCTTCCACATCGACCGCCTCCCGTGGCACGAACGGCAAGACGTCCTCTATGCCGAGGCGCGGATGAGTCATTATTTGAACGTTTCCATCCAAATCATCCACATCCTTCATCAGTTCGCCCCGCCCGAGGCGATTCGCGTCTATTCGATTGACGAGACGCTCGTCGACATGACCGGGACGGAGCGACTGTTCGGAAGTGACGAGCACGTCGCCCACCTCATGCGTGCGACGATTTTTCGCTATACAGGGATTCCCGTCACCATCGGCATCGGACCGAACAACGTCCTCGCCAAGCTCGTCCTTGATTTGCATGCGAAAAAGAAGGGTGTCGCCACGTGCCTTCTCCACGACGTCGAGCGACTCATCCATCCGGCCCCAATCGAGAAGATGTGGGGCGTCGGGACGAAGATGGCGGTCCACCTGCAGCGGCTCGGTATATGGACGATTGGGGACTTGGCCCGCTATCCGCTCGAATCCCTTCATGAAAAGTTCGGTGTGATCGGTGCAGAACTTTGGCATCACGCCTGGGGCATCGACGAGTCGCCGACCATCCTGCCAGCGAGCTCCTTGTTCGGGGCGAAACGGACGCGACCGAAGTCGATCGGACACGGCATCACCCTCATGAAAGACTACACGACGTATTCCGCAATCCGGCTCGTCTTACAGGCGATCGCGGTCGAGGTCGGCATGCGGACACGGCAAGCGGGACTCGTCGGGGGGACGCTCCACCTCGGGGTGCGCTATACGCGAACGAGCGACCGGGGTGGCTTCAGTAAACAAAAGAAGCTCCCCCGCTTCACAGCGGACGAGCAAGAGTTTCTCCCCATCTTAGTGCAGTTATTTTTAGACGGCTGGGAAGAGACGGAGGCCGTCCGCTACGTCTCGGTCGCTCTCGGCAAGCTCGAGCCGCGGAGCGACCACGTCCAGTTATCGTTCTTCGAAGACGAATGGGCGAAGGCGAAACGGCTCGACTTCCTCGATTTGATTGACGGCTTGAACGTCCGGTTCGGTCGCGGCACGATCCGACCGGCATCGAGCCTACTAAAAGACAGTCCGCTCCGGACGCGCCAACGTTTAATCGGCGGACATAAACAAGGAGGCGATTCCTCATGAGCAAGACCCGCTATCGTGACCGGGGTGAGTTGAAATGGATCCCATTTCTCATGCCCGAGCACGTCGCCCTACTGAAACGTTATTATGCACAAATCCAAAAAATCGAACTGCCCGATTTGGACGAACAGCTCCTCTATCTCTGGCAGACCGAGCTCGAACGGGCCATCCGTGAAGGCGACCAGGTCGAAGTGACCTTGTTCGTGGACGGCTTGACGAAAAGCATGCGCGGCTATGTCCACGCCATCTATTATGCCGAGCGCGAAGTCGAGCTGTTCGACGGCGAGGTGCGCCGCGTCCCGTTCACCGACATCTTGTCCGTTCGTTAAGACGCCTCGATCGCTTCCTGGGTCGTCTCGAACGTCTCGATTCCGTCGAGCAGACCATAGTGAGCAAGCGTCGCGCGGACCGAGGGAGACAGGTGCGCGAAGATGACGTGACGTTCGGCCGCTTTCAGTTCGGTGACGACACGACGCAACTCCTCGACCGCGGTCACGTCGATGACCGGACAACGATGGAAGTTGAAGATGAACACGTTCGGCTCCCGATGAATGTGATGGAGGACGTGCTCGAACAGCTCGACCGCACCGAAGAAGAGCGGGCCTTCGACGCTGAAGACGATTTGGCCGTCCCGCGTGACGTACCGTTCTGTCCGTTCACGCACATCGATCGTATCCGCCATCCGTTTCGCGAAGAGCGCGAGAGCACAGATGACGCCGACCTCGACGGCAACGACCAAGTCGACGAATACCGTCAACAATAGCGTGACGAGTAAGACGAGCGACTCGGATGAACGATGACGTAACATCGCCATCACATGATGACGTTCGGACATGTTCCAGGCGACCCGCATCAAGATCGGGGCGAGTGCGGCGAGCGGCACGTAACTCGCGAATGGGGCGAGGACGAGTACCGCAACGAGGACCGTGAGTCCATGGATGACACCGGCACGTCGGCTGACCGCTCCGGCTTGGATGTTCGTCGCCGTCCGAGCAATCGCACCTGTCGATGGAATCCCACCGAAGAACGGTGTGATCACGTTCGCAAGCCCTTGCCCGAACAGCTCCTTGTCTGGCTTCATCTTCGTCCCCGCCATCCCGTCAGCGACTGTTCCTGAAAGGAGTGACTCGAGCGCACCGAGGAAGGCGATAGCGAACGCGGACGGGATGAGCGTTGTGATTAGGTTGATGTCGATCGCAAGCCAGTTGAATTCCGGTAGTCCGCTCGGGATGCCACCGTATGCACTTCCGATGGTCGCGACCTCACCCGGGATGAGAAGACTGACAAACGTCGGGACGAGCATCGCCATGAGTAAAAGCGGTAAACGGAACGGCAGCTTCGGGACGAGCCAAAGCGTCAAAAAGCCAATCCCAGCAATGACAATCGGCCACGGACTCGCTTCGGGCAACGCCTGACCGAGGCGAAGCAAGTTCTCATGAAAATGCGGCGCCTTCTCAAACGTGACCCCGAACAACTCATCGAGCTGGTCGACAAAGATGACGACGGCAATCCCGGCCGTGAAGCCGATCGTGACGGCACGAGGCATGAAGCGGATGAGCCGTCCGACCCGGAGCACGCTCATGAGGAGCAGTAAGATTCCCGCAAGAACGGTCGTGACGAGTAACCCTTCATATCCATATACGAGGACGACACCCGAGACGATCGGGATGAACGCTCCCGTCGGTCCGGCGATTTGAAACGTCGAACCCCCGAACAGGCTGACGAGGATCCCCGCGAAAATGGACGTGTAGAGCCCGTATACCGGTGGGACTCCTGAGGCGATGGCGAATGCCATGGCGAGCGGGATGGCGACGACACCGACCGTGATGCCGGCCGAGATGTCCTTTTGCCACATCTCACGTGTGGAGAGTGATTCTTGCATCATACATTCCTTCTTTCCAATCAGTTCAAAAACGAGTTTAGTGTACGCCTGGAAAGAGGGCTTGTAAACGGTTTGAGAAAAACGTTAACAGAATGTACAAAAGAAAAAGACGCACCTTTCGATGCGCCTCCCTTCAATTCGTCGGAGCTTCTACGACTTGATCGCCATCTTCCGCGTCTTTCCCCAGCAACTTCACATGACGACCGAACAGCCACATGACGACGAGATGGGCTTTCGCCTGAGTCTTCGTGTAGAACCACCATGGGAGGGCCGGTACGAACTCATGGATGGCGACGAGTCCTTCATCCGACTCCGGTAATCGCCGGAATTCGAGACGCCCCGTCTTATCCTCTTCACTCAATTTGACGAACTTGCCCCCGTCAATCGCAAAGGACGCCATATCGTCTGTCGCTTCTCGTTCCAGGGATAGATGAAGCGCGACGAACGATTGATCAAGCAGTGCAATCTCCCAATCATCATCTTCTTTTGTCGTCTGGATGAGCGGGTACATAAAACGACCGAGCCACTCGAAGTACGTGTCCGCCATCCAAAGCGCCGACTTTTCTTCCGGCAGACCGAACCGCTGAATCGAACGGACCGTATACGATTTCGGTTGCTTTTTCTTTTTGCCGCCCGAGGACTGCTTCTCTTCTTCCTCAAGCGCATGTTCGACCGCCTGTTTGAATGGAATCTCACCTTGGCCGATACCTTCGACCGTGTCTTCTGCGACCATCGCGTGCCCCATGCTCTCGACGAGCGGATAGACGGTCGCCTTCGGTTCACCCGTGACAGCCATGACCCACAGCCGCGACAGTTTGATTGTCGGGAACGGGAAGTCGATCAAGACGCGACGCTTATCCATGACTTCGGCTGTCTGTTCGATCATCTTCCGATACGTCATCACCTCGGGACCCCCGATGTCGATATGACGGTCATAAAGCGACTCGGCACCGACGACCGAGATGAGCGCCTGAACGGCTTCACGGATGTCGATCGGATGTGTCTCCGTCTTCGTCCATCGTGGCAAGATCATCGACGGCAATCGTTTGACGAGCTTCGCTAAAATCGGGAACGACGAACCTTCCGGACCGATGATCAGTCCAGCCCGTATCGTCGTCACCGGCACGCCCTGACCGCCGAGGATGCGCTCGACTTCGAGTCGACTCTTCAAGTGACGCGACAACGTCTTCTCTTGTTTCGGGATGATCCCACTCAAATAGACGATCTGCTCAATGTCGTTCGCCTTCGTCGCCCGGGCGAAGTTGTCCGCAATGAGCGCGTCCATGTCCTCGAACGTCGCCTGCGTCAAGCCGCCATCCGGAATCATCGAGTGGACGAGGAACATCGCGTAATCCGCGCCCTCACATGCTTCTTTTGTTGCCTCATATGAAAACAAATCACAGGCACGCCACGTGATATGGGCCTCATCTTCTTTATTCTTCGTCGATCGCGACAACGCGATGATGTCGTATTCTTCTTTTAGCTGTTCCATCACGTTCGAGCCGATATAGCCGCTCGCCCCCGCAATGACAATCGTTTTCCGCATAATGGTCACTCCCCTTCATTTTCACATAGAGGTAATGTACCCTTCTTGGGCTGAGATTAAATCAGTCCTGCGCCCTACAGTATGCGCTCGGAAATATTTGTAAACTAAACTCAACTATAAGCGGAGGAGGAAGGGCTATGGGGTTTTGGTATTTCTTGATGCTATTGATCGGTGGAGCGCTCGTAATTCGCGGCCTATTCAAAAAGAACACTAACGGACTGACGCGGTTCAGCACACTCATCATCGGAGGTTTGTTAATCGCACTCGGCTTGTTCATGTTTCAAGACGGAAGTGATGCGATTGTGGCGGATTTGTTTAACTTGTGGTGAGGATTACATCACCGCATTCATTTCATGCCTGATTACTCTTGAAATGAAAACGAGTCAAACCCGATTGTTAAGGTTCGACTCGTTTTTTGGCTTAGATATCAGATTGTATGACTTATTTTGTTGTATTTGACGAGCAAGATGAGACTATAATGGTTAATTTGTACATACGAGTCACTTATCCTGATTTACACATATGCGCTATATACTGTTAGAATTTTGAGCACCAAATAAAAATTTGAACCGTTGATAAACCACACAGTTTTTTACTTTTAAATGATTAAATGAATCAAAAATTAGACTTATAATAATCTAACTTTTTGTGAATTTTTTTCCAATGACGTTTTACTTGATTTTTAATCTGTACATTCACAGGTAAATCTTCCATCAACTTTTGAGCTTTTAGAGCGTAAGTAATAAAGTTGCCTCTTCCCTTATAATTAAATCCAAGATGCGTATAAAGACTGTATACATCCTTCATATAGGCATTTCGATTATGTTTTATTTGCTCTCTAGCTACTACTCTAACTTTTTTGTAGGCTCGACTAAAATACTTAAACAAACTTTTTTCTCTTATTTTAATTGTAGACCCATCAAATAAGAAACCTAGATAATCCAAATGTGATTTTCGATAATTACGATTTAACATAATATTATTTTCATAGCTTAATATGATAGTTTTTTCTTTTTGTAATATTAAATCTCCATAACTATCTATTTTCTTATAAATTTCGCTTTCAATTTTTTCTATCGATAGGTCTTCAGTTTTTGGTATAACCCAAATCAAATCATCACAATAACGACGATAAATTCCATTTAAAGATTCTGTCCAGGTATACATTTCTTTATCAAAATTGATTAGTCTGATGTTTGAACAGACAGCACTTATTCCAGAGCCTTGTGGAATTCCAACTTTACTTGAGTTCAATGGATTGACTTTTAAACGCTTTGTTTTTAGTAAATGTCTAAACTCTTTAATATCCATATAGCTATGAATTTTCTTTTCATCTATTAGTTTTCCTAGTTCCTTTTTGCCATATTTTTCAACTAAATACTTATCTAAATCTTCTTTCTCGATACTTCTATATTTTGTTATAGATTTAAAAACATTATAGATATCCCTAGGAAGCTCCTCAACTTCTAAAAGTTGCTTCATAGTATCTTTTAATGATTTATGTGAAATGTTATCGAAAAATGATGAAAAATCTAAAGCAATAACAATAGCTTCATCTCGCTCTAAAATGAACTTAAAAACCTCTTTAGCAAAGTGTATATTATTTTTACCTTTTTTATTATTTCTATATGCTATAGCACATTCATCAATTCCTTGAGAAATCATAAACTCATTGTATTTTTCATTTAGTAATTCGCCGTAGTATTTGTATATATAGCTATCATAATGTGAAGCATAATTAATCTCTCTCTTTTTCGGTTTTTTGCACTTATGATCATTTTGATTATAATTGGGAAGCTCTTTAAATTCTTTTAATCTGTCTCTATCTATCCCTTCTTTAAAAGTATATTTTTCTAAGTTCAATGAATAATGAATAAATGGTAAAAAAGCATGTTTACCAACAAGTTCAGGATTCTGAATTTGTTCATAAACATGCCTTATAGATACTTTTTTATCTAAATGGAGGTAATTTTTTGATTTATAGTGTGAAAAATAAGATAGTGGTTTCATTCAATAAGTCTCCTTTTGCAGAGCTGAGGGAGCAGTAATTGGGCCTATTACAAGTTCTTGCTCCCCAAGCATACATGAAGAATAGCAATGCACCATAATACATCTATAATGCACTACGGACCCTATTGAAACATTTAGTATATAATCGAATTATATCGACTGATATAGGGGGTGAATTTACCGTGCTCAGCGAGTTATCAGCATGGATAGTGGTGGTGCTATGCAATATAGCGTTGAACCATCTCAGTGATTATTTGCTTGACAAGGTCAAACTTCCCTTATGCATTCCCAAATGAATACAACGTGTTTATTTTAATTCAAATCGTGAAATAAATCAATAAAATAACAGAGATTTTTTTCCAAAATTCAATCATATTTATCACTATTATTGTAAACTTAAAAGATTCAAAACAAGAGTAGAAACAGCGAGTCAGAACCGCTTCCGAAGTCATCGTAACGCATGCTTCTACTTGTATAGTTTATCAATCAAGTCTCAATGTGCCACTGTCGATAACTAGGCGCCGGCCCATTTGTGGTTGGTGGGCGGATTTATTTTACTTGGGGTGAGAATAGATCAATGTAAACGAGTCGAACCTAAATTAGGAAGGTTCGACTCGTTTTATGTCTTAGGTAACCAATCTGCAATAACCCATATTGCATCTCATAGTATTAAGGATAAATCAATTGTATCCCTATTTATGTGGTCATTTACTTGAATATTCGCAGCTCGGATTTTCGTTCTACGAGCGTGTAAAGATAATCAACGTCGACACCCGGTTGTTCTTGCTAGTATTATAAATCGGACAAGCGAGGACAAAATTTCACAAAATTTTATTCTGCATATAAGACCCCCGGGATAAAGTGAATCACGTGAATAATAGTAGAGTTTAATTATAAAGTCGCAAAATAGCAGTTCCAGTACCATCATCTTCTTCTTTGAATCCCTGCTTTTCCCAAAAAGAACGTGCTATTTCTGTTGTAGGGTATAGCTCAAATATACAATTTGAATTTGTATTTTTCAAAAAAGTCACTATTTTGCTACCAATACCATTTCGTTTGTGAAACACTTCAAAATTATCTATTGAAATACTCTTTTTACTAGCCATACCTAAAGAATACTCAATAAGAGCCACAACTTCATTTTCAACCTTTATCTTGTCGAGCCTTATCATTTCCTGATCTTCTTGTCTAAAATATAAAAATGACTTAGACATAGACCATGTAGATAGCGTCAAAAAAGGTTCATAAGTTTCAAGCTCTTCTAACGTACACGGTGAAAAATTCATTGGATAATTCTCCCTCTCCAAATAATATATTTCACTCAAACTGATTACTATTTGATTTTATTCAAAAAATCACTATTTATTATGCCTCTATACAAAGCTGATTTCCAATAATTAACTCCGTATTTTTTTTCAAAAACCTTTAAATTACGTTCTAAATTAGCGATATGAGTAAGTAATGAAGTGTGAGGGCTATCAACGATTAATTGTCTTATATTAGAAATTTCTTCATCCGATTCTGCTGCGTACTCATTTTTGAGTTCTAACCTTGAATAATGACTTTCAATTAGTTTAAATTGATCTTTGTCAATTGACTCTTGAGTCAGGTTAAACGATATCTTTGGAACCTCATCATCCAATAAATAATTAAATTCAACTTCCAAAAAAATTGTTTCATAAGGTAGCTCATCAAAATAAAAGTTAATAAACATTCTATTACCCTCATCAATCCATCTTTTCCCTTTTTTAGAATTGCAATATCCACAACACGGAATTAAGTTTGATGGGTAGATAGCATACTCGGGAAACAGCGACTGAGGTAGGTAATGATCTATAGTTCTGGGTTTATCTATTCCGCAATAAGGACATGTATTTCTTAACTGCGGGGACTGTGCTTTTAAAATTGCAGAAACTACTTCTCCTTCCAGATACCCGTCTTTATTTCGTGAATAATTGCTTTTTAAATAATCTTTTTCATCATCTTGTGAAATAGGGCTTTGCGATATATGTTTTAATTCTTGAGAATTATCTTCATAGTGGCTGTAACGTTCGAATACAACACTTTTAATTGCTTCCAACTTTTCTTTCTTAATTGCGTCCCTACAATTCTTAACAACTTGTGTATAAATATCATCACTTGAAAGGGAGGGTAAAACTAATTTTCTCATAAATATTTCACCCCTTGTTTAGAGAAGATAGGTATGTAAGAGCATTAAAACTTAATTCTTCATTAAACAATTCAATAATTTCATCCGAGGATTTTTTATCTAAGAGTCTTTTTAAATAGGTTTTATAATTACTTTCGTGCTCTTGCACCTCAAATAAGATATTCGTTATATTACTGATGTTTTCGCCAAAGAATTCATTATATGGTTTTTCTATAAGTGTTGTGTTTCCATACCGATTAAAAACATGAACATATCTTGATGGTATTTCTTGCATTATAAGAGGAGAATGAGTAGATACTATTGCAAAAGAATCAAATTCTTCTAAGATTTCATAAAATAATCTCATTAAATTCGCAACAGCGTTAGGATGTAAGTGTGTTTCTGGTTCGTCGAACATCAGTAAAGACTGCGGTTGAATATTAGCAATTACTTCTGACATCGTATACAACAATATATTTTGACCAGAACTTAGATTGTAACTGAATCCGCCGACTTTATGTTTGCTTATTTCTTCCAATTCTTCTAAGTAATCTTTTTCAAATATGTTTGACAAAATTCTAATCCATATATTGAGTCTTTTCTGTTCTTTAATCTTACCGTATGCTCTCCAAAAATTAGTTTCCAGTTCTTCTATTTTAAGAATTCCATTTTTCGAGCGAAGACCACAATAAATATAGCTGAATAATTTATTATCATCTTTACTTTCTAAATCATCTTTCATGTTAATATCTTCAAATGGCTTATACATTTCATCGAATGCACTATAAGAAATAGTAATAATTTTGCTAAAAGGAGGTCTTTCATTGTTTAGTATATTTTTATTATTTACTCCACTCATAAATTTTGAAATTTCATTAAGTACAGATGTTTTCCCTGTCGCATTTTTTCCTACAAATGCATTTATTCTATAAGGTAGTATATTCTTCTGAAAATCAAATTTAACATGGTGTGGAGAACTTGATCCTTTTAAAGTACATGAAAATTCAAATTTATAATTACCATTTTCTACACTGACCCCATTAATAATATTCGTAGCATCCTTTAACGCTTTAGAGGCTTCACTAAATCTTATAAGAGAGCTTTTAAAAAAGTTATGGTTGCTATATTTTTCTTTAAAATACGGATTGATTGCTGCATCATTTAGCCCCTTTAATATTCTATTCCTATTCTTCTTATTAATTTTATTTAATGAACGATAATACTCAGGAGTTTGTCCCAAAGAGCAAAATTCTTCATCTAGTTCTTTAAAAGATGAAGGAATCACATTTCGAGTAATCGGTTCAATATTATGCATAATCTTTACTTCACCTAATTTTATACTTTTTTTTGCATTTTTATAGTACATCATATGAAATAAGGTTTCAGCAGTATTATAATCATCCCAATAATCGGTTATTAAAACTACACAAGGATAAACCATATCAATTGTTAATTCCTTTCGATATTCCTTCACGTAAAATTCCATTTAAATTCCCCCTTAATTGTCTTTACATACTTTCACCATTAATTAAAATAAATCATAATTAATAATACTAAATTTAGACTTTATATGGTATTGCTATATTCATTATATTGTTAATTATGTATTAATAATCAAAAAAACACTGAGTTATAATGAACTGCTCCCCGTCAAGTAGACAGGGCAAATAATGAAAACCAAACTAGGCGGCTTGAGACCTGTATTCGACAGGGCTCAAGCCGTTTAGCCGTTTCTGGAAACGATCGTGGTTGTAGAACGATATGTAGGCCTCGATGGCCGATGTGAGTTCGCTATAGGCCTGAAACTCACGCAGGTAGTACATCTCGACTTTCAGGGTACCCCAAAAGCCCTCGATCGGGGCGTTGTCGAGACAACGTCCGACCCGGGACATGCTGTGGGTCAGCCCCGCGTCTTCTACCATGCGTTTGAACCCTTTCGATGTGTATTGATATCCTCGGTCACTATGGATCATCGGACTCGCTCCTGTACGGAGCCCCGCGATCGCTGGCATCATCGTTTGGAAGACGAGCCCGTTGTTGTTAGACTTCCCGATGCGATAGGCGACGATCGAGCCGTCATACAGGTCGATGATCGCGCTCAGATACGCCTTCTTCCCGGCACCAAATTTGAACTCGGTGACGTCGGTACACCATTTCTCGTCAGGTCGGGACACGCTGAATTCCCGATTCATCAGGTTCTCGGCCACATGCTGCGGTGACGATTTTTTGTACCGCTTTCTCTTCTGGCGGATGACCGAACGGATCTCATGGATGCGCATGAGACGATAGATGCACTTCTCATTGTATGCCGGCAGGCCATGCTGGCGTCGTCTGCGATTGACCGTCATGGTGATCCGTCGATAACCGTAGATCCCGTTCACCTGGTCGTAGAGGAGGCGGATGTCCTCTAGTAGGCTTAGATTCTCCTCCTCGCGTACCGAGACGGTACGCTTCAACCATTTATAGTAGGCAGCCCGTGAGACCTGCGCGATCTCGCACAGGAGCACGACCGAGAACGTATCGGTCGTCGACATTTCCTCGATGGCCATGTAACGCAATTGTAGCCGGATCTGGCTGATCAACCTCTCCTCTCGATCTCCTCTAACTTTTTTAGGAACAGGTTCTCGGCCCGCAGGCGCTCGTTCTCCCGCTCGATCTGTTGGATGCGACGTTCGAGCTTCTCCTCGTTGGTCAGTTCCTCTTCTTGCTTCGTCCGTCCACGCCGGTCCTCGAGCCCGTGCACGCCGTCGGCGTCATATTTTTTCGTCCAACCATAGACCTGTTGGTACGACACGGCGAACATCTCGGCCGTCCGTTGATAGTTCCGCCCATTGTCCAGGCAATACCTGACGATCTCCATGCGTTCCTCGAATGTGGTCTTTCTCCCTTTTGCCATAGCTCGATCCATCCCTTTTCTCGAATCTGTTAACTCGCTATGACCAGTATACTGCCTAATCCACCTGTAAAGAACAGACGAACTACTGATGTCGTGTTTGGAGAGGGTTTCCATTTTGGAGAGACCGTCGAGATAGTCACGGACGGCCGCGAGCTTCTGTTCTTTGGTGTAATGTCTCCATGTCTTCGATTCCTTCAACGCATCGATCCCACCGGTATCGAATTTCACTTTCCACACCTGGAGGGTATCCCAAGAGACGTCATGGGCCTCCATAATTTCCTTCCATGTATATGTTTCTTCTTCCATCATACGTAGCGCAGCCATTTTTTGTTCAATCGAATGCCGACTTCTCGCCATAAAAAAACACTCCCCAATCAGATAAACAGATTTGTTATTTCATCTGTCTACCTATTGGGGAGCATATCATAATTAAATAAGAGCTTAATACCCCACTTTAATTTTTTTGTAACATGGCACGCACCGTCTTTTTTTAACAGAGACGGCGGCATAACCAGACGTTATGGCTTCAAAGAGTATTTTGCAATACAAATGTGGTTCTTACGCAATGTTAGTGAGGTAGTGATGCTAACATTATGGGAATAAAATCAAAAAGGATTGATTCCCATGAACGAGTTAGAATTCTTGGATGATCGACTGCGCGTCACGAGTGCTCACTCACACGATGGGGTGAGACACTTTTCCGCTCGTCTCGTTTCCAGCGGTGGATGTTGTCCAGACTGCGGTCGGTCTTGTCACCGACGTCACAGTTTCGCGACACGGCGGCTAAAAGACTTCTCAGGAATGCATCAAGTGCTCCGATTGCACGTTCAAGTCCCGAAATGGTTCTGCGACAACTCTGGATGCCCACGTTCCATCTTTACAGAGCGATTGCCGTGGGCTCTTTCTCATTCGCGGAGAACGCTCCGTACGGAGCGCGTGTTGTCCACTTTGATGTTGGCCATGAGTGCGAAGGAAGCCGAGCGTGTCACTGCTGTCCTGGGTTTTCGCATCAGTCACGACACGCTGCTCAGGGTGTTACGACGGGTGCCCATCCCGAGATCCTGTGCCGAGGTGATCGGCATTGATGACTTCGCCTTCAAAAAAGGGCATCGGTACGGGACTATCATCTGTGACGCAACGACCCATCGCCCCATCGACCTGCTCCGGACCCGCGAAGCTGACGCTTTGACGGATTGGCTTGTGAATATGGAGAAAGGACCTGTCCGCGCATCGGTCGATCGCTTCCCGGCCTATCAAGAAGCGTTGCTCAGCCAGGGCGTCGTAGTGGTGAGCGACCGATTCCACCTCGTAGACAACCTGTGGCGATGCCTCAACTCGATATGCCAACGCGTCCTCCCCTCTCGAATCCCTATAAATCCGGAAGGTGCTGTATCGTACGGTTTGAAACCGCAACACCCGACCGAACCTCGGCAAGAAACGAAACGACCGCTGGTCGAAAGGGTTCAAAGCATGCACCGCCAAGGGATGAGTCTGAATGCGATCGCCCAGATACTCGGCTTGAATTGGAGGACTGTCAAAAAATACAGTGATCCGGCTTACGAACCCTCCCCGCCGAAACGACAAAAGCCTCACTTGATTGATCGTTTCATGCCACATTTGAGGGAATGTGTCCGAAATCGGTTCACACTCCAGGAAACGGATGCTTATCTGAGGCAATTAGGTTACAGAGGTTCGTTTGGCGCGGTCCGTTACCGTTCACGTGACGCTCGGAGGGAGGGTCTTCCCGAACCCCAGGTCTTTATATCACGCAAGGACGTCTGTCGCTTACTCTGGCAATGGCCTCTGAGCAGGCCGGATGATGCCATCGATGTCTCGTACCTGTTGGTCCGTTGCGAAGACCTGGTCATCCCGTTCTGTTTCATCCAAGGATTTAGGGAGGCGATTCGGGAACGGGACGTGGAACATCTCCTTGCATTGATCACCAATCCACAGGTCACATCACATCCCGGATTGAAGCGCTTCGTGGGTCGACTCAAACAAAATATAGAGGTGATTCTGGCGGCTTGTCGGTTTGAAGAAAGCAACGGTTACGTGGAAGGGAACGTCAACCGTCTAAAGATGTTGAAGCGACTCATGTATGGAAGGGGAAGTTTTGACTTGCTCAGGATTCGGGTGCTTTGTCGTAATCCCGATCCGAGTTGTGCTCACTGATATTGCAAAAAAATGAGCGACCACCTTCAGCGGGTCGCTCGTCATCGTTCACCAACATTGCGTAAGAACCACTCCTATTTTGCACTACACATTCAAAGTAGATGTCTCGTGAATCGCAACCTGTTTTTAAAATAAATGAGCTGGCTCATGCGGTTCGACACACATGTGATTGGTACTTTTTAATCGCACTCGAGTTGTTCATATTCCAACATGGAAATGATAAAATCGTTGCTTATTTTTCAACTTATTGTGAGAATCGACTCGTATCAGATTAGAAAACGGAGAAACAACAAGAAGGCCACCCATGCATAACATACGCACGGATGGCCCTCTTCATTTAGCTCAAACTTCTTATAACAGAACATCTGAAGTCGCTAAATTACCCAATCGTTCACCAGATCACTTCTTATCTTGTTGCTTCTGCAAATACGCCTCACGAAGCTGGTTCAATCTTTCTTTCTTGTTTGAAACAGTCGGCTTTTTCCCGTCTTGGTACTTCGCCGCAGCTACTTTGCTTTTCGTATCCAATTGATATTTCCCCATGCTCTTCACCTTCCTTTCTTTATGGCTTCAATCAAAAGCAAAGACCTTCTAATCTCAATGAAATTAGAAGGTCTTCCATGAAAATCATTGAATCGCAGTCGTTACAGACTGCTTCAAAATGGAGACGGCGGGAGTCGAACCCGCGTCCGAAGGCATCGTAACGTATGCTTCTACGTGTGTAGTTTATCTATTGAATCTCGATGTGACACTGCCGATAAACAGGCGTCGTCGCATCCAGTCTGTTTCATCTCTTCTTCGCGCCCTCAGACGGCGAGGTTGAAGCGTAGCTTGCTTAGTTTGAGACCCTGAAAGTCATCCACACAAGCGATGGATGTCAGGATCCGCAGGGCACTTAGGCTGCTGCGAGTTGTGTGTTAGTTTTGCCAGTTATAGGCGTTTGCGTTTTAACGAGGCCGACCCCTCGACACGCAACATACGACCGACCTACCCCCGTCGAATCCATAACGTCCCCGGGGTGGTAATTGGTACTCTATTTAATATACCACAATTAGGATTCGTTGTCAGTATTTTTGCCGATCGCGCATCGCACGGTCGACGTCACGCTTCGCGTCTTTCTTCTTCAAGTCCTCACGTTTGTCGTACTTCTTCTTCCCTTTTCCGACACCGAGCAGGCACTTCGCGACCCCATTCTTGATATACACTTTGAGCGGGATGATCGTGTAGCCGTCACGCCCTGATGCTCCAATGAGCTGATTGATCTGCTTCTTATGCAACAATAGCTTCCGGACGCGGAGTGGGTCATGGTTGAAGCGGTTCCCTTGTTCGAACGGGCTGATATGACAGTTGTGAAGTGTCGCCTCGCCCCCGTCGAATCGGACGTACGCATCCGCGATGTTGATCTTCGATTGACGGACCGACTTGATCTCCGTCCCTGTGAGCACCATGCCTGCCTCAATCGTATCTTCGATCGCGTAATCGAAGGACGCCTTGCGGTTTTGGGCGAGTGCGTTCGAATCTTTCTTCTTGGCCATACACATTCAGTCCTTTATCTACAAGATACGGAGGAAGGGACGAGCCCTTCCCCGTCAGCGACGCTTCTTCGCACCTCGTTTAGCGTCGCCTTTTCGTTTGTGCTTGTCTTTATTCTTCAGGTCGAGTGCCGAACGGCCTTGGGATGACTTCTCCCCGTCTCGCTTCGGTTTCTCGCCTGGTTTACCCGGCTTGCCGGGTCTTCCTGGTTTGCCGCGCTTCTTCTTGTCGTCCCGACCGCGACCGCCACGACGGTCTTTCTCGTCCTTCTTCGGACGACCGCCTTTCGCTTTGATCGTCGTCGGTTGGCGACGCGTCGACGGTTCTCGTTTCGGCATGCCGACGACCGTGAAATCGATCGTCCGCTCGTCTAAGTTGACGGCGTCGACTTTGACACGGACGGCGTCCCCGATACGGAACTGACGTTTCGTCCGCTCCCCGAGGAGCATGAGCTGTGACTCATCGAAGTGATAGTAGTCATCCATCGACTGGAGACGGACAAGCCCTTCAATCGTATTCGGAAGCTCGATGAACATCCCGAAATTCGTGACGCCAGCGACGACACCATCGAACTCTTCACCGAGATGGGCTTCCATGTATTCGGCTTTTTTGAGTGCCTGTGTCTCGCGCTCTGCGTCGACCGAGCGACGTTCCCGTTTCGATGCCTGTTCAGCGATCGCCCCGAGACGGTCCTCGTACTTCGCAATCGTCTTCTCCGACAAATCATTGTTGAAGACGTACGTGCGCATGAGACGGTGGACAATCAAGTCCGGATAACGACGGATCGGTGACGTGAAGTGCGTATAGAAGTCTGTCGCGAGTCCGAAGTGACCGAGCGAGACGTCATCATATTTCGCCTGTTGCATCGAGCGAAGCATGATCGTGCTGATGACCGGCTCTTCCGGTTCCCCGTCGATTGCCTTCAAAATCTTTTGAAGCGTCTTCGGTTCGACTGTCTGCCCTTTGATGCGTTCGATGTGAACGCCAAAGTTTGCGACGAAGTCGAAGAAGAAGTCGAGCTTGTCCGGTTTCGGATTGTCGTGGACACGATAGATGAACGGCACGTCCATCTTGTGGAAGTGTTCCGCGACCGTCTCGTTGGCCGCGAGCATGAACTCCTCGATCAACTTCTCGGCGACCGAACGTGGACGAAGCACGATATCTGCCGGCTTCCCTTCCTCGTTGACGACGACTTTCGCCTCGGCGAAATCGAAGTTGATGGCACCGCGCGAGTTACGGCGTTTCCGAAGCACTTCCGCGAGCTCGGCCATGAGGTCGAACTCACCGATGAACGGCTCGTACTTTTTCAACGTCTCTTCGTCATCGCGCTCGATGATCTCACGGACATTCGTATACGTCATCCGCTCCGTCGTCTTGATGACACTCGGGAACAAGTCATGGCGAACGACCTTCCCGTTTTGCGGGGAGATCTCCATGACGCAGCTGAGCGTCAAGCGGTTGACGTGCGGGTTGAGGGAACAGATCCCGTTCGAGAGTCGGTGCGGAATCATCGGAATGACGCGGTCGACGAGATAGACACTCGTCCCGCGCTCGAACGCCTCGACGTCGAGCGGTGAGCCCTCTTTCACGTAATGCGAAACGTCGGCGATATGGACACCGAGCTCGTAGTTGCCGTTATCGAGTTTTTTGACGTGGACGGCATCGTCCAAATCTTTCGCATCTTCGCCGTCAATCGTGAAGATCGTCTCGTCACGAAGGTCGACGCGTCCGATGAAGTCTTTCTCGTCCGCCTCGTCCGGCACCGCATTCGCCTGAGAGATCACGTCCTCCGGGAACTCCGTCGGGATGCCATGCTTATAGACGATCGACAAGATGTCGACGCCCGGATCGTTCTTATGCCCGATGATGCGGACGACGTCACAGGCACCGGCGAAGCGTCCGTCCGGATACTTCGTGATGCGCACGACGACTTTATGTCCGTCGACGGCACCGAGTGACTTGTCCGGGTTGACGACCGGCCAGAAGTTGATGCGTTTGTCATCCGGCTCGATGAAGGCGAACTGGTCGAGTCGACCGCTCGGGAGTGTATACGTCCCGACGAACTCTGAAAGTCCGCGCTTCAAAACTTTTAATAAAATTCCTTCTGTCTTGCCACGATTGTCCTCGCGCTTTTTGACGAGGATCGTATCGCCATGATAGACGTCCTTCAGTTGGTCGGGCGGCAAGAACACGTCTTCCGCTTCCCCTTCAACCGACAAGAAGCCGAAGCCGCGCTGGTGGATCGAGATGATCCCCGCGACTTGGCCGAGTACGGCGAGCGTCCCGTAACGGTTCGTCCGCGTCCGGCCGATGGCACCCTCTTCCTCGAGGGCATTCAATGTGCGGATGAGCTCTTTGAAGTCATCCGTCGACGCGAGCTGTAGTCGCTCGGTCAGTTGATCGACAGAGAGCGGTTTCTCGCTCGCCTGTAAAATCTCTAGTAATTGGTCACGTAAATTCAACGTGACACCTCCTTCTTAGACTGACCAGTCTAACGTTTCGAGAAAATCGAGCACGTCCTGGTGCAGTTTCTCTTTTTCTTTGTCGAGCGTGATCACATGTCCCGAGTCCTCATAGATGAGCAACTCTTTTTGGAACGTGTTGACCGCCTCGTAAATCTGATTCGCCGATTCCGGGTCAATCATGTTGTCTTTGGCGCCTTGGACGACGAGTGTCGGGACGAAGATGTCCTCGAGCTTCGACGCCGTGTCGCGGACGAAGGCACGGAGGTCTTTTAGCGTCGGCATCGGTTTGAACTCTGCCATCTCCTGCTCGATCTGTTCCGGCGACTTTTCTTCTCTACCCTTATATTCTCGGGCATATGCCTGGACTCCTTTATACAAGCGGTCCTCGGCATCGATTCCCGTCGGCGCGCACATCGGGATGACCGCCTTGACGTCTTTCTCCTCGGCGAGACGAAGCGACATCACGCCACCTAGCGAGAGTCCGCAGACGACGATTTCCTCATGGCCTTTGTCGACGAGTGTCTGGTAAGCGTTCAAGACGTCTTCCCACCAGTCTTTCGGTCCATATTGGAGTAATTCTTCCGGTGGGACGGCATGACCACGATAGATCGGTCCCATACATGTGTATCCTTCTTTTTGAAGGAAGCGACCGAGCATGCGGACATCCGCGCTCGATCCAGTGAAGCCATGTAACATCAACACGGCACGTTTTCCGCCCTCGAAGAAGAACGGTTTTGGTGCTGTTACTTTCATTTCGTACGTCATCTCCTCGTATCTACATTATTCCCCAAAAATAAATCGAAAAAACAAAGGCTGACCGCCTCACGTGAAAATCGAGAACGATCAGCCTTATCATCATAATGATGCGACTAGTAATCCTAAAATGAAAAACAAAGTGCCTAGTACAGCTGCAGTTCGGTTCAAAACAGCATCGAAGCCGCGTGCTTTCTGGCGTCCGAACAACTGCTCCGCGCCACCTGCAATCGCTCCAAGACCTTGCGACCGACCTGACATGAGCAGTACGACGACAATCAATAAGACAGCCACGACAAGTAGGCTGATTGTAGCGATCGTTTGCATAGTAGTCAGTTCCTCCTTCTATTTACACGCCTTTTATTATATAGAAGTTATCAATAAAACACCAGCATTCAAATTATCGGGACGGGTAACTGAATCCTTCCCCGATGACTTCCTTCACTTGGTGGATGACGACGAAGGCCCGGTCGTCCGTCACTTGGACGATTTTTTTGAGCGGCGCGATCTGACGTTTGTCGACGATCATATACAACATGTTCTTATCTTGCTTCGTATAGTAGCCATGTCCATGGATAATCGTTGCCGAGCGGCCAAGCGTTTCCGTCAAGACGACGGCGAGCTCTTCATGTTTGTCACTGATGATCGTGACGGCCTTGCGGATGTTGAGTCCTTCCGCGACGAGGTCGATGACCCATGAGCCGATGATGATGGCGATGAGCGTATACAGGACGACCTGCTCCCCTAAGAAGAAGCCGGATGTCGCGACGACGATCGCGTCGATGATGAACATCGAGACGGCGACGCTCAAATGGAGATAGCGCTCCATGAGACGGGCGATGATGACACCCCCGCCGGTCGTACCGCCGACACGGAGCACCATGCCGATCCCGACCCCGATCATGATCCCGGCATAGACGGCCGCGAGCAGTTTGTCCTCAGCCGGGCTGCCCCAGTTATGCGTCAGACTGAGAAAGAACGACGTCGCGACGACCGCGATGACCGAATAGACCATTGTCCGGCGGTCAAGCAGCTTATAGCCGATGATAAAGAGAATCCCGTTCCCGATGATCGACGTGAGCCCGAGGTCCCAGCCGAACACGTAGTACAAGATGATCGTGACCCCGAGCAGGCCACCTTCCGAGAAATCGTTCGGTACGGTGAAGTAGTTGACCCCGAACGAGAGAATGAATGAGCCCGCGATGATCCAGGCGATGTCCTTCACCGAGATGGTTTGTAGCTTGCGCCATACTTGTTGGCGCAATAGATGTTGCTGTTGACGTTTCATACATGTCCTCCTTCCACATAAAAAAGACCGCGGCAAAAGCCGCAGTCTTAAGATTGTACTGGCTTTGGCGCACCGTCTTTCATAATCGGCAACTTGCGCTCCGCTGCATTTGCGTAGACGTTCAAGAGTGCCTCTTTTTCCAAATCCCAGTTATATTTCTCACGCGCGGTCTTCGTGTTCTCTTTGACACGCGCGTAGAGTGCTTGATCTTCAATCAATCGGTTGACGCCGTCCGCAATCGATTGTGGATCATGCGAATCGACGAGCACCCCGACGTCATTTCCCGCAACGACCCGTTCGATTTCAGGGAAGTCACATGAGACGACCGGTACTTCAGCCATCAAATACTCAAACAATTTATTAGATGAGGCCGAGTAATGGTTGAAGCAGACGTTGTTCAATACTTGGAAGCCTAAGTAGGCGTTCATCGTATAGTAAGGTAACGCTTCGACCGGTACTTTGTCAATCATCTTGACGCGGTCGCCGACCCCTTCCGTCTCAATCAACTGTTGAATCGTCGGTTTGAGCTTCCCGTCCCCGATCATGACGAGCGTACCTTCTTTGAAGTCTTTCGCCGCGAGCACGAGCTGTTCGAGGCCGCGTCCGGCTTGAACCCCACCTTGGTATAAGAGGATCTTCTCGTCTTTCGGCAAATCGAGGAGTGCATGCAAATCCTTACGAAGCGAGAAGTCGAGCGGACGATAAAACGGATAGTTGTGGAGCACATACGGATAGAACCCGTACAACTCTTCGTTATGTGCCGCACGTGTATGGTTCTCGACCATCATCGTATCGACGAACGGCAAGAGCCATCCTTCGAGGTTACTTTGAATGTAGCCGTAGCCGGTACGGTCCGTCTGTACTTCGTGCGAATCATAGACGATTCTGCCTTTGTTGAACACTTTTCCAGCGAGGAGTGCCTGCGGGAGTGTGTTCAAATCATTAGCATGGTAAAAGTCATACGATTTTTTCGTCGAAGCGAACACCATCTCGAGCATCGCACTCGCGTTGACGATTTGCTTACGTACTTGTGGTAACAAGACCGTTCCGACGGCTGCACCGAGCGCGAGCATCGTGAACGGCGCGAGTAAGACCAACCCGGCACCGACGAGCCCAGCACCAATCTGGCGGGTCTGCTTCTCGCTCACCCATTGGTATGTCTTCTTCGCGAATTTGAGCGCATTGACGAGAATCGAGGGTTGTCGCTTCACGCGGATAACACGGAAGCCTTCCGGACGCATCTCTTCTTTTGGAAGCTCTTTATTTTTAGGATCTTGAAGCGCAATCAAATCGACTTCATAACCTGCCTCGGCAAGTGCTGAGCACTCACGAAGGACGCGCGCATCATTCGTAAAATGGTTCCATACAAACATACATACTGACTTCATTGTCTTTCCTCCATCACTAACTGTTGTACGACTTGATCTAGCACGTCGATATTCTCTTCCCAACATAAATTCTCTTTGACGTAACGAATCCCGTTTGCCCCGAGTACCTCTCGAAGGTCTGGTCGGTCGAGGAGCTTCCGTAGAATCCGTTCGATCTCATCGATGTCACGCTTCCGTGACACGTAGCCGACTTCCGCCGCTTCAATGACATTCGCCGCATGGCCTGACACTGCTGCGACAATCGGTTTGCCGACCGCCATATAGTCGATCAGTTTCCCAGGGATGACCGTATCGAATACTTCTTGCTCGATCAGGCTGACGAACGCGACATCTGCATTTTTAATCGCCTGGAACGCCTCCGTCCTTGGCATCGCCTCGAGGAACAAGAAGTTTCGGAAGCCGCGATCTTTAATCGTCTGCTTCAACTCTTCTTTCCGATATCCGTAGCCAATCAATTTGAAATGAACCCGTGGCTCGTCCCGGAACCGTTCGGCGAGTTCGAGCAACAGAGACACGTCCTGGGCAAGACCCATATTTCCGGCGTATAAAATCTCCATCCGGTCGTCCGGTGGAATCGTCCGCTCGAGCGTGCGCTCCGCTTCCCGAATCGAGTTCGGCATATAGTGGATTATCTCATTCGGGACACCGCGCTGACGAAGATAGCTGCGGAATCCTTCCGAGTTGATGATCACTTCATCTGCGGAACGATACAATCGCTTCTCGAGCCAAAACGCTGGCGCGAGCACCCAGTCATGTTTGAATACCCCGACCCCTTTTACCGATTCCGGCCAAAGGTCGCGAACGTCTAGAATAAGTGGGACGCGATACTTTCGCTTCGCATATACTCCGACAAACGCCATAAAAAAAGAAGGGGTCGTCGCAAACACGACGTCAGGCTTCAACTTTAACTGGCGAACGGCTCCAATCCCTTTTACCATCTGTTCGAGGAATAAAAAGAGACGGCTGACCATATTGGACGTATGTTTCCGTTTCTTCGTGACGAGTCGTTTGATGAACGGCTGGTCGTTCAGCTCGCGGTCGTTCCAGAAACGGTCGTCCTGATACATATCAAAGCTCGGGTACGAAGGGGAGGCGGTAACGACCTCGACTTCATACCCGCGCTGTTTCATCAAATGCGTAATGTTTTGCATCCGGTTACCGGCACTGCCGATTTCCGGATAATAGTTTTGGCACACCATGAGCATTGTTTTCAAAAATAACACACCTTACTGTTGATCAAGTTCGTCCACGAGCCGTTTCAATAAGGCGTGGACGTCATCTTTTAAATCAGGATCGCTGAGTGCATGGCAAATCGTCGTTTCGACGAACCCGATTGGCTCTCCGACATCATAGCGTCGACCATCAAATTCATAAGCGAAGACCGTTTCTGCCTCATTCAAGCGTGCAATCGCATCCGTCAATTGTATCTCGCCTCCGGCACCTGCTTCTTGCCCCGATAGCGCCTCGAAGACGTCCGGTTTCAAGATGTATCGACCGAGGATGGCGAAGTTAGACGGGGCCTCATCGACGGGCGGCTTCTCGACGAACGTCCTCACCGGGATGAGCTTCCCTTCGACGGCAAGCGGGTCAATTATACCATATCGGTTCGTCATTTCATACGGGACACGCTGTACCCCGATGATGGAACGTTCATGCTCCTCATATTGATCAATCAATTGCTTCGTAGCCGGTACGTCGGATTCGATGATATCGTCTCCGAGTAAGACAGCGAACGGCTCATCCCCGATAAACTTTCGGGCGCACCAAATCGCGTGACCGAGACCTTTTGGCTCCTGTTGGCGTATGTAGTGAATGTTCGCCAAGTTCGAGGAGTGACGGACCGATTCGAGCAAGCGGGTCTTCCCTTTCGATTCGAGGTTCTGCTCCAATTCGAGCGCACGGTCGAAGTGGTCTTCAATCGCCCGTTTATTCTTACCTGTGACGATGATGATGTCCTCAATCCCTGAGGCGACGGCCTCCTCGACGATGAACTGGATCGTCGGCTTGTTGACAATCGGCAACATTTCTTTTGGCATGGCTTTCGTGGCAGGAAGGAAGCGGGTGCCGAGACCGGCGGCTGGGATGATGGCTTTTCGTACTCGTGTCATAAGCAGTGGCTCCTTTACTCGTTATGTAGAGAGTATACCCAAATTTTGTGCAAACTTACACAACCCTAAACTAGTTATGTTGAGGCAATTAAAGAAATATAAATAGTATTTTTTACTCCTAATGATATTATAAATATTGGAAGGAGGTGACTTTTATGCCTTTGTATGGATACAATAAAAATGTTGATCAAAACGGAAAACACGAAGTACACACATTTAACTGTTCTTTCAAACCATTTAACTTAGAAGAGATAGGCTCAGCCTCAGATTGTAAAGAAGCTATCTTAAAAGCTAAAAGGTTGACTGGAAAAACAAATTTTGATGGCTGTTACTATTGCAGTCGTGAATGTAGTAAATCTTAATACACTCAATATTACATGGCACACTATTGACAGGTTCTCTGTCTATTAGTGTGTTTTTTAATTATCATTATACAATTTCGGATTCTAAATTCTATAACGTAGATTTCGCAAGTTAAAGTATAGAAACCACAAAAAAACAGGCCCGCACGAAGCGAGCCTGAAAACAATCAATTATTTTTTGAGGTTATAGAACGACTTGATGCCGTCGTATTTCGCAACATCGCCGAGCATGTCTTCGATGCGGAGAAGTTGGTTGTATTTCGCGATACGGTCAGTACGTGAAAGTGAACCAGTTTTGATTTGACCAGCGTTTGTCGCAACAGCGATGTCCGCGATTGTCGCATCTTCTGTTTCACCAGAACGGTGTGAGATAACTGCTGTGTAGCCAGCTTTTTTAGCCATTTCGATTGCGTCGAATGTTTCTGTGAGCGTACCGATTTGGTTAACTTTGATGAGGATCGAGTTTGAGATTCCTTTTTCGATACCTTCAGCAAGTTTCTCAGTGTTCGTTACGAAGAGGTCATCCCCAACGAGCTGAACTTTGCTACCGATTTTGTCAGTAAGCAATTTGAAGCCGTCCCAGTCGTTTTCGTCGCAACCGTCTTCGATTGAGATGATTGGGTACTTGTCGACGAGCTCAGCGTAGAAGTCTACAAGCTCAGCAGTTGTCATCGTTTTGCCTTCACCAGCGAGTTCGTACTTGCCAGTTGACTTGTCATAGAATTCTGAAGACGCAACGTCCATTGCGAGGTAGATATCTTCTCCAGCTTTGTAACCAGCTTTTTCGATCGCTTCAAGGATAACTGTGATCGCTTCTTCGTTTGACTTCAAGTTTGGTGCGAAACCACCTTCGTCACCAACAGCCGTGTTGAGACCCATACCAGAAAGAACTGATTTGAGGGCGTGGAATACTTCTGCACCCATGCGGAGCGCTTCACGGAACGTTGGCGCGCCAACAGGCATAATCATGAACTCTTGGAAGTCAACGTTGTTGTCAGCGTGTGAACCACCGTTGATGATGTTCATCATTGGAGTCGGAAGCGTCTTCGCGTTGAATCCACCGAGGTATGTGTAAAGTGGAAGGCCAAGCTCGTCTGCTGCTGCGTGTGCTGCTGCCATTGAGACACCGAGGATCGCGTTCGCGCCGAGTTTACCTTTGTTTTTCGTACCGTCGAGCTCAATCATTTTCGCATCGAGTGCGTTTTGGTCGAATACATCGTAGCCGATGAGTTCTGGTGCGATCGTGTCGTTCACGTTCGCAACTGCTTTCAAGACACCTTTACCGAGGTAACGTGACTTGTCGCCATCGCGAAGCTCAACTGCTTCGTGCTCACCTGTTGATGCGCCTGATGGGACGAGGGCACGGCCGAAACCGCCGTCTTCTGTGAAGACTTCTACTTCTACTGATGGGTTACCGCGTGAATCTAAAATTTCGCGTGCGTAAATTTCTGTAATCATTGACATGAAAAATCGCTCCTTTTCGTTTGAAAAATAGTTGTTTTATTTTGTAACGATTGATGAACCAGTCATTTCAGCTGGCTGCTCTCCACCGAGAAGGTCGAGAAGCGTTGGGGCGAGGTCGCAAAGTGCGCCTTCGAGAACTGGTTTCAGTTCGACTCCCTCTTTTGTGACGATACATGGAACAGGTTCCGTCGTGTGCGCCGTCATCGGTGAACCATCTGGGTTCGTGACGATGTCCGCGTTCCCGTGGTCCGCTGTGATGATGGCCGCGCCACCTTTAGCAAGTAATGCGTCCACTACTTTACCGAGGCATTCGTCGACCACTTCGATCGCTTTCTTCGTCGGCTCAAGCTTACCTGAGTGTCCGACCATATCCGGGTTCGCGAAGTTGATGATGTATGCATCATACTCATCCGACTCGATACGTTCGAGCAAACCGTCTGTGAGTTCATATGCGCTCATTTCTGGTTGAAGATCGTACGTCGCGACTTTCGGTGAAGGTACGAGGAGACGATCCTCACCTTCGAACGGCTTCTCTTGTTGTCCGTTCAAGAAGAACGTGACGTGTGGGTACTTCTCTGTTTCTGCGGCGCGGAGTTGCTTGTATCCTTGCGCAGAGAGTGTTTCCCCGAGTGTGTTCTTCAAATCTTCTGGTGGGAAGACGATATCTGTGTCAATCACATCCGAGTACTTCGTCATCGAAACGAGGAGAAGGTTCTCAGGATGATTTTCAGAGAGTTTGAAGCCTTCGAATCCGGCTTTCTCTTTGAACACTTTCGACAACTGAATCGCCCGGTCCGGACGGAAGTTGAAGAACATGATGGCATCGTTGTCTTGGATTGTCGCGACCGGCTTGCCATCTTTTTCGATGACGGTCGGTAAGACGAACTCATCCGTCAAATCGTTCTCGTAAGACTTCTTGAGAACCTCGACTGGGTCCGTGCCGACTTCGCCTTTGCCGTTTACAAGAACGTCGTATACTTTCTCGACGCGCTCCCAACGGTTGTCGCGGTCCATGGCATAGTAGCGACCAGACACGCTAGCGACTTGACCGACACCGAGTTCAGCAAGCTTCTCTTCTGTTTCCTTGAGGAAACCAGCTCCTGACTTCGGATCACAGTCACGGCCGTCCGTGAACGCGTGAATGTACACTTTTTCGATGCCGTGTAGTTTTGCGAACTCAACGATGGCAAACATGTGGTTGATGTGCGAGTGAATCCCGCCATCTGACACGAGGCCCATGATGTGGAGGCTCGAGTCATGTTTCTTCACATGTCCTGCCAAATGGTTCATCGCTTGACGATCGAATAACGAACGGTCTTTGATTGCGTTGTTGACGCGTGAGAGTGACTGATAGACGACCCGGCCGGCACCGATGTTCAAGTGACCGACTTCCGAGTTCCCCATCTGTCCTTCTGGAAGACCGACGTACTCGCCTTTTGCGTTTAAGAGCGTATGTGGATACTGCTCCCAGTAGCGGTCGAAGTTCGGTTTGTCCGCGGCCATGACCGCGTTACCGAACGATTCGTCACGCATCCCGAAACCATCTAAGATGATGAGTGCGACTGGTCTAGCCATTTAAATCGCCTCCAACAATTTGAGGAACGAAGCGGCTTCAAGTGAAGCACCGCCGACGAGTGCGCCGTCGATGTCTTCTTGTGCCATGTACTCTTTGATGTTCTCAGGTTTGACAGATCCACCGTATTGGATGCGTACTGCAGCCGCTACGTCTTCGCCGTAAAGACCTTTCACAACGTCACGAACATACTTACAAGAGCTTTGTGCGTCAGCTTCGTCCGCTGATTTACCTGTACCGATTGCCCAAACTGGCTCGTACGCAATGACGAGTTGTTTGACTTGGTCAGCAGAGAGGTCAGCTAGACCGCCTTCGACTTGTGTTTTGATGACTTCTTCGAACTTGTCGCCTTCGCGCTCCTCGAGTGTTTCACCGACACAAACGATTGGCGTAAGACCGTGTTCAAACGCTTTTTTCGTTTTGCTGTTGATGAACGCATCTGATTCGCCGAAGTACTCGCGACGTTCTGAGTGACCGAGGATGACGTACGTCACACCAAGGTCAGCGACCATCACTGGGCTGATTTCGCCAGTGTAGGCACCGCTATCTTTGTCGTACATGTTTTGTGCACCGAGCATTAAGTTTGACCCTTTAGCTGCTTCTACCATCGGTGCGAGGAAAAGTGCCGGAGCACCAATCGCTGCATCTACTTTGTCAGTAGATGGGATGTTGTTTTTTACTTCCTCTACGAAAGCGACAGCTTCCGAGAGTGTTTTGTTCATTTTCCAGTTACCTGCAATAATCGGTTTACGCATCGATAACCCTCCTCTAAATTACTTGTCGTTCAACGCCTCGACACCTGGAAGTTTTTTGCCTTCCATGAATTCGAGTGACGCGCCGCCACCAGTTGAGATGTGACTCATCTTGTCAGCAAGACCAAACTTGGCTGCCGCAGCGGCTGAGTCGCCACCACCGATGATTGAGTATGCATCGCTGTCCGCAAGTGCTTGAGCGACACCTTTCGTTCCGTTTGCGTATTTATCGAGTTCGAATACGCCCATCGGTCCGTTCCATACGACAAGTTTCGATTCGCGAATCGCGTCCGCGTAAAGTTCGACTGTCTTCGGTCCGATATCGAGACCCATGTGATCCGCTGGGATCGAGTCGATATCGACTGGGCCGACATACGTTTCTTCGCCGAATTCTTTCGCGATGACGCAGTCGACAGGCATCAAGAATTTCACGCCTTTGTCTTCTGCTTTCTTCATGAATTGACGAGCGAGGTCAAGCTTATCCTCTTCAAGGAGTGAATTCCCAACTTCGTGCCCGAGTGCTTTCGAGAACGTGTACGAGAGTCCACCACCGATGATGAGTGTGTCAACGATGTCAAGAAGGTGGTCGATGACCCCAATCTTGTCAGCTACTTTCGATCCGCCGATAATCGCCGTGAACGGACGATCCGGGTTAGAAAGAGCTTTACCGAGAACTTCAAGTTCTTTTTCCATCAAGAGACCCGAAACGGCTGTATCCACGTGGTGTGCAACCCCTTCAGTTGAAGCGTGCGCACGGTGAGCCGCGCCGAATGCGTCGTTGACGTATACGTCAGCAAGTGCTGCAAATCCTTTTGCAAGCTCAGGATCGTTTTTCGTTTCTCCTGGGTAGAAACGAACATTCTCTAAAACGACGACATCGCCTTCAGAGAGTTTAGCGACCGCTTCTTCTGCAACAGGGCCGTATGCTTCTTCGACGAGCGGTACATCTTTTCCGAGGAGCTCAGCGAGACGCTTTGCTACCGGAGCAAGTGAGAACTCAGGGTTCTTCTCGCCTTTTGGACGGCCGAGGTGGCTCGCAAGGACAAGTTTCGCACCACCGTCAAGCAAGTGCTTGATCGTTGGAAGTGCGGCTTGGATCCGAGTTTCATCTTGGATGACGCCATCTTTGAGTGGAACGTTGAAGTCAACGCGGCAAAAGACGCGTTTCCCTTTTACATCGATGTCACGAATAGACTGTTTGTTCATAACTTTCGCCTCCATATGTCGTGCGTGTTATTTCATAAATAGAGCGGAGAACAATCTCTTGTTTCCGCTCCTATTTGATTCTATTTAGTTCACGAACTTACTTCGCGATGTTAGCGAAGTGCTTAACTGTGCGAACCAATTGTGCAGTGTAAGACATTTCGTTGTCGTACCAAGAAACCGTCTTAACGAGTTGCTTGTCGCCAACTGTCATCACTTTAGTTTGAGTCGCATCGAAGAGTGAACCGTATGCGATACCAACGACGTCAGAAGAAACGATTTGGTCTTCAGTGTAACCGAATGACTCGTTCGCTGCTGCTTTCATTGCTGCGTTTACTTCGTCAACAGATACTTGCTTGTCGAGTACAGTTACGAGTTCAGTGAGTGAACCTGTAGCAACTGGTACACGTTGTGCAGCACCGTCAAGTTTTCCTTGAAGTTCAGGAATTACAAGACCGATTGCTTTAGCAGCACCTGTTGTGTTAGGAACGATGTTCGCTGCAGCTGCACGTGCACGACGGAAGTCACCTTTAGGGTGTGGAGCGTCAAGCGTGTTTTGGTCACCAGTGTAAGCGTGAATCGTCGTCATGAGACCTTCAACGATTCCGAACTGATCTTGAAGAACTTTAGCCATTGGTGCCAAGCAGTTTGTTGTACAAGAAGCACCTGAGATGACTGTTTCAGAACCATCAAGAATTTCGTGGTTTGTGTTGTAAACAACAGTTTTCATGTCACCTGTAGCAGGAGCCGAGATAACAACTTTCTTCGCGCCAGCTTTCAAGTGAAGCTCAGCTTTTTCTTTTGAAGTGAAGAATCCAGTACATTCGAGAACGATGTCTACACCGAGGTCTCCCCATGGAAGTTCTTCAGGGTTACGGTTAGCGAGCGTGATAACTTTCTCTCCGTTTACGAGGAAGTGATCGTCGTGTACTTCAACTTCTCCATCGAAACGACCTTGAGTCGTGTCATATTTGAGAAGGTGTGCAAGCATCTTCGTGTCTGTCAAGTCGTTGATTGCAACAACTTCGATTCCTTCGTTTTTGATGATCTCGCGGAATGCCAAACGACCGATACGTCCAAATCCGTTAATACCAACTTTTACTGCCATGTTAATTTCCTCCTTAGGGTAGAAGCTATTTATTGAAGAGCCAACGGGGTCAACTCTTTAATAACAAGTTAATAATTCTTTCGCCGCACCTTCGTCTGTGACGAGGATGATGTTCGACGTGTGTTTCGCATAAGCGGCGATCGCCTGCGCCTTCGACTTTCCTCCAGCAACCGCAATGACGGTATCCATGTCATCCAGCTCTTCGAGTTGAATCCCAACCGTCTTGACGCGATGGACGATTTCACCTTCAGCATTGAAATAATATCCGAATGCCTCGGCGACGGCATCATGCCGTTCAATCATCCGCAAATGCTCCGGCGATGCGTGACGACGTTTTGCCATCGTTTCTGCCTCACCAATTCCATGTACCACTATTTGCGCCGCTCTAATCATTTCCAGCACATTTTTTATGCTAGGTTCCTCCACCATCCGGTCGAACGTTTCTTGTGATACTTCATCCGGAATATGTAGAAGATGATAGTCTGCGTGGGCCCGGTCCGCCATGCGTGAACAGACGGTGTTTGCTTGAAGTTCAAGCGTTTCTCCCAGACCTCCACGTGCCGGCACAAAGTGCATCGGGCGTTCTTTTTTATCGGGCGACATCATGGCCGCAACCGATGCCATCGTCGTTCCACCTGTTACCGCGATCACGTTATCATCCGGCGCGAGCCGCGCTTTTAATTGCGTGACCGCTGCCCGTCCGATATCGCGTTGGACCCAGAATGTTTCATCCGAATCACCCGGCACGATGACGACTTGGCGAACCCCTAACTTCTCTTCAAGCTCTCTTGCCACTTCTGAGATTCCAAGAAGCTCTCCCATAATCTCATGCAAGTCTCGCAAGACGTTTCGTCCCGTCTCACTGAGGGAAATTCCTTGAGTAGCGACGTAAAGGAGACCTTGATCTTTCAAAAAGTCAACCTCTCGCCTGAGTACTCGTTCGGTCAATCCCAAACTCGTTGCGAGTGTCCTGCGGCCGATTGGCTGCATCAAGCGGACGTAATGTAAGATATCGTAACGATGTCGGAGCGTATCGAGCAGGTCAGGGACAATTTGCTTCTGAACGTGAATCAGTTGCTGGATCATGCTCATACCCCCTCGACTTTAAGTGTGGACAATTTTCGTCCCACTTTTTTATTTGCGTCCCACCGCTACGAGTTCATCTTATCAATCACTTTTCCGTCTGACAACCCCTTCAAACGTTTTTTTTCAATGTAAGCGTATACTTAACAAAATCTTCAACTTTGTTGTCATCATATCGCCCTTGACTGATGACCTCTCCTTCATGTATAAGAACGGGGATTTCGAAGAGATACTTTTCTTCGAGTACCTCGTCCCCTGTGATATCAATTTGTTCGATTTCAATTGGATAGTCTTCTTGAAGCCATTCGAGCATGACGACCGCCTCGTCACAAAGCGAGCAATTCTCACGTTTATATAATGTCAATTTCATCTGAGTCACCCTTTCCATAACTGCCGCTCACGCTCCCGTGAGTTACCGAACCCTAGTTCTTCCCGGTAGTTCGTCACCGTCCGACGTGTCACTTGATAACCGTATCGTGCCAGCTCATGGGCGAGCGTCTGGTCACTTTGTGGTGCTGTCTCTTGTTGAATCAGTTCAGCGAGCGTACGTTTGATCATAAACGGTGAATGACCATGACTCGTCGACCGGACAAAAAAGTGTCTCCACTCCATAATCCCGTTCTCAGTCTTGGCGAATTTCCCTTGGATGGCACGCCCGACCGTCGATTCATGTTTTCCGATCAAGTGCGCGACCGTCCGACGGGTCAACGGGTTGAGGACGAGTTTTCCCTTGAGCCATTCCGTCTGACGTGATTCGATGACGCCCCAAATCTCACGCAACGTCTCATTCCGCATCGCAAGGGATGTCATCCACCATCTCGCCTCACGGTCATTGCCGACTCGCGTCGAATCGAGCTCAGGGCTGAGCCACGTCGTGACGAGTTTTTCGTCTTCATAGCGCACCTCGACTTCCGGAAAAATTTGACTAGTTTCTTCATATAAACTAGGACGTTTCGGAAGCGTCGCTACAATACGTTCTAGACCGGCAAGCTCTTCCTCTGAGACGGCAAGTACGATTGCCATCTGTTGATGACTCACACCGTTCTCGATTGCGTCGAATACATCGACGACACGAGGGTCGTCATGTTCGATCGCATGTCGATATTGACACTCTCTTTCTGTTCTCGCCCCAATCCCCGTCGGTTCAAGAAACAAGAGCGCCTGTCTCGCTTGTTCGATTTGAGCGACATCAACTTGAAGACGCTCCGCCAACACTTCATTCGTGTCCGGCAATAATCCTCGATGGTCGAGCAAGAGGACGAGCTTTCGTCTAAGCTCTTTATCCCTCTCACTACCGTTCCCTTCTTGAATTTGGGTGAACAGCTTCTCTTCAAACGCGCTCGCCACATCCTCGATCCATTCGACACCCCCGCTTCCGAGATGGATGTTCGCGTTATGTCGGGCTAGCCGTGCAAGACGAAATATGAGCGCCAGACGATCCGCCTCGAGCACCGGTAGCCGTTGCACGAGGTCTTGCGTCATCTGTTGCTGTTGCACTTGTTTTTGTTCTTGCCGTTGCATCGTTCTCCCCCCTCTTCTCTATTGTAACGAACCCGCTCCACTCGCGCTCAAAAAAGGTAAATGAACAGGATTGCTTTTTCAATAAAACAAATGTATAATAAATTCGTGTCACACATATGCACCCGTAGCTCAGGGGATAGAGCACTGGTTTCCGGTGCCAGGTGTCGGGAGTTCGAATCTCTCCGGGTGTATCAGAAATAAAGGACGAAGACCTTAGTTGGTTTTCGTCCTTTTTGTATATTTTCACCTACAATTTCAAACCACCCCGCTTCCGAATAGAATAACGTGAGCACTTGAGACGTTTTACACATCGTGGGTCGTGGAATAACCAGTAGAAAGGGTTTCTGTTTGACCAACATTGACTATACAGGTATGATGAAATTACAACCTACATAAAGGAGGCAGATTCAATGTTAATTCCAACAGTTATCGAACAAACAGGCCGTGGGGAGCGCGCGTATGACATCTACTCACGCTTGCTCAAAGACCGTATCATCCTTCTCGGTAGTGCGATTGACGACAACGTCGCGAACTCCATCGTCGCACAGCTCCTCTTCCTCGCAGCTGAGGATCCAGAAAAGGACATCTCGCTCTACATCAACAGCCCAGGTGGTTCGATTACAGCAGGTATGGCGATCTATGACACGATGAACTTCATCAAGCCGAACGTGTCGACGATTTGTATCGGAATGGCTGCATCGATGGGTGCCTTCTTGCTCCAAGCCGGTGAAAAAGGTAAACGCTTCGCATTGCCAAACGCGGAGATTATGATTCACCAACCGCTCGGTGGCACACAAGGCCAAGCGTCAGACATTAAAATTCACGCAGAACGCATCATCAAAATGCGTGAGAAGTTGAACCAAATCATGGCAGAAAACACTGGACAGCCACTTGAAGTCATCGAACGCGACACAGAGCGCGACTACTTCATGGCAGCTGACCAAGCGAAAGACTACGGTCTCATCGACAAAGTCATGACACGCTAATCATACAAAAGACGTTTCCCATTTCTATCGGGAAACGTCTTTTAATATGGTTTTTGTCACTTTTCGGACACCTTGACGCCGAATACGTACCGACTATCGCCTTGCGTCCATTCCCCGCCGAATTCATAGAGATAGGTGCCCGGCTCCTCCGGGACGATTGCGTCTGTCGGGACGAGTTCGCCGTCTTCGATTCGATGAAAACTCGATGCCTTCGGTTCCGCATGATAGACGACGTCGATTCGGTCTCCCGGTTTGACCGTAATCAGTTGCAGGTCATCCGCTTCCGGCAAACCATAGTCGGCGCATGTCGCTTGATTGCCGGCCTCCCAACAGTACGTCGATTGTTCTACTTCCGCCGTCACCGAACCGACTCGGACAGTCGGGAGTGGTGGTTTGACGGTGTCTTCTCCGTCGCCTAACAGCGTCACGGCAAAATAGATGATGCCAACACCGACAAGCAAGAATAATAAGACAATCCAAAAACGTCGATTGCTCTTCACGGTCTCATCTCCTTCTCTCACTAGTTCCCTATCGCGTAGTAAAATTCCTACTCCAACAAAAAAAGACCCACTTACGTGAGTCTCGTGCGTCATTTCGGGCGACGTAGCCCTTTCATCATATAGCCGCCTTTGAAATCAATCGGGTCAAATGCGACGAGAAACGCCTTCGGTTCATGTTTCTCGACAAGTTCACGAAGTTCCTTCATCCGTGTCCGGGCCGCCAATACGTCAAGACGATAACGGATTCCGTCACGTCCTTGACCTTGGTAATGTGTCACACCGTATCCATTGTCGCGCATCTGTTGAATGAGCTCGGCCGGGTACTCTTTCGTGTGAACTTGAATCATGTTGTAGCCGATTGCGAGTTTCCGTTCGACGAAGCCACCGAGTAAAATCCCGAGTCCGAACCCGACCGCATAGACGATCATTCCGAGCGTCGTCAAATCCTGGAATACAATACCGAGCGCGAAGATATAAATTAATGTTTCTAGCGTACCAAACATCGCTGCAATCATTGTTTTGCCTTTAACAAGCATAATCGTTCGAAGGGTCAGAACCGGCACGAAGATTAATTGTAACAATAAAATAAGTAGCAATTGACTTGCTTGTCCCATACATTTGCCCTCCTCTTTATTCAGTACCTCAACTATTCCAAATTTTCTGGAGAGATGCAACTAAAAAAGGCTGACCGAAGTCAACCTTTCACTTAGTTATCTAGATTCTTTACGCTCGTGAGCAACTCGTAGTCTTTACGAATGACTTCGTAGATTGCATTCTTATCTCCGTTCAACAACTCTTCTGCACGAAGCTGGTTCAAGAAGAGGCTCGTTGCAAACGTGACGAGTGCACTTTTCGGAATCCCGATTTCTTTTGCACGCTCTGTGATGACTTGATCGAGCTTAGCGTCGATCGTGAGCGATAATCTTTTCTTTTCATTCGACATAATGATGAAGCTCCTTTAATTCGCTTTTCATAAAACCTATACACAATTGCTTATTATATAGGAAGAATGGTTTTGGTGCAACCGCATCACGAAGATGCAATCTCGCCACCGCTGCGCACACGCTCGGCAATTTGATCAATTTTACGAAGTCTATGGTTGATTCCTGACTTCGATATTGGTCCGGACTCGAGCATCTCCCCGAGCTCCTGCAAGGAGACGTCTTGATGCGTGACACGCAGTTCGGCGATCTCCCGCAGTTTTTTCGGCAAGACATCGAGTCCGACTGTCCGTTCTAAGAATTTGATATTCTCAACCTGACGCAATGCCGCACCGACCGTCTTGTTCAAGTTCGCTGTCTCACAGTTGACGAGACGGTTGACGGAGTTACGCATATCTTTGATGATGCGTGCATCTTCAAATTCCAGCATCCCTCGTGTGGCGCCAATCAATTTGAGGAAATCTGAGATTTTCTCGCTCTCTTTCATGTAAAGGATATGTCCTTTTTTCCGTTCGAGCGTCTTTGCGTTCAAATCAAAGCGGTTCGCCAAATCACGTAGCGCCTGATTATGATTTTCATACAAACTATACACTTCGAGGTGATACGATGACGTCTTCGGATGGTTGATCGACCCACCCGCAAGAAACGCCCCACGTAAATAGGCACGTGCCAAGTTCTCGTCCCTTGTCATATCCGAGTTCAGTGTCCGGATCATCTCATAATTCTCTCCGAGAATCTCGAGGTCCCGAAGCATCGTCTCTGCATGTTGTGATACACGGACGATATAGACGTTGTTCTTTTTCAGACGCATTTTCTTCCGTACAAACAAATCGAGCGGATGGTCGTAAAGCCGCTTCATCAATGAATACATCCGCCGGGCAATCGAGGCGTTCTCCGTCGAGACATCAAGGGTCATACCTCGTCCTAGGGCAAGCGAGATGACTCCATTCATCCGAACGAGTGCCGACAATTCAGCTTTCGCCTCGGCATCGTTTGCTTCGAGCTGGGTGAGTTCTTTCTTCACATCTGATGCAAAGCTCATCGAGTTCCCCTCCTTTCTATCTTTCAAACAATCTTTATTTCAATTCCAACTCCTGAAACGAACGAGGTTTCTTAATCCGAAGCACCCGTTGCATGACAAGTCCGGCGATGGCATCAGAGTCATGGCGGATATAATCGCGGTTATAGTCAACGATATCCCCTGCGAGGACGTTCGTCCCGTAGTGTCGGAGCTTTTTCCGGTCGAAACGGACTTCTTCTGATCCGTCTTCAAGATAGCGCTCTAAATAGTCTTCAGCAATCGGCTCGTTATTAACAACAATCGTGTCAATTGATGCCTTCCCGAGGTACGACTCGACGACTTTCAAATGTTTCATCGCGTCATAACCTTTCGTCTCCCCCGGTTGTGTCATAACGTTACAAATGTAGACGACCGGGACTTTCGAGCGGATGATTTCTTCCCGTACGGCCGGGATGAGTAAGTTCGGGATGATGCTCGTATAGAGACTTCCTGGACCGAGGACGATGACGTCTGCTTCTTCAATTGCCTCAACGACCCCGGGTGCCGGCTTGATGCCGTCCTCGAGTAAGAACAGGCGTTTAATCGGCTGCTCTTGGAGCGGGATTTTGGATTCCCCTTTGACAATCGTTCCGTCTTCGAACTCCGCCGCGAGTGTCATGAGCGTCTCTGTGACCGGCAATACCTTCCCTTGTGCGTTCAAGAGCTGTGACATGACGTCAATCGCTTTCACAAACGAGCCTTCACAAATGTGCGTCGCCGCCGTGAGCATCAAGTTTCCGAGGGAGTGCCCTTCTAAGCCATAGCCCGTGTCGAATCGGTATTGCAAAATTTTATCCATTAATGGCTCGACTTCCGATAATGCCAAGATGACGTTTCGAATGTCCCCTGGAGGCAACATATGAAACTCGTCACGCAGACGTCCCGAACTCCCGCCGTCATCGCCTACCGTGACGATGGCCGTGATGTCGAGCGGATAATGTTTCAAGCCACGAACGAGAGTGGACAATCCCGTTCCTCCACCGATGGCCACTACTTTCCGGTCTCGTCTCATGTCACTTCTCCTTCGTCGCGTGAGCGAGGTCACGGTGGACTGTCTTCACGTTATATCGCTCGGCGAAGTGTTCCGATACTTTCTCAGCAAATGTGATCGATCGGTGTTTTCCGCCCGTACAACCGAACGCCACGACAATCTGTGTCTTTCCTTCGCGCTTATATTGCGGAAGGAGGAACTCGAGCATGTCAATCAACTTTTTATAGAACGCTCGTGCCTCCGGATGTGACATGACGTAATCCTGCACTTCTGTCGTCTGACCCGTGAGCGGTCGAAGCTCAGGTATATAAAACGGGTTCGTAATGAAACGGACATCGAATAACAAGTCGATATCGAGCGGCACCCCATGTTTGAAACCAAACGACATGAAGTTGACCGTGAACGGAATCCGTTCCTCATTAAATTGTTGTAGGATGCGGTCCTTCAACATCTGTGGCTTCAAATCACTCGTGTCATAAAGCGTATGAGCACGGTCACGGAATCCTTCTAGCAGTTCGCGCTCCATCTTGATCCCAACGAGTGGCGCATCTTCAGGTGCGAGCGGATGTGAACGTCGTGTCTCTTTATAGCGACGAACGAGCACGTCGTCCCTTGTCTCTAAGTACAATAGATGTGGATGTACATTTTTCTTTTCTAAATCGTCAATGACGATGAACAAGCTGTCGATAAAATCTCTCGTGCGTGTATCAATAGCGACCGCGATTTTCGGCCGGACCGAGCTGATGACATCAATCAATTGTGGCAAGAGAACCGGCGGTAAGTTATCGACACAAAAATAGCCGAGGTCCTCGAAACTATTCATCGCGACCGACTTCCCTGCCCCGCTCATTCCACTGATGATGATCAATTCTTCTAATCCTTTAAAATCTTCCATCTCGCTGACGCCCCCTTAAAATTGACAACCGAGCCGTGTGTGCAGCTCTCTCCATCTAGTATAACGAACGTCCGAAAAAAAGAGAAGGACCGCGGTTCCCCGCAGTCCTAGCTTCTTGAATCATGCGTTTTGTTCTTGCAACGATTCGAGGAGTCCCTCGATGAAGTGTTGAGCATTTTGAGCGGCAATCGACCCGTCGTTTGTCGCCGTGACGACTTGACGGAGTGTTTTCTCACGAACGTCACCGGCAGCGAAGATTCCTGGAATGTTCGTTTCCATCGCTTCGTTTGTGACGATGTAACCTTGCTCGTTCGTGATGCCGAGGTCTTGGACGAACCCCGTGATCGGGTTCATACCGATATAGATGAAGACGCCGTCGATTTCGTGGTCTGTCTCTGTCCCGTCAACCGTGTTGACGAGACGAACCCCACCGACTTTCCCGTCTTTTTCTGTAATTTCTTTCACCGTATGGTTCCAAATGAAATCGATTTTCTCATTGTCGAACGCACGCTTTTGAAGAATCTTTTGTGCGCGGAGCTCGTCGCGACGGTGAACGATTGTCACCTTGTTCGCGAAACGTGTCAAGAAGACACCTTCCTCAACGGCTGAGTCGCCACCACCGATGACGAACAAATCTTTCCCTTTGAAGAATGCCCCATCACATACCGCACAATACGATACACCACGGCCGCCGAGCTCTTCTTCACCCGGTACGCCGATTTTCTTATACTGAGCACCAGAGGCGAGAATGATTGCACGCGCTTTGTAGTCTCGGTTGTGCGCATGCACGACTTTATATTCTGTTTCATCCGAGATGCGCTGCACGTCCCCATATGCATACTCCGCACCGAACGCTTTCGAATGGTCGAACATTTTTTGCGATAAGTCAGGACCGAGGATGCTATCGTAGCCCGGGTAGTTCTCGATGTCTTCCGTATTGGCCATCTGACCACCTGGAATTCCGCGTTCGATCATAAGCGTTGAAAGGTTTGCACGTGAAGCATATAGCGCAGCGGTCATTCCGGCAGGACCGGCACCGATGATAATGACGTCATAAATTTTTTCTTCTGTCATGTTTATTCCACCTCTGCAAGAAATTGATTGCCTTTAGTATAAGAAACCTGTACGGGTATCGTCTATCTTTATGCTTGTTCGAGTGTTCGTTTGAAAGAACGTACCTTCTCTGTCAACGTATCGACCGGAAGATGGAAGGCATTCGCACAGTCTTCGAGAATCAGCGCGTCTCGTTTTGTATAAAACATCCAGACGAGCGCAGCGGCCGATGCCGTTACGTCCAAGAATGGTTCATCAGACAATAAAAGTGTGGCAAAACGTTCATAGAAGTCACCTTCAAGACTCATCCGTTCCGCTTCCGAAACGTGTGCTTCAGCCAAGATAAGTGCGTCAAACGCACGTTTGATTCGTTCGTCTCCATTGAACGATTGACTACAGAGGTCGGCACGGCACATCTCCGCGAACGCGCGGACCGTCTCGTTCTCCGTCACCGCATTCGTGAGCGCGAGCGCTTCGAACGCCTCGTCGTCTTTAAGGTTAGAGATAATACGAATAATCTCGACTCGAGCCAAATCGCTTTCTTGACGCAATCCCTGGACGAGCGCCGAACGAAACTCAAGGTTTTCCCTAATATCGAAGCTCTGCCTCTCTTCGAATCGTTTCATCTCTTCATTGTTCAAGTAGGTGGCTGCCTCTTCTAATCGTCCTGTCTTGTAGGCAGACACGCTGAGCCAATGCCCGAACAATGGGTCACCGCGAAACCCGTGGTCCTTCAATAAGCGCAATTCTTCATACGCACGGTCGTAGTGACCGACGAGTGCGAGTGTCGTCGCTAATTTATAACGCAAGTCGTATTGGAGCGGACGGACACGTGTGAGCGGTGTCGATAACTGGATCGCCGCTTCCGAGTGTCCTGCTTCATGAAGCAAGAGAATCGTATTTAAAATCGCATGCAAGTTTCCAGGATTTTGATCGAGTACATATTCGAGCGTCCGGAACGCCGCTTGATCATCACCGAGATAAAAGCTGACGACCGATAAATTGTTATAAGCCGGCCAAAACTCTGGATATCTCCCGATCAGGCGTTCGAGTGTCGCCTTTGCCGCAAATAACCGTCCTTTGTCGATTTGACGCTGTGCTTCTGTATGCCACGTAATCAACTCATCTTCTTCCTCGTCCTCGAGCTCTTGTTCGAGCTCAATCAGTTCAAGAAGGGATTGCACCGCTTCCGTGTAGTGACCTTTCGCGTCACGATCGAGATATTCGGATGCATAATTTGCGGCTTCTTCATATTGAGAGACATAGGCACAGTTACTCGCTAAGTGATAAAGCGCCTCTGTCGCAGTCTCGTCGAGCTCTAAAACTCGCTTCCACACGTCATTGGCGTGGTAGATCTCCCCTACTTCAAACAACAGTTCTGCGTACTGTTTATGATAGTCGACGCGATGCGTGGCTGCCGCTGTCGCTTCAGCCATGAAAAAAGTCGCTTCATCTAGGCGACCTTCACGTAACGCACGACGACCTCTATAGTAGTGGAGCTCCGCAGCGAGCGGAGATTCTGGTTCGGGTAGCGTCATTACTGCTTCATAGTTCGCTTCCATATTCTAAATCCTCCACATCATCTTTAAATCTTTTTTTAGTTGCAGGGATAAGAATACCTCACTCGAACAACGAGGGCAACTGAAAAAGTTAAAAAAAATCGCGACTATATTCCTTCTATAATGAATATTTTTTACTAGGTTCAAAAATTATTTTTGAGCGAAAATATGTTTTTTTCATTTCTGTACTTTTTTCCATTAAAAAGCGGTATCTCTTTAAAAAAAAGTGATACCGCTCAAGTATTCTTTCATCTTCTTATACAAAACATGCACGAAAACTTTTTGCGAAAAATTGTGTCAAATATGTGTCAGCGATTGTAGTTTCGCCCCGACGACTCGTTCACCCGGCAACACGTCGCGATGAACAATCGCGCCAGCGCCAACGACAGCACCGTCTCCAATCGTCACACCAGGCAAGATGGTCACATTCGCTCCGATCAACACCTCATCACCGATGACGACGTCCCCGATCCGATACTCATCCACGAGATACTCATGACAAAGAATCGTCGAATTGAACCCGATGACCGTGTTGCGACCAATCGTGATCCTCTCCGGGAACATGACGTCCGGTGTGACCATGAGGGCAAGTGCACTATACTCTCCAATGTTCATGCCGAGAAACGTCCGGTAGAGCCAACGCTTCGCCTTTACTGAAGGAAAATAACGGCCGACGAGCACGACCGCCGTGTTTTTGAAGACACGTAAAAAACGAATCGTCCGATACATCTGCCAAAGCGGATTCGGTCCGTCGATATGAAATCGCTTCGTTTTACGCACGGACGCTTACCTCATCGAGCCATGCCTCGAAATGTTCCATCGTATCAATGATGACGTCTGGCTCGAGCGATTCGAGGAAAGGACGACCTTTGAGTGCCCAACCGACTGCGACCGTTTTCGTCCCGGCGTTCTTTCCGCTGAAAATGTCGGTATCGTTATCGCCGACCATGACCGCGCGTTCTGCCGACGAATCGAGCGCCTGAAGCGCACGCTCGACCGGTTCGGCGTGAGGCTTTTCGTTCTCAACGTCATCTGCCGTCACAACGACGTCAAACAAATGATCGATGTTGAATAATCGAAGCCCCCGCTCGACGACGGGACGCCCTTTCGACGTGACGATCCCCATCTTATAGCCTTTCGCATGGAGGCGGTATAACCCCTCGATGACACCGGGATATTCTGCGACGAGTTGATCATGCATCGCGATATTAAAACTTCGATAGAACGCCTGCATCTCTTTCCATTCCGGTTCGTTGAGTTCACGGAACGACTTCTCAAGCGTCGGTCCGATGAATCGATAGACGTCTTCATCCCGATACGTATTTTCTGGGAAATAGTATTCGAACGTATGACGGAAACTCGCGATGATGAGCGGGTTCGTATCGAGTAACGTTCCATCCAAGTCAAATAAGAGCGTATCCATTAATCAAACAGTCCTTTCTCTGATGGGTCGTTGTACCGTTTCGCGTTGCGGCGAAGAATCATCATGACGATACCGAAGAGGATCAAGGCGATAGACACCATTTGGGCCGCACGCAAATCACCTGACATGAGACTGTCCGTACGAAGTCCCTCGATGTAGTAGCGACCGATCGAATACCAGACGAGGTAGGACAAGAAGATATACCCACGTCGTGGGTTTCCGACCATACGCCAAACGACGAGGAAGATGACCCCGATGATGCTCCAGACACTCTCATATAGGAACGTTGGAATATAGTAAGCCCCATCGATATACATCTGATTGACAATCCAGTCCGGCAACATGAGCGTGTCTTGTAAGAAGCTACGCGTCGTCTCTCCACCATGCGCCTCTTGGTTCATGAAGTTCCCCCAGCGCCCGACAGCCTGTCCGAGAAGAAGGGAAGGTGCCAGGATGTCTGTCACTTTCCAAAAAGACATCGATTTTCGCATACAGTATACGATAACGACAAGGAGCGCCCCGAAGATGGCACCGTGGATAGCAATTCCGCCTTGACGGATATCGATGATTTGCCCAAGGTTTTCTGAGTAATAATCCCACTGGAACGTCACGTAATAAATACGCGCAAAAATGATACTGATCGGGATCGACCAAATGACGACATCCACAAGTCGCTCCGAATCGTAATTGATGCGCTTCGCTTCATATAAAGCAAGAACGAGACCGAGCATCGCCCCGAAGGCGATAATCATGCCATACCAATAAATTGGCAGAGATCCAATCTCAAATGCTACACGATCAAATGTCGGTTCTACCATGATCACAAGTCTCCTTCAGTGTCCTGAATCGCGTTTGCAAGACGTTCCGCAAACTCTTCAGCCGTATTGATTCCCATGTTTTGGAGACGATAGTTCATCGCCGCGACTTCAATGATGACCGCCAAGTTTCGGCCTGGGCGAACCGGGATCGTCAGGAGCGGGACTTCACTATCGATGATTTTCATCACGTTGTGGTCCAGTCCGACACGGTCGTACACTTTGCCCGGATCCCAGTTCTCCAAATTGACGATGAGACTGATTTTTTTATGCGACCGAACCGCTCCGGCCCCGAACAACGTCATGACATCGATGATGCCAATCCCACGAATCTCAAGTAAATGACGAATGAGTTTAGGCGCTGAACCGACGAGGAGTTGGTCGCCGGTTTGACGAATCTCAACCGAGTCATCAGCGACGAGACGGTGCCCCCGTTTGACGAGTTCAAGCGCGGTCTCGGATTTCCCGACACCACTTTGCCCTTTGATGAGGACACCGACGCCGTAGATATCGACGAGGACCCCGTGCATCGCCGTCATCGGCGCGAGCTCCATCTCGAGGAAGTTCGTGATTTGTGATTCGATTGAAGTCGTCACCGCATTCGTCCGCATAAGTGGAACGTTTTCTGCTTCCGCTTCTTCCTCGATTTCTTTTGGAATATCGAAACCTCGAGTGATTAAAATACCGGGTGTGTGTTCCGTACATAAAATTTTGGCGCGCTCACGACGCTTTTCTTCCGATAGGCTCGCATAAAAAGTCAATTCCGTCTTCCCTAATACTTGCAGGCGGTTTTTCGCATAGTGCGTATAGTAACCAGCAAGGACGAGACCTGGTCGACTTAGGTCGGGTGTTGCGACCGGACGATGAAGTCCTTCCTCTCCCGCAATAATTTGAAGTTTAAAACGCTCAACGACTTGAGCTGTGCGTACGATATTTTGCATCAGTATCTGCCCCTTTCACGCTCATTATTGTATCATAGCTCTTTCTATGAAAGGTTAGAGAAGTGATGAACAACGTGTCAAAAAATTGATGAAACTTTCATACATTCTGTTCGTAGGAAGGGTATAAGCATAATGGGAGGTGTAGTAATGGAAGGATTATTTGGAATCGTCATCTTATTTGCGATCGTGATCGGGATTGGTTCGCTCGTCTATATCATCAAGTCGTTGATCGATATGTGGAAAGAATATGCGGCGACGAAAAACGAGACGGTCTTACTTTTGTTCATCTTGAATATCATCGGATTCTTTTTATCGGGTGCGCTCATCTCGATGATTGTCGCCATCATCTTCTACTGGACTCGTTCGAAGTCGATGCGCCTCTTCGGAATCATCCTTTTGATTGCCGGGCCAGTTCTCTTCATCGTCTTCGCGGTCAGTGCCTTCGCGCTGTATGATACTCAGATGATGGATTGGCAACAAATCGAGTATGAAATGAATCTATAATCAAAAAAATCCCGAAGGCGGCGCCTTCGGGATTTTTTTATTGTTGATGGAACGGATTATTCAAATCGCCTGGGTCGACCGGATCGACCGGGTCAGCCGGCTCTGTCTGTTCTTCATCTAAGAATGTCGATGGTGTATACACCGAACCATGCTCTAAGTCGATGGTACCGGTACGTGTTCCCGCTTCGACTTCGATACGAGGTGTTTGACCTCGACCAGACAAGAATTCAAGTCGACGTTGGGCGACGTCCTTGCGGTCACGGATAATCTCGAGTTCATCGAGCAAGCAATGAAGACCTCCGAAGTTCGTTTCTAGTTCACCTTCGACCTCGACACCGTGTGGCAATACGAGTCGAATGTTCCCGGCGAGCGAGGCGAGTTCGAACTTGGCCGGACGAGCCGTTGCCAGTTCCGCACGAATATTTCCGTTCCCTGTCTTAAGGGAAGCTTTGTCGTATTTCCCGCCGATAATGACGGCACCGTTTCCGGTACGGACATGAACGAGTTCCGCTTCTACGCCTTCGATTTCGACCGTCCCGTTGCCAGTATTCAACAGTAGTTCCGATGCATGCACGTCATTTAGCACGACGCGACCGTTCGCGGTTTGTACACGGACGTTCTCGACGTCGAGACCATCGGCCCGGACTTCCCCGTTCAATGTTTGGACATGAAGATGGTTAAAATGGTGATGCGGGATGTACAATTCCACATGGGCCCGGACAAGCTTGTCCCGTAGCGAGACGACGAGACGGTCGCCGATGACGGAATGTTTGACGGCCGACTGTAACTGCTCGAGCGCCTTGTCCGCATCTTGTTGGCGAAGCGGACGTCCCGTTACAATCAGTTCACAGTCTTCGGCATCAGACGATACAATCGTCGCCGATGCGTTGAAAAGATCAAGTGAGATATCGCTGCCTGTAAACGGGAACGACTTCGAGTACGTCACTTCCGGTCCGAAATTCGAGCTGAATGTAAAGTCACTGTCACGAAGTTTCGTCACGAGCCCTTCCATCGCAGACGTCAGTTTCGTCGTAAGCGATTCGACCGAGTACGCATCGACCTTCTCCGTATCCTGTCGTTCTTCAAGCGCTTGAACTTGTTCCGGTTCGAGTCGCTCGAGACGTTCGAGTTGCGTCATCCCCTCCTCAATCGTCATCTTGCCTTCCTTCACTTGCTGGAGAATCAGTTCACGCATTTCTTGTTTCACGTTCGTTTTCCCCCTTCAATTTGATTGCACGTCAATTAACTTCCCGTTTCTCACCATTTCTATACTTATTTCTTTTTCCCTGCTTTCGGTTTCACGCGGGCCGCATCACGTTCAAGGACTGGTTTCAAATACTTGCCGGTATAAGAAGCCGCGACTTCAGCGACTTCTTCCGGTGTGCCGGTCGCGACAATCTCGCCGCCACCGTCACCGCCCTCTGGTCCGAGGTCGATCAAATAATCCGCCGACTTGATGACATCGAGGTTATGTTCGATGACGAGCACCGTGTCTCCGTTCTCGACGAGACGTTGCAACACTTTCAACAAACGGGCGATGTCGTCGACATGAAGTCCGGTCGTCGGTTCATCCAAAATATAGATTGTCTTCCCGGTCGAACGCTTATGGAGCTCTGATGCGAGTTTGACACGTTGTGCTTCCCCACCTGAAAGTTCTGTCGCCGGCTGTCCAAGTTTCATATAGCCGAGACCGACGTCATAGATCGTTTGAATCTTCCGTTTGATTTTCGGAATTTTGTCAAAGAATTCGAGACCCTCTTCAATCGTCATATCGAGCACGTCCGCAATCGTCTTCCCTTTATACTTCACTTCGAGCGTCTCCCGATTATAGCGTTTCCCGTGACAGACTTCACACGGCACGTACACGTCCGGTAAGAAGTGCATCTCGATTTTGATGATTCCGTCTCCGCGACACGCTTCGCAGCGACCGCCTTTGACGTTGAAGCTAAAACGCCCCTTCTTATATCCGCGCATCTTCGCTTCGTTCGTTGAGGCAAATACGTCACGAATGTCATCGAAGACACCTGTATAGGTCGCAGGGTTCGAACGTGGCGTACGACCGATTGGGGATTGGTCGATATCGATGACTTTATCGATATGATCGAGACCTTCGATTTTCTTGTGTTTCCCTGGTTTCGCTTTGGCGCGGTTCATATTGTGCGCTAGCGATTTATAGAGAATCTCATTGATCAATGTCGATTTACCAGAGCCCGAGACACCCGTCACTGCGACGAACATCCCGAGTGGAATCGATACGTCGACGTCTTTTAAGTTGTTCTCCCCTGCCCGAACGATTTTTAAGAAACGCTCGTCCGGTATCTTGCGTTCAACGGGAAGCGGGATGAACTTCTTCCCGGCGAGATATTGTCCGGTGAGCGAATTCTTGTTTTTCATCAGTTGTTTCGGTGTACCGGCAGCGATGACCTGGCCTCCATGCTCCCCGGCGCCTGGTCCGATGTCAATCAAGTAGTCCGCTTCCATCATCGTATCCTCGTCGTGCTCGACGACAATGAGCGTGTTGCCGATGTCACGCATCTGTTTGAGCGTGGCGATCAAGCGGTCGTTATCGCGTTGATGGAGACCGATCGACGGCTCGTCTAGAACATATAGGACACCCGTGAGGCGCGAGCCGATTTGCGTGGCGAGACGAATCCGCTGTGCTTCCCCACCCGAGAGCGTTCCCGCGGCACGAGAGAGTGTCAAATAGTCGAGACCGACGTTATTCAAGAAGCTGAGCCGTTCTCGAATCTCCTGCAAGATGAGACGCGCGATTGCGATATCTTTCTCACTCAACTGTTCATTTAGCCCTTCGAAGAAAGCAAGTGCGTTCACAACCGACTTCTCCGTCACTTGTCCGACGTGCTGGCCGATGATTTTGACGGCGAGCGACTCTTCTTTCAAACGATAACCGTGACAGGTCGGACAGGCATGTGTCGCCATATACATTTCCATCTGCTCACGAATGTAATCGGATGTCGTCTCCCTGTAACGGCGCTCAATGTTGCGAAGAACCCCTTCAAAGAAAATCGTGTTCGTCCGGACTTGACCAAAATCATTCTCGTAGCGGAAGAGGAAGGATTCCTCAGTTGACCCGTTCAAGACGAGCTCTTGGTCACGCTTCGACAGACGCTCAAACGGCACGTCCATATCGATATTAAAATGTGCACACATCGCTGCAAGCAGCTGCGGATAGTACTGGGAACTCGTTGGTTGCCACGCGACAATCGCCCCTTCTTTTAACGTCTTCGACGGGTCCGGGATGACGAGTTCTGGGTCGACGTCTAGTTTCGTCCCGAGACCATCACACGTCGGGCAAGCGCCGAATGGTGAGTTAAACGAGAACATTCGGGGTTCGAGCTCGCCGATTGAGAAACCACAGATCGGGCAAGCATGATGTTCGCTAAAAAGAAGTTCTGTGCCATCCATCTTGTCGATGATGACACGTCCATCAGCGAGACGTAACGCCGTCTCAAGTGAATCCGCAAGACGGCCTTCGACATCCGGTCGGACGACGAGACGGTCGACAACGACCTCAATTGAATGTTTTTTATTTTTGTCGAGCTCGATTTCATCTGTCAATTCAATCGTTTCTCCATTGACACGGACACGGACGAACCCTTCTTTTTTCAACGAATCAAATACTTTCACATGCGTTCCTTTACGCCCCGATACGATTGGGGCCAAAATCTGAAGACGCGTCCGTTCCGGTAATTCCATCACCTGATCGACCATCTGGGAGATCGTTTGACTCGAAATTTCAATTCCGTGGTTAGGACAGACCGGCTTCCCGATTCGCGCGAATAAGAGTCGGAGATAGTCGTAGATTTCCGTCACCGTACCGACCGTCGACCTCGGGTTACGACTCGTCGTCTTTTGGTCGATCGAGATGGCCGGACTGAGTCCTTCAATCGTATCGACGTCCGGCTTATCCATCTGACCGAGAAACTGACGGGCATACGCCGACAAGCTCTCGACGTAACGTCGTTGTCCTTCAGCGTAAATTGTGTCGAACGCAAGCGAAGACTTCCCGGAACCGGACAAGCCCGTCAAGACGACGAGCTGGTCACGTGGGATGTCGATGTCAATATTTTTCAAGTTGTTGACGCGTGCCCCTTTAATGACAATCGCATTTTTCTTTTCAGCCATTTAATTCCCTACCTTCAACTCCAAGATTAAGTCACGCAATTCGGCCGCACGTTCGAACTGGAGATCGCGCGCCGCTTGCTTCATTTCTTCTTCCAACTTGGCAATTGCCGCCTCGCGTTCCGCCGGCTTCATCGTACTGAGCGACTCTAACGCCTCTTCTTCGGCCTCGACCGTTGCTCGGATGACCCCTCGGACATCTTTTCGAATCGTCTGTGGGGTGATGCCATGTTCTTCATTGTAAGCTTGTTGAATCGTTCGCCGACGGTCGGTCTCTTCAATCGCGCGCGTCATCGAGTCGGTCATCTTATCCGCGAACAAGATGACGTGCCCGTTCGAGTTCCGGGCCGCCCGTCCGATCGTCTGGATAAGTGACCGGTCTGAACGAAGGAACCCTTCCTTGTCGGCATCGAGAATCGTGACGAGACTCACTTCCGGGATGTCTAGCCCTTCCCGCAGCAAGTTGATTCCGACGAGGACGTCGTATTTTCCGAGACGAAGGTCACGGATAATTTCAATCCGCTCGAGCGTCTTGATTTCAGAGTGCATATAGTTAACTTTGATTCCGGCCTCCCGTAAGTAATCAGACAAGTCTTCCGCCATTTTCTTCGTGAGCGTCGTCACGAGGACACGTTCCCCTCGCTTGATGCGCTCGCGAATCTGATCCATCAAGTAGTCGATCTGTCCTTTGATCGGATGAATCTCAATTGTTGGGTCGAGGAGACCCGTCGGTCGGATAATCTGTTCAATCATGTCCGGCGTATGTTCGAGCTCATACGGGCCCGGTGTCGCCGAGATGAAGATGGCCTGGCTCAACTTCTTCTCGAACTCGTCGAACTTGAGCGGCCGGTTGTCCTTCGCCGACGGCAGACGGAAACCGTGGTCGACGAGCACTTGTTTCCGTGCTTGGTCCCCGTTATACATCCCGCGCACTTGCGGGAGCGTCACGTGCGACTCATCCGCGATGAGCAAGAAGTCTTTCGGGAAGTAATCGATGAGCGTGTACGGTGTCGCGCCTGCCTCCGTCAAGTTCAAATGGCGCGAATAGTTCTCGATGCCTGAACAGTAACCCATCTCACGCATCATCTCGAGATCGTAGTTCGTCCTCTGCTCGAGACGTTGCGCCTCGAGTAACTTGCCTTCTTCACGGAACTTCTCAAGCTGTTGTTCGAGTTCGGCCTCTATGTTGACGATCGCTTTTTGAAGCTTTTCATCACGTGTGACGAAGTGGGATGCTGGGAAAATCGATACATGCTCGCGATCGGCGATGATTTCGCCGGTAAGCGGGTCCATCTCGCGAATCCGATCAATCTCGTCCCCGAAAAACTCGACACGCAAGCACTGCTCGTCACGTGACGCCGGGAAGATTTCGACGACGTCCCCACGGACACGGAACCGACCCCGTTGGAAGTCGATGTCGTTCCGTTCATATTGGATGTCGATCAATTTGCGAAGCATTTGATCGCGCCCCATCTCTTTCCCGACACGAAGACTCAAGACGAGACTGTTATATTCTTCCGGGTTACCGAGACCGTAGATGCACGATACCGAAGCGACGATGATGACATCATCGCGCTCGAACAGAGCCGAGGTCGCCGAGTGGCGAAGTTTATCGATCTCATCGTTAATCGAAGCATCTTTTTCGATAAACGTATCGGTCGAAGGCACGTACGCCTCTGGCTGATAGTAATCGTAATAGCTGACGAAATATTCGACGGCGTTGTTCGGGAAGAATTCTTTGAACTCGGAGTAGAGCTGTCCGGCGAGCGTCTTGTTGTGGGCGAGGACGAGTGTCGGTTTCTTCACTTCCTGGATGACATTCGAGACGGTGAACGTCTTCCCCGTACCGGTCGCCCCGAGGAGCGTCTGGTACCGTTCACCCCGATTCAAACCTTCGACAAGCTGTCGAATCGCTTCAGGTTGGTCACCTCCTGGTTGAAATTCAGATTGTAATGCAAACGGAATTGATTCCATAAGATACTCCTCACCTTCTCATTTCATAAGTGTCTTGATTATACCATATACACGAACAAATATTCGCTTCTCAACTTTTACTGAGAACGTCTTTATAGAAGAAACGTCATTTGTGCATCGCTTAATATTTTTCCTTAACCGTCTCAAAAGAAACATTCAAATCGTTCAGAAAGATCCATTTGTTCAATTTGTAAAGGTTACTTTTGTAACATAGGAGACGAATGACCAAACAATGGACCATATTCCTATTCAATTGAAATCCCCCCAGTTTTCATGATGAATCATCTATTTCTTATTAGTTCCGCTCTCTACTCATCATTTTTATGAAGTTTACAGGTGTAAATGTGAACATTTTTAGGAAAAAAGTATGATTTTTGAAAAACGCTGTTTTAAAACGCTTACATTTTGGGCATATAATGAAGTGGTAAGTCAAATTGCATAAGGGAGAAAGGGGAGTATCACATGTCAGCATTTGTCAGTGAAATTATTGGTACGATGCTATTGATTCTGCTCGGTAACGGTGTCGTCGCCGGCGTCGTCCTCCGCCATTCCAAAGCGGAAAACTCTGGCTGGATTGTCATCACAATGGGTTGGGGTCTCGCCGTTATGGTCGGGGTCTACGCAGCCGGTATTTACGGAGGTGCACACATCAACCCTGCCGTCACGATTGGTCTCGCGACAGCAGGCGAATTCCCATGGGCGGATGTCCCACTCTACATCCTCGCTCAGTTTATCGGAGCCATCATTGGGGCATGTTTGGTTTATATCCACTATAAACCGCACTATGATGCAACGGACGACCCAGGTTTGAAACTGGCGACGTTCTCGACGGCTCCTGGTATTCGAAGCACACCTTTCAACTTGATTGGTGAGATTATCGGAACGTTCGTCCTTGTCTTCGGTCTATTGTCATTCGGGGCAAACACCTTCGCGGACGGACTTAATCCGCTCATCGTCGGCTTCTTGATCGTATCGATCGGTCTTTCGCTCGGTGGTACGACCGGGTATGCAATTAACCCGGCACGTGACCTCGGTCCACGTATCGCTCACGCATTTCTTCCGATTAAAGGAAAAGGATCGTCAGATTGGGGATATTCATGGATCCCGGTCGTCGGTCCAATTATCGGCGCGATTATCGCCGCACTCATTTATGGCCTTCTCGTCTCGTAACACAATATTTTGAAGGAGGAAATCACATATGGCGAAAGAAAAACGTTATATTTTAGCACTAGACCAAGGAACGACAAGTTCACGGGCAATCATCTTTGACCATGACGGAAAAATTGTCACGGTCGCACAACGCGAATTTAAACAGTATTTCCCAAAACCAGGCTGGGTCGAACATAACGCCAATGAGATTTGGGGTTCTGTCCTCGCCGTCATGGCGGAAGCATTTGGTTCGGCAGACATCGATCCGAACGAGATTGCAGGAATCGGAATCACGAACCAACGTGAAACAGCAGTCGTTTGGGAGAAAGAAACAGGACGCCCTGTATATAATGCAGTTGTTTGGCAATCACGACAAACCGCTGACATTTGTGAAGAACTAAAAGCAGCCGGTCATTCTGATATGGTGCGTGACAAGACGGGCCTTCTCATCGATGCTTACTTCTCTGGGACAAAGGTCAAATGGATTTTGGACAACGTCGAAGGCGCACGTGAAAAAGCCGAGAACGGAGAACTTCTCTTCGGTACAATCGACACGTGGCTCATCTGGAAACTTTCAGGTGGAACGGCCCACGTGACAGACTACTCGAACGCGTCCCGTACACTTATGTACAACATCTATGAACAGAAGTGGGATGACGAATTACTCGACATCTTAACGGTACCGAAGTCGATGCTCCCTGAAGTCAAAGCTTCAAGTGAAGTCTACGCAAACACAATCCCGTATCACTTCTTTGGATTTGAAGTCCCAATCGCCGGAGCCGCAGGTGACCAACAGGCTGCCTTGTTCGGTCAGACGTGCTTCGAAAAAGGGGAAGGGAAAAACACGTACGGCACGGGTTGCTTCATGCTTATGAACACAGGGGAAGAAGCCGTCAAATCAGACCATGGTCTCTTGACGACGATTGCTTGGGGCTACAACGGTAAAGTCGAGTATGCGCTCGAAGGATCGATCTTCGTTGCCGGTTCTGCGATTCAATGGCTCCGTGATGGATTGCGGATGTTGAAATCAGCGAAAGACTCGGAGCAATACGCGACACGGATCGAGTCGACAGAGGGGGTTTACGTCGTACCAGCCTTCGTTGGACTCGGTGCACCTTATTGGAACTCTGACGTTCGTGGCGCTATCTTCGGCCTCACACGAGGAACGGAAAAAGAACAGTTCGTCCGTGCGACAATCGAGTCACTCGCTTATCAGACACGTGATGTCCTCACGGCGATGGAGAACGACTCAGGAATCAACTTGAAGACACTCCGCGTCGATGGCGGGGCCGTCAGCAACAACTTCCTCATGCAGTTCCAATCAGACATTCTCGACGTTCCAGTCGAACGTCCTGAAGTGAGCGAAACGACTGCACTCGGTGCTGCCTACTTGGCAGGTCTTGCCGTTGGATTCTGGAAAGACCAAGCTGAAGTCAAAGAGCAGTGGAAACTCGACAAGAAATTCGAGCCGAACATGGACGAATCTCACCGCGAGGCACTCTACAAAGGTTGGCAACACGCTGTCGAAGCAACAACAGCATTTAAACCATCAAAACTTGACGTATAAGAAAAAAGGGCATCCCCAAGGGTGCCCTTTTTCAGTACAAAAAAGAGTACCCTTGACGGATACTCTCACAGTTTGCGAAGACGGACACGCGGACTCGTCGGTTCCCCGACGAACAAGATGCCAAGTTCATGCGGATCGGTCTCATACATCGCCCGTTGAACGAATCGGATATCACCGTTCAAGTTCAACACTTCGAGCTTAATATAAGGTTTATGTTGCTGGAGCGCCTCATAGAAACTATGTCCTCCCGTGATGACTGTTCCATTGACTTTGTAGATGGATTCACCCGGGATGAGTTGCATCGCTTCCCCCGGTGAATTCGGGAGCGTGTCAACGATGACCGCCCCGCGATTGCCATTGATAAAGACAGGTGTCGTGCCACGATTTTCTCGTTTGATCCACTGTAATCCGAGTTCATAGAGAACGAATAGTGTAATCAATACATAGTCGATATACGGAATCTCCCACGTATAGGATATACCGAACAAAATAAGGGCGATCAATGCGAGCATCGCACGATAGTTACTCAACCGTGCGAGAAGTGTCCCCGGCAAGGCACCGGTCGACAGTAAACTGACCCCAATCGGAATCGGCAGAATGATTGGGATCATCGGCAAATCAAGACCGAACATCGGCGGTAAAAAGACAACGAGCGGGAAAAACCAAACCCGTTTGACGACGTGTCCTCCGATGAACTGCCCACGTTTGGACAAGATTAGTGTCGGTGACGTCTCTTTTGGTCCATCCCATCGTAGGAGAATCGCTTCCGCGAGTGTGACGAGCCCGAACGTCAATGCATAGACCGTCCAATCGACTCGGGCAAGCTCTCTCACCCAATCACTGAATGCCCCATATGCGACAATATCACGTAACATGACGACACCGAATATAATGAGGAGCGGCAACACTGGGTTAAAGAATCGCGGATGCATCGCCAAGACGACAAGCGTGTAAAGAATTGTAAACGAAACTGCCCATTCAAATGTGATGGTCGTCTCCAGTAAAATCGTTGCGGTTGATGAGAGGACCGCCAGCAGGAGACTCGGCCAGATGAAATGCTTCCATTCCGACTTTGGTGAGCGGCGTCTCGAACGAAACATGGCCCGTTCCCGTTTGACTCGGGTCATTGATATGTACGTAAGGGCGACGAGCGTCACCCAAAACAGTGGACTACCTAACAACGTCAATAAAGCCGTAACACTCATTCGTACAACTTCCACGCGGTCCAACCCTTTCTTTCATACAACGTTATTTTGCGGCTTCTTCTAGCGCTCGATTCAGTTGAGCATCGTTTTCCTCATCTTGAATCGCCTCGAGTAGCTTCGATTCGAGTGCCGAGGCTGTCTCTTCATCGACTGTACCTGAAGCCGTGAGATTTTGGTCTGCCTGGAACGCTTTTACGGCCTCTGCCATCGTATCGCCGTAATATCCGGGTTGACCGCCTGGCTCATAGCCGATTCCAGTTAAAATATTGTGCAAGTTCGACACGGAGTCGCCATAGTCCCCGACTTTTAATGACTCTTCTTCTGTTAGCACGCGGGTTACATTGAAGAAATCCGGTTGCTTCACTTCGATGTCCGGCTCGATCCCTTTTTTGTTGATCCAGTTCCCGTCCGGTGTGAGCCATTTGCTCGTCGTCAACTTCAAGTTACTGCCGTCTTCTAAATCGAACGCCGTCTGCACGACACCTTTCCCGAACGTCTTCGTGCCAATGATTGTCGCACCGGCCCCTTCTTTCATCGCACCTGTCAAAATCTCGGATGCCGAAGCAGAGCCTTCATCCGTCAAGACGAAGAGGTCATACGGTTTTGCTTCACGGGCACGACCATTTTGAGCGTCACGGTCCCCGTCCGCATTTTCGATTTGGACGACCGGTTTCGATGTCGGGACGAACCCTTCAGACATCTCGATGACGGCAGGTAAGAGACCCCCCGGATTTCCACGAACGTCGATGATCAAGCTATCGATGTCGTCTGCTTCAAGTTGCTCGAGTTGCTCGAGAAACTCATCGGCTGTCGGTTCTGAAAATTGAGTAACTTGAAGGTAGCCAATCTTTTTACCATCTATTTCTTTCACTTCAGAGAACACGGTCTCAATCGGAATCGTGTCACGTGTGATTTCATAGTCCGCCGTCTGACTGCCACGGCGAATCGTCAGCGTGACCGTCGTCCCTTTCTCTCCTCGAATCAGCTGGACGGCTTCCTGTACATCCATCCCCTCAATCGACTCACCGTCGACCGCTGTGATGATGTCGCCCGGGCGAAGTCCTGCTTCTTCGGCCGGAGCGCCTTTGATTGGAGCGACAATTAAGATGTCTTCTCCTTTCTTCTCCAAAGTTGCGCCAATTCCTTCAAAACTCGATTCAATCGAGTCGGTAAATTGTGATGTTTCTTCTGCGTCTAAGAAGTCAGAGTACGGATCGTTCAGTGCTGCGGTCATACCGTCGAGCGCGCCTGTCAATAAGTCATCTTCTGAGATGTCTTGTAACGAATGCGCCTCAATCAAATCACGTACTTGATCGACTTTATCCCAGCCTTCCGCATTCGTTTGAATCGGAAGAGAAGTGTCTGTAAATGCCATCGTCGCAAGGCCTGCACCGGCCCCAGCCACGAACATTGTGCCAGCGAGTAGTCCTGCGGTTGAATTTTTCACGGGTTGGTCCCTCATTTCTCTTTGTAAGTCTTTTCATTAGTATAGCAAAAACGAAAGGAAAAGCGGACGCGTTCCACATATTTGGGACGCGTCCGCTTGAATTAATAGCCAATATACGGGGCTGGGTCAATCGCATTCGGCTGTCCCGGCGCCCATTTCCCTCGATGTAACTCAAAATGGAGATGCGGTCCGGTCGACCAACCCGTGTTACCGAGCGTCCCGACTGTCTGTCCTGCCGCTACCTGTTGTCCGGCACCGACCGTGATTGCATTCAGATGAGCGTAGACGGTCGTCCAAACCTCTCCATTCATAACATGTGAAACAAACACGACATTCCCATATCCGGTCGCCGGTGCCGCTTTGATGACGACACCTGGTGCACTCGCAACAATCGGTGTCCCTGAAGCATTGACGAGGTCGATTCCCTTATGAATCTCCGAGACACCTGTCAAAGGATTGTTTCGAGGACCAAACGGGCTCGACACATATCCTGACACAGGGCGGACGAATCCGTTCGACGTTGAAACGTTCGTCGGTGTTTCAGGTGGTACCGTCACCTCAGGCGCCTCTTTCACTTCCGATTCTGACTCACGCGCTTCCGCCTCGGCTCTTGCTCGTTCTTCGGCAGCACGCTTTTCAGCTTCCTGTTTGGCACGTTCGGCCGCCTCAGCGGCTTCTCGCTCAGCAATCGCAATCGCTTCGAGCTGTTCGCTGATGATTCGATTCTGTTCGGCCATGACGGCCTGTTCTTCACTGCGTGTCATCTTCTCAAGTTCGAGTTGCTCGACTTGTTCGTTCAGTTCGACCAACAGATCACGCTTTTTCTCGGCTGTACGGTCGAGGTCTTGCTTCGTGATGACGAGCTCACGCTCTTTTTGCTTGATGAACGAGAGTTGGGTACGTTGCGTCGACTCAAGCGACTCTAGGCGTTCCATCTCACTCATATAATTATGTATGAGCTCCCGGTCCTGTTCAGCGATTGTGCGGGCCGTCATGACCCGTGTCACGAAATCGCCGAAAGAGCGGGACTCAAAAATGACTTGTAGATAGGACGTATCTTCATGTACTTGCAAGACACGAAGGCGCTCGTTTAAAAGTTCCTTCTGGTCTTCCAAGTATTTTTCTTGAACAGAAAGTTGTTGGCGGGTCGTCTCGAGCTCTCCACGGGCCGTGTCGACTTCGTGTTGTTGAATCGCGATTTGTTCGCTTAAATCATTCAACCGATCATCGACGACGTGAATTTCTGTCTTTACAGCATCACGCTCTGCCTCTGTGACCTCAAGCTCGGCATCCGTTTCAGCCTGCGCATTTTTCGATTCCTCCAACTCATTGGACAATCGATCTTGTCGAGCTTTTAACGTGTCTTTCTCTGTCGCCATGACAGGCATGGCAAGTAATGATACACACAACCCTAGCGCAAGCGAACGTTTCATCCGCCAACTCCTCCTTATTTAAGTTAGATTTTCAAGAAACGACCGAGCGATGTCGTCGATCCCCAGATCCCGATGAACGCACCGAGTGCAAGTAAGACAAGCGATACTTGGACTGTGAGCGTCGATGGATCAATCAACTTAAATATATCACTATTCAATTGATCAAGCGATGGTTGTAAAGCACTATATGCGACGTCATATCCGAAATAAATGACAAGAATCGGGACAAGAGCCCCAAGCATTCCGAGAACCAATCCTTCAATGAAAAATGGCCAGCGGATGAAGCTGTTCTTCGCTCCGACGAGTCGCATGATCTCAATCTCGCGGCGACGTGAGAAAATGGTCATTTTAATCGTATTCGAGATCAAGAACATCGCCATCAATGTCAATCCGACAATCAACGCGAGTCCACCGATGCGAATCCCGTTGAAGAAGGCGAACATTTTATCAATGTAGTCTTTTCCGTATTTCACATCGTCGACGTTATCGAATGATTCGACCGATTTTGCAACTTCCTCTAGTTCTGTTGGGTCTTGGGCTTTGACGATATAACGGGCGTGGAGCGGGTTGTCTTTTTCAACCGTGCCATAAGCAGCCGCATCGTCCCCAAGTTGGTTTTGGAACTTGGCCAATTCATCTTCTTTCGAACTGAACGTAACCTTCGACACACCCGGTACCTGTTCAATATTCTGTCCGAGTTTCTCGACTGAGCTCTCATCCGCCGTACGGGTGATGAACACTTGAATCTCGACATCGTTCTCTACATTGTCTGAGATTTCATTTACATTGAACATGACGAGTGCAAATACACCGACAAGTAACAAGGTGATCGTCACGGCACTAATTGCCGCGAACGACATCCATCCATTTCGAAGCGTTCCTTTGAACCCTTCACGCAAATGGCGCAATCCAGCCTTAAACATCATAGCCATATGCTCCTTTCTCTTCATCGCGAACGACTCTTCCATTCTCAATCGCGATGACACGGTGGCGAATCTTATCGACGATGTCACGGTTGTGTGTCGCCATGACAATTGTTGCCCCACGGCGGTGAATTTCTTCAAACACTTCCATGATGCCCCATGCTGTCTCCGGGTCTAAGTTCCCTGTCGGCTCATCGGCGATAATCAGCTTCGGTTTGTTCACAATCGCTCGTGCAATCGAAACCCGTTGCTGCTCCCCACCAGAAAGCTCATCTGGATAGTTGCGTGCCTTGTTTTTCAATCCGACAAGATTCAACACATCCATGACTTGCTTCCGAATCGACGTCGTGTCAGCCCCAACGACTTCTAATGCGAACGCAACGTTTTCATACACCGTAAGTGATGGAAGTAATTTAAAGTCCTGAAAGATGACACCGAGTTGACGGCGCAACTTTGGTACATGACGATCCTTGAGTTTACCGACATCGAGTCCGTCAATCAATAATTGACCTTCCGTCGGTTTCTCCTCGCGATAAATCATCTTCATGAATGTCGACTTTCCGGCACCGGAAGGACCGACTACATAAAGGAACTCGCCGTCGCGAATTTCTAAATCGAGGTCATCCATGGCAACGACGCCGTTTGGATATACTTTACTGACTTTTTGCATCGATATCATAACGTATTCCCTACCCTTTTTAAAATATTTTTATGCATCTATGACGAATTGGAATCATTTGTTTTAGTTACTGTATATTTCGCCTAGAGTCTTTTTTACAGGAAATACCCCTCTCTGTCAAGGAGTCATTTCTCGTTTATCGCCTTGCCAAAAAATCATCTAGGGCATTGTTGAAGCGACTACAATTATATCAATCCGACTTTTAAAACACCATTACAGGATTGTTTCAGTTCGATTGAGTTCAGTGGGAAAATGTCGTCATGAAATTCTATTGCACGAATTTGACCTCCATTATGAAATTCAGTTGAACTACCCCCACCTACGCTTCGCTTAGAGGTGGAGGATTCCTGAGTCATCCGACCTGACAGTCGGAACCTGATCAGGCTAGCCCCGTCGTCCCGACGGTTAAAGAAGCCAACATGCGTTCGGCTTCTTGTCTGAGGTTTAGTCCTGCGTTCACATCGCGGTCGTGGTGGACCCCGCAATTCGGGCATGTCCATTCACGCAAACCAAGATGCTTCACGTCTTTGTGTCGATGGCCGCAACTCGAACAGAGCTGGCTCGAGGCGAAGGTCTTCCCCACCTTCACGACGGTCTTCCCGTACCAGTCGGCCTTATACTCGAGCATGCGAAAGAACTCCGACCAGCTGACCTCGGAGATCGACTTGCTCAACTTGCGGTTCTTCTGCATGTCCTTCACCTGCAGGGTCTCGATGCCGATGACGTCGTGGTTTTTGACGATCTCGGTCGACACCTTGTGCAGGAAGTCGGTGCGTCTGTTGGCGATCTTCTCATGGATGCGGGCGACCTTACGCTTCTGCTTCTGGTAGTTCTTCGCCTCGGAAAGTCTCACTTTCTTGTTCAGGGCGATGCGCTGACGACGGGACAACTTGCGTTGCTCCCGCGCCAGTTTCTTCTCGAGGGTGCGGAAGTAACGGTCGTTCTTGTAGAATGTGCCGTCCGATAGAATGGCAAAGTTCTTCAGCCCGACGTCGACGCCGACCGATGAACCGGTCTTCGGCAGTTCACCGATCTCCTGCTCTGCGAGAAGGGAGACGAAATATTTACCCGAAGCTGTTCGTCGGATCGTGGCGTTCAGGATGCGACCCTCGACGTGTCTCGAGTTGGCGAAACGCACCCATTTCAGCTTCGGGAGTTTGAGCTTGTTCCCGACGATCGAGACCTCGGGGAGCTGGGACTTCCCTTGGATGTTCGCCGTATAGGATTGGACGGGGTTTCGCTTCGACTTGAAACGGGGATGATTTTCCTCCTTCTTGAAGAACTTCTTATACGCGTCGGCCAGGTGTTTGACACTGTTCTGGACGGCCGTGCTGTCCACTTCCGTCAACCAACTGAATTCTTGCTTGAGTATGGGAAGTTCTTTCGAGCAGGCATCATACGACAGTCCCTTGCCATTCGCTTCATGGGCCACGTCCCATTTCGACAGGAAATGGTTGAACACGAACCGGGAACAGCCGATCGTCTTGGCAATCAGGACCTCCTGTTCCTTCGTCGGATAGATCCGGAATTTATAGCCCTTGTGCTTCACCATGTGACGTTCACCCCTTTTGAAGATATTTTACCCGAAAGAGAGGCTGGCGATTCATCTCCCACTTTCACGCAAGCACTGTCCTTAACGTTTAGAAGCGGGAGTATTCTCGCATAATTTTGATAAAAAACACCCCGTAGAAGCTGGATGTTCATGTCCAACTTCTATGGGGCGGTTCACTATACAGATATTTTCTTCTATCAATCTGCCTTGTCTTTCAATACATCGAACGGGGTACGCTTTTTCTTTCGGTACTGAATATGAATCGTCGGTGACTCATATTCATCTTGCGCCCGGATATCACTGCTTGAGACACGCATAAACGACCATCCGAGTAAAATCATGATAAATATGAGGGGGAAACCACCGACAATACTTGCTGTTTGTAAAGTTTCAAGTCCTCCGAGGAACATGAGTGTGAGAGGCATGATCGATAGTGCGAATGCCCAAAACAATCGATTCCATACGAGTGGTTCATCTTCCACATGCTTTTGAGTGACTGATGCCAAAATATATGACGAAGAATCGAACGTCGTCGCTAAGAAGATAATGGCGAGGACAGTGAACACCCCAACTACCGCACTTCCAAATGGCAATTGACTAATAATCGCAATGATTGTCGGGGCCGGTCCGTAAGTAGCCATATATGAGATGACATCGAATGTTCCACTTAGGTGAAGGTATAGTCCATAATTTCCGAGAACTCCGAAAAACAGTACACACCCAAACGTCCCATAGACCATCGTTCCGATGATCATGCCACGAATCGTCCGACCACGTGAGATCCGTGCCACGAATAATCCGACGAATGGAGCATAGACAAGCCACCATGCCCAGTAGAATACAGTCCACGACTCAGGGAATCCCGTTGAAGTAAAGCCACCAAAATCACCAAATGGCTCCATCCACGTCGCCATTCGGAAGAAATTATCCATAACAATCCCAACACCGTTGAATGTTGTCTCTAAGATAAAGCGTGTCGGTCCAAATACAAATACAAATGTTAAAATTCCTAATGCAAGCCAAATGTTCAAGTCACTTAGTAATTTGATTCCTTTATTCAATCCAGCATAAGAACTAACTGCAAAAATAACCGTACAGACTAGCATAATCACTGCTTTCATCCCGAGTGATACAGGGATTCCCGTCAATTCACTGATTCCTTCGGCAATCATCGGCGTACCGAGGGCGAGTGTTGTCCCTGCGCCTCCAAGAAGACCGAAGATGAATAAAATATCAATCACTTTTCCAAGTGGACCGTCTGAACGATCACCGAGAATCGGACGGACCGCTTCACTCACCTTCAACACGGATATGCGTCGTACATAATAGAAATACGCAATCGGGAGTGCAGGCAGCGCATAAATCGCCCACGCAATCGGTCCCCAGTGAAACATGCCATATGCCGTCGACCATTGAATGGCTTCTGTTGATTCTGGTGTGAGACCAAACGGTGGTCCTTCGTAATAGTAAACCCATTCAATCACCGACCAGTAAAGAATACTTGACCCAATCCCAGCAGCGAACAACATCGCCGCCCATGAAAAAGTACTAAATTCAGGTTCCTCATCTTCGTCGCCCAACTTAATGTGACCGTTCTTACTGAAGGCAACGTAGATCAAAAATCCGAATGCGCCAAGCCCAAGCGCTAAGTATAATATTCCAAAGTTTGATGTCATATACTCATTTGCCATCCCGACTAAAGCCTTACCTGTTTCCGGGAAGAAAATAAGAGGTAACGTCACTGCTAACAGTAAGATCACTGATCCAATAAATGTTGGCCAGTCTATTAATTTTGTCCTCAAAACCATATCACTCCATTTCTGTAATCTCTTATTACCATACCAATAAAACAGAAAATTGCAACAATTAATCAAAAAAACCACAGGATAGTCAACGCTATTCCTGTGGTGCCTATCTTATTTTTTTTCAGCGAGCCAAGCAGCAACCGCCGTGATTTCTTCGTCTTTTTCAATGACGTTCGCAGGCATTGCACCTTGACCGTTACGAATGACGTTCTCAATATCTTCTGCCGACAGATTAGCGCCGACTTGCTCGAGTGACGGACCACTCATTCCTTCAAGGTTCGCACCGTGACATGCCGCACAGTTTTGTGCGTACACCGCTTCCGCGTCAACCGATGCCGTGTTCGAGCCCGAATCCCCGTTGCTCGACGTATCTTCCTCTTCACCGCCGCCACATGCGCCGAGTGTCAGCATGGCACCAAGGCCAATCGCCATCATCCATTTTTTCATAACCACGTTCCCCTCCTAAGTTGTAGAAATGACCTACATTTACCATTATAGCCTTTCACGTATACTTTCTAACCTAATCTCACGAAAAGTACACAAAGATTCCACAACTTATGGAACGTTGATATAGCGTTTGTCCGACGTGAACCCTTGTCCGAGCACCTCATGTGCCTCACTGAAGACGAGGAACGCATCGGGGTCAATCCGACGAATGATCTCTTTCAGACGACTCACCTCGCTCTGACGGACGACGATCATGAGCATCGGACGATCGAGACGAGAATAAGCCCCGATTGCTTGAATCTCGGTCGCTCCACGATCGAGCTCCTCAAAGACGGCACGGACGATGAAGTCCCGCTTCTCCGAGATGATATAGGCCATCTTGTCCTGCGTGAATCCGAGCTGGACGAAGTCGATCATCTTGACCGTGATGAATAGGGCGATCAGTGCATAAAGTCCGGTCGAGAACGAGAACGTGAGGGCGGCGGTCAAGACGACCATGCCGTCGAGGAGCGCGATACATAAATAAAGCGGGATGTGCGTGAACTTATGTAAGATTTGCGCAATCAAGTCCATTCCACCTGTCGAGGCACGTCCCCGGAAGATGAGTCCTAGCCCGACTCCAACACCGACACCGCCAAATATGGCGGCGAGGAGCGTGTCGTTCACGGCAGCCCCTGCATCGATCGCTTCATAGAAAAGAATGACACCCGGTAAGAAGATGGAGCCGACGAGCGACTTCACCCCGAATCCGAGACCGAGGATGGTCCACCCAATGATGAGAAGTAGTACGTTCGCCACGAGCTGAAATGCCCCCGGTGAAATCCCGAACAGTTCATACGTGATAACCGATATCCCACTCACCCCACCTGACGCCAAATTGTTCGGCAATAGAAATAAGCTGAAGGCCGAGGCGACGAACACCGAACCGGTCAACAAATACAGATAGTCTTTGACGATTTGCTTCATTAAAGAATTTCTCCTTTACACACAACATGGCCCAAAGACAGGTGTCTTTGAGCCACATGCATCACATATTTGTTTTACGAAGGTAAGCATCGATGAACGGCATGACGTCGCCGTCCATGACACCACTTGTATTTCCGACTTCGTGGTTCGTCCGGTGATCTTTGACCATCGAATACGGATGAAAGACGTACGAACGGATTTGGCTACCCCAACCGATATCCGTCTTCTCGCCACGGATTTCGTCGAGTTTGCGTTGCTGCTCGTCGAGTTCACGTTGGTACAATTTCGCTTTCAACATCTTCATCGCCGATTCACGGTTCTTGATTTGTGAGCGTTCGGTCTGACACGAGACAACGACGCCCGTCGGCACGTGCGTAATCCGGACAGCCGAGTCTGTCGTGTTGATGTGCTGTCCACCGGCACCTGACGCGCGGTATGTGTCAACGCGGAGGTCTTCTGTCCGTACTTCGATCTCAATGTCGTCATCGAACTCCGGCATGACGTCACATGAAACGAACGACGTGTGGCGACGACCCGACGAGTCAAACGGAGAGATTCGGACTAAACGGTGAATCCCTTTTTCCGCTTTCAAGTAACCGTAAGCGTTGTGTCCGATGATGCGAAGCGTGACAGATTTGACACCAGCTTCCTCACCCGGAAGGTAATCGACCGTCTCGACTTTCCAGCCTTGTTTATCGGCGAAACGTTGGTACATGCGAAGGAGCATCGATGCCCAGTCTTGTGACTCAGTACCGCCCGCACCCGGGTGCAATTCAAGGATTGCATTGTTCGCATCGTACGGTCCGTTCAAGAGGATTTCGAGTTCGAAGTCATCGAACTCTTTTTTGAGCGCTTGAATCGTTTCTCCGAGCTCTTCTTGCATCTCTGCTTCCGGCTCTTCCTTGATGAGTTCAAGCGTCACTTCGCCGTCCTCATGTTTGCTTGCGAGGTCTTGATATTTGTCGACCATCGCTTTGAGCCCGTTTGACTCATCGATGACTTTCTGTGCCTTCTCTTGGTTGTCCCAAAAGTCAGGGTACGTCATCTCATTCTCGAGTTCGGCGATGCGCGCTTCCTTCTCCGTCAAGTTGAGAGAAGCTCTATAATTTTCAAGGCGCTTCGCCATTGCCTCAAGTTCGTTCCGAATATCTGAAATTTCCATAGTGTGATTCACCTTTCCGTAGGAAAGAGGCGAGCGGACCCGCCTCTTCAATAATTAAGCCTGTTGTCTACCATGACAGTTCTTGAACTTCTTACCAGAGCCACACCAGCACGGATCGTTCCGGCCGATACTCTCTTCTTTCGAACGACGGACCGGTTTTTTCTTGACTGGTGCATCGTCCTTTCCAGAGACGGCAACTTCCTCTTCGACGACTTTCTCACGTCGGAGGTTGTCCCCGACTTCGGCACGAAGCACGAAGCCTGTCACTTCTTCTGAAATCGCCGCGTTCATCGCGTCAAACATGCTAATCCCTTCCGCTTGGTACTCACGGAGCGGATCGTTCTGCCCGTAAGCGCGGAGATGAATCCCTTGACGCAACTGATCCATATGATCGATATGGGACATCCAGTGCGAGTCAACGGCACGGAGTACGATGATTTTTTCGAATTCGTTGAAGCGCTCAGGTGGTGCGAGTTCACGTTTTGCTTCATACTGCTCGTTCACACGTTCCATGAGGAGTTCAACGATTTCTTCCCGTTCTTTTCCGTAGAAGTCTTTGCCTTCGACCGGTTTTTCAAGCGCGAGCGTCTGGTTTGACCAGTGCGCGAGCTCGTCGATGTTCCACTCTTCCGGTACGAGTTCGATCGGCGTATATTGCCCGACTCCGAGTTCGACCGTCTGGGCCATCATCGAACGGACGATATCCGTGACCGACTCGTTCTCGAGAATGCTCGCACGGTCCTTGTACATGACCTTCCGCTGGTCGGCCATGACGTTATCGTAACCGAGAAGCTGTTTACGCGCATCGTAGTTGTTTCCTTCGACGCGTTTCTGAGCCGATTCGACCGCTTTTGAGACCATGCGGCTCTCAATCGGTTGTGTGTCATCCATACCGAGACGTTCCATCATGCTTTGGAGGCTGTCCGTCCCGAAACGACGCATGAGCTCATCTTCGAGTGACAAGTAGAACTGGGATTTACCCGGGTCCCCTTGACGACCTGAACGACCACGGAGCTGATTGTCAATCCGGCGTGACTCGTGACGCTCTGTCCCGATGATGTAGAGACCACCGAGGTCGACGACGCCTTCTCCGAGCTTGATATCCGTACCACGACCGGCCATGTTCGTCGCGATCGTGACCGACCCTTTTTGACCAGCATTCTCGATGATTTCTGCCTCACGCGCGTGGTTTTTCGCATTCAAGACATCGTGACGAATCTTCTTCTTCGTCAAGAGCTTGCTCAAATATTCTGAAGTCTCGACGGCGACCGTACCGACAAGGATCGGTTGTCCTGTCGTGTGAACTGAAGAGATCTCTTCGACGACGGCTTTGAACTTCCCTTCCATCGATTTGAAGATGAGGTCCGACTTATCGTCGCGAAGAATCGGTTTGTTCGTCGGGATCGTCACGACTTGCATGTTGTAGATATTACGAAACTCCTCTTCCTCTGTCTTCGCCGTACCGGTCATCCCGGCAAGCTTCTCATACATACGGAAGTAGTTCTGATACGTGATTGTTGCGAGCGTCATCGATTCGCGTTGAATCTCGACGCCTTCTTTTGCCTCGATCGCTTGGTGAAGACCTTCCGAGTAGCGGCGTCCATCCATAACACGCCCTGTGAACTGGTCGATGATCATGACTTGTCCGTCACGCACCATATAGTCGATATCGTGGTGCATGACCGCATTCGCACGAAGCGCGAGCCCAACATGGTGGTTGACCGCGACGTGTTCGATGGCGAACAGGTTATCGATACCGAAGAACTTCTCGGCGAGGTCGACCCCTTGGTCCGTCAAGAGGACTGATTTCGTCTTCACGTCGACCGTGTAATCCTCTTCTTCTTTCAATGTACGGACAAACGCATCCGCACGTGTGTAGAGCTCGGTCGATTTTTGTGCCGATCCCGAGATGATGAGCGGGGTACGCGCCTCATCGACGAGAATCGAGTCGACTTCATCGACGATCGTATAATAGAGCTCACGTTGAACACGGTCTTCCTTATAAAGGACCATATTGTCACGGAGGTAGTCGAATCCGAGCTCGTTGTTCGTCGAGTACGTGATATCACAATTGTAAGCCGCTTGTTTTTCGACGCGGTCCATGTTCGACACGTTGAGACCGACCGAAAGACCGAGAGCGAAATAGAGCGGTTCCATGAGTTCTTTATCTCGTTTTGCCAAATATTCGTTGACCGTTACGACGTGTACGCCACGGCCCGTGAGCGCATTCAAATAGACAGGAAGTGTCGCGACGAGCGTCTTCCCTTCACCTGTTTTCATTTCGGCGATGTCACCGTTATGGAGCACATAGCCCCCGATAAGTTGGACCGGGTAGTGACGCATCCCGAGCACGCGCTCTGATGCCTCACGACAGACCGCAAACGCCTCTGGCAAGATGTCGTCGAGCGTTTCGCCTTTATCGAGACGGGCTCGGAACTCTTCTGTCTTCGCCTGAAGCTGTTCGTCTGACAATGCTTTGGTTGGTTCGGCGAACGACTCGATCAAGTCGGCCGCTTTCTCTGCTTTTTTCAACACTCGTTTCTGTGGAGCAAATAACTCTTTCAAAAAGTTCGCCATACTCATATCTCCTCTGCATTCACTAAAAAATGCATGTTTTTTCCCTAATGTACAGTTTAACCGAAGTGGTGCCACCTTTCAAGGAAAGGCAAAATGAAACGACCCCCCGAAGCCGGAGGGTCGTGTAAGGTCAAGTTCATTATTCAGGTTCGATCAAGCCGTACTTTCCATCTTTACGACGGTAGACGACGTTCGTGTTGCCCGTTTCTGCGTCAGAGAAGACGAAGAAGCTGTGACCGAGCATGTCCATTTGAAGAATCGCCTCTTCCGTGTCCATCGGTTTCAATGTGAAACGTTTCGTCCGTACGAGTTCGAGTTCTGCCTCGTCCTCATCGTAGACGGCCGATGCATCATCAATTCCTTCGAGGGACTTGAAGTACTCGCCGACGCCACCTTCTTTTCCGCGTCCTTTACGGTTGAGCTTCGTTTTGTGTTTACGGATTTGACGTTCCAATTTATCGACGACGAGGTCGATTGCCGCATACATGTCGAGGTTGATGTCCTCGGCACGGAGCAACAAGTTCGGCATCGGGATCGTCACTTCCACTTTTTGTTTCTCATTATACACTTTCAAGTTGACGTAAGCCGTCTGTGCATCCGTAGGAGTTGTGAAATACCGAGTCAACTTCTCCAGCTTTTTCTCGACATAGTCTTTGATTGCTGGTGTGACCTCAATGTTTTCGCCGCGAATGTTATAAATCATCTGAACTCCTCCTTAAAATAACCGCTTGAACCATTGATTCGTCAAACGAGACGGAATCTCCTGCTTCGTTTCTAAAAAGAAAGTGGAATCAGGTGGCTCATTAATATTATACCCCGAAATCGCTATATTTGAAAACGTTATCATCAGAAAATAATGACAATTTTGTTCCTAATGTAACATTTCCTAGAACGAGCGAAAGGTATAGAAAGAAAATACCCATTCTAGTCATTTTTAAACGCCTTTTTAAATTATATAGACAAAATAAAAAGCCGGTTCCCAAGGGAACCGGCTTCGTGGTTTGAAATTATAATTTTGTAACGTTAGCCGCTTGTGGGCCGCGCTCGCCATCAACGATTTCAAACTCTACTTCTTGACCTTCGTCAAGTGATTTGTAACCTTCAGATTGGATTGCTGAGAAGTGTACGAACACGTCTTTGCCGCCTTCAACTTCGATGAATCCAAAACCTTTTTCTGAGTTAAACCATTTTACTTTACCTACCATGTGTAAATCCATTCCTTTCACCATTGGAGAATACAGAGGTTTGTCCTCTACGGCTAATCTTACCACCTTCTTGGAAGCGTGACAAACAATTTCTCAAATTATTGTAAACGTTTCGTCATTTGGCTTTCATTGGAATTATATTTCCCTACTTTTCATATTGCCTTATTGAATTTACATTTTTTGTGATATATCATTGAAGGGATGATTTAGGTTTGTGCCGTTTGTCTTTAGCCGATCCTGAAAATCTAATACGAGGAGGATGGTGCAGCGTATGCGCTCCTACTATTCTGAGGAAAAATATCGCATCACAAAGCGAACCGTGGCGATTCTCCCTTGCTTTGATATCATGAAGCAGTCACGGATCATTCTCGAGGATGGCACCGAGATTTCAACCCCGCTCCGGCCGTACCAGTTGTTGCAACTATCTTGCCGCCAGTACAACAGCTCGATCGAGGAAAGAATCTTCATCGCCAAACGCGTCGCCGGCGTAAAAGGGAAAGTCCCTGTCGTGATCGAACCGACAACCGGACTCGTCTTCTTCCCGACGAAGTCTCCGAAGCGAGACGATTGTGAATGGTATGCTTGGTCCCATATTCGAGACATACTGAACATCGAGGAAGAGCCAAACGGGCTACTCCTCACAACGAATGGACATCAAATCCAAACGAACGCAACACCGTACGTCCTTCGGAACCAGCTGAAAGCGACAGGCGAACTCGTCGCCCGGTTCCAACAAATGAATGCGGGCCCCGTGCTCGAATCATGACTCACCTTCCGTCGAAAAGACGGAAGGTTTTTTTCTATTGTTCGCTTCATTTTTTTAAAAAGAGGTCGATATTATGGTCGAGGTGACAAACATGCAAATTCAAGCCCAAGCGACCGCTGTCAGTTCGGTCTTACCAGGCATTCAGACGAACCGGACGTATAAGGCCGAACTCGTCAAACAGACCGGCCCCGACTCCGCAATCGTCAAAATCAACGGTGAAGAAGTCGAGGTCACATTCAAAGATGGGCTTCCAAAAACGAACCCGTTCCACGTGACGCTTGCCGAACAGGATGGCATGTTGATGGCAACCGTCATTCCCCAAAAGGAAGAGACGCTTGAATCCGCGCCACCTGCTTCCGCGTCGTCAAAGCTTGACGCGAAGATCCAGACGCTCCTCGCTTCCCTTCCACCGGAAGTGCGAAGCGCGGTCAGTCGACTGCTACAATCCGGACGCTTACCGATGAACGAGGATACGGTGCGCCTTCTCGAAACGGCATTCAAAGGGGACATGCGAGACGTCATCCTTCATTTGAAGACGCTCGACACGCAAGTCCTCCCTCGTGAGATGGCACGGGAGATCGCTGTCCTCTCCTTGAATGAAGCGAGACAACAGCTTACACCACCGGCACAGAACGCCCCGTACCCGCAAAAAGAGCGGTACGTCGAGCTCGTCAACCTATCACGTCCCGTGAGCGAACGCGTCATACCGACACCAGATACGGTCGACCGTACCATCCGCGACCTGCCTGCACCGCCGAAGATGGAGCGTTCTGAACCGATGACGCTCCCTCTCGTCAACGGACGACAGGTCATGGTGAAGGAAGTGACGAGCCATCTCGCGACGGTGACGAACAATTTCCGAAGCGAACAGGCAACGGTGACGAAACAACTCGGACAAGTCGCCGCGTTGATTGAGACGAACCCGCATGCGGCACGCCCTGCCCTCGAGACCGTATCGACCCGTTTGACGCAACTCGTCCAAAAGACGGACGCCCTACTTCATACCGATATCACTCAAGAGAAGCAGCTCGTCACCATGACGGCCAAGCTCGACCTCGCTTTATCTTTACTTGCGACTAAGCCACAAGAAAGTGCGACACTCGTCAAAGAAGTACGGGCGACGTTGAACGACTTCCGATACGCTCCGAACCAAGTGCGCATCGAATATATCCCGCACGGGGCGACACGCGCCGGAGAAATCCCTTCCGTTGCTCCGCTCAAACTCGACTCGACGCTGTCTGGTCGACACGTGCAGGAAGTGACGCAACGCGTCCAGGCCCAACAACTTGCACATACGACCTCTAACGCGCCGGCATCGGCTTTGTCAGTACGAGCGGATACGACGAACCCCGAGGCACAACGACTCGCCTCGTTCTTCCAAGTACAACAGACGCTCAATCGCCTCGATGGTGGTCAGCTCCATCAGCTCTTGTTCGCCCTACCGGCTAAAGTACAAGAGATTGACACCGGCATCCACGTCCATATCCAAAACCGGGAAGCAGGAGACGTCGTCGACTGGGAGAATAGCGTCCTCTACATCCGTTTAGAGACACCGCGCCTCGGAGAAATCGGCGTCAAGCTTGAAGCGAAAGATCGGAACCTCCGACTCACGCTCGAACACGACGATGCGACGGTCGAGCAAATCGCCCGTCCACTTCTTGGAAAGATTGAACAGACGCTCGAGACGATTGGATATAAGAGTGTGACGACCCAGTTCAAACCGCTCACGAAAGCCGAACGTGTCACCGAAGAACCGAAGGTGGCACCGACTACCGGTTATGACTTTAGAATTTAGGAGGTCCCGATGTACCAACGCATGGATTTGACGAAACGAAAGACGGCCGCGGTCGTCCGCTATGACGAGTCGACGGACAAAGCGCCCGTCGTCGTCGCCCGCGGGACCGGTGCCGTCGCGGAAAAGATTTTACAGGAAGCACGTGCCCGAGGCGTGGCGGTCGAGAACGACCATTCCTTGCTCGGACATCTGCTCGACCTTGACTTAGGGGACGCCATCCCACCCCAGCTATATGACGTGATGGCAGAAGTGTTGTTGTTAATAGAAGAACTTGATTCAATCAAAGGAGACCAAAGATGAATTCAACCCAGCTATATGAAATGAGGCCTGAAGAACTGACGCAGGCGATGTTACACGCGCTCGTTTATCATTACAAACGTGCCCAAGACTCGACGATTGCGGAACGGAATCGCCACCTTCGTCAAGCCCGTGAGCTGTTAGTCAAGCTCCATCAAGGACTCCATGATGGCGGTGGGATTATCGCGGCACAACTCGATGAAATTTATCTCTACATGGCGAACGCCAGTGTCGAAGCGATCATCGATCAGGACAAGCAAAAAATCGCCGAACTACATACGCTCGCAAGCGATCTCGATCAAACGTGGAGCGAAGCGATGGAGCGTGCTAAAACCCAACTTGCCCCGACTGGAGGAAACCGCTATGAAAATTACCAATAACGTTCAAGCATTAAAAGCCTATACTTCCCTTTCCCTGAACCAAGCCTCGATGAAAAAGACGATGGATCGTCTCTCGAGTGGGGTTCGGATCAACAAGGCGTCTGACGATGCGGCAGGTCTCGCCATCTCCGAGAAGATGCGAATGCGCCTCGACTCGCTTTCGATGGCAGAACGCAACACGCTCGACAGCATCTCGCTCACACAGACGCTTGAAGGTGGGATGAACGAGACACACGCCCTTCTCCAACGGATGCGAGAACTGTCCGTCCAAGCGGCGAACGGGACGCTCAGTGAGGACGACGCCAAAGCTGTCCAGGAAGAAATCAACGCGTTGACTGCCGAAGTGACGCGAATCGCGGAAACAACCGAATTCAACTCGAAGAAAATCATGAACGGGGAATACAAAGAAGGCAAGAGCACGTTATTCTTCCAAATCGGTGCCGGTAATAACGAGGCCGTCATCTTGAACGTCGAAGACATGCGGGCGCATGCGCTCGACATTACGACGACGTCAGCAGGTGGCGGAGAACTTCCTGCCGTCGATCACGACAATGATCAGGCGACAGCGTCTGAAACATACTACGCGCTGAGCGTGTTGACGCCAGACAAAGCGGGAGAAGCAATCGCGAAATTTGATGCGGCCATCAACAAGGTCTCGCTCGAACGTTCGAAACTTGGGGCCATCCAAAACCGGCTCGAGGCAAACGTCAGCGTCGTCGCCATCGGTTCAGAGAACTTGACGGCGTCTGAGTCACGAATCCGTGATGCCGATATGGCCCGTGAAATGATGGACTTCGCCCGTCTAAACATCTTGAACCAGTCCGGCATGGCAATGATTGCCCAGTCGAACGCATTGCCGCAAGGCGTGTTACAATTATTGAACTAACCTATTAGAAAGGACGGTTGCCCATATGGACATTCGTCGCATCATGGAGACGCAATCGCTCCTCGGCTCAAGTAAGGCAAAACGCCCCGAAGTCGAACCGGGCGTCTCCTTCCAAAACGTAATCGGTCAAAAGCGCGAAGACCGTGAACATGAACGCTTCCAGCGTCAAATCGCCGCGATCCATGAACAAGGAGAACTGCTCGCCGAGAGTCAGACCGTCGAGGCGCTCGCCGAATACAAACAGCTGATTAAAGACTTTATGAAAGAGGCCGTTGACGCGGCACTCCGTCTCGAGGACAAACGCGGATTCAATCGCCGCGGCCGTGCGAAGATTTATAAGGTCGTCGAACAAGTCGACCAAAAACTCCTCGCGCTGACGGATCAGGTCATCTCGGGAGAAGCCTCTCGCCTCTCCCTTCTCGACCAGGTCGGTGAGATTCGAGGACTGCTCGTCAACGTCTATGTGTGAGGTGTCGAAATGGCAGAACATTTGTTTTTGAAGAAAGTCAAATGTCCGTATTGTTTACAGGAAAGTAAGACGAACCGCGTCTTGTCGCGTCACATTCGTCCGCTCGAAGTCGAGAAGGACGGATACACGACGTATGACGGACCGAACCCGTATTTGTACGAACCTTCCGTCTGTGATTACTGTCATCTTGTCTTCCATGACTCGTTCGATAAGGTGCGAAAACACAACCGGGAAGCGCTCGAGACACACTACTTTAATCAAGTAAATGCGGATGTATTGAAAGGTGACCGTACACCTGAACACGTGATTCTCTTGTATAAGTTCGCGGTCATGACGGCCCAATTGAGCGGACAAAAACCGTCTGTCGTCGCCATGCTCGGGATGCGGATCGTATGGATGTACCGATTAATTGAAGATACGGCGTCTGAGAAGGAATGGATGCAGCGAACACTCGATAAATACAATGAGGTGCAGGAAGCGTATACGGACCCGATTCGGACCGGATTACCGTACGACCAACTTATGCTACGGATTGCCGATTTGTCGGCCGCACTCGACTACTACGAAGATGCGCGTCGCTGGTACGGGATTCTTCTCAGCAGTAAGGAAGTATCAGAGCGAATCCGGAATCAGGCCCGCGAGCATTGGGAAGATTTTCGGTTGGAGCATACATAACGAGAAGTGTGGGACTTCGTGTCTCACACTTTTTGCATACAAAAAAATCGCGCTCATCCACTCTCGGACAAACGCAATCGACACCATTGATGGGTGAACCTTCAAACCGAAAAGAGACCACGCGACATGACTCACGTGAAAACCAAAACAAGGCACCCTCATGCCGACTACGCGGTGGCGTCTTGCACGATAAGATTAGTATAACGCTTATTTTATAATATTACTATAGTTTTTGACCGGGATGCATGTCGGGTATAGTCAAAGCAGATACATACGATAAGGAGGAATCTTTCATGTTTGAAACGCAATATCTCGACACCGTACGTGCCACATTCAAAAGTCAGAAACAACTCGCCGAGCGTGCGCTCGTCCAAGTGAGTGACGAGGACCTGCACAAGACTCTTGCACCCGATACGCTCTCCCTCGCCCTGATCATCCAGCACATGGCGAATAACATGAAGTCGCGCTGGACCGATTTTTTGACGACGGATGGTGAGAAGCCGGACCGTAATCGCGACGCCGAGTTCGAGGACCAACAACTGTCCCGGGACGAACTGATGCAGGTGTGGGACGAGCGCTGGCAGCTGTTAGACGACGTCCTAGCCGATCTGACACCAGATGACCTTGGGAAGGACGTGATGATTCGAGGGGAAGCCCATTCCGTGATTGATGCGATCGAGCGACAAGTGTCGCATTACGGGTATCACGTCGGACAGATCGTCTATTTATCGAAGCTATTTGCAGGAAGCGACTGGGACGTCTTGTCGATCCCGCTACCACATCAGCGGAAGTGAGTTCAAAGGAAGCATGCCAACGATGGATTGACATGCTTCTTTTTCATTTCGTGACATCAATCGGATATTCGTAACGGTCTTCCGCGATTGTGTTGAATTGATCGTTATAAGGGCCTTCTACGACAAAACGCACCTCGGTCAATTCTTTTGGCATCGAGTCCACATGAAAGAGTACCCCACCCTCTTTCTTCACTTTACCTAAAAATTCTCCTCCAACGTCCTCTGAAATAATCATATCAGCGTCTACTTGTTCTCCTGTATTCGTGACGAGCCGTGCCTGATTTGGATGAAATGAGACCGTGTCGTCACTCGTATTCTCGACAATTACGTTGAAAGAGACAATGGTCACTTCTTTTTTATCATCGAACATGAAACGAAAATCAGAAGAGACCTGTAATCGGAGTGTTTGTACTTTATCGATTTGGAAAATGATTGGGCCAATCTTTTCTTCAATACCTAGGTTGCGATTCTTCATATAAATCTGGCTGACTCCGATTTCATCCTCTTCTACTTCAAATTCTTCAGAGCCACCAATCCCTTCTGACGTATCTTCACCTTTACTCGATTCACTTCCTTCTGGTGAGGAAGTGGTTTCTTCTTCTGTTGTCTGTTCGGTCTGCTCGGTAGTTTCAGAAGTCGTCGCCTCATCCGTTTCCCCACATCCAATCAGAAATACGAGAGGCAAAACGAATAACCCATGTCGAACCTTCATGACACGTTCCCTCCTATTCGAAAATCTCGTCGGTCAATGACTTATATTGAATATGTACCCATCAAATTAGAAAAAAACATATCATTTATGATAATTCAAACACTTATTTTCCAATGACCATACAAAAAGCGTGCCGATATCTCTCGGCACGCCTATTCTCATTTTGTTACGTTGATGGTGAATTCGTATCGCTCTTCTGCCACTCTCTCAAACGCTTCGTTCGAAGGTCCACTCGTGAAAAATTTTACTTCAGTCAACTCTTCTGGTTTTGCTTTGACGAAGAAGAGAACATTGCCTTCCTTCTTCACCTTCCCTAAAAATTCTCCACCGACGTCATCCGAGAAAAAGAGGTCTGCCTCGACCTGCTCTCCGGTGTTTGTGACAATCGTACCTTGATCCGGGTAAAAACTAATCGCGTCGTCGACAGTATTCTCTGCAATCACATTCATGGCGACCACCGTCACTTCTTCAGCTCCATCAAATGAATCACGATACACCTCATTCACCTGCAAGCGTGACGTCTGTACCTTGTCGATTGCGAACTGAATCGGTCCCATCGTCTCCGTGATCGTAAGTGCCTTATTCTTCATGTAGATCTTGTTCGTGCCGAGTTCACTTTCTTGGACGTCCGTCTCTTCAGCGGTCTTTTCTTCAGACGCACTCGCTTCCGCCTCTGCCACTTCTTCCGTGTCCGTCGCTGTCGTCTTCAGTTCATCTGCTTCCCCACATCCGACGAGTAGTGTGAGCGGTACCGCCACCAGTAAGCCAAATCGTTTCATGTTCATCTTCATCTCTCCCTTTCCAAAATCCAAGTGTTGTGGTTAAGAAGAATATAACGAATTGGCAAGCAACACCGATGTAAGAAAAAGTTCCAGGCAAAATAAAAGTCAAGGTCCAAAATCGAACCTTGACACATATACTTATCCTCTTGATTTCAGCTCTTCTTCCTCATATGGGTCGGGACGCTCCTCGATTGGCATGTCATCCTCGACGTATGCCTCGAGCTTCGGGTCACGCTCCACATACTCATCGTACGCTCCCTCTGGACCATAGACGAAATAACGGCGTTTCCGTGACGATACCGGTTTGGACTCTTTCTCACGCATCTCGTTTCCCTCCTCTTTCCAGAAAAGAAGCAACGGCTACATTGATATTTACCCGATTATAGCGGAAAACAGACGTCATTTCATCCTCGCTTTTTATCCGAAACCTTTTTGCATGATGTTCGTATATATCCATAACGATTCAATGAAGGGATGGTACATATGCAATTATTAAAGAAAGGGTTCGTACGGAGCCTCTTATGGTCGCTTCCGTTCGCGATCCTCGCGCTCTACCAAGGATGGTCAGGAAATATGGACGGCGTACACGGAATGCTTGTCTACGCAGGAGTCGCTTTCTTTCTCGGGCTCACAAGTGTCATTTACGAAGTCCCGCAGTGGTCGTTCAAAAAGCAAATTTTCATTCACTGGAGCGTCATGCACGTGACGATCCTACCACTCCTTTGGTTCGGTGGAGCTACACCAGTCACGTCGCTTCAAGATGCTACACGTCTCTACTTAAACTTTACGGTAAGTGGTCTCATCTTGTTTACCGCTTCTTATTTCATCATTCGGATGCGACGCCAAGTCAAAGCCTCTTAACACAAAAGCTCGAAGGCGCATGCCTTCGAGCTTTGTTATGTCTGTTGGTCGAATAGACCGGAAAAGTTGGAATCCACGTCTTCATATGGATCGACGTACGACTTGACCGTCTTCCGTTCCATCCGGGCCGTCCCGAGCGTCATCCCGAGACGCTGATGTTCGGCTTCAATGAGACGGGCAATCTTTTGACTGTCGTCAACGAGCTGCCGAAGGACCGTCTGATCGGCTTTTTCCAAGTCAGGACCGTGCGCCGCGAGCAATTGTTCCCGGTCGTCCAAGAGCTCATGGATTTGTTCCATCCACGTGTCATACGTCGGCTCTTCTGGGACTTTCGCCAGCAACTCTTTTAAGCGCTGTGTCTTTAAGATAATCTCATCGATTGGTCTCATGACTGCTTCGCGAGTTTCATCGCTTCCTTCCACGTGTCACGGAGTTCCGTCGTGAAGTCGAGCACTTCGTCGAGAATGGTCGTGTCGTTCTTGACGTTCGCATCGACGAGACGACGCCACATGTAGTCATAGAGCGAGTCTAAATTCGCTGAAATAGCGATGTCTTTATTGAGTGTGAGACGAAGCTCTTGGAAGATGGCTTGCGTCTTTTGGATGTTGATGTTCTTTAAATCAGGATTGCCCTGGTCGATCGCAAGCTTGGCGAGGCGCATGAACTTGAGCGCCCCGTCATAAAGCATAAGCGTCAGTTCCTGTGGGTTCGCGGTCGTGACCGCATTGTTTTGATAAGCTGCATATGGATTAGCCACCATTTAAATTCCTCCTCTTACATTCCGCCGCCTAAAAACTGTTGAAGTGAAGCGGCTTGCGAGTTCGCCTGGTTCATCGCCGTTTCCATCGCCGCGAAGCGACGGTAGTAGGCGTTTTCTTTATCGATGAGTAAATCGTTCAGTCGCTGGATTCGCGTATCCATCTGTGTCATTTCGCGACCCATTGAATACGTCGGAGCACCAGCCCCGTCCGCACCGGCGATTCGCGTAATCGTCTCACGTGAGTCTTTTGCGGCGTCGCGGATTTGAGGAAGAAGTCCCGTCTCTTCATCCGTGAAGAGCTTGTACACTTGTTCCGGGTCTTTCTCGATGGCTGCTTTTAACTTCTCTTCATTCAGCTCAATCTTTCCACCGTTCGTGAAGTCTGAACCGGTCGAGAGCCCAATCTGGAACAAGCGAGACATGTCTAAATCATTCGTAGTAGATGTTGCGCCCGACCATTTGCTACGAAGCGTGTCCATCGTCCCACGAAGAATCGTGTCGCCACGGAGCATCCCGCTCATCGCTTTCTCTTCCCACTTCTTGATCTCATCTTCAGACAACTCATCACGCTGTGCCTGCGTGAGCGGTGCGAATGAACGGAAACGCTCTTCGCGTGTCTTCTTGTTCATGAGATCAATCGTCTCATTGTATTTATCGACGAAACCTTTGATGTTGTCAAAGATTTTTTGGGTGTCGGTAGCGGCCGATAGTGTGACGGGTCCTCCTGTTTCGAGGAAAGATGATTTCAGTGTCAACGTCATATTGTCAATCGTCGTCGTGTTCGAAGCACGTTCGACTTCAATCCCATTCACTTTAAACTTCGCATTTTGTCCAGTCGGAACAACCGTCCCCATACTAAAGGCAGATTTGAAGTTGGTGTCAAATTGAATAGTAGAAGTTGCCCCGGTCTCTTTCGTCGACAAAGAGATTTTTCCGGTAGACGATTCAAAGAAAGCAGAGAGTCCTGTCTCTTTACTATTTAACTGACTCATCAAATCTTGTACCGTTGCGTCCGCACCTAATTCAATCTTTTGATACGTCCCGGCTGTACTAGATTTGTACTGAATTTCAAAGCCAGTCCCAGAGGAGAACGAAGCAGAAACATCTTTTGGAATAACTCCACCAGGATAGTTCGTTGTATTGGTAGCGGTGACTTTTCCAGTCGTCGCGTCATACGCGAAGTCAGCAGCATTTAAAACATTTCCTGCAGCATCTTTTAAGACGACTGTCGAAAAGTCCAAATCTTTCGGAATCGTTAACTCGGTTCCAGCCGTCTCTTGAATGACACGCTTTTGTCCGGCAACAAATCCATTCATGTCTGATAATTTTGTTGTACTCGTCAACTTTTGTCCGTTACGATCGACAGCATCTAAAATAGTCGTCGCCGAACTGGCCAACTGTGTAACCGAGTCGATCCGAACCGCGCTATTTCCACTTGAAGGTCCGGCAGTCACGCTGATTTTCGACTCATCCGACGAGCTAGACGTCTTCGCATAGAAGTTTCGGCTGAACATCAAGTCGACCGCGCTATTTCGTAACGTCATGAGTGAGCGGTTGATTTCGCGATATGCATCGCGCTTCCATTCTGTCGTTTGTTTTTTCTGTTCAAGTTTATCAACCGGCGCACGTTCAGCCTGCATCAATTGCTTAATAATCGTATCCGTATCGATTCCACTGGCGAGTCCGCCAAATCGGATAGGTGTCGTCATGAAAATCCTCCTTTATACCCGTTCGTCAAAGAGATGATTGAACTCCATGAACGCTGCAAAGAAATCGAGGGATTTTTTGCTTGGGATTTCGCGGATCACTTCGTTGTTCGTATCCACGATTTGAATATAGTAGTCGTTCAATTTTTCATGCTTCATAAATTTTAAGCCTGTACGCTGTTGTTCCAGTATTTGATTCGCCTTCTCGACGGCCGCCTCTAGCTTGGTAACGTGTTGAGGCGTCGGAAGAATGACGATGCCTTCGTCGGCGAGTTTCGCTTGATTCGCTTCGACGAACACGTTTTTCGTTTGTTCATACGGCAAGACGGAAGAAGGTAGGTGAAGCCGGACTTCTGAAATGGTCGGGTTCATGTTGGTCTACTCCTTATTTGTTCTTCTCTATCTTAATATCGGCAAGTTAGGAAAGAAGTTCAATGGAAACTTGTTCAATGATTGTTCATAATTATTTTCTTTTGAATTGAAATTCGATTATTTAAATTGGGTATTTAATATAAGAACGTACATTCCCTTAAGAGAGGATAAAAAGCGATGAAATGGGAAGAATTGACGACTTTTGAGAAGAGTTTATTAATGGGGACTTTATTGGGAGATGGACACATCGGAATTTCTAAAAAGAAATATCCAAATGCGAATTTAAGATATGGAGAACATTTTTCAATCAAGCAACTCGAATATCGTGAATGGAAATTAAACAGCGCTCCACGAATTTTTTCGAGTATCATCAAAAACAATAACGGAACAAGCGCTTCTCTCACCTCACGTTTTGATGAACTTTTCACTTGGCTTCGAGCAGAACTTTATATCGGAGGTAAGAAAAGCATCCCCCTTCATTTACTTGAAGAATGTACGGATCCAGTTTTTTTACTAGCACTCTATTTAGATGATGGCAGTCTGTGTGTCACGCGCTCAACCCGTTCAAAAAAGCAACAAATGATTTTAACTCCTCATATCGCACTCTACTTGCAAGCATTTCATCCTTCTGAATTAAATTACTTAAGTCAATTCATCGAAAAAACATTTGGACATCGTTTTGTGCTAAGTCGAAGAAATGATGGTCACAATTTCATTCTCCGTATTCAAAAGACGGAAGTTGCTCTAAAATTCTTAGACTTTACTGCTTCATACAGTGAGAAAATACCTTCTATGGCATGGAAGCTAGATTGGGAACATCGCTTGCAGTTGGAGAAAGAAGCGAATCCAGATATGATTGTCATCACATCAAAACCTAAAAACGATTATTCGGAGGAAGAAATCGAACTGATTGTGACTTCAAAATTAAAAGGAATTTCAGATCAAGAAATTGCAGATATACTAGGACGTAGCTATTGGTCTGTCGTATACAAGTGGCAAGATATTAAGAAGAACCGATTAAAAGAAGAACAAGTTGTGTATGTAAGTTAAAAAACACCCGCGTTCCCTTCCAGGATGCGGGTGTTAAAAATCATATTATAGAGCCGATTAACGAAGCAATTGAAGAACCGCTTGCGGTTGCTGATTCGATTGCGCCATCATAGCCTGTGCAGCTTGGTTAAGGATGTTGTTCTTCGTAAAGTTCATCATCTCTTTTGCCATGTCTACATCACGTACACGTGATTCAGCAGCTTGAAGGTTTTCAGCAGAAGTACTCAAGTTGTTAATTGTGTGCTCAAGACGGTTCTGTACCGAACCAAGTTTTGAACGTTCAACCGAAACTTTTTGTATAGCTTGATCAATTACTTTAACTGCTGTTTCAGCTTGTGACTGTGTACCAACTTGTAAATCTTTAACACCAAGTGTAGATGCACGCATATCAGAAATTGAAAGGTTGATTGTTTGACCATTGTTTGCACCGATATGGAATGTAGCTGATCCATCGTTACGAACATCTTTCGCTTCAGTGCCTACTTCAAAGTTTGAAAGGGCATTTGAAGCTGCTTCTTTACGTTCGCCAGTTGCAGATTTAACCTCGATTGCAAAGCCATTGATTTGCCCAACAGATCCACCAGTTGCAGCCGTAATTGTAGTTGCACCTGATGCCGTAGCTGCAGTTGTCACAGTTGCATTTCCTGCAATAGCAGTATTGATCGCTGCCATTGTATCAACAGCTGCATCTGCAATTGTAAAGGTAGCTGTTTGTTGAGTTCCGTTAACAGACCATGAGGCCGTAATTACGTCACCAGTTTGTAACCCAAGGTTATTTCCAGCTTTGTCTGTAAGTACGTTTAAGACTGTACCGTCAGCCGCTGCAGCGTCAAGACCACTATTATTCACAATTGTACCTGTTGCAGTTGCCTGTGCAGATCCCATTGCTCCATTTAAAAGTTTTTTAGTGTTGAATTCAGTTTGGTTAGCAATACGATCAACTTCAGTTCCAAGTTGTTTCATTTCATCTTGGATGTTAGAACGGTCTTGAGTTGTGTTTGTATCGTTCGCTGATTGAACTGAGAGTTCACGCATGCGTTGAAGAATTGAATGTGTTTCGTTCAATGCACCTTCACCTGTTTGAATAAGTGAAATTCCATCTTGTGAGTTACGCGTTGCCTGATCTAAACCGCGAATTTGCCCGCGCATTTTCTCAGAGATTGCAAGACCAGCTGCGTCATCTCCAGCACGGTTGATACGAAGACCTGAAGACAATTTCTCCATCGCTTTGCCTGTTTGTGCTGTATTGAATGACATGTTACGGTGTGCGTTCATTGAGTTAAGGTTGTGGTTAATAATCATTGTAATTTCCCTCCATAGGTTTGAGTTTTTCCGCTCTTCCAAATCCATTTGTCCGAGCATGCAAGGTTTAGGCCGGCCCCTCACCTTACATTTTTTTGGAACGTTTTATCGTTTCCATACTCTATATCGGAGTGCGTTCCTATCTGTTTAGTCTTTTTCGAAAAAAGTTACACGTTTTGAATAGAAATCTTCAAATTGCATAAAAATAGCCCACTCTCGTCGGCTTTTGATGACCAACTCGAGTGAGCTATTCTAACTTACACTTCCACCTTCATCTGTTCCGTCTCATTCTGCAAACTCTCCGCAACCCGAACGAGCTCTGACATCGCCCCGTTCACTTCACCAAGGCTTGCCGCTTGCTGGCTCGCCGCTGACGTCACTTCATTCGCATAACGTGATGCTTCTTCGACCATGCCAACGATGCCTGCCGAGTTTGTCACGACCGAATCGATTTGACCGCGTGACTCATCTAAGAGGGAATCGACCGAATGGACATGGCTGTACACTTCATTCGCTGAGTTGTGGATCGACGCGAACGCACCACCCGCTTTTTCAACTAAGCCGACGCCTGTCTCTACTTCTGCTTTGACGTTCGCCATTGAAGACGATGTATCGCCAACGAGACGCTTCACGTCGACGATGAGATCCGTGATTTCTTGAGTCGAATTCGCTGTTTGTTCCGCGAGCTTTTTCACTTCTGCCGCAACGACGGCGAATCCACGACCATGCTCACCGGCACGTGCCGCTTCGATCGATGCGTTCAAGGCAAGCAAGTTCGTCTGTGCCGAGATGTCACTGATGACATCCGTGATCCGTGAGATTTCGCCTGTCATTTCCGTCAACTGGCTGTTAAGTGTTGATGATTGCTCCACTTTCCCAGCAATCGCATGCATCGCGTTGACGGAAGACGAGGCAAGACCCTTCCCGCTCTCTGCTTCCTGTTGCATCTCGCTCGCCGAATCAAGCGCCGATGACATCTCTTGGCGGATACTCTCCATCGTACGCGCGACCGCTCCGAGCAAGTCCATCGAATTATACGTCGCACTGACGTTGTCTTCTAACATTTTGTTGAGAGAATCCATCGCAGAACGAATACTTTCGCCGGCAACGTTCCCTTCTTGAACGGAAGCTGCAATCTCTTGTGCCGAACCAGTCAATTGGTCTGCCGTGTAACGCATGTTCGTGCCTTGTTCCCGAAGGTGTTCGACCATGTTGTCCATCGACAAGAGTAAACGTCCCATTTCTGAACGATCCGTCGTCTTCTCGTCTGCGAAGTGCACCGTCAAGTCGCCGTTTCCGACTTCGACGGCTTTTTCAGATGCCATTTCGACCGCTTTCAGTGGTCGACGGGCAATCAAGTAGATGACGATGCCGCCGAGTGACGAGATGAGTAACGCCGCAACCGTACCGACGAGCATGACCTGACCTTGTTCCATCTCGAGTTCCGTCAAGAGTAATAGGGTGATGTAGCCGACCGCTCCGCCCGTGATAAAGGATGTGACCAAAATCCACGCGAGCAATTGCGTCGTAAAGTTTTTAAATACTTTCACTGTTTGTTCCTCCTCATTGTGTTCATCACTTACTATATCGTCCATTTTCCAAAGAATGTATAGCGTTTTCAGTTGAACGTTTGGTCAATGAAAAAACGCACCCCGTCAAGGAGTACGTTTCGTCAAAATGCTTCATCGTCACGTTCGACATGCATCATACGTCGTGGTGTCGTCGCCGCATCAATCGCGAGTGTGATCGCTGCTGCCCAGTGTAGCATCATCCCGACAAACGGGATAAAGCCGAGGACTGACGCCGCAATGCCGACCGCCGCCCCGTACGAGAATCGATTCAGTCGACTGAACGACAGAATCAATACGATCACGTGGTACACGAACATGAACCCGAGGGGGGAGTACCCCATACTGATGATAAACAGACCACCGAGAAGTGGGATTCCGAGAAATGCTTCAAACGCCGCGCCGAGCCATTTTAGATTTTTTACCATGTGGTTCACCTCATAATTCGATCATATAAAACTCATAGCCGCCATTTTCCGCAAAACCGGCACGCTTATAAATCTCGAGCGCCGCCTTGTTTTCCGTCTCGACATCGAGCTCGACTTTCGTTCGACCCATGCGGAACAGTTGTTGCACCATCTGTTTCAACATTTTCGTGCCGTAGCCTTTGCCTTGCTCACCTGCTTTGACCCCGAACGCATGGATACTTGCCGCGTCATCCCCTGTGAGCAGGGCACGGATGATCCCGACTGGCTTTCCGTCAACCTCGCCGATGTACGTCACGCGATCTGGCGTGTCGATTTGTTGATAGATATTTTCCGTCACATCGACCGGGTCACCGAACGCCTCGCTGAGCGTCGCGATGATGAGCGGACGGTCGTCTGCTGTCGCCTCACGTAGCGATACCTCGTCCGGCTTCAAGAAAAGCTCCGCCTTTTTCAAGACGAGATTGTATTCCGAGAACTGGTATGCCGCCTGAAGATGGTCGAGCACTGCCTTTCCAGATGCCGAGTTCCGGTCGATGACGAACGTGAACGCTTCGCAACCGTTCAATTTCGCGTCCTGTTTCGCCGTCTCGAGAAGTGCCGTGAAGACACCTTGCTTCCGGTATTCCGGATGGACGAGCGCGTTCACCTCATATTCGTTCGGAAGATACGGGAAGAGCATGAGATAGCCGACGAGCGTCTCCCCGTCATATACCGCATAGTCGTTCTGTCCGACCGACTCATGTCCTACTTTGACATCAATCTTGTCATTCGAGTTGACCGCCTGTTCTAACGCCGTGACGTCATCTGCCTGTCTTACTTCTTCTACTGTCCAATTCATTCATATCACCTCATTTGTATTGTAGCACAAAGGAAAAAGCCCGCCGTAGCGAGCGGGCTCTCAGTCATTCCCTTCATTCTGAAAAAGATACGTCACTTCTCGCATCGTGACCGAGATGACGATCACGATAGCCAAGATGATCCAGCTTTCTTGTTTCGGTAAATCAAACACATACACAGCAACGATAAACAGAAGGGCTACAATCAATCCCTCCGTATAATCCCTTTCTCTCGTTCGCACACGACCACCCGTTCCTTATAACGTCCGAAACTCTAGCTCAGGAAGGGTCTCGATCAACTCGGCAATCTCGTCCGTATGTGCCTCGGCACCCGGGACGGCCTCGGTCGGTTCGACCCAGAAGAACGTCTTATCGTTCGTTCCGAGGTAGTTGCCGTAGCCGACCTCTGTCGCGAACGTCTCTTCTGTCAACTCACGGTCGATCAAATCTAGGTGGAACAACAGTTGGTCTTCCCCGTCCTCGACGTTATAGTATAAATCGAACGTGCCGTAGCTCTTCGTGTCCCCGATGTCGACAACGTCCTGTGCCTTCTCGATATAGACGTCACCCCGCTCGATCGCCGAGACAATCTTCGATGGCAAAATGATCTCGTAACCGAGCTCACGGTCACGGATCGTCTGAGTCGTGTCCTCCGTCCGCCCCCGGGACGAGACGACACCGACCGTCGCCACCAACGCACCGGTCACACCGAGCGCGAGCGCCCACTTCATCGATTTGTTCACAAGAACCACTCCCTACTTGTTAATGTCTTCACTTGATTATCCCATAAGTCGATGACTTTTCATTAAATATTCTGAAAAAATGTTTCCCCTTACATTGACGACTGTCCGCCAATCCCATACGATGGTAATAACGTACTATAGAAAAGAGGAACTGACATGTCTAACGAAACTACTTTGACGCGCGCCCAGCTCGACGCACTCCTGAAAAACGTCTTCGCCCTGCAAATCCCGGTCATCGAGAAATTCATGACGGATTTGTTTAAACAATACGTCTCGACAGCATCTACGTTCAAGCAAGATATGGACACGATGAAAGCATCTGACTGGCACAAGCATTTCTTCGGTCAAAAAGTGATGCCGCACCTCTTCATCGAGAACCTCGGCTTCGGCGCATCGTTCCGCCACCAAGGTCAAGAGAAGGTCGTCAGCATCCCCGAAAATATGACGGTCGTCAAACCGGACTCGGACGCACAAATCAAAGAGATTTTAGAGAATCTCGATCAGACGCTCGCATCGATGGACGGCGTCAAAAACAAAGGGCTCGTCAAGAAATTTTATAAAGAAACACTTGAACTCATCTGCCAACTCGGTAGCCGTACCGGTATGATGGATGACTTCTACGATAAAGTCAAAGGCAGTTTGACAACAAGTTGATGACCATCCCCTCGTTTCTAATGAACGAGGGGATTTTTCATGTCTCTTTTCGAATTGCTGATTCCCCTTACAATAAAAACGGACAGCTTTCAGCCATCCGTCTCGTCATTCACCCTCTGTCATGACCGTAGTTCGAGCGCGGCGATCCGCTCCATCCGCTCGAGGATTGGCTTCGCCTGGTCGATATACGCCCTCACTTCAGCAAGCGACAACGACGCCGCATGCGCATCCTCACTCCGCCACACTTCATATACGAAAACCGTGTCTGCCTCGTCAAGCGACACGTGGACCCGATACGATTCACAGTCCGAAGTCGCCTCCATCTCACGCGCTGCTTCCGATAAAATCGCCACGAGTCTGTCGCGTTGCCCCGCTTTCGTGACGAGCTTGCCAATCAGTGCGTACATTCTCCATCTTCCCCTTTCTCTTGCATCGACTCATTCCACTTTCCATGTCAGATTTCCTGCCTTGACGGCTCACATGCCTTGAAGGTTTGCTATACTTAAAGAAAATGGAAAGGGGGCACCCCGTATGCAGCGTACACCCATGCCTTCCCCAACACCGGAGGAAGTGCAGCGCTTAAGGCGCGAACATAATCCGATCAAGGCATCCGAACTGTTTGCGAAAGTCGTCCTCTTACTGCTCGGCTCCCTCGTCTTCGCGGTCGGTTTGGAGGCCTTCCTCGTTCCGAACCAAATCATCGACGGAGGGATCGTCGGCGTCTCGATTATCGTCTCGTATTTGACCGAGACGAAACTCGCCATCTGGCTCGTCCTCTTCAACTTGCCGTTCATCTATTTCGGGTATCGACAAATCGGGAAGACGTTCGCCGTCGTCACATTGACGGCAATCTTGCTCATGTCGGCCTTCACCATCGTCCTTCATGACATCAAGCCATTCACCGACGACCTCTTGTTGTCGACCGTTTTCGGTGGCTTTTTACTCGGGGCCGGGATCGGGCTCGTCATCCGTGCAGGAGGTTCACTCGATGGGACAGAGATTCTTGCCGTCTCTTTTACGAACCGCTTACCGTTCTCGGTCGGTGAGATCGTCATGTTCTTCAACATCTTCATTCTCGGGACAGCCGGTTTCGTCTTCAGCTGGGACCGGGCCATGTACTCGCTCCTCACGTATTTTATCGCTTTTAAAACAATCGATGTCGTCTTAGAAGGGATTGATCAGTCGAAAGCGGCGTGGATCATTACGACGGCACCTGAAGAAATCGGCCAAGCGATTATGGACCGGCTCGGTCGGGGCGTGACGTATCTGCATGGAGAAGGTGCCTATACCGGAGACGGAAAGAAAGTCGTCTTCACCGTCATCAGCCGACTCGAGGAGACGAAGCTGAAAGATATCCTCGATGACTATGACGAGAAAGCTTTTCTTGCTATCGGTAACATTCACGACGTCCGAGGCGGACAGTTCAAGAAAAAGAATATTCACTAAACGTGAAATCCCCTATAACCGCTGGACAGGATTTGCCAACGGTTATAGGGGATTTTTTAGGCGAACCTTACCTGATCTCGACCACTTCGCTTCGCTACATACAAGGCTTCATCCGCACGTTCGAACACGACCATACTCGATTCATGTCCTGCGACGGCTGCACCAATCGAGATGGTCATCGGAATGACCTCTCCTTGACATTCAAAAATCGTGTGACGCACGGTCTGAACAAGCTCTTCCGCCACTTCTTTCGCATCCTCACTTCCCTCAATCACAAGCAAGAACTCTTCTCCACCGTATCTTCCGACAAATCCTGACGGGGGGCAATTCCGTTCTAACGTCTGTCCAATATGACGAAGCGCCGCATCGCCGGCCAAATGCCCATATGTATCATTCAACTGTTTAAAATGATCGACATCGATGACAAGTAGCGTCCAAGGTTTGCCGGACATCTCTAAGTCATTCATCTGTTCGAGTGTTCGGTACCGATTCGGCAGTCCCGTCAATTCATCAATGGTCGCCCGGTGTGTATGTAAAAGGAACATCCATAGATGGGTCTCAAGCTTTTTCGCCGCCCAATAACAGAGCCAGGCACCAAGCGATAACATGAGAAAGTAAGGGACAAACACGTTAAAAAATACACCTGTCCCGACACTACCCGTCACCTGGATCAAAACGAGTAACGCACCAAATCCGATGTAGACGGCGTATCCTTTCACCCGATTAATGAGCACGCGGGAAACCACTAAAGAAAATAAGAAAAAGACGATAAACATGAGAATGGCGTCAACGAACGGGGCACTCATCCCATGGATCGTCATACGTCCGATAAAGATAAGTCCGAGCGTGACAATCGCCCCGAATGGCCCAGCGTAGGTCGCTGATAGCGCAATCGGGATGAGGCGGAGATCAATACGTGCCTCACCGAGTTCGATGGCATTGATCGTCAGGAGAATCGCCGTCAGTCCATTCGACACCCCGAACCAAAATCGGACAAATAATGGAGAAGTTCGTTGAATCGGCAAGACCGTCCGCATCACATAGAATGTAAGCGACATGAATAAAAAGATGAGACTAATGTTGATGACAAATTGATTAATAACCGCTCCCACCAATTCTCCTCCTTCCCTTCCCGTTTCTATCCTATCCCAACTCATCAAGAAATGTCATTCACCACTTATCGATTTCATCAAAAAAGTCGAAAGCTCACGCTTCCGACTGCTTGTTAATCATTTGCTTCATCAAGTTAGCGCTGTTTCTTGCCGACTCGTTCTCTTCCTGCATTTGAATGTACACTTCATGACGGTGAATATCGATATGACGCGGGGCATCGATGCCGAGCTTCACTTGGTCACCTTCGATCGCGAGCACCGTGAGCGTCACATCGTCCCCGATATGGATCGCCTCACCTTGCTTCCGTTTCAATACGAGCATCAGCGCACCTCCGTTTTCGTTCCGCCGAGCGGATAGCGTGCCGGAAAGGCGTCGTCTAGAATGACCTGTTTCCCGCGACGTTCTTTCGTCTCGATGACGATCGGTGCCTTCAAATTGAGAGTCGACGACTCGAACGGCTCACGGAGCGTGACGACGGAGTAGACCGATACGTGTTCCGCTTCTTCGATTCCAAGTTGGTCTTTCGCACCGTCTGACAACTCGAACGCATAGTCCGACTTATGCCAGAACGGATTCGTCACGACGAACGCGCAAGCCTGTTCCTCAATCGATTGAAGCGACCAGAACGGCAACTCTTCACCATACGGAATCAAGACGAACGTCTTCGAATCCGGGAATCCTGGAATCTCACTGACGAACGTGATCGTCTCCGCTTCATTTATTTCAACCTTGCCAAAGTAATCTGTTTCAATGAACATGGATTGTCCTCACTTTCAACGCGTTTCATCATACATCCCACCGATTGGCCATATTTCGAGTGACGCCTGTTGACGGAGCGAGATGTCCGTCGTCCATGGCGTAAACGAGATATCCGTCGGTGTAAGGGATACATCAATTTGGGGTGGCGTGATATTCCACTCGATTTTCACATCCGCCGGCGTATACGTCAACTTGACACGGTCAATCGATTTCGGCATATAGCCCATCTCGACGATCGGGTATGGGTCGTTCACTTTCTCCGCTGCCATCGATGGGATCGGATTCCCGTTCTCGATGCGCATGAGACGGTCCCCGTCCCGGGCGATGTTCGCCATCGCCTCACGGGCACCTTGCTCTCCCATCTGACCGAGATATTTCCCGAGTTCAAGCGCACCTTTCAAGTTGCTCTCGCTTCTCGCCACCGATGAATCGACCTCGAGCTTCCCCGGTATCGTCTGTTGCGTCATCTCGGCTTTCCCTTGCTGGATGGAAAGATCGGCCCGCCCTTGACGCATCTCGAGTACGGGACGATTCGAAGTCATCTGGATCGCGGCATGTGTCTGCCGCATCTCAAGTCTTGCGAGATTCATGATCGCTTACCGGAGAAAGTCTAGGAGCGTCGGTTGGATGATGCGGGCACCTGCAGAGAGTGCTGCACGGTGGACCGTCTCATGTGACTTCAGTTCCATGATGACTTTCTCCACATCGATATCTTCGTTGTCAGACATGATCGTTTTTGCAATGATTTCATGATCCTGCAAGCGATTATCTACAAGTTCCAAACGGTTCGCCCGGGCACCGAGTTCGGCGCGTTCTGTGATTAAGCTCTGACCGAGTGTGTCGAGCGTGTCGAGTTCAGCCGATAGGTCGGCGCCGCCTGTCGCTGGATCATTCAACATCGTCGTCAATTTGTGAAGACCTTCGAAAAGTTCTTTCCCAAAGATTGTCTCCGGTTGCATGTTCACTTGCACTTTGATACCTTTTGACACCTCGAACTCGATTTTCCCAGTCGTTGTCGGGGCTCCCGCAACGTCCGTATAAATCGTATTCACGTCTGCTGTAGCACTCGAATCAGCAAGGTACGCTTTAAGATTATCGATATCGATCAACGGTTGGTCTGTTTTCGTTCCGTTATAAATATACTTCTCGCCCGCTTTCGAATTTGCGAGGGAGCCGATATGTTCAATCAATTGGTCGACCTCACTCTTGATGATGGCGCGTTGTGAAGATTCATACGTATCGTTCGCCGCTTGCGTCGTCAATTCGCGAATTCGCTTGACGGCTTCCGTCACTTCGTTTAGCGTCGAGTCCGTCAAGTCCATCCAACTTGTCGCCTCGCTGACGTTACGACGGAATTGATCGACTTCACGCACCTCCGTCCGGTACCGGATCCCTTGCATCGCGACGACCGGGTCCTCTGATGCTTTTTGAATCCGTTTCCCGCTGATAAGTTGTTCCTGGACGCGAGCGAGTGTGTTATAGCTACTTGATAAATGCTTCAAGTTCGTCTGTGTGAGCATCGTCTGTGTGACACGCATCAGTCATTACCTCCCTACGACACCCATGCCGTTAATGATTTTGTCTAACATTTCATCGACGGCCGTGATGTTACGTGCCGCCGCATTATAAGCGTGCTGATACTGGATCATCATCGTCATCTCTTCGTCGAGCGAGACCGCGCTCACCGACTGGCGACGCTGGTCTGAACTGCTCAATAGGGCGAATGTACTCTTGGCGAGGTTTCCGTTCTGGCTCGCCTCGACAGCCATGTTCCCGATGACGTTTTGATAGTACTTGCCGATCGAGGTTGAGGTCGTAACCGAACCAGAAAAGCTGAGCGCGCTTTCTTTCAATTGGGCAAGTTCGAGAGCACCACTTCCGTCCCCGATGTTTCCATCTTTTGATGCGGCAATCAAATCTAAGTTCTTCATGAAATCATCGTTTACAGTAATCGTCGAAGCGCTCGTCATCCCTACGAAAAAGTCAGTTCGACCTGCAACCCCATCTGCATCTTTATTTGTGCCATGAGCCGTATTAAATGCTGAAGCGAAAACATTCGCCATTTCATCCAGATCTGCGAGCATTTTCGTGAAGGAGCCATCATGGGCTTCTGTGCCTGTAGACGTACCATACATATCGACAAGTGCTTTCCACTTCCCGTTCGGCAAGTCATTAAATGTAAGCGTAGATGTTCCCCCAGCGGCATTCGTTAGCGTCATATCTTCAATCTTACCGACCCCACTTGTTAAACCGTCGACAAGTTTCACTTCAGTGCCACCAATATTAACGCGAATATCAACTCGCCCTTCAGCAACACGTTGCGAGTTACCGCGTGTCTCTCCGTTCAAATAATCAACGGGTACGCGCTCGAACTCGATATATTGGGACAACTCATCCATATAGCGGTCACGTTCGTCATATAATTCGTTCGGTAAGACACCAAGTGGCTCCGCGTCTCCGATTTGACGGTTGACGTCACCGATTTTTGTCAACAAGTCGTTGATTTTTTTCGTGACGACGCCCGCTTCCGTCTTTAAGTCATCCTGTACTTTTGATAATGAAGACGACATATAGTTAAATGTCTGTGCCAACGTCAATGCTCGTTGCCGAACCACGCTTCGCGCACCCGTATCATCCGGGTTGACCGATAAATCTTGGAGTGACGCCCAAAACATGTCAAGTGACTTGGCGAGTCCGTTCTCTGAAGGTTCGTTGATGATGTCTTCCATCCGGCCGAATGCCGCTTCTTTCGTCGCATAGAATGCGTTCTTCACCGACTCGTCACGATACTGTTGTTCAATCATGAGATCGCGAATCCGGGCGAGTGTCTCCCCGCGTACCCCGGTCCCGAATTGTCCGGCTTTCGTCCCCCCGAAATTGACCGAGAGCTGCTCGGTCATCCCGAGTGTGAGCCGTTGGCGTGAATAGCCAGGGTTTGAGGCGTTCGCCACGTTATTCCCGGTCGCCTGAAGCGCCCATTGGTGTGTCGAGAGACTGCGGCGCGCCGTCTCTAATCCCATAAATGTTGAACCCATTCCACTTCCTCCTTAAACGTCACGGCTGAACGAGCGTGTTTCAAACGCCTGTTGTCCGTATGTGAAATCATCTGCTTCCGGCATGATCATGTCCAAATGCCAGGTAATATAACGAAGCGATTGTTCGAGCAGTGTCGCGTTCAATTCGTTCTGTCGCTTCAACTCGAACAAGACCGGTCTCAATTCCTCTATCTCTTCATCGTCCAATTCATACGTCCCTTGAAGTCGTTCCGCTTCTTTTTGTGAAATTTGTCGGACGAGTTTCGCTTCTTCTTTGACGAGTGTACTAAATGCCGCCATGTCGTTCTCAATGAGTTGCTGTTCTTTTGCGTAGGCCAATTCGAGTAAACGTTTATGTAATGTGAGCATGAGTCTCTCCTTTTTTCAAAAAAAGAGCCGACTAAAGAAAGGGGTGCCCCTTATTTAGTCAGCTTCCGTGCCGTGTTATTTAGTGCGAAGGCCTCAAACGGACCTCGCTTCCATTCATCCTTGTAGAAAGCGTTTAGCGATGTCGCGCGCGTCCCGTGAATACGTGCCCGCATCAATCTCTGCTTTCAAAGCATCGATTTTAGCGAGACGGTCCGGATGTTTCACCGGTTCTTCAAACCGGGCGCGGGCTTCCGCCGAAATTGACAATTGGTCCGTTTGGCTAGATGGCGCGGGCTTCGGCTCGACTTGCGTTTTCTTTTCATAAGTGTTTGGTAAATGTACCCACTTGGCTGAATCGATGCGCATGCGTCTTCCCCCTCTTCATGATGTTAATCCAAACGATAAGTGCGGATACTTGATTGTTTCGTCAAGCTATCCTGTAGACTGGACAGTTCCTTCTGCATATCTCTCTGGCAGTTCGAACAAACTTTCCCTTCGTTCGTCGGTTGACCACAACGAACGCAGCGGATCGCAAGCGCCGGATTGTCCTTGATAATCAAGCGTCCTTCATGGATATATCGCGTGATATCAAGTTCAGATACACCTGTCGCTTCGACGAGGGCTCCGATGGTCGTCTGTTTGTTGGCTGGCTCACGAATGAAGTCGCGGACTTTCAAAAAGTTTTGGAAGTCAACCTCACTACATGATGGACAGTACGGTGAACGGCTCTGTTTCATAAATAAGCGTCCACACATTTGGCAAGTTGCTGCATCCATTGGTTTCACCTCTGCTCTTTATATCGGACGCGATTTCGATTTGTTTAGCGCCCGAAATAAGCAAATCGCAGAAACTTCTGTCGCACCTGCCTGTCGCAACGAAAATGCCGCCTGATGAAGGGTCGTCCCCGTCGTATAGACGTCGTCTACAAGAATAATTTTCCCACATTTCACTGAAGTCGGTACAGTGAAAGGATTCGTTCGGTGTCGTCTTCCTTCTTTCCCGAGTTCACGTTGACTTGAAACCTCTGATTTTTCGAGAAGTTGTCGCGTCGGATCGATGTATCGGGCGAGCACCTCGGCCTGATTGAAGCGACGCGTCTGAAGTCGCTCTTCACTCAGCGGAATCGGAACGTAGGTTACACCCGGTGTACGTAATGAGCGTAATGTCGGCGCCACCGATGCTGCAATCACGACATCTCCGCTGAATTTGAAACGGTGCAGCCAGTCAATCCCCGCCTCATCATATGCGTACAGACAACGAACGGTCAAATCTAATCCGAGCGCAAGCCAACGGATACAGTCCGCACACGTCTCACCGGCCTCATTCGGTTGACCGCAACGTGGGCAACCTGTCCTGAGCGGCGTGAGTTTCGTCTCACAAGCCGGGCACACCCAGTCCTTCCGCCAAAGTGTAGCTGGCGTCCACGGGACCTTCATCGGCTCGTGACAAAGAAGACACTTCATCGCCGATTCGCCTCCTTAATTGCCCGGATGGCTTGATCTTGACGGAACGTGCGCTCCTCGTAAAAGAAACAGACCTCTCCTGTCGGTGCGTCCGGTTTTCGCCCCGCCCGTCCTGCCATTTGAATGAGTCCGCGTGTCGTAAAGAGCCGATGCTCGCTCTCAATCACCGCGACCTGCACGTCCCGCACCGTCATCCCCCGCTCCCAAATTGAGGTCGCGAGGACCACACCTTTCGTCTCTTGAAGCCAATCGAGCGTCTCGAGCCGTTCCTCCGTGTCAGCGGATACGGTGCGGCATGTCACTCCCGTTTCTCGTAACTGCGCTTCATAGCGTTCGAGGTCCGGCTTCGTTGGCACGAACAATAGACGCGGTTTGGATATATGTCGCTGACAAAAGTCTAGAATGCGTTCATCCGATTGCTTGACGAGAGTCGGGACGGGCAAATCAAACCCGTGATAACGCCGAGAGAGATGAATCGTCGGAAATGTCTTTTGCCACATGGTCGGGGTCGCCGTAATGAACAAGAAGACACCTCTCCCGGCCCGTCGTATCGTATTCCACAAGGCCACGTCAAAGGCAAACGGGAAGGCATCGGATTCATCGACGAGCACATAGTCGAATACGTGACGTAGATTCATGAGTAACGGCGCGGTCGCCACGGTGATCATTCCGATGGATGCTTTCTCCCCGCCCCCGTATCTTCTCGTGACAGGGACAGTGAACGCATGTTCTAATCGTTCTACCCATTCAATGGCAACGTCCCGCCGAGGTGACACGATCAATACCCGCTTCCCTTCATTGACGACCCGCTCGATCACGGGGAACGTCATCTCCGTCTTCCCGGCCCCGCATACCGCATGCACGAGTCCCGTCTTTCGTTCATCCCACCACGTGAGCAGTTGACTAGCGACACGCGTTTGGGCAGGGGCGAGCTCGAACGGCATCGTCAATTCGGTCGTTTCAGCCGGGGTCGCGATGTCTCGTTCTTCTAGATAATCACAACGACAGACACGCCCGAGGTATAAACAATTTCGACAATAGGCACACGATCCGTGATGACAGGTGAACGTCCGAACATTTGTGCTGAGACAGCGTTGGCAGATGCCGAAGCGGATGGCCCGTTTTCCCGTTGATGCGACGATGAGTTCTCCCACAACCGCACTCCTTTTTGACCTCACGTTACCAAAATGGATACGTGAATGCGACTCGACTTATATAGCACAACTTATCTCCTTCACACAAATAGGACCCGACAAAAAAGTCAGGTCCCATCTGTTATTTCTGTTTGTAGAACATGATCGCCTCGTACGGGCGAAGGGACAACGTCGTCCCGTCGAGCTCAGGCACGTCGTAGTTGTGACTGACGACGTTCACCCGCTCGAACCCTTCCGGAATCGTGTACGTCGTTTCGGTTCCATAGAAGTTTGCGACGACGAGGAGCTCCTCGCGGTCGGTCTTCCGTGTATATGCCCAAACGTCTAGCGAATCATGGGTAAGGAGCGTGTAGTCCCCGTCCGTCAAGACGTCAAGTTCTTTTCGTAACGCAATCAAATTCTTGTAGTGGTAGAATACCGAGTTTTTATCATGTAATGCCGCTTCGACGTTCACGTCTTTATAGTTCGGCGCCACGTTGATCCACGGGGTACCATTCGTGAAGCCGGCATGCGTCGTCGCATCCCACTGCATCGGCGTCCGCGAGTTGTCGCGTGACTTCTGTTTGATGGCTGCCATCATGTCTTCATGTGACACGCCTTCCTCACGCTTCAATTTATAGTTATTGAGCGTCTCGATGTCCCGATACTCGTCAAGCGAGTCAAAGCCAGGATTCGTCATCCCGATTTCTTCTCCTTGATAGATGTATGGCGTCCCTTGGAGTCCGTGAAGTACCGTAGCGAGCATTTTGGCACTCTCGATACGGTGATTCGTGTCGTTCCCGAAACGGCTGACGACGCGTGGTTGGTCGTGGTTACACCAGAAGATGGCGTTCCACCCTTTTCCGTGCATCCCGCGTTGCCACGTCGACATGATGTCTTTCAACTGAATGAAATCAAACGGGGAGGCGACGAACTTCTCACCGTTCGGATAATCGACTTTCAAGTGGTGGAAGCTGAACGTCATGCTGAGCTCGTTCTCGTCCGGGTTTGAATACCGTACACAGTGATCGAGCGTCGTCGACGACATCTCCCCGACCGTGATGACGTCATGACCGTCAAACACTTCACGGTTCATCTCTTTCAAATATTCATGGATGCGTGGACCGTCCGTATAGAACTTCCGCCCATCCGACTCGTCTTCCGGGAAGTCCTGCTCTTTTGAAATCAGGTTGATGACGTCGAGACGGAATCCTTTGATTCCTTTTTCGCGCCAAAAACGCATCATCTCATAGACGTCCTCGCGCATCTGTTCGTTCTCCCAATTTAAGTCGGCTTGTGTCACATCGAACAAGTGGAGATAGTATTGTCCGCTCTTTTCATCATATTCCCACGCGTTCCCACCGAACTTCGACTCCCAGTTCGTCGGTTCATCGCGCCAAATATAATAGTCTCGGTACCGTTCGTCTCCCGACAATGATTTTTGGAACCAAACATGTTCGGTCGACGAGTGATTGACGACGATGTCCATCATGAGGCCGATGCCCCGCGCCTCCGCCTCACGGATCAGTTCGTCGAGGTCTTCCATCGTTCCGTACGACGGGTCAACGGCATAGTAATCACTTACGTCATAGCCGTTATCGTGTTGAGGTGACTGATAGACAGGCGTCATCCAAATGTATTCGATGCCGAGCTCTGCCAAGTAATCTAGCTTTGCCGTCACCCCTTTAATCGATCCGGTCGCATTCCCTTCCGGACTGTAAAAGCTTTTCGGGTAAATTTGATAGACGACTGATTTGCGCCAATTTTTCTGTGTCATAGACGACATCTCCTTTTGTAAGAGTTTTCATTTCAATAAGAAAGAGGGAAGAACTGCCGTCCCTCCCTCCCGAATCATTTCTTATGCGACTTTGTTTTCTTCGATTTCACCCTTCTTCATGTAGCGTTTCGACAAGACGAATGTGAGCGCGAACGGTACGATGATCGCGATGAACATGCCGACGATGAAGAGAAGGATTTTATCTGTGAAGATCGAGAGGAATCCTGGGAGTCCCCCAACACCGATGGCGATTGCTTGAACGTCATTCAATGTGATGAAGATTGCCGCGATTGCCGACCCGATCATCGCTGAGTAGAACGGGAATTTATGCGGCAAGTTGACCCCGAACATGGCCGGCTCTGTGATACCGAAGTATGCAGAGATCGCTGAAGTCGATGCCATACTCTTTTGTTTCGCATTGTGCTTGTAAACGAAGAACATAGCGAGTGCGGCAGAACCTTGCGCGATGTTTGAGAGGGCGATCATCGGCCAGATGAATGTACCGCCTGTATCCGCGATCAACTGAAGGTCGATGGCGATGAATAAGTGGTGCATCCCTGTGACAACGAGCGGTGCGTAGAACAACCCGAAGAGGAGTGCCCCGACGACCGGTACGGCTTCAAACGTGTTGACAAGTCCTGTTGCGATCAAGTTACCGATTCCACGAGTGATCGGTCCAACGATTGCGAGTGCGAGGAATCCAGTGACGACGATTGTCGTGATCGGAACGACCAAGAGCTGAATCGCGTTCGGCACACGTTTTTTCAAGAACATCTCGATTTGACTCAAAATATATGCAGCGGCGAGGACCGGCAAGATTTGACCTTGATAGCCGACTTTCTCAATTTCGAAAAGTCCTAGGATATCAAACGTTGGTACTTCGCCTTCAAGTGCTGCTGTCCCGTAGCCCCATGCGTTCAAGAGGTCCGGGTGAACGAGCAAGAGACCCATGACGATCCCGAGTACTTCGCTACCACCGAATCGTTTCGTCGCCGACCATCCGACGAGTGCCGGTAAGAAGACGAATGACGTGTTCGCCATCATGTTGATGAGATCCCAAAGTCCTTGTAAGTTCGGATATGCCTCGATGAGCGTCTGTCCGTCGATGAAGAGACCTTCTGAAGCGAGTAGGTTGTTGATCCCCATGAGGAGACCGGCTACGATGATGGCTGGAATGATTGGCATAAAGACGTCAGAGAAGACTTTGACGAGTTTTTGAAGCGGATTCATTTTTTTGCCACCTGCAGATTTGACCTCGGCGACCGTTGCCGCCTCAAGACCGGCGAGCTTGATAAATTCAGCATAGACGCGATCGACATCACCGGCTCCGATGACGATTTGATACACGCCAGAGTTCTCGAACGCCCCTTTGACGAGATCGATTTCTTTCACACGTCCCTCATCGACTTTCGACTGGTCTTTGAGGGAGAGACGAAGACGTGTCACACAGTGAGCTGCCTTGTCTACATTATCTTTGCCACCGATTGCTTCTAAAATGTCAGCGGCAATTTGACGATAGTCTGCCTTCATGTTCATAGTCCTCCTTTGTTTGAAAACTGCTTATGAAAACGGTTACTTATGATTACAAACAAAGTATAACTTATCTATATAAGTTAAGTCAACAACTTATCTATATAAGTTTTGATGAACGTCATTCGACAAATATTCATGTGAAAAATTCCCTTGCTCACACTCGTTCAAACAAAAAACCTCCTTCTATTCGAAAGAGGTTTACCGACGGGCGACGTCACTGAACTGGAACTTGTCCAATCGGTGGCGCGACTCCGTATATTCAAATTGTTGCCCTTCATATAAGAACGTATCGTTCGTGATGACGATGACGTATTCATAGTCATGCAAGTCGAGTCGCTCCCGGTCAAGTTCCGTCACGTCCTCGGCCGCAATCTTCCGTTTGGCATAACTGATTTGTTGATCGAGTTCCCGTTCGATGTATCCATAAATGGAACGGGCTGCAATCTCTTCTGTCAATCCCGGAACGAGGTCTTTGACAAAATAATTGATGTCTAAGATCACGTTCTCCCCATCAAAGTTTCGGACCCGTTCAATGCGAAACACGTGAGTCCCCGGTGTCAGGTTCATTCGTTCGGCGAGCCAGGGCGGGGCCTCCATCTCTTCGAACGAGGCGACGTGGGTTTGGATGGAACGACCTAGCATACTTGCATATATTTCCGAGAAACTGACGATACCGTTGAATTGAAACTCGATTTGATCCCGCTTCAACACGAATACGCCTTTCCCGTGATGCTTCCTTACGTACCCGTTCTCCTGCAACAGATCGAGTGCCTTACGGACTGTCCCCCGACTGGCTTCGAATTGATACATCAACTCTGTCTCAGATGGGAGTTTTGAGTCTGCCGGTCTCGTGCCGTTACGCATTTCTTCTGCCAGACGCTCAAATATTTGGCGATATTTCGCCATCACATTCCCTCCTCCATTGAAAAAGACGACCTTAGACGGTCGTCTCTATTACCATTCGCGACGATACCAAGTGATGCCGATTGCACCAGGTCCAAGGTGCGTCCCGATGACAGGACCGAAATGGCTTCCCGAGATGTGTGCTTTTGGAAACTTCTGCTTCATCGAAGCGATTTCGTCCGCCTGACGTTCCGGACAATTGGCATGGATGATTCCGATGCAATATCCTTCGCCATCTCCGACAATCGACTCATCCATCATTTCTTCGATTCGTCGTACTGCTTTCTTATACGTCCGAATCTTTTCAAACGGGACGATTGATTTATCTTGAAAGTGAAGAACCGGTTTGATTTGTAAGAACGAACCGACGAGTGCTTGCGCCGCGCTCAACCGTCCACCACGCTGTAAATGATCGAGGTCATCTACGACAAAGTATGCGCGAATCGAATCACGAACCGTCTCGAGTCGCGCGATGATTTCTTCCGGTGTCGCACCATTGTCACGGAGGTGCAATGCCTCTTCGACAAGAAACGCTTGCGGCATACATGAGATCTCCGAATCAAACGCATGAACGGTTACATCTACCATATTATTTATCGCAATCATCGCCTGGTATGTTCCGCTAATGCCACTCGAGAGTGTGATGGCGATCACGTCCGTCACATCATCCGACAAGTTCTCGATCAACTCGACCGTCTCACCGATGACCGGCTGCGACGTCGTCGGTAAATTGCCCGCCTCGATACGCTCATAAAACGCCTCGGTCGACATATCGATCGACTCACGGTACGACGCGCCATCGAAGATGACACTGAGTGGTGCGACATGGACGTCATGCCGCGCCAAAAAATCATCCGACAAGTAGGCGGTACTGTCGGTTAAAATCGCAATGTTTCCCATACTATATCCTCACTTTACGTCGTTTCATTTTTCCAATTATGTTAGGATTCCATTCCATATTGTAACACAAAAACGAAGTAAAGCATCGGTGACGCTCAAATCTCGACCCAACCCCGACGAATCGCATCCACGACGGCTTGTGTACGGTCGTTCACGTCCATTTTACGAAGGACGGAGGAGACGTGGTTTTTGACCGTCTTCTCACTAATAAAGAGCATGTCACTGATATCCCGGTTCGATCGGCCATCAGCGAGAAGGTGTAATACCTCGACCTCACGACGTGACAACAGTTGATACACAGGGTCATCTGTTCGACTCTCGACCCCACGACCCGCTTGTTCTCCTTTGAATTGTAAGAGACGACGGTACTCTTTTAAAACGTTCGTCGTCACTTTCGGATGAAGATAAGCCCCATCCCGAGCGACGGCACGAACCGCTGAAATCAGCTCTGTCGATGCCACTTCTTTTAGTAAGAACCCAGAGGCCCCCGCTTCGAGCGCATGCGTGATATATGACTCATCATCGTGAATCGAGAGGATGAGGACACGTGTCTCCGGCGAAAGGAGTGAGAGTTGCTTCGTCGCCTCAATCCCATTCATGTCCGGCATGTTGATATCCATAATCAGAATCTCCGGTTTCTGCTCACCTGCAATGCGAACTGCTTCGCGACCCGTCCGCCCTTCTGCGACAACCTCAAATTCATCCTCTAAATCAAAAATCCGCTTCAATCCCTCGCGGAACAGTTCGTGATCATCCACGATTGCTATGCGTGTCTGTGTCAAATCCATGTTTGTCTTCCCCCTTGTTCTCTCACGGAATCGGAATCGACATTCGGACAACTGTCCCCTTGCCGACTTCCGAGTCGATGGTGATACTCCCGTTCACCAATTCAATTCGTTCGCGCATCCCGACAATCCCAAATGATTCTTCGCCAATCGTGCTCGGTTCAAACCCGATACCATAGTCACGGACATGAAGATGGATCACATCGTTCCCCTGTTCGACATTGACGATAATCTCTGACGTCTTAGCATGCTTAATCGCATTTTGTACCGCTTCTTGCACGAGACGGAATACGTTGATTTCTAGCTTCTCAGGCAAACGTGCGCGTGACCCACGATAGTTAAGACGCGTCTTAATGGCCGTATACTCCTCTGTTTGATGGAGATAGCGCTCGAGCGTCGGCAAAAAACCTAAATCATCAAGTGACATCGGACGTAAATCATAAATCAAGCGACGGACATCGACGAGTGCGCCACGAATCAACTTTTTAAGTTCATGTAATTCGGCAAATGCCTCGTCTTTCCCTCGTTTGTCAAACGTCTTTTCGATCAAATCGGCACGAATCAAAATATGGGCAAGCGATTGCGCTGGGCCGTCGTGCATCTCGCGGGCAAGATGGCGCCGTTCGCGCTCGGCTGCTTCGAATACACCGAGGGCCATCTCTTGTTTTTTCATCATGTCCGAATACTCTTGCTGCAGGTCGTCTCGTAAAAAGTTCAAGACGACGCTAACACGACCGATCAATTTTTCGGCACGTTCAATCGTGTCCTCTAAGATGAGTAAACGGCGCTCTAAATCGTTACGACGCTGCTGGGCCGCCATTTCTTCTTTTTGGACGAGAAACCGTTCAAGTTGCATTTGATTCGCTCGTTCGTACGCATCGCGTATTTCTTGCTCACTATGTATATGAAACTTCTTGCTGACTTGAACGAGCTTTGACTTTGCAGCTTTTACGAGTCTGTCGAGTCGATCGGACTCCTCGATGTAGAACTCGATTTTATCCGTCAATTCTTTCAACTCATTTTGAATTGCTGAATATTCAGTTGCTGAACTTTCGGTTATACGGACGATTTCCTCTTTACTTTCCGTCACCGTTTCAATCATATTTGTTATGATATGTTCTAAAGCTGTCCGATCGGTAATATGATTCACGATGCCATCCCCTAATAGTTCGGTAGTTAATCCTCATCTATCCTTATATATCGTCGTTTGAAATCAGGTTTACAGCGGTAATGATAGATCTTCTATAAACCCATTCGCTATGTAAAGCGTATGTGCCTACTTGAATTCTAAAAAAAATATTTAAAAATAGAAAGGAGAATTTTCAGAAATGTCTACTGAGTCAAATTATACTATAAAACAAAGTGGAACATACGAAGTCCTTATTCAAAAATCAAAATTTATCGCTCACTTCAAACGTGTCGAATCCGAAGAAGAGGCCCAAGCGTTCATTCAAAGCATCAAAAAAGAGCATTGGAATGCGAACCACAATTGTTCAGCTTACATCATCGGTGAAAGGAACGAGCATCAAAAAGCAAATGATGATGGTGAACCGAGCGGTACAGCGGGCTTGCCGATGCTCGAAGTATTGCGTAAACGACATCTAAAAGACACAGTCGTCATCGTCACACGATACTTTGGCGGAATAAAGTTAGGCGGTGGCGGTCTCATTCGGGCGTATGGTGGGACCGTTAGCGAAGGGTTAGACGTGATCGGAATCGTCGAGCGCTTGCAGATGCAACAATTGACACTCACTGTCGACTATACATGGATCGGCAAAGTCGAACATGAGTTGAGACAGTCCACATACTTGCTCGATGACATCGTCTACGCCGACCTGGTCACGTTTCATGTCTCAGTACCCGTGGAAGAGACAGATAAGGCGCTCGCTTGGATGACGGATATAACAAATGGTCAAGGTAAGCTACAAACCAACGATAAACGCATCATCGAACGTGATTTCAAACGCTGAAACACCTATACTAAAAGAAACAACTGAAATGAGGAAACAACATGGACACACCCCCACGCAAGAAAAAATCACCTTGGAAAGTCGTCCTCATCGTGTTGGGTGTCGTATTGTTAATCGGTGGTTCCGCTTTCGGGTATTTTGTCTTCAAAGCGAATGAAACCGCCGAAAATACGAACAAGGAGTTGGAGCGCGGCGACAAGTCAGAGCGTCGCGAAGAAACCATCGACTTGACGAAAGACCACTTCTCCGTCCTACTAGCAGGGGTCGATGGCGGCGCCTCGCTCGAGGAAGGACGAAGTGACTCCTTGATGGTGGCGACGTTCAACAAAGAGTCGCGCCAAGTGACGCTCGTCAGTATCCCTCGCGACTCGTACGTCGATATCATCATCGACGACAATGACCCTTTTAAAGACAAGATTAACCACGCTTACGCTTACGGTGGTATCGACGCGACGATTTCGACCGTCGAGAACTTGCTCGACATCCCAATCGACTACTATGCGACCATCAACTTCGATGGCATCGAAGATTTGGTCGATGCGGTCGGCGGTGTTGAAATCGACGTACTCATACCGATTTCAGGACAAGCGACCGGAAACGTCGAGTTAGAACCGGGCGTCCAAGTCCTAAACGGAAAAGAGGCACTCGCATACGCTCGTATGCGAAAACAAGATCCTGCCGGTGACATCGGCCGAGCAGGTCGACAGCAACAAGTGATTGAGGCCATCATCAACGAGGCGACGACAATCAACTCTTTCACGAAGTTGAACCGGATCATGAACGCAGTCGGCGAGAACATCCGAACGAATATGTCATTATCGGAAGCCTCGCAACTCCAACCTTATGTAAAATCTCTCAAGTCTTTCAATCGTGAAACGCTTGAAGGGACCGACTTGACGTTGAACGGTGTCTATTATTATGAACTCGACCCCACCGACCTTCGTGATGCACAAGCCCTCCTCCAAACCGAACTGGGGATGCCTGTCACCGCAGACGAACCGGAAACAGATGAAACAGACGACTCCATGACTGAGACAACGACGTACTAAAAACAACCATGAGTATCGCTAAGCGACCACTCATGGTTGTTTTATGTTCTCGAGCGACCAAGTAGTCGCCGTGACGTGCGGATAATCGGTTTATAATTGGGATGAATTAATTCTGTCGATTCAACAATCAATTCGATGACAATCAAGACTACGATAAATGTGATGACGGCGCCAAGCATCGTTGTCTTGGCAAACAAGATTGACGAGATTCCAAAGAATAAGGTCATTCCGTACATGAGCAAGACAGCTTGACGTGTCGTGAAGCCCATGTCGATCAACTGGTGGTGCATATGTGATTTATCCGGTGACATCGGCGGTCGACCTTGGACGAGTCGACGTACAATCGCAAAAATCGTATCCGAGATGGGTAACCCAAGTAACAAGACCGGGACGACGAGTGAGAACAAGGTTACGTTCTTAAAACCGATGAGTGAGAAGACAGCAAGCATATATCCGAGAAATAAGGCTCCCGTATCTCCCATAAAAATCTTTGCCGGATAAAAGTTGTGGACGAGAAAACCGAGCGTACTTGCAAGTAGCAGCAATGCCATCATCGTCAAGTAGACGTTCCCTTGAATGATTGCCAATACAGCAATCGTTCCGAGGGCGATGCTCGACACACCTGCGGCGAGCCCATCGAGCCCATCGATCAAGTTGATCGCATTGGTGATCCCAATCAACCAAAGGACCGTGACCGGAATACTCCATGACCCGAGATATAGTTGCTGATCAAACGGAAGATTGACGAGTTCGATGCGCATCCCCGAGTTCAAGACGATGACCGTCGCAATCATTTGCCCCATCAGCTTCACGCGAGCCGACAACTGGAACCGGTCATCAATCAGTCCTGTAAGGAGAATGACAACGGCCCCGATCAAGATGGCGTCGTTATAGCGGCTTGTCGGAAGTAACAAGGCATAGCCGATGAAGAATGCGATAAAAATCGCGAGACCACCGATACGTGGCATCGTCCGTAAATGTACTTTTCGTGCGTTCGGATGATCGACCGCACCTATAAAAAATGCGAATCGGCGAACGAGCGGTGTAATCAAGATGGCCATCACAAAACTGACCAACATGGCAATCCATAACATGGGCCGACAGTTCCTCTCTCAAAAAAATAAGACTCTGGCGAATTATATCATATTTTGAATCGATGGTTTGATATCAGTCCGTTTACAACAAAAGCCGATGGGGCGTGCCCCATCGGCTGTACATTATGAAAGTGTCGCGGCAACTTCTTCTTTTGGTTCGTATGTATAAAGACCGCGTCCGATTTTTTTGATCTCTGGATTCACGCCTTCAATTTTCACCATCAATTGGTAAATATTGCTGATGTGATGACGGTAGCGAAGTTCAAGCTCCATCTGAATATCACGCACGCTCATCGTTTGACGTTCCTTTAAAAGGTCGGTTACTTGATGAACATATACTTCAAGAGGATATCGTTGATTGACACGTCGTGGTCGTAGGCGTTTAGACGCATCAGCCGTTGAGTCTTTTTCTTCTCGTTCTCGACTCAATTCTGCAATCAAATATTCAGCACGTCGCTGTAACTGACGATATGATTCTTCGATTTCCATCAATTCTCGATAAATATGCTCGTTGACATTCGTAGATTCCATACACAAATCCCCTTCTACATCCAATTATAATGAGAAATTCCCTATTTTAAATCAAGAATTCCTAATAATCCCTCTATATCTTCTATAAAAGTGTAACGGATTTGTAATGTGTTTGTCATCACTTTTTGGGCAAAATTGTCTATTTAGGACTTTTGGCTCAAAAAAGACGGCGACTGTTCGGGGCAGTCGCCGTCTCACGGAAGATGATTGTAGTCATTTACACGTGAACACGTTCGAGAATGCGTTCGAGTGAAAGTTCGTCAGTAGAGGCCACGATGAGGTCTGCATGACCAAGCATCGATTCTTCTCCAACGGCGACAGCAAACATATTTGCCGCTTTGATTGCAGTTACGCCGGCAGCCGCATCTTCAACGCCAATGGCGAGTTCGGGTTTCACGCCAAGGGCAGAAGCGGCCTTCAAAAACACTTCGGGGTGTGGTTTCGACTGGGCGACAGTTGCTGCATCGACAATATGATCGAAGTAATGACGGACACCTAGTGCGTCAACGACCGCAAATGCGTTCTTTGAAGCTGAAGCCATTCCGATTTTAAGTCCCGCCTCTTTAATTTCATCGAGGAATGAAACAATGCCAGGAAGAAGATCGTCTGATGAGATATGTTGAATGAGTTCAACGTAATGCTCGTTTTTCTTTTGTGCGAGTCCGTCCTTCTCTTCCGGTGTAAAATCGTCCTGTTTCCCGCCGAGCGTAAGAATCCGCTCAAGCGACTCGGTCCGACTCACTCCTTTGAGTGTTTCGTTGAATTCGCGGTCAAAAGGAATTCCGAGCTCTTCTCCGAGTTGCTTCCAAGCGAGGTAATGGTACTCTGCCGTGTCAGTAATGACACCATCTAAATCGAAAATCACTGCTTCAATCGTTGACATACTTGCTTTCCGCCTTTCCTTCAAATGCTTGTGTCGTCAGACTACATTTAGGGAACTTGACAAGTACCCGTTGCACGTTTGGTCAATGATGCAAACGGTTGCACTTGTTCGATTTCTATTATAAATGAAAACGTTCTCTTGATGCAACCGATTTCGCAAAAATCAAAAAAGAGGAGAGCTTCAAGGCTCCCCTCTCCTGATTACAGCTGAATCCCGACGACTTTCACGTTGACGGAACGTGGTGTCATCGCAAGCATCGTGTCCATGTCCTGTGTGATGCGCTCTTGAACCGATGTCACCGTCTTAATGATCGATTGCCCGTAGGCGATGTAAAGCGACAAGTTGATGGTGATACCTTCTTCTGACTCGTCCACTTTCACATGCTTCATGAGCGAACGCTCTGACAACTTCGTATCTTCTTGTGTGAAAGACACGTGTTTCGTTTCTTTAACTGCGACTGCGGCAATCATTTCAACGACGTGACGCGATACGTTCACGTCGCCTTCTGTGCTGTGCATTCCATTTTCATACGGCATAAGGGTCACTTCCTTAACTCTAATTTCGTTTCTTCTCTATAAAGTGTAGCGGAAATGAAGCATTTAGAAAAGACTTTACCCTTTTACACCTTTTGTATTCTGTATCCGCTTCACGTCGATTTCGACGAGGGGACGCAAGAGACGGACCATCGGCGGACTGATAATTACAAGGACCATCACGAAAGCGACTCCAAACAAGACGAGTAATTGTTGCCAAGATGTCGGCATGAACCCTGCAGGTACGAACGCTTTCCAAGCGACAACAAAGAACACGTGAACGAGATACACATACAAGCTATATCGTCCGGCACGCGAGAAAATCGGGAGTCTTCGACCAGGAATGATGAGTGCGAAACTGATTGACATGAGTAACGATACCGTGTAGACGATCAAAAAGGCGAACGGTCCACCCCACATCGCTTCAGGCACGGCCGTGTCATAAGCGAAACGGAACTTGAACAAATTCCCGATATGATAGAACGTATCGGATTGTTGGACACGCATTGAGATCAAGAGCCCGACCGTAAGCATGAAAAATATGATTGCCCCACCAATCCGGTAACGGTTCCGTTGCTCTGCCCGTTTCGGCAATTCAAAGAAGTTGAGCGTATTTCGTTCGGACATCCAGTTGCCGATTAAAAAGAACGGATAGAACATGATGACTTTCCTTAATGCGAAGTAGCCCGTCGCCTCGGCTTGAAACCCGAAAAGAAGCGCAAACAAGAGTGCGTATAACACGTATCCTTTCAATTGTGTAACGTACGGAGTAATAATGTACCAGAAGACAATTGCCATCAAATACCAGAGCGCCCAGTACGGTTTCAAGAGATTCAGTCCTGGATTCTCGAGCGAGAATATGGAAATCCCTTCTGTGAAGGCGAACCATGACCCTAGAATGACTTGCCAAATGACATAGACGACAAACAACTGGATTACACGCAAATAACGGTTCTCTCGATAAAAGTAACCGCTGAGCATGATGAATAGCGGCATGTGGAACGTATATAAGAACAGATATACCCACTTTGGAAGGATGTCATCGTAAACACCGCGAACATCGGTCAATAAGTGGCCGAACACGACGAGCAGGACGAGCACACCTTTAATATTGTCATACCAATAATTTCTCATAACATTCCCTCTAGTTCTCTAATCGATATTTTCTTTTGTCCATGCTTTTTGACGCTCCCAAAATGCAAGGATTTGTTCACGTTCATGAATCGGGATCTCATTGAGCAACTCGTCAACTTGATCTTTTATTAAATAGAGCGTATAAGGATCTTCCTTCATTCGCTTAAGTAGCTTATCAAACTCTTTGAAATAGACTTCGAGCTCTTTCGGGGCACTCACCTCTAGCAACTCACCCATCTGTTCAACGTAAGGGCTAAAATAAATCAAATAAAAAATCCGTACGCCTTCCGTGAAGGCTGGTTCCTTGAAATATTCTGCCTGTTTGACGATGGCAGCCCCTTTCTTTAGGAGTGTCAAATTGTTTGAACCGTATGAGGCACGTTCTCCTAAACTTACGATGTCACGTCTGAGCTGATTCATGACATCCCCTTCAAATTCTTCAATGAAATAACCATTCAACGTCGTCTTCACCTCGGCATGTTGTTTATAAAGACTGACGACGAGTTCAATCAGTTCCTCTTGAGTAAATGATTTCAACTCATTTCTCAGTTCTCCGACCTTCATCTTCTTCACTTCATATCACCTCATCAAAATTTCCCTTACCTATCATAATCGATTCCTACGCAGAGTGAAATTACGTTTCAACAAAATTTTCATGTCTTCACTGTCATCATTCCCACAATTCGCTGAATGCAAGCCGAAACGTCAAAAAATCCTCAAGATTCAACATGTTGTATGCGTATTCAAATAGACGGGATTGGGTACAGTATAGTATAGTGGTGTTACTAAATATTCAGAATATTCTAATAAAGGAGGTGGAGAGAATGGCTTCGATCATCCGGAATCGACATCATATGGTACACGATCCGAAACGTTCATTCTCTAATTTCGGGTTCTGGTGGTTCGTCAGCATCTTTTCCGTCGGCTTACTCATTGTCGCCTTTGAATCGGTCCGTAATGGGTTCTCTGCCATTCATCCTGTATTGTCTAGCATGGCTTTCCTCGGTCTCACGTTCGTGCTCGGTGTCTGTGCCAAATTGGTCCGTGACGTCTGGTGGCTCAATTATTTGCTTGAGCGCACTCAAAACCGCTACTTATACATCGGCGGTGACACACTCCAAACTTGGCAGTATACGCTCGACTCGATTTGGCTACTCACGCGCACCTCACAAAAAAAGCTCGGCCGATTGTATATCCAAATCGACCGAACCGTACGTGCTGAGGAAGCGAAACGTTTATTCGCCGCCTATTTGATTGACCGAGGTGTCCTCGTCGTCTACTCTCGTCCGAACAAACCGAAAAAAATGGCTTGAACGACTTAGTCGAGGTAAGTGGCAATCCACGTCCGTGCCGCCTCGACTTCTTCCATGCGAAGTTCATGTCCACCCGAGTGATAGAAGAGCTCGACGTCTGCTCCCGCGCTACGGAGCGTCGTTGTCAGCTCTTCTGTTTCTGCCTTCGGACAAATCGGATCACGCTCTCCCGCTGAGATGAATACGTTCCTCCCTGTCAAGTCAGGGAGCGTCAACGAGCGGTCCGGTACCATCGGATGGAACAAAAGAGATGCGGTAAACGCCGGGGCGCGGTAAAGTGCCGAGCCAATCAAGTTCGCTCCATTTGAATAGCCGATTGGAATCATCTTGTCCCGGTCAATCCCATATTTTGTCGCCGCCTCGTTCAAAAAGCTTAAGAAGCGCTCTGTTTGCTTCTTTAAATCTTCTAAGTCGAGCACCCCTTCTGCGTGACGACGGAAGAAACGGGACATCCCGTTTTCAATGACATCTCCTCGAAGTGTCAAGATGTTCGCCTCTGTCGACAATTCTTTCGCGAGTGGGATCAAATCTTGCTCGCTTCCTCCTGTTCCGTGCAACAAGACGAGCGTCGTCTCTTTCGTTCCTTGAATGAATTGATGAATCATATTCGTTCTCCTTTCGGTAGTTTAATGGTTGGCAATGTACGAGAGATGTGGTCCCGTTTTTCTTCTAGCCATGATGGCAAACGAAGCGTCTCACCGAGTGAATCGATCGACTCGTCCACAGTGAATCCAGGTACGTCCGTCGCAAGTTCGTGCAGGATGCGTCCGGCATCATGGAAATAGACGGAGCGGAAATAGTTACGTTCCTTCACCTCGGTCGGTCTTAGCCCAACGTCAAAGATCGCATCTTGCCATGTCGGATACTGTTCACCGTCCGCAACGCGCCAAGCGATGTGGTGAACCGTTCCCGTGCCTGGGACCCCGTTCGATAAAATCGTCTTCTTCACATCGATGACGTTCGCGTAATCGGCTGACCCGATCAGACGGACCCATTCCCCATCTTCTGCGACCCGTTCAAAACCTAACAGTTCGATCAACAGACGAACGGTCTCGTCCGGATCCTTTGACAATAACGTCGCGCCGGCGAATCCGACGATCGCCTCATCCTTTGTGATTCCTTCGACGACCCAACGTGTCTGTTTCGAGCTTGGTCTCGCGACGAGCTCGACGACGAGTCCATCCGGGTCCTCGAACAACAGAGACGCCTCATCAAACCGTTCTGTGGCGACGGTCGCAATCCCGTGCTGTTGTAGTCTTTCTTCCCAGAACGGTAAACTTCCTGCCGGCACGAGATAGGCCGTCACACCGACCTGTCCGCTCCCGACCTGCCCTTTCCCTAACCCTGAGATTGGGAAGAACGTGATGACCGTACCAGGCATGCCGACCTCATCCCCAAAATAGAGATGATACGTGCCTGGGTCATCAAAGTTGACGGTCTGTTTCACGAAGCGGAGACCGAGGACTTCTCCATAAAAATCAAGCGTGCGTTGCGGATCTTGTACCATCGATGAGATGTGATGGATCCCTGTAGACTGCGTGTTCATTGTCATCCTCCTTTTATTATCTTGATTTCAAGATAAATCATTGACCAGAAAAAGTGAAACTTTTTGCTCATAGTGGCGTACGATAAGAGAAGAGACATCTTAAGGAGGTAGATGAACATGGCATTACATATCGAACGAGTCACGAAAGAGTTCGGTGACTATACAGCAGTCGACGATCTCACCTTTCGTGTCCCACAAGGTGAAATGTTTGGATTGCTTGGTGCGAACGGTGCCGGCAAGACGACGACGTTCCGCATGATTCTCGACATCTTGAAGCCGACCGATGGAAATATCACGTGGAACGGCAAAGCGGTCGACCACCGCATCGTCGGCTATTTGCCCGAAGAACGAGGATTATATCCGAAGTCACAGGTGCGCGAACAGCTCGTCTTTCTCGCTAGCTTAAAAGGGATGCGTGGAAGTGAGGCCAAACGTGCGGTCAAGTCGTGGCTTGAACGCCTCGAGATTCCCCAGTATGAGACGATGCGCGTTGAACAACTCTCAAAAGGGAATCAGCAGAAGATTCAGCTCGTGGCCGCCCTGCTCCATAACCCTGAACTCGTCATCTTAGACGAACCGTTCAGCGGACTTGACCCGGTCAACGTCGAGATTCTGAAGCGTGAGGTGCTCGCATTGCGTGACGCCGGGACGACCATCGTCTTCTCGAGCCATCGAATGGAGCATGTCGAAGAACTGTGTCAACATGTCGGCATCTTAAAAGGCGGACGTGCCGTCGTGAGCGGCGACGTTCCGACCATCAAGTCGCGCTACGCTGAGCCGGCCCTTTTCATCGAGACAGACCAGATTCAAGTACTTGAATCGCTTCCTGTCGTCGAAGCGATCGAACCATACAAGTCCGGTCACTTAGTTCGTCTGCATTCATTCGAAGACAGCGATGCCGTCCTGTCGACACTCGTCCGCCATCAAGCGAATGTGAAGACGTTCATGCGTCAGCCCGTATCGCTCAATGACATCTTTATTAAGGAGGTCGGACAGCATGTTTCATAATTTTGGACCGCTCTATGCGTTCACACTCAAATCTAGAGTCCGTTCGAAGGCATTCCTCATCTCGACGGCTTTGACGATCCTGTTCATTTTCGCGTTCACGAACATCGACCGCATCATGTCTACGTTTGAGGACTCCGAGCAGGCGAGCGCTCTCGTCGTTTCGGAGAACACGGAACTCGTCGATACGATGCAGTCCCTCGGTTATGAAGATGTTGCCACGAGTGACATCACCGAGGAAGAGGCTCGTGCCGGTATTAATGACGGAGAATACGGTGTCGTCGCCTTTGTTGACGGATACGATGCCCGCGTCATCTCTGAACGTCCGGAGCAGGAATTCACCGCCCTCTTGCAAACGTCGTTGCAACAGTTGCGAAATGCGGAGCTAATTGAGTCATCCGATGTCGATCCGGCGGTCATCGCTTCTCTCAGCGAACCGATCCAACTCGACGAATCGTACCTCGGACGCGGTGGAGAAAACTCGGATGAGCTCCTCTCGTCCTCTGCACTCGTCTACGTCATGTTGATGCTCCTTTATATTTCCATCATCACGTATGGGTCGATGATTGCGACAGAGGTGACGACAGAGAAGTCGTCACGTGTCATGGAGCTCATCATCTCGACGACCCATCCGGTCACGCATATGCTTGCGAAAGTGACGGCCATCGGGACGCTCGCCCTCATCCAAATCGGGATCTTCCTCGGATTCGGTTATGTGAGTGCGAGTGGCAGTGAGCTGGCATCAACCGTCATCGAAAACGCCGGGAACGCACGGGCCGTCATCTATTTACTCGTCTTCTTCTTGCTCGGGTACTTGTTATACGCATCGCTTTTCGCCGTCCTCGGTTCACTCGTCAGTCGAGTCGAAGAGTCACAACAGATGGTCATGCCGGTCATCATGCTCCTCGTCGCAGCATTCCTCGTCGCAATGTTTGGGTTGAACAATCCGGATGCGACGATCGTGACAATCCTCTCGTTCGTCCCATTCTTCACACCGATGCTCATGTTCCTTCGGGTCATGCTCGTCGATGTGGCGGTTTGGGAAGTGGCGCTTTCCATCGGATTACTGGTTGGAACAATCGGCGTCACATTGTGGATCGGCTCGAAATTCTATCGTGGCGGTGTCTTGTTCTACGGTACGAACGCCATTAAACAATGGAGACAAATATTACAAAACCGTCAATAACGTTTACAGCAAATTCGTTTTCGTTTACTCTAAAGAATGTGCAAAATGAGGAGGAAAACGAACTATGCGATCACGATTACTCGCAGCCTTAATCTTTACGTTTATGACGACGCTCACGACGTTCATCTGTTACACCGTTTTCTTAGACGCGGATGCGTTATGGCAAATCCTGCTTGCGTATGCAGGCAGTACGTTCATCGGTACGCTCGCGTTTTGGTATCCGGTCAGCAGACGTTCACAGACGTCCCGCTTCGGTGGCGCATGGATCGGCATCATGATTACTGCAACGACACTCATTGGCTTCACCGTCATCCGCTTCACATTCCGCGGGGACGCAGCAGCATTGCTCGACTGGCAGACGATGCTGGCGAGTCTTGCCTACACATTCGGTTACGTCGGATGGGTGCTCACAATCTTGAATATCGTGCTCGGTTTCTTACTAGCCGGCACACGTCCGAAAGTACGCTACGAAGCGCGTCCGATGCGCTGATGCATAAAAGTGACCAGGAATGTCCTGGTCACTTTTTTAGTTGCCACAAAAATTGTAGATATCCTACGATCATTGCAATTTATAGGATTTGTCCACGACACCGTACTCTGCGTATTGGAACGAGTTGTCCGAGAATTGTTCGGGAACGAGTCGCTCTACATATCTGGCGAATGGGACGATGTGGCGCATCGAATCATGAGAACGTCCAAGGTCGAGTACCGCATTGACTAGTGCCTCAAGCGCATGGTGAGACGTCGGCTCTTCGTCTTCTTCGAAGAGCCGCTGCAACTCTTCTTCATGCATCAAGTCAAAGATGCGCATCCGCTCCTCGATCTGCCGTTGCATCTCTTCGACGGACTTGCCGTGCATCGCCTCTTCATAGGCGAGCTTCATCTGTTCAAGTTCCGGCACTTTTCCCCGCATTAACACTTTGAGCGACTCGCCCGTCCAAATGTGACGAGCTAAATAATTCGAATCAATCTGTAAAGTTTCTGCGAGCGCCTCTATGTAAGGCATGGTCGGATACACTTCACTCAGTTCAGTGCGACGAATAAAGTAAGGTGCCACGCCGATTCGTTCCGCAAGCGTTTCAATCGACAACCCGGCCCGCTCTCGCAATATTCGAATCCGGTCCCCATATCCTCGGTACGGTGCATTTTTTCCATCCATCTCATTTCCCCCTCTCCTCTCTTTTATTATAATTCCCGTATTCACAAAAAAATACTCGGAAGCATGAGCTCCCGAGTGATCAATCGTTTTCTTATTTCTTCGTCAATTCTACGACTTCTGAAGATCCAGCTGTCACTGTATCGCCTTCTGCGACAAGTTTGTTCACGCCGAAGCTGTCATGGTTCGTGATGATGACCGGAGTAATTGTTGATGGAGCGTTCGCTTTGATGAAGTCGAGGTCGAACGTGACGAGCGGGTCACCTGCTTTGACAGCTTGTCCTTCTGTGACGTGCGTCTCGAAGCCTTCGCCTTTAAGGTTTACCGTATCAAGACCGATGTGAATCAAGTACTCCGCACCGTTGTCCGCATTGATACCGATTGCGTGTTTCGTCGGAAATACTGTTGCGATTGTTCCGCTGACCGGTGAGACGACTTTACCTTCTGTCGGCTCGATTGCGATTCCGTCACCCATCATTTTTTGCGAGAATACTTGGTCCGGTACGTTCGTGATGTCGATGACCTTTCCTGTAAGCGGTGAAACCGCGTTGAGTTGTTCTTCTTTACCACCAAATAGTTTTTTAAAGAATCCCATAGCTTAATCCCTCCAACATGTTCTATTGAATCGAAGTCTTACCTTTTATACCCGAAAAGCTAAAACTTCAATCCCTACCTTATAAACGGTATAGTGGTAATAAGGTAGTGCGAAATCGTTTTACACATCGTAAGAATACGAGTGTGCAATCGCTTTTGCAAGCCCTTTTTACACTTTGTAAAAATTTCACACGATGGAGGCGCTTACAATGACGACTTTCACAAAATTGTCATATGAACGACCCGACTTGGACGCTCTGAACAGCAGATTGTCGGACTATTCTGCCGAATTACAGCAAGCGAGTACACTCGAAGAAGCGAACGAACTCATTCGCCAAATCAACAAGGAACGTAATGACTTTGAAACACAAAGTCAACTCGTCGCGATCCGACACTCGGTCGATACACGCGATACTTTTTATGAGGAAGAACAATCTTTCTTTGACGATGCACTTCCCGTCTACGAGAAAGAAATCCAAGTGTACTACCGTGTCTTGACGAACCACGAGCTTCGCACTGAACTCGAAGCCGAATGGGGCAGTCAATTATTTTCTCTCGCCGAGCGTGCGCTCGAGACGTTCGAGGAGTCGCTCATCCCGAAACTGCAAGAAGAGAACCGTCTCGCGACGACCTATCAAAAAGTCATGTCAGCGGCACAGATCGAATTTGACGGCAAGACGCTCAACCTGTCACAGTTCGGTCCGTATCTTCAGTCACCAGACCGCGATGTCCGAAAAGCAGCATCCGTCGCCCGCTATACATACCTCTCAGACAACGGCGACGAGCTCGACCGCATTTACGGCGAACTCGTACGTGTGCGTACAGAAATCGCTCACGCGCTTGGCTTCCCGTCGTTCGTTGAGCTAGGCTATGCGCGTATGCAACGTGTCGGATATGACGAGTCGATGGTCGACAACTTCCGCAAGCAAGTTCGTGATGTCATCGTACCGCTCGCTTCCGCTTTGAAAGAAAAACAGGCGAAACGAATCGGTGTCGACCACCTCTATTACTACGATGAGTCGTTCGTCTTCCCGGACGGTAACGCGACACCGCAAGGGGACGAGTCGTTCATCATCGAAGGTGGGAACAAGATGTACCGTGAGCTCTCAAATGAGACAGACGAGTTCTTCCAATACATGCAGGAACGCGGCGCCCTCGATTTGACGGCGAAACCAGGTAAATCTGGCGGTGGCTATTGCACGTACTTACCGTCTGAAGGACTTCCGTTCATCTTCTCAAACTTTAATGGAACTGCCGGGGATATCGACGTCCTCACGCATGAAGTCGGTCACGCCTTCCAAGTGTATGAGAGCCGTCATTTGACGACTCCGGAATACGCCTTCCCGACGTACGAGGCGTGCGAGATTCACTCGATGTCGATGGAGTTCTTCTGTTGGCCATGGATGGAGCTCTTCTTCGGCGACCAAGTCGACAAGTATAAGTTCAATCACTTGGCCGGTAGCATGACGTTCCTTCCATATGGCGTGCTCGTCGATGAGTTCCAACACGTCGTCTATCGCAACCCAGAGATGACAGCAGCTGAGCGTCGTCAAGCATGGCGCGATTTAGAGAAGGTCTATCTCCCGCACCGCGATTATGAGACGAACGACTATCTTGAGTCTGGCGCATGGTGGCACCAACAAGGCCACATCTTCCAAAGCCCGTTCTACTATATCGACTACACGCTCGCACAAGTGTGTGCGTTCCAGTTCTGGGTGCGCATGCATGAAGACCGCGAAGCGGCATGGAGCGATTACCTCACGCTCTGTCAGGCAGGCGGAAGCCGCTCGTTCCTCGAACTCGTTGAACTGGCGGGTCTCAAGTCTCCGTTCGCAGACGGCGTGTTGAAAGAAACGATTGATCAAATCGAAGACTATCTCTTGAAACATCCGCTCGCGAACTAACGAGCAAGACCATCGAAAAAAATCGATGGTCTTTTAGTTTGGATTGATTTCGTTCTGCAGTTCGAACGGCAAGTCCTCCAAATCGATTTGACGGCTGTCGAACAAGTTGAATTGTTGCAGGCGGCTTTCTAAATATTTTTGAAGCAGCTCGGCTACCCTCTCTCCGGACAACCCGTTCAAATCTGGCACTTGCGTCACGGAGAGTTCAATAGTGCGAAGCCCGTAGTCCGGCAGGCGCGATTCGATTTCGGCAAGCTCCTCTTCGGTCAACCGTTTCCCCGTCGTCGTCACGAGAAGCAAATCATCATCTTCCTGGTAGTCCTGACTGATGATAATGGCGTCTGAGAACTCGTTCTCGACAAAATTGTTGATCCCGGTCCGGATGATGCTGTCTTGTACGAGTGTGGTCGCGGAAGCAATACTCGGCAGGACGATTAGAACAGACAGTCCGATCAAAAGACGATTAACCTTTTTATGGTTCACATCCTGCTTGGTCAATTCCTGTGAAATGCCCATGAACTTGACCCCGATGAACGTGGCGATCGCGATAAACGAACAGTTGATGATAAAGAGATAGCTCGAACCAATCAAATAATCAAGGTTACGTGTCGCAATCGAATACCCGACTGTACAGAGCGGGGGCATAAGCGCTGTTGCAATGGCGACACCCGGGACGATATTGTTGCTCATTTTCTTTTGCGCCCCGATAATCCCTGCAGTCCCTCCGGCAAATGCGATGATGACATCCCAAATCGTCGGTTCGGTCCGTGCGATGATTTCATTACTCGCATACGTGATGGGAGAAATCGCGAAATAGATTGTAGCGACCGTCAGACTGACCGCGACTTGAACGAGAAGCAGACGTATCCCTGCCCGTAGCAGTTTCATATCATAAAGTGAGAGGGCAAGACCGATACTTAAAATCGGCGTCATGAGAGGTGAAATCAACATCGCCCCGATAATGATGGGGATCGAGTTCATGTTTAATCCGATAGACGCGATAAAAATCGAGCACATCAAAATAACCGAATCACTCGGCCGCACTTTCAAATTCGAGTACATCTTCTCTTTGAACTCTTCCGCGGTAAACGTCTGTTCCATTCTGTTTTCAGCTCCCTTGTCGTATCAGTCTCCTCTACACAAGCAAGTCCTTCCTTTATTTACCCGCAACATGTGCGTGACAATCGATTTCGACAAAAGAAAAACTGGACCATTGATCGGTCCAGTTCACATCATTAAATGACATCTAACGGTTGTTTTGTCGTCGGTGGTGGGAACGCCTCGTCGAGTGCGGCAAAATCTTCCTCATTCAAATTGAGCAAGAGCGCTGCGGCATTCTCCTCGACGTGCTCGGCCTGTCCGGCTTTCGGAATGGCGATGACATGCCCACTCCGAATCGTCCAGGCAAGTAAAATTTGCGCGACCGAGGCACTATACGCCTCCGCGATTCGATTGACCGTCTCGTTTTCGAAGACGTCTTTTTTCACGTCACTTCCTTCGGCGAGCGGGGCGTACGCCATGACCGGGATGCCTTGTTCCTTCATGTAAGGAAGCAGGTCATATTCAATACCGCGACTGCCGAGGTGATAGAGTACTTGGTTGACCGCACAATGGTCACCGTTCGGCAATGCGAGAAGCTCTTTCATATCCTCGACGTCAAAGTTCGAGACACCCCACGCCCGAATCTTGCCCTCTGCCTTGAGCTGCTCCATCCCGGCAATCGTTTCCTCAAGCGGGGCGTCGCCTCGCCAGTGAAGTAAGTAAAGATCGAGATAATCCGTCCCGAGTCGTTCGAGTGACGCATCGCATGCTTTGACGAGTTTGTCGCCATACGCATTGTACGGATACACCTTCGAGACGAGGAAGACGTCCTCGCGTCGGTCTTGAATGGCTTCACCGACTAACTGCTCGGATTCACCTTCTCCGTACATCTCTGCCGTGTCGATGACATGGAGCCCACAGTCGAGCCCCGTTCGAAGCGCTTCGACCTCAGCGTCGTGCTTCGATCCCTCTTCCCCCATACGCCACGTGCCTTGTCCAAGTGTACGCATCTCCCGTCCGTCTTTCAATTCGACGACGTTTTGCTTTAATGCTGCAAGTAATAAAGAGTGTGGAAGTCGTTGATTCATGATATTTCCTCCTTTGTCCATGCTTCATGTAACGGACCCGTCGTCCCGAAGACAGGGTCAAATGTCGGTTTCTCAACTCGTTCGATTCGCTTCAAGCTGTCCGGTCGTTCTTCCGTCTTCCCGGTCAGCGTGTCATAGTCGCAACCGTCCGGATATGCCCCGACGACTTGGAAGTCTGTGCTCGCCTCGATTCGGCGGTGTCCCGTCCCTGCTGGCAAGATGAGGACATCACCCGTACTGACGCGGACGAGGTCCCCGTTCGTTCCTCCGAGTTGAAGGGTCGCTTCACCGTGTACCACGCCTAGCACTTCATGCGAGTTGCTGTGATAGTGATGATAGTCGAACACCCCGTTTACCCAACTGTTCGTCCATTCGTTATGGGCGAACGTCTCTCGCATGCCGCTCGGGTCATCAAAGACACCGCGATACAAGAGCGCCGGATAATCCGGATGATTCGGAATGGAACCGTCATCTGTAAACATAAAGGTCACTAAGTCCATCCTAACTCCCTCCTTGTCTCTGTCCATTTACCCGACTTCTCCATACAAAAAACGGTTACCTGTAGTGGATGACCGTGATTGCTGTTCAAGTGCACATGATGAAACTTGCTACCTACAACCAATGATCTAGCGTTACTTCAACCGGATTGTTTTTAAGTCCCTTTGTTTTTTCATGGACACTTTTAGTCCCTACCATTCTAATCAACATGTGAATTCTCATTATTGGATTGATTTCCACCTTCATTTTAAAAACGAAGGGTGTTTTCGGGAAGCAGACGGGTAAATAACAATGAATCTATGAAAAAGGAGTTCTCCTATGCCCCCTCATCATGAAAAGGTAGAAAAAATTGAACTGTTTTTTGATTTAGTTTTTGTTTTTACGTTCATACAACTCACCTTAAAACTTGAACGTCATCTCACTATTCATACGTTTTTAGAGGTTCTCGTTCTCATGGCTCTCATTTGGTATATCTTTGAAGGGTATATTTGGTTGACGAATACGACCAAACTGACCAGAAGAAATCATCAAATCTTCATGACGCTCGGAATGATTGGCTTCATGTTGATTTCCGTTGCGATCCCAAATGCATACAATCAAGATGGATTTATTTTTGGACTTGGTTTTTTAGTGATCGTCGCAGTACATTCAACATTGTTCTTGCTTCACAGTAATGACGATACGAAAAAGGCTATGCTCGCCATCGTTCCATATAATATCTCGTTTAGCATCATCATCCTTGTCGCTTCGCTGTTCGAGGGCAATGTGCGCCTGATTGTATGGGGAATTGTCGCGATTGTGGCGGTATTGGGACCCCTCGTACAAAAAAACAGAGGTCAATTCGAAGTGTCATCCTGGCACTTCCTTGAGCGTCATTATCTCATCTTGGTCATTGCCCTTGGTGAAACAATTGCTTCTACCGGCCGAGCCGCGATTGATGAGGATTTAACGTCCGATGTCGTCTTGACGATGGTCCTAGCACTCACCCTAACCGTTCTACTCTGGTACTCCTATGTGAAAGACGATGAAAAACGAGAAAATCGATTCTATGACATGCACACGGATAAACGAGATCAGACAGCTAAGGCCGGATTCTATTGGTCACACCTCTCGATGTTTCTCGGCATCATTTTACTCGCTGTCGTGAAGATTGCGATCATACACGATCCGATGCAGACACTCGATTTGGCACATCGTATCACGCTGTATGTCGCGATCGTCCTGTTTGGATACGGTGTCATTTACTTCAATCGGCTATTTTTCAATCTATCTTGGAAGCGACTCGCGTTTCTTGCGGTCCTGCTCGTCATCCCACTCATCGCACCATATTTACCAGCGATCATTCTCTTGCTCGTCATCACGTTTATTTACTACATTTCAATCATCGCCCCACTCCCGTTCTTAAAAACAAAGCGGGAAGAAACGTAAAACAAGCCAGAACCGCGAGTCGGTTCTGGCTTGTTTATTATCGGACTTCATTCTCGAGTTGCTTCAACTTTGTCGAGTAATACTCGATGATGTCACGGCGTCGGATGATGCCGATGAAATATTTTCCGTCATCGACGACAGGCACGAAGTTTTGGTCCGTGATCGCATCGACGAGTTCTTCAATTTGCGCCGTAATCGAGACCGGCTTATAACGAACGCGTTGTTTGATATCTTTTAGACGTGTCCGGAGCACTTTTTCATAGTCTTCTTCCCCGCGAAGTTGTTCTGCAAGTGCCCAAAGTAAATCCCCCTCTGTCATCGTCCCGGCATAAAAACCGTTCTCCGAAACGAGTGGGACAGACGTGAATCGATGATGTTTCATCTTTTCAAGCGCTTGTCGTACCGTTGATTCGGGGTCCAAATATTTGACGTCTTCTTTCGGATATAAAAAGAAAGCGATGTTCATTTAAATCTCTCCTCAATCTGTTAATCCACCCCGTTATTGTACCATGAATGGTAGGACAGGTTGAACTAATCGAACAATCCCGTCGTATTTTTATCCCCCTTTCTCCATAACGACGCAAAAAAACATCGTGATTCTTGTCACAGCGATATCTCGGTGATTCAAAAGAATTGGAAAGGAACTCCAATTGATTTATACCCTTTTTAGTTGCTTCTTATCCATCGAAACATACAAAAGGCCCCCATTAGGAGGCCAAAAATTATTGAACAAACTGTAGTAGCGTATCGTTAAATTTCTCTCGTTCGTCGAGCACGGTACCATGTCCGCTCTCTTCGAAACGTTCGATTCGTGCGTTCGGAATGCCTTGTTCCATCTGTTCAGCGAACGCGAACGGACAGATTTTGTCATGTACCCCATGGATAATCAACGTTTCGACATCAATCTTCGGCAGGGCATCGCGTAGATCTTCGTCACGTAACGCCTGTGCCGAGGCGATTGTACCATGGCTCGACGCGACGAGCGCAAGGTGGTGGAACCAGTTTTGCGTCGGTTTCGAATGTTCTTTCTCGAAGAAGATTTCCCCGAATCCTTCAAGCATCTTCGGTCGGTCCGCTCGAGTATCCTCAATCAAGGCATCGACTTCATCGGTCGTCATTCCATATGGATAGTCTGAACGTTGTGTGAAAATTGGCGCCGCGGCTCCAGCTAATACTAACTTTTTGAGACCGTCCTCTTTATAATCTGCCGCATATCGGACCGCAATCGCCCCGCCCATCGAGAACCCGACGAGCGTGAAATCTTTCAGGCCAAGTCCGTAAACAACCATGTGCACGTCCGACGCCATCGTTTCATAATCATATCCCGTTGCCGGGGCATCGGACTTCCCATATCCTCTGAAGTCAATCCCGATATAGCGATATCCTGCCTCCACGAGTGCATTTTTCTGATACTCGAACATATTATTGTTCGCCGGCCAACCGTGTAAGAAAACAATCGGTTCCCCAGAACCGACGTCTTCGACATATAAATTCGTGCCATCGTGTGCTGTAATGTATCCCATCATCAACCCTCCACTATTTCAATGTTAAGCGTAAACACTCACAACCTTCTTGTTCCCGTTTCCGACTCCAAAAAACCCTACTATGCGTCACGCCAAAGTGACTCTCCTTTTAAACAGCCTTCGATAGCTGTCGCACCTTCCCGCAACACGGCTTCCCGCCAGATCGGATCATCCGGATAAAACATTGCCATGAACTCATTTTGAATCCCGTTACGTGCTTCAGGGTCTTTCGTCCCTTCAAAGTACAGCCGATTCTCTAAGATAATCGTGAGAAATTCACGAATGGAGGCTTTCGTTGAAGTCCCGAACGTACCGAATTCAAACAATGCGGAGACGAGTCCCTTGTCCGGATATTCCGTGTCGCGTACGTAGTAAAAATGATTCGTCGAGTCCCCGAGCACTTCATCTGGGTCATACACGTTGACGTTATCGAGGCCGTACGCTTGTTTCAACTCATCTTCGGTTCGACCGTCGCGCTTACTGATGACCATCGTCACCTCGTTTGTCGGACCGAGCGCCGTATGCCAGTCCATATGCACCACTTTCCCGTAGCGCTCGAGCAAATCGTGTTGAATCCCTTTTAAGAAGATAGCTGACGGTTCGTCTTCTTCTCCCCCATAGTACACACCTTTCGGGAATTGATACTGCCCCATCCCTTTTGCTCCACTCATCGCTTTGAAGCCATCAAGCTTAATTCCAGAGCCGAGGAATGAATAGATCTGTTCCCTTGCTTCATGATAGTCGTCAATCACTCCGTCTGGTACGAAGAGATGGCGCATCAGCTCATATTCACGGTTCACGTTATATGGGACCGACTCACGATCAATGACGTAATTTCGGTTCAAATCGACATTGTGCTCATTGACCCGCCGAAAGTGTTTCATTCCCCACGGATTGACGGCATGGATGAGACAAATGCCGGTCGTCTCATGTCGTACATGTGAGAGTTGCGTCCGAACGAATTGGTGAGTCACCGCAGCACCCGCATATCCTTCAATCCCATGTTCTCCAATCGTCATGAGGAGCATTGTTTTACAATCCCGTTTCGGCTCCCCTAAAATGACGTCGATACTTTCGTCCCCAATCGAATGCGTCAACAGCTCTGCCTTCGGATAAAATCGTTTCACCTCAGACAGTAAATTTATAAATTTCTCTCGTGATTCTTCATAAGATGATGAAAAATATTGGCTCATCACACTCTCCTCCAATCTATACTCTCTACACCCATTCCCATCCTACGGCAATCTAAAAACGCTTCCTTCAGAAGGAAGCGCTACTGTCAAGGTGTCTGGATCCGTTTCGTATGTTGGCGGCGGAATGCCATCAGATAGAAAATAGGAGCAATCAGGACGGCACCGAACAACCAATACAGACCGGCATACGCATACAATCCTTCAAATGAACGGAACACCCAAGCGAGAACGGTAAAAGCGACAATCAACTCAATGGTCCATAGCAATCCCCGACGAACCGCTAACATCATCGTGTTCGTTTTTTGAAAAAAAGCTGCAACGAAGGTAATCAAAAATGCTGGAAAACTCGAGAGCCACATCATTCGATTCAACGAACTCTCGGCAAAGTACGAATTCCCGAGAGAGATGGTGATGAGGAAATGCACCAAAATGACTAACAAGACGACAATCCAACCGACGAATACATCACGTTCCATTTTTTTCATCACTCTCACCCTTTCTATAATGACAATTTTCTTAACAATTCCAAAACTGTATAAAGACAAATTTACTATCATAATAATAAAAGGTAGTATTAACTTATAAATGAAAATATTGGAGGTTATTATGATGGAAAAGTTTTCTTCAGATATTCGTACAGTTTCTCAACGCATCAAGCAACTTAAGCACTCAATTTCGACAGAAGAAGCCACGAAGACCGCCCTGATTATGCCATTTTTCCAAACACTCGGATATGACGTTTTCAATCCGGCAGAGTTTACTCCTGAATATATTGCCGATGTAGGAATTAAAAAAGGAGAAAAGGTTGATTATGCTATTATGGAAGAGGGCAAACCAACAATTCTCATTGAAGCAAAATCTATTAATGAACGATTAACGAAGCATGATTCTCAATTATTTAGATATTTCGGAACGACACAAGCAAAATTTGCAATCTTGACAAATGGTGACATGTATCGTTTTTATACAGATTTAGAATCACCTAATGTAATGGATAGCACTCCTTTCTTTGAAATTGTGTTATCTAATATAAAGGACAGTGAGATCAGAGAACTTTACAAGTTTAAAAAACAAGAATTTAATGTGAATACAATTCTTTCAACGGCCGAAGAGCTTAAATACCTTAGTGCAATAAAAGATCAGCTAAAGACTCTATCTCAATCACCTAGCGACGAACTAATTAAACTACTTATTCAAGAATGCTACCAAGGTATAAAAACACAAACAGTCGTCGATAAGTTCCGACCAATCGTTTCCAAAGCGTTTAATCAATTCATTAATGAAAACTTAAATGAACGAATCAAGCACGCAATTTCAGGTGAGTCAGAACCAGCTGTAACACCAAACATAGATGACCCTGTCTCAAATGAAATTGAGGAAGAAGTAACGGTCGATATTCCTGCACAACCAATCATTGAAACAACTCAAGAAGAAATTGAAGGTTATGCGACAGTGAAGGTATTGTTAGGATCGGTAATTGGCAAAGACCGCATTTTTTATAGAGATAATGCGAGTTATTTTAATATCTTAATCGATGACAGTAATCGAAAATGGGTTTGTCGTCTGCATTTAAATTCACTAACGAACAAATATATCACATTCCGAGATGAGCCCAACGTTCGACACAAAATTAATCATGTCTATGAAATCGAAGAATACACCGAAAGACTTCGAACAATTGTAAAAGATATCATTGAAGTTAATTAATCATCTGGACAGGCATAGAGAATAATTATCGTTCTTTATGCCTTATTTAATATTTACCCGCTTTCCAAAATCTTTTGTCCGATTCCATCAAAAAAACGCATCCCGATAATGGAATGCGTATCACTAATTAATTCACCAACTCTCGCGCCCACGCTTTCGCGCGTTCGAGTTCGCCTTCTTTCAACATCTCCGTCTCCCCATCAACCAAGAACGATTCTTTTTGAACGTTCGTTGCGCCTTTTTCAATCATTTCCCCTTCGACGCGGTTTACCGCATGACCGAACCAGTCGATGATTTTACCGAGAATCGGATTTTGTTTTTCTTTGACGACACTCGTATCAAACGCAGCCGTCTGCTTCCCTCGTAAGGCATTGTCTGAGATTCCGTCTAAAAACACTTTAATGTCCTCGGTTTCATACCCTCCATGCGTCGGTGAACCGATCACAACGAGATCAATGTGCGCGAGATCTCCCAATCCGATATTCAATACGTGTTCCATACGTGCCTCATGCCCCTTTGACAGTTCTTCCTGCATCGCATGGGCAATCTTCTCTGTATGACCATATAGTGAGTCAAAAATAATCAAAATGTTCATGGTGAATCCCCCTTTGCCGAACTTCTCTTTATCACCCTTCCCATTTCCACGTTCGTTCATTCTTCTTTTTTGTACAGCGAACTTCGCTTGAAGAGCGTCGCACTTATCATGATGATGCCCATCCCAAGTAGGCTGTAACCGAAGAATTGGATAAAGTCACGTGAATGGTACGGTGCTTCGAATCGATACTCCGCCCGTTTCCATTCTGAGCCGTCCTCGACTGCGATGACGTCCTCCACGGACTCCCCGTCGACTTCACGGTACACTGTCCCGATTGGATATCCGTTCGAGGCATTCCCGTAGTATCGTCCCGTCTCGTCGTTGACCGTTGTTCCCACTTCACCGATCACGTCACCGAGTGCATCCTCATCGATTATTGTGTCGAGCACTTCATATGCGTTTCGGTCGAACACGACAAACGTGTAGGCCCAGGAAAGGGCAGATACGGGCACCGCAATCGAGAGTGAAAGGAGAATCAAGAAAATCAGTCGCCTCATTTCAAACTCCAGACGAATGTCGCCGAATCACTGACATCAATGTCATCTGGCTCAAGTTCAGGCATCCGTGATTCCGAATAGACGATGTCCTGGCTATAAAGGACGTTCGTAGGCGAGAACAGATGAATCTCCCCCCACGTATAGTCAATTTGAAGCAAGTCCCCGAGTTCGGCGCCTGCTCCTTTCGCAAGGAGTTCTGCTCGTTTCAATGCATTCTCCGCAGCGTTCACCAATAACTGATCTTCAATCGCATTCGGATCTTTCATCGTGAAGCGAATCGAGAGTGTCGGATTTGCCCGAGATTGACTGATTTGTTCGATGACGTCCGATAGTTTGGACGTGTCGAGCGCAAATTCGAGCTTTGTTTTCTGCTTACAGACGTATCCGACAAACCGCGACCGATAATTCTCATCTCGATCGCGATACCGTTCGTATTCCGTATCGATAGAAAAGTCACTCGTTTTGAGTTCCGTCTTGTCAAACCCCGCACGCGTGATGGCTTTTTGAAGATGGGACACCGCACTTGCTGCCTCGGTCATCGTATCTTCGTATCGTGGCGCTTTCGAGACGAGGTCCATGTGAATCACAATCAAATCCGGTCGAGATGAGACGTTCCCTGTCCCTTTAACGGTAATCTTCCGTTCCATATTGATCCGCTCCTCTGTCGTTTGTTATACAGAAATTCGGTACACACTTCAGATTTCCCTTTTTACAAAATAGTCATTTTTTCCAAATCGATGCAACAAGCCCTCCGACATATCCTAGCATCGCTCCGCTCGCGATCCCGTACGTCAACTGAACACCGAAGAAGAACGAGAGGATTACACCGAGTGTCGTCCCCGCAATCAATCCAAAACAAATGATACAGTCTTTCCATTCTGGTGAATCCATCTTGCTCCTCCTTACCTATGCGCTCAATCTGACGACTTCATCTCTCCAATCGCGTTCAATTCACACTCGTTCTTTAAGTCGAATCATTTTTCTAAAAAAATATCTATTTCCGACTACCTTTTCTTCTATGTTTCTCCTATGTATCAATATCCAATACATCCAAGGTATCCTTTATTTAGGTAAGAAACAAGAAAAAATGCCAAAGATCATATCTTTGGCATCGCTTTAGGATTCATCTAATTCACTCGAAGCCAATTCATATTCTCGTTGACTCGGGAGCACTTCTTTTTTCTTCGTCGGAAACGTAGCGTCGAACGTCTCTACTTCAGCTTCTTCTACTTCCAAGCCTTCTGTAAATACTGCGACACCTTGAACCTCATCTAGCGCCCCATCATATAAAGGTAATACGAGCAGTCCTTTGTAGTACTGTCCGTCCGGCATCGCAATGCCATATTTCTTTCCACCTACAAATCCATACGGCTCATAGTGATATGGATAGCCGAGGGTTAGGATTGCACGATAACCGAGCGAACGTGCATGTTCAATCGAATGCGTTATGAGATGTCTACCTACTCCTTGTCGATGGTACTTCGGGTCGATGAAAACTGGACCGAACGTGATCGTATCCACCGATTTCTCTCCATCTACAACTTTCGACTTCGAGTAAAAGATTCCACCAGCAAGCTCTCCATCCACTTCGATGACCCATGACAATTCGCGCAAGTAATCTTCATGTTTTCGCAGTTGATGAATCGCATAATGCTCATGACATCCCGGGAAATATAAGTTCCAAAACGCTTCCCGAGCAATTTCTTCAACGCGACGTTCATCTTCTGGCCTTTCTTTTCGTATGTTGATCATCTGCCTCACTCCTTTCTATTCATTATACGAAAAAGGTCCAGCTTTCGCTGAACCTCATCGTTTATTCAGCAGCGAGCGCTGCCTCTTCTTCATGATATTTCTCGACAAAGGCATCAAGTAGCGCCCGTACCTCATCCGTCGATTTCGTTTCCATCAAGTGATGGCGAAGTTCGCTCGCCCCACGGAATCCTTTGACATAAATCTTGAAGAAACGGTGCAAGTTCGAAATCGAACGTGGCACGTCTTCTTGGAATTTATCTTGAAGGTCCAGTTGCAGACGCAACAAATCGAGATGTTCTTCCATCGAGTGCTCGCGTGGCTCTTTCTCGAATGCGAACGGGTTCTTGAAAATCCCGCGACCGATCATGACGCCATCGACCCCGTATTTCTCAACGAGCTCGAGTCCCATTTGACGGTCGAGGATGTCCCCGTTGATCGTGATGAGCGTATCCGGTGCGATCTCGTCTCGTAGCTTCACGATGTCCGGGATCATTTCCCAGTGCGCGTCGACTTTACTCATCTCCGAACGTGTCCGTAGGTGAATGGACAAGTTGGCGATGTCTTGTTTCAAGATATGCGTCAACCAGTCACGCCACTCATCGAGCTTCGAGTAGCCGAGTCGCGTCTTGACGCTGACCGGGAGTCCGCCGGCTTTCGCTGCTTGAATGAGTTCGGCTGCCACTTCCGGACGGAGAATGAGGCCGCTCCCTTTTCCGCGTTTCGCGACGTTCGGTACCGGGCAACCCATGTTGATATCGAGTCCTTTATAGCCCATCTCAGCCATCCCGATACTCATTTGACGGAAGTATTCCGGATTGTCTCCCCAGATGTGGGCGACCATCGGCTGCTCGTCCTCGGTGAACGTCAAACGGCCACGAAGGCTGCCTTTCCCTTCAGGATGGCAATAGCTATCCGAGTTCGCAAATTCCGTAAAGAAGACGTCCGGGCGTCCGGCATGGGCGACGACATGACGGAAGACGACATCGGTCACATCTTCCATCGGGGCAAGTATAAAGAACGGACGCGGAAGGTCGCGCCAAAAGTTTTCTTTCATCGTAAAATCAGTTCCTTTCATCCATACAGTCCAACAAAATCACTCATCTATTCTATTATGTCCGTCGGATTGTATCAACTGACATTACTCATAATCCGTTTCTTTCGAACGAATGAGTTGAAAAAAGTGCGGGAACCCTTCGGTCAATAAATAATGAAGCACACGATTCGTATATTCCGGTTCAATTGTTCCCGTCCGAAGTAGGGTCTGGAGGACCATCCCATCGATCCCGGCCATCGTCCACGTGGCGACCGCCCGGGTCATCGGTCCTTGTTTGACACCGTAAGCCCGTACAAAAATGGCCTCAATCCGTGTGATCCAATCTTCATACTTCACTTTGAACTTCTGTTGAATATCTTCATTTCCAATCATCGCTTCATGAGCGAGATAAAACTGGAGTCGGCTCTCCGCATCCTTTTGAAACCGTTCCTGCATGCCTTCATAAATTTCTTGGATGATTACCGCCGCTTCCTTCTGATCATCCTGAGAAACGGTCTCGATTCGTTTGACCTCACCGAGGCCCTCGTCCATCACGTCATAAAGGATTGCCTCTTTTGACGTGTAGTAATGATAGATCGCGCCCGTACTGAATCCGGCCCGCTCCGCAATTCCTCTAAGCGTCGTGCCTTTGATGCCCTGTTCGACAATGATTTCACGCGCAGCTTGTAAGATTTTTAACTTCCCTTCGTTCATCATCATCCAACACCTTCCTCTATTCTCATCGCTCATTATATCATAATGATGTGGCGAACTTTCGACACTTCCGTGTGAGCCCACGACTTCTATTGACAGCGCTTACAATATATTGTTACACTTTTCACATAAACATAACGAACGTTCGGTATGTTTATCCATTGCATTTATTTCATATCATCTCATTTTCGAAAGGAGTGTCGTTTTATGTTTTTCTTTGAGTCGATTCCTTGGCATAACGTCGTCATGTGGTTCGTCGTACTTGGGCTTTTGATTGGGTTGAATGAGTTCGTCCGTTCCGGTAAACGAGCGAGTCAACTCCTATTCATCGCGCTTCCAATCGCCTTGACTCCGATTTGGCTGTTCGTCGTCGAATCAGAAATCACGTCTTGGTTCCATTGGGTGAAAGTGTATTCCGCATTGACCGGCGCACTAATTTATATGGTCATCCGCTTCACGAACTACCATAAGAAGCACCCTTGGTATTTAGTACTCGTTCCAGCCATTCTCGCTATCAATATCATCGAGGCGGTCATCCGGGAATTTCAAGTCGGATTCATGGGATTTGAAGGGGTCGTCGATGGCATGTACTATATCTCCGGTGGTTGGAACTACGTGAACGCCGTCGCCGGTATTTTGAACGTCCTCCTGATCTGTGGATGGTTCGGCATCTTTGCGACGTCCGGTAAGAAAGTGGACATGATTTGGCCGGACCAGACGAAGTTGTGGATCATCGCATACGGGATTTGGAACATCTCCTATGTTTACTCTTGCGCACCCGGTAACGCGTTCTATTCCGGATTCGCGTTGAATATCGCCGCAACGATTCCGGCCCTTCTTTGGGCGAAGGGGACGTGGATGCAAAACAGAGCCCAGACACTCACAATTTGGATGATGTGGGTCATGACGTTCCCTTACTTCTTTGCGGTCGGTAGTACGTTTAACGTGAGCGTCTCGTATAATCCAGCAGCGAACTGGACGCTCGCAATCATCAGTCTCGCCCTAAACGTCGTCCTCGCCGTCATGCAGGTGTCACGCATCGTCAAACGACGTCTCAATCCGTTGAAAGATGAGATGTGGACCGATACCGAAGAATATAAACAAGTCGATGCATTGCGCGAAACAGAATCACCTAATCCAAAGACAGCATGAAAACACCCCATAGCAGTGGAAACTAAATTCCACTTGCTATGGGGTGTTTTAAGCAGAAGAAATGATAACGGATTATCGATCAAAACAAGACGTCGCGAGAGCAGTCGCCCAACATGTAGGACTTACGATTTCTTCAAAATGATTCAGATCCATACATTTCTTCGACCGGCTCGTCTTCCCATCGGATGACGAGCTCACTTGAATGGGAGAGACTCAGCTCCACCGTCTCACATGTCGTATCGGTCAACCACATGCAACGGAATAACAGCTGGCGATAACCATACAACTCATCTACGATTTCGAAGCGTCCCGTTTTGACGAACTGACTGAGTTGCTCGATTGGACACATCAAATAGGTCGTTTCACCAAAGCGTGTAAGTGACGAAGAATCCCGGTTCACGTTCGAAATCGTCACGGTAGCGCGGCCTGTCCACACATGTTCTTTCTTGAACAAATCACGGATTCCATCCGCAAATACGAGACGTATCATCGAACCGGTCACTGCCGCTTCTGTGATGACCGCGTCATGTAAGGAAAGCGGGACGCTTCGGTTTCGAATCGTGTATTGTTTCATCGAATTCCTCCTAAATTTACATTTTTGGACGAATCACACTTATCTCATTTGGATAGAAATAGGATCAATTAAAAATAATTCAGATGCCGTTTCATACTCCACCACTTCAGCAGTGATACGTATATTGTGACCAATTCCAAAAGGGTCTGGAATATTTTCGCCCGTTAAATTTAAGCCAGAGTAGTTTACATTACGGAGCTGAAAATTGGGGCCTGGTGTTTCGCCTTCGGTGTAGTCACCCACAAGTATCAAATAATCGAAGCGAGTATCATAACTTCCATGTTTATTTACATATGCAGTATGTGCATCGAATTCAATTACGCTACCTTCATATTCTTTTGCAAAATCTTGAAGCAATGGGTCAGACTCGAAATCCACACTTAATACGGCATTTAATTCTTTACTATTATCTCTTGTCAGCGTTTCTGGTTCTTCTTCAGTTACCTCTTCAACTTCTTCATCATTTTTCGAACTATCTTTTTCGTCTTCAGAGCTATTGCTCTCACTTGATTCATCATTTTCAAATGTGTGATATGTGATGATAATTTCTTCATCTTCTGAAGCCCATTGTCCTTCAGAGTAATCAGTTTTCCCACCTATAGAAACTTCTTCAATTTCTCCATCTTTTGTAATCCAACCAGTAACTAAGTCCTCAATTGCTTTTGTTTTGATATCTTTGAATCCACTTTTTTCAAGGTCAGCAATCACTTCTTTATAGTTTTCGCCTTCATAATAGCTAGCAGATGTAGAAATCTTTATTTGACCCTCGTGATCACTTGCCTCATCCCCACATCCAACTAGAATTGAAGTCAGACTAAAAATCATTATGCCATTTAAAATTTTTCTGTTCATAAGTCATCATCCTCCTGAAAATCGAATCATCCATTAATAAAGTATGGCAATAAAAAGATTAGATTTCCACAAGAAGATTATATTTTAACTTATTTCCATTTTATACTTTCTGAAACACATAGTTCTCCACTTGTTTCGTATATCGAGGACCTTTCATCGACTTCTTCACTTCTGTGGTATCGACGTCCTTCCCTTTCGGTAAATGGAAATACTCGTCGAGCCCCGTCTGAACGAGTTCATTTGTTCTTCCCATGACCCCAATCAATTCGAACGCCTTATCGAACCGCGCCAACGTCGCGTCTCCGTGACTATCGTTACAGAGCAAGATGCCACCCGGCTTCAAATACTGTTTCGTCGCCTGCCCGACAAATCCCGCATATTGCGAGATGATCAAATCGACCGGTCCGATGTCGAGCGGCTGCGTATAGTCCTGACCAAAGAATTCAATGGTACACGGCCCATCATATTCCTTTCGTTGATCAATCAGTTCCTGTACCGTTTCGAGTTTCTTGAAAAAGCGAATCGCCCCTTTGAAACTGTCGACATAGATGACGTGCGGGATGACGAAGGACGGGGCGATATCGACGTGACTTCCGGGATAGAGCACCCGCTTCACGTCAAATATGTTCGCAATCGTTTCATACATGCGCTTCCGGTCCCCGATCTTTTGTGCATACGCCTCATATGTTTCTGTCACTTGTTCATAGTTCATCGGTATCCTCCTAATATAAGTATCCGAGCAAGTCGAGTGTCCCTTCCGTCCATTGCATTTCTCCTACCGGCTTCACCATCAATTCGTCAAATGGTGCCTCCCCAATCCCTCGTGTCGTCTGGTTTTGGTCATCGATTTGAAGCCACATGCATGTGTTCGATACCGTATGAAACCCGATCCGTTCGTAAAGGTCCGATCGGTCAGCGAATAACAGGAGAAAGTCGATCCGATGCTCGTCACCGAGAGCAATCACCCGTTCCATCAGCGCTCCTCCGATCCCGCGTCCTTGCCATTCTTCTTGAACGCATAAGTCGATAATCCCGAGCACTCGAATCGGGTCCCCGTTCAAATTCATCACGCGAAAGTCTAAACCGACTTGCCCGATGACGTGCTGCTGTTCATCAAATGCAATCAATCGAAGATGCGGCAACTGCTTGAAGTAGCTTCGTTCATGATAAAGTGGATCAAAAGACTTCATGAGCAACTCGGTCAACTGTTTGTCGAGTGCCTCCCCGATCTCGAACTCCATCATCTGTTGAATATTCATGTCATTCCCCCGACTATACGTTTTCGATCATACATTCATCATATCAGACATACTCTTTGTTTCTTTGGCGACGAACAAAAAAACACTTATGTTTGAGTCATAAGTACTTTCCCATTTCACCATCACTTTGTTTTAGGTCGTTTCACCAATAACTCGCCCATCAGTTCAGAGACGACCCACTCCTCAACAATCAACCCTTTTTGGAAACGGGAGACGACCATGTCCACCCATTCGATCTGTTTCCCGCTCGCAGGGATGCCCATCATGTTTTCTTGATGTGTCCCGACAAGCGTACGCTGCCACGTGACAGTATCTTCTGTCTGAACGAGTACCTCGACCTTCTTCACCTTGACGTCAGGAAGCGCAGTCTTCATCTGTTTTGAGAAACGTCGAATGAATGCATGGCCTTTATACGTCCGTTCCCCTGCATGCGCGACGTATTCTGTAGCGAACACTTCAGGGACGACTTCCATCTTTCCGAGCTCCATCACTTGATACGCCGCAAAACGAATCTGTTCCTCTCGATTCATACGTTCGCCTCCTTCAGGTCAAATGGATCATTTGTTGATCTCCATCGTCTTTTCGCTCGAACTCATGAAGGTGAGCTTTGGCGAACTCGAAAAACGTCCGTGGTTCGTCCCCTGTCAATTCCTTGAACGTATGTGTGACAGCCTTTGCCGTGCCAAGGCGCGTCATCAAATAAAGCGCCATCGTTACGTTTACGTACTCTGGGCTAAGTCCCCGTTCATTGATATAGCGTGAACGGTAGTGAAGCATACTCGGCTTGGCATAGGTGATTTTTTCCCCAGTCAATAAGGTCAATTGATTGGCGATGTCCACGTAATCGAGTGCTTCAGGACCCGTCAACGTATAAGCTACATGTTGATGAGCGTCAGGATGCAGGAGAACATGAGCGATCGCTTTGCCGATATCTTCAGCATCGATAAAACTCACCTTACTTTTACCGGCAGGAATAAATATCTCACGATCCTTCCTAATCTCTTCGGCATGGACACCGGTTAAGTTTTGCATAAAGAAACCTGGACGAATGTGCGCGTAAGGAATCGATGCCTCCTCAATCATTTTTTCGATTTTATGGTGAGGGGGGAATGGATTTCGTTCAACCCCCATCAACGATAAAAACGAGACGAGACGCACGGATTGTGCCTTCATCGCTTCTACGAACGGTCGAAAGACTTCAGCGTCCCCAATCTGAGGCGGTCGCATCAAGAATACGCGGTCGACGCCATGTAATGCTTCTTCAAACGTACTCGGATCCTCGAAATCCAATCTGACCGCTTTCATCCCCGGATAGCTCTTTTCTAGTTCTTTTATGCGATGCCCTGCCACCACAACGTCTGAATCTCGACCGTTCAAATAGTTGACGACATGTTTCCCTACATTACCCGTCGCTCCAGTCACGAGAATTGAACCCATCAATCTCTCACTCCTTGTCATCCATATTTTTTTACGCTTAGTATCCGATGAACGTGTCCTTGATGATATTTTTCTTTCGTATGCCTCTGTCTTTCAAACGTGTTGAAATCGATTTTGTCATCGTTGGTGAGCTGACAACAAAGTAATTTGCATCATTGTGATATGTCTGAACGTATATCTCGAAGGACACGTGAAAATATTTTCTTCCGGTCATGAGAATAGAACGATTTCTCTTTGCATCGAATCACATGTCGTCAAAGTGTTTCATCAGTTTGACTAAATACGCTTTCATGTTAGCCACTTCCTCTTCAGTGAAAGCTTCAAATACCGTTTCATTCACTTCATCAGAAACACGTCTCAGCTCGTCTACGAGTTTCAAAGTCTGCTCGTTCAGCTTGAGGTACGCAGATCGCTTGTCGTGTGGATTTTGCACTTTTTCAACGAAGCCGTCCCTTTCGAGCCTATTGATGATTGCAGAGATGGTCGGTCGGTCGGACTCTAATCGCTGCGCAACTTCTGCTGACGTGATGTTCCCATTGTGAGCCGTGATTTGATTCAGTACCGAGAATTGCGTAGCTGTCAGATTATACTCTTGCAATCGTTTGTCTAACGCTCCTTTTAAAAATCGTGAGGACTTAATCAACAAATAAGACAAATTTTCCAAATAATCACCTTCTTCATTTCGTTCTCGACATTCTTTGGACCCGTTCCCAAAAAAGCGACACTTCTCACATCATATAGTTAGTTTACTTATTATAAGTATACTAACTATATGGGTGTATATCAAATCAAAATGTATCTTCTGAAAAAGAGGGCCTGTCATTTCGCAATAAGCAACGTGACTAAGCCCCCCTCGAATCTCTTATTCTACTTTCTCCAACCACGCCACCGTCTCCACATGCGCCGTATGCGGGAACATGTCGACCGGTGTCACTTCCATCAAGCGATAGCCACGGTCGGCGAGGTAACGCATATCACGCGCTTGTGTCGCGACGTTACATGAGACGTACACAATCCTTTTCGGTGCCATCTCGACCATCGTCTCAAGAAACGACTCGGCACATCCTTTTCGTGGTGGATCGACGACGATCACGTCCGGATTCACGCCATCTTTCTTCCACTGTGGGAGCACATCTTCCGCCGCACCACATGCGTACGTCACGTTGTCAATCTCATTGACGAGTGCATTTTGTTTCGCGTCCTCAATCGCTTCCGGGACGACTTCGACACCGTAGACGTGTGCCGCTTTACGCGCGAGGAAGAGACTGATCGTCCCGATACCGCAATAGGCGTCGACGACTTGCTCCGTACCTGACAGTTGTGCGTACTCGAGTGCTTTCCCGTATAACTTCTCCGTTTGGACCGGATTGACCTGAAAGAACGAGTGCGGAGAAATCGTGAACGTGAGTCCTGCGATTTTATCCTCAATCGTCTCATGGCCGTAAAGCAATTTGTTCGTCGGCCCGAGGATGACGTTCGTCTTGTCCGGGTTGACGTTTTGCATGATCGACGTCACGTTCGGGAGACGCTCGACGATGTCGGCGACAATCTCATTCACGCCTTTTAACTTCGTCGTCTTCGTGATGAGGACGATCATCAGTTCACCCGAATGGTACCCGTAACGGGCCATGACGTGACGGATGACACCGCGTCCTGTATTCTCGTCATACGCCGGCACACCGCGAGCATCCAATACGTCACGGACGACTTGGATCGCCTTGTCATTGCGCTCATCTTGAATCAAACATTCGCTCATCTCGACGATGTCATGCGAACGAGGGCGATAAAAGCCTGAGACGAGACGGTCCCCTTCTTGTTTGAACGGGACTTGTGCCTTGTTGCGGTAGCGCCAAGGTTCCGGCATCCCAATCGTGTCATGGACCGGTACGTCGAACTGACCGAGACGCTTGAGCGCATCGACGACGCGTTCCCGTTTTTGGCGAAGTTGACCTTCATAACTGAAGTGTTGCAGCTGGCAGCCGCCACACTGATAAAAGATCGGGCACGGCGGCTCGACCCGGTCGGCACTCGCTTCTTTCACGTTCAACAATCGGGCGAACCCGTACTGCTTGTTCGTCTTCGTCACGACGATTTCGACCGTCTCTCCCGGCAACGCGTTCGGGACGAACAGCGTATAGCCGTCGACACGCGCCACACCCGCCCCTTCATGGGTCAGGTCGTGGACATGCACATCGAGACGGTCATTCTTTTTCACTGGTAGCATACGAATGCTCCTTCCATTGCAAATAGGAATGACTGATGTCGTCATTCCTATCTTTTCACTCTGCTTTATCGAGCGAAACATTGAACAATTGCTTGATCATCTGTTCGCGTTCATATTGTGCATTCAACTCTTCCATCTCGCGGATCCGGGCGTTCGGCGCGAGCACCGTCAAATGACGGAATAAGTTCCGCATCTCCCCTGTACACTCCCCGCCGTACTCGCCGTCGATGTTCAAACTCATCGGCTCTGTCGTCTTCATCTTGACGCGACTCGTCTTCACATGTTCGACGAGTGAGCTCGATAAATGCTCTCCACGGAGGAGTAAGCGGACGACATGGATGAATTCGAACAAGTTACATTTCCGCAAAATGAACAAGTCGAATAACCCGTCATTCAACGATGCGTGCGGTGAGATCTTTTCAAATCCACCGACCGAGTTCGAGTTCGATGTGAGAAAGATCATGACTTCCCCTTGGAACGTTCCTTCGTCGTGTTCGAGCTCGATGTACGTCGGTTTGATGAGTGGTAGCTTCTCCATCCCTTTCACGTAATACGCGAGCTGACCGAGCGCCGTCTTCAACTTCGATGGCACCTCATACGAGAGCTCGGTCATAATCCCACCGCCAGCGATATTGATGAAATAGTGGATGTCACCTGTCTCTCCTTCGATTTCCCCGAGGTCGACCGGCATCTCAAATCCGTCACAAATGACGTCGAGTGCACCGACGACGCTCAGTGGAATCCGCATCGCCCGAGCGAAGTCGTTCGTCGTCCCGACCGGAATGAGACCGATTGTCGGACGATTTTCAAGCGGCGCGAGCCCTGAGATGACTTCGTTCAATGTCCCGTCTCCACCTGCGGCGATGATGAGGTCGAACTCGGCCGCCGAGGCCCGTTTTGCTTCGAGCGTGGCATCACCAATCGCTTTCGTCGCATACGTCGACGTCTCATAACCCGCATCCTCGAGGCGGTTCAAAATGTACGGGAGTTCCCGTTTGATCACTTCTTTACCAGATGTCGGGTTATAAATGACCCGCGCACGTTTCCGTTGCATATTGATTCTCTCCCCTATGCTCAACTCGAGCGAAAAGCGAGACACAAGTGTCTCGCCGCCTGCTTAGCGTTTCGCGATCTCTTCGTGGAACAAGCCATCGAGGAGTGCCGGGTTCGCCATCCCTTTCGTCTGTTTCATGATTTGGCCGATGATGAAGCCTTTCGCACGGTCTTTCCCGTTCTTGAAGTCTTCGATCATTTGCGGATGCGCCTCGAACAATTCGAGGATGTAGCCACGTAACAAGTTCTCGTCCGAGATTTGGGCGAGTCCGTTCGCTTCCACATACGCTTTCGGCTCAGCCGCCTCTTCCATCATCGCCGTGAAGACACGCTTCGCGATTTTCGATGAAATCGTCCCTTCCGCGATCAAGCGGATGAGCTCTGCGAGTGATTCCGGCGTCAACTTCATCGTCTCAACCGTTTCATTTGACTTGTTCAAGTGACCGAGTACTTCACCCATGAGCCAGTTCGCTGCCGCTTTAGGCTCGGCTCCAGCTGCTGTCGTCGCTTCGAAGAAGTCCGAGAACTCACGCGTCGACGTGAGGGCTTTCGCGTCGTATGCCGAGAGACCATATTGGCTCATGTAGCGTTCACGACGTGTTGCCGGCAACTCTGGAATCGTCGCGCGGATGCGCTCTTTCCATGCCTCATCGATTTCGAGACGGACGAGGTCCGGCTCCGGGAAGTAGCGGTAGTCCGCTGCCCCTTCTTTGACACGCATGAGAATCGTCTTTTTCGCAGCTTCGTCGTAACGGAGCGTCTCTTGACGCATGACGCCACCTGAGAGAAGCAATTTGCGATGACGCGTCTCTTCATAGTCGAGCGCCTTCAAGACGTTTGAGAACGAGTTCAAGTTTTTGAGCTCCGTCTTCGTCCCGAACTTCTCCTGCCCGTATGGACGGACCGAGATGTTACAGTCACAGCGAAGCGACCCCTCTTCCATCTTGACGTCCGAGACGCCAGCGAACGAGAGGACTTCTTTCAAACGTTCGAGGTACGCGACCGCGTCTTTCGGTGAGCGCATATCCGCTTCACTGACAATCTCGATGAGTGGTGAACCGGTCCGGTTGAAGTCGACGACCGAGTGCTTCTCGCCCGTATGGTTCATCTTCCCGGCATCTTCTTCTAAGTGTACACGCTCGATGCGGAATCGTTTCATCTCTCCGTCGACTTCGACGTCGACGTGACCGTTCGAGCCGATCGGCTTATCGAACTGGGAGATTTGATACGCTTTCGGCGTGTCCGGATAGAAGTAGTTCTTCCGGTCGAACTTCGTATCTGTCGCAATCTCACAGTTGAGTGCCATTGCCGCCTTGATGGCGAGGTTGACCGCTTCTTCGTTCAATTTAGGCAAGACGCCCGGGTGTCCGAGACAAATCGGACACGTCTGTGTATTCGTTTCGGCACCGTAAGTGCGTGAGCAGCCACACCAAATCTTCGACTTCGTGCTCAGCTCGGCGTGCACCTCGATCCCGATGATCGTTTCAAAGTTCATCGTAAGTCCTCCTTAGAGCTGTGGCATCTTGAAACCGCCGTTTGCTTGTTCAAAAGCATGGGCCACGCGGTAAAGTGTTGATTCATCAAAGTAGTTCCCGATAATTTGAAGACCGACCGGAAGTCCTTCTGAAAGACCTGCCGGGACCGAGATGGCCGGGATACCGACCAAGTTGACCGGAATCGTCATAATATCGTTCGCGTACATCGTGAGCGGATCGTCGAGCTGTTCGCCGAGTTTGAACGCTGTCGTCGGAGCAGTTGGGCCAACGATCGCATCATACGCTTCGAACACTTTCGCGAAGTCCTGCTTCATGAGGGTACGGACTTGCTGGGCCTTCTTGTAGAACGCATCGTAGTAACCAGAGCTGAGCGCATATGTCCCGAGCATGATCCGGCGCTTCACCTCGTCACCGAAACCTTGTTCACGCGAATACGTGAATACTTCGTCGAGCGTGTCTGCTTCAGCGCGGCGTCCGTAACGGATGCCGTCGAAACGAGCCAAGTTTGAAGAGGCTTCTGACGAGGCGAGCAAGTAGTAAGCCGAGAGGGCATACTTTACGGACGGAATTGAGACCGTCTCGATTGTCGCACCGAGAGACTTGAGCGTCTCAATCGCTTTTTCAATCTGTTCACGGACGCCAGGCGCGACACCTTCTGCCATGAACTCTTCTGGGAGAGCGAACTTCATCCCCGTCAAATCTTGGTTGAGCGCTGCCGTATAATCCGGCACCTCAACCTCGGCTGACGTGGAGTCCATATCGCAGTGTCCCGCAATCGTATTCAATAAGTAAGCATTGTCTTCAACGGTACGCGTGAGCGGACCGATTTGGTCAAGTGAAGACGCGAAGGCAACGAGACCGAAGCGTGAGACGAGACCGTATGTCGGTTTCATACCGACGACACCGCAATAAGCGGCCGGTTGACGAATCGAACCACCTGTATCCGAACCGAGGCTAAAAAGGACTTGCCCAGCTGCGACCGATGCCGCTGAACCGCCTGAAGAACCTCCTGGTACACGTGTCGGGTCCCATGGGTTTTTTACTGGTTTGAACGCGGAATTCTCGTTTGAAGAACCCATCGCGAACTCGTCCATGTTCAACTTCCCGATTGTGACGGTACCGGCGTCATGAAGACGCTCGACGACTGTCGCATCGTGTGCCGGGACGAAGTTCTCAAGGAACGTCGAGGCACATGTCGTGCGCATCCCTTTCGTGACGATGTTGTCTTTCACGCCGATCGGCATGCCGAAGAGTGGATTGTCTGACGTTTTCGCGAGCTCATCCATACGTTTCGCCTGTTCGAACGCCTCTTCGTTCAGTGTCAAAAATGAACCGATTTGATCATCTGTCGCTTCGATTCGGTCGAACGACTCTTTGACGAGGTCCGTGACCGTGACTTCGCCTTCTTTTAATAGCGTGTGCAGTTTCGCTACACCGTGGTCAAATAAACTCATGAAAGGCCTCCTTACTCAAAGACCGCAGGGACACGGACTTGACCGTTCTCCCAGTCGGGTGCCATCCGTTCGACTTCCTCACGTGGAAGCGATGGACGAACCTCGTCTTTGCGTAGTACGTTTTTCAAATCTAGGGCATGGGTCGTCGGTTCGACGCCCGTTGTATCCAGCTCATCGAGTTGCTCGGCGAACTCGAGAATTTTTGTCAATTGCTCCGTGAAGTGCGTCACTTCTTCATCCGTGATCGCAAGTCGGGCAAGTCCGGCGACGTGCCGAACTTCAGCTTCTGTAATGCGAGCCAAAATTCCCACCTCCAACAGTTTTCAATACATCGTTCATTATCATACCACTTTTTCATGAGACAAAAAAGAAAATCTATCTCGTTTCAAATTGTGTCATTTTTAATAAAGTAGGGGAATCTCGTCTGAATATTGACCCGCTTTCGAAATTAGCTATACGGTCGATGACAGATTCTGATTATGCTAAAGGTAGAACAGATTCGTAAGGAGGAATCGTATGTCGATTCGGAATAAACTGATCACTGCTTTTAGCATCATGTTTGTGTTGCTTCTCGGTGTAAGCGGTTACTCGTGGTATGCCCTGAACGTATCAAAAGCAGCGCAAGAAGACATGACCGTCTCCTGGGTACCTGGGATGGACCAAATTCATCAAGTTGATAAACAGCTGCTCGAAATACGTCGTCACTTGGTTCGTCACGTCCTCGTCGATGACGCGGTGACGAAACAAAACATTGAGCGGGACATTCAAACGTCCGTCGCGATTTTAGAACAGCGGATGGATAGCTACGACGATACGATTATCGCGGACGAGGATCAACAACTTTTCGATCAAACAAGTGCGAATTGGACCGACTATCAGAACGTGATGAGTGAACTTCTTCGTATCTCAAACGAAGAAGGTACAGCTGCCGCTGAAACATATATCCGTGATACAGCCGATGCAAGCGCAGATACACTCTCGAACTCCCTTGGCCTCCTCGTCAACTTGAATCGCGAGGAAATCCAGACAGACACAGCCGCCGCCGCTGAGCTGTTCGACCAAGTTCAACTCACACTATTTATCGTCCTTGGAATCGCTGCCGTCATGACAATCCTCATGATGCTCTTCATCTTCCGATCAATCTTTGAACCACTAAAAGAGTTCAAAACGAAGATGCATGAGCTCGCCACGAGTGATGGGGATTTGACGACGTCGATTCCTGTGAAGCGCCGTGACGAGTTCGCCGGACTCGCACGTGACTTTAATCAGTTCATCGCCAACCTGCGTCAGTTAATTCTTCAAGTGAACGACGTGACGACAGGGGTGACGAAACAATCGACACATATGTACGAAGAGTTGAAAGAACTCGACACATATATGACGACGACCGCTGCGACGACAGAAGACTTGACCGCCGGTATGCAACAAACGGCGGCGAGCGCACAAGAGATGAACGCTTCCGCCTCAGATATGGAGCGGACGATTCACCACATCGTGACGATGGCCGATGAACGAAAAACGGAAGCGAGACAAATCGATGAACGCGCCCTCTCCCTCAAGTCGCACGCAGTGGAGGCGAAAGAGAACGCGATCAGCGTCCTTCAGTCGACGCGTGCAAACTTGGAGAAAGCGATGCAAGATGCGAAAGCCGTCCGTGAAATTGCGACGCTCACAAACGACATCCTCGACATCGCCGCTCAGACGAACCTATTGTCGCTCAATGCATCGATCGAAGCGGCACGTGCTGGTGAGGCCGGACGTGGATTCGCCGTCGTCGCCGACGAGATCCGAAAACTCGCCGAGACGAGCCGGGCGACCGTCGAACGCATTCAAGTCATCTCAACAACCGTCCTTCATTCGGTCGATCATTTGAACGAGAGCTCCGGACAGATGCTCAACTTCCTCGACACGAACGTCTTGAAAGACTATGATCAACTGGAAGTGGCGGCCGGACAATATAGCTCGGACGCAGGACGTTTTGAGACGACCGCGACCGAATTCGCCACTGCTGCTGGAGAACTCGAGCAGTTGACTTCGAACATGATCGGCGTCATTCAAGATGTAGCGACGACCGTCAACAACGGGGCACTCGGCACGCAGGAGATTGCTGAAAAAGTGACGATGTCCGTCGAACGTTTCACCGAACTGAACCACGCGACTGAACAATCGCAACAAAAGATGGAAGAACTCGACTCACTGATTCGCCAATTCAAGGTATGAAAAGAACCCGCCGACATATGTCAGGCGGGTTTTCTTATCAGGCGACAGATTGCGCCGTTTCTTTTTTACGTTCGAGTTCGAATCGTTTCGTCTCGGCGACAACCACGCCTGAGAGGAACAGTAGTCCAATCAAGTTCGGAATCGCCATGAGACCGTTGAACACATCCGAGATGGACCAAATCAAATTCAAGTTCGTCGTCATCGCACCGAGTCCTGCGACTAAAATATAGAGGACACGATACGGGACGATCACTTTCTCCCCAAGTAGATAATACGCCGAACGCTCCCCATAATAGCACCAGCCAAGGACGGTCGAATAGGCGAAGAAGACGAGTGAGACCGTCACGATGATTTCCCCGATCGGTCCTAAGAAATACGCGAATGACGCTTGTGTCAAGGCAATCCCTTCAAGCCCTTCCGTATATTGACCACCTATGACAATCGTGAGCCCCGTGATTGAACAGACGATGAGCGTGTCAATCAAAACTTGTGTCATCGAAACGAGTGCTTGTCGTCCCGGGAAGTCGGTCTTCGCTGCCGCGGCCGCGATCGGTGCAGATCCAAGCCCTGCCTCGTTAGAGAACACACCGCGCGCGACCCCGTAGCGAATCGCTGCACCTAATGCACCACCGCCGATGGCTTCGGCACTGAATGTGCTCGAGAACATCGTCGATAAGGCACCTGGTACCAATTCAAGGTTCATAATGAGAATCACGAGCCCACTTCCGACATACGCTAAGATCATGAACGGTACGAATATGCCGACAACTTTCCCAATCGATTTGACGCCACCTAAGATGACGAACGCTGTGACGGCCATCATGACGATTCCCGTCACAATCATCGGGACGTCAAATGAGTTGTTCAGGGCGAGACTGATCGAGTTTGTCTGTACCCCATTCCCGATACCAAAGGCTGCGACCGATGCGAATAACGCAAACAACATACCGAGCCACTTTTTCTTCAATCCGTGTTCTAAGTAATACATCGGTCCCCCGGCAATCTCACCGCGTTCATCGACGACACGATATTTGACGGCAAGGATCGCCTCCGCATATTTCGTCGCCATTCCGACGAAACCAGATAACCACATCCACACGACGGCACCCGGTCCCCCGAGGACGATCGCCGTCGCGACACCGACCATGTTTCCGGTACCGACCGTTGCCGCCAATGCCGTCATGAGTGCCTGGAAATGCGAGATGTCCCCTCGTTGCTTCTTCTTCGGTTTATCATTCTTCGGAATAAATGCCTCTTTCAAGCCGACACCTAGCCTCGTCACCTGAATAAAGCCAAGACGAATCGTCAGGAAGACTCCCGTCCCGACGAGTAAGATTAATAAATGTGGCCCCCATACGAGATTTGACAAACTCGCCAGCCAACTTTCAATTTGATTCACCGTGTTGCTCTCCTCCTACGTTCTTGATTTGAGCGCTCTCCCTATATTTTTCAGAACATTCGCAATCGAGTCAAGGCAAGGTATTGTAAGTAAGCGGTTTCAACTCGTTATATAATTGTTACATTTCCCTTTCGACCTTGTTGTTATAAGCTTTCTGAAATTATTTTCGAAATATGATTGTAATATTTTCAATATGAGTTTAAATAAAAAAGAACTCGATTAAAAAATATTAATCGAATTCATAAAACAAATTATTCTATTTGCTCTCTTGTTTATCGTCATCAGATTCATTTTCGTCTTCACTCGAATCTTTTTCACCTATTTTTCTAATCGTAACAATGCTTACTAAGCTTACAATAACACCTGCAATGACGGTAAAACCATAACCTGCTTTGTCTATTGCAATTAAAGTAAGACCTCCAATAACAAATGTAAGCGCTAAAATAAAGCCAAGTATAACACCTAAATTATTGTTAAATGAACTTTTGTTAACAATTGATTTCCGTAAATCAGATTCCCTTATTTCAATTTCATGCCTATGTTCCATCTGTTTCCGTACCATTTCAAAGATTTCTTTCGGGGCATCTTCATAAACCTCAGCATATTGTCTTAGATGTTCTGGATGTGGCAAAGGACCTGAGAATCGCATTCTTCTCTCTACTGTCTTTGTAAAAGTACGCTCTAAAGAAAGACGCTCCTCTTCGTTCAGTTTATTGTAAACATCTTGATTATCATGCTTAATCATATCTAGAATTTCTTCTTCATGATTTTCAATATCCTGTGTATTTTCTACGACATCAATTTCATCATTAACATTGTGATCATCAGGACTCTGCATCAAGATTTCCTCACATTTTCATTTTTTGAAATCACAAATTATATTTTTTCTCAAATTCTTCAATAGCAGATTCAAAATCTTTTTTGATTTCTAGCCAATCTCGTTGGAAGGATTCATAGTCATTTGTAGGATTTGTGTGTTGAATATGAAAAACTTCCGTCTTTTTCTTCGATTTCATTCTAGATAAATTAAATGCGTTCGCATATTCATATAAAGTGAAAGATGTTTTATTTTTCTTAGGAGTCATTAACTTATTCATTTTTTATTCCTCCTGTTTAAAAAAACATACGCTATTTTATTAATGATCTTTTTAAAATTATACTATTTTTACGTTAGCAAGTAAAATAACTATATAGTGTGCTAAGTAACACTAAGTAATCATGATTACTTTAAAGCAGCCACAACTTCCTCGACGTGCCCTTTCACTTTAACGTTGCGCCACTCTTCTTCAATATAGCCGTCCTCATTGATGAGAAAGGTCGAACGGACGATGCCGTAGTACTCTTTGCCGTAATTTTTCTTCAGCTGCCATGCGCCATAAAGTTCCGACACCTCATGGTCCGCGTCAACGAGCAAATCAAACGGCAGGTCATTCTTCGTAATGAAGTTCTGATGTTTCTTTTGACTGTCCGCCGAAATCCCGAGGACGACCGCCCCTTCCATTTTCGGCATCGCATCACGGAAGTCGCACGCCTCTGTCGTGCAACCCGGCGTCGAGTCGCGGGGATAAAAGTACAAGACGACCTTTTTACCTCGATAATCTTCAAGCGAAATGATGTCTCCGTTTTGATTCAGTAATGAGAATGTTGGTGCGAGCATCTGTTTTCCTCCTTAGCCAAACGACGGGTCGACGAGTTGTTCGTCGTAACCATCGACTGCTTCTTCTAGTTTAGTTTTTAGCGGGTCCAGCACTTCGATATACTGAATCGGATTTTCCGTCGCAGCCGCTTCTCGAAGTGTCTCCTCGTTGTCCGTATACCATTTCGCATACGCTTTAAAATAATCGGTCATGATCGTTTGGTTCTCCTCGACTGTCAACGTCTCTGCCATGAGCAGGAAGACGTTATTGTCTGCCTCGAGCGCCATATAGTCGGTCTGGGCATTGACTTGATCATAAATGGGACCAGCCTCATCCTCCGGAATCTCAGCAAGACGGGCGTTCGCCTCGGCATTGACCCCGTATTCATTCGCATCCACCCCGATGAGGAGCTCGCTGACATCGGCGATCACATCCTTTGGCAATGCAGCCGGTGTGATGACGAGTGACCAGTCCTCCCCTTCCTTCACAGCGACCTTGCTGAGTCGGTTCGGAAGCGGATTTCCGTCTTGGTCGACCATTTCGTGGACAAGAAATGCCACATCTTCGTCCTCGTTGACCCAACTCTCATAGATGTCACCTGGGGCAATTTGGCGGGTGACGGCACCGGTTGCCGGAAGATCGGTTAACCGTCCGGCATAATCGATGCTCGCGAGCGTTTCAGCATCGCCCGACTCGAGCGCCGCTTGATAGTTCGCATACACTTCCGTCACGGCATCCGGCAATGGCCGTTCCGTTTCTTCTACCGTCGATTCTTCATCGTTGCCACATGCCCCGAGTGCAAAGACAAGGAGTAGCGGAATGAACCATTTTTTCATGTTGTTCGTCCTTTCTAAAGCTGCCTTCTCCCCCATCCTATCATGTCTCGATTTAACGCTCCAATGTCATGTGTTTCTGGAAAATTGTTTCACTAGGATTTCGGTCATAATTTCGATACAATACAGACGTAAGCGCTTTATCGCTCAACATCACTTTAAGGGGGAACGAGAATGATTCCATACAAACATGAACCATTCACAGACTTTACACAAAAAGAGAATGCCGATGCTATCCAAGCGGCAATCGAGAAAGTGAACGGTGAGCTCGGGAAAGACTATCCGCTCGTAATCGGTGGGGAAAAGGTTACGACGGAAGGTAAAATCACGTCTTACAACCCGGCTAACAAAGAAGAAGTGATCGGTCGCGTCTCAAAGGCGAACCAAGAGCTCGCAGAACGCGCGATGCAAGAAGCACTCACAGCGTTTGACTCATGGCGCCATGTCGACCCGTCCGTCCGTGCAGACGTCTTGTTCAAAGCAGCGAACATCGTCCGCAAACGTAAACATGAGTTCTCGGCTTACCTCGTCAAAGAAGCAGGTAAACCATGGAACGAAGCAGATGCGGATACGGCGGAAGCGATTGACTTTATGGAATACTATGCACGTCAAATGCTCGAACTCAAACCAGGTAAGAAAGTCGAGAGTCGTCCAGGCGAATACAACCGTTATGACTACATCCCACTCGGGGTCGGGATCGTCATCAGCCCATGGAACTTCCCATTCGCGATTATGGCCGGTACAGCAGTCGCGGCGATCGTGGCCGGTAACACGATTCTCTTGAAGCCAGCTTCAACGACACCGATCATCGCTGCGAAATTCGTCGAAGTGATGGAAGAGGCAGGTCTTCCAAAAGGCGTGCTCAACTTCATCCCTGGACCGGGCGCAGAAGTCGGTGACTACCTCGTCGACCATCCGAAGACGCGCTTCATCAGTTTCACAGGATCACGTGATGTGGGCCTTCGCATCAACGAACGTGCTTCTAAATTGAGCGAAGGGCAAATCTGGCTCAAACGCGTCATCGCAGAGATGGGCGGAAAAGACACGATCGTCGTCGACGAATCAGCCGACCTCGAACTCGCTGCACAATCAATCGTCAAGTCGGCTTTCGGTTTCTCAGGTCAGAAATGCTCTGCTTGCTCACGTGCCGTCATCGTCGACAGTGTGTATGACACAGTGCTCGATCGTGTCGTCGAACTTACGAACGAACTCTCTGTCGGGAACACAGAGAAGAACGAACACTTTATGGGACCAGTCATCGACGCAGCAGCCTTCAAGAAAATCACATCGTACTTCGATGTCGCAAAAGAAGAAGGACGCATCGTCGCAGGTGGAAACGCTGATGACTCGACAGGATACTTTGTCGAGCCGACCGTTGTCGCAGACGTTGACCCGAAAGCGCGCCTCATGCAAGAAGAGATCTTCGGACCAGTCGTCGCGTTCACAAAAGCAACAGACTTCAAAGAAGCAATCGAGATTGCGAACAACACCGAGTACGGTTTGACGGGTGCGGTGCTCACGCGCGACCGTGTAAATCAAGAGTTTGCTCGCCAAAACTTCCATGTCGGTAACTTGTACTTCAACCGTGGTTGTACAGGCGCAATCGTCGGCTATCAGCCGTTCGGTGGATTCAACATGTCCGGAACGGATTCAAAAGCAGGTGGCCCGGATTATATCCATCTCCACATGCAAGCGAAGACAACATCTGAAACGTTCTAATTGATAAAGAGACGGTCCCTTAGGGTCGTCTCTTTTGATTCAGTGTGCTTTAAATGTCTGATCAAACATAATCGCAATCTCTTCTTGAAGAAGGAGGAACAGTTCGAACAAGTTCGGATCGAACGTCCCGTGCATGTCTCGCATTGTTGCAATCGCGTCTTCGTGTGAAAAGGCAGATTTATAAGGCCGGACGGTCCTGAGTGCATCATACACGTCGATAATCGTGACAATCCGCGCTTCAAGTGGAATCTCTTCACCTTTCAACCCTTTAATATACCCAGTCCCATCCCAGCGTTCATGATGATAGAGCGCGATATGATAGGCCATTTGGATGAAGTAATTTTGAGGGAACTGAGCCTGCAAATCTTTTAATACTTCGCCTCCGACATACACGTGGTCACGCATAAGGACCCATTCCTCATCGGATAATGTATTCGCCTTCAGTAGGATTGAGTCCGGGACCGAAATTTTGCCGATGTCATGGAGCGGTGCCGCTAGTCGAATCCCTTCGATGAATAGCAGTGAGACATCTGGATGATGGTGTTCATATAAAATCGACGCAAATAACGTCGATAAATCCTGCACCCGTTCGATATGGTTCCCCGTCTCATTGTTACGGAGAGCCGATAGGCGTAAAAGCGTCCGAACGAGTCCTTCTTGATAATCGATCAATTCTTTCTCACGCTGCGCGAGAACACGCTGCGCTTCTTCCCGGCTCGCCTCGATCCGATGGCGTTCAACGGCTCCAAGAAGGGCGCTACTAAAGTCTTGTAACGCTTGTTGTTCATATTCCGTGTACGTTCGCTCTGTTACAACGGAATCGAATCCGACAAATCCCTGACACATTTCCCCTTGCATCATCGGGACCGCGAGCAGACTTTGAATCGACTGTGGTTCGAGGATTGCGCGGACTGCATTGTCTTCTGGCAAGTCAACTACACGAGGAATATACATTGTCTCGCCCGCCACGTGCGTGTTGACCCACTCCGGCAATACGTCGATTGGCACGTCTTGAAGATTGGCGATCTCGGCTGTGATCCCTTCGGCGCACCATTCGAACGTGTTATGACAGACTTGATTCGTGAAATCGTAATCAAACACATAGACGCGGTCGACCGCAAAGTAATGTCCGAGTTCGGCTAGCGACTGGTCAACCCGCTTTTTAAAATCCGCAATCTCTGTCGTCAAAAAGCGATTGAGGAGTGACGAAAGCAGGTGATGAAGTCGCTCTTGTTGTTGTAACTGTAACGTCAATGATTCATGCGAAGTTGCCACGTGCCAAACCTCCCCTATCAACTAAAATGAAATCAATCGTTCCATGCACTTCTTTTACCCAATTTTCAGTCTTTTTATCCTAGTTTATCCATTTGAAAAGCCAGGTGGTGACCACCCGGCTTTTGATTATACTTGTTTCAATAAATTGGTCATCTCGATGGCGGAAGTCGCCGCTTCCCATCCTTTATTGCCTGCTTTTGTTCCCGCACGCTCAATCGCCTGTTCAATCGTCTCCGTCGTCAACACGCCGAAGATGACCGGGACTTCGGATTGATAGCTCGCCTGTGCGATCCCTTTTGCCGCTTCGTTACAGACGTAATCAAAGTGTGGGGTCGCACCACGGATGACGGCACCGAGCGTGATGACCGCATCATAGTTTTGACTCATCGCCATCTTTTTCGCGACGAGGGGAAGTTCGAACGCACCCGGGACGAACGCGAGCGATACATCCTCTTCTTTCACCCCATGACGCTTCAAAGCATCCTTCGCCCCGTCAAGCAGACGCATCGTAATCAAGTCGTTGAACCGGCCGACGACGATTCCAATCTTTAACCCTTCTCCAACTAAGTTTCCTTCAAATGTATAGGTCATGTCCTTCATCCTCCAATATGATTCATTTTGAGTTGTTTCGTCATTCGATACGATTCGTTCGCCTCGTGCGCTCCGACATGAATCGGAACGCGTTCGACGACCATGATGCCACACGATTCCAAGGCATCGACTTTCTCAGGGTTGTTTGTCATGAGCCGGACACGCTTCACTCCGAGGTCACGGAGCATCGCCGCGCTCACCCGGTAGTCCCGAATGTCCGGATGAAACCCGAGTACCACGTTCGCCTCGACCGTATCCAATCCTTTCTCTTGAAGTGCATACGCCTTCAGTTTGTTCAACAGCCCGATGCCCCGCCCTTCCTGACGCATATAAAGCACGATGCCTGACTCCTGCTCGATTCGTGCCATCGCGGCATCGAGTTGCGGACCACAATCACACCGGAACGACCCGAAAACATCACCCGTCAAACATTCCGAATGAATGCGTACGAGCGGGATGTCCGTGAGCGTCTCGGTGACGAGGGCTACGTGCTCCTGCCCGTCAAACCGATTCTCGTAGCCAATCACTCGAAACGTCCCTTTCGATGAGGGTAGCGCTACGTCTGCTTCGCGCGTGACGAGGTTTGTCTCCATATACCGGACTAGCGCTTCGATTGTGATGAACGCCAACCCATGACGTTCAGCGACTTGAACCAAATCGGGTACGCGCGCCATCTCCCCGTCCTCTCGAATGATTTCACAAATGACTGCTACCGGCTCACTTCCCGCGAGACGCGCCAAATCAACTGAAGCTTCGGTGTGACCTCGGCGAACCGAGACGCCTCCTTTTTTCGCAATCAGCGGGAATAGATGCCCCGGTCGCTGGAAGTCGGAAGGACGGGAAGACGGGTTCGCCAGTTCACGAACAGTGTGAGACCGTTCCCTCGCCGAGATCCCGGTCGTCGAATCGATATGGTCGACACTGACCGTAAACGCTGTACCGTGCGGGTCCGTACTGTTCGTCACCATCGGCGAAAGGTCAAGACGTGCCGCCACTTCTTCCGCGACAGCGCTACAAACGAGCCCTTTCCCTTCCGTAATCAAAAAGTTCATCGTCTCAGGTGTCATCTTGTCTCCTAGTACGACAAAATCTCCTTCATTCTCGCGGTCCTCGTCATCCACGACGATGATGGGACGTCCTCGTCTCAATTCCTCAAGCGCCCGTTCAATCGAATCAAACATTACCATCCCGCCTTTCCATATCCTTGTTCCGCCAACGACTCGAGTGTCATCTTCGACTGCCCGATTACTTTTTCCATATATTTTGCTAACAGATCACATTCTAAATTGACCAAATCACCAGTTTGTTTCGTTCCTAGAACGGTCTCGCTATACGTATGGGGAATTAACGATAGTGTGAATCCTCGCTCCGACACGTCAAACACGGTCAAGCTCGTTCCGTCTACGGAAATCGAGCCTTTCGGTACGATGTAGGAGAGAAGCGTACGTTCACATCGGATGTCGACATACACCGCATTCGCGAGCTGTCGTTTCTTCGTGATTCGTCCGACCCCGTCGACATGGCCGGATACGAAATGCCCGCCGAATCGTCCGTTCGCCGGCATCGCCCGCTCGAGATTGACACGTGTTCCCGGTTTGACCCCATCTAAACTAGAGGCTTTCAATGTCTCCGGCATGACGTCGACAGAGAACGTCGCGGCATCGAACGTCGTCACCGTGAGACAGATCCCATTCACGGCGATACTGTCCCCGAGCTTCACATCATCGAGCACTTTCTCAGCTGACAAGACGAGTCGTAAAGATGGCCCGTTGCGCTTGACCGTTTTGACCGACCCGATTTCTTCTACGATTCCCGTGAACATCAGAACGCCCCCTTTCGAAGGACGACTTTCAAGTCGGGTCCGACCGTTTCGACCTGATGAATCATAAAACGGGAGATGTCCTCAATCGAACCAACCTGTTGTGAGCGATAGACGCCATGTTTCCCGCCGAACACTCGTGGTGATTGATAGGCGACCCATTCATCCACGTAGCCTCCGTCAAGGAGTGATGTGACGAGCGTCGGACCGGCCTCAATCAATACACGCCCGATTCCATTCGCGTATAGTGTTTCGAGGACCATACCGAGCGACGTATAATCGAATAATTCGACGCCGACAGCTTGAGCTCGTTCACGTCGCTCTGCTTCATCAGACGAAGTGAAGAGGAGCACCGGGACGTCTTCTGCGGTCCGGGCCAGCGTACTGGCGAACGGTAATCGTAGGTCACGGTCGAGCACGACCCGTTTCGGTTGACGCGTCTCATGACCCAATCGAACCGTGAGCGACGGATCATCCGCAAGCACCGTGCCAATCCCGGTCAAAATTGCATCGACGGTGGCACGTAGTTCATGCACATCACGACGGGCTTCCGGGCTTGTCACCCATTGACTCTCTCCCGTCTCCAAGGCGACTTTCCCATCGAGGCTCGTCGCCGTCTTCAAGATGACATACGGTCGTTTCGTCTCAAGCGACCGCAAGAACGCGGGATTCAATGCCCGCGCCTCCTCCTCAAGCAGACCGACTTCGACCTCGATACCGGCCGTTTGAAGACGAATGATCCCATTGCCTGCAACGAGCGGGTTCGGATCCTTCATGGCGACGATGACACGTTTGATGCCCGATTCCACGATCAGATTTGCGCACGGCGGCGTCTTGCCTTGATGCGAGCACGGTTCGAGCGTGACATATAATGTCGCCCCGTATGCAGCGGGACCAGCCATCCGGATGGCATGGACCTCTGCATGTGGTTCGCCCGCCTTGAGATGGGCACCCATTCCGACGATGCGTCCGTCTTTGACGAGCACGGCGCCGACGAGCGGATTGACACCGGTTTGACCATCGGCTGATTTGGCCAATTGAATGGCCTGTTCCATGTACTGTTTCATCTTTCTCCCTCCTTTTTCCGTACAAACAAAAGACCCTAAGGAAAGGTCCTTAGGGTCTTGGTGGGAGGGTTCCGTCGCTTTTGGGCAAGCCAAATAAACGTTTTCTATACAGAAAAGCGTACGACGAAGCACAGGTCACGCGGACCTGTTTTTTGTTCCTTCTCCCATCCAGACTATACTGTCGGCTCTAGAGTCTCACTAGATCCACCGTTCGCACACGTGCGCCCGGGTCACGGACTTAGGGCATGGGCCCATCACCGCCGGTTGGGAATTTCACCCGACCCCGAAGGAATATTTGTTTGTACAGATTTACTGTATCGCAATTATTTTTATTACGCAAAACAAAAAACGCCACTCGTGAGAGTAGCGTCCCGATTATGCGAGAAAGAGGACGACGAGAAGTCCAACAATCCAGCAATAATATGAGAAATATTTCAATTCGCCTTTCGCCATGATGTGTTGGAACCACTTCAACGAAATGGCCGTCAACACGTAAGATGCGATGAATGCCAGGATGAGCGGACCGAACAAGTCACGCGTCTCCGGATTCGTAAAGAGCGTCGGACCATCCAAAATCATCGTCCCGAGACTGATTGGGATGAACAGGAAGAACGAGAAACGAAGTGCCGATTCTTGCTTGATGCCGAGTAACATCGCCATGACGATCGTCGCCCCGGACCGACTGATTCCGGGAATGAGTGCCACGGCTTGCGCGAGCCCGATCAATACGGCGTCACGAAGCGTGATGCCACCGTCTCCTTTGTTCCCTCGCATGTTTCGGATGAACCAAAGGGCGAGTCCCGTAATGATGAGCGTATACCCGACTGTCGCCACGCCACCGAGCACTTCTCCGATCCAGTCCCCGAAAAGGACACCAAGGACACCGGCTGGCACCGTTGCAACGAGTAGTAATCCGATGAACTTCACATCGACCATCGTCTCGTCCGTTCGGTCTTTTTTGAATAAGAAGGTCCACAAACTCACGATGAGGCGAACAACATCTTTTCGATAAATCGTTAAGACAGCGAGAAGCGAAGCGAAGTTTACGAAAACTTCAAATGACAATCCCGGCAAGTCAATGTTAAATAGTTCTTGGAAGATAACGAGATGTCCACTCGATGAAATCGGAATCGGCTCAGTGAAACCTTGAATCAATCCAAGCAACGTATAAAATAACCAAACTGTCATAGTGATGATCCTCTTTTCTGTTTTTCACTCAATGCGGCTATTTTAGCAGAATCGGACTTTCATTGACCAGTCGTTTAATTTTTTTTGAACTAATTTCATAATTCGATTGATTAGTCTGAAAATTAAATTTATTATAGAAGGGTACTCATCTGGAGCGAAGGCGATGACCCCAACTCTCCAGTTGGGTACTTTTTTATAAAATATGACAATTTTGGATGATTAAAACTTTATGTTTACATTTCTCACGATATTCGATTTAATTTGTAATAGAGCTGTTACCATTTTTTGAAATTATCAACAGAGTCTTTAGTCCTACCTAATTCTTAGGAATTGTTTAAAAAATTTCAAATTCACGTTAATAAATCCGAAAAACAATCCGATAGTATGATTGTAGAAGCATTTTTTTCATCTTTGTCGGTTCAGATTTGAGTCCACGGAAGGAGGAACCATCATTGAATCAAACGCTATCCACTAAATCCCATCACTTGTCCACCGAACAGCAAAGGATGATCCATTGCATCCGCCTTCTCGGGGACTTGCTGAAGGAACGTCCACGCCGGTCTGTCTACCGTCGCTTCGCGATGGAACAGAAATGGCCATCCCCTGAATCCATCATTCGTCAGTTCGGGTCATGGGCTGAGGCACTTGCCATCGCAGGCTATGAATGGCATGGAGAATCTACTGTCGAATTGCCAGACAAAATGCCGAAGTATACACGTGAGGACATCGTCGAGACGCTCGCACTTTATTCGCGAGACATGGGCTCGATTATCACCTTGAAGAAGTATCAGCAATGGCGAAAGCTCCATCCGAAGGCACCGAGCCATTATCATATCGTCAAAACGTTCGGTTCGTGGCATGATGCCTGTGCCGAAGCGGGCCTTGAGGCGAGTGTGACCTATTCGAAAACAGAACTATCCGATGCTCTTCGTGAAGCCATTCAAGAAATGGGATTTTCGCTTTCATTCGAAGCGTATCGTGAATGGGCGAAGCGGAATAACAAACCTTCAACAAAAGCCATTTTACATCGCTATGGCTCCTGGTCAGCCGCTGTTCATGCGGTTGAATCTGAACTTTATAATACGAACTCATAATCATTTCATACAAAAGGAGGATCCCCGTGCGGAGGTCCTCCTTTTATCTGACTTCTGTCGATAGGTCGCGATAGTGGGCGACCCGGTCACGTCCATTGAATTTTGCCCCGACATACATAGCCCTGTCCGCATGCCTCAATACCGTATCGAGGTCTTCATACTCATGAATCGTTTCAATCCCAATACTCGCCGTCACGGTGATTCGCATTCCTTCTGTCCCAAAATCATGCTGTTTCAAGGTTTCCCGTATCTTCTCACCGACTAGATGGGCTGCCTCCTCATCCATTCTCGGGAAGACGAACACGAATTCTTCTCCTCCGTATCGTGTCACCAAATCCGTCGCCCGGACATTTCGTGTGAAGAGTTGACTTGCTTCAATCAACACCTCATCTCCGAACGCATGTCCATACGTATCGTTGATTGACTTGAAGTGATCTAAATCGATGAGGAAGAGCGAGAGTGGATAAGAGGCGACATCGTTTAATCGTTCTTTTGTCCAACTCCGTAATGCCCGCTGATTATGTAATCCAGTCAGTGGGTCCGTCAAACTCTCCTGTTGCAAACGATTGCGTTCGTCGATTCGCTCGATTGACCACGATAACGTTTTAAGGAGCCTGTTCACTTCGACGGCAATCGGTGTCTCGTATGCCCCGTTGGCTGTCGTCGATACCATGCAGCTGACAGCCGTTTCTGCTCCCCAAACCGGTGGAATGACAAGCGCCGAGTGATGCAATTCCTGTTGTTGTCGTTGCAGCTCAGGATGCCATTCATGTAACGAGTCGTAGACGAAACACGACTCATCTACATCTTGATAGCGCTCGATTATAAATGCGTCCGGCACACTAGGGATGATGCGACCCATCATGTCATAAAACGTCCGTTCCCCTTTTCTGTTGACTTGAAGCCAACCACGCTCTACTTCAACAATGTCACGTAGTCCGTTCCAAAATTTCTCAATCAACAGCTGCTCGCTATTTACTCGATATAACTGTTCCTTCAAACGTTCGACCTGGTCGACTTTGGATTTCGTCTCTTCCGTCTCCGTCGCTTTTGACATTGTCATTTTTAAAATGGACAAGACGAAGAACGTGACGATAAAGCCGACATAATCGAACAATAAATATGCCTCAATCGCAATCATCGTAAATAACAATTCGAGCGATACGACAAGCCAGTCGAAACGAATCAGACGGAACATGATCGGTAGCGGGATTCGTTCCCCGACCATAAAGTAAGACAGGGCAAAACTCATCGTGAGCATGAAAAAGAGCATTCCTAAAAATGCGAGCATCGCTACGCCTTGTTGAATCAAGTGAACAGATTCTCCGATTCGTCCTCCAAGTCCAATATAGGTGAGTCCCGGTAACAAGACGAGGAGACTTTCAATCACCGTGTTGAGCGGATAAAAATGCAAGAATCGTCTGCGTCCGACCTTGTGATTGAAGGCCCGTGCCTGAAATGTAAGAAGGAGTAACTGCCCCATCAGGAGAGCTGGAGCAAGTCCATACAGGAAAAAAGTGATGAAGACGAACATCTCATGAAACGTGAAATGCAAATGTCTACGTTTGAGCGGGTTCATGACAAACAACGCACCAAGCGTATAAATAAACCAAAACAACGGCCAATCGAACGAATCAAGGTGTTGGATGGTCAAATAAGTCACACCCGTGAAGACGAGCATCCACGCGAGCCAGCTCCGAACCAGATACTTCCGAAATCGCATCGTCTCCCCCCTCTTCTCGTTCATTTTTTCTAGTATGACCCGTAATGCAAAAACATTCCAGCAATTGTTTGAAAGTTGAGACAATGAAATATTGAAAAGATTCCCAATTCAATGTTTCGCTAATATTGATGTCGGCAACAACCTTTATAAAAGGGGGCTAACCATGGACTTTTCTCTATTCCTGATTACGTTTTTGTTCATCTATTCGCTTACCATCACATTTCTCTATTTACGGAAACAGAAGAATACGTAGAAAGGGCGGCCCTCACAGAAGGACCGCCCTTAACCATTACTTCGCTTTAACATAAGAAATTCCGATTGACCCGGAGCCCGTATGCGCCCCGAGAAGTGGTGCGAGCGTATCGACTCGGATCGGAATCGTGTCACCGAGTCGTTGTTTCCACTCCTCAGCAAGTTCAGGGACGTTCCCGTGAAAAATCGAAACGTCTTGACACTCGCCGCACTCGATTGCCGCACGCAACACTTCGAACAAGTGAGCCTGTGCTTTCTTGTATGTGCGAACCGTTTGATACGGAACGATCAACCCATCCTCAAATCGTAGTACCGGTTTCAATTGAAGCATGTTCCCGATGAGCGCCTTCGATTTGGAGATTCGTCCGCCTTTTTGCATTTGCGTCAAATTTTGAATTGTCAATTCGATGCGGACGTCCTCGACGCGCACCTTCATGTAGGCTTCTACGTCTTCGAGCGCATCGCCTCGTTCGACCCGTTCAATCAACTCCTCAAGCATGAGTCCCATCGTGTAGATGCCTGCCCGTGAATCGATGGCGAGTAATTTAAAGTTCGCAATCTCGGCCCCTTGTACAGATGCCGAATACGTCCCGCTTAAGTCCGATGACAAGTGAATCGCGATTCCCATGTCATACTCTTCTTTCAATTTTTCATAGAGCGTGACAAATTCTCCGATTGCAGGCTGACTCGTCGACACGCGCTCCCCCGCATCGATCCACTCGTATACGGTTGTCGCATCGACTTCGATTCCGTCTTTATACGGTTGATCCCCTTTGACGACGTAAAGTGGAACGATATGGATGTCAGGATGTTTCGTTAAAGCATCCGGAAGGACAATTGTGCTGTCTGTAATATAGGCAATCTTCATGAAAAGTTCTCCCTTTAAAAAGTTTATTAGTACCTGGTTATATTATTTTATCACAGGTGAAGCGGTTTCACTATTTTTTCAAAACATCCTATGTGCTTGATGACCAATCTTTTCTCGAAAAGGGTACAGTATGTATAACGAATGAAGGAGGTGTGTTTAATATGATTCAACTACAGAACGTCAATAAAATCTATAAGACAGGCGATGTGGAAACAGCCGCCTTGAAAGACATCGACCTCACCATCCGTGATGGCGCGTTCGTCGTGATTCTTGGTCCGAGCGGAAGTGGGAAAAGTACACTACTCAATGTCATCAGTGGGCTCGACACCGTCACATCCGGCAAAATCACGTTCGGGGACACCATCCTGACTGATTTGTCTACTGAGCAGATGACGTCATTTCGACGCGATCACCTCGGCTTTATCTTTCAACAATACAACCTCCTTCAAAACTTGACCGTCTATGAGAACGTGCAACTCGGATCCGATCTATCGAAAGACCCACTCTCGATCGATGACCTGCTCGAACAGGTCGGACTCGCGGCAGCACGTGATAAATACCCGTATCAATTGTCCGGTGGCGAACAGCAACGCGTCTCGGTCGCCCGTAGCCTTGCTAAAAATCCGGCCCTCGTCTTTTGTGACGAACCGACGGGGTCGCTCGACGAAGAAAATTCGAAAAAGGTGCTTGAGCTGTTAGAGCGTTTGAACGAGACATACCAAAAAACAATTGTCGTCATCACGCACAACAATGGCATCAGTGAGATGGCAGACGATGTCATCAAGATGAACTCCGGTCGAATCACTGAAGTGACCCACCATGACATCCGGGTCGCGGCACGGGACATCCATTGGGGATAAGGAGGTGGTGATATGCTTTATAAAAATGTGTGGAAGACATTAAGTAAAAAATGGATGCAACTCCTTGCCATTGCTATCATCATCGTCATGAGTTCGCTCACATACACGATGATGTTTTACGGCATCAGCGGAATCGAGGTCCCGACCGAAGAATATCTAGAGCAATCGAACCAAGAAGATTTCGCCATTGAGATGCTCAACCGGGTAACGGAAGAAGAGCTGCGTGACCCCGATGTCGCCGCCCTAGCAAGTACAGGTACTTTCACCTTATCCGACATCAAACGAGCCGATGAGGGCGTCTTCAACCGTCTCATCACCTCACGAATTGATGCGGTCGAAAAAGAAATGCCGGATGCGACGATTGAACTGCGCGATTTGAAAGCCATCACGTACACACTCGATGGTGCCGAACATCGCGGACTGTTAATTAAAGAATCGGACACGATCAATCGCTCCTACCTTGAAGCAGGTGACAGACCGAACACGAACGACGAGGTCGCCCTCAATAAAAAATACGCAGAAGAGAATGGAATTGAAGTCGGGGACATGATCGATCTCGGTCGACCGTTCACAGTGAGCGGGTTTGTCCTCTTCCCCGACTACACGCTTCCACTCTTCGATGATAATTTATTCAATCTTGACCCGGGTTCGCAAACGCTTCTTCTCATGACGGATGAATCGTTCGAGTCAATTGTCGGACAAGAGTCATTCCGATTATCAGGTGTGACCGACCAAACGGTTGAGACCGACCTCGAACTACCTTTTGTCGTCTCGGTCATGGAAACCGAGAACATCATCCGAAGCGGCGCCATCTATAGTGAAATTTCATCCGGGAAGGCGATGGCCCTCGGACTCAGTTTGTTTATCGTTTCAATCGCCGTCATCATCGTCGCCATTCTAATCTCGAATATGCTCGAGGCCGAACGTGGTCAAATTGGACTGTTAAAAGCAATCGGATATAGTCGCCGTCAAATCGCCGCGCCTTATCTAGTGCTTATCTTAATTTTCGCTTTCTTCATGCTCATCATCGGTTATTTCCTCGGACTCTATTTCGCAAATCCATTAAAAGAACTGTATCTCGACTTTTATCTCTTGCCGTCCATCACGATTGCCCAAAGTCCGCTTGTCTTTTTGACGGCTGTATTTGCCCCACTGTTCTTCTTCGCGCTTGTCGCGGGCGGGGTCATCTATAAAATCATGGGAGAGAGCGCCCTCGCCCTCCTGTCACCGCGAGACAATGTCTCGCTCAATCGACTCAGCCGTCTCGTCAGTCGACTGTTGAAACAGGCGAGCGGCAAGACGAAATTTAAATATTTGTATGCGGTTAAGAGCACGGGGAGCTTCTTGATTTTCTTCCTCGGCATCTTGTTCTCAACAATCCTCATCATCTTCGCCCTCATGATGAACGGTGCCGTCGACCGAATGACCGTGGGAGGATTGAACGATGCCGTCTATGAATATGAAGCCTATACGGATTCGACACCGACTGTAGAAGAGGGTCAAGAGCCGTTCCTCACCTACCCGTTCGCCTTTGTCGAAGACAAACTCATCACTTTGAAAGGGTTGAGTGACGACAACACATTGTTTCCGCTTCAGAATGAGGACGGGGACAAGTTGGTACCGGAATCCGGTGGGTTGATCGTCTCTTCCTCGCTTGCCCTGAAACTTGGTCTTGAGACCGGACAAGAAATTGACGTTGACCTCGACGGAGACACGCTGACGTACCCGATCATTGGCATCGCCGATGAATTTTCCGGAGACTTCGCCTACCTGCCCCGAACAGAATTGAGTGAACTGTTAAGTGACGGAGTGACAGATAGCCTGTTCAACGGGATTTATGCGACGGAGCGTCCGAATGAGTCGGATTATCCGACCATTTTGTCCCGCCAAGGATTGATTGAACAGTCCGAGTCGATCAATCAATATATGAACTTCATGATGAACGTCTTAATCGGCGGAGCATCCCTCATCGCCTTCAGTATCCTGTTCGTTCTGACGGCGCTCACGGTCGAGAAGAACTACTACGTGATCTCGCTTTTAAAAGTGATGGGGTATCAGAAACGAGAAGTCCGCTCGATGATTTTGAACAGCTACTTCATCTACGCACTCGTCTCTGCTCTCTTGAGTATTCCGATTGCCCTGTTGACACTCCGAGTCATCATCGTCGTTTTCGCAGAAGATTACGGGCTCGTTCTTCCGCTTGAATTCGAATGGATTTATATCGTCTACACGCTTGGCGCGGTCGCTCTCCTCTTCTTCATGAGTACGTTCGTCAGCCGACGGAAGATCGATCAAATCCCACTTCAGGAAGTATTAAAGTCATATCAAGAATAATTTATGCCAAAATAGGGCATAATAGAGGATAGACCAGACCTCTCTTGAGGAGGGGTCTGACTTTTTGCAGAAAAGGATGATTGACATGAATCGTACACAAGTTATGCTCGCCATTCCCGGAAACTGGTCTTCCGTAGAAGGCGTAAGCGAACAAATCAGTTTACATAGTGAAGGCTACACAATGGCCGGTCTGCTGTTGCTTGAAGACGAAACAGGAAAAGCGTTCACCGTAGAAGCCGTAGAACGTGACCCTGCTCTAGCCGAGGCAATGATTCACGCGAGCTCCGGCGGGTTCACACCGAAAATCGCGAAAGGACTCGCACGTCACACACACGTCGTCTACTTGATTGTCGACGTCAACGATTTGACAGACGTCGCTGCGGCACGTCGAGCCGCGAACGCCGTATTAAACGCAGGCGGGCTCGGTGTCATGGTCGAATCGGCCGGCGTCGCCTACTCAAAAGAAGAATGGCAGGAGTCAAAAGAAGCAGATCTCGCGCTCGACTATTCACTCCTCACCGCAATCACAGAAGAAGAGAACGCCTATATGTCATGGGGAATGAAAGCGTTCGGTCATGCAGATGTGGCCGTGCCGATGACACTCGATATTGAAGATGCCATCCACGTGATTCACTCGTTCAACTTCCATCTCATCTCAGGAGGAACGATGTTCGGTGATGGTGACCGATTCGCTTTCGAAGACGGTCGTGCCTTCACGGTCGAAATGGGCGAAGACGAGCGGACGACGATTGACAACTTGTTGCATAACCCGTTCGGCTTGATTTACCTCGTGCCGCAAGCAGCAGAATAACCTGTCGGAGTGCCGTTAACGGTGCTCCGTTTTTAATTTTCAATATTTTCACCTCACTAAAAAACCTTCATCCGATGAATGGATGAAGGTTCATGTTCATGCTTGTCTCATTTCTTGCATACGTTCGAGTTGATGCGTCAGTTCACCGATTGGGACAAATCGTGCCCGGCGCAGCATCTCTTTCCCATTGATGAAAAAGAGGACGACCGGTACGGTGAAAATGGAGAAAGTTCCTGCTATTTCAGGGACTTCGTCCGAATCCACCGCGACTGATTCGATTTCAGGGAACTGTTGGAGCATCTCTTCGATTTGAGGTTTCAGCGCATGACAGACACTGCACCCTGGATGAGAGACATAGACGAGCAGTTGTTCCACGCCCGCAATCCGTTCATTCAATCCAGTCAAGGTTGTCATTGCTTCCATCCTGCATTCCTCCTATTTGTTAAGCGTCGAGCCACAAGACACCGACAGTTTCAAAGCCGGCATGTACCGCGATGGATGGACAGAATCGTGTCCGTACCACTTCGAGACCCGATAATTTCGACTCGATGAGCGCGACAAAGTCGTCTTGCATCTTTGGTGAGAGTGCCGTCTGGACGAATACACGATTGTCTTTCACACCGTTCTCCGCATGACGACGTTCGAGTTCGCCGACCATCTCCGCATACGCCTTCTTCAACGAACGTGCCTTTTTAAACGGAATGACTTTTCCTGTCTCATCGAGCGTGATAATCGGTTTGATGTTCAAGATGTTCGCAAGGAACATCTCTCCGGAAGAAACTCGACCGCCCCGGCGCATCGTTTCCATGTTGCCGATAATCATGAAGAAGTTCTTCTTGTCGCGCCATGCCTCGAGCAGTGCGACGATCTCTTCGACCGACTTGCCTTCTTGTTCGGCGGCCTTACCGATTCGGACGAGTTCTTGTTGCGCTTCGAGCGCAGCATGCGAGTCGATCGTATATACTTTGAAGTCAGCCGCTTCTGCCGCTGCTTTTGAGTTTTTCGCTGTGCTGCTCAATCCGTTCGAACAATGGACGGCGATGGCACAATCGTACCCTTCCTCTTTTAAGCGCTCATAGCGCCCGATGAAATCTCCGAAAATCGGTTGTGACGTCTTCGCTTCTTTCTTTTGGTCAATCATATACCGATGTAAGTCTTCAAGCGAGAGATTTGTTTCACTATAGCCGTTACCGTCCACAATCAACTGAATCGGAACGATATCTACACCGAGTCGTGCTGCTTCTTCTTGGGAGAAGTTGGCCATGCTGTCGGTAATCCATGCGATTTTTGTCATAACTAAAGATCCTCCAATGGTCGTTCATTTTTGTCCAATCTCATTATACCTTATTTTTTGCCCCTATTCCTAGCCGACTGAATGAGACGAAAAAACAGAGCGACACGCGGTCGCCCTGCCTCTCTTCACTTCGTCGAAATCAATTTCGTATGGGCGAATTCGTCATGCGGCAACTCGAGGTCCTTGTTTGACTTCATCTGTTGGAGTGCCCGAATTAAGGGAATCCCGAGCGTCGCCGGATAGACGACATCTTTATACAGCGTCCGTTTGATGACTTGTTCAAAGGAAAGCGGTCGTCCATCTGCACTCACGACCTTGATTCCAACGATACGGTCACCTAGTGTCTGACCGTTTCGATACAGCATACAGTAGACTTCTCCGGCCATCGTCACAACGGTCGGGAAGTAGTACCGTTTTATTTCTTTGTCCGGCCATACTTTTTTACGGATGGCCTTTTCAATCAGCTTGGCCGGTGTCTGAAAGACGACTTGGTCGATTTGACCGGCAACGGCTCGTTTCCAAAGCGGGACTGCCACAGTAATCATCCTTTCTCTCGCGGTTCTAGCCTTTCAATTCCTCTTTTATCGGCTGACGAAACCCTGAGAAGGGACATCCGCTTCTCGCAAACAAGTTCGGTGTTTTGATAACGTCATCATAATGCTCGTGGAAGACGTGCGTCGTCGCTGGGGATAAAGGCGGGATGAGCCAACTCCATTGTCCGGTGACGTCACGCCCCGCTTCTAGCTCATTTTTTTCGAACCGTTTGAACTGTTTAGCGGCGGTATGATGATCGACGATCGTAACACCCGCTCGTTCAAACGATTGCAGGACGGCGATATTCAATTCAACGAGAGCCCGGTCACGCCAAAGTGAGCGTTCTTTTGTCGTCTCAAGCCCGAGCGACCGTCCGACAAGTGGCAACAAGTCATAGCGGTCCGTGTCTGCTAAATTGCGCGCCCCGATTTCCGTCTCCATATACCAACCGTTGAATGGGATCGACGTAAACCGAAGCCCACCGATCTCAAGCTCCATATCGGTGATTGCCGGAAGAGCATGCCATTTGATCGCTCGCCCGTCAAACAAGTCAACGTCTTCATGTTCGATGTCCACCTCGAGCACTGCCTCACTTGGCAATTCGTAGAGACGAACATCCTGACCATCTGTGATCATGAGCGGAAGAACATCAAACGGAGTCCCGGAACCGACCCATCCAAGTTGTTCGGCCCGTTTCGTCATCGTGACAGACATCGGGTCTCCGATAATCCCGTCTGGCGTCTCATATCCCGCGTATCGAATCAGTTGTGCATTTAACAATTGGAACTCGTTCGGAAGGACCGTCATCGTCGAACGGATTTTCCCCTCGTTCGTGGCGAAATGAAGGTGATCGACCAGTCGAGCGTAGACATCGTCAAACGTATCGGCATCACGGGCGTCAATCACATGAAGCGTCTGCCAAAACAAACGTCCGATGCAACGATTCGAGTTTCGCCACGCCATCTTGGCCCCTTCCGACAACTCTTCTGTCGTCAACGTGTAAGTACCTGTTCGCTCAATTTCATCTTTTATTTGTCTTAGGCGTTCAGAAGGGTCGTCATGCCATTGTCGCATCCAGTCGCTCGCTTGGTCGTATAGGTTCATCTCATAAGTCTCCTCACTCATTCTCTTTTTCTCCATCTTAGAGAAAAGAAGACCCTTGTTTCAACTATCTATTCTTTCGCGTGACAGTCTCGATCTGTATGACCGTCTTTTTTTGAGCGCAATGTAAAACATCCTTCATCTTGTGTCGGTCCCCTAGTGAACTTGCATATCCAAAAAACCCCACTCGTTAAAAGTGGGGTCAACGTTTACTTGCGTTCTAAAACAAACGTTTTATAGGCTGGAACACGAATCTTACCTGATACGTGCTTGATTGTTTTCGTTCCGGCACGGTTACCATCGACAATCACGTTCCACTTCCCTTTCGGAAGCGTGATTCGGACATTTGTCGGGTTGGCGTTATGCGTGATGAACAAGTCATTCTTTTGACCAGGTGCATCTTCATCAATCGTGTACGTGATGACGTTCGCTTCCGCTTTATGGAACCTCAAGAATTGTTTCACGTCGCTCGCTTTCGTCATCCGGAGACCAGGGTTTGCCTTACGCATCTCAATCAACCCTTTCATGTACTGGACGTCCGCCTTGCGGTCTGCTGCCCGTTTCCAATCGAGTTGGTTGATCGAGTCCGGTGATTTGTACGAGTTGTGATCCCCTTCCTTCGTGCGCATGAATTCTTGCCCAGCGTGAAGGAATGTCGTCCCTTGACTCGTTAGTAGGATACTTGATGCGAGCCGATGCATCTTCGTTTTATTGAATTCAGATGCGATCGGGTTCGTCAACTCCAACTTATCCCAAAGGGTGTGATTATCGTGGGCTTCGACGTATGTGATGGCTTGCGTCGGTTCTTTTGTGAATCCTTTAATCGTGTCGCTATAAGCGATTTCTCCGACGATTCCCGTCTTCACGCGATTTTCCATGCCTTCTTTTCCGTTGACGAAACCTTTGTCCTCATCGTAGAAGACGCTCCCCTTCAAGCCGTCACGGATATTGTCGTTGAAGTGTGCGACTCCCGGCATGTCGTAGGCGTTCTTTTGATTTGCTTTTAATTCGGCATCGAGTGGTGTGCCGAGGTCCCATCCTTCTCCGAAGACGAGGATTGACTTGTCGACTCGATTCAACTCCGAACGAACTTTGTTCATCGTCTCGACGTCATGTATGCCCATCAAGTCGAAACGGAATCCGTCCCAATGGTATTCTTTCGCCCAATAGACGACCGAGTCGACGATGAGTTTTTGCATCATCGCTCGTTCGGACGCGGTATCGTTCCCGACACCCGTCCCGTTGGCGAAGTCCCCACCTTCTGTATAACGATAGTAGTAACCCGGTACGATTTTGTGCAAGTTCGACGCTTGGGCATCAAACATATGGTTATATACCACGTCCATGACACCACGTAGGTTGTTGTCATGTAAACCTTGAATCATCTGTTTCATTTCCGTGATGCGTACTTTTGCATCGTAAGGGTCCGTTGAATACGACCCTTCTGGCGCATTATAGTTTTTCGGGTCGTATCCCCAGTTATATGTCGCCATCGGATTCGTCTCATCGACCGATGCCGTGTTGAAGTCATAGACAGGAATGAACTGGACATGAGTCACGCCAAGGTCTTTGACGTGGTCGAGTCCTGTTTTCGTCGCCGTCTTTTTACCGTCGATGAGGAGACGTGTTCCTGGTTCGATGACACCGAGGTATTTCCCTTTGTTTTTGATGCCTGAGTCATACTTATCCGTCTTCACATCAAAGATTGAAAGGTCACGGACGTGTGTCTCATAGATAATCGCATCCGTTGACTGCTTCAACTTCGGCTTCATCGAGTTCCATCGTTTCGGGTCCGTTTCTTTCAAATCGACGACGACGCCTTGATCACCGTTCACACCGACAGCCGTCGCATACGGATCGACCGCACGAACCTTACCTGTCGCATGTGTCACTTGGTACGTATAGCCGATGCCGTCAAGGTCACCGCGTACTTCCGTCACCCACGTGCCACGCTCACCGCGTTTCATCTTGATGGCTTTTTTCATATCTTTATCGTTCGTTGGTCGGTCTGTCGGCATATTCCAAAGCTCGAGCTCGACTTGTTGAGCCGTCGGTGCCCAAAGAACAAACTTCGTTTTCGATTTTTGGTACGTGATGCCGAGTTTACCATCGTACGCATATTTCGCGTCGAATTCTTTCGAGCGAAGCACCTTGCCGGCTTGGAGTGTCTGTTCGCCGTATTCCGGATGCGACGCTTGAATAATCTTCGCTAAATCGATGTCTTCTGTAAATTGAATCGTGACCGACTTGTCTCCGGTCTTTTCAATCGACTCAACCGTTGCACCGTCTACGCTCAATTCATCGATGAACGCGTCCGTAATGGCACGGTTCGTCGTGAGTGTCGCTTGTCGGAACGTATCCGCCGAGAACGCGACGAGTTTAGGGGAACGGTCGATTTGTGGCTCTGAATAATAGATGGTCGAATCTCCTTCAACGAGCCAAATCTCTTTCGCTGTACCGAGAACAAAACGGTCTTCGCCGTCCTTTTCCGTCCATTCTCCTTTTTTCGTGATTAAACCCATCAATTTTTTCGATTCCGGGTTGGCGAGTTTCACGTTCGCGATGGCGCCGAATGCATCGGTCTCATCGAACGTGATGTTCTGTCCGTCCCCGCCGTCCGGCCAAGCCCACAGACCCCAGTCCGTGTATGTATTATCGTAACGGAAATAGTGAACTTTCATGTCGATTTCCGTTGAGACCGTCTCCCCGTCCGGGTTTGACGTATAAATCGTCGGGTCGCCTGACTTGATCCAAACTTCCGCGACACCGTCTTGGATCATATCGTTCGTGATGAAGCGGTCATTCTCCGACCCTTTATCTTTGTCCCAATTGTCCGTTCGGACGATGAGACCGATTTTTTCAGGTGAGTCGACCGGGAATTCATAAGCCGCCACCTTTCCAAATGAATCTCCCCCATTAAACGTGAAGCCTTTATTCGGGAAGTAATCTGGGCCATTTGCCCAAAGCCATAAGTTCCAATCCTTTTCATTATCCGGCGCCTCTTGATAATGGACGACGACTAAAGTCGACTCCCCTTTATCTAAAGCGGACGCCGGCATCGGAAACATTGACAGAATTAGTGCAAACGTTAGCACAACTGCCCATACGGGTTTCCATTGTTTTTTGACCATGAGGGTCCCTCCTTGTAGCACTATTTTAAGAAAACGCTTACACAAAAATTGTAAACGGTTTCCTTTAACGAAGCAATGTTATTTTAGAAAAGAGTCAATTGGCATCAGTTGACGGGAATGTCACCTGAGGAATATGGACTAAAGAGAGTTCTGTTCACAAAAAAGACGTCCGCATGATGACTCGGACGTCTTCTTGTTTAGTTCCCGTACTTTTTGAATAACTGATAGTTTTTGTTACCGCCCGACAAGTTGTACACGTCGGTGAATCCGAGGTTACGGAGCACGTTCTGTGCCGCGTTCCCCGTCACTCCACCGTTACAGTAGACGACGGTCGGTTTGTTTTTGTCCATGTCATTCGCCGCTTCCCGGAGATTACCGAGCGGGACGTTGACCGCACAATCGACACATGCCTTCTCGAACTGTGCTGCTTTACGCGTATCGATGATTTGCATGTCTTCGCCTGCGTCGATCCGTGTCTGAAGCTCGGCCGGTGTGATGAGTCGTGCCGCCTTGTCGATGCTGTTCGAAAGGACCATCCCCGTATACATGACCGGATCTTTCGTCGTCGAGAACGGTGGTGCGTAGGCAAGGTCGAGGTGGAACAAATCATCTACTTTTGCCTTGAGCGTGATCGCCGTGACGAAGACGTCGATTCGCTTGTCGACCCCTTCGAATCCGACAATTTGGACGCCGAGCAGTTGACGTGTCGCACGGTCCGCGACTGCTTTAATCGTCATATCTTTTCCACCCATGTAGGCTGGTTTATCCGGTTTCGTATTATGAAGCACCTCAATATCGTACCCGAGTTCACGCGCTTCTTTTTCGGCGAGACCCGTCTGCGCCACGGCAAGTCCGAACACTTTGAAGATGCCCGTACCGAGGATGCCGCGATGTTCGAGATGTCCTCCCGTGATGACGTCTCCTGCGGTCCGCCCCATCTTATTCGCTGTCGAACCGAGCGGGCGCCAGATTGGTTTACCTGTCACGATGGAGAAGCTCTCCGCGACGTCACCGGCGGCATACACGTCTGAGACGTTCGTCTCCATCCACTCATTGACAGCAATCGCACCCGTTTCACCCAATTTGACACCCATTTGCATAGCGAGTTCGACGTTCGGACGGACCCCGACCGATAGGATGACGAAATCTGTCTCAATCGTCTTCCCACTCTCGGTGACGACACGCTCCACATGACCGTCACCAATGAGTTCCGTCACCGTCTCACCGAGCATGAGCTCAATCCCGTTCTGTTCGAGATGCTCCTCGACGCGGCATGCCATGTCCTTGTCGAGTGGGGGCATGACTTGCGTCACGCGCTCGATGATAGTGACCTCCACACCGCGAAGTTTCAACTGTTCGGCCATCTCAAGACCGATGAAGCCGGCCCCGATAATCGTCGCATGTTTTGGGTCTGTCGAATCCACGAACGAACGTGTAGCTTCCGCGTGTTGGATGTTTCGAATCGGGAAGACGTTGTCCGATTTCACTCCAGGAATCGGTGGGACGATGCTTGTCGCCCCTGTCGCGAGGACGAGGACGTCATACGAGTCCGTGAACGTCTCACCGGTATCTAAGTTTTCAACCGTCACCGTTTTCGCATCCTTGTCGACCGCTGTCACGTTATGTCGTGTCATGACGTCGATGTTATACCGCTTCTTAAAGAAGGCGGCGTCACGCGGCGTCAAGTCATCACGTGATTCGACTTCTCCACCGACATAGTAAGGAATCCCACATCCCGAATACGAGATATCGTAATCCCGGTCGTAAATCGTAATCTGTGCATCTTCGTTGTTACGACGTGCCTTTGCTGCAACGGATGTCCCCGCTGCGACCGAACCGATAATCACTAATTTCATAAAAACAACTCCTTAATAAAGTAATAAGCTGATATACAGACCAAATAGTGTAATGGCGAGTGTAGGAATCGTCAGGATGATCCCGACTTTAAAATATTCACCCCATCCAATTCTCAACCCTTTTGTCCGAAGTACGTGGAGCCATAATAATGTCGCGAGCGACCCGATCGGCGTAATCTTTGGACCTAAGTCTGAGCCGATGACATTCGCATAAATGAGCGCTTCCCGAATCTGGCCGGTCGTATTCGTCAAGTCGATGGCGAGCGCATCAATCATGACGGTCGGCATGTTATTCATGACTGAGGACAAGACGGCAGCCAAAAATCCCATTCCGAACGTCGCACTGAAAGCATTCACCGCAAACCAGTCGATAAAGTTCGCAAGCACTTGTGTGAGTCCGGCGTTCTGTAATCCATAAACAACGACGTACATGCCGAGCGAGAAGAAGACGATGGCCCACGGTGCTCCTTTGACGACTTGTGTCGTCTCTACCGCAGCTGAACGGTTCGCCATCACCAAGAAAAATAGGGCGATGACAGCGGCGACGAGTGAGACCGGGATGCCAATCAAGTCACTCGTAAAGTAACCGATGACGAGTAACGCGAGCACGACCCACGATAAGCGGAACATCGTATGGTCTTTGATGACTGACGCAGGTTTAGCCAATTGAGATGCATCATACTGTTTCGGGATGTCTTTTCTGAAGTACAAATACAATACGAGTAGACTGCCCGCAACCGCAAAGACGTTGACGAACACCATCCGTGCCGCATACTCGGCGAACCCGATTCCGAAGAAGTCGGCCGAGACGATATTGACCAGGTTCGACACGATGAACGGCAAACTCGCTGTATCGGCGATAAATCCAGAGGCCATGACGTACGCCAAGACGACCGCATCCGGCAGTTTGAGAGCCCGGACCATCGCTAAGACGATCGGCGTCAAGATGAGCGCCGCCCCGTCGTTTGCAAATAGTGCCGCAACGAGCGCACCGAGTAGCGTGATGTAGACGAATAACTTCACTCCACCACCTTTTGCGATTCGGGCCATATGTAATGCGGCCCATTCGAAAAATCCAATCTCGTCTAAAATGAGCGAAATGATGATAATCGCGATGAATGTGAACGTCGCGTTCCAAATGATACCCCATACTGTTCCGACATCATCAAAATTGACGACGCCCAAAATGAGGGCAATGACGGCCATCCCCATCGCCGAGTAACCGATGCCGAGGCCTTTCGGTTGCTTAATGATGAGGAAAAGCGTCACCACAAATATAAGACTAGCAATCCATTCCAAAACGTTTCCCTCCAACTTTTCAATTCATCAAGTGTCACATGAGACATCACACGTACACGCCACTTCAGTCAGTTCCACTTGTTTCAATAGGTCGACGACGAGCGGATAAAACGGGCTCGTCTCGTTCAATCGATAGTGAATCCACTGTTTGTCCCGGCGCTCTAATAAAAGTCCCGCCTGACGCAACATTTTCAAGTGACGGCTGATCGCCGGTTGCGAGATGTCGAAACGATCGACGAAGCTACAGGCACACTGTTCGCCTGCTTCCATCTGTTTCAACATCGTCAACCGGGTCGGGTCACCGAGCACCTTGAGTACTTTACTCAGTTCATCTACAGCGTACATATTTGTTCCCCACCTCTCATATAACTCTTCCGTTATATAACCTGTACGTTATGAAAATAACATAGTTTTTAACACGAAGCAATTGTCATTTCGGGTTGAATTCGGTATGATGAAACACGTTGAAAATGTCAGAATCCATTATTTTGATTTTCGTGAGACTCGAAAATCAAATCATCATATTATAAAGAGAAAGGTGTGTTCTTTTGGAAAGATTGAATACGTTGAAACACGAATGGCTCGGAAATGTCCGAGCCGACATTTTAGCCGGGATTGTCGTCGCCCTAGCGCTCATCCCGGAAGCCATCGCCTTCTCCCTCATCGCGGGAGTCAACCCGATGGTCGGACTGTATGCCTCATTCATTATCGCTATGGTCATCTCAATCGCCGGAGGCCGTCCTGCGATGATTTCGGCTGCAACTGGTGCGATGGCGCTCGTCATCGTTTCACTCGTCGCCGACCATGGTCTCCAGTACTTGCTCGCCGCTGGTATTTTGACCGGGATCATTCAAATCGTTCTCGGCTACTTCGGCATCGCCCGGTTGATGAAATTCATTCCGCGCGCCGTCATGGTCGGTTTCGTCAATGCGCTCGCCATTTTGATTTTCCAGGCACAATTGTCAAACTTTGAAGGCGAAAGCTGGATCATCTGGGCGATTGTCGCCGCATCACTCGCCATCATCTTCTTGTTCCCACGTGTCACGAAAGCGATCCCGGCTCCGCTCATCGCGATTGTCGTCATGACCATTCTCGCGATTACATTCGGACTTGATACGAAAAATATTGGAGATATGGGGACGATTTCAGCTACGCTTCCAGACTTCTTGTTCCCGGATGTGCCGTTCACGCTCGAGACACTTATGATAATCTTGCCGTACTCGATTTCGCTCGCCTTTGTCGGATTGATTGAATCGCTCTTGACGGCGCAAATCGTCGATGACATGACGGGTACAGATTCCAACAAAAACCGCGAATCACGCGGACAAGGAATTTCGAACATCATCGCCGGATTCTTCGGTGGGATGCCAGGATGTGCGATGATCGGTCAATCTGTCATCAACGTTTCGTCAGGTGCGCGTGGTCGTCTGTCGACGTTCACAGCCGGACTTGCACTCTTCATCATGATCATGACGATGAGTGATGTACTCATGCTCATCCCGGTCGGTGCGCTCGTCGGAGTCATGTTCTTCGTATCGTATGCAACATTTGACTGGGGCTCGCTCAAAGCGATGCGCACCGCTCAAAAGTCGGATACGGTCGTCATGCTCGTCACGGTCCTCGTTACCGTCTTCACACATGATCTGTCCCTCGGGGTACTCGGTGGAATCTTGACGGCTGCGATTTTATTCGCCGCCAAAATTTCAAAGATCGACCTCGGTCGCCAAGTTACTTCAAACCGCGTAGATTATACAGTCAACGGACAGCTGTTCTTCGCTTCGACGTCTGAATTTGTCAACCAGTTCGATATTACAGAAGATATCGACGTAGGAATCAACACAGTCACAATCGACTTTGCGAACACGCATCTTTGGGATGATTCGGCCATCGGTGCCATCGATAAGGTCGTCTTTAAATACCGAGAAGTCGGAATCGAACCGGAACTTCTTAACTTGAACAAAGACTCGGAAAAACTGCTCAACACTCTCGCGCTTCACTTGAAGCAACAAGATACGAACGCCGGTCACTGATTCGTCATTTCCCCTGTTCGGCAAATCACCTATACTAAAAGTAGAACGTGCGAAAGAGGAGGAGTTTTCATGGGAAAGGTATTTTTAGCGGCAGATGGTTCTGCCCACTCGAAACGTGCGCTTGAAAAAGCGATTCAACTTGCAAAGGCGTCGAATGCGTCAATCGATATCGTTCACGTCATCAGTGCGAAAGAATCGAAGGAAGCGGCTCTCAATTCGACAGGTAAAATCGATTTGGAGACGAAGCGTAAACAGATGCTCAAGCCATTGTTTGACTTGGCGGAAGCGGAAGGAATCCATTACGAATATATTGAGCTCCGAGGCGAACCGGACGTTGAACTCGTCAAATATGCGAATCACGAGCCTTATGAATATGTCGTTGTCGGCTCGCGCGGCTTAAATACGTTCCAAGAGTTCGTGCTCGGTAGCGTGAGTCATAAACTCGCCAAACGCGCGCTCGCTCCTGTCATCATCGTCAAATGATCCGTTTTCCCCATCTCCATGCGAGATGGGGATTTTTTGTGTCACATACAGGGGACCTTTCGTTCGTGTAGAATGAGTTAAAGATCGTTTACTTCAAAAGGAGGTTCTCGCTATGGATATCACAAACGACCCGAATACACTTTTACTCATCCTACTCCCTGTCTTGATTTTGCAACTCATCCTGCTCGTTGTCGCTTTGATCGACCTATTCAAACGCGACGTGACGAACGGCCCGAAATGGGTATGGCTTCTCGTCATCGTCTTCATTAACATTCTTGGACCGATTGTTTACTTCTTATGGGGACGGGCAAAACGATGAAGGTCACACACATTTCGAAACACTTCGGATCGTTCAAAGCACTCGATGATGTCAGTTTTGAGTTGCGCCCTGGATGCACGTCCTTACTCGGTGAGAACGGAGCGGGTAAGACGACGCTTTTAAACCTGCTCGCCCGTGTCACGAACCCTACAAGTGGTGACGTGAGCGGTCACGTACAAACACGCATCGGTTATTCGCCGCAACGTCCGGCCCTCTACCCGTCTTTGACTCCCGTCGAGACGATTCGATATGCCGCCGAGTTGACAGGTACAAAGCACGTCGACCCCGTCAAACTGTTAAAACGTGTCGGTCTCGAACCGGTCGACCGACCGGCTGCAAACCTATCCGGAGGGATGCGCCAACGACTCGGCATCGCACAGGCGCTCGTGCATGACCCGGAATTATTGCTGCTCGATGAACCCGTCTCCGCACTCGACCCTCGCGGTCGTCGGGAAGTGCTCGATTTATTGAGCGATTTGAAACGGGAGCGAATGATTCTCTACTCTACGCACGTTCTCCCGGATGCCGAAGAAGCGAGCGACTGGGTGCTGCTGCTTCGACAAGGCAAATTGCTCATGGAAGGCACCGTGACCGACCTGCTCGGTTCGAAATCGACCATCGAGTTACGACTCTTCGACGACGAAACGAGTGGAGCGGACTGGAACCAACTAGAAGGTGTGACTCAGACAATCCAACACGGTTCAACGTGGGTATTCGAATCATCGGACCGAAAGCTCGCCGAGCGAGCGATTTTGCGACGCGTCTTGGAACTGAACGTCGTCATCCAATCGCTACACGTCGGGCATCCGTCTCTTGAGTCCTTATTTTTGGAGGTGAACGCCTGATGCGTACAGCAATCTTCAAACAAGAATGGCGCGAAGCATGGTCGAACAAACGACTCATTTGGATTCCCGTCGCCCTTATGCTCCTCGCCTCGATGCAGCCGATCACACTCTACTTCTTACCGGATATCCTCGCTTCCGGTGGGAATTTCCCTGATGGAACCATCATCGAGATCCCGATCCCAACTCCGGAGGAAGTCTTAATCTCAGTGAGTGAACAGCTTCGTCAAATCGGACTCCTCATCGTCTTATTGTCGGCGATGCATACGTTCAGCCATGAACGGACGAATGGGACACTCGCATGGCTCAAGTCATTACAAATCCCGACATCACGTATTGTCATCAGCAAATGGGCCCATTATGCCTTATTGACGGTCGGCGGTATTTTGCTCGCACAAACGGCAGCAGCATACTATACAGTGATTCTATTTGATGCATTTGACTCGGTCGATTTTCTCGTGTCGACGGCACTTCTCGTCTGTCATTTCATCGTACAACTATCTATCTTCTTTTTCATCGCGGCACTTTTAGAGAGCGGCGTGGTTGCGGTCGTCTTGACGCTCGGACTCCACTTCGTCATGTCCCTCTTAATTGGTTGGGTCGACCTTGATTGGATGCCATGGATGCTCGGACCGCTATCGAGCGAGGTGTTACTGACAGAGGTGGATCTCGTTTGGCCGCTCCTGACAGGAATCCTCGTTGTCGTCCTCTCGCTTTATGTGGCGTCGAAACGTCTTCGCTTCATGAGTCATTCGGCGTAAACGTCTGACCTTGTAAATGATTCATTTGCCACTATCTTCCCTTGGATAAAAATGGTTATATTATTTTATATAGGATTTTTTGAAAATCGGGAGGCATAACAATATGAACTGGAAGACGACTACAATGTTCAGTTTAATTGCTGGAACCCTCTTTACCTCTCCTCTATCGACTCATGCTGAAGGGTCATTTCAACAGACGGACGACGGCATCGTCTACACCTCGAGTGACGGGACGGTGTTGACGGGTTGGCAAGAAATTGAGGGTCATACGTACTATCTGAACGATGACGGAACGCTCCTTACAGGTTGGCAAGAAATCGAAGACGCTACATATTATTTTGAGGCAGACGGCCGACTCATCACCGGCCCTTACACTGTCGACGGCACGACATATACATTTGACGAGAACGGGAAGCTGCTCATCGGATGGCAGGAACGGGATGGTCTCGTCTATTATTACGATAAAACCGGTCAACCGGTTACCGGTTTCCAGACAATCTCAGGCAAGCGGTACTACTTCACCGAGGAAGGGGTCCGTCTCTCGGGATGGCAACAGCTTGGTGACGCCAAACATTACTTCTTCCCGGACGGCACAATCCATACGGGCATGTACACAATAGACGGAAAAAAGTACTATTTGATGGAGCATGGCGAAATGGCGACTGGTTGGAAAACGATCGGCACGCGTCGCTACTACTTCGGGGATGACGGCAAACGTCGTCAAGGACTCGCCCGCATCGGCGAGAAAATGTATGGCTTCCATCCGTATTATGGATATCGTCTCGAGGGACTTCATCGTATCAACAACCGGCACTATCTGTTCGGAAAATACGGTGACCGTAAGTACGGTCTCCAACGCATTGACGGTGTCATGTACGGCTTTCACCCGACCTACGGCTATCGTCTTGAAGGAATCCATAAATTAAACTCACGTTATTATTCGTTCGACTACTACGGTCGACGCGAATATGGATTCCAGACGGTTGATGGGAAGAAGGTCGGGTTCCATCCGACATACGGTTATCGGCTGCAAGGGAAATTCCGATTGGATGGAAAAACGTATCATTTCCACTCGACCGGCGTCCCCGAAAAAGGCTGGAAATTGACGACCCAGTACGAATATTTCGCACCTGCCTTAACGAAAAAGACGGACTGGCAAGCCATTAACGGGAAGTGGCATTACTTCGACACGTTCGGAAAAATGTATCAAAACCGCCGCGTCGGTAACGCCTCGTTCGATGCGCGGGGCGTCTATTCTCAAGCGCTGTCCATCTATAAAATGAGCGTCCCACTCTATCGTCAGTTCCCGATGGGGTACCCGTCTGGCTGTGAGTTCTTCTCCCTCAAGATGGCACTTGAAGAGAAAGGCCGTGCCGTCGGCGCATCCACCTTATACAACGAGATGCCAAAGAGTATGTGGAACGCTCGCTACGAGAACAGACTATACCGTTGGGTCGACCCGAACGTCATGTTCACCGGTGACCCGAAACGGACGCTCGGCAAATATAAAAACTATGGGATTTATCCAAAAGGTATGATCGGATTTGCCAGCAAATATCGTCCTGTGAAAGACTTGTCCAACCAAGGACTCGGTTCGATTGAACGGGAATTGTCGATGGGCAACCCGGTCATCGTCTGGGCGAGCGTTGACTTCAACAAGCCGTACGGCTACTTCAACTGGTACACCGCCTCGAACAAGAAGTTCACCGGCTACGTCAACTATCACGTCATGTTGGCGACCGGCTATGACAAGTCAAACTTATACATTAACGACCCGTATCGCGGTCGCTTGGTCATCCCGAAATCAAAAGTGAGCGCCGTCATGGGCGCGACGGGATGGAAGGCGCTAGCGGTCAGGTAGTCACGAAAGGATGGGCTCACGAAGAGTCTTTTTGTAATGAAATGGTAAAACTAAAAATCAGCCGTACAATATAGAATATAAGGAGTCCCACAAAAGGAGTCGATCAGTTGAAAAAATACATACCTCTACTACTCACGATGATTCTGACCCTCGGTATCATCGAATCACCGCTCGGTACGAATCGGGTGCACGCTTATTACGAGACGTCGATCAACACGACGGGTTACGTGACAAAAATCAGTCAACTCAATGTCCGACAATCCCCTTCATTGAGCGCGAAGCGTCTTGCACTCATCCCACGGGACGGATCGATGCGTGTCCGTACTTCGTTTCAATTGGACGGCGTACGTTGGTATAAGATTCAATGGGGCAGCGGCTACGCCTATTTGCCGGCAAAGTATGTCCGGTTGTCCACTGCCGAGGTGAAGTTCACGAAACCGACGTATGTCAAACCGTCGAGCGTCTACTTAAAGTCACGTCCGTTGACGACATCCTCGAACGTCAAATTCGTTCGTCAAGGCACCGAACTCGAGACCGTCTCTTACCGTTATACCGGTACGACACGATGGTATAAGGTACGTTACGGAACGTACACGGGGTATATCCTCGCCAAACACGTCCGTTTCACATCGCCCGTCAACGTATTGACCGAGACGAATAAAGAGCGGGATGTTGCCGGCCTCTCTCTTCTCGCTGCTTCGAGCGAGGCGAATCGTGTCGCCCAAGTCCGGGCGGAGGAGATGGCACGTACCGATCAATTCTCGCACACGCTCAACGAGAACGGCACACCAGGCGATACGTTAGACGCTTACGGCGTCTCGTACCGTGGCTGGGGCGAGAACATCTATAAAGGGTCAAGCGATCCGGCCCGTGCGGTCGATGCTTGGATGAACAGTAGCGGACATCGCGCGAACATCTTGAAGGCGAATTACACCCATCTAGGAATCGGCAAAGCGACCGATGCCCAAGGGTCTACCATCCATGTCCAAATCTTTTTGACGAAATAACCGATGAAGGGACAGTCACCTCGTGGCTGTCTTTTTTTAGCCAAACAAAAAGAGCGGATTCTCATCCGCTCCGAACGATACGATTCTCACACCTCATGCTCCTTCACAAGCACACGAAAACGCGGTCGGACGGTTAACTCGATTGACGTCACGGTCCGCTTCCGGTCTTCCGCGAGTACGATCAACAACTCCGCATGGTCCCGCCGGTCTTCTAAAATCTCGACTTTGCTGACCGTTCGAAGCAGTTGATAATAGACCAATTCCCCATCCTGATTCTTGACACTGATTTCAAACTCGTGATAGCTCGGGGATATTTTAAAGTAGAACGTCTCTTCTTTATTCGTGAATCGAAAAATCGACTCGTCATAGTAAAACGGTAACGTCGAATCCATCCGTTTCGGTTCGACTGTACAAAACGCGGAAAGCACAACTTCGTCTGGGAACAATGCCCCCTCTTGTTTATTGAATTGCCATCCTTTCATCCCAATCCCTCATTTCAACACAATAATTATCTGAATACTTAGATTATTACATATTTCGATGAATCCGGACAGGTAAATTCATGACAATCAGCGAAAACCATTGGGTAGCATATTGAGAATTATTTTATATAAGAAAGGAGTACACACATGCCAATCATCTCGCTCGACCATGTCACGAAACGATTCGGGGACACGACAGCATTAAATGACCTCAGTCTCCAAGTCGAAGAAGGTGAACTATTCGGCCTGCTCGGTCCGAACGGTGCCGGTAAGACGACCGCCATCTCTGTCATGTTAAATCTGTACGAGGCAGATTCCGGGTCGATTCATATATTCGGACAATCGATGCCAAAAGACGAACTGGCCATTAAACGCCGTGTCGGCATTGTGCCACAACACGTCTCTGTCTATGATCAGCTAACTGTCTATGAAAACATCCAATTCTTCGCCGAACTGTATGGATTCAGTCCAAAAGAAGCGAAACAAAAGACCGAGTCCGCCATTGCCTTCGTCGAACTCGATGCTCACCAAAAGAAACGTCCACCTGAATTATCCGGTGGTCTACTCCGCCGCCTCAATATCGCCTGTGGAATCGTTCATGAACCTGAGCTCATCTTCATGGATGAACCGACCGTCGCCATCGACCCGCAGTCGCGTAACACGATTTTAGAGAATATCCGTGAACTGAATCGTCGCGGGGCCACCATCATCTACACCTCCCACTATATGGAAGAGGTCGAGCTCCTTTGCGACCGAATCGCCATAGTCGATGAGGGGAAAATCATTGCCGAAGGGACGCAAGACGAGTTGAAAGACCGTGTGATGACACTCGAGACGGCCCGAATCAAAGTCGATGCGCTTACTCCACACTTGCTCGAACGACTTGACGCACTCGAACATGTTCAAAAAGTGGAGTACGCAGAACCGTACATCGAAGTTTCATTAGATAAAGATACCCCGCTCGCACCGCTCCTTGAGACGCTACATCATGAACATGTACACTTCACATCCATCACGGTCGACCGTCCTTCCCTCAATACCGTCTTTTTGGCATTGACCGGGAAGACGCTTCGAGAATAGGAGGGCTTCTCATGTGGACTTTCATCAAATACGATGTGAAACAGCGACTAAGGGACCGCACCACGATCTTTTGGATGCTCATCTTCCCACTCATTCTCATCTTCGGCCTCGGGACGATGCTCTCGGCCGTCTTCAGTGACACGTTCAAATTGCCGGTCACGAATGTCGCCTACGTCGAATCGTCGACCGATCAGTACCGCGAGCCGCTCGAGAACTTTTTAAACGAAGAGGATATTCAGGCGTTCATCCGTCTCGTCCCATACGAAGACATCAAGTCTGCCGAACGTGGCGTGAACGACGGGGATGCAGATGTCATCTTACAGCTCGACAGGAGGGACATCACGCTCTTTTATGAAGAACCGACGACTGTTGAGTTCGACGTCTTAGATGCCATCCTCGGGCAATATACGGCAATTGCCAATCAACAGATTACGCTTGCAGAAGCAGGTGTATCGGCCCCGTACGAGAATGAAACGTGGCTTGATACGGAGAGTGTCGACTTAGCTGGACGCACCCCGACCTCGCTTGAATATTTCACCGTCACCATCTCCATCATGACGGCTCTATTCGGATCGTTCTATATCACGGCGATGGCACGAGAAGAACAGCCAAACACCGGAAGTTATTTACGCATTCAGGCGGCACCTGTCCGCACAGTTCAATATCGGCTCGCGCGGACGTTCAGCCGCTATGTCATCATTTTGCTACAACTCATCCTCCTGTTTTGGTTCAGTCATTTCGTCTATCGGACCTTTGATTTAGAAAACGTTCAATTCGGATATTTGATCCTCTCCTGGTTTGGGTTGACCGCATACGGGGTCACCATTGGATTTGTCATCGTCAACCTTCCGAAGTTGAGCACGACGACGAAAGATGCGATCGTCAACGGCTTCGTCGCCATCATCATGATCTTATCAGGCGGCTACGTCCCCGGCTTTGATCAGGTGACGCTGAACTATGCACCGTGGACCGCTTATGTGTTCATGCCGATCTTTATGCGGGACGGGATGCTGCCCGTACTACTTCGCGAAGGTGACATGAGTATGTACTGGCAGAGCCTCGGACTGCTCGGAATTCATTTACTCGTCTTGATTGCGGTCAGCTATATTCTCTCGAAAGGGGTGAAACGTCATGGTGCTCATTAGACACGTAGCCAAACGAATGCTAAGGAAGAAAGGACTATGGGTATTCACATTCGTGTCAATGTTCGGTTTCGCACTCATCTTGTCCTTTGTCGGGGGAACGTCAAGCCTGAACGCATCCATCGGTGTCGTCGACCAAGACGGCGGAATCCTTGCCGAGCGTCTGATCGAGGAAGCCGAACGGTTCGGTCGAGTCACCTTGCTTGAAACGAATGAAGAGGACGTTCTGTTAGAGGGGGAAGACATCGTCCTCCTCATCCCTGAGAACTTTACAGAACGTGCCTTCGCTGGCGATATGCCCCGGCTTTCCTTCTCCGCGATTGCCGGGAGTGACGCATCTTTGATTGAACAGGCTTTGAACGGTCACTTGTCGCGCGAACGTCAACTGCTTGAAGCGAGTGAGTATGATGAAACCACGTTCGAACAACTTGCGTCACAAGAAACGACGAACGGCTACACACTCTCGAATGAACCATTCCAAGACAGTGTCGCCACGACCGCCCGTACCCAAGCCTTTTTCGGTCTGTTGTCATTCATCATGATGTCAACATTTCTCCAATTCATCCCGATGTTTGTCGCAGACGACCGGGACGAGAAGATTTATGCGCGTTTGTTCGCTACACCTGTGACACCTCGGGGCTATTTCGCATCCCTTCTCCTCGCCTTTTATCTCGTCGGCTTCGTCTATGTGATGCTGTTGATTGGTGTGAGTCTCGCCCTATATGGCCAGGACGTATGGACGCATCTCCCGACCATATTCGCATTGTTCGCATCCTATCTGCTCGTCTGTCTGGCGTTCGGTGGTCTCATCGCTGTATTTGCGACGAATCGGGAGAAGGCGAATATCTTTCAAATCTCCGTCACGATGGCATCCGCCATCACCGGCGGGGCATTTATTAGCCTTTTGTGGCTACCGGATTCATTGAAGCTGGTCGGTCGTTTCTTACCGACGTATTGGTTGAACAACGGCGTCATCACGATGTACGAGGGGCAGTTCCCCTTCCTCTCCATCCTCGTCATGATTGGTATGACCGGACTTGTTTTCCTGTTCACCATCCTTGTGTTGAAAAAACGACCACTCACCATCTAAAAAAGCGAGGTCTCCTATTCATCTGGAGACCTCGCTTTGCTTTATTGTTGGAGCGTCGGAACGACTTTTTCAAAGAAGACATCGACGAGTGAAGGGTCAAACTGCTTGCCCGCCTCTTCAAGGATGACAGCGAGCGCCTCATCAATCGTCTTCGCTTGCCGGTAAGGTCGGCCTGTCACCATCACATCGAATGTATCAGCGATGGAGATGATGCGGGAAGCGAGCGGGATTTCATATTCACTCAATCCTTTCGGGTACCCCTCCCCGTCCCATCGTTCATGGTGCGCCAAAACGATTTCAGACAAGGCGATGTATTCAGGTACTGTACTTAAAATGTTGTAACTGATCTCGGGATGACGTTTGATTTCATGCCACTCGGATTCGGTCAACGCACCTGATTTGTCCAAAATATCGTTGCTGATCGCCACTTTCCCGATGTCATGCAAAATGGCGGCCGTTCGAATCTCATTCACCTCGGCACTCGTGAACCCCATCGCCTCGGCGAGTTGTCCCGCTAAATTGGCGACACGTTGAGAATGTGCCTCCTCCCGTGGAATCTTCTCGTATAATGTTCGCATGATAATCTGAATGGAATGGTGGCGTCGACTCTGCTTTTCAGAAACCTTATGGTGGTACATCCGATCTTCTGCTAAGTTAAACACCTCGGTCAATTCGATACTCATATCGTGTTTGACCGCTTCACCGAATGAGGCGGAGATTGGTAACCCTTCCACAGTCTTGTCGAGGAAGAGACGATCGAGACGGTCCGACAGTTGTTTCGCCTCATCGAGCGTCGTATTTGGAGAGATGACGACAAATTCGTCACCACCTACACGTGCCACTTCATCTTTTGATCGCAGTTCATTACGTAAAATGTTCGCTGCTTCGACAAGTAACTGGTCGCCGACTAAGTGCCCAAACGCATCATTCGTGAGCTTTAACCCATTAATATCGATGACGATGAGGGAGAGTGGATAGTACTGCTCATCATCATAACGCTCCAACGCCTCTTCAAAGTAACGTCGGTTTTTGATACCCGTCAACTGATCGTGATAACTGAGGTATTCAATCTCTTTCTCGTATGTTTTCTTCTCCGTGACATCCCCGATATAGCCGTGCCACAACACATGCCCGTCTGCAATTTTCTCCGGCCGGGATGACCCTAAAATCCAAATCGACCGACCATCCTCGGTCAACACACGAAACTCTGCATCCCAGATTGTCAAATTACGGTAAGATTCATCGATTGATTGCATGACATTCGGATAATCATCCGGATGCATTCGTCGAAACACTAGACTCGCATCTGCCCGTACCGCATCTGCCGAAATCCCTATCATATCTTCAAATCCTTTGCTGAAAAACGGGAAGTTGAAACTACCATCAGGCAACAACTCGAACTGATAGATGGCACCCGGGACTTGATTGGATAGCTCCGTCAACAGACGATCTCGTTCGGCTAATTTTTCTTCTAACTGAACCCGATCCGTCACGTCTTTAGCGACCGCATAAATATAATCCCCTTGAAGTTTGCAGTGCCACTCAATGGAACGATACGTGTCATCAATCGTCCGGAAGCGATTGACAAAACGGAACAACTCTCCCCGTTCCTCCAGTTCCGCAAACGCAGCATCCGTGATGACGTCATCGTCCGGATGAATCAGACTAAGAAATTCGATGTTCTCCAACTCATCAAGCGAATATCCTAAAACTCGCTCCCATGAGTCATTTAAATGGAGTGCTTGTCGCGTATTGAATGCCATGATGCATTCCAAGTCGAGAGTGGCGAACCCATCGAACATCGACTTTTTCGTCTCACCCACTTGATGATCCGCTTTTACTAACTGTTCTAGGACATGGACGAGATACAATTCGACAAGTCCTAGGCGGTTCGCCACTTTTCCTTCTTGCATCACAATCGTCAAGTCACCATATAGAACTCCATCTTTTTCAATTTTGAATAGAACGACCTCTCCGAGCGAGAAAATCCGAAGCAAGTTTTTGACGAGGCGTTTTGGAAGCGCACCGTCAATCAACGGATCGATTCCATCAAATACAAGCGGATTTGGACGATTGAACAGTTCTCGCCGTTTCTCGGTCATCGGCCACTTCTTCCCGACCGGGTGGAAACCGAGTACATCGAGACTTCTCTCTAACATTTCATCCATACCCGATAAGGCGACCGTTGTGTACGACACTCCATCTTTCTCAATCAAATTGAGCGCGACCGCTTTCGCACCTGTGAAATCGCGAATCTGGTCGAGAAATTGTTGATTCATCAATAAATCACTACCAGTCGAGACGAACCGATGGGACACGTTCACAAGTTGCTTGAGCGCATTGTTTTCCTGGACGTGGGGCGTGATATCATGAAACATGACGGACACAAAGCCTTCACGTTCACTAAATACGGACATTTCGAACCATGATTTATTTCGTCGAGAGAAATGTTCAAACGTCACCGTTCCACCTTCGCTAACGACATGTGCCACTTGAATCATCCATTCACGTTCGCTATATTCAAAGTCTTTTAGGGCGCTAGACACTTTTTTTCCGATAAAGTGTTTCCGTTTTGCTTTCATAATCTTCTCAAAGGCAGGATTCACTTCAAAGAACTCATAGTCAGTCGGTTCCGAAGCATTGTCGTAAATCACTTTAAACTCGACATAGCCTTGGGGCATATGGCGCAACAATGTATCGTATGAAGAATGAATAGGTTTTGTCACGTCACTTCCTCCTCAGCAATTAAAATCTCTCCCTTAGTTTATCTCATTTGTGATACTTTCCCTATTTTTCACGAAGTCATTCCCAACTATCCATTTTTAATTTTTTGTAAACTGCACGTCGTTCCCTTGCCTCTCTCTAACACGTTTGATAGACTGATTTCGAAAACCGATATCGAATTTCGATAACAAGGAGTTGATACGTATGGAAGACCGCGTCCTACGGAAGTTATTTCTCGGATTCATCCATATCCATATTTTGCACCACGCCGCGGAACATCCCGTATACGGGGCATGGATGGTCGATGAACTACGCGAACATGGATATGAGATTAGTGCCGGTACGCTCTATCCGATTTTACACGGGATGGAGAAAGAGGGACTCTTGATTCGTGAAATTGAGACGGTCGATGGACACGTCCGCAAAAATTACATGACGACAGAAAAAGGGCTCTCCGTATTACAAGAAGCCCGTCAAAAAGCATACGAGTTATTCAAAGAAATCAAGGAGTGAAGATATGACGACACAACGTGTGACGTTCAAAACGATACTAGAAATTTTATTCGTTTCGACTCGGCTCGGCCTGACCTCGTTCGGTGGCCCGGTCGCCCACCTCGGTTATTTCCATGAGGAGTACGTAAGAAGACGGAAATGGATGGACGAGAAAGCATATGCCGACCTCGTCGCTTTGTGTCAATTTTTACCGGGACCGGCGAGTTCACAAGTCGGAATTGGAATTGGGATCGTCCGTGGGGGTATTTTAGGTGGAATCACCTCGTTCATCGGATTCACGACCCCGTCGGTGATCGTCCTCATGCTGTTCGCCTTACTGTTGTCGGGACTAGACGTCTCCGATGCAGGATGGCTATACGGCTTGAAAATCGTCGCCGTCGCGATTGTCGCCCACGCCATCTTAGGAATGGCGAGCAAATTGACACCAGATACGAAGACACGGACAATCGCTTTTTTTGCCCTAGCCGGTGTTTTGCTTTGGCAGACGACATTCAGTCAGGTGCTGTTCATTCTCCTCGCGGCACTTGCAGGATTCCTTTTATTCAAGCCGGACCGTCTCGACGCAAAATCGAGTATGTTCCCGATCTCGAAACGACTCGGGGCCATTTTATTGTCGGTATTCGGAGCACTTCTCGTCATCTTGCCGATTTTACGGGAGACGTTCGAGAATCAGACCATCGCCTTGTTTGACAGTTTTTACCGGGCCGGAGCTCTCGTCTTCGGTGGCGGTCACGTCGTCTTGCCATTACTCGAACGTGAACTTGTCCCAGCTGGCTTCCTCAGTGAAGAAGCCTTTCTAGCGGGATACGGTGCAGCTCAAGCCGTCCCTGGACCGCTCTTCACGTTCGCTTCTTATCTAGGAACGGTAATTAACGGCGTACCGGGTGGAATCCTCGCGACGTTCGCCATTTTCCTGCCGGCATTCTTGCTCATCCTTGGGGCACTCCCGTTCTGGGACGCGCTTCGTCACAACCCGAAAGTCGCCGGCGCCCTCATCGGGGTCAATGCGGCAGTAGTCGGAATCTTGATTGCGGCGTTTTACAGCCCGATTTTCACGAGTACCGTCAACGATACGATCGACTTCGTCTTTGCCGCCTTCTTGTTCGTGATGATTGCCTATTGGAAGTTACCACCGTGGGCTCTCGTGATTGCCGGGGTGCTTGGTGGAACGTTGATTAACATGATGTAGTGACAAAGGGACCTTGTGTCCCTTTTTTCAATGGATATGACGTTACTTGATTGTTAATCTTTTGAAACCATTCCCTCTCCCCCACTCGTTATACTGAAGAATGGATTCTAAAAAAAGGGAAATGTCCGCTTTAAACTAGAAAGGAAGTGGGGGCATGAAACCACTCAAACATACAACGTATATGCCTGGTCTCGACGGCTTGCGCACGTTCGCCGTTCTGGCTGTGATTTTATATCATTTAAATGTACCTTACATATCCGGGGGATTCCTCGGTGTCGATGTCTTCTTCGTCCTATCCGGTTATTTGATCACCGGTATCTTGATTCGTGAATGGACGAAGACCGGCACGATTGACTTAAAAAAGTTTTACATCGCACGTTTTCGCCGTCTGTTGCCGGCACTCATTTTGATGCTGTCGCTCGTGATGACGTATGTCACGCTCTTTGACCGTTCCTTACTCGATACCGTGCGACAAGATTCACTGGCCGCGCTCGCTTATGTGAATAACTGGTGGTATATCTTCCATGAAGTCTCGTACTTCGAGAGCTTCGGTAAGCCGTCACCGCTCCAAAATTTATGGTCTCTTTCAATAGAAGAACAGTTTTATGCGGTCTGGCCGTTACTATTACTCGTCGGCCTCACATTCCGAAAACGGTTGCTTCAACTGCTTGCCGCGCTTCTATTCGTCTCCGCTGCCTGGATGGCGTTCCGCTATGTACCGGACGCAGACCCGAGCCGCGTCTACTACGGGACAGACACACGGTTATTCGGTCTTCTCATGGGAGCCATTCTCGCATTCGGTTGGAGACCGAATACATTTAAAGAAGTGATTCCGAACATCGGACGGCACATTTTAAACGTAGTCGGTGCAATCTCATTGATCGCAATCATCGGGATCATCGTCAACGTAAACGCCTACGACACGTTCCTCTATTATGGTGGATTCTTACTTGTCGCGTTCTTATCCGCCCTTTTGATTGCCGCTGTCGCTCATCCGGCGACGATCTGGTCACGGTTATTTGGAAGCGCTTGGCTTCGTATCATCGGTACGCGGACGTATGGAATTTACTTATGGCACTATCCGGTCATCATCTTGTCCACACCACTGGAGCGACTCGGAACGTTTTCGCCACTACTCGCGGCTGGGCAAATCGCACTCACACTCTTGATTGCCGAATTATCGTACCGCTTCATCGAAACACCGATTCGCCGGAATGGATTCATCGCTTCGTTCCGTCAACTCGTATCGACACCGACGCATCCGAGTGCTCGCTTCGCTGCCACAGCCTGTGCGACCGCGCTCTCGCTTGTCCTCGTCGGAAATCTGACTATTTTGGCGTTCTCTGAATCAAAACCGGCTCAAGATGAGATTCCGGTCGTGAAAGTGCCGATGCCAAAAGACGAGACCCCGGACGTTCCAAAAGAACCGGAATCCGAAGACGCGAAAGAAGTACCGTCAGAAGATGAACCAACAGAAGAGAACAAGCCGTCACCTGAAGCACCGGACGAACGGACATGTCCACCGGCCCTCGCGATTGGCGACTCGGTCATGCTCGGGTTGAACGAATATTTGGCAGATGCCTTCCCGAACATGAAAATCGACGCTGAAATCGGACGACAAGTTCGAGATGCGATTCCGCTCGCGTCCGAGTATCAATCGTATAACGCCCCTGGTCATGTTGTGTTCCTTCACCTCGGGACGAACGGCGCGTTCAAAATGGAGCAGCTCGACACACTGCTCAAGCAGTTCGAGCGAGCAGATGAAATCTATTTGATCAACACACGCGTCCCTCGTCCATGGGAGAGCGAGGTTAACGAAAAACTTGCCCGGGCAAGTGAACTTCATGATAATGTTGCCCTCATCGATTGGCATCAGAAGTCAATCGGAAAAGAAGCTTATTTCGAAAGTGACGGGGTCCACTTGAATATTAAAGGGGCCGAGGCGTTCGGTCACGTGCTGAACGAAAAAATCGGCTGTCAATCCAACTAGGCTCTTGCGGGTGCAAGGGCCTAGTTTTTGATTGACTCAAATACATAATCTCTCGTTTCAGAACCATCGTAAAAGAGGTAAAATAATACTAAAAAATGGAAAGAGTGATTTGAATGAATAAATGTACAGCATGCGGTGCGACGCTAAAACGGGGACAATCTCACTGTTCGCAATGCGGAACAAAAATAGAGGCCGCAACATCCGGCCGCCCTTCTCTTTGGAAATGGGGAATACCAATCGCACTAGTCGTATTGATTGGAGTCGGTGTGTGGATCTGGTCGGAGTGGAATGAGCCTCTCACGTCGAAGGAAGCAACAACGGCTAAAGACGTACAACAATCATTTTCCGCTTCGACGGAGGAAGAAGAGTCCGAAGCGGCACCTGAAGTCGAGGAAGAAGCCTCCTTACCGGATACGGATACAGAAACCGGCGTGTTTTATGACCCTATTTCTTATGGAGATGTCGACCTATTCATGTATTCTTTTATTGATGCATTCACAAGTGCGACCTATTCAAAAGACACATCCGAAGTAGAATCATTTCTTGCTGAGGGGTCGACGTTCCAAGCACAAACACTCGATTACTTGAACAACACGCTCTTCGCCAAAGGAATCGAGGAGGACCAACTAAATACGGAGGTCATCTCGATCAAAGTAAACGGAGAGAACCGCGACTCCATCGAAGATGATGAAACTGCGACGGTCACCACCAATGAAGAGTATCGCATCATCAAAGATGACTCTAGTGTGAGAGCGACGTTTGAAACGACGTATGCGGTCCGATATGAGGACGGGAAAATGAAGATTGTGAAAAACCTAGGTTCCAAAGAGTTATCCCGTGAAGAAGAGTACTAAAAACAAGCACGGACATGAAACTGTCCGTGCTTCAGGCTGTTGACTAACATGAATAATATCGCTCGCCTTTCCGGCGCCCACGCTTTCCGCAGGCAATCCCGGAGCCGCATCGCGACTTGGGTCGCTGCTGGGTCTCCGTTGGATTGCTTTCCTGCAGGAGTCGGGGCGCCGTCGGGCGAGCAACGCAAACGGTCGTCATCTGGCGGCCGTTTGTCTTTTTCTGAGGCCTCGACGGCCGAAGAAAAAGCCCGGTACATACTTCGAATCGGTCCAAAAGGGGAAAGGGACGGTAAACGCCGAGCCCACCCGTCATCAAAAGGAGGAATCCGATATGTACCGCGCCCATCCCGAGAAACGACATGAAGCGATCCAGACGAAGACCACGTTGGACCAGCTGGTCCCGCAGGATCATCTCGTCCGAAAACTTGACCGCCACATCGACTTCTCGATCGTCCACCGCCTCTGCGCCCCGCTCTATTCGAACACCGGGACGCCCGGCATCGATCCCGAAATCATCATCAAGATCATTCTCCTCGGGCCGCTGTTCAACATCCGTTCCGTGCGTCAGACCGTGAAGGAGGTTCAGACGAACCTCGCCTATCGTTGGTTCCTCGGTCTCGGCATCGACGAGAAGGTGCCCGACCATTCGACGATCAGCCAGGCCTACCGGCGTCGTTTTCACGACAACGACGTGTTCCAGGAAATCTTCGAGGATATCGTGCGGCAGGCTGATGCGCTCGGCTTCATCTCCGGTCGGATCCTGATCACGGACTCGACGCACATCCGGGCGAACGCGAACAAGAGGAAGTTCGACAAGGTCGAGGTCGAGCGGGTCGTCGGCGAAATCGAGGAGGAGCTCCTTCCGAGGGTGAACGAGGAGCGTGCCGAGCGCGGAAAAAAGCACTGAAGCCCAAAGGGGCCGGGAAAGAGCGTCGGCTTGTCAAAGTGAGCCGGACCGACCCGGAATCGGGATACATGTATCGTGACCAGAAGCCGGAAGGCTTTTTCTGGCTTTCGCATCGGACGGTCGATGCCAAGCACAACTTCATCGTCGACGTCCACGTCACGCCCGGTAACGTCTCCGACAGCACGGTCTACCTCGACCGAATCACCCATATCCTCGATCGCTTCGACTTCCCGCTCGAGGCGGTCGCGCTAGATGCCGGGTATTACACGACCGAGATCGCGAAGGCGCTGACCGAACGCGGCATATTCGCCGTCATCGCCCGCCGGCGCTTCGGCGGGAAGAAGGGGATGTTCCGCAAGTCACGGTACACCTACGTCCCGGAAGAGGATGTGTACATCTGTCCGGCGCGTCAGCGCCTCACCTACCAGACGACGGACCGACACGGCTACCATCACTACGTCTCAGACCCCGCCGTCTGCCGGAACTGCCCGCTCCTTTCGAAATGTACATCCAGCAAGTCACACCGTCGCGACATCACCCGACACATCGATGAACCCTACCGCGAAGCGTTGAACGCGAATCGCCTCTCGGTTTCCGGACAATACCTCTATCGGCTCCGTCCACAGACGGTCGAGCGCTCGTTCGCCGACGGGAAGGAGCTCCACGGGCTCCGCTTCACGTTTTACAGGGGAATCAAGAAGGTCCAGCGCGCCAATCTGGTGGCAGCCACCGCACAAAACATGAAGAAACTGGCCAACCTGTTGGCCAGAAAGGACAGTCTACATAGCATTTATTCAATTTTTTGGGGCAGAACGCCTCAAGAAACCGGGAACCACAAAAAAGGACGAACCAGGTCGCAAGATGCGACCTGGTTCGTCAACAAGCTGAAGCACGGACATGAAACTGTCCGTGCTTGTTTTTTTAATGAATGTTCAGTTTTTTCATTCCCCAACCGAGGAGTGCTCCAATCGTGATTAAGACGAGCGCGATGAACGTTCCCGCGATACTCAATCCGTCCGTGGCAACACCAAGAATCGGGATGTCGCTCAATTCAACGAACATGCCGTTCTTCAAGAACCACTGCCAGACAATAAAACCAATTATAGCCGGAGCGATGAACCAAATCCCTGATTTCCAAGAATGGATATGTCCCTTCGCAAACATGGCATAAATCACAATGTTCAAGACTAACAAAATCAGTAACCACGAAAAGACACCTTCTTGATACAATGCATCATAGCGTGCGTCATCATTTGCGAGTTCTGCCTCATACATCTCTGTCAACGTGCCAAAAATCATTGGTGAGACAGTCAACATATCAGCAGATTTACCAATTGAATTCACCGGTCCCTCATCGTTTGAAAACGATTGCCACAAGACGTCTTCTACCCCACCAAATCCTTCGCTTACCGTCTCAATCGAATTCGTGATTTTTTGTGGGGCCGTATCCCCAAACAGAGACATCCCAATTTCATAGGAACCTAATGGGGACTGGAGCATTAAAGACTGTTCTCCCCCATGCCCAATCGTTTGCCAGTTCATGCTTGCGGCTTGTCCGGTCAAATACAACATTTCTTCACTATCGACAAACTCAAGACGCTCACCTTCGTCAATTTTACTGAGCTGGAATCCAAAGTAACCGATTCCGACAAATGTGGATACGAGCGTGACCGTTAACAAAGCACGAACGCCTTGTTGTGCAATCTTCCACTCTCCCTGAAACGGCATCGTAATCAAATAGGCCAATCCAAGTGTGAAGAGAAGCATCAAAAATGTTGAACTAATCGTTTTAAACCACGCCACCTCGAATAGCGGCGGATGAAAAGCAAATGCATAAACCAACCCATATCCAACGAGCACCGTCACAATGAATCCTGCCATCCGACTGAGCACATCACTCATGGTCGATGTATGTCGAATCAAGAAAAACACAATGGTAATCATGAGGAATATTCCGCCATACATCATAAAATAGTTCCCGAACTGGGCATCCACAGATCCTTCGATTCTCAAGAAATCTCCGATGCCTGCACCGAGACTTGCGATAAATTGATTCACTTGTTCTGTCGTGACAGACCAATACACTTTCGCCCCGATGAGAAAAGCGAGGAACATCGTCGCATTAAATGAAGAGATGTTAATCTCGAGTTCATCCGCAAGCGATGGAATGGTCTCTGCCGGTAGCATCGCGACCAAACTTCCTGCAATCAACAGGAGAATGAGTAAAAATCCAATACCAAAGAGTGACCCACGGACAACATCCGTCTGATTCATACGTAACGAGCGGAACGATTCGGTTGAAAATGAAAGTTTCGTTGCGCCGTCTCGTTTTCCGGCCACTCTTCTCAACTGCGACATCACTTGTGTTCCGGTCGCGGCGACTGTGCGAAGTGACTCCTCCACACGATTGACACTCGTCGCTGGTTCTAATGCCGTTTGCCCGCAGGCATGACAATACAGTTCATGTGATGCTCGGGCAGTGCCGCAACTCGTGCAAAATTGACCGGTTGATACATCGAAACGATAGGTCGTATCTGTTACTTCCAGTTGGACACCATCCCGCTCACAATATTGATTGTGGTCTTCATTCGCATGACCACATTGGTGACAGTACCTCATGCGGTCACCTCCATCTTCCCTCCACAGCATGCACAGTACGAGGCATCAAGTGGTTGTGGGGAACCGCAGGCATTACATGCTTGTTTCGGACGGACATCCGGTTGAGGGACCGGCGTGCCACACGATCCACAGAATTTCGCGTCCTTTTCAAGCGGAGCATCACACGATGTGCATCGGTGTGGTTTTAGTGCTTCCTGCATGTCTCGGATGCGACGACTTGCCTCGTAGATGAGCACGTCCTGTTCCATAATCTGAGCTACTTCTTCCGCACGTCCTTGCTGCATCAACTGACGATACTGCTGTTGCCCGAGCTCAAGAAGCAATTGCCCCCGAGCCTTCTTTGATTTTTCCATGCGCGCCTGTAAGTCCTTAATACTCTCCGCAGCATCTAATAGTGCTGACTGTTGTTGCCACATCGTCATGTTCATCTCTCCTATTCTAAGTATGTCGCTTCCACGATATGATATGTCCCGTCGTCAAACGGCTCGGTAATGACATAGCGAAATCTCGATTTGACCAAGCGTTGCGGCGCATCCTCTTCACCATCCGTCATGAATTGACTGTTGATGCCAACGACCGCTTCCGTTTCAATCGCCATTTTCTTATTCCACTTTGTGAGCTTCGTTTTTTGGTTGATGACTTCGACTCCATCGAATGAGCCGTACCATTCTTGGTTTTCCGCCTGCATGATGTCGTATGTTTTTCTTTGTTTGGCCAAGTATGTTTCATCCGTCACAACCGTCAATGCACTCAAGTCCTCGTAATACATGAAATTCACCCACTCCTCGGCGTGGCGAGTAATGATATTCTCGGTGAAGGCAATCGTGTCTGCATCGACTTTCGGTTCAAATTTGACCGGTTTGCCACCAGGTTTGGCAAGTACTTGTTTAGACTCGACCATCCCCCATGGCATCTCAATGTACGTGCTCAAAGAAACCCCTTGTTTCGGCACCGGTCCGTACGTCTTCCATTCTCCGACCGTCTTACCTGAGTCTTCTCCATTCACAAACAACGGTGCATCATTGTACGTTTGGTCCAATTCGACACTAAGTCCTTCGAACGCGACCATGAACGGCTCGTCTTGGTTCGATGATTCAAGACTGTTGAATGTTTTAACTGCTTGATCCTCACCATATTGCCCATCGTATTTCACAGATACTTCGACCATTCCAGGAAAAGCATCACGAATAACGACTTGGTCTCCTTCAGACTCCAGTTTTTCTTTCCCATACGGGTCTGGTAAAGAGACCGTGATGGCATCAAAGTTACTCGATACATACATCGTCTGAGGAATCAACTCAAGACCATATCGCTTGAACACTCCATACGTTTTGCCAATCTCCCGTAAACGAAGCGGAAGACCCTCATTCGATGCTCCGATGGAACGACTGGCACGATCTAGATAACCCACTGTCGCTTCTGTCAATTCGGCTTGGCTCAACCCTGTCAATAAGACCGCCGCCTGTGCCTCCGTCACTTTTCCTTCTTTCAATCGCAATAATGGGGCGAGGGCTTTTGCATCTTCACTCGTGACAGCGGTGCGAATCTGTTCGATTTGTTTTTCTGGGGTATACATGAATTGATAAAATCCAAAATACGTCGCACCTGCGATCAATAGCAAAGATAATGCCGTTACCATTAACCCTTTTCCGACTCGTTTTTTGGAAGGTGGTGCCTTCGATTCAACGGGTGATGTCGGTTTCGTTGCTTCCATTGAAGCAACTGGTTCCACTTTCGTGCCGCAATTTGGGCAGAACTGTTGTGTGGCACTCAATTCTTTTGAACAATTAGGACAGTCCATAACTCACCTCTCTATAGCATAATAAGAATTATTTTACCATATTTTATATAAATATTTCGGTTCTTATTTACAATAAAAGTAAATGAAAAAAGAGTGGAATCATCCACCCTTTCCTCGTTCATGTTCGATTGAATACATAACGACCAAGTAACTTCACATACGCCAGTCCTTCACGGATTATATATCTCCCTTTTGCCAGTGGCGGAGTCGGTGCATAAAGGGCATCGCTCTCGAGCTGGAAATAGAGCTTGGCAATGAGACGAGCACGTGGGACATGAAAATCATTCGTCACGATCGTCACGCCCGCTTCTCCCTCCCAAAATGGACGAGTGTGCTCAAAGTTCTCAACTGTCGAAGTGGATGTGGTTTCGATACAGATCCTAGCCGGGTCAACCCCTTTTGCTATCAGTTCCCGTTCGATTACGAGCGCCTCTGCCATCCCTTCGTCCGGTCCTTGTCCACCTGTCGCTATCAATTCCACGTGGGGATGTGCCTTCGCATACGCAGCGGCCACGTCAATCCGATGTTGGAGGGCTCGGGACGGTCTTGTCCCATTCACTTTCGCACCTAGAATGATGACGAACCGATATGTCCCTATCGCGTTCTTTCTCATGTTGTCACCTCTTACTTAAGCATTCTCTTCTAACCATACTCAAAGACAGACTCGAATGCACGAATCCGCCCTTTTACAAATTAAAGTAATTATTTTGTCATTAATATGAAATCGCCATTCCAAATAACCAAAAATTGTTTTATGATGAGAGAGGTAAGACTTCTTGAGGGAGGACTGGTGACCCATGACAGATTCAGATAAATGGTTATCCACCCGCTTCTCGTATACACGCGACGCACGACTGTTTGCAGAGATTGAAGTCATCGAGCTCGACCCGTCTCACTATAAGTTCGTGATTCATCCGATGCCGCTTGGCGCTGGAGAATCGCCTTACATGCGACAAGGTCCCCTCGATTCAGGTCATCTCCCCTCTGCATTTGCCGACGTGAGCAGTGTCTATACGAGACAGCTTGATTGCTTACGTGCCGCGACACGTCTTGTCTCTTCGATTGGACCGGCTCGCTTCACGACCCATTAACTAAAATAGCGGAGCCACTTGCTGGCTCCGCTATTTTTTATTTACTCTCATCTGACCATCGTTGAAGTTTTATTCGTAGCCTGTTGATTTCAGAAGACTGTTCCTCGTTCGTCGACCGAAGTTGTTCAAGCTTTTGCTTGGTCGCCTCCAATTCATCACGCATCGCTTCAAGTCGTTGCTCCCGATCTGTCAACTTCCATGTACAGATCCGATTCGAGCGACGAGCATGAAGTTGATCGTAACGAATGAATGGATAGCGCTCGATTAGATCCATCTCTGACGTGCCCTCTTTCACCACTTGCTCGAGCACATCGAGAAGACGTTGTTGCGACTGTTCATCCCGGAAATGTTCATCGACGAGCGCGGACGAGAACCGAGCAAGGTCCCGTCTCGTTGCCTCATCCATCAATTCGAGAATCGAATCCCCGATTTGTCCCGAGGTGTATCCGTCGTACTTCGTCCCGATACCGCCAAAGTTCGTGCTCGCGATATCTGTCCACGTCGAAGGCGTGACCAGACCTTGATAGCTTTTGCTCCCGACGGCAATGGTCGGTTTGCCGACCGCCATCCCTTCGAGCGCAGAACGCCCTGGGCCGATAACGAAATCGGCGCGATGCATCGCATCAGGGAGGTCGCTTTGGTCTAACCAACCGAGCCATTTGATTGTCTGGTCAGTCCCTTCAAGCGCTTCCTCATAGCGAGATGCATACTTTTCTCGTTGCGTCCCGTCTCCGACGATGAGCCAGTCGATTGGTAAACGCTGAACTCGCTCGTCTTCCAACGCGTCAAGAAACACATCAAGGATAAACAATTTGTCGGCATCTAGCCGCGAGGTGAATAAGCCCGTGACACGCTCTGACGAAGGTCGCGCCTCCATCGAAATGAACGCGGCATCGACCCCGTTCGGAATGACGATGAGTTTCGATTCGACTGCGGGACAATGGTCGGTAAGATGGGTCGCGATTTGTTCCGAGACAGCGACCACGCGTGTGACGCTAGAATGGTACTGCTCGATCTCATCCACATACATGCCATGAATGACGAGAACGAACGGGATGGCGTTCGCCTCTGCCACCGCGATACCGAGTTGACGCGAATCGAAAGGATGCGCATACACGACATCGAACGGTTGTGTCCGCACCTCATCAATCACACGTTTGATGTCCTCGTTGGAATAGTCTGTTCGGATGACCTGACCGCCGAGCGCCTCTATCTCTTCGGCAAAAGGACCTGGCTTACAGACGACGGTCACCTCATGCCCCTCTCGGATGAGCACTTTCACAGATGATAAGATGTGCCGATGAAGCCCACCCATCGCGGAGTGAAAGAAGACTGGAAGTAATATGTTCACTACGAGCACCTGCCTTTTCTAAAGGTCGGTTCAATCATAGACCTTCTTGATACATCGAACCGAGCCCTGTGATTCGGTCGTTGTGTAAGAACAGAACCGCGTCGACATCGTTCTCTTCCGCATATTCCGCAATGCTGACATCGTAGTCATCAAAATAGCGGACATCGAGTGCCGATACCGTTCCGAACGACTCGCCGAGATAGCCGAGCATCGGGTTCGCATAAGAGTCTTTCAGTACGAGGAGATGATCGTCATTTTTCGGATTGTCCTGCGTGATTTTTGCAAGGGCATAGTTGTCACCCATGAACAAGTTGTAGTAGTTCGTGAAGTCGTCTGTGTTTTTTAAGACGTCCTTGTCGAGGACACCGTGTCCACAGTCGTCACCGTTTCGACAGACCGTCGTCGTGAATCCGTCTTTCGGTTCGAGATACGTGAACGTGTCCGCCGATTCGACGTACGGCATCGAGATTTCCCGGGCATGTGAGCCGTAGAACGTCCCGTCAACCGTCTTCACGTCCATATCTTCTGCTGTCAACACCGGTGCGCCCGGGAACTGTTCGCCTAGACGGTCCATGATTTGGCCGTATGCGAGGAATGCTCCTTCTGCTCGCCAATGGTGATCGGTTTTGAAATAGATATCCTCACCCGGTTTGTCACCGAGTGTATCCTCTAAATCGATTAGCGGGATGCCGTTCTCTTCGATCCGTTCGTGTAACTCGTCACGATTTTCCGCATCCGCCGACTCGATATAAGCCGGGAAGATGTTTTGTCGTGTCGCATAGACCGGCTTACTTGGTGCCGAGGCGAAGTAAGATGGGATGCCGGCATCGTCCATCTCTTTTTTGAATTCTTTGAAGAATACACCGAGCGAAGAATACTGACTTTCGTTCGCATCCGGACCGTATAAGAATCCATCGATACTGATGACGCCGTTATTCATCTGTTGTTGCAACACGTTCAGTTGAACCCACGCCTGTGTCTCGATCCACAGGTTTCGCTCAAACACCTGGTCGTTCGCCGCTGCCTCGAACTCTTCCATGTACGACCCATCTAAGACGGTGTCGACAGAAGCTTCCGGGCGTTGGGCCAACATGCGTCCCTCGGTGGCCGAGCGTTCCTGCTCGTTACCGAAGGCATAGACGACCAGTCCATAAAAGATGGTGCCAAGGAAGCCGAGCAAGAGGATACTGTTGACCATCCAAGAGAGGCGCCGCCCTTTCGAACGGACTTGATCGCTTTTGGTTTGTTGTTCCATTGTCAGCCCTCCTTAGAACCGGAAATAAATAAACGGATTGAATGTACTCGAGACGACATATGAAATCGAAATGCCGAAAATGAGCAAGATATAAGCTGCTCGAGCAAGACCTGCGCTCGCGGCAAGAACCGGACGTTCCGAATCTACCTCGTGGCGCAAGAAATGAGCGACGAGCATTTTCGGAAGCGGTGTCGCTGCGACCGTCGCCAACAGAAGGGCCGTTCCGTATTGAACGAGATAGAAGTATGCCGTTTGATCGAACACTTCACCGCCATGTAAGCCGAACATAACTTGAAGATAATCAATTGCGTACGTGAAGTTATCGGCGCGGAAGAATACCCAACCGATGACGACGACGAACAACGTGAACGCATGAGCGAGCCACGCCGGCCATGCTGCGATCCATTTCCCAAGAAATGCCCGTTCGAACATGATGAAGACCCCATAGTAGAGACCCCAAGCGATGAATGTCCAACTCGCCCCGTGCCATACGCCGGTCAATAACCAGACGATCGTCAAGTTGCGATACGTCTTCCATGGTCCTTGGCGATTCCCGCCGAGTGGAATATACACGTAGTCTCGGAACCAGCTTCCGAGCGAGATGTGCCAACGACGCCAAAATTCAGACACCGATTTTGAAATGTACGGATAATTGAAGTTCTCAAGGAAATGGAACCCAAACATCCGTCCGAGACCGATGGCCATATCCGAATAACCTGAGAAATCAAAATAAATTTGGAGCGAGTAGGCGATGATTCCGATCCAGGCGAGTGTCGTCGACAGGTCCCCGGCCGATTGACTGAACACTTGGTCCGCCACATACCCACAACTGTTCGCCAAAATCATCTTCTTCCCTAAACCGATGACGAAACGTTGGATCCCAGAGACGAAGTCATCGACCGTCTCACGGCGATCCACGATCTCATCGGCGACCGTTTGATAACGAACGATCGGTCCGGCAATCAACTGCGGGAAGAACGATACATAGAGCGCCAAATCAAACAAGTTCTTCTGTAAGCGTCCATCGTTCCGATATACGTCGATGACGTAACTCATCGCTTGGAACGTGAAGAACGAGATTCCAAGCGGAAGTGGAATGTCCGGGTCATTCAGCGAGAAGCCGAATACCGAGTTGACGTTCTCGACGAAGAAGCTCGCATATTTGAAGACACCGAGCATCCCGAGGTTACCGAGAAGCATGAGCGTCATCGTCCATTTGATCTTCTTCGCATCTTCACGATACTTGTCGACCATGAAGCCGAACGCATAGTTCATGACGATCGATGCGAGCATGATGAGGACGAATCGTGGTTCTCCCCATGCATAGAAGAATAAACTCGAAATGAGTAAGATTGTATTCTTCAGCCAGCGTGGTGATACGAAGTAAAGCAATAGTACGACCGGCAAGAAATAAAATAGAAATACCGTGGAACTAAATAACATACCGAATGGTCCCTTTCTCCCTTAAGACTTGCTACGTTCAGCGGAACGTTACATAGAGGTCATCGAAGCGTACTGTGGTCGGTTCGAGCGTCTCGACGATGTATTTGTACGACATCTTGAAATACTTGGACCCTTCCATCTGTTTTACGACTTCTTCAATCGGATTATTCCCCGGATTCAATGTGAGTGAAAAGCGTTTGTTTGAAAGACGCTCTTCGTCTGAATACTGCATCACATATAGTTCAAATCGAACGGTGCGATCGCCTTCGACATAAACCGATGTCTGCACTTCCATTTCTTCGCCTTCATCCATTTTAGCGTCTGCTAAAAAGATTTTAGACGGTGGAATCTCAAACTTTAAATCAAACAATTGGACGTAAATGGAGTCCGATAACGCTTGTGGTAAAAATGTGACTTCTGTCTTGTACTCTTCTTCACGCATCGTTAAATGATTTTTTTGCGTCCCGCGTGGATAGTAATGATAAATCGCCGGACGAATTCGTTTCGTTGACATACAAGCACCTCCGAATCATTAGAATGATGATATAGAAAAGAGTTGCTGTGCTGGGCACAAAACAACTCTATTCGCTTTCATTTAGTTGGCAAGGATAGCATCGACGATTCGACGTGACGCCTCACCATCACCGTAAGGGTTTGATGCTTGTGACATCGCTTTGTATGCCGCTTCGTCCGACAAGAGCTCGTCCGCAAGTGAGAAGATATTCTCTTCTTCAATCCCTGCGAGTTTGAGCGTTCCTGCCGCCACACCTTCTGGGCGTTCTGTCGTGTCACGAAGAACGAGGACAGGGACACCGAGAGATGGTGCTTCTTCTTGTACACCACCTGAATCTGTCAAGATCAAGTGCGACGTCGCCGCGTAGTTATGGAAGTCGAAGACGTCGAGTGGTTCGATCAAGTGGACACGTTCGACATCGTGAAGGATCTCGTTGGCGAGTTCACGGACGACCGGGTTCATATGCACGGGATACACGACTTCGATATCGTCATATTTTTCGATTAAACGACGTACCGCGCGGAACATGTTGCGCATCGGCTCGCCCAAGTTTTCACGACGGTGTGCCGTCAGCATGACGAGACGACGACCTTGCGAACGGATGCTGTCGAGCAGTTCGCTCGCATAGTCATCGCGTACTGTCGTCTTGAGTGCATCGATCGCCGTATTACCTGTGACGAAGATCATCTCTTCATTTTTGCCTTCACGAAGGAGGTTGTCACGCGACGTATCCGTCGGTGCGAAATGAAGGTCAGCCATGACACCCGTCAATTGGCGGTTCATCTCTTCCGGGAATGGTGAATATTTGTTGTGTGTGCGCAGGCCAGCCTCAACGTGACCGACTGCGACTTGGTTGTAGAAGGCTGCAAGTGACGCCGCGAATGTCGTCGTCGTGTCCCCATGGACTAAGACGATGTCTGGCTTCGTTTCAGCGATGACTTCGCCCATCCCTTTCAATACACGTGACGTGACATCGTAAAGCGTCTGCTTGTCTTTCATGATGTCAAGGTCGTAGTCCGGTTTGATTTCGAACAGCTCGAGCACTTGGTCAAGCATTTGACGGTGCTGTGCTGTCACGACGACAATCGGTTCTACCCCTTCACGTTTTTTCAACTCAAGTACGAGTGGTGCCATTTTGATGGCTTCTGGTCGCGTCCCAAAGACGGTCATGACTTTTTTCATAGGTCGTTTCGCACGGTCTGACTTCACCGTGCTTCCTCCTCCCAATTGCTCACGCTTCGCTCGATACAGCGACCGACGAATGACGTGTTTGTAGTTGTTCTTCTGTCAAAGGTGGCAAGATATACGTCTCCCCGAGCTCCGTCGCATCGACGACCGTCGTACGACGTTTGAGCTTGTCGGCTTTGAACGAATCCTGCTGTTCTTTTGACAAGTTGCGGAACCATTTCAAAAACTTGTTGTATTCCCCAACGACTTCATTGACCGGTCCATACTCGCGCACTTCTCCGAACTCGAGCCAGAGGCCGAGCGTACAGAATTGGCGGACTTGTGAGACCGAGTGACTGATGAAGAAGATGGTCTTCCCTTGATCTTTAAACTCATTCATCTTGGCGAGGCACTTGTCGGTGAACGTTTGGTCCCCGACTGAGAGCGCCTCATCGATGACGAGAATGTCCGGGTCGACATTGATTGAGATGGCGAATCCAAGGCGGGACTTCATCCCACTCGAATACGTTTTGACCGGTTGACTGATAAAGTCACCGATATCGGCGAATTCAATGATGGCCGGTGTCAAATCGATAATCTCTTGTTTCGTCATCCCGAGCATCAACCCTTTGAGCTCGATGTTCTCGAGCCCCGTCAAGTTGCCGTTCAATCCTGAAGAAATGGCAATCAGCGCTGTCTTTCCATGAAGTTCGATTTTCCCGTGGGTCGGTGGCATCACATCAGCTAGCAAGTTCGACATCGTCGACTTGCCTGACCCGTTAATGCCGATGATCCCGACCACTTCTCCAGGAGGGACTTCAAACGTGACATTGCGAAGTGCGTAAAACTGTTTGCCACTTGCTTTACTGAAGAAAATCTCCTTCAGCTTATCAGATGGCTTGTTATAGAGCGTATATCGTTTCGATACGTTTTCAAATTTAACCTGGTACATAAGGTCCTCCTCAAATGTAATCGATGAAGTGTCGACGGAAACGTAAATGAATCATCGACCCGGCGAAGAAGAGAACGAGGACGATGGCCCAGTAATAGAGACCGTACGCCCAGTTAGTCGCCAACCAGTCGCTTCCGAGGAACATCGACCGATACCCTTCGACTAAATAATAGAGCGGATTGATTTGTAGGATACTCGCGAGATTCGCCGGCGGTACCCAAAAAATCGGCGTCAAATACATCAACATCCGCATCATCGATTGAAGAAGGTTTTGAAGATCGCGCACGATCGTCGTGAGCGCGGACGTAATCAAGGCGAGTGAATAAAGAAGCGCGAGTGCACTGAACGCCAAGTAGATAAACCATAAAGAATGCAGCCCCATCGGGAATCCGAATGCCCACATTAAGATAAACGATACACCGACTAACGCCACGTGGCGATAGAAGAGTGCGAGCAAGACGTATGCCGGAATCGTCGAGATTGGGAAGCTCATTTTGGAGACCATGCCGATTTTTGAATAGACGGACCGGGCCGTCGAGGTGATGGCCGAGGCGATAAAGAACCAGACGACAATCCCCGCGACCAACCATGGCAGAAACGGCACGCCATCAATCGGCCTGCCGCTTCGAATACCAAATCCAAATACGAACCAGTAAACTCCAATCTGCAATAACGGTGTCACGAACTCCCATAAAAATCCGAGGTACTGCATCGAGTTGTTGCTTCGCGTCTCATATGTCGCGAGACGGAAAATCAAATACAAGCTCGATTTTAGCTCTGAAAGAATAGCTTTCGCGGATTTAAACATGTTCATTCACCTGAATCAAAGAACGAGATTCGTTTCCTTTGTATATTTGTAGAGGTTGCCGTAGTTGACGACCGCTACGTCTTCACCGTTTGGTTTCACGATGTTACGTGTGTCGAAGATCATCGGACGACGCATTGATGCGTTGAGTTCTGCAAAGTCGAGGACTTTGAACTCATTGTGGTCAACGAGGACGAGGACGAGGTCCGCGTCTTTGAGTGCTTCTTCTTTTGAAACGAGCTCAAAACGGCTTGACGTTGATTTTTCAACGTGTGAATCGTGAACCGAAATGTTTACGCCACGGTCAAGCAAGATTTCAGCGATTTCAACCGCTGGGCTCTCACGCATGTCGTCGACGTTTCCTTTGTATGTCACACCAAAGACTGCGACTTTCGCGTCTTCGATTCCAGCTGTCAACTTCTGAACGTTGTCTGCGACGTAGTGTGGCATCGAGACGTTCGTCTCACGTGACAAGTTGATGATTTTCGCAAGATCCGGTGATTTCGCGACGATGAAGTACGGGTCGACCGCGAGGCAGTGTCCACCGACACCAGGACCTGGGCTGTGCAAGTTGACACGTGGGTGCTTGTTCGCCATCTCGATGACGTCAAGAACGTTGATGTCTAGGTCGTTACATACTTTCGCGAGTTCGTTCGCGAGTGCGATGTTGACGTCACGGAACGTGTTTTCCATGAGTTTTGACATTTCTGCCGTCTTCGCATCCGTTTTCACGATTTCACCTTCAACGAATGTACCGTAGACGCGTGCGCCTGCTTCTGCACATTCAGTCGTGATCCCACCGACGATCCGGTTGTTGTGCACGAGCTCATCAAGGATTTGTCCAGGCAATACGCGCTCTGGGCAGTGTACGAGGAAGATGTCCTCACCGACAGTGAATCCAGCTTCTTCGACGAGTGGTTTGACGAAATCGTCCATCGTACGTGGCGCGATTGTCGATTCGACGATGATGACGTTGCCTTTTTCAACGAATGGCAACACTTTACGTGTCGCATCCAAGACGTACGTCAAGTCACATGATTTGTGCTCGTCGTCGTTGTTTGGTGTTGGTACGGCGATGATGAAGGCATCAGCTTTCTCTGGTGAGAGTGATGCGCGGAATTTCCCTTTTGCCACGACGTCTGCGACCATTTCGCCGAGACCTGGCTCTTCAATGTGGATTTCTCCACGGTTCAATTTATCAACAACATGTTGTGAGATATCGACTCCGACGACGTCGACGCCATAGTTCGCAAAGACAGCCGATGTCGGTAATCCGATATATCCAAGACCTACTGTACATACTTTCATTGTGTGGTAACCTCCAAATGTTTTGACGCGCTTTTTAAATAGCGCATTGTCCATCATTTTATTTCACATTCGATAATAAAACAATACTCATTATACTCTTGAACAATTCTTTGGTGCAATTACATTTTCATGACAATGTCGTCGCAAATTGTTCGTGTGTTTTGCCTAGAATGATTTGTTCCATCTCTCGATAGAGACGATCGAGCGCAAAATGTTTACGGGCGTATACTTGATAGACTTTCGCGTCCGTCATCAGCTTCTCGGTATCTTCTTTATAAGAGAGGATCGTATCGACAAATTTCGACGTATCCGTGACGAGCAGTTCGTCCGGATAAATCGTCTCCGCACCCGTCCAGTGACGGATGAGCGGGTACGCCCCCGATGCCATCGCTTCGGCCGGTGCGAGATGGAAGCTCTCCAAATCACTCGTCGAGAAGACGAAACCGATCGATTGGAGCCATGTGTCGACGTCATTGCCATGTCCATCGAAGTGGACGTGGTCACGCAGTTCCGACTCCTCGATCCGTTTCAATAACGCTTCGTAGTACGCACTCTCTTCTTCCCGTTTGCCAATCCAATAGACGTCTTTCGGATGGTGCCCTTTGAAGTGGAGCTGATACCGTTTGTCCGTCTTCAACAGTTCTTCGAGGACGTCGAGTGCGAGGTCCGGACGCTTCAGTTTCGGGTTCATGCCGATCATGCCGAGACGGAACGTCAAATCGTCCGCTTGTTTCGGCTTGTCGAATTTGTCCGCATCGACGGCGTTGTAGATGACCGTCATCTGGTGACGCGGGATCCCGAAGAGACGGTGCATCTCTTCTAACATATACGGCGAGACGAGGATGATCCGATTGATATTATCGAGCGCATATTCACGAGGAAACGGTGTCTCTTTCTCCTGACGGTGAATCCGGACGATGAGACGCTGGTGCGGCAGTTTATGTTGCGAGTACCAGACGGCGTTGCCGAGTCCCCACTCACAGAAAATGACATCTGCCTGCGCGAGACATGCCTTACTGTGATTCACATCATGAATCTTGTGTCCGTCCCACTCGTCGACAAGGATCCGATAGTTCGGGTCAGCCTCGAAACGTTCCATGAACATGCGAATGAATTTCAAATCATGACCGGCGAAGAGGATCGTCGTCTTTTGCATCTCCCAAATCGAGTCGCGGAGACGCTCGAACGTGCTCGCGAACGTATAGTGCTTCGCCATGTTGTAAAGACGTTCCGCCGCATCCTTATAGATGGCCGGATGCGTGAAGGCGAGCTCGACTTTTTCGACGAACTCGTCTTCCGAGTTGACGAAGAGCGGATAGCTCGACCCGAGTAACATCTCGTGCATCTTGTTGCGGTTGAGGAGGACCGGCTTCCCGAGCGCCCCATATTCTAATAGCTTCGTCGACAATTCGAGACTGTCGTCGAGGTCCGGGTGGCGCCACGAGATGCCGATGTCGCTCTCTTCGATGAGCGTCTCGACGTCCGCACGCGGGATGCCTTTCAACCAGTGAACGCCCGCATCCGTTTGGAGGCGATGTGTCACTTCTTTACGGAAATTCGGGTTGTTCGGGTCTTGGTTGAACTTGTCCCCCGCTACTTTCAATTCGACGTCCGGCATCCGGACCCGTACTTTCTCGAGTGCGTCGAGAATCTCGGCCGAGTACCAGAGCGGCGCGAATTTACCCGTATAGACGAGACGTTTCGCCTGACGCTTGAACGCAGGCGTTGCCTCGCGCATGTTCGGGATCATCGGGTTCAAGATGAGGAACGGCTTCGGCGTCTGTAAAAACGTCTCGAAGTACGCCTTCATCTCTGCTGTCTGACAAAGCATGCGTGCCGAGCGGTCCGCAATCTTCTTCAGACGCGTCAATTCTTCTTGTGACGCGGCCGACGAGTCATGCGTGAAGTCTGTGAGATACGTCCACGTCTTTTTCATTGTATGTTCATAATCCGAGAGCGCATAGGCGAGCTGGAATCCGCGGATGAACGTCATGTCGTACTGCTTCGTCTCGACGAGCTCGTGGATGAGTTGGGCCGCCTCTTCCGGCTGGAGCACCTTCTTCTCATAATACGGCTCGTCTTTCTTCGTCGAGTCTTCCGTGAAGACGTCGATGAAGTTGACACGGTCAAGCTGTTTGATCGACGCCGTCACTTCCGGCTTCACGATCGAACGCTTCAAGAGCACGTCGACCTCGATGTTCGGGTCTTGGTTCAACATATGCACGACCGACGTGAGCCAGATGGCCGATCCGTCGATCAAGTTCAAATTGACGTCCCCGTATACGAGGATCCGTAGCGGTTGCTTCGTCATAACGTCACCTCCTGGCGGTCCGCTTCATCCATGGCGGCACCGGCTTTCACATATTGATATGGGTCGACACTGAAGATGCGCTTGCCGGAACGGGCAAGTTCGTTCAAGCTCTCGTCCGCTTCAAAGATGTGGAGGGCCTCCTCGACCGTATAGAAACGGAGGGCCGACGGCTGCACGAGCGAGCGGGACGGGGTCGCGTCAAACACGTAGCGATACGACTCATCGTGATCTTGTTTGACGAGCTTGCCGTCATACGTATAGTAATCCTCTTTCGTGAGAATGTCCGCTTCCGCATAGCGTGCCGCGAGCAGATAATCGCTCAAGTAGTTCGGGCCGTAATAATCATCCGACTTCAAGTGAGCGACCCAAGCGTACGACTCGACCATCTCCGTGAACGACGTGTAGTGCGTCAAGTAGCTACGCATATACGTCGAAACCGACGGTGTATTGTACGTATTGTATACGTCGATGTGGTCCTCGAACTTATCAAGGAACATCATGAGGTGTTTATGCTCGTAGTTCTGTGCCTCGAACTGACTGACGACACGCTCTGCCTCTTCGCGCGACTTGATGAAGGCGACGACGGCAATCTTCTCGTGGTCGACACGGTACGGGATGCCGACGTCTTGGACGATTTTCGCCAGACGCTGCGTGTACGTGTGATACGTCAACACGTGACGCATACCGCGCATCGCGATGTCCTCGTAGAACGAGTCATCCGTCATCAAACGGCGGAACGTCTCGTCTAGGTCCGATTCGCCGTCGTCGAGGAAGACGTAATCCCCAAGCATGGCGTCGACCCCGACCGAACGGGTGCTGACGACCGGTGTCGCACAGGCGAGTCCTTCGAAGACACGACGCGAGAACATCGTCGGTGAATCGTTGACCGAGTTGACGTTCAACATGACTTTATACCCTTTATACGCTTTGGCAATCTGGTTATATTTCAAACTGCCGCGAATCGAGTGGCGGAACTGTTCTGGGAATTGGAGCTGGTCGCTCTCCCCGCGTTGATTGATCGCATAGTTGCGGTCGTAAATCGCAAGACCGTACTTGTCTGCCGCCGCGAATAGGCGGTCCATGTCGGCTTTACGCGATTCGTGACGGTTCGCATAATACGAACCGGCGAAACACGCGTAAGGCTCGCGAGTCCCCGGTAAGCGGATCGGGTTATGTTCTTTCGGCTGGGCCGCGAACGGTAACGCATCGACCCGGTCATGACCACAATCTTCTTTATAGTTCGGGACGCGGTTCATGTCTGTCGTATACACATAGTCGAATCGCTTCGCCGTCTCGATGAAACGGTCATAGTGAATCGGGTCTTCTTTATTCCAGAAGACGGTCGGGATATTGTGATAACGGCACCAAGCGAGAAGCGCGTCGAGCTCTTCCCATGTGTTCGTACCGTATTTGACGATTTTCTTCTCCCAAGCGCCGGCGTTCCCTTTCCACGCCGATTCGACGACAAGGACGTCCGGTTGCTCATCGAGGAGTACCGTCTTCCAGTTGTCTGGTGTGAACGTGATGAGCTGACATTCTGGCTTATATGATGCCATCGTGAACTCATCGAAGATGGCCGCGACCTTCAGTTCGTGAAGTTCACGCGGGACCGGTGCGAAGAAGCGTGCCTCGCGCACGTCCATCCACGTCGGGTTTTCCGTACCGTCGCTGACGAGTTCCTCGGCCACACGGATGCGGTCGACACGCGCCTCTCCGACACCGTCGACACGGAGGGCGAAACGAAGGAAACGGATGCCCCGGTCGAAATAGAAGACTTTCTCGCTTCCGATTTGAACTTGTTGCATAATCTGACGCTCTGTCGCCGAGTAGGCGATGATGTAGAGGACGACGTTCGCATCTTCATCGGCGACACCGTCGAGCGTGACACGATAGCGACTGTTTGCCTTCACTTCATACGGGAACTCTGTCGGGAGCAACTTGAAGCTGTTGTTCATCTCGGCGTACGAGATGTAGCGGCGCTGATCGTCCTCACCTTTCAAGTTGACGACGAGCTGGTCATCACGGCTCTTCAATTTGATGAGGTCCGGTGCCGGGATCGTCCACATGTCCGGCTTGAGCGACAAGATGTCCTCACGACGGACACTCTTCTCGCGAATCATCCCGATGTTCAAGTTCTCGAGCGTCCCCGCCCCGTTCACGCGAACGAAATAACGGATGGAACGGTGTGACGGTGCGATGCGGACGATACCGCTCAGTCCGAGTGGCACTTCGATCAAACGGTCCTGCCCGGACACTGTATACGTCGCAATGAATAGCGACGCGTCCGCTGTCCCCGTGCGGTCCCCTTTTAAGTAGAACCGATACAAGTCGTCATCCATGTCACCTGTCTCAAAATCGATGCCACGTTCCGTATCGACGTGTGGCAATGCGACCTCGTCGACACCGTAATGTGTGTATTGGTTCCCTTCGGCGCGTACGACGAGCGTGTCAGCGTCGAAGTGAGCAATCTCACTTTGTGGTTTGAGGGAGCGGAGTGACGTCGACGTAAGCGGATAACGGAAATCAAAGGCGTCGACCGAAATGTTCGCGGCCGTCCCTTCCACCGTCCAGAGCGATAGGGTCCCGAGCGTGAGCTCGACGAGGCTGAACGCCCCTTTCCCTTCCACATTCAAGTGCGCCCGGACGATCTGTTCACCCATTCCGAGTGTCACATCGACTTGGTCGCCGTCCTGTACGGTCACAAAACGCTTTCTGCCACCTTTTCGAACGATTTCCAACTGTAGCGTCGGCATCAATCCTTCACGTGATTTGACGCGCATTAGGGCCGTGAACGTCTTTTGACCTGATTCGACCAAATCGTTCGCCGAGATGATGTCTGAACTTGCATTCGGTCGGAACGTCAAGATGACCGGTTCGTCACCGGTAAAGACAAGGTCCGTCCCTTCGACATGTACGTAAGGTGAACGTGTATACCAGTTCGGTACGACTTCTCGTAGTTGATGCGATTTGTTCGGTCGCTTCAACACTTTACGACCGAGTCGCTTCGACCGTTGTACCCCAAGGTAAGCGGCGCGACGTGCTTTTTTCTGCCAATCCATCCTCATATCCTCCAAATCATCGATTCTCTCGAATTCGATTCTTTATTTGCGAATGCGTCGTGCGACAGCCTGCGCTTTCAAAATCGCTTTACCAGCTTTTGATTGCACAAGGCGACGATACTTCTTGTTCAACACATCATATTTACGTTTCACGTCTGTTAGCGCTTGTTCTTTCTTCTCAAACGTCTTCACAGTCCATTCAAACGTATAGAGAAGGTCGCCATACTTTTGAACGAGGCGACGATGTTTTTGTCGTAACAACCGTTCATCATGTTTCAAATGACGAATCTCTTCTTCTTGAAGTTTGATTCGCTGCTTCAACAATCCGATTTCTTTTTCAAGTTCATTGCTCATGGTCTCACCTCACAAGTATGCGTCAAAATAGAGACGCTTCAATTCTTCTTTTTGTCCTGATTCATATAAGTCGACGAACTGTTTCACGATCGGCGTCTCTAGTTCCATCGGACGATACTGTTCGATGATTTCATAAAGCATCCCGGCGTTGTCGAAAAACTCTTCCGGCTTGCTGCGACGTAAGAAGACCAGATACCACATCGAGAAGAAACGCTCGAATCGAGTCGAACGGTATTGGTCGAGTACGCCTTCGCGAGCGAACGCTTTCGCCCGTGCCGTCTCCCGGATGACACACTTCATAAAGTATTTCTTCGTGATCGTATTGACCGTCGAACCGGCGACGGCCGCGTAATAGTCATGAATCGTCAAGTCGAGCAGGGCGACCCGTCCCGCGCTTAAGAACATCTCTTGGAAGAAGAGCGAGTCTTGGCCGACGGCGCCGATGACCTGTTTCAAATCGTGCTTCTCGATGAAGTCTTTTTTGATGACCATCGTCTGGATACTCTGCACCTTGAAGTTGTGCTCGAGCAAGTACGCTCTCGGGTCTTCGATGACACGAACGCCATCTTTTTCGAGGTCCTCTAGTTCGATCATCGCTTCCCGGTTCGCAAGCTTCAACATGCTGCCGACAGAGAGGTCGAGCGCATCATCCTCTTTCATGACACGGAACAGTGCCGCATAGCCGTCGTTGACCGCTTCATTGTCCGGGTCAAGGAAGGCGATGTATGGCGTCGTCGCGAGCTCCACCCCTTTGTTTCGTGGACGTGAGGCGCTGCCGCTGCCGCCATCGTTGAACGAGTACGTGTAAACGTTCGGATATTTCCGGACGAGGCGCTCGATATAGCCGATCGTCTCTCGGTCCGTCGACCCGTCGTCGACGAGCCAGATCTCCATGTCTTCAAACATCGAGCTGCGACGAAGGCTTGAGAAACATTTGTTGTATAGATAGCGACCGTTATTGTAAATCGGTACGATCATTGACAGTTGATAGTCGCCCGCTTCGTTCGGGACGAGCACATCGTCTGCCGCGAGCAATTCGAAACGATCGATGGCATAACCTTGTCCTTCGATACGGCGGCCTTCTTGAATCGTCTCAAGCGACACATCACCTGCTACGAACATCGTCAAGCCCACGTCAGCATAGTCTTCCACGAACTCATGGATTGTGTCCTGCCCTTTCGTCACGAACGAGACGTCCGTGTATTTGAAGGCGTTGACCATGTCTTCTACATAGTAGTCGAGATAGTGATGACGGTCGTCAAACACTGTCACAAAGTCGGCTGTACGCAAATCGACTTCTTGTAGATCCGCCTCGGCGACGAAGCGCTTGTGCGGATACGATTGACGTTCGAACTGTTCGCGCGTCGCCGTCACATCACCGCGACCGATGACGAGGACGTCGCGACGGATTTCGTGGTGGATGCCGAGAATGAACATCATCTCGCTGAAGCGGTCATACATCGTATGGTTCGAGAAAATCGTACGGACACCGGACAGCTGATGCTCTAGACGCTCTTCGTCCGTCTTGAACATTTCTAAGATTCCTTGCGCGTCCAAGGCACTCGTCGCGATGAACACGTTCGGGAAGTCGTTGTTGACGGCGACGTTGTAATTCGTCACGACGAGTTGTCCGCGAGCCTGCGCGTTATAGATGGCTTGTGCACTCATCGTCGGACTATGCTTCACTTCGTTGACGTGAAGAACCCAGTTCGACGCCTCTTTCAGCTTCTCCATATCCTCAGGGTCCCCATGGACGAGGACATCTTGAAGCGATTTCGGTGCGAGTGACGCTTTCGATTCATTCGCCTCACGTATCACATAGAGCTCTTTATTCGCATCGCGGACGCCTTGCGCGAGCGTCTCCAAATCTTTGGCGAAACGATATACAGGGAAATGATTCGTCACGACGACGCGGTCCGTCTTGCCACGCGTCATCCCGATCGGGTTGAAATGCAGCGGATCGACGCCAGGACGAATGACAAAGACCCGTTCATGTCCGACTTCTTCTATATAATCTGTCACCCGCTCCTCGTTCGCCGTGAAGATATAGTCACATTGTGCGGCAAGTGAAGAGAAGCGGTCGAAATGATTCGTATCGAGCGTCGTCTCGAAGACGACACGGATGTCCTTTTGCTTCGCCTTGCGAATGAGGTTGCCGAGCCAGTGACGGGAGTGCGAGCGTGGTGTCCCCATGTGATGGAATGCGGTCGTCTCGTCTTCAGCGAGCGCCGCCGAGATGAGCAGGAAGTCAATGTCTTCTGCTTCAAGCAACTCTAAAAAGCCTGTCACGTTCTCAAAGTAATGGGTGTGACAAAGACGTTCGAGCTCACGGGCCCGCTTGACCGGTCCGACGAACGCGACATGCACGTTCGCCTTCTCATAAAAACTGCTCCCGTTCGACTGGATGCGTGTCACATCCAGTTCAGGGAGGCGCTTCCGGGCGGCTTCTAATTCTTCCTGCAATGCGGATTGTTGTTCCTCGAACAGTTTGTCATCTAGACGCGGGCGTTGCGCCTGTCTCGACAAAGAAGGAAGTTCATCTAAGGTAATCAAGTCATCCCCGTCTAACGCCTCTTTTCGGTTGACTCGTTCTTTTTCTTCTTTTAACCACGCGATATGCGCTTGCACGTCGCGTAGCGTCGCTTTTACATCCATACGTCCGCTCCACCTTTTTTAAGTAATCAGTATTTCTTCATCTTATCGTATCTTAACAGAGTTACATGTCGGTCGCAATTTGATGACAACTGTACAAATCGGCGTCCTACATCAAAAAAGACGGACCCACAAGTGGATCCGTCCCCAAAACAGTTATTCACTTACTCTGCTGCGTTGACGTCAACGATTCGTCCTTCAACAGCCGGTGTGACTTCTTCACCGAGGCTGATCAAGTGATCGCGGAAGTTCTCCCAGTCGATGAGACCGAGGTCGTTGACACGGCCGTCTTTGAATGCCGTTTCAAACTCAACATAGTTGTCTCCACCTTGCGCTGTGAAGAAGTTTGTCGCCACTTTGTAGCTCGTCGCATCTTCGACATCGACGAAATCTGTGCCGTTGTTGTACTGCAAGCTAACGATGCGCTCGCCAGCCGGTTTTGAGCTGTCGAACAATACTTTGAATCCAGACACGTGAAGGAATCCACCGTTCTCGATTGGATAAATGCCAACACTGCGCTCAAACGCCGCTTTCAACTCGCTACCTTTCAAGTCCATGATGGCAAGCGTGTTTCCGAATGGAAGTGTCGTCAACACTTCACCTGTCGTGACAGGACCCGCATCGATTGCCGCACGAATTCCACCACCGTTTTGAACGGCACCAATCACGTCTGCATCATACTCTTTCGCTTTTGTGAACATGCCGTCTGTGATCAAGTTACCAAGTGCCGTTTCGTTTTTGCGTACACTTGGAGCAGTCACAGTACCTTCATCACGCGGGTTTTCGAGTGGTGCTGTGAGTGACACACCGATCGGGTCTTCACTGATTGCATCCACGACTTCTTTGAATGGTGCGAGAAGTGAGACCGCATATGGATCTGGTTGAAGGTCACGAACGTCAATCAAGCTTCCTGCATGCTTGATGACTTTTCCGTCTTTATCGAACTCGATGTCCACTGTACCAAGGAACTGGCTATATTGATCCGCTTGGACGATGACTGTCGGCTCAGCCTTACCTTCTGTGATGAGGACCGGCTCTTTCAAACGAGTATGCGTGTGACCACCGACGATGACGTCGATGCCGTCCACGTTTTCAGCAAGCAACAAGTCGTTGTCAAACGCTGGGTTATCATTATACCCAAGGTGTGATACGGCGATGATTTGGTCGACACCCATCTCTTCGAATGCGTCGACCGCTTTTTGCGCTTCAGCGATGTAACTTTGGAACTCGATCGGTCCCGGACTTGCGATTGACGCCGTTTCTTCCGTCGTCAAACCGAAGAATCCGACCTTCTCCCCGTCGACGACTTTGATGACACCTTCATATAAGCGACCATTGTACGCTTTGTGTGTCGTTTCGTCGCGGTAGAGGTTCTTCATGTACTGGTCTTTTGAATAGTCCACGTTCGAGCTGACGAACGGGAAGTTCGCATAGCGGACGAAGTCAGCAAGTTCTTTATGTCCGTCTTCCGTACCGAGGTCGAATTCATGGTTACCTGGTACCATCAAGTCGTATTTCATGTAGTTCATGAGCTTGAGGTCGGCTTGACCTTTGAACTCGTTGAAGTAGAGCGATCCTGAGAAGACGTCCCCTGCGTCGATCAAGAGGCTATCCGGCTTCTCGGCACGAACTTGCTTGATCGCCGTCGCACGGTTCGGTGCGTATTTGAGCGCCGCGTGCGTATCGTTCGTGTGCATGATCGAGAGCTTGTATCCTTCTACTGTATACGGGACTTCGAGTGTGATTGTTTTTCCACGGTTTTTGTATGTAGCCGTCGCGACGAATTCGCCGACTTCATCTGTGCTGATGCCGCTCCAACGAACCGGTTTTTCGTAAGTACCGCTCGCGAATCGTACGTCTTGTTTCAAGATACCGAGCGCTGGTTTCCCTTGTTTGAACACGAGCGGCTCAGACGGTGGGAGAATTTCAATCGGATGGTCGAGGACGCGAACACGCTTCTCGATATACATCCCTTTACCGAGGACAATCCCACGTGCGGTTTGGAACGTTCCAAGTTTTTCAAGGTCGACACTTGATTTGTACCAGTGAACTCGTGCCCCTTTGTATGTAGCGTCGAGTGCCGCATCTAAATCCCCTTTGTATACGTACGCCGATTTCGCTTTCGCGACCGGTACTTTCGGTGCAGCTTCTGTGACAGCAGCCGGTGTGAGTGACGCCGTCGATACAGCTGCTACGGCAAGCGCTGTATACAATTTACGTGATGATTTCTTTGCCATGTTCAGTTCCCCTTTCGGATTTGCGAACAGGACACAGGAAGGAAAGCGCTTACATCGTTCGACTTATGTGTAATCCCATTGCCCCAAAGTCGTCCGTTTTTCCCCCATATGTACAATTCGCTCTAGTTCTAACGTAACGGAAAAGCGTCCAATAAACAATCACAAATTGAAGATTTTAAAGGTTTTTACAATTTCCACAAAAAACGATTCCCTCTTTATGACAAAGTAGCTCGAGATGCCGAAATCATTTGGTATATAATGACTTTTAGATTAAAGGAGGTACACATATGTATAAAAAAATTCTAGGTTTTACTATTTTATTGGTCGTCCTATTCGGAATGCAATCCGTCGAGGCAGCATCACCGACGTATAAGACGGTCCAATCCACTCAACTAAAGGCATCGACGCAAAAAGGTGCCAAGACCTTGATGACGGTGAAGGCGAATACGAAAGTCGATCTCCTCAGCAAGACGAACTCGTGGGCCCACGTCCAAATCGGTAAAACGAAGGGGTATCTCTCCATGCGGTCCGTCATGCCGCTCGAGACACCGATTGCTTCATACGATATGAACGAAGTCATGAGTTATAAGGGCACGGACATTGTCAGCATCTCCGGAGTCAGCTACAAGATTGACCCAGCGCTCAAGCCATTCTTTCAGAAAAACGGTACTGCGCTAAGAAGTATGATCGTTGTTCCAAAAACGTCAGGACGCACCCTCACCGGATGGAAACAGCTCAGTTTCTTCCCGTTCGGTCAACGTGCCAGCTCGCTCGTTATCGACAAAGCGGCAGCGAGTCGAATCGACAGTTTTCATATCCCATCTACGAACTTCACGTTGACGACGGCAGGACCGCTCCGTCAAGTCGTCGCGAACGCATATGCGCATTATCCACCGCTTGATGATGATAAACAAACGCTCACCTTGAACGGTCAGATCGAGCAACTCCATACGGCAGGTGAAGTCCAAATCGCCGGAAAAGGAACGATTGAACGGTGGGACATCTCAAAAGATACGGAATATTCATATGAGATCCCCGTTCGATATTCAGGAGAGGTCGGCTTCTTGAACATCCGTAACACAGATGTCGTCGTACGCGGGACGAGCACGCTCAACGTCCGTACCGTCGCGGCACCGACGAAGACGCATGTCCTCGGAGGAAAGAACGGCGTCATCGGTTCAATCAAGCCATCGAAGACGATTCGCGGGAAGAAGATGGGGAAAGCCGAACTCGCCATCGACAAGATGTTCTCGAACGTGAACGAAGCATCGGTCACGACTACACTCGACACGCTAAACATCTCCTACACGAAAGCGCGTGTCGGCGACTATGTGACGGCACTTCGCCAAAATGAGGCGGCTGGACCGAACAAACGCCTCGTCAACTCGGCGACCGACCTGAAAGACATCGTCCGTCTCGTCGATGCGGTCATGATGACGAAACAGACGACACCGGCCTACGTTCATACGTCAGATCGTCAACTGACGGTCCAAACGTTCCATGACCATGTCGACAACGCATCGTATTCCAGTCAATATGCACGTGCCGTCACCGCCATGGTCACGGATGGCACATTACAGACAATCCGTTTCAAACGTCCACTCATCGAGAAGAAAGAGTGGTATGTCAGCCAAGAGAAAGGCCAGGCATTTATTTACGATTTCCCTGTCGGATTGACTCGGATCGTCACCATCGACGGCAACACGACGCGTAGCCTCGTGATGGAGACGAAAGCAGTCGCGCGCCCGAACGACTCGCAATCTCGGATCGAACTCGTCTCCATCAATGACAAGCCACTCGCTGCCTATCAACAAGAGCCGCCTGCCTATGAGGCGAAAGTGGTCGAATCTGGGTCTCGGACATATGTCGCCGTCCGTTCGGGTGACAAGGAGTGGTTACGTAACATCCACTTCTTCAACGTCGACGTGAATGCGAACCATCGTACGGGCGGACCGGTCTCGACGGACAAGATCAACCTCGGTGGCTGGAAGTCGTCTGAAACCGTCATCTTCCCACTATACGATACGAAGCGATTGAACAACCTCACGATCCAATCATTCGGCTACAAAGACGCCGTTTACAAATAAAGCCTACAAAAAATGACATCCTCGTCTCGAGGATGTCATTGTCCGTTCGGCTGACTGATAATCGTCAACCAGACGTTCGAGTATACGCCCGCTACGAGCGCGTAATCGTTCGGGTCTGCCAAGTTGAGCAGACGCCCGTTCTGATAGAAGTATAGGTTCGTGATGACGCCACCGCCAGACGAGCCGATCGTGATCCCACGGGCCGTGAGCGTCTCATCCGGGTCAGTGATAATCGAGACGACCGAGTCAAAGCGGTCGCGTTTGACCGTCAAATAACCGCGGTTTTGATCGATGTACACCTCTTTAAATCCACGTGGGTAATGGGAAGCATTCCCATGGATGTAAGGCCCTTTTTTCGGGTCAAGGCGTAGCGCCATCCCGCTGAACGTCAACTGTTCGCCGGTCGTCGACGGGAGAATGAAGTCATTCGCTTCCGCATCGTCCGCCGCGCGCGTCCAAAACATCCCCGCCAAAAGCAACATCGCGACAAGCGTTACCTGAAGCCCACTCATCATTCTTTTTTTGATCCGTCTTTCCTTGCGACTCATTTGGTCCTCCTCCATGCGCCCTGCTTAGAATTAGTTCAAAAGGTGATGTGACTTTATCCCTAAATGCATCCAAACATTATCGCATATGTAAATGATATACATGTCTCTTATACAATTATTGTAATATCATTGGTAAAAATCATCAAGGAAAAACTCAAATTCGTCTTATTTTTTTATAATCGAGTCAATACGGGATCCGGATGACGTGCTTTGTCCCGCTCTCAAGCCAATATGAGACGATGTACCTATCCCCTGTTTCTTCCACTTGCGTCTGGACGATGCGTGAATTCGTCCGGTCGAGGCGGATGAGCGTCAAGAAGCGGACGTCCGTCCCACATTCGATGGATACGACCTGTGGACGGCTCACCCATTCGAAATCGCGAGCCGACACGTGACTTTCTTCGATGGTCATGTACGATTCGTCCCCCGTCATGAGTTGGACGATCTGCATCGCACGATTCGACGTGTCCATGAACCGGACGTTCTGGGACTCCGTTGATCCTTCGACGAGGTCGAGACCCGGTGCCACATGGAAGCGCTGAACGAACAGGTCCGGTTCTGGTGACGTGATGCGGTCGAAGACGATGAGCGTCCGCGCCTGATCGTAGACGACCTTCCGAGTGTGGAGGGCACCTTTTCCGATGAGACGGCTCACCCCTGTCGCCACCACTTGCTTCCCGATCGGTTCGACGGATACGATACCGCTCTCCCCGATCCGCTCGACCGACAAGTCGAGCTCGTCCCCGAGACGATGCACCGTGTTGTGTGACGTGACGCGCATCGCCTCCGACCGTTCCTCGCAGTCCGCGTACCCATATCGCCCCATCTCGACGATGAAGTCGCGACCGAGCCCATACAGCTCGAGACTCAGATCGTCCGCATGCTTGTGGGCTGCGCCGTGATAGCCCGCCGTCATCAAGAGATGTGTCGCATCACTGAAGGGACGCTTTAAATGGGTCCAATATTCACGCATGACGGCATAGTTCGAGCCGAGGTTCACCATCCGTTCAGACGGACAAACCCCTTCCTGTCCCCCGCTCAACGCATAGTCGAGTGACGGATACGAGTCGACACGCGGAATCAGATGCCGTCCCCGAATCTGTCCGCCCGTATCCCCGACCATCGGCAGCGTCCGGTTCGGTTTGATCAGATGGACGAGGCGTTCCGGCATCGCGTCGATGACGTCAAACTGGTCGGACAACGGGAAGCCGTTCACGTTCGCCCAGTCGACGAAGCGGCTCAACATATGATAGACGTATACGTGATAGCCCGGCGAATGTTCGAGGTGGGTCCCGTCTGCGGCGAGACTCGTGTCAATCTGGGCATCGAGACGCGCGCGGGCGACCCGTTCCCATTCCGGGCTCCGGTCGAACTCCGGGAAACAGGAGGCGATGGCAAAGAGCGCCATATCCTGGAACATCCCGTGATTATGACGCGGCCGATAAAACGTCGGCGTCGCCAACAGGACGGCATGGTCGTACAACATCTTCAACAGCTTCTCTGTCATCGATGGGTCGCGCTCGATCCGTGCACAGCGGTACGCCTCAAAGAACCCGAGCAGATGGAACACGCGGATCGCCGTGCCGTGCTCATGGTATGCCTCACGCTTCCGGTTGACCGCAAAAACTGGATGGCGCGCGTGCCAGCTATCGACGATGCGGGCGGCGTGTTCCACATAAGCCGTCTCTCCCGTCACCTCGAAGGCACGAGTCAGCTGATGGACGGTCGTCAAATAATGGAGCTGGAGACGGAAGGAGTTGTTGTCCACCCGCGGTACCATCTGATCCCAATCGAACGCATCGACGTCCGCGACACGTAACGCATCGGGTGCTGCCGGGATGTACCAACGTCCTTGTAAGACACCGTCCGCAAAACGAACGGCCTGATCGTCCGTCAGCCGTTCATATCGATACGAGGCGATCGGACGTTTGTCCTGTATGTACTGATGCACGAGCAGGCGGTCCATCCGGTCGGACAGTCTCGCCTTCGTGAGCGGGCGCCTCATGGCGAGCATCGCATCGGACGACATGACGAGCGACTGTTTCCCGTTCAAACGCACGACATGATACTCCCCATACGGACGGATAAGTCGTCCGGTCCCGGTCGTCTCGAGTCGCATATCCGGGACGACCCGTCTTCCTTTCCATTGATACAGCATCGTCCCCGCCGAGATGACGACGTCCCATACGTGGCTTCCCCGTGCCGCGAGCGAGCCGCCAAATTGGGCGACGAGTCTTGCGATTGAATGTTCCATTCGTTCCCTCACTTGTCATTTGTTATACTTGAAAATTCTACCTTAGCAAATGGTGGGATTCAAGAGTTACCCAGTCGTTCACACAAAAAAGCCCAGCTTTCGCTGGGCCATGCTCATTTCGGTACGTTGATCGTATTCGTCGTGCCGTTCGAGAGCGTATACGTGACGACGTATTGCTCCGGTTGCTCGGCTAACGAGGCGTCGACGATTGACGTGCTCGTCCGGTCAATCCGGATGAGCGTGAGGTAACGGACGTCATCCCCATACTCGATCGAGACGACTTGTTCACGCGGCTTCCATTCGAAGTTGCGGACGGACAAGTGACTCGGCTGAATCGACATGTACGACTCTTCGTCCGTCTCGAGCTGCATCAACTGGATCGTCCGGCGCTTGTCGTCCCGGAACGTCACGTTCTGAGCGTCCGTCGAGCCGGCGTAAGGCTTCAAGCCGTCACCGAGATGGAATCGCTGCACGAACATATCCGGGGCCTGAGAAGTGATCTTGTCGTAGACGACGAGCGTCTTCGCCTTGTCATAGACGAGCGTTCGGCGATGCGTCGCGCCTTTCCCGACGAGGGCACTCTCCCCGATGGCGATACTCGTATCGCCCTTGTCTTCGACCGATACGATCCGGCTCTTGCCGACCATACTCGCACTCAAGTCAAGACCATCCCCGTAGCGGTGCACGGTGTTGTGCGCCTCGACCTTGAGCACTTCCCGTCGTCGTGGGTCCGTCGAGTAGCCAAAGCGTCCCGTCTCGACGATGAAGTCACGGGCGAGCCCGTAAAGGTCGATGCTCAAGTCATCGGCGTGCTTGTGGGCGGTACTATGGTACCCCGCCGTCATCATCACTTGGGTCGCTCCCGAGAACGACTCCGGTGGACGTGACCAATATTCACGCATGAAGCTGTACTGGTCGCCGAGTTGTTTCGTCAACAGTTGCGGCACCGTCCCCTCTGCCCCACCACTGACGGCGTAGGAGAGTTCCGGATAGTTCTCGGTATTCGGAATGATGTTCATCGCTTTTAAATAGCCGGTCGTGTCGCCGAAAATCGGGAGCGTCCGGTTCGGCTTCAACATATAGGTGAGCTGGTCCGGCATCTTCTCGATATAACCAGACCGTGACGGCAAGACGAAGGCGTTGGCGTCAGCCCATTCGATAAACCGTGACAACGTATGATACACGTATACATGATAGTACGGCGAATGTTCGAGATGGACCCCGTCCGGCGAGATGCTGAAGGCGAGTTGAGCCTGTAGACGCGAGCTCGCGACGGACTGCCACGTCTTGCTCTTGTCGAACTCTGGGAACGTCTGCGCGATCGCCGTGAGCGCCATGTCTTGGAAGATTCCGTGGTTATGCTCTTTTTTATAAAAGTCAGCGGATGCCAAAATTTCGCCGTGCTCATACAGCGTCTTCAAGATGAGCTCGGTGAACGCCGGGTCTTTGTTGAGCGACGTCTGTTTGTACACGTCCCAGAAGTTCAATAGATGGAAGACGCGAAGCGCTGTCCCCTGGTCGTTGTATCCCCATTTGAGTCGCTTGTAGTTATAGGCCGGGTGTGCTTTCGTCCAGCTTTTGACGAGACGCTCGCCATATTGGAGATAGGCGAGGTCGCCTGAGTCGTTATACGCCTGCGTCAATTGGTTCAACACCGTCATATAGTGGATTTGGAACGGGAACGAGTTGTTGTCGACAGCCGGCACGTCCTTATGCCAGTTGAACGTGTCGATGTTTGGCACCGACAATTGTTTCGGCTCCGCCGGGATGTACCAGTTGCCGGCGAGCGCTCGGTCCGCATACATTTTCGCTTCTTCGGTCGTCAAACGATCATACTCGTACGGGATGCGGGCATCGGTCTCTTTCATATATGTATGAACGAGCGGACGGTTCGTCATCGTTTGGATACGTGACTTCGTCAACGAGCGGGCCGGGACGACCTCGGCTTGACTCTTCTTCACGTAAATGCGCTTGCCGCCAGACATGGCCAGATAATACCAGCCGGACGGTCGGACGATGCGATATTCTTTCGTCGCGTTCGTCGTCTGGAGCGGGACCAACTTCTTGTCTTTCATTTGATGGAGCGTCGTCGACGGGGCGACACGGGCGTTAAAGTCCGAGTTTGCCGTCGCTTCGGCCGTGACCGGGGCGAACAGGAGCATCCCGCTCAGCACGCCGATCGACAATCGTGTATACAAAGGTTTCATGATATTCCTCACAGTTTCTGTTTGATTTTATCCTGTAAATTATATCCATTAAATAAAGTTTAAACAACTAAAATTTGGACTTTATATCCTTTTGTTCAAATAATTTCATAACTTCTAGTATATGCCGTTCGGAATAGCATGTTAGCAAGAAGAAAAGTCTACTAAAAAAGAATCCAAGCTACGTCGTAAACGGACGTGCGTTGGATTCTGCTGAATGATTATCGTTCATCAAGGTATTGATCGAGCAAATTCATATCACGAGGACGAATCGATTTGAAAAACTTTCGAATCTCACTTCTTCTCACGACTTCATATCGTCTCAAATGAATACAAAAATCCATGAGTGTGTGCTGATGAATCAGCGTTTCCTCTCCATCCTGATTGACGATATATAGTTCGGCGTCTTTGATGACTTCTCGAATGTCCGCGTCATCGCTACAGATCAAGCCAGCGCTGATCAATCGTGCGGCCGCAAGACTATGGATTTCTCCCAAATCGCTCGTATGCTTGAGCGGTCTGCCTTCCCTGACTTTCTTTTCGTCCAGTTGTTGAAACGCATGGCGAACTTCCGTCAGATAAACGAGATAGAGGTCATAGAGTTCATCCGTCGCAATCGATGTTTCCGATTCAGGATCGAACAACATCCACTCACCGTCATGTATAAACGCATCGACCCTTTGTCTGACAGAAGATATTTTCAGTTCATTCAATACCTCTACATGAATCAGAACTTGTCCATACAAACTGTTGATCCAATCAAAGACGTCGGCTTGTTGAAAGCTTGCCGCGTGAATGATGATGTTCGCATCGATGAACACCGGCTCCTTAATCATCGGCAGCGTCCTCTTGTAGACGACTGACTTCATCTTCCTGTAACGCCCGAGCCAAATCAGGACGATAAACAGAGAGTTTATTGGCGGCACTCAAACGTGTCAACCGTTCTTCTTCTACCGCTTTGACGACCACTTGTTCATAGGCTGAAAATGATTCGAAACGTTGGGCTTGATCCAATGGACTCGGGGCAATCCCAAGATGCTTCCGTTCTTCGCGCCAGTCGGATTCCTGTTCACTCAGATCAGAGAATCGGTAATGGAGTTCCCGGAGTCGTCTTACGACTGCGACGTAAGGGACTTGAGCCATATCGGCCAAATAGATGATAGCGGTCTTCGTATCATGATTGTCTTTCAGCTTCTCCCAAATTTCTTTTGTCATACTTTTTGGTAGCATGATTGCAGCGGCAAAACGGTCGGCCGCTCGTTCGTGATCGAATCCATCGATTTGCCACTTGCTCGCTTCAGACAAGTGCCATAACTCGTGGGCTGCGGTAAAGTAACGCATGCGTAATGGTTGGTAAGAGTTCAATGCGATGAACGCTTCTCCAGACATGTGTTTGATGGCGACACCATAATAGGTATCGTCCTCGACATATTGAAAAATGAGGTTCGCGCGTTTGGCTAACACCTGCTCGATGTAAGCGCCAATGAAAACGTGACTGTCAATGACTTGCTCTAAAAAATCTGCCGCGAATGCTTCTGCCGTGTCTTCCGCAATCCGTGCCGATGGCTTCATGGTCGTTCACTCTTGAGACCAACATAATCTTCTATCGCAAATTTCAAACGCTCGAGTTCCATTTTCGACCGTCGATTTGACAGTGTGCCTCGCAATTCGACCGTCATGCGTTCTTCCTTCATCGAAGCATCCGATGTCAATTCATTGACCGTCAAACCCAGTGCATTCGCAAGATCAACGATTCGTTTTGATTGAATGACGCGACTCTCATTCAACATATGACCAATCAACGCCTTGCTGACCCCGATTTCTTGAGCTAACCATTGTTGCGATTTTCCGTTATCCCTTAGCCATGATTGTATGTTGTTCACAATGATTTTATTTGCGTTCACGATGACACCCTCCTTTTATTTTATGGTAACCCATTTCAATCAAGACTACAAATTTGCAAATTAATTTTGTAGCCTTATTTACCATTGATTTCCCCTCTCTTTATTACGTTGTATAGGAATACATCCTTCAAACAATGAGGGACATCCTCCTATAATGGTTGTTATGCGGTTTTCGCACCTCGCCAACCGTGTCGTTTCGTCAAATCAAATCGGATATAGTCTCAAAATGCTGTATCCCATTTGCGCCAAGCCTTATGAATCAAAAGCAGGGATTCTCTATAACAACCATTATGCTGTATCCACCTAGGAAACTTGAGACGCGCGCGGGAAAGCAGCCCATCATGCCAGACGCAAACGAACAAATCAAAGAGTGGGAACCGATGATCTTTTACGTCATCCGCCAACTCCATCTCCATCCGAACGAAGTCGACGATGCCGCCCAGACGGCACGAATCGCCCTATGGCGAGCCATCCAAGACGGCAAGACGCTAGGGAAAACCTACTGTTTCATCCGTATCCGTGGGGCAATCTTAAACGAGCGAGCCAAGCAGGCGAAGACGCTCCAGCACGAGGTGACGAGTGAACGGCTCCCCGAGCAAATCGACAAGAGCGAGGTGCCGCTGTCCCTTTGGCTAGACGACAAGCGTTCCACTTTACCAAATCGTCATTTCACCTTACTCTGCCATATGCTTCACGGAACTGAAGCCTCGCTCGGATACTCCCCGAGCCGCCTCCGTGCCTACAAGGCCGAACTCCAGCGGATGCTCCGTGAGGACAACGAGTAAGAGGAGAATGAAGATGACCCTACACATGAAAGACGCCGTCGATCAACACGTCCACTACTTACGCATGACCGGAAAATCGGACAACACGGTCAGCCAGGCCATGTATAAGTTCGCCCGGTTCGAGAGAATCATGGGACAGAACCGAACTCTCGACGACTTCAAGACGAGGCAGGACGTCATGCCGTATATCGACGCCCTCCGCTCCGAAGGATGTCAACCGGTGACGATCAACAATTACTTGAGCGCACTCCGCGGTTTGTATGACTGGGCCATCACCGAGCAGCTCGTCACGCACAATCCGTTCCATCAACTTCGCGTGAAAGTGACGGAACGGACACCCTCGGACGTCCCTACACCAAGCAACTTACACCGAGTCATCGATGCGATCGACGTCCCACTGTACCGAACCTTTCTGACGCTCCAGCTGCATACGGGGATGCGCATCAACGAAGTGAGACAGTTGACACTCGACGCCATCGATTTGAATGCGCGTCTCCTGTACATCCACGAATCGAAGACGGGGAAACCACGCAAAGTCCCGCTGAACGATGCGGCTCATGCGATGATGACGACGTACCTCGAGGAAGAGCGCCGATGCATCGATTCACCATATGTCTTCCCGAGTACCCGTGGCGATCTCATCTGCAAGACGACGATCAACCGTCACTTGAAACGCGCCGCCGAGGACGTGCTCGGTACATCCGTCACGTCGCATACGCTCCGGCACGCCTTCACGTCACATCTCTATGACAAGGGCGTCAAGGAGACGACCTTGTCCGAGTTGCTCGGCCATAGCGAGCCGAAGACGACCCGGCGCTATATCCGCGTGCGCGAGGACCATCTGCGGGATGCGGTGGAAAGACTGACGTTGGAGTGAATACAGGAACATAAAAAATCCGGTCCACGAGGGACCGGATTTTTGATCATCTTTTCATCACAAATACCTTCAATAGATATCCGATGATTCCAATCAATGCGGCAATCGCAAGATACACGATTGGCACGAGAAGTTGCGGGGCTGTCAAAGATACAACGTAAATAAACATCGCAGTAATAAAGAAAAGTAGTAGGAACAAGCTGACATGTTTCAATGTATTTCCCCCTTCACAATCTGTACGCTTTAGACTGTCCTCACCGAGTCACTTTATCACCTCGATCTAATCGCCGTCTCGGTAGTCTATTTTTTTGACAGGTCAAATACATTCCCTATTTGAATTTTAAGATATAGAAAATTAAGGAAATAAATTCACCTCATGGTATACTTTGAAAAAGAAGTAAATCCAATTTTTGAGGTGTATCTATGAAACGAATCTTACTCGTCCTCGTCTTGATCGGCGCGTGGGGATTTGTCACCCCGATCGACTCCGTTCAGGCTGCGACGAACCCGTTCCACATCCGCTCCGTCCCGAACGCCATCGTCTATGAGATGAAAAGCGGGAAGCTGACGAAAGTGGCGACCTATTCGACGACGAAACGCTATGCGGCGATCAGTACGTCCGGCTGGTACTATGTCGCCCTGAGCGGTGGAAAGAAGGTCTACATAAAGAAGAGTCAGGCGAAGCTCTTACTCGCTGACGCCATCACCCGTTCAAACTTAACGTCGAGCGGGACAGCACGACTGTCGCATGAATACATGCGACAGATGGCACCGCACGCCCCGTACGAATACGAGCGTCTCACCGAAGCGAGGGCGATCGACTATGCGAACCGGGCCCTTCGTGGGGATTGGTACGTCCCGTCCACACCGCATCGTCTGTCGGTCCCAAACATCGACACGTTCGACTGGCATCGGGACATCCCGAGCTCTTCAAGCAACTCGTATCCGTTCCAAATCCACTATTTGACGGTGTTGAACCAATTGACACAAGCCTACAATGCGACAAACGACACCGCGTATTTGAAATACGGGATGCGTGTCGTGAAAAGTTGGACGAAAGCCCACCCGGTCGCCAACTACAAACAGTACCGTTGGCCGTATAATGACCACGGCACATCGGTCCGGACGTTCCATTTGTTGAACTTCTGGGACGTGTACAAGTCGTCGTCCCTTTACAAAGACACGGCATTCACGGGTCTCATGCTGCGGACGCTCCATGAGCACGGCACGTTGCTCGCGACATCGAGTTTTTATAAGTATGAACATAACCACGGCGTGTTCCAGGACATGGCGCTCACGGCGATCGCGCAGACGTTCCCGCAGTTCGACCAAAGCGCGAGATGGAAAACCGTCGCTGACAGCCGGCTCGACAAACAGATCCGCCACAGCATCACGTCGGACGCCGTCCATCTCGAGCATTCACCGGGCTATCAGGCGTACATGTATCACGTGCTCGACCGCTTCGTCATCTGGGCGGACGACAACCGCTTCACGCTCCCGTCCAGCATGAACCGCGTCGAATATATGCCGAAACAGCTGACGTATATGGTCAAGCCAAACGGGACGCTCCCAATCTTCGGGGACACGTCCGGGGCACGACGCACGACGTCGATCATCCCGCATATCGAGGACTTCCCACAGCTCGCCTACGCGGTCTCGGGAGGGAAGGAAGGGTCACGCCCACCGCTCAAAGCGAAGAAAATCAGCACGCAGTATAGCTTCATGCGCGAGTATTGGTCTGCCCCACCGCGTGCCTTCAATCAGGCGACGCAAGTGATGATGACGGCGGGCTATCACAGCAATGCCCATAAACACGCCGACGACTTGAGCATCGACCTGTACGGGCTCGGTCGCGACTTCATCATCGAGACGGGACGCTACGGCTATACGAACCGTCCGGAACGTCAGCGCGTCTTCGGAGTCGATGCCCATAATACGGTCCATCGTGACGCTTCGAACCTCGACTTGAACACTTCGATGCGCGAGAAGAGCAAGATTGTCACCGTCAAAAACCTCGGTCCGTCACTCCTCGCGATGGGTGAAAGCAAACTCATCGGCAAAGGGGCGACGCATCGCCGGACGCTCGTCTATGATAAGGCGCAGACGCTCGTCGTCTATGACCGGATCAGCTCCCCGACACAAGAGAAATTCGTGCAGCGATTCCACCTTGCGGAAGGTCTGAAACTGCTCCAGAGTTCGATGGCGACCCAGAACGTTGTCTATGGCGACTCGAACGGCCGGACGATCCAACTCATGCAGCTCAACCTGAAAAATTCATCGATGCGCAACAGCACGAGTTTCGTCGCCGTCGAGGATTATGAATGGAAGCCGCGTCCGCAAGTCATCTCGTATAACACCGGGAAAGACGTGCGCTACCTCACACTCATCCGACTCGACCAGTCGAAGACGACGATCCGGTCGGCGAGTGTGAAAGTATCCGGTTCGAACTATATCGTGACGTATACCCTCTCGAATAAAGAGACGAGACAGATCAGTGTGCCGATCTAAACAAACAGGTCCTTTACGCCATGTTCGCGTAAAGGACCTGTTTTTTACTTATGCCGTCTTCCGTCTTGTCGTCCACAGGAATCCGATCCCGATGACGAGAAGCACCAAGCCGATCAACCAACCGTTCGACGATTCGCCACCTAAGAATGGGAGTCGCTCCGTCAATGTCGGTTTCTTGCTGTCGCCTGCACCGAGTGTCGATTCAGAGTCGGCGTCATCGTAACCGCCTCCTCCGGCACCGCCAGGGATTTCTGTCTCTTCAAATTCGAAATACTCTGCCGTGTTTTCTACAGTGATCTGTTGTTCGTTCGCACCACCACGCTCGAATCGGATCGTCCGTGGCGTCTCGTCCAACTCATAGCCGAACGGCGCCTCGGTTTCCGTGAGCGTGTACGTGCCGAGTCTCAAGTCGGTCACGCGCGCTTCACCCGACGCATCCGTCGTGAGAGTGATCACCTTACCGGTTGAATCGGTCAACGTGAACGTAGCCCCTTCGAGCGGTTCACCCGTCTCACTGTCGACCTTCTTGACGAGGAGCGTCTTGATGCGGTCGTTTTCTACCTTGACCGTCTTCTCGACATCTCCGCGCTCGAACGTGAACGCATACGGTGACTCATCTAAGAAGTACCCCTTCGGTGCCTTCGTCTCGACGAACTGATAGTCGCCTGGAACGAGCCCCTCGACGACAATCTCTCCGTCTTCATTCGTGACGAGGTCCGCTTTCACGACTTCGCTATCACCGTTCAACAGCTTGAACGTCGCACCGGCCAACACATTACCGGTCTCGCTGTCCGTCTTGACGAGTCGCACCGATTTGTACGGGTCGTTCGTCACATTGACCGCGAGGACTTCATTCGTTCCGCGTGTGAGCGTGAACTCGTGTTTTGTCGTATCTAAGATATAACCTTCTGGAGCCTTCGTCTCGACGAACGCGTAGTCGCCCGGTTCGAGGTCACGGACGAAGATCTCTCCAGACGCATCTGTGACAAGTCCTGCACGGACAACGTCACCCGACGCATCGATCAAGTCAAATGTCGCGCTCGGAAGTACGTTTCCTGTCGTGACATCCGTCTTCGTGAGTCGGACTGACTTTTTCTGTTCGTTCGTGACAGTGAGTGTCGTCGGTGCTGCTTGACGAGATGCCACGCTGAACGTGTGCTCTTTTGGATCGAGCAAGTACCCGTCCGGCGCTTTCGTCTCGACGAACGCATAGCTGCCCGGTGTGAGCCCGCCGACATAAATCTCACCTGTCGCGTCCGTCACGAGTCCGGCGCGGATCGTCGTCCCGAACGAATTGACGAGATTGAACGTCGCCCCCGCCAGACGGTCGCCCGTCTCCGAGTCGACTTTCGTCATCCGGACCGATTTGTATGAATCGTTCGTCGCAATCACTTCTGTGATATCGTTCGTCCCGCGTACGAGCGTGAACGGACGTGCCGTCATGTCGAGCATGTATCCAGGCGGTGCGACCGTCTCTTGGAAGTAGTACTCGCCCGGGTTCAATCGGTCGACCAAAGTCTCCCCGTTCGCATCCGTCTTCAAGCCCGCCTCGACTAGGACACCGTCCTGTCGATAGAGCGAGAACGTCGCATTGGCGAGGCGTGAACCGTTGATCACGTCCGTCTTGATGAGACGGACCGACTTTTGCTGTTCGTTTGTGATGGTGATCTGTTCATCGACGTCTTGCCCGTACTCGACCGTGAACGCATGAGGCGTCTTGTCTAAGATGTAGCCGGTCGGTGCGGTCTTCTCGACGAACGTGTACGTACCGATGTCTAGGCGGTCGACGACGACCGTCCCGTCTGCTCCCGTCGTCACGTTGTCACGGACGACTTCGTTCTTACTGTTGTATAACGTGAAGACTGCGCCTTGAAGAGTGGCGTTCGTGTCTTTGTCGACTTTCGTCAACTTCACACGCTTCATCGTCTCATTTTTGACGTTGTCTTTTTGAACGACGTCACTCTCGAGCGTCACCGTGAACGTATACGCCTTTTCAGGTAACACGTATCCGTCCGGCGCTTCCGTCTCGACGAGCTGGTACGTGCCGAGGTCGAGGTCCTCAATCAAGAGCACACCGAACGCATCGGCCGCGAGTCCCGTGCGGAGCGTGTTTCCGTTCGTGTCTTTCAAGTCAAAGACGGCACCTGGGAGCGCCAAGCCCGTCTTCCAGTCGACTTTCGTCACTTCGATTGACTTGAACGGTTGGTTCTTCACACTGACCGGTGTCGCCGTCAGCTGATCCTTCGTGATCGAGAAGTCATGTTTCGTCGCATCGAACAAGTGACCCGTCGGCGCCTTCGTCTCGACGAAGTAATACATGCCCGGCTCGAGACCTTTCACGGTGATCTTGCCGTCCTTGTTTGTCACGAGCCCTTCGCTGACGAGCGTATCGGCGGCATTATATAAACTGAACTCCGCTCCTTCGAGTACCTTGCCGGAAGTCGACGTCTTCATCAATTCGACGTCTTGGCGGATCGTGTCGTTTTTGACGGTCGTCGCTTCTTTCACTTTCGCGATGGTGATATTTCGGGATGCCGTCGCGATCAAGTAACCGTCCGGCGCTTTCGTCTCGACTAGACGATAGTCCCCATAAAGGAGGCGACCGAACGTCAAGGTCCCATCGGTTCCTGTCGTGCCGCGACGGACGGTACGTCCGCTACCGGTGTCGATTAAGTCGAACGAGGCCCCGCTCAAGTTCTTCTCGCTCAACTCGTCCGTCTTCGTAATCGTCAATTCGCCGAGTTCTCCGCTCGCCGTCCCCATTCCGGACGTACGGGCGACTCGGACCTTCGATTGTTTCGTCGTCGTGTTCTCGGATACCTCGTCTGCCGTCACATAGACGTCGTTCGTGATATCCGTCCCGACCGCAGCCAGGATATACGAGTCATATTCTAAGATGTATGGGCGATCGATCGGATTGTTGAACGTAAGTTCGAACTCCCCCATCTCTTGGATCGCTCGGACCGTGTACGCATCCGTCGACAACTTCCCTGCCTTCGTCACCGTACCGTTCGGGGCGACCGTCGTCTCATAGACGCTTAGCGAATCGAGCAGGACGTCCTGATTATTCGATGGGACGTCACGAATGACGACATTTTGTAACGACGATTGTCCGAAGTTGATATCGATCGTCCAGGCGATGAGCTTTCCTTGCTGGACGCCTCGCTTCTCGTTATATTCGCCACCGTGGCGGACCGTCACCGTCGCCGGCAAGTTGCCGAGCTCGGTCGCTCCGTCTGTGACCACGGCCGTGTTTTTATAGGACGGCGCGATTTTTGTGTCGTCGATGTTCGTGTCATACACGATGACGTACGCGTCGCTCGTCGGGTCGTTGAACGTCAACACGAAGCCCGTTTCACTCCACACGACGTTGTACGTGGACGATGGGATCGGGGTCGCATCGACCGAGTAGGCGTTCGCCCCACTTCCGCGCGTCATCTTGGCGACGGTGAAGGAATCCTTGTCCGGTACTTGCGTCCCTTCCCACGTGTCGGTGACGGTCAGGTTCGTCGTCGCATACTCATGGTAGTTGATTCCAATTTTCCAAGTGATGTCTTTCGTGACGGCGTTATACGTGCCGCCTTTGAATCCGTTGTTGCGCGTGTTCGATGCCGGCTCGACGGAATCCGTCGTCGTCACCGTGCGTCCGTTCGATGATTCATCGACCCAGTCGACGGTCGCCTCGTTGACGAAGCTCGTATTGCTCGCGTCCAGACGCTCGCGGTAATCGAACGTCGTTTCATACGTGATGTCATGTGTATCGGTCAATTGTATGTTGAAACGGATGGTGAAGCCGTTCGCGTCAGGGATGACCGTGTAGTCCGTCCCTTTCGTCAACCCGCTGATTGTCAGCGAGTCCTCGATGAACGTCAAGCCCTCGTTCGGGAACGTGTCGGTGATGACGGCGTTGTTCATCTCCCGCTTGTCCCGGTTCAACTCGAGCGTCCACTCGATCGTTTCTGCCGCATAGTTTGGTGCCTTGTGCGTCTTTCGTAAGACGACTTGCCCGATCGACTGGGTCGCCGACTTCTTCCATCCGTTCACTTCGATCGTGTTCGTCACACTGCCCGGGGAGACGACGCGATTTTTCGCACGGGTCGTATACTCGAGCTGATACGCCGTCCCGTTCTTCGGCAGGTCGAACGTGAATCCTTCAAGCCCCGTATCTGTGATTTTGCTTGTCGTCACGGGAACGGCTACCCGATTCGCAATGTTCCCATTAGCATCAAGCGTCACCTCATATAACGTGAGATTGATCAATTGATGGGTGTCGGTGAATAAGTCTTTTACCGTGAGCGAGCCCATATTCCGTTGCCGGAAGTTGATGTCTGACTCCCACGTGATTGTCTGGGTGACATCGTCATAATTCGGCGTCCGTTTCTCGAGCTCCGTCCCTCGTCCGGCAGCGACCGTCGCCGAGGCCGTCGCCGTCTTGAACGACGTCCCTTCGAGGTTCGTGACGTTGTTGAACGTCGCCACCTCTTCATCGACGATGTCCGTGATGAACGTGAGGCGATAAGCGTTTTGGATCTTCCCGAAGTCGATGGCGAGACCATCCGTCGTATCGACCGTGAGCCCCGTCACCGGTTCTTCACGGATGACATTCCCGTTCATCGCCATGACGAGCCGGGTCACTTCCATGCTGTCGGCGCGATACGCCAAACCTGCAGGGATCACGTCCGTCCAGCGGGCATCCTCGATCTGTTTCAGCCCTTTGTTCAACTCGACCGTCCATTCGATGGAGCTCGGGTTGTACGGTCGGTCGGCGACACCGGCTTTCGTGATGTCTTTCCCTGGACTTTTCAATCCGACCGGTAACGTTTGCGAGAGCTGGTTTTCGATTGGGGTGATCGTGACCGTCCGCTCTTCTGAGATTTCGGTCGTCTCTTTCACTTGCGTCAGAGCTTGAATCGTCCCTTCGATGTTTGAGTATTTGTAGACGTTGTCGTTAAATCTCATCGTCGCTGTCCCGTCAAGGGCGAGCGAGTATGTTCCCATCGACTGACCGTTAAAGTTGAGCGGTGCGTTCGTGACCGCGTCATACACTTTCAACTCACTCGGCATCTGGAACGTGAACGTCGACCCGTCCGTATAACTGTGCCCGTTCGGGATCGACCAGTTGTAGTTGATCTCGACGATCGAATCGGTCGTGACCGTACTCACCTCAACGTTTTCCGTTGTCGTCGTCCGAATCGTATACGTATCTAGAATATTGTCGGTGATCGTCATGACCGGAGTGTCCGGTGGCTGCGGGTCCGTGATGACCGGGTCCCCTTCCGCGTACGCCATTCGTGAGACAGCGAACGGCTGCATGACGAGCAATATGGTCAAGACCATGGATAACCATCGTTTCATGTGCGTTTCCTCCTGCGTCTTTGTTTGCAGACATCACAAACGTGGAACAAGGAGATTCGCCTCAAAGAACATACCAAAAAAAGGCCGCCTTCTCGGAAGGGACCTTGGTCGTCATTCAGTCATAGAGTGTGGCACGATAGTCAGAGGTGATACGATACGTCGTCGTCCGTCGCTCGGTCACGTCACGCGTCACATCGATGACACGCCACTTCCCACTTACGAACACTTCGTTCCACGCATGATAGCCGTCGACGCCTTTCGCCGTCCCCATCACGAGACGGGTCGGGATGCCTTGGGCACGAAGGAGTGCTGCGTTTAGTGACGCGAAGTCATAGCAGATCCCCCGTTTCGTCCGAATGGTCTCGGCGTTATTCGGCAGATAAGTCGATGAGAGCTTCATGAGCTTGTTGTCGTCATAGTCAACGAGTCGGTTGACGTGACGACTCGTCATGAGCGCTTGCGTCGAAGTGGAGTAAGATGAACGTGACAACGACGAGGCGAGACGCGACGTCGCAGAATCAATGGAAACATTTTGGGTGGAATGAAGATACGGTGCCGTCGAATGGACGAGACGGACCGTTTTCTGAAGGCGATAGACGCGTTTATAGCGTTTGCCGTCCGATGACTGGTAAAGCGTGAATGAATAGTCCCCATTCCCATAGTTGACGTTGAAATGATTCTTCCCTCTATAGACATCGTAAGTACGGACCTGCTTGCCTTGTCGCACCTCGAACTTGAACGATCCTTTGTCCTTATTTGAGATGTACACGTCGACTTTCCCCGTTCGTGTATCGACACGCGCGCTCGCCGCATCCGCGACGGCAGGTCGCACCACAATCAGTGCGAACAACAATACCAACATCCCTGCGAAGAATTTCTTCACGAGACGAACCTCCTTTGGAAACTGGCTGCCATTTTACAGGCCCTATAGCTTTGCGTCACTCGCTTTCGCGTAGTTTTGCCATTATCAGTGAAGTCTTACGCCTCAACCTTAGCACATCAGATATGAAAACGATTTCTGTTTTTTCGATTTTATGGTAACGGATGTGCTAGATCGGTCATAAAAATTAATACTTCTAATAGTAATACCCTTTTATCACCAATTAACAGCTTTTAATAGTTATTGAAAATTATTATTGTAATGCTGACGAATTTTTTTAAGAGTTTAAAAAAATCTATCAAGTAATCAGAAGAATATACACAGGACAAAAAAACCATCACCCTTCTAAGAAAGGTGATGGTTAAGAGAACATCAGATTGACTGCATATCTCAGATTAAGGAGTTGTTACAACAAGACCTTTAACTGTGATTGTTTTACCATCAAGGAGGTAAGTTACAACAAATGTATCTGTTGCAGCAGCATTTTGAATATCTACTGTTTTAGATCCATTGAGATTAACCGCTAAGTCAGTCTTCGGATCTGTATTATCGACCAAGTTAGTCACTGTAAGAACAGGTGAGACAGTCTCGATTGCAACACCATACTGGTCAGTCACTTTAAGGATACCTTTCAACGCAGCTGAATCATCCGCCGTAGAGAGAGCAGTTGACTCAAACTTAGCTACACCATCAACGACAGCATCTTTTACGAATTCAACCTTGTCAGCTTTTGGAGCAACTTTTGAAATCGTTACATCTTTCATAAGTGTAACTGGTGATTTCTCTCCATCTACTACTACAGTGATTTTTGAAGTGATTTCATTCTTATCACCGAAAGCAGGATCGTTATCAGCAAGAACTGAGTTTAATTTCCCGTTAGTGATGTCAAGAACTGCATCATCTTCAATCACAGTGTAGTAAGAAGCTGGGAGAAGGACTTTAGATCCATCAGCTTTCACACCATAGACTTTGAAGTCTTGCGTGTGCGATGTAGCAAGACCATCTGCATAGAGTGTGCCAACTTCAGCAATCTCGAACGATGCATAAGCTGACTTATCAACAGTTGTGAATGACACTTTAAGCGGGCTTGTTGAAACTTGTTGTCCATCTTTCATCAAACTGAAAGTAAGGGTTTCAGTTCCTTTAGCAGTCCCCGAAACTGTGAATTTAGAAGTGTTTGTAGTCAAGTTATCATCTGAAACAGCGACTGCACCTTCGTTTTCAGTCTCAGCTACAACAACTTGCAAGTCGTTAGCACCTGCTCCAAGTTTATCCTTCAAGTCATACGTACGACCATATTGATCTTTAACGATGAAGTTAGAATAATCAAGAGTTGCTTCCCCACCAACAGCTACAGTGGTGTTTACATCTTTCAATGACTCGATTGTTGCAGCATATGCCGCAGCTTTTACGTCAAAGTTAAGTTGCGAAACTTTACCTGTTGCTGAAACTGTCGCAACTTGGACATCAAATCCTTTTGCACCAGCAGTGTATTCAAGAACAGCAACACCGTCTTTACCTTTAACGAGTTCAAGTTTCGAAGATGAGAAACTTACTTTGCCGTTAAGGTCATCAAATTTAGTTAATGCGTTTCCAAACTGGTCTACTGCAGTAAATGGAATTTGAACTTTTTCACCTGCTGCAACCATCTCAGCAGGAGCAGACATGTTAAACGATGCAAGAGCAGGAGCTGCTGCAACATTCACTTCATACTGTGCAACTTTACCAGTTGCCTTAGAGATAGATGTAACGATAACCGTTCCACCTTTAGCGTAGTTAGCTCCTGCAGTGAACGTAAGACCCAGCTTATCTTTATCAGCGCCAAGACCAGAAACTACGTTGTTGATTGCAAGTACAGATGGATTAGATGAAGTGAAGATAAATCCATCATTGATTTCTGTTGCAGTAAGTGCTTTACCGTACTGATCCATGCCGTTCACAAGAAGAGCAAATTCTGATGCTGGAGTCACACCAGAGAATGGCTTACCATCTTTGTGATAAACAGATCCGAATGATAATGAGTCAGCAACTGCAACATCAGCAATAGTAATCACTTTTGAAATGACTGTGTTCGTTGAAGCATTAATTCCTGTAACAGCAATCATGTCACCTTTTTTGATTTCAGTTGCCGAAAGCGTCAATACACCTTTGTTATCGTCAGATGCAGTAACACCGTTAGAAGCAGTCCAAGAGATATCTGTAGCAAGTGCTGAAGATGTTACGTCTTCACCGTATTGGTTCATAACTTTGTAAGCTACTTTAGCTTCAGTCTTAGCTCCGTTTGTTGGTGCTGTAGTTGACCCAAGTTCGATAGATGCAACTTTTTCGTTCATTACTGAAGCAGTTTTCGTAAGAGCTTCGTCTGTAAGACCAGAAACTTTTACAGTGTAGTCGCCTTCAAAGAGTTTGCTAGCTAATTCAAGCTTCGCAGACTTTTTATCTTCAGAAGGAACAACTGTCGCGTTTACAACAACTGATCCACGCTTGATTTCAAACTTAGCTTTAGAGAAGTCGATTTCTTTGTTGAAGTCAACTGTAAGAGCGTTAGCTGCAGTAGCTTTGAACTCTTTAATCTCAGCAGCAGTATTAACTACTTTGTATTTAACTGTTTTCGTAACAACGCCGTAAGCGCGGTTAGCATAAGTGAGTGTTCCTTCGAACTCCCCAACTTTATCTGTGTTGAATCCAGCTACTGAGACTGGTTTCGCATATTCGTTACCGTCTGCAAAGAGAACTGGTTGAACGCGGATCCCTGAAACAGGTACGCCTTGCTCGAATACGAATTCAGATTCTGGTTTGATTTCTTGTGCGTGGTTCAAGACGCGGACGCGCTTCTCAACACGGATGCCTTGGCCTTTTACAAAACCTTTAGCAGTTTGGAATACACCGAGTTTGTTCAAGTCTACTGAAGATTTGTACCAGTAGATTTCGCTGCCCTTGTATTCTTTGTCGAGTGTCGCGTCGAGGTCCCCTACGCGTACATAATCTGATGAAAGACGCACTGTCTTTGTTGCTGCGTCTGCTGTAATTGCAGGCGCTACTGCTGATGCTGCTACTGCGAACGCTGCCGCTGCAGTAACGAATTGTTTCTTCTTAGCCATCTGATGTAAATCCTCCCTTAGGTAGATAGGTTTTTCTACCGTCCTTGCCCAACCGATCTCGTTCGGAGTCATGTATCCATAACAATGAATAAAGTGCTAATGTTTATGTAACTGACTCTTCTGTAGACCAGGCGTTCTCCCCCGGTAGAAGTCTTTGCAAGAATCATCTTGAACAATTTACCAAGACTGTTCTTGGAAAACCTTACATCCATAATATACATAACACTTCCAAGCGACACAAGCGTTTTTTTTCGCAAAATTGGTAACGTTTTTGAATTTTGGAGATTTTAGTTTAATTCATTTTCGTATTTACCTTTTTTGGAAATGTCGAAACGAGTCGTTTTTTGTTGATTTCATGCGATTTAAGTTGAAATACACGTTGAAAACCATTTTTATACCATTAATTACCTTAAGTATTTAATTTACATTATTGATTTTTAAAGTCCCTTCTAATCCATACATATTTCCAAATTAAAAATCATTGACCTCTTTCACAAAACCAAAGTTATCCAAAATAGCACCTTTCATTCCAATTCCTCTTTTATAGGCATCTTGCTCAAAATTCGTCTGCTCGTGAGGACTTTGTGCCTAGCATCGATTTTTGTTCTAGTACGATTCGTTTATCAGTAATCAGGCAATGGGAGACTCAATAGTTTGTTTCTTCATGAACGACAAAAGACGGGTATCCCGATCACTCGGCATACCCGTCTCTCTTCTATCGTATAGTCTTATCGTACAGTCACCTTCGTCATCTTGCCCGGGCGATCTTTCAAGTCCTCGATATGGACGTTGATCGTCTCACTCTTTTTGAGCGCACGTGTCTTCACAGAGAACGTGCCGTTCGAAAGGATCGTTCCGCGTCCCAACAGCTGATACTTGCTGTTGCGGACGACGACACGCATCCCGGCTTCGCCGCGACCTGTGACCGACTTCGCGAAAGAACGGAGCGTGTTCACTTTCGGTTGCCCCGGACGTACGCCGGCTTTGACGACGACACGTTCGCTCGTCTCATACTTCCCGTTCGTATAGACGACGCGAAGGAGCGTCCCTGCTTTTTGCGATTGAATCGAGAAGGCGGCAACGGTCTGTTTCGACGTGCCTCGTCCGATCAACTTCTCTCCTTTATACACACGGACCGTTGTCCCCGACGCGACTTTCGCCTTGAACGTCGACGAGTTGTCCTGTGCCATTGCACCCGATGCATTCAATTTGAGCATCGACTCGGCGCGATAGACGTTCGCCTTCCCGAATCCGCTCACCGGATTGTAATACGCCGGGAGCGTCATGCCCAATTCTTCTAACACATACTCGAACCCGTCACTCATGCGTGGGTCGTACGGTGCGTCCCCACCCGAGAAGGCGATCGGGTCCGCCGTCCGCTGCAAGAGCGTTCGTACCTCTTCGACCGAAAGATCTGGGTGATACGACTTGAGGAGCGCGACGGCTGCAGCGACGTGTGGCGTCGCCATGCTCGTCCCGTCCATATAGACGACGTTCCCGTCCGGTACGAGACTCGCCACTTTCGAGCCCGGTGCGACGACGTCGACGTTGACGCCGTAGTTCGAGTAATCCGAGACGATCCCGAAGGCGTTCGTCGCGCCGACCGAGATCGTATATTTCGATGATGCCGGATACGATACGCGTGACTGCGCATCGTTCCCTGTCGCCGCCACGATGACGACGCCACGGTCATACGCATACTTCAACATGTAACCGAGCGTACGGCTCTCGTTGCCGCCGAGGCTCATGTTGATGACTTTCGCCCCTGCGTCGACCGCATACTTGATTCCGAGTGCGATTTGGTCCGTGTCCCCAGAACCGCCCGCATCGAGCACTTTCACCGGCAGAATCGAGACGTTCGGGACGATTCCGCGCATCGAGACGCCGTTGTCACGTGTCGCGCCGATGACGCCGGCGACGTGTGTCCCGTGACCGTGGTCATCGATCGCGTCGCCTTCCCCGTTCGGGTCGACGAAGTTCTTCGCGTTTGCGACATCGACCTTGCCTTTTAGGTCAAGGAGACGATGGTCGACCCCAGTGTCGAGGACGGCCACTTTGATCGACCGTTTCGGCAAGTTCAACGCCTCATACTTATCGAGGCCGATCCCTGCATTCGCGAACGGCTCGAGGATCGACTTCTGGTTGATCGCCCACTGGTAGTCGAGGCTGACGTCGGTCGCGAACGACTCATACGTCTGGACCGGCTCGATATACTCGACGTTACGGTCCGACTCGAGCGTCGACTTCGCCTGTGCCTGCATCTTCATCGACGCTTCTTCCACATCGACGAGCGCGAAGTAGTCAGACGGTTTCCCGATGGCGATACGCTCGGCCGAGACGTCGCTCATCGCGTTCATCTTGCCAATTGATGTGTTTGGTGACGATTTGTATTTGACAATGTAACGCGGTGCGTCACTGCCGTCCGTTTGAATCGTCATTCCGATCTTACCAAAGAGGTCCGTCACCGGGGTCCCGGCGAGCGAGTCCATCTCGAGCGCTGTCGCGATCTCGCCGATTTCGCCTTGCAACGCGGTCGGTACGCTTGCGTCGACCAAGGCGTGGAGACGGTTGATCGCCGAGGCGTCCTGGGTTTTGAGCGTATACGCCTTCTTGTCAACGAGTGCCGTCAACAACGGACGGAGCGTCTTCAAGTCGGTGAGGGCAGCTTTGCGCTTCTCGCCGTCAAACGTGATCGCCTTGACGATATACGGTGAGGCACGGTAGTAAAGGGCCGACAAGTCGCGACCTTCCTGTGACGTGCCGAGTACTTCACTTTGGACGCGACGGATGAGCTTGAGCATCGAGTCACGTTCCGGTGCCGGTTGGACGATCGATTCGACGGCACACATGTCGCCGCCGACCTGCTCGTATTTGACCGGGAGCTTGACCGGGTTGACGACGAGCTTGATGTCTGACGCGAACATCGAGAGGTCTGGTGCCGGTGGCTCTTCCCCTTCCGGTACCTCTTCTGTCGGCATGTCCATCATCTCTTCGCCGAGTTCCATCGGCATATACTCGACCTTGATGTAGTATGGACCTTCCCATGCGAACGGGAAATCGATCTTGGCCGTCTGTTCTTTCTCTTCCTTCGTCGCGCTCGCGCGGTAACGGTCGAACGTCTCATCCTTCGCCGCCATGTCGGCGCTCGGGTAGACGCTGATGTTCGCGAGCTTCGAAGATTCGAACGTGACTTCCATATGTGTCATCGCGGACGTCTCTCGTTCCATCTTGAACCAATACGTGTTTACCGGCTCCGTATCGGTCGTGAACTCGACCGCTTCCCCCGGAGTGAGTAATGTGGCATTGGTCATCCCGTTTCCACTGTCAGCGAGTGCTGGCGGCAAGAACGAAAGGACGAGGACGAGAACCGTCACCATCGCCACGAACTGCTTGAATCGTGCTTTCATGTTTTCCCCTCTTTCATATGTGTTGAGGCATGTACCCCACATCGTTCTACGATAATTATCGGTTCATGTTTCAAAAGCGTAACAAAAATGTTTCGACAATGTTTCAATCTATTCGTCGAATCGTCTTTCTTCCTATAAGGAGAGAGATCTTCGCATACAAAAGACCGGTGTCTCCACCGGTCCCTCAATTAGTATCCTGCGTATTGAAGCGATTGGATGAAGGCGCGTTTTTCAGCACCTGCTAACTTAAACTCTACATCGTATTCGCTACCTTCGATTGTGACGACGATCCGGTTTTCCGGACGGACGTACTTGTCGACGAAGTTGATGAGTTTCGTGCTCGGGTCGAAGAGGAACGACTCTTCAATCGAACCGTCATCATACATTTCGTACGTCACATCATCTTCTGAGATGTTTTGTGAGTATGTCGCGCGCCCAACGCGGAGTGTCATCTTCTCAAACCCTGCGACTTCCCCATCTTCCGCAAAGTAGTTGAGCAGGAAGTTCAGGTTTGATTTAGATGGATGACCGAGAAAGGCCGGTGCGAACGTCTCGGCGTAGCGCGTGTCACCACTTGAACGAAATGCTTCTTTATGAAGCGTCAACTTCATACCTTCAATATAGACACGGTGGAAGTTGTGATAGAGTGCATGTTGCACCGTGATCGCTTTTGGTTTACTGACGTTGCCTGCACCGTCGCGGATGACGAGTGACATCTTCTGTCCCATCTTTTGAGCAGGGATCGGGACGATGAACCCACCGTGTGACATGACCGGTGCCGTGTACGTTTTGCTGCCGATTGTGACGATGGCAGTCGAATATGGTTCAGCTTTCCCGTAAACGCCACGCATCGATGCCGTCACCGATTTCGTCAACGTTGCCGGTTTCGGTGCGTACCGGTCTTTGTAGACGCTACGTTTTGACATGTCGCTCGTCGCACCTTTCGTCGTGACCGTCTTCGCCGAGAGCCACGAGTAAGCAGGTTGAGCTACAATCCCACGACGATAGAGACCGTTCGCATCGAACTTCCCTTTATACGTCTTGTCGCCGATCGTGAGCTCGACGTATTGTCCCGGCTCCCCGAGGACACGCACTTCGCGCGATGTCTCCGTCAACGGTTTGATGACCGGTGCGTCAGGACGTGCTTCCGGGTCTTCTGCGACGATCGCACGCGTCGTCTCACTGATGTTGCCGCTCGCGTCGACGAGACGGACATCGATCACTTTTCCGATCGACTGTGGAGACATCTTGAAGACGGCCTCGCCACCTTCTAAGATCGTACGGACGTACGTCTTACTGTTGATCATGATCTCCGCTTTCGCTGCGACCTCACCCGTGATTGTGAGTGAGTTCGACGTGTGGAGTGGTGCTGATAACACAGGGGCGTCAGGTGCTGTGACGTCTTCAGTCGTCTCCGCGTTGACGGCTGTTGAAGGAACGATTCCTCCGAATGCGAGCGTGGTCGCTAAGAAAAGAGCTGCATATTTTGGTTGTTTCATAATGAATTTGGGTCCTCCTCAGGAATAATGACAATCGTTTACAAAAATATTATAATCTGTCCTTTTTCAAAAGGGTACATAATTTTTCTAAAATAGGCATATATTTTTCAAATTCACATTTCCTTCATTTTATAAAAAAGACACCCATTAATGTGGAGTGTCTAAACGCTTATTATCCTTCGTTGATCATCGTCGCTTGTCCGCCTTGCCATAACCAGACGCCATCTTCTTTCGTATAAAGATGAAGCATCCAGAAGCGACCTTCGTAGGCGTTCGTGCCGAGGATGAACTTCTCCTCGAGCAAGAGTTGGACGACGGCGAGGTCGCCGCGTACCGTCTCGTCGAACGTCACCGTCTCCTGTGCGATCCATTGAATCGCCGTCGGGTCGACGTACTGGTCCAAGAACGTCTCTTTATCGAACTGACGCCCGCTCGAATCGACATATCGGAACGAGTCGTGCATGAGCGCCCGCATCGCGTCGAGATCGCCGGCCACTTGATGGGCCGACCGGTCGTCAGAAAGTTGTTTCATGTTGAGTGTCTCCATAGTTGTCCCTTCCTTTCCCCGTCCATCATAGCACAGATAACGAACAGCGAACGAGTGGAATGCAGAACATCGAATGACTCAATCATTTCCCTCTTATCGAAATATGCAACCTATTTCACATCGACTACATATATACTAAAAACTGTAAATTTCATGAATCGAGGTGGAAATGTTGAAACGAATCTTCAGTTTGCTCTTACTCTTTACATTCTCTTGGACACTCCCCGCTCAAGCGGTCGGGTCAGATGCCATGCTTCGTGCCGGCACGACCCTCTATGCCGACCCGGAGGAATCGATCGTCCTGCTCGTGACGGATGAGCCGCAACGAGTCGAGATCCATAACGTGACCGAGACGCATACGTCAGTCACGGTCGACGCGCAAAACGGATTCGTCCGAAATGACGCCTTGGTGCACGCCGTCACACGTTACATCCAAACAGAAACTGATGCGCTCGATGCTGCCGGCAATCCGGTCGCGACACTCGCCATCGGGACAGCGGTCGACGTCTTCGACATCGAAGGTGATCGTCTTCTCACGACGGACGGGACGTATGTCGCCCGTGACGCACTCGGCGAGACGCCACCAGAGACGGTGACCCGTTACGCCAAAGTGGGTGCGGTCGTCTTGTCTGCGCCAGACGGGGACAAAATCGCCGAGCTCGAACCCGGGCAGACGCTCGACGGTTTTGTCGTCGGTTCGATGATTCGCATCGAGACGGCGGACGGCTACGGCTATGTCGCCTTTGATACGACGAGCACACGTCCGATCAAGACGGGCACCCAGTTCGTCTTGACGACATCTCCTTACACCGATGCGACCGGAAAGACGATTGACTCCCTCGTCCGCGGTGACAAGACGAGCGTATACGGCACCGTCGGAGACATGGCCCGCCTCTTCAAGGACGGGGCTTACGTCTATATGAAGCGCGACATGCTCGCGGACAAGATGCCACGCTACACGAAGACGGGTAGCCGCTATGCGCTCAGCGCGATCAACATCTATCAAGATACGGACAAGAAACAAGTCGTCGGGTCGCTGAAACGAAGTCAGCTCGTCAGCGTCTACGGGACGGACGATGACTTCACACGCATCTTTACGCGCGGTCAGTTCCTGTTCGTCGAGACGAAATCGCTCGGCACGACGAAACCGGCACCGCTGAAGACGGGACAACGGTATATCACGAAAGATACGTCGATTTATGCCCGAACGGTCCTGTCGTCGAAGACGTCCCTCAGCCTGAAGCGCGGACAACTCGTCAGCATTTACGGGACGAAGGGCAACTATACCCGCATCTTCACGAAAGGCAACTACTACTTCATCCCGACGAGCGTGACGAGTACAAAAAAACCGCCTCGCTTCGAGTCGACGGGGAAGCGATACAGTCGCTATGATGAGGTCGAAGTATACGCCTCGACGTCTGTCGTGAAACAAGTCGGTTCCTTGAAACGTGGGCAAGTCGTCGAAACGTTCGGGACGAGTGGGTATTACACACGCATCCGTCTGAACGGGACGTATCGTTACGTCGCGACCGGCTACCTTGCCGTCTCGAAACCGACCGCGAAACCAAAGGCGGGCACGGTCTTCTATACGCAATTCAACGGGACGCCGTACTTCTCGGCTGACGTCGCGTATGGTCGTCCGGCCGGCACATTGCCGCGTGGGACGAAACTCGTCGGACTTCGCTCGATCGATGCCGATTTCTGGCACGTCCGTCTTCCGTCCGGGAAACGCGTCTACGTGTTGAACCCGTATATCGCCGAGACGAAACCGAAGGCGATCCAGCCGGCGAGCGTCTATACGGCCGCCCACTACGGGACGACGAAAAAGACACCGTTCTATGCCAACCCGAACGACACGCGTCCGATCGGGTATCTCGATGCCGGACGTCGCATCTACCCACGTGGGAAGAGTGGCGACTCGTATCTCATCCAGTACGACTGGCGCCCCGTCTACGTCAAGACAAAAGACGTCCGCATCAAACAGGATGCCTTGTTGAAGAAACGCGACACCTCGCAAAAAGAGCGTCTGATCAACGCAGCCGTGAAACATCTCGGGACACCATACACATGGGGCTCGCAGTCACCGCTGAACGGTGGGTTCGACTGTTCCGGTCTCATCCATTATGCGACGAACCAGGCCGGTAAAGTCGGCGGTCGCACGAACGTGTCGGGCTATTGGTATAGCGGACACTTCAAGAACAAACGGACGGGCGTCACGAATGGTCGTCGCGGGGATATCATCTTCTTCGCCGGCACGTACAAATCCGGTCCGTCCCATATCGGCATCATGCTCGATGACGAGTTCTTCATCCATGCCGGGGGCGAGATGCTTCAAATCAACTCGGTGCACGACCCGATGTGGCGTCCGTACTTCCTCGGGTACAAATCGTTATAAGGAGGAATCTCCATGTTTGAGTTTATTGATCCGCTTGTTTGGCAGCTCGTCATTGTCCCGATTTCGACGATCGGGATCGGTGTCCTAACTGCTTGGAGAACGAAACGGTTCTGGATTGGTCCGGTTGTGACCTTCCTATTGAATGGAATCATCGAAAAAATGATGGCGATGGTGTATTACAACGAGAGCTTCTTGAGTATAGAGTCGTTCAGTTCATTCACAATCATCAACGCATTCTTCTCGCTCTTCGTCTCGTTCGTGCTCGTCGGCCCACGCAAAACATCGAAATCTGCCTGATGTGTCGTGATTCATCATTAAAGGAGGACACTCCATGTTTCACTATATCGACCCGTTCCTATGGCAACTCGTGATCGTCCCAACGTTGACAATCGGACTAGGGGTCGCCATCGCACTGCGCCTGAAGCGCTTGTCTATCGCTCCCTTGATCACGCTGATTGCCTACTGGGGCATGGAGTGGTTCATGTATCGGGGCACCCTCTTCTTCTTTACAAAGTGGTGGTTCCTTCCCCTCCTGGCGTTGGGGATCACGTTCACGTTCATCGGCAAACGTCAGGTGGAGCACCCTTCGGTCAAATGATGCTTGACAATGCATCTTTATCCCGTTAAAGTAACGATAACATTCATACGAACTCGCGATGAGAAAGAAGAGTAGCGCGAAGGGACGTCTTCAGAAAGCCGGTGGTCGATGCGAACCGGTGTCGTACCTTGCGCGAATGGGCTTTTGAGCGTTCAGACCGACATGTAGGCTCTGACGGGTCCTCCCGTTATCGGGGACAGCGAATGATGGTTCGCGATGAGTGGGAAGACAAGGCGTCTTTCAACGAAGGTGGCAACACGGGGAATCTCCTCGTCCTTCATGTCCGATCGGGCATGCGGGGCGGGGAGATTTTTTGTTTGAGCGATTGGAGGTGGGCTGGTGAGGTACCACGGATATACGCACCGCGGTCATCGTATACGAACAAGACGTGCCCCTCTCGTTCGTGGATGAACTGAACGAACGGATACGTCGTATATTGACCGTTCAAACGAGGTTTCGATTTTCTATAAAAATCTCGATAACAAATCGCCTCGAGGAGTGGTCGCACACGGATTGCGGACTTGTCCGCTATCGGCACGGTGAACATCCATAACGGTTCGTCATCGAACATGCACGATGTGGCGGTCGTCTTGAAGCGCACCGATTTGTCTCGGATATAACAGAACAGACGGGTCGGTTTGACGGGTTGTCCATATACATGCCAAACGATCCGGATGGGGTCGCCCTCTTCGAACAACGCATCAAACAATTGCTGGGCATGACGAACGACAGCCTCAAAATACTCAAAATTCAGTTCATCAGATTTGATATCAACGTAAGGTGACAGCGTGTCCTCGAGTTCGATATGCTCGGTCAACGCTTCACCTGAAAATTGGTCCGGTCGTAAGACTGACATATATGCATCCCCTTTCTACTCACAATTATAAGGAGGTTCTTTCAATGCAACAACTTATGATCAATGGCGACGAACTCACACCGGTGGCAATCTTCCACCGACTGCAAGGTGAACGAAAGGTATTACTCGAAAGTCGCGCGGAAGGCAAGCACGGTCGCTACTCCATCATCGCGGCGAACCCGGTCGAGACGATCCGGGTCGATGGGAACGACGTGACGGATGCAACGGGGACGGTCTATGCGGACGACCCGCTCCATGCCCTGTCAAAACGCATTACTCGTGACGACTTCACTGCCCCATACCCGTTCATCGGCGGTGCCGTCGGCTATATCGGCTACGACTTGCTTCGCGTATATGAACCAATCCCGAACACGCCGATCGTGACGCGTGATTTGCCAGACGCCCTCTTCCAGCGCTATGAGACGGTCGTCTTATACGACCACCTCGAAGAACAGGTCATCTTGCTTGATACGAGTGAGACGGATGCTACGATGCGACTTGAGTCCATCCGTGTACAGCTCGAGACACCGGAGACGCACGCCCTCGAACCGGTCGTCCGGACGAGCGAGCAGATTTTGACACCGAAGGATGAATTCATCGACCGTGTGCTCCAGGCGAAAGAGGCAATCCTCGCAGGCGAGGTGTTCCAACTCGTCTTGTCGCAACGAATCGACGCGACGTTCACCGGGGACCCGTTCCACTTTTATCGGACGCTACGGAAACAAAATCCGAGTCCGTACTTGTTCTATATCGACCTCGGGGAAGCAATCGTCCTCGGGGCCTCCCCGGAGAGTCTCGTCCGCGTCGAGAACGGCAAAGTGACGACGAATCCGATTGCCGGGACACGCCCTCGTGGGAAGACCGTCGAGGAAGACATGCGTCACGCGGAGTCACTCCTTCAAGATGAGAAGGAACTCGCCGAGCACCGGATGCTCCTCGACCTCGGACGGAACGATATCGGGCGGGTCGCCAAAGTCGGCACGGTCACTATCCCGAAACACATCGAGCTCGAACGATTCAAAAACGTGATGCATCTCGTCTCGGAAGTCGAAGGGGATTTACGTGACGATGTGACCCCGATCGATGCGCTCCGTGCCTGTCTTCCGGCCGGTACTGTCTCCGGGGCTCCAAAGATTCGGGCGATGCAGTTGATTGACGAGCTCGAGACGGTGAAACGAGAAGTTTACGCCGGGGCGGTCGGCTATCTCGACGTCCGCGGCGGATTCGACTTCGCCCTCGCCATCCGGACGATGGTCGTCCAAGGTGACACGGCCCATGTTCAAGCCGGTGCCGGCATCGTCTATGACTCAGACCCGGTATCGGAATATGAAGAAACGTTGCACAAAGCCAAATCCCTATTGGAGGTGTTCGCATGATTCTCCTCATCGACAATTACGATTCGTTCACGTATAACGTCTATCAGGACGTCGCCCGCTTCAGTGACGTCTGTGTCATTCGGAACGACGAACATACTATAGAAGAAATCCGTCGCATGAACCCGAGTGGCATCATCCTTTCTCCCGGTCCCGGCGGTCCACAAGATGCCGGTGTCTCACTCGCGGTCGTTCGACAATTGTCCGGCTACATCCCGATTCTCGGGGTCTGTCTCGGCCATCAGGTCATCGCCAAGGCGTTCGGGGGGAATGTCGGACGGGCGAACGAGGTGATGCATGGTAAAGTCTCACGGATCAATACGGTTCCTGGTGTCCTCTTCGAAGGATTGTCGATGGACGTCATGCGCTATCACTCGCTCGTCGTACAAGAGACCGAACTGACAGTCACGGCCGAGACGACAGACGGTGTCATCATGGCACTCGAACACCCGAACCATCCGACGTACGGTGTCCAGTTCCACCCCGAGTCGATCGGTACACCGGACGGACGTAGCATCTTCGAGCGCTTCGTCCAACTGTGCACGAAAAAACCGGGGCACGTGTCCCCGGTTTGAGTGTCAGCCTAAAAAGTCTTCCCGCTGAAAATCATGCTTGTCGATCTTGATATTGTCACATGCCACCCCGTTCGTCCGGAGTACGTGGATCGTCTCGCGCAACAGTTCGTCACTGCCGACGATGTAGAACAAGGCGTCCTTGTCGGATGCCATCATCTCCACGCGTTCGTAGTAGTCTTTCCGACTCGGAACGAACTCTGATGTGAAGCATTCGTTCGATTCGAAGATGTCACCGAATAGATACGCCTTCGACGAATCGACGTTCAACGAATGAAGATGCGGGACGCCTTCCCCGTTCGCCAAATAGTCGAGGACGACCGGACGGAATGTCGCGAGTCCGACCCCAGCCGATAACAAGTAGACATTCTTCCCGCTCCGTTCGAGCGGGACGTTCGAATGTGTCTTGAACAAGGCGACCTTGTCTCCCGGTACCATGTCGCGAAGGATCGATTTAAACGTCGAGCATTCGGATTTGATGCGGGTCGTAATCCCGATTGCCCCTTCGTTTGGCAACGTCGAGATCGACATATGGCGTACGAGGCTCCGGTCCGGCTTGTCCCCGGCGTTGAACCCTTCGAGCGCGAGATGCGTGTGCGCCCCTTCCTGCCACGTAAATTCAGGTGGCAAGGCGAGATGGAACGTGTATGTATCCGGTGCCTCCGCCACTACTTTGGTGATCGGTGTCCAGTCAATTTTCATGTGAATCCTCCCTTTCGTTAATACACCGCAATTGGCCCATACGGACCTTCGATGATTTCCAGTTTCGTCTCAAAAATATCGGATAGAATCTTCGCGTCCATGATTTCATCGACCGTTCCAAACGCAGCAATCTGTCCGTCTTTCATCGCACAGATGCGATCCGAATATTTCGCCGCAAAGTTGATATCGTGGAGCACCGTGACGATTGTCCGTCCGAACTCATCGGCGACGTGGCGTAAATACTCCATCATCTTTACCGAACGGGCGATGTCCAAGTTGTTGAGCGGCTCATCGAGGAGGACGTATTCCGTCTCCTGACAGAGCACCATCGCCACATACGCACGCTGCCTTTGTCCCCCTGAGAGCTCGTCGAGATAGCGGTTCTCGAGCGCGGTCAAGTCGAGGAAGTCGATATATTTCGAGATGATCGCCTCGTCCTCTTTTGTGAGGCGTCCTTTCGAGTACGGGAAACGCCCGAACCCGGCGAGTTGCCGGACCGTGAGCCTTGTCACGAAGTGGTTCTCTTGACGCAGGATGGTGATGATTTTCGCCAAGTCTTTCGACTTCGTGCTCGACACGTCCATGCCGGCGACTTGGATCTGTCCCTCGTCTAAGTTGAGCAACCGTCCGATCATCATGAGCGTCGTCGACTTGCCCGCCCCGTTCGGTCCAATCAATGAGGTGAACCCGGCTTTCGGGATGTCGAGCGTGAGCGGTCCGATGTGGACGTCGTCTGTATACGATTTTTTGACTTGTTCGATTTGAATCATAGCGACCTCTTCCTTAGAATGACGGCCAAGAAGATGAGTCCGCCGAACAGTTCGATGATGACGGAGACGACACTTGGCGTCTGGAATATGTGATACATAAAGAAATACGCGCTCGTCAGGACGAAGAACCCTAGGGCGAACGCCATCGGAAAGACGTATTTATGATCATACGTCGAGGCGACCTGATAGCTGAGCGTCGCGACTAAAAATCCGAAGAACGTGAGCGGTCCGATGAGCGCTGTCGAGACCGACATGAGGAGTGAGATGAGGACGAGCGTGTAGATGACGCTCCTCCGATGGTTCACCCCGAACGTCGTCGCGACGTCCTTGCCGAGTGCGACGATATTCAATCGATTCGAGAACAGGAACAAGAGTGTCCCGGCGATGACGACAATTGGAATGACGATGGGGAAGTACGCCACGTCGGCATTCGTCACCGAACCGAACAGCCGCGCTTGCAGGATATCGAACTCGGACGGAGCGAGCATGCGGCGCATGAACGACGACACCGAGTTCAGTCCCGTCCCGATGATGATCCCGACGAGCAGCATGAGCTGCAAGTTGGCGTATTTGCCTGACAAGAGCCATCCGTAGAGGAGAAGACTCATCGTCACCATGAGACCGACTTGGATCAAGAAGGCGCCCGTTCCCGAAAATCCAATCAATGCCCCTGCCCCGAAGAAGAACACCATGCTCGTCTGGATTGTCGAGTAGAGCGCGTCGAACCCGAGCAGCGACGGGGTGATGATACGGTTGTTCGTCACGGAGTGGAACGCGACCGTCGCGAGACTTTGACAGAGGGCCGCAATCAGCATCGTGACGATGGCGACGATCCGCCGTTCCACGACCGGCACGAATGACGGGGAGTCCATCGGGACCGGATTGTTATAAAGGAGAAGTCCGAGCGCACACAACAGTCCGCCGAGAATGAAGGCACTTAAGAAGAGCCAATAGCGCCTGCTCGCCCGTTTCGATTGAAACGCCAAGGCGTGACGTTCTTCTGTCAATTCCCCAATTGATACGTCGACACCGTCTCGTTCCATGACCGTACTCATCGAACCCCTCCCTTCTTCCGTTGTCGCATTAAGATCATGATGAAGACGACTGCCCCGACCGTCCCGAGAATGAGGGAGACCGGGAGCTCGAACGGCATGATGATCGTCCGTGAGATCAAGTCACTGACGAGAATCGCACCCATCCCGACAAGACAGACCCATGGCAGGTTGCTTCGCAAATCATCCCCGCGGAACATCGAGACGAGGTTCGGAACGATGAGTCCAAGGAACGGCAAATTCCCGATGACCGTCGCCACGACACCGACCGATAAGGCGATCAGCCCCGTCGCCATCATCATGAGCTGGTTATAGTTCACGCCGAGACTCGTCGCGATGTCTTCCCCGAGGCCCGCGAGCGTCAAGCGATTCGCCAGTAAAAAGATGAGCACCGTCACGACGATGATGACCCATAGATACTCGTAGCGCCCGATTTGCACCGAGGCGAACGAACCGACGAACCAACCCTCGATTGCCTGGCTTGCCCGGAAGAAAAGACCGAGGAACGTCGAGATGGCGGAGATGACCGCCCCTAACATGAGCCCGATGATTGGCACGATGAGCGATGATCGGAGTTTGACCGAACGTAAGAACCAGAAGAAGACCATCGTCCCGATGAATGCGAAGACGATTGCCCCGGTCATCCGCATCATGAGGCTCGGTGCCGGTACGAGTAAGTAAACAGTGAGCAGTCCGAGACCCGCCCATTCGAGCGTCCCCGTCGTCGTCGGCTCGACGAGACGGTTTTGCGTGATGAGCTGCATGACGAGCCCCGCCATCGCCATCGCCGCACCCGTCAGCATGAGGGCGACCGTCCGTGGGACTCGGGTGATCCAAAACATATCGAAGCCGTCTGTCCGTGACAGATCGTACACCCCGGTAAAGAGCGACAGCACCGCCAAACCGAGGACGATGATCACGGTGAATACGAACGACTTCGTCCACAATCTAGAAAAGGAGGGCTGAGACATCGTCTCAACCCTGGCTGTCAATGGTTTTTGCATGACGGAACCTTACTTCGCGAGCGCTTCCGTGACACTGTTGAAGAATTCCGCGTACGTTTGAATCGATTCGTTCAAGTACGTGTCTTTCGGGGCATAGACGATTTGCTCTTTCGTCACAGCCGTCGTCTTTTGAAGCGCCGGTGCGTTGTCGATCACGTCTTCGGCTGGTACTGCGCCTTCCGCGTCACCGAGTGGTGCGTCACGGTCGAGGACGAACAACCAGTCCGGATTGCTTTCCGCGATGGCTTCGACGGATACTTCGTCACCTTCGTGGTCACCTGTCGTCTTCTCGACTTCAAGGGCTGGGACCCATCCGAAGATGTCGTACATCGGTCCGAACACGCGTCCCGTTACCGGTGCTGAGAACCCGATGTCTCCGCCCGATACGATGACTGACATGATTGTATCTTTTCCGTTGTATGCCGCTTTCGCGTCTTCAATCGACTTGTCGAGGTCAGCGACGATCGTTTCGGCTTCTGTGTTTTTGTCAAAGATTTTTCCGAGTGTGAGCGTCGTGTCTGTCAATCCTTTGACTAAAATCTCACCCGGTGTGCCTGAATCTTCTGGGATTTCGATGTTCAAATCGATGACCGCCGCTTCCGGTACCAACTTTTTGATGTCCTCGTAGTAATCCGCGAAGCGTTGACCGACGATGACGACGTCTGGGTCAACTCCCGCAATCGCCTCTAAGTTCGGCTCGAAGTGCATGCCGACATCACTGATGTCTTTGTCTGATGCATATGGTGACTCCGCTGGAAGGAGTCCGATTGGTGCCGCCACCAAGTCGATGTCCCATGCTGCCAATGTTTCGAACGTCCGGTTATCGAGGGCGACGACCTTCTCCGGATTGACCGGTACCTCGATCGTGCCATGTGCATCCGTAATCTCGACCGTCTCTGTCTTTGTTGCGCTGCCGACGTTCTCTTCTTTCTTCGTCTCACTCGTTCCGCCACATGCGGCGAGTACGAAGACGAGCAACGTCAACATGAGTGAAATCTTGAATTTCCCCACTTCATCCATCTCCTCTGTATGTAAAGTTCAATGATTCTCATATCTAGAACGAGTCGCGTTGGTTATGTATGTCTAGTATCGCGCTCTCGTTGTCAGTGATAATGATTATCATTGTCGTTTTCATCAAGTAGCATAACAAACAAAATTAGGATACGCAATGCCAATTTGACAAGATTCGGATAGGAAAATTTTTCTTTCCATAGATGCACGCACAAAAAAAGAAAGCGGAGAGGTCCACTTTCAAAGTTACTCATTGTCATTACGATTTCGTTTTCGATCGAGAATGATGTATGTGACGAATAAGACGAACGTATACGTCGCTGAGAAAATCACGATCCTCAATAATCCGTCCGGTATGATTTTCGTGATGAAGAACAGCGAGAACACGACCGAGAAAAATAAATACGGTCCTCGATCGTTAGTCGGTGTGTCTCGCCAGTAAATAATCAAGATGAGAAGCGCAAGCGGACCGCAAAGGGCATACAAGATGAAAAACGGCACGCGGCGCATCAAAAATGGAGTTGGTTTAGGCAGTTCCATTCCACTCATACCTCCGAGATCCCGTTCGCCAACAGCAACAGGAAAATCCAAATCGACAATGGAATCATCAATCCGATTGTCGCAAGCAGCGTGTAGATTTTAATGATTCGATCCTTCGTGAAGAATCCCCAAATCAACGTGGCGAACAAGGCGATGTCAATCGCGAGATATACCCAGATGACCGTCATCAAATCGAGGTTCGGAAACACTCGGCCGTTCAGCGTGAAGAAAGTGATGATTGTCAAAATAAATAGTTCGAGCGTCGCATATAACGGTGCGTATCGCTTGTTCATACGCGCATCTCCCGCTTCCGTCTGACCATCTCATTTGCAATGAAGAGATGTATCAAATGTGAACCCATGTCACGCCCCCCTTTTCCCTGATTATTCCATCAACGTTCTATCTCGACAACCCCTTTCAAATTTTGATAAACTAACTTTACTGAACGGTCAGTAAAGTAAAGAGAGGTGTGATCGGATGAGTAAAAAACAATTGTTGCTACAGACTGCCGCCCAGATGATTCGAGAAGACGGAATCAGTCAGTTGTCGCTCGAACGATTGGCGACGAAAGCAGGAATCACGAAAGCCGGGGTCCTCTATCATTTCGACAATAAGGCCAACTTATTGCGTCAGATGAACGAATTCGCCATCGAGACGTTCGAGAAACGAATCACCGCCCATCTATCGGACGGTCCATATTCATTTACCCGTGCCTATGCCCTCGCGACGTTGGAGGATGTTGATCACGGGGACACGGACCTCGTCGCCGTCTTTATCTCCTCACAAGAAGATGCGACGAGCGAGTCGATCTGGAGTGACGTGTCGACCGGTTGGAACGAGCGATTCGCTGCAGATGGACCGGACCAGGATGCGATTTTAAAACTTCGTCTCCTCTGTGACGGCTTTTGGTTCGCTGTCTTGTATGGGTATAGCGAATCGTTCAAGGACCGTGCGGCGACACTCATTCGGGAGGCATGTGACGAGTTGGTTCAAGGAGGTTCGTAATATGGGATTCATCTATTTGATCGGGGCCATCGCCTCAGAACTGTTCGGGTCGAGCATGTTGAAAGTGAACGCCACCTCGACGAGCCGACTTCCGATTCTCGGGGTCGCCTTCGGTTATGGGACGGCATTTTATTTGTTGTCACTTGCCCTCTTCACCATTCCGCTCAGCTTCGCATATGCATTTTGGAGCGGGGTCGGGACGGCACTCACGGCGGTGATCGGATTCGTCGTCTTCCGGGAACAAATCAGTCGTCAAAAAATTGCGGGGATCGGGCTCGTCATCATCGGGCTCGTCTTCATGAAAGTGTGAGGTGAATCGAAATGAAAGCCTATCTTTTACTGTTCTTTTCTATCGGATTTGAGGTACTCGGGACGTCGATGTTGAAGCTGTCGGATGGATTCACGAACCTCGTACCGAGTGCCATCCTCTTGGTCAGTTTCGCCGCCTCGTTCACCCTCATGGGCAACGTGTTGAAGACGATTCCCCTCAGTATCGCTTATAGCATCTGGGCCGGGCTCGGCACGGTGGCGACGGGGCTCATCGGGGTGTTCGTGTACGGGGAAGTTCTCTCCACACTAAACGCCATCGGTCTCTTGTTGATCGTCCTCGGCGTCATCGTGATGAATCAACAAAGAGAGGAAGTCGTGACATGAACGAGTTGGTAGATTATCTTCAAACACTAGAAGAAGCGTTACTCACGACGGAAGTCAGGCAGTCGACGGAGCGATTGCGTGAACTGTTGACCGAAGACTTCTTTGAAATCGGTAGCTCGGGACGGATCCTGTATCAAGATTGGAATCAGACGACACTCCAGCTCGACCCGATTGAGGCGGTGTTATCCGAATTCACGCTGCATCCGTTGACGGAAGGTCACGTTTTGGTGACGTACCATCTCGTTCAACCGATATTGAAGCGCGAAACACGCCGCAGCTCGATTTGGGTATTCGTGGACGGGCGTTGGAAGATGCGATTTCATCAAGGTACGGTCGTCCCGAAAGAGGCAACTTGATTGCCGAACGTCCTCATCTTCCGCTACTCTGAAGTGGAATCCAAGCGTGACGAAAGGGGCAGTTTCTTTATGAAAATTTTACTCGTTGGGGCAAGCGGCACGGTCGGTCAGACCGTCGCAAAAGAGTTGGAGAAAACACATACGATCATCCGGGCTGGGCGTAACGGGGCAGACGTGCAAGTCGACCTCACTTCTGAAGACAGCATCCGCCAGATGTATGAGACGGTCGGACGGGTCGACGCGGTCATCAGTACGGCGGGCAGCACGCATTTCGGTCCGCTTTCCGAGATGACGCCGGCAGATAATCAGAAGAGTATCGACAGCAAGATCAAAGGACAGGTCAACCTCGTCCTTCTCGGGCTCGATTATGTGAACGATGGCGGCAGCTTTACATTGACGAGCGGAATCTTGATGGACGACCCGATCAAGGAGGGCGCATCAGCGGCACTCGCGAACGGCGCCATCAAAGGATTCGTGACCGGTGCGGCGATTGAGATGCCACGGGGCATCCGTATCAACAACGTCAGCCCGAACGTCCTCGTCGAAGCGCTCGATGCGTACGGCCCGTATTTCCGAGGCTACGCGGCGGTACCGGGTGAACGGGTCGCCCTCGCCTATGTGAAAAGCGTCGAAGGCGCGCAGACCGGACAGACGTACGAAGTCTACTAACAACGAAGCATCTCTTCAAGAGGTGCTTTTTTCGTACCTTACACTTTATTTTATCTCCCTCGTCCGGAAGATTCCGCTATACTCGGGGCATCTTATACCCGGGAAAGGTTGAAGTTTCATGAAAGACAAAACGTTTCGCGCCCTTTATCACATTCCCTCTTCTTTCGTCGAACATCCGCTCCAAAAGCGCGCCTTACAGGCGATCGGTCGTCCTCAGGAATCGATGATCGAGGTCATCTTCCGCGTCGGTGGGTTCGGCACGTATGATGTGAGTACAATCACCTTTTTTGAGAGGGGCACCGTCCTTCGACACATTGATCGGTCCGATACGTCAATCACCGAGCCCTTTGAATTCGAATACTACGAGGGCGAGGAAGCGAAACAGATGCGTGTCGCGTTTCATCTGCTTGGAACGAATTGGTGGCCAACCGTTTTCGAAGAACTCGAAGGGATTCGCACGCTAGACGGTACACAGTGGAATCTCAGCGTATACACGAACGGGACACTCATTCACGAGCATCATGGCAGCAACGCCTATCCGTCCGAATGGGAGCAAGTGACTCGCCTGTTCGGTATTTCTTGAAGAACGACAAAGGGAGCATCCGCAATGGATGCTCCCTTTCGTCAGAGCGGTTGAATCATCTCGACCCGATTGCCGAACGGGTCTCTGAACTCGAATCGGTCGTATCCTGGAATCGGGATGCCTTCGGAGTAAGAAATCTCGTTCTCTCGAAGCGCTTCCTTCCAATGACCTAAATCCGTCATCGCGTATGCGATATGCGCTTTCGTCTTCTGTCGTTCCACGTCGTCCTCTGCCCCGACATGGACGGAACGGTCGCCGACCTGAAGCCAAAATCCGCCACGTCCTTTCAGTGACTCCGGCTTCTCGATTTCACGTAGACCGAGAAACTCACAATAGAACGCCTTCGCCTCTCGCTCCGCTCCAATTGGAATCGTGAGCTGGACATGATGAATCCCTGTGATCATGCTCATTTCCCCTTCCGATAGGTCAGTCCGATATACTGCATCTTCTCGTTGAACAAACGCGGGTACGCCAGATAGCCGACGAGCGTCGCCGAGATCGAGGCGGTCGTCAAAATCAAGAAGAGGATCAAGAGTTGATACAAAACCGCTTCCATCGGGTCGGCTCCCCCAATGATGAGACCGCTCATCATCCCCGGTAGCTGGACGAGCCCCATCGTCTTTTGAGCCTCGACGGTCGGGATCATGCTCGTGCGAATCGCATTCTTCAAGCTATTGTCGATGGCCACTTTTGGTGTGCCGCCGAGTGAAAGAATGAGTTCAATGACGTCGTCACTCCGCTCGACCTCGTCTTTGAACTTGTTCAAGAACAGGAGTGATAACACCATGCTGTTCCCGATGACCATCCCGCTGATCGGAATGACCTTTTCCGGCTCGAATGGGATGATACCGAGCCCGAGCAGGAGTCCCATCGTCAGCGCTTCGATCGTCACGAGCGTCAAGACGATGATCCACATGATGCCCGGAATCCCGTCCCCTTTCCGTCGGATGTTTTGTGTCGCGGCGACAATCATGAGTAAAATCATCAACAGCATGAAGATGGGACTGTCACTCTCAAAGACAAACGTCAAGATATAGCCGATAATCAACAGTTGAATAATGGAGCGGACGGTCGCAATGATAATATCTCGCTCAAGTCCAAGTCGTAGGACGAGCGTCAAGGCAAGCGGGATGACGACGAAAATGAGCGCCGTCGCGAGTTCAATGTATGACATCAATCTTCCCCCCTGACGAATTGTTGGATGACGGGATCGTCCGACTCATCGATGAACGATGCGTCCCCGTAAGCAAGTAGTTCCCCGTCCTTCAAGAACCACATATCGTCACTTACCCGACGCGCTTGATCGAGGTCATGGGTGATCCAGATGACGGTAACGCCATACGATTGTTGCAGTTTTCGGATGAGTCGCTCAATCTCTTTCACCGTCCGGTAATCAAGGCTCGCCGTGATCTCATCGAGCAAGAGCACGTCCGGTTTATTGACGAGCGTCCGGGCGATGGCGACCCGACTTCGTTCCCCACCCGACAGTGATTTGACGGGTTGGTCGAGGAACGCCTCACTCAAGTCGACGCGATGGAGCAACTCGGCAGCCCGATCACGGTCGAGTGTCTCGTCGAAGATGGCTTTCGGGAGATTCAAGTTGTCGTACACCGTCCCTTGAATCATCGGCGCACTTTGGAACGCCATCCCGATTTTCTTTCGAAGTTCGAGGATGTCCATCTCCGCGATGTCTTCCCCTTTAAATAAAATCGTGCCCGTGTCTGGTGACAGCAATCCGTTGATATGCTTCAGACACGTCGTCTTGCCGGCGCCGCTCGGTCCGACGAAGGTCGTGATTCGTCCTTCCCGGAACGTCCCGGACACATGGTGCAGGATGTCTTGATGACTCACATCTTTGAATTCAATGATTGACATGCTTCTCTCGCCTCCTGGTTCTAGTGTACAGAAAAGAGCGGATGAGGTGGTCAAGAATGCAGTTTGTAATCGGTTATAATCAGATTAAGGGGGTGTCTGTGATGGAAACAATAAATATCCATCTCAATGAAGAAGATGCGAGCGTCATTAAGGAATATGTAGAAGCGAAACAGCTGCACCTGTCTACCTTCATTCGCGATGTGATGATTGAACATATTCAAAAAGAAAGAGACTTAAATCGATATCACGAAACGATGTATCATCATCAAAAGGAATCGAAAGCAATCTCATTTGAAGAGATGATGAAAGAATTGGACGGGGAATAAATGTTATACAAATAAAATCTACGCTATACCACCTTTGTTATTGTCGGAGGATCAACGAATAGCACTTCAATCACATCATTTGATGTAAGAAAAACATAGTGCTCCACTTCACCCATGCCCTCATATTGTTCCAAAGACTCTTGGGCAAACCATTCCAGATAACTAGAATTTTTCATTTTGAATAACGTCCAATTCCCGTACTCAAGATGTGCATAATCCCTATCTAAATGCTCTAAAATCCCCATTCGTGAGCCTTCATCCGTATTTCTATAAGAGAGTAAAAGACCAAAAAATAAACACACCAACAAATGTAGTTACGGTCATATTTCTTCACCTTTCGAATTGTGTCATCTGATTCAACATTCGAGTTACATTTTGAAATCCCTTGTCCGTATAACGTGTTAAATTCGTACTCATTTCCTTGATAAACATAGTCATCTCAGAACAAAATGAACATGTTTATCGTGTTTAAACATGTTCATTTATGCTTAAACATAGTCATTTTCACTCAAAATGACCATGATTCTTTTTATTACAGGTTAAACTAAAAAAAACGCTCGACCGTTTCCATACGAAACAGTCGGGCGCTTTTGTTACTTATAATCCCGTTCGATGACGAAGCTCGTCTTGTCTCCGCGGAAGTAGGAGCGTGAATATTCAATTGCTCGTCCCGACTCATCTTCTGTCACCGTCTCGATATGGAAGCAAGGGGACCCGAGTGGACAGTCGAGGAGCGTACTCACCTTCTCGTCAGCTAAGGCAATCTCCAGTGCTTCCGTCGTCTTCGCGACATGCACGTCGTGGACCTCGGCGAGTGTGCGGAAGAGCGAATGCTCGGCCTGTTCCTTCGTGATCCCCGGTGCGATCTGCCACGGGATGAACGAGACCTCATACTGGGTCGGTTCGCCGTCCGCATGACGGATTCGCTCAATCTTTTGAATCGGGGCGTTGTCTTCCGCTTCAAACACAGAAGCGATTTGACCTGATGCCGAGATGACCGAGATGTCGATCAAGGCGACTTGCCCACGTTTCCCTTGAACGGCGAGCTGTGCCGCATAGTTGTTCGGCGTATACGACAACGTCTGTTGTACTTTCTTCCCGGCGACGAACGTCCCGCGACCTTGTTGACGGACCAGATACCCTTCCGTCGTCAACTGGTTGAGGGCACCCCGTACCGTCGTTCGGCTCACATCGAACTCCTCGCAAAGCGCGTACTCGGTCGGAAATTTTTCCCCTTCTTTATAGTGCCCACTCTTGATGCGGGACAACAGTTCATCCTTGATTGCGGTTTGGAGCGTCGATTGCGACATATCTCCATCTCCTTTACGTTAGGTTGGTTCCTTTATTGTGATACAGCAATCATACAAATGCAAATACAAAAACTAATTTGTATCATTTGTACTTTTTATATTGCAGTAAGTTGTATCATTTGTTATATTTGTTACGACAAAAAGAAATCGCTTTCAAAAGGAGGAGTTGGCACCATGGCAGTCAAGGTCGTCATCATCGGCGGTGGATCCAGTTACACCCCGGAAATCATCGAAGGATTGATCGATCGACAAGCAACGTTCCCCGTTCGGGAAATCGTGCTCGTCGATATCGAAGAAGGGAGGGAGAAACTAGAGATCGTCGGTCGTCTCGCAGAGCGGATGATCGAGAAGTCAAACGCTGAAATCACACTCAGTTGGACGCTCGACCGAAGAGCCGCACTCGTCGGCGCAGATTTTGTATCCACACAGATTCGGGTCGGTGGACTGAAGGCACGCGCGCTCGATGAACGCATCCCGCTAAAGCATGGCTTCATCGGGCAAGAGACGAACGGCGCAGGTGGATTATTCAAAGCATTCCGTACCATCCCTGTCTTGATCGACTTGGCAAACGAAGTCGCCGAGATTTGTCCGGATGCCTGGCTCGTCAACTTCACCAATCCGGCGGGCATCGTCACCGAGGCCGTACTCAAGCACTCATCTCATAAGAAGGTCATCGGTGTCTGCAACATCCCGTTCAACATGCGAAACTCGGTCGCCGAGATTCTCGAGACACCTGTCGAACGAGTCGCGATTGAATTTATCGGATTGAACCACTTCGTCTTCGGCCGTCACGTATGGGTCGACGGGGTGGACCGGACGAATGACGTCCTCGCCTCGCTCAACGCAGGCAACGACTACTCGCCGGCGAACATCGTCGGGCTCGGTTGGAGCGAATCGTTCCTATCGTCACTCGGCATGTTACCGAACCCGTATCATCAGTACTACTTCCAGACGAAAGATGTGTTGAAAAAAGACCTCGAAGCGTACGAACAAAACGGCACCCGTGCCGAAGTCGTGCAACAAGTCGAGGCGCAGTTGTTCGAGAAATACAAAGACGTCGATCTCGCCGTCAAACCGGAAGAGCTTGAAAAACGTGGAGGCGCCTACTATTCAGACGCTGCCTGCAACTTGATGGACTCGATTCACAACGACCGCGGTGACATCCAGACGGTCAACACGCTCAATAACGGCACAATTCGGGATTTACCAGACGATGCGGTCATCGAAGTGAACGCCGTCATCACGAAGTCCGGTCCTCGCCCAATCTCCATCGGCGCGTTGCCGCTCCCGATCCGTGGACTCATCACGAACTTAAAAACGTTTGAACAGCTCGCCATCCAAGCGGCTGTATCCGGCACGTACGAGGACGCCTATCTTGCCTGCCTCATGAACCCGCTCATCCAGGACGAGAAACGGATCGACCCGCTTCTTAAGGAGCTGTTCACAGCGCACGAGGCGTACCTACCCCAATTCAAGAAGGAGGTCTATTCATGAACAAGTTTATTGAAATCGCGGGACGTATCGGGTCCCAAAGGCACTTAGTCGCCATCCGTGACGGATTCGTTTCCGTCATGCCACTCATCATCGTCGGGTCGCTCGCGGTCCTCATCAACAACTTCCCAGCCGTCAACATCGGTGGTTTCTCACTCGACTTCGTCGGGTCGATGAACAGTATGTTCGGCGAAGGCAATTGGCAAGGTCTCGGCGGTAGCATTTGGAATGCATCCTTCGCGATACTCGGGCTCCTGATCGCCTTCTCGATCGGGTATAACTTGGCCCGTTCATACGGGATTGACGGGCTCGCAGCGGGTATTTTGTCGCTCGCCTCATACATCATGCTCGTACCGGTCACGGCTGACTGGGGTCTCAACTTCGCATGGCTCGGCGCCCAAGGGCTCTTCGTTGCCATCATCGTATCGATTGTCGTTACAGAAATGTTCCGCTACCTCATCAATACAAAACTGACGATCAAGATGCCAGAAGGTGTACCAGGTGGGGTCACTCGTTCATTCCAAGCGCTCATCCCATCGATGATCATCTTGACCGTCGTCGCAGGATTCCAGCTCTTCATGACGCTCGTCGTCGAACTCAGTGTATTTGAAGTCATCTTTAAAGCAATCCAACAACCGCTCCAAGGATTCGGCGACTCACTCCCGGCTGCCTTGCTCATCGCCTTCTTGAACCACATCCTTTGGTTCTTCGGGCTTCACGGGACGAACATCATCGGCTCGGTCATCGAACCGGTCTATCTCCCGCTCATCGAGCAAAACTTGGCTGCCTTCCAAGCCGGAACATCGGCATTTGATGTACCGTACACGGTCACAAAACCGTTCTTGGATGCGTTCGTCTTCATGGGTGGATCGGGTACGACGTTCGCACTCTTACTCGCCATCTTCATCGTCGTCCGCAAACAACGGAATCACCCGTATCACCAAGTCGCCAAACTGTCGACACCAGCCAGTCTCTTTAACATCAACGAACCGGTCATCTTCGGTCTTCCGATCGTATTGAACCCGATCATGCTCGTACCGTTCATCCTAGTACCGGTCACGCTCACGATTATCTCGTACGTCGCGCTCTCAACAGGTATGGTTCCGAAGACGGTCGCCATCGTCCCTTGGACAACGCCACCAATCATCAGTGGATATTTGGTCACGGGTGGTAGCGTCCGCGGTATCTTGCTTCAAATCGTCAACTTGTCGATTGCGACAGCAATGTATATTCCATTCGTCATGGCAGGAGCGAAAGCAATGACCGCCGAAATCAATAAAAATAAAGCTACAACTGAGGAAGGAGAAAAGATTTCGTGAAAACCGAAACCATCCAAGAACTCTCGTTTATGATTATCTTGCATGCTGGGAATGCCCGTTCATCTGCTTTCGAGGCCATCGCCGCTGCGAAACGCGGTGAGGCGGACGAGGCGACGGCAAAGTTGAAAGAAGCCGATGCGGCCTTCTTAGACGCTCATAAACTTCAAACTGAACTGTTACAAGAAGAGGCACGGGGGACGACGAGCGACATGAGCGTCCTCCTCGTCCACGCGCAAGACCATCTTATGACGGCGATGACTGTGAAAGAGCTCGCCGTCGAAATGATTGATATGATCACCCGTTTGAATCGATTGGAGGAAACGACATGAACATCTTACTCGTCTGCTCGGCAGGAATGTCGACATCAATCTTAGTGGAAAAAATGCGGAAAGAAGCTGCTACACGCGGACTCGATGCATCGATTGACGCGATTCCAGAGTCTCGTTTGAAAGAACAGACGAACGTCGACGTCATCTTGATCGGACCACAAGTCCGCTACCTCGAAGGGAAAATCAAATCGTCCGTCGACGTCCCGGTGGCGGTCATCGACAACATGGCGTATGGAATGATGAAAGGGGACCTGGTCCTCGACCAGGCACTCGGTCTCGTCAATGCCTAAAACGTTCGTTCTCGTCAACGCCGATGATTTTGGATTGACGACGGGTGTGAACGCCGGCACGCTCGACAGTCATGTGAATGGAATCGTCAATTCGGCGACGATGATCATGAACGGGTATGCCGTCGAAGAAGCGGTCAGACTCGCGAACCAACATCCGTCGCTCCGCGTCGGGGTCCATCTCGTCTTGTCCTGGGGCAAGCCGCTCGCCGAGACGAGTACCCCTCTCACGAAAGAAGACGGCACGTTCCGCTACACGAGCCGCTTCTTGACTGAAGACTCGCCTGACCCGGAACTCGTCTATTTGGAGTGGAAAGCCCAAATCGAGGCGTTCCTTGCGACCGGACTCCCGCTCGACCATCTCGACAGCCACCATCACATTCACGGCTGGCCGGTCCTCCATGACGTCATCATTCGCCTCGCCGAAGAATACGACACGACGTTTCGGGCCTTAACGAATCTCGGGACGCGCCGGGACTTGTGGGTGACCGAACGGTTCAGTGATCAGTTCTACGCGGACGGCGTCTCCCATGCGACGCTCGACGCCATCGAACCAGGTGAATCCATCGAAGTGATGGTCCATCCGGCCGACCTCGATGATCGTCTTTCAAGCGTCACGTCTTACCTCGAGCCACGCCTCTTCGAAAAACAGGTGTTGGTCGACTATGAACGCCCCGACTGGTGGGCATGACAAAAGCGAGTTCCCATGTGGGGGACTCGCTTTTTCATAGGTAAAATGCCTGTTGAATCTGTGTCGCCGTCTCTTCTGGACTTAAGTTCGTGTTATCGATACGGAGATAATGCTCGACGTCTAATTCCCCTGGACGTGAGTTCAACCGATACATCGTCGCCGTCTGTTTCAGTTCCGCTTCGGACCAGGCAATATCGCGCTTCGACGGTTTATGCGTGAGGCGGTTCTCCGTCGTATTGCGCGCGAGGCGTTCCTCTATCTCGGCCTCGAGCTCGACGTAGTAAATGTCCGCCCCGTGTGACTCGAACAAGTCCGTCACCTTCTTCACGTAATCCCAGTCCTCCTGCATATCGAACGCCCAGACGAACGTGAAAATCATGCCGGGTAAATCACTCTTGGCGACCGCCTCGAACAGTTCTTGGCGAAAGTGTTGGACGAGTCGCTTCCCTTCCGGCGTCCCGTAATTGAAGAACGGCCCGACGAGGTCGATCGTCATATGGTTATGGAATAATTTCAGTCCGGTTTTATCAGCGAGCGCCTGCCCGACCGTCATCTTGCCGACGGCTTGCGGACCGAATAAGATGATAAATTTCATTGGATTTCCCCCTATACCTTTTGATGATTCTATCATGAACGTTCGATCGTGGAACCCTCCAAAATTTTTGTTTACCTCTTTCCAAATGAAGGAATAAGCATAGCATCGAACTTTTTAGAAAGAAGGTGCCCCTGTGACTTGTCCCCACTGCGGAAAGAAGACACGATCGAAAACGGTCTGTCCGACGTGTGGCCGTCGCTCACGTCGCACGATTTGGTTATTTGCCACCCCATTCGCTATCGCACTCATTGCTTTTGTCACCTACATCGGACACGCCTATTTCACAGATATGTTACGTTCGACTGACTCGCTCGCAGACCAAGTCGACTTACGAATCGGCGAAGATACCGTTTCCGCTGATGAAGCGACACCCGTCGACTTCGATACGTTGCGAGAGAGCCTTTTCACCGTCAGTTACGGGACGGGATTTTTGGTGAGCTCACGCGATGTCGTCACGGCCGCCTCGAACGTGGCCGGTTTGACGAACATCATCATGTATCATGACGGAGTGGCCGTCTCCGGCACCGTCGTCGGTCGCACGAATCTGATTGCCGTCGTTCGCATCGAAGAGACAGAACATACACCATTCTTATTCACGCAAGCCATCGCCGCGGAGGACGAGACGCTGACGACGCTGACGATGAAAGAACGAATCAACGGCACAGTCACTTTTGCTGAGAACGGCTATATTCGGAACTTTGATTTGCCACGTCATGGGTATGGTAGTCCGCTCCTTTCGGCATCCGGGCGAATCGTTGCCATCCATTTACGTGGAATCGCATTGCCGACCGCATTATTTGAACGGGACGTTCGAACATTCATTGAAAAAGATGCGCCGGCTCCACCACCGGTCGAACTTGCACCGGTTGAGCCCGTCACGCCTGACTTGACCGACGAACCTGTCTATATTCCACAAACGCCAAGCGTTCCAGAGACTTCACCCGAATCACCGCCTATCACTGAACCGGAAGTCCCGGTTGAGGAAGAAGTCGAAGAAGAGGTCGTGGAAGAAATGGAACCGACGACATCTGAAGTGACGCCGGAAGAACCTGCGGAACCACCGAGTGAACCAGAGGAACCGACGGATCCACCAGAAACGGAAGATCCGATCGAAGACGATCCTCCTGTAACGGAACCAGAGGAACCGACCGAGCCGGAAGAGCCAGCGGAGCCGGAAGAACCGACGACGCTCGAACCAAGTGGTGAGGAAGATTCGATTATCGAAGACACTCCGGAAGATCCGATTGAAGAAGAAAACGACACAAGCACCCCATCTGAATGATGGAGTGCTTGTTATTCGTCGCGTGTGAAACGTCGTTGGAGATTGCCGAGCACCGCACCGAGTCCGAGAAGCAGAATCGACAGTGCCCAAAACGGGAGCGCATCTTGCAACAACCAGACGACGAGAGCACTGAAGCCGATGACGGCTCCGAGCCACAAAAAATTCCGTTGTCCCATGTCGTTCACCTCGTCCCCATCATAACACATCGACCCGACGCGCCGTCGCTTGCGGTGGCAAGGAACGCGTCATTTGCTCATCATGCTCGACTCTTACAGATTGACCGACGAGAAACGGCTTCTCTTCAGAAAAGTGTTCCTCCAGATGAAACACGATCCCATCAAACGGATCTGCCTCTCGAGTCGGAGTGACCCTGATTTTCCCATCCATCACCTCTGCGATATACCCTGTGAACGTCGCCATGTCATCCCCTCCTTCCCGGCTATACTTTTCATTTCCCGTTTTTGCAAAAGATGCTACTCCCTCGTTTCGAGAACAAGTATAATAGAGCGACACCAGTACTTGTGAGGAGGACACCGTATGACACAAACCATCGATATACACACCCCAGAGTTCCAACGCACATTCCTTGAGATGATGCTCCTCGCAGAATTGACTGACGAGTATAACGTTGCAGCAATCGATGCATTAGCGACACGTGGCGAGACCGCCTTTCCGAATGATCCATTCTTTCCTGCTATGCGCGCGTATCCACATATCCGTGATGGTAACATCGCAAAAGCCAAACAATGGCTCGATACAGCAAGCGAACTTGGTGATCATTATATCCTTCACATGCTGAACGGCATCGTCAGTGAAGATACGGGATTCACGTTCGAGGCAGAACAACATTTCATTCGTGGTGTCGAGCTCTATCCGGACGTACCGATCATGCACCGTGCTATCGCGATTCATTACTTTGACCGAAAATTCTACGGAGAAGCCGGGCTGCACGTCATGCATTATGTCCGACTTGCCGGATTAGGTCCTGATACGGTACCCATGCTTCTCGAATTTTTCCAAGTATACGATGATATCCCCCTCGACATGGTCGATGAACTCATGAAAACGGCGAGTGGCTATTTGAACGCCAACCCACATAATCCACACGCCCATTCTTTATATGCCGCCATCTGCAGCCAGCGCTTTGCTGCCCTCTCAGCCGAGCTCGCAGACGAAGACCCGCTCACTGAAGAGATGATTTGGATGCTACTCGAAGTCGAGAACCACGGGATGTGGAGTGCGACCTATGACAAAAGTGAGGGACATATGTTCCGTCATATGTTCGCAGAATACGTCAACAACGTCGTCCTTCCGAATACGTCACAACTCTATGTATGGCGCCTTCGGATTCGGTACTGGACACGTCGTTTGACCCACCGCTTCACAGGTGGTTACTCTGTACCGACGTCATAAAAAACATCACGCCAGCACGGCGTGATGTTTTTGTTTATCCGGCATACGGTTTAATCGGTCCGCGTAGGCTGAACGAATAATCCTCGGGGTCGACAATCCCGACGACTTCGTCCCCTTCAAGCAAGTCATATAAGAACTCTGCCATCTCGCGCGCCGTGTGATACTTCGCGACGTTCTCGCTGTAGTCGAATCCTTCCGTATCGCGTGCCCGGTCGGCGAAACTCGTCTCCGTTGCAGCCGGTGCGAGCACTTTTGCTCGAAGTTTGGCACCATTCTGCTTCAATTCCTGTGCGAGCCCTTCCGTATATGCACTCACATAAAACTTCGTCGCACAATATGTGACCGAGTTCGGGACGATGCGATATCCCCCGACAGACGACACGTTCAACAGTTGCGCCCCTTCGACGTCGTGATAGTCCCGGACATATAGGCTAGACAAGACGGTGAGCGCCTCGATGTTCAAACGAATCATGTTTTCAATCTTACCTAAATCCACATCTTTGATTTGTCCGGCATCCCCAAACCCAGCGTTGTTGACCCACGTCTCGATATCGAGGTCCGCGAGCGATTCATAGAGACCGTAGACGTTCTCGCTGTAAGACAGATCGGTCGATTTGATGATGACGTCGCAATCAGGCGAGATGGATTTGATCTCATCACGCAGCGACTCGAGCTCTTCTTTTCGTCTTGCGACGAGCACGAGCGACTTTCCTTTTTCGGCGAGCAGTTTCGCTGCTTCATACCCGATTCCTGAACTGGCTCCTGTAATGACCGTATACTTCATATGATCCACTCCTTTTTGTCGTTTACCTTGTTGTTCATTCCCTACTTTCTGGATGGCGAATCGTTTCGATGTGAATATAAAAGTCCTGACTCCGAAGAGACAGGACTTTGGTGAAACACCTTATTTTTTAATACAGCACCTTTCGATTTCAGATGCGAGCTGAGAAATTTCGATTGGTGTTTTCGCCGGACGAACACAAAACAGAATGGCTTCTGTCTCATCTAATCTCAGTTTATATCCGTTTCGGGTCAAAAATAACTGTAACGCAGCGTATGCCGTCCGTTTATTCACTATCAAAAAACGGTGGTTTTTTGATTATGATAAGTATGTTAGAACATTTGAGTCATTACCTCCATGTTGCAACCATTTAAGTCGTGAACCGTCCAATCAACGTCTGCAGGTCACTCGTCATATTGCCGAGCGACTCGGCGACCCCGTTCAACTCTTGGATCATGGCGAGTTGGGAATCAGCCGTCTCGCCGACCGTACGCATCGTGTCAGCCATCCCTTCACTGTCTTGTGACATTTGAAGAGAAGATGTTGCGACTTGTCTCGTTGTCTCCGCAATTTCATGCGAAGCGATACGAATGTGTGACGTATTGTCGACCGATGTCTCGAGCTGCCTTACGATCTGTTCGAACGCACGTGTCGCCCGTTCGAGCAACAACGTGTTCGTCTCGACGCGTTTCGCACTGACGACGTGTTGGTCGAGGACGGCATTCGATTGTGCTTGAATCGACTCGATTAACCCGGCGATTTGTGTCGCCGACTGCTTCGACTGCTCGGCAAGTTTACGTACTTCTTCTGCGACGACGGCGAAGCCTTTCCCTTGTTCGCCGGCACGTGCCGCTTCGATGGCCGCATTCAATGCCAATAAGTTCGTCTGGTCCGTGATCGATTGGATGACCTCGGTAATAAGGGCGATCTCATCGGACTGTTGCTTCAGTTCCGAAATCGATTCTCCTGTCAGACGTGTCTCCCGTTCCAGTGCGAGCACTTCGTCTTTCGCCTGGGTCATCGTCGCGCCCCCTTCTTCGGCTAGCTTCAAACTCTGTGATACGTCATCGTCAATCGAGCCGATTGAACCGGCAATCCGACCAATCCCTTCATCTGCAGCAGCTACAGCTTGAGACGTTCCTGTCGCTTCTTTAGCTTGCGCGACCGTGTCTTCCACGACACGATCGATGAGACGTGTCGTCTCCTCTGTCTGCGAGGCCATCTCTTCCGTGCTCGCGTACAGTTCTTCCGACTGCGCTGTGATTTCTTGTGCGTTTTGTGTGACTCGTTCAATGAGTTCGCGCAAGTTGCCTTTCATGCGATTGAAGCCGGTCATCAATTGCCCGACTTCGTCTTGCGTGTAAACCATTAAATCATTTCCTGTCAAATCTCCCTGGGCCACAATGTCCACTTGTTTCGCTAACTGACGAAGCGGTCGCGTCACCATGACGTACAATCCATATCCGGCTAGTGTCGTCATGACAAATATAACGATTGCTATGATTGCCGCATAATACAGCGCTTTGTCACTATACTGTTCAAGTTCGTCCTTTTTCGTCAGCATGTCAGCTGCTGTACTTTCTTGAATCATTTCACCTTGCTCAGTGATGAAAACAGTAACATCCGGCATTTCTTCAAGTCCGAGACGATCCACCTCTCTTTCGTTCCCGGCATCGATCGCCGCTACGAGTTCTTCTGATAGTTCGTCGTAGTTAAGAGCAAACTCAAGAAGTTTTTCAAAGGATTCTTTCTCTTTTTTCGAGTTTGCCAATGTAATCAACTCACGTAATGCCGCTTCTTTTCCGGTCGAGCCCAATCGTTCTTTGTCTAAATGAGACGAATCCTGATTTAACATGTACCCTCTCAACCCGTAAGCTTGACGTGTCATTCCGAGTGATAGTGCGTCAGCCGCTTTCATTCGCATAACATCTTTTGCAATCATTTCTTCGTACCGGCTTGTTGCATTGTGAAGTGACGACAAATTGTATAACATTCCGAAAGCCACTAAAACTAAAACCATTCCAACAGCGCCCAACAACTTTTGGGTTAACGTCAATTTTTTTGCGATTTTTTTCACTACTTTCGAGGAACAAGTCCTCTTTCACCTCTTTTTCTCTCTATGATGATGTGTTGCTCTTTTTTTATCGGACGAGACCGCCTAATTTGTACCAACAATTTGAAATCATCTAACACATTGACCCCTTATTAAAAAATCTGAACTGTAAATGTTTCAAAAAATTCATAAAAAAAGAACCAGACATCTGCCTGGTTCTGAGACTTGCTTATAGCTTGAATTGTGCCACACGATTCGATAGTTCTGTCGCGCGTTTCTCAGTTTCATTCATCTTCGTTTGCACATCATTGAAGCGCTCAACCGATAGTTGAACTTTCTCCGAAATGGACTGCGTCCCGTCCGCACCTTCTGTCACGGTCGTTGCCACTTCCTGTATCACACCGAGAATGTTGTCCGTCATGTGACGAAGTTGAAGGGCATTGCCTTCAAACGTCTTCGCCGTCTCACCGAATACCGTCGCGTCCTGTTCATATTGCGTCGCAGCATCTTCGAGACGATCGTAGTCTGCCATGACTTTCGTGTTCAAGAAGGTCAACATGTCCTCCGAACTCGTATTGAGTCGTTCGACCGAATCGATGACGGTGTTCGATACGTCACGAATCTCGTTGACCGTCTGACGTGAGTTCTCCGCAAGTTTACGAATTTCCGATGCGACGACCGCAAATCCGCGTCCGGCATCTCCTGCCCGTGCCGCTTCAATCGACGCGTTCAGTGCGAGTAAGTTCGTCTGGTCGGCGATTGTAAGAATGGCCGTCGTCAAGACGCGAATCTCTTCGACCGATTGGGCCCCTTTAATAGCTTCCGCGAGCTCGACTTGTTTCTTCTCAATGATGGTCACAGCCTCTGTCTTCGAGACGACGGCTTGTTCCCGCATCTCGTGCGCCCGTGTCTCGACACGGTTCGCCGTATCGGCACTCTCATTCGATAAGTCGACGATGGAGTCAATCGAACTGCCCATCTCTGTCGTCGAAGCACTCATTTCTTGAGAAGAGGCCGCCGTCTCTTCCATGCCTGCCGTCAATTCTTCGACCGTTCCAGACGTCTCTTCCATATAGTGACTGAGTTGTGTCACTTCGGCGGATACGTCTTTAGAAGACGAGAGAACGACTTTCGCCGTCTCATCGACATCGATCATGATTTCACGAAGTGTACCGAGGAACGTGTTGAACGAACGACTGACTTGTGCGATTTCGTCGTTTGACGTGACGGGAATCGTCATCGTCAAATCCCCACCTTGTGTCGCGAGTTCATCAAAGCGTGTCTGCAACGTTTGCATCGGTCGAATGATTGAACGTAACAAACTGAACCCTAAGAATAAGAGAATCGCCACGGCCCCGACCGTCACGGCAATCAACGCCATAAGGGACTGCATGAATTCTCGTTCCATGTTTTGACCGACACGTTGTGACCCTTCTGAGTTGTAGTCGACGAGATTGGCTAATTTTTGTGTGAAGTTATCATATGTCGATTGTGATTGAGCATCATAATATGAACGTGCCATCCCCGTGTTGCCTGTCGAACTGAATGTCAACATGTTGTCGGAGACGCGCTGATACATCTCCCATTGACGCGAGAAGTTATTAAACAGCTCTTTGTCCTCTGCGTTTACAGCACGTCCTTCATACTTCGGTGCAATCGTATTGATTTCATCACGAATCTCTTTCATCTGCGTCATGAGTTCTTCTTTCATCGTCGCATCATCTGAGACGATATGGTCGAGCTCGAGCGTTCTGTAGTTTGCGGCGAGCGTATTAAGTTCGTGAGCGTAATCGAGCCCTTTATTCCAGTTGTTGACGATGTCGTCCGCTTGACGGTTCGCGTCACTCATTGAAAATAGCGCGTAACCGCCGACGCCAATGACCATGACGAGTGAGATGAGGACGAGTCCCCATAACTTTTGACGAATCGTCAAATTCTTTCCAATATTCGGTCCGAAAGATGTCGTGCGTTCACGCTTCTCTCTACGCTTCCATTTGAGTGTCGGTTTCCACGTCCATGTCGGTTTTCGTTTGATCCGGCTGAGTGCCTTAGACCATGTTGATTTCCATGCCATCTATGTATTCCCCTCTCAATCATGCAGTATTTTCTATACTATCGACAATTTTCAGAAAATAATGAAGGGAATTGACCAAACTTAAAAAAGGTGACTCAAAACTGCAAGAGTCACCTTCCACTTGATTATTTCACGCTCAACACTGTTTGCGTGCCTTCAATCATCTTGATTTCGGTCCATTCCATCACATTTTTCGCGAGCGGATCGTTAGCGACCATGAAGTCGGCGAGTGCCTCTACTTTTTGAGCGTCGATCGGTTGCTCTACGTTGTTCAAGCGGAAACGTACGACTTTATGGAATGCATCTAAAAATGAGATTTCAAGTTTTGTGTCAGTCATGGGTTATTCTCCTCCTTGGGGTATGGGTTAAACTAAATCGTATTCACGGACGATGCCGAGGTCCGCGTCCTCTTGAATGACAAGGTCGATTAAAAGACGACCAAACGCGTCAATCGTATCTGCCGTAAGGTCGGCACGAATCGGGCCGAACCGTTGTGCTTTTTTCGTCGGTTTTGCTGTTTCTAAGTCATGATGCGTCGTCAAGACGAACGTTGCTTTCTTCTCTGTTAAGACAGCCATGGGGGGATGGCTCCTTTCAATAGGGGATTAGGTTTCTGATACGTTCGAGGTACCCATTCGCTCGAGCAGCTGGATCATGCGATCGAGCTTCGTCTCAATCCGATGAAGCAAATAGAGCGAGACGACGATAGGGAACCCGAGATTTGAGATGAGTTCAGGCCAACTCATGTGACCACCTGCTCATCATGCCGAGGATCATCGACGGGATGTGTGAGGTTGTTCATAAGTCCTCCGTGTTAATACACTAAAAATTCCTGGGCCACGACATAGTTGACGGATTCGACATCAATTAGTGCCGTAATCAGGTCACCAAACTGTTTTATCCGTGCTTCATCCATTCGACTGCCTAGCGGTCCGTAGCGAACGAGTTGCTTTTTCTCTTTGCCGTCGACTTGTCGCCGGGTGTCCAAATACAACATTTTCGCCGCTTCTCGATATATTGCCATTTGTCTCACCTCCTTCGCCCTTATTAACCGCTTTCATCATGAAAGTGCTCATTCTATTTTTATATAGCATTGAATGACCATAGTCCTAAATCGTCTGAATTTTTATTCATTTTTCAAATTTTGACTGCTTTGCTTGAGTTTTCATACCAATTAGGGTATCTTAATGTTCGGCAGATAACGTTCAAAAATACGTCAAAAGTCCCACGAATCATTTCCCCACTTTGAAAAAACTGTAAGTTAAAATCTTGTAAATGGGGTACGATACGTAGGAGGACATTTTTGAAATGACCAGTCAGTCTTGAAGAAGGAGACGCATACTATGAACAGCTTAGACCTCGCAAGCACCACCACTAGTCCTTCCGCTCAACACGACTTCGACCAATCCGACCTGACGTTTTCAGCGACCGAATGGGATACATACCGACCGGAACAAGGAAAACCAATTTCGTATAAAGAACAACATCTGATCGTTTATCCGCTCAAAGAATTGAGTCGGGCCTTCAGTGTGGCCGGCATCCCGCGTAGCCAACAGCAGTTGATCAAATGGGAGACAGATGGCGTCTTGCCACCTACCCCGTTCACGTTCGGCCGAAAACGATTCTATACGGAAAATCAGATTCGTACCATTGTCGACGTCGCATTGGAGTGCGGATTGCGCCCACGGACACATGTAAAGAAAACAAATTTTTCTGAATTGGCGCATCATGAATTAACGTACATATTAAAGCTCGAACTAAATGCTTATGAGGCGCCTGTCGTATGAGCAGGCAAAAGCCATCCGCCATGATGCTCATGACGAATGGCTTTTTACTTACTTTTCGGTAATCGATTGCGGTACGTCCGCACGGGACACTTCCTCATACGACGTGACCGTGTCCCCGTCCTTGACGTATAAACGTAAGTAGGCCCCTTCCCGAAGCTCTTTCATAGCCGTAAAGGTGACTTCCTTCGACTTCCCCTCTGACGAAAAGGCAGGCTGAGTGTACACGTATCGCTTCATCACCTCACCATTTTCGAGCGTCGTCTCTTCAATGTCTGTCGCCCCTTTAATTTCAACGAAAAGGGTGTCCTTCCCAATTCGATTCCAATCCACCTTCGTCAATCCGACCATCAATACAATCGAAACAATTGCAATTCCAATCCATTTTTTCATAATTTTCTCTCCTTATCGAATCGCCGTCATGAAGCGGCGAACCGTGATGCCATAGTAGATTGCATAAATCGCAGTATAGACGCCCATCCACACGAGGACCGGTATCGTGAAATTCATGCTCAACAAGTTAGAAAACGCGATGAGCGCCACGGTCGCATGCAGAATCCCGAGAGCGAACGGGGCGAGGAAGACAACGATGATCTGTTGGCGCACCGTCCGGCGCACATCCCGATCGGATATCCCGATTTTCTGTAAAATCGCATACTTCGACCGATCATCCTCTGCCTCCGTCATCGTCTTGAAGTAGATGACGCTGCCTGTCGCGACAAGGAAGACGAGTCCAAGGAATGTCCCGACAAAGAGAAGCGCCCCGTTCATCGCCATCGTCTCGGCGTACACGTCCGGTGCACTCGAGAACGATTCGAGACCGAGTTTCGTTAGACGTTCGGACTGGTCACGCTGATCCTTGAACGACTCCGTGAGGGCGACGTGATACGTCTCGCTCGGTTCCGTCATCGTCTTGAACATGTCGTTTGCGACGACGAGGAACGACCCGCCGAACGTCATCACGTTGAGCGGCGAATCTTCAAGGCGCGTTGTCACGTCAACCGTTTGTCCTGACAGTTCTGCCGATTCGAGATCTTCCGAATAACGTTCGTCATAGAACGGGTCGACCCATACGACCTCACCCTGTTTGAACGGGGCCGGCTCTGCTTCTCCGAGACCTTGAAGGAGATGCCGGTATGTCGACTCATCGATGACCCCGAGCTCACGCTCTCCGTACTGCGCTTCCGTCCGAATCGTCTTCTGTTCGACGCTTGATTCGAACGTCGCTCCATCCACCTCGACCGCATCCCCTTTCCAGGCGTACGTGTATGGTGTATACGACGACACATTTTCTTCCGCATAATAGTAGACACTGAAGATGGCCCCGCCTGCCGTGATCGCTGTCGCACTGATGATGCTGATCAACGTGAGCGTTTTTGCGTTCCCGCGGATGCGATATAGAAGCTGTGACGTCGTCAACAAGTTGAGCCGTTTCCATGACCAGCGCTCCTTCCCTTTCAACCACGTCAATCCGAAGATCAAGACACTATGGAAGAGAAGCGCCGATCCGATGACACTCAATCCGATGATGAGAAGCGGCATCGCGAGTCCGAGCATTTTCCAAAGGGATGACGTCATCAAATCCTGAAGCGCGAGCCAATACGCCACTCCAATCGCGAGCACACCTGTGAGAGCGACCCACCCTTTCGCCGTCGGGACGCCTTCCCCACTCTTGTCCGCATGGAACAAGTCAATCAACTTGAAACGATAGATGACCCGATAACCTTGGAACGAAGTGAAGAGGAAGATGGCAAGAAAGACGAGGAACGTCTCGATAAATGCCGACGCCGAGAAGGCGAAGCCGATATTCAAGTCACTGTCCATCAATCGCATCAATAGTTGTAAGAGCACATTCGACCCGAACAGCCCGAGAATGATGCCGACGACCAAGGACACCGCTCCGATGACGATGTTCTCAAACAAGAGCAACAGCCCGATTTGTTTCTTTCGGACACCGAGAAGTGAGTAGAGTCCCACTTCCCGTTTCCGTCCCCTTAGGAAAAATGCGTTCGAATAGGCGATAAAGAGGGCGACGAACAGCATCAGGATGAACGTCGATGTGCTCATCAATCCGCTGATCTTTTGTGATGTCTCCGCAAGCGCACTGATCTCATGACTGTGCTTCAGTGTCGCGAACGTGAAGTAGATGACGATGGAAAAGATGGTCGTCCCAACGTAGAGTGCGTATCGCGACAGATTACGCGCGACGTTTTTCTTCGCGAGCTCAAATAGCGTCATCGACCGCACCGCCTTTCGCGAGCTCCTCGAGGATTGATTGGTAGAATGCGTCCCGCGAGGCGTTGCCGCGAATGAGTTCTTTTTTCAACCGACCGTCTTGAATATAGAGGACACGGCGACAGAAACTTGCCGCGAAGGCGTCATGCGTCACCATCATGATTGTCGTCTCCGCCTCGTTCAAACGGGCGAGGGTGTCTAATAAATCGGTCGCCGACTTCGAGTCGAGCGCGCCGGTCGGTTCATCGGCAAAAATCAGTTTCGGGTCTGAAATGAGCGCCCGACAGACGGCCGTACGCTGTTTCTGTCCGCCTGAGATTTGGTACGGGTACTGCTCGAGGATCGCTTCGAGTCCGAACCGTTTCGCCAACCGTTCAACTTTTTCACGTGTCTCCTGGACCGGCGTCTTTGAAACGGCGAGCGGGAGCAACATGTTTTCCCGTACCGTCAACGAGTCAAGCAGGTTGTAGTCCTGAAAAATGAAGCCGAGATGATCACGCCGAAAATCGGCGAGTGCCTCCTCGTTCATCGATGCGATGTCGTCTCCTTCAACTAAAATCTCGCCTGACGTCGGCGTATCGATTGTCGCGAGGACGTTGAGTAACGTTGACTTCCCCGCTCCGGACGGTCCCATGATTCCGACGAATTCACCGTGTTCGATTGTGAACGAAACGTCATCGAGCGCCCGAAACGTCGCATCCCCTTTCCCATATGTTTTTTGAATCGCTTTTACCTGTAATAATGTTTCCATGTTCAACACCTCTTTCTGATTTTTACATTACGCTCCCTGTCTTAACTTGAACTCACGCGTACCTTACAAAATCCTTAAGTGCTATTCTTATAGAGAGGTGATGAAGATGAAGCAACCAAGAATTCTGATCGTAGATGATGAACAAGACTTATGTATGTTGATTCAACGCGCGCTCGAGAAGGAAGGATTTCACGAAATCCGGACCGCCCATACGTTGAAGGACGGGTTTGACGCCTTCGAGACGTTCCGTCCACACTTGGCGATTTTAGACGTCATGCTGCCGGACGGGGAAGGCTATCAGCTCTGCCAACAGATGCGGGCGCACTCTACTATCCCGATCCTCTTCCTATCTGCCAAATCGGAAGAAGTCGATAAACTGCTCGGACTCGCCATCGGTGGGGATGATTACATCACGAAGCCGTTCAGTCCAAAAGAAGTGGCCTTCCGCGTGAAAGCACAGCTGCGACGGGTGTCGATGATGGAAGCACCGATGGAAGAGACGACCGTCGGACCCTTTCAAATGAATGAAGACGAGACGGAAGTGTATGTGAACGGGGTGAGATTAGAGTTGACGGCCAAAGAAGTCGGTCTCCTCGCCTGCTTTTTACGCAACCCGAACCGAATCCTGAGCAAGGAGACGCTTTTTACCCAAGTATGGGGCGAGTCGTTCTTCGGGTCGGACAATACCGTCATGGTCCACATCCGGCGTCTCCGTGAAAAAGTCGAACCGAATCCATCCGAGCCGACATATATCAAGACGGTCAAGGGACTTGGCTATCGGTTGACGGTGTAAGGAGCAGTCATGATGAAATGGAAACTGACCGGTCGTTATTTACTGTCGATTCTATTGATTGTCACACTCGTCGTCTTTTTGAACATTGCCATCTTGTTCGGTCTCCTCATCAATGATCGGACAGGACTTGACGATGTCGAAAGCAACTCAGGGGAAACATTCACTCGAAACTTCAGTACGTATCTTTCAATTGAGGACGGCGAACCTGTCGTGTCAGAATCAGGGCGGGATGCGCTCGAACAGTACGGCGCGTTTGTTCGTTTTTTAGATGAAGCCGGACGTGTCGTCAGTGACGTCGATACTCCGAGCGGACTGCCTGACGCCTATTCTCCGATTGAGTTGATTCAAATCTATAAATATATGGACGATGAGCTTCGGCTTTACTTTATCGGAGAATATGAATCGTATAGCTATCTCATCGGTGTGCCCGAAGCGAGTGAGCGTCGAGCGTTATTCATGATTGATGAACAAGCGATTCTCTCGTATGTATCAAAGGCATTCCTTTGGATTCTTATCGTCGACCTGCTCGTCGCCGCCTTGATTGGCTTGTTATTCAGCTCACGTTTGACACGTCCCGTCTACCGCTTGACCGAGCGGATTCAACAGCTGAAGCAACGCGACTTTTCGACCGCCGAACCGAAGCAATCTGGGATTTATCGTCCTGTCTTCTATGACTTGAATGCCGTCTCACAGACGCTCAAAACGTACGAACGTCAGCGCGAAGAACTCGATGAACGTCGAAAAGAATGGATGAGCAACGTGTCTCACGATTTGTTGACCCCACTCGCATCCATTCAAGGGTACGCCGAACTGCTCGACGATGATTCGCTAGACGACACCGAGCGCAGACAATACGCGCACGTGATCGAGCGTCAGGCCAAATATATGAAGGAACTGCTCGACGATTTCAATTTGACGATGCGTCTGCAGCACGGCGACTTTCCGCTTACCCTCGAAGAGACAAGACTCGAGCCGTTCGTCCGTGAACTCGTGATCGATGTGTTGAATGATCCTCGCTTCAGTGAACGTCACATCGAATTTGAGTCGACCGAGTCAGGGTCCGTGTCACTCGACCGGCACTTTATGAAACGTGCCCTACTCAACTTCTTGTATAACGCCCTGCTCCACAACGACGATTTGGTCATCGTGACCGTTCGAGTCGAAGGCGATATCATGACGATTACAGACAATGGTAATGGAATCGCCGAATCTGATTTACCTTATATTTTTGAACGCTATTACCGGGGCACGAATACGGACGATGCGCGCGGAAGCGGTCTCGGCATGGCCATCTCGCGGGACATCATCGAAGCCCACGGTGGGAAGGTCGAGGTCGATAGTGAACAAGGACGAGGCACAACGATTCGAATCACATTTACGCCATAACAAAAAGGGACGCTCAGGCGTCCCTTGTCTGTGTCGTATAGCTAGCAATCCATGTTTCAAGTTCTTGAAGCGGCAACGGTCTAGAGAAATAGTACCCTTGCATCTCGTCACAGCCGAGTCCACGTAATGCGTTCCACTGCTCAAGCGTTTCGACGCCTTCACAAACCGTCTTCAAGTTCAATCCGCGTGCTAAGTCGACGATGGATTCAACGATGACGTTCCCGGTCGGGTCGTTCTCTGTCACTTGAATGAACTGTCGATCGATTTTGATCTCATGAATCGGATAGTGCTTTAAGTAGACGAATGCTGAGAACCCGGTCCCGAAGTCATCGATGGAAATGGAAAATCCTTCTTCCCGGAAGGCGATGAAACGGTCGATGACGTGTTGCTGGTTTTCCATCCCAACGCTCTCTGTAATCTCCAGAGTCATATAACTCGTACAGATTCCTTCTTCACGTGCGATTTGGGCAAATTTTTCGACGACCCCTTCAGATAAGAAATGACGCGCCGATAAGTTGAGCGCAAGCTCGTAGCGGTCTCCACGATTATGCCACTGTTTGAGCTGGCGACAGGCCGTTACGAACGCCCATTCTTCTAGGTCGATGATGATCCCCGTCGATTCGGCGAGCGGAATGAAATCGAGTGGCGGTACGAGACCACGCTCCGGATGATTCCAGCGCATCAATCCTTCGAACCCTTTCAATTTTCCAGAATCAGCAATAACTTTTGGTTGATAATATAACTCAAACTGTTCTGATAAGACTCCCAATCGTAGGTTCATCTCTAGCCTTAGGCGATCTGATGCTTTCTGTGCCATCTCCTCTTCAAAAAACGCAATGACTCCCCGCTTCCCATTCGATTGACCCGCAACAACCCGAGTTGTATGAATCATGTCTAATGTGGAGCGACCTTCAATTTCAATCGAGATGAACGCGCTCGTCGTCAACACAACATCTAATTCATTAATTCGATACGGGAGACGTGTCACTTGCTCACATAAGTGTTCCGCAAGCGTATGCACTTTCCTCCGTTCCCCGTAAGGAATCCAAATGACAAATCCAGATTGAGACGTTCGAGCCATTCGAGACTCATCGACCACCTTGCGCAATCGACTCGCCATTTCTTTGACAATCAAATCAGACGCTTCAGAACCGATAGCATCTTCAATCGATCGAAAATCATCGGCTCGAATATAAAGAACAGCACCGAGAAAACCTTTCGTATGAAGACGAAGTGAATCGATTTCATCGACAAACGCGTACTTATTCATCAATCCCGTTAATTCATCCGTATAGGCCAGTTGATGAAGATGTTCATCAATCAACTGACGGTCGAGTCGAAAGTAAAGGATTGCGATAAAGTCCGCAAGCGTGCTCACAATTAATTCTTCAAGATAGTTCCACTTCCGCGGTAAAAATGTTTCGCAACAAATCACACCTTTAGCGCGATTGTTCGCGTAAATCGGAGCATCGAGCATCGAGTGGATACGCTGACCTTCCACAAAATACTCTGTGTATAGTTCCTTCACCCACGGGTGACTTCGAACGTCCTCGAACTTGAGGACCCGTTCTGTCTGAAGCGCCTCAAAATAGTCCGCTGCGAGTTCACGATGAACCGTCAACTTCGGATAATGTGTACCTGATTCGTGAGAATAGGCGACTTGGCACGAAATGGATTGATATGATGTGTCAAAATGCCAAATTGACACTGTATCGACCGCCAGCATATCAGCGACGATCTCACACATATATCGAATCGCCTCCTGTACGGTTTTCTCGGTCACAATCGGCATTCTCACGAGCTCGAACAGTTTCTCTTGATGTTTACGATATGTTCGGTTTGAAAAGTTCTTCTCGATCATCAGTCTGCTACCTCACCAAATTTATTTTGACCTAATGATAGCATGAAACATCACACGTCACGTTTTCCAAAATTCAACAGAAAGTCAATACTTCCTCCTTTTTCGATTCTGTTAAATATCCATTTATACCCATTTATAAATTATTGACCTCCTTTTCAAGAAAGGGACGTGAATTGACCTTTTGCCCCATTGCTTGCTCATTTCGTCTCACCGTACAATAAACTTGTATTGTTTCACTTGTTGAATGGTTTCATTCTCACTCTTTGAAAGGATGTGACGCTATGAATTCAAAGTCTGGTCTCACTTACTCATTCGCGGCTCTCGCAGCGGTAAGTATACTTGCCCACGCGGACGAAGCTGCGGCTGCGACCACGCATACGGTACGTTCTGGTGATACATTATGGTCCATCAGCCGTTCCTACGATGTATCTGTCGCGACGGTTAAATCTTTGAACGGACTATCCTCTAACCATATTCGCGTCGGTCAGACACTACGTCTCACAGGAAATGCGTCTGCATCGACAGGTGGTTCATCGTTGACAGCTGCGAGTACGAATCGTGTCACGACGACGCATGCGTTGAACATGCGACTCGCCGGAGGAACGTGGCACCGCGTCCTCTTGACGATTCCAAAAGGCAAAACGCTCACCCCGATTCAATCAAAAGGATCGTGGACGAAAGTCAGTTACGGCGGACAGACCGGGTGGGTGCATAACGACTATTTACAAAAAGCTTCCACGTCAAGCGGAGCAGACACGCCTTCGACTGTCACACCGAACGCGGCGACGGCCCAAACGAAAGTAAACTTGAATCTTCGCTCGTCGAAGTCAACAAAGACGACCGTGGTACTCACGATTCCTAAGGGCAAGACGGTCACCGTCTTAGCTGTCGAAGGCTCATGGTCGAAAGTAAAGTACGGGACAAAAACTGGATATGTCGCCAATACATATTTAACGACATCTGAATCAGCGACATCTACGTCACCGAGTACAGAACAATCCATCAACCAACAGTTCACCACGACCGCAAACTTGAATGTTCGGCAAGGTGCCGGCATCGGCTACGCCCTCGTCACGTCCATCCCGAACGGCACGGTCGTCCAGGCGACGAAACAGTCAGGTAGCTGGTACTATGTCACGTATAATGGTAAATCCGGATACGTGAGCGCCGGTTATTTAAAGCAAACGACCACGACACCGAGTGACCCTGCCCCCAATGAAGGAGATGCCGGTGCTGGCAATGCCACTGTTGATTACATCGTCAACACTCCCTCTTTGAACGTCCGTTCGAGCTCTTCAACGAGTGCGACGATTATCGGTAGTGTCAAAGCGGGACAGACGTTGCGCGTCGTCGAGTCTTCAAAAGGTTGGCTACAAATCTATTACGGGAATACGGTCGGCTTTGTTGCCTCGGCCTATGTGAAAACGGTCCCGAAAGGCTCGGCAGAAGGTCCGGCTTGGGTCGAAGGTTCCTATGACGCAAACTCGTACTATACGTACTATCCGACTTCGATTCGGTCACAGGCGAGCGAGGCGAGCAGTACGGTCGGTTCGACACTCCGCGGAGAACTGTTGAACATCATTGGAGAGACGGCTACGCACTATCGGCTCTCTTCAGGATTTGTCGCAAAATCAGCCGTCACAGAAATCAAAGGACAAAGCGCTCAGTCTACACGACTTTCGACCATCCAGGTGGCTAAACAGTATGTGGGTACACCATACGTGTGGGCATCTTCTAGCCCGGCCAACGGCGGATTCGATTGTTCAGGTCTCATCTATTATGTATTCAATCAATCCGGTGTCAGCATCCCACGTACGAACGTGGCCAATTACTGGGGCGGTGCTTACTTCGGAGCACAATTACCGAAGTCGTTCGTCCCGCAGCCCGGTGATCTCGTCTTTTTCGAAAACACGTATACCGCAGGACCATCGCATATGGGCATCATGATTAACGCTGATATATTCATCCATGCCGGTTCATACGGATTAGGTTATAACCAAATCAGTAAAGAACCGTATTGGCAATCACGCTTAATCGGTTATAAGCGCCCGTGACTTTAGTCACGTTAATAAACCCGACAAAAGTCGGGTTTTTCTTTCGTTTTGCAGGAATTTCATCCCGTGACCCGAAATCGGAGTATGATGAAGAAAAAAAGGAGGTGCCGGATGGGCCAATCCCGTTTCGCGAAAATTCCATACCGTATCTACACGATGGCGCTTGCGGTCGCTTGTCTCATCGGTGTCCTGTTGTTTGGGCTTGGAACGAGTTTTTATTGGCATGAAAAACAAGAAGCCATCGACCAGACGATCGCGAATTTGAATCAGGCGGCAGACCTGGCTGGTGTCGAAGCGTATGTGACGCTCTTCGAGGCGGCGACCCGTTACGAGGAACAGTCGAATCAGACGTCATCGTTCTTATCCACACCGTACAAAGAACGGGCACTCCAATACAATGAGCGCTTATTGAACGACTTCGAAGCTGGTATAAACGAACGGGAACGAGAGACGCTTCAGACGTTCTCGAACGATTTGAACCGTATTCTCGAAGAAGAGCGATTCGAGGCGGTCCCGAACGATGTCATCAGTTCAATCAATCGCCGTTGGTTCTATCGAGCGCTCGAACAAACGAATCAACCGAATGCAGCTTATGAACTGATTGACGCTATTATGCGGATGCAATCGATGCTCATGCGAAACGGCGCTTCCTTACTCGGTGATTCAATTGACGAGAACCAACTGGCCAGTACCGTTGATTTGATTGTAGGCGAAGCGGCAATCATCCAAACAATCATCGCATCGAACACAACGTTACAAACGAAAGCGGTCATCGACGTGGCAGAAAGTGGTCAATCGTTCGCCAATATGGCAAACCGTGAGGCATCTCTAGAAGCTCGTTATGTCAATTCAACGAACGTCTACGAAGATGCGTATGGGGCTCTTCGCTCGATTCGCTCTACTTCAGAGATCGCGCTACGAGAAGAAAGTAAACATTACCAACTTCTCGCCACTATCTCATTCGTCATGATATTCCTCTTATCACTCGGACTGATTTTCCTGCTTTACTATACGCGCAAGCGTTACAATCACGATTTGGCGCACCTCAAGGCACGAGCGCTTGCTATCGATCCAAGTCTCACGCCGGTTGAAGAGATGTTCCCGAAGACGCATGACTTCCGTGGCATTGAGGACGAGTTACGCGAGATTGCCGCAAGCGTTCATTCGACCTTCCATGAGCTCGAAAATCGCTCACAGGATCTCGTGCGCTATCACGAACGTTGGTCGTCCCTCTTTTCAGAGACCGGGCTCGCCATCGCGCTGATGGATGATTCTTATAATCTGATTGAACGAAATGAGATGTTCCGTCAGTTTTTTGGCGACCGAAATTTATATGAGATCAACCAACTGTTCACCGAGACGGGTCGCCGTTTGTTTGAACAAGCACTTGAAGGCGTGACCAACCAAGGAACGAGCGCCCAATTCATCATTCATTTGAAAGGCGAACATACTCGTTATTTGAACGTGAAATTGACACCGCTAAAACGAGAAGAACAATTGACATATTATTTGATTGTTGAAGATGAGACCGATCGTGTCGAGCGGGAACGAAAAGTCGACCGTCTCGTGCGCTTTGATTTGGCGACCAACCTCTACAACGAGTATGGCTTCATCCGCAGATGGGAGAATCAAGAGATTGACGGTGCATTCGTCTTGATTAGACTGCATGACTACCATCACCTCGTCGATTGGTACGATCCGGCATACGCCGATCTTCTCATGAACGAGTTCGCGCGCACCGTCGAGGCTCGCCTCTCCAAATATGCACAACATCTATTCGGGCGGTATCGGGACGATACGTTCATGCTGTATGTCAGAGGCTTCTCTTTTGAGGATGAACATGAATTATTGGAACTGTTCCCGACGGAATTGACAGTCAATCATAAACGACAAAATGTACACATCCAAATCGGTGCAACCGAGACGAAACCTGCGTATAACGATTGTTTGTTTGAGGCGATGAAGGCGTTACAACACGCCAAAGAAACCCGCATCCCATCGGTTTGGTATGACTCAGACATCCTAGCCCAGATGCAACTCGCCGCACTGATTGAGCAGGCGCTTCCAGAGGCGATCCGAAAAGGTGAATTGACGGTCGCCTATCAGCCACAAGTCGAGCTGAAAACAGACCGTGTCGTCGGGGCGGAAGTACTCGCCCGCTGGACACATCCTGACGTCGGAGTCGTTCCACCGAACGAATTCATTCGTGTCGCAGAGCGATCCGATCAAATCTTATGGCTATCGCATAACATTCTCGACCAGACGATCGCACAGCTCGTCGCGTGGCAAGACACACCTTTCGAAGACATCTCACTGTCGTTCAACTTGTCGGCTCATTCGGTCGACCCGTCGATTGTAGCGAAACTTCGGGACTCCATCGAGCTACATCCTTGGCTACCGGACCGATTGAAGATTGAATTGACGGAGTCGTCAGATATTATGTCGTATGAGAGTGAACTCGAACGGTTAGAAGATATCGCCGACCTCGGATATTGCCTCTCGATTGACGACTTCGGGACCGGATATGCCTCATTCGAAGCGATTTGGCATTTGCCGATTCAAGAAGTCAAAATCGACCGGATGTATGTGAGTGGGAAGGCGAAAGAAAGTACATCCTTCTTACGTGCCGTGTCGCGTTTTGCGAACGAGCAACAGCTGACCGCCCTCGCTGAAGGCATCGAGACCGATGACGACCTGTCACGAATGATTCATGAAGGAGTCGAGCTCGGGCAGGGCTACTACTTCTCACCAGCTCTTGATGCGGCTTCATTTGAAACTTGGGTCAACACGAAGGGACACTCGCATTGAGTGTCCCTTTTTTCAGCGTGATTGAATCTCTTCATATAATGCTCGCGTCGCTTCTGCCGACGACTGATTGAGATAGATTGGTTCTGCCGACCAATCGAGTCGAATGACCGGTTCGACATCGCGATCGATAAACAGGAGGACATCTTCTCCTGCTTCCGTGCGAAAATGTCCAGTCAGACGTGTTCCCGTGTCTGCTCCGTTCGTCCGACGCGCGATGTCCGGTAAGATTGTCCATGTCACGTCTTCCACTTCATCGAGCGGGATTTCACGACCATAACTGCCTTCAATGACAATCACCGAGTCTGTTACAGTCACCTCAGTCGGTTGACTGAACCAAAATAGGAGCGCGGGCACACCGACGAGTAATACGACAGAGACGATGATGATTGGGATGAGGCGCTTTTTCCCACCCGGTCTCAAACGACCAGATTCATCAAAGATGTTCCCGTCATACCGCTGCATCCGCCAAAGCATGGCGACGATGAAGACGAATAGGACGAGAAAGAACGGTTCGAGTGGTGCGCTCCATCCAGACAAGTCGATGAGTGCAATCAACAGAAACATCGCGCCAATGCCGTAACACATCCAAGCAATCAGTCGCGCCACCCGCTTGATGTCGACACGTTCTTGCCTCTCTTTAGACATCGTATTATACCCTGAGATCAAATGATACCAGCCGAACCTGTCTACCGCGAAGCCTAATACGACGACGATTCCTGCTGCTAGAATGAGAATCCACATATACCTCGCCTCCTCTCCTTTCTTTACGATACAAGACTTCTGAAGGATTCAAATTACACGAAAACAGGACCGCCTATATGAGCAGTCCTAAACAATGTTAGTTTGAAGTTGGTGTGTTCGATGGACGTTGCATCCGTCCGATTCCTTCGTACGAAACAGCACTCGGGTCGCGCGCAAACTTCCACGCGTTTCGCGCATCAATCAAGCGACGCTGGCGCATACTCGAAAAGGACTCCGGTCTCAAATTCACGAGTTCATCCCATTCCGTGACGAGAACAGCACAGTCCGCACCATGCAACGCCTCTTCAATCGATGCCGCCTGCGGATACTCCCACGTCGCAATCGGATCATACCCGATGACTTCAACGTCTCGGGCGACCATATGGTGCGCGAGTAAAATCGACGGGGCATCCCGCATATCGTCCGTTCCCGGCTTGAATGCCAAACCAAGAATCGCAATCCGCATGTTCGGTTGAAGATTTAGTTTAGACAGCACATATTCGATTTGCGTCTCATTCACTTTTGCCGCCGCTCGGATGACACGTAAGTCAATCTCATTCTCTTTCGCGACATGAAGCAGTGCGTTCATATCTTTCGGGAAGCACGATCCGCCATATCCAATTCCTGCGTTTAAGAACGAGCGTCCGATACGCGGATCGAGTCCCATTCCATCCGCAATTGTTATAATATCAGCACCTGCTTTATCGGCTAAGCGCGACAAATCATTCATGAAGCTGATTTTCGTGGCCAAAAATGCATTCGATGCGTATTTGATGAGTTCTGCGTTGATGGGTATCGTACAGATGAGCGGAACGCCGAGACGACCGTATATGCCGGCCAGCTCCTCTGACACTTCAATGTCCTCACAGCCGATAACGACCCGATGTGGCTTCATGACATCCGCAAGTGCACGTCCCTCTTGTAAAAATTCAGGTACGATTGCAAACGTATGAGAGGGATACATGATGTTCAATAAATCTGTCGTACCGGGGGGGACTGAACTACGAATGATAATTTTATGCTTCGTTCTCAGTTCCGAAAGGACTGCTTCGATATAGGATAAGTCACAGCTACCATCTGACTTGCTCGGTGTCCCGACCGCAAGAATCAAATAGTCGACCTGCTCCGTATCCGCAACACGATCTGTTAACGTGATTTGATCGGCGTGCTCTTGTAGCACCTCTGCCATGCCTGGTTCATGGAATGGTGGGTGTCCACTCATGAGGAGACGTAACTTCTCTTCGTCAGCCTCGACACCGATGACGTGATGACCGGCTTTTGCCAATCCGCAAAGTGTGGCCAATCCAACGTATCCTAAACCAATAATTCCAAATTTCACATCTGTTCCTCCTTCAATCATCTTTTCTAAGCGTACCGAAACACACCTAAGAAGTGAAGCTTCTAACACTCTCTCGATGTTCTTTGCTATAATGAGTCAAAATGATGGGTGAAAGGACAAATTGCATGGGCTTAATCGCTTTCTTCTTAGTGACCTTGTTCGTTTATTTCTGGTTTCCGGTCCGGGGGGGACTGAAAACTTTTTTACTTGTATTAATCATGGTGAGCGGATGGCTCTCGATTTTTGAACTTGTTGCCATTCTAGAAGCTCGACCGTGGATCTTTGCACCAATCCTAATCGTCATTGCTTCAGTGATTTGGAAAGTACAACGCGACCGGAAGCAACAAATGAAGAAAAGTGTTTGACACTCAGTCAGGCGCTTTTTCTTTTTGTATTATTCGAGAAATTCTGTAAAACTCCTGTATCCATGCAAAAACAAAAACGCTCTCAGCGGGTGAGGGCGTCTTCTTTGTGATTTTGTTCGCTACCCATAAATGCTTCCATCGTCGCCGATGTTTCCGAAGAGATTCCATCTCTTTTGAGTACTTTATAGACGGTTTGAAAGATAATCTTCCAGTCACCTATAAACGTGATGTTGTCGACATACTGCACATCCATCTCGAATCGTTCTTCCCACGATAAACGATTGCGTCCGTTCACTTGTGCAAGACCAGTCAATCCCGGTCTCACCTCATGGCGACGCATTTGTCTATCGTTATAACGTGGTAAATACTCAACGAGCAGAGGCCGCGGTCCAACGATGGATAAATCACCTTTCACAATGTTCATCAAACTAGGCAATTCATCGATGCTGAGCGAACGCAACTTTTGCCCGAATGATGTCAAACGCTTGTCATCAGAAAGAAGTTCTCCCGCCTCGTCCCTTTCGTCTGTCATTGTCCGGAATTTAATCATCTCAAAAATCACACCGTCTTTTCCGGGACGCTTTTGCTTGAATAAAATCGGTCCACCTAGTTTGAGGCGAATCAGAAGAGCAGTCCCCCCTATGAGAGGACTAAGTAACACTAAAGCAACTATTGCTAACAAAAGATCTTGAGGGCGCTTAAAAAAACGACGATACATGTTCATTTGAGTTCTCCCTTCTTTATACGCTTAAACGGAAGAATCGATTGAATCAAATCTTTTTCAAACTGATTCACCGTAAAGAACCAAGTAAACACCGCATATAGAGCAACAAGTCCCACTGCTTTATATAAAAATTCAATCATATTTGAGGATGGATGTAGGTGTTGAATCACCATCCCGATAACTAATGTCAACAAAAGTCCAGGCAGTAGCTGTAAATGACATTCTTTAAAAAATCGCAAAACATCTATCTTTAATATTTTTACGTAGATGATATTCATAAATACAGCATTTCCACTTAAGTAACCAATCATGAGAGCGAGTGCTGCTCCACTCGCGCCGTAGGTCCCACTCAAAAATATTGCGAGCACTAAACCGATGACTGCCGAGATTACCATCCCGTAAGCTCGATACCGAATTTGATTTGTCGTTACAAGGTGGATGTTTGCAATTTCTTGAGGAAGCGTAATCACACCCATCGCAATGAGTAACGACGCAACAATATATGATTCGCGAAATGCATCACCTACCCAAAAGTGAATAAATTCCGATCCAATCGCAATGAATGTTACTGTAATGAATCCCACAACATAGAGTTGAATCCTACCAACCCGAATCATCAGGTTTTCGATATCTTTAACATCACCTGAATGGGTGAGCCTTGATACTTTTGGCAAAAAAAGTGAATTGACTGCTGTCGCTATAAGCAATACATAACCTTGAACAACCATCCCGATCGAAAAGATTGCAACGGCAACCCCACTTGCTACAATCACAAGTACTGTCGGCATGATATTCATTAGAAAGTTATGTGTTGCAGCAACAGTCGTTTGCCAAGAGGAAAAAACAAAAATTTCACGGTACATCCCTTTCCCGCTGGCCATGAAGTCTATTTTAGTATCTGTATATTTAAAGATGTATAGTACTTTGAAAATATTATTTAATAATATAACAATCGCATTGATTACAACGAGCGCATATACGCCATACCCCATTACAAGAGCTACGATTGTACAGGTTACAATCACTACTTTCTCAAAAAATAGCAATGAATTGAATTGAATGAAACGCTCATTTACGATAAACACTGCATCGAGTGGCTTAGATATTAGAGTAATCAAAATGTAAAAAGCAACAATTGGGTACATAAATTGTAGTTTCTCTAAATCACCAGCACTCAAATTACCGTAAAGATTATCTAGAAACACATATAAAATGGCTAACACGACCGCTAATATAAAGGTCAGCAAAAAAAATAATTTGTAGGCGATGCCTAGAAAGCGGATTTCACCTTGCCGATCCCCATCATTTCGATATTTACTTAAAAATCTGGCAACTACTACTTCAAGACCTAGATTAAATGCGAAAATGGCAATGATGGAAAACGATAAAATGTATAATCCATAATTAGCTTGACCAATCTTTCCGATCATCCATGGCGTATAGAGAAATCCTGAAATGATATTGAAACCAATTGAAACGTAGGATACCAAGGCACCATATTTAATTTGATTCGAACTGACTTCTTCCGGTTCGAGAGCATATTTGGTCGCCATAGGTATCCCTCCTTTTTAATGATATGCATAATAGTAGTTATTTCGATCCTTTCGATACTCACGGCGATTTAACACAAGACCTAGAATTTTGGTGCCTGTCATTGTCAATTGATCACGCGCTTTTACTACTTCATCCCGATCTGAAGCTTCGCAACTCACAACGAGAACTGTCCCGTCAACCTCAGTCGCAATCACTCGACTATCCGCAACTTGCATCACTGGTGGTGCATCTAAAATAATGATGTCAAACTGGGTCTGCACTTGATCTAACATCTCTTTAAAGGAAGGTGCAGAGAGTAGTTCTGATGGATTCGGTGGAATGACGCCTGCCGTCATCACGTATAAGTTTTCAAGTTGAGTTTGTTGAATGGCAAGATCAATTGTGACACGTTTTGCAAGAACATTTGAAAGGCCATTCTTCGTATCTAGTCGGAAGATTTGGTGCATTGTTGGACGACGCATGTCACAATCAACGACTAGTACACGTTTACCTAATTGAGCATATACAACGGCTAAGTTTCCAGCGGTTGTCGATTTCCCTTCTCCAGTAAAAGTCGAGGTTACAAGTATTGTTTGTAGTCCTGTACCGAGCGACGTATATTCAAGATTTGTACGTAGTGTACGATATTGTTCGGAGATTGGCGATTTCGGATCTGAGATTGTAATTAAATTTCGGTTCATATTTCTATGAAAGCTTTCTTTGTGTTTTCGGAACATATTTCTCTCCCTCCTTTACTTGATTCGATGAGTGCGGATTATGTTTATCTGATTTGAACGATTGACGTTCAAATAGAGGAATCGAAGCAATCACTGGTATTCCAAGTATGGCTTCTGCTTCCGCCTCAGTTCGAATTTGTTTGTTGAAAAGATGTCTAATTAATACGAATGCGCTACTGAAAATGAACCCGAGGAGTATACCAATTGCAGTGTTCCGTGGAATATTTGGCTCTACCGGTTCAATCGGAACAGATGAAGGTGACAAAATTTGTGTATTATCGACTTTCATTAAGCTTGGAATCTCACTTGAAAATACCAAACCTAATTCATTCGCAATACTTGCAGCCATTTCCCCTGATCCTGCGGTAGCACGAACTGTAATGACTTGCGAATTTTCTTCGCTTTCAATAACAATTTGTTCTTCTAACTTTTCAGGGGCATTCGGGATATTTTCACGCACCTCATTTAGAATGATTGGACTTTTCATAATAATTCGATACGTATTAATCAGCCCCTGCGATGATTGGATCTGATTACTGTCTAACGCTTCAGTCCCATTTTGTTTTGGTACCACCAAAATTTGCGTCGAAGCTTCATACGTCGGTGGGATTACATACCGACTTAACGAGTAGGCAATCGCTCCTATTAAAATCATCGTCATTAAAATAAGCCACTTTTTAGATTTCAAAATAAACCAAGTATCCTGGATTGACGAGTTGATATCTCTCACGGTGACTATACCTCCCTTACTTTTTCGACTGTCGACACCATTTATGAATTAGATAGTGAACCTTTCCCTCTCCGAAAATCATTCAATTCAAAATAGGAAGGAGATACTTATCATTCTTTTGAAATCTTCATTGGCGAGAGAATGACGATGACTTTTTCCCTGTTTCAGCACGATACTGACTATAGGTGACAACGAATACAAGTAAAATCAGTAAATATGCAATAGCTCGTAATCGCAATGATGTACCAATGTTGTCGTTGGTGATGGCAATCAGTCCGTTCCATACAAAAGCTTGTGTCAAAATGAAACCTTGAACTTTCGTCACCCACCCTCTTCTCAACCATAGAAACCCTAAAATCAAAATCATCGGAACCGCTTCAATTACAAAGGCGATTAATGTAGACACGCTCCGAATGTGCCATGGCAAAGGTCCAACTAAGTTACCCAAATAACTGTGTGCATAATTTGCCAAGAAACCTAGATAATTCGTTGCATCAAGTTGAATCCCCATTTGACTACTCCCACCTAACTGACCTAGCCCGCTGGATCGATACTGTAAGGCAGAGCGAAGTGTACGTTCAACAATAGGAACTTGGATATCCATAAAGAATGAATAAATGACGCCGAATACAATAAGAAACATAATTAGGAATACAACAGGACGCTTAACGAGTGTAAATACAAACCAAATACTCATCGCCAACACAAAAGAAAGAAGAGCGTAAGTTCGGAATTGACCGAGTAGCCAAATTGTCGGAACAAGGAGCATGAAATAGGTCCAATTCTTTTCAAATAACCAACGTGTAGCTAAGTATGTGGCAGTCACGAACAACATATAAATCCATACATCCCGAAAAATTGACGTAGTGATATTGAAAAACAAACTAATATAGGCGATATAACTGACAAGTGAGAGGAGATAAGCTCTTTTTCGAATTTCTGTGGCATTTTTCTTTAGAGAAATAGATTCCAATTGGACAGTTACTAATTTCAGTGAAAAGTGGATAAGCAATACGACACCAGCAAAGTTAAACATACGAATCGCAAATACACTTTCCGTCCCAATCAGTTGGAGGTATTTCCCAATAATCCAAGGGTATATAGAAGTTCGAATCCACGATAAGTCATAAAAGACATTCATGGCTTGTTCCCAATAAAATAGGCCGTCATCTCCCCCACCAAAAATTTGAAAAGATATACCCTTCCCACTTACATAAATGGCAAGCATATAAAAGACTGTCGTCGCAAGTAAGTAATAAATCAGTACCAAATATCGTACGATACTCACTTCTGATCCAAGTTTCATGACGGCACCCCCTCACTTTAATGTCCAGAAGCCTGAACGGACTCGTAAATTCGTCTCATTTCGATCTTTGACTGCTCAATATCATAGGACTTAGCAGTTTTTATATTATTCGACCCCATCTGTTGTGCCACTTTTAAATCAATACGCATCATTTGAATCGCTCGGGCAAAACCTGCGATGTCATCAGGTGCACATTTATAACCTGTCACACCTTCAACTGAATAATCATTGATTCCATGAACATTTGATGTGATTAGAGGCAGGCCCGCTGCCATCGCTTCTAGGGCCGCCATGCCAAGCCCTTCCCTCCGAGAAGGAAAAACGAAGCAATCGGCAGCTTTCATCACTTCAAATACATCTTCTCGAAATCCTAGTAAATGTACTTGTTCTTTTAGTTCAAGTTCGATAATCATTCGTTCGAGGCGCTGTTTCGAATCGCCGGTTCCGGCAATCCAATATTGAACGTTTCGATCTTTCAACGTCGCGATCGCTCGGATGATCGTTTCATGATTTTTATTTTCATTCAGTTCTCCGACCGACAACAGTACAAAGTCTGAATCTTGATAAACACCTAGATTATTGCGTTTCTCAGATCGATTGATGGAGATTTGCTCAATTCGATTCGTATCGACTCCAATCCCAGGTATCCGGAACGTACGGGACGTTTTGAACGTCAATGCCCGTTCATAATCCTCTTGGTTCACCGTGACCAGTGTATCTGTTAAATGAGCAAGTGTACGCTCCACAGGATAATAAAGTAACCAGTTAAGCGAAGGACTACCTCTGAAAAAGTGAAACCCGTGCGCTGTATACATACAGGGAGTCTCGGTTTGGCGAGCAACCAGTCTGCCAATCACCCCACCGATTGGAGAATGGCAATGGATAAATTCATACGTTTGTTGTGAAAGTACATCTTTCAATTGTTGAAAAGCTTTAACATGCCGGTTTATTTTTTTTATGTCACGCTCAAAATCGATTTGGAACATGGAGACCCCTTCTCTTTGAAGACTCTCCCGAATACGTGTGATTTTTTCTTTAGAGTACATACTCCCCCACTCAAAATTCGTTGCAACATGAACCTCATAACCCATTTCCTGTAGTATTCTGATATTGTCACGATTAAAACTTTCAATCATGGATACAACCGACGCGACCATGAGGACACGTTTCATCATCAACACCCCTTTATACACGTTTCCGTAAATAGTCGACACTCCGTAACATTAGAACGAGTGAAATGGTCTGTTCACGTTTACAAAGTTGGAAGAACGTCCTCCATTTCAAATCGAAGTACTTCATATCAATTTGAGAATATGCTTGGCGAAATTCTTTTTGACGCAACACTTGCTTCAACGTTTCCGCTTGATTCAAAAGTGATTTTTGAGACCAAATCTCATTCAACCCAATCCCAATCATGCTTAGTGCGATTCGATTATAAAGCGCACGATTGTAATCTTCACCGAGATTTCGCTCTTCGATATAACGCATGAGGATGTGAAAGAACTCAATCCGAGAAGCAATCAAATTTGTTTGATACGTACTCGTCATCGATGTTACATTTGTCTTCCGATAATGATAAACAGGATAATCGATATAAATAAATCGTTTACAATTCTCCAACGCACGAATTTGATAGTATAAATCTGCGAATGATCCATATGTGCTATCAAAAGATAAATGTTTAATCAAATCACGATGATATAAGGTAATACAATTTGAATTCAGGGCGTCCACTGTTTCCGGACGAGCTAGTTCCTCACCCATAAGTCCGAATAAACGCCGATGAACGTATCTCTTGGTTTCTTCTTCATCGTAAGACAGGAAGTTTGCGTTAAAAATATGTTTAGGTAAAGAACGTCCCTCGTATTCTCGGACATACGTTCCCATAACTGCATCTGCTCGTTCTCTCTCGGCATGTTCTACCATTAGGCGAATGGCGTCCAGATCGAGCCAATCATCACTATCAACGAACATGATGTATTCTCCATCTGCCAAATTGAGTCCTCGATTCCGAGAAAACGAACACCCTCTATTTGTCTGATCATATAGTTGCACGCGTAAATCCGAGTCATACTGCATTAAAACATCAAAACTGTTATCCGTACTTCCATCATTGATACAGATAATTTCAAGGTTTGGGTAGGTTTGATTGACAAGACTTTCAAGGCATTGTTCGATGTAAGGTGCAGTGTTATAAATAGGAACAACTAGACTGACTAACGGCATGCTCTTTAGCATCCTTCTCACTCCTTCTATGCTGTTTGTCTCAAGGTGTACGGGGCAATCAGAAATGACGTTATATGTCATTGTTCCCATTCAAAAAAATGGATAAATCCGAATTGAAGAGAGTTCGATATAATTTTTTAGTGAATTATCAAAACAAAAACCCGAGATCCAAAGGCTCTCGAGTCAACGTTCATGATTTGTATGAACTTGTTTTAGATTACTCAAAATGTTGCTGAACAATCGATCATTCACTTGATCGGATACATAGGAGTTATGGGGGCTGATAGACACCCAATCAAAATCATACAATGGATGGTCTGATGGTAGTGGTTCTGATGCAAACACATCAAGAGATACACCAAAAAATTTCCCTTCTTTTAGCACTGAAACAAGAGCGGTCTCATCAATAATCGATCCCCGTGCGACATTCATCAGAATAGCATCCTCTTTCATCACCTGGAGTGTTTCCTCATTTATTAAATGATAAGTATCTTCCGTCAGTGGAAGCGCAAGAATAATAACGTCACTTTCACGTAATACATCGCGTAGCTCATTCATCAAAACATATTGATCAACAAATGAAACTACTTTTTCTCGGTGTCCAACTCCAATTAGGCGAACACCAAATGGTCGAAGTCTTGTCGCTATGGCTTCACTCACATGACCTACACCAAGCAAGGTAACCGTCTTCCCTGTCAATTCGAGTAAGCGCCGCTCTTTTTCCCACTTCCGGTTGGATTGTTTTTCACGAAGTGATGCACCATGTTTCATAAAATCAAGAAGTTGCCATATGATCCACTCCGCCATTGGCGCGGCGTATGTATCGCCGGCATTATAAACCTCAATACCACGTTCTTTTAACTCTTCAAGAGGCAATCGATCTAAGCCGGCACTCACTGCTTGAACGATTTTCAGCTGAGGAAACTCCTCGACTTGTCTATAAGCGAAAATATTTTGACAAACGAGCACTTCTACTTTTGTCACATCTTGTAGTGAGATATCGGACTCTTGCTCTAGCATAGTGACTTTGCATCCGATTTGTTCTAGTTGTTCTTTTTGATTTAACGATAGACGCATTCCTGTTACCAATACATTCATAACAAAATTCCTTTCTGTGTTTGAATTTCTGTAGTAATACCTTCAACATCAAAAACGAGACTGCGTCTATTTTTTTCCAACCAGTCTGAGGATACATATTTCAGGTGTTGCTCATATGCCCTTACTTTCCAAACCCCCTCTTTAAAAAGTTGAGTTTGGTATGCGGACATCATTTTAACATTCCCTAAATTACAAAAACTCCGTGATAAAATAATGAGCGAAGAATCAAGACGTTTGTGCTCAGCCAAAATTTTTTCTGCAGGTAATTTGCCCTCCCCTATACGAGCAATTCCACCAAATCCGTAAACAATATCCTGCTCACGTATTTGATTAATGATTTTTTCCACTAATCCGTTCGCAAGTGGTTCGAAAAGAAAAGATTGTCCATAACTTAAATGTAAGTCATTCAACCCAATATGAATAAAATCGATTCCATCTAACTTTAAAACATCAGGCATGCATTCTACAGCTTCTTTCGTCTCACAAAGAAGACAAACTTTGGCACGACCACGAACAAATTCAATCAGTCTCTTTACCTCGTCCGTCGTTTTATAGTAAGGCAACATAACGATATCCGCACCGCGATTAATCACCTCGTCAATTTCTTGACGGGACCCTCGGAAAATCGGGTTCACTCTTACAAGTAGTTTTGAATGTTTCAACACTGCACGTACCTGACTGATGTCTTGAAAGTTATGTCGGGAAATCACTGTATCCAAATGACCTTGCCTTTCCGTTTTCCCCATTATTTCAAGGTCAATAAAAATCCAATCAACTCCATTTTGCTCCGCAACACGTGCTACTTCAGGTTGATTTGTAATGTACATTAACGTCAAAGACATAGTCTCTTCTCCTTCCTGAGCGCGATAAAGGACTTTAACAAAATATCCGTTTCCAAGAACAACGAAACAGAAATAAATAACATCATTTAAAATACCTTCATCTCATCGTTTATCAATCACGATACCATTTCATGTTCGTTTATTCATTGTCATTCTGTTTGAAATCAAAAGAATCGGAAATAATGTCATTACAGACAAATCTATTCGACATTTTTCAACAAAAAAGGAGTGACTTCCGATGGAGTGGATTGTGATTTTTGGTGCAGGCGGTCACGCACAAGTCATTATTGATATCTTAGAATTAATGGGGCTCTATCGAATTGCGGGCATTTACGATGACAGTCCAGAACTCGTAGGGAAATTCATCTATGGTTATCCCGTTCTTGGTCTAATTGGTGCTAATTCTATCATTCGAAAAGGAATCATCGGTGTCGGGGATAACGATCGTCGTGCGTCCATCGCAATCAAGGTAGGAGAACGTATGCCAGATTTTGAGTTTATTTCAGCGATTCATCCGAGCGCGATTGTCGGACGTAACGTGTCCATCGGTCCTGGGGTCGCCGTGATGGCGGGTAGTGTCATTAATCCGAATTCTGTCCTTCAAGAACATTGTGTCGTCAATACGATGGCTTCGGTTGATCACAATTGTCGTCTTGAACCCTTTAGCTCGATTGCACCTGGTGCACATCTTGGCGGTGGTGTAACAATCGGGACTAGATCTTTCATCGGCATGGGGGCCACGGTCATTCATAACATTCACGTCGGACCCGACACAGTCGTCGGCGCCGGAGCGACTGTTGTCTCCAACCTACCAAGTCAAGTAATTGCTTATGGAACACCAGCTAAGGTCACGCGTGGCCGTGAAGTCCGAGAGACATATTTATAAAAACGAAGAAATTCGTACTAAACCCTATGAACTGAACCTTGAATATCGACACTTTTTCTAAGTATCGAGCATTCAGGGTTTTTTTTATGTGTAGTGAATCGATATAATAAACTTATTCATTCAGACCGCACTGTAAAACAATCGAAAAAGACATTCATCATCGATGTCACCACTTTAGTTCTTCTAAGTGACTAGAAAAGAAGTTATTTTTTTCAAGATTAAACAACATAAGGAAGTAGGCAGGAGTTTATTAGGGTATAAATTATTATAAACATTTAAAAACTACACTTTATCAAGGGGGAGTCTATGCGACACCTTATTTCTATCTCACTCTCATGTTTATTTTTATTGTACGGATGTTCAGATAACAAAGAAGAAACTGAGCTTCCTCAAGACTACGAGAGTGAATTTCCAACAGAATCATTCATTCGAAGTCATCTGTTAACAGAAAAAGGTCTCATCCAAACGAATGTGACCAATCGCGAAAATGAATTTTTATCTGAGTCTCTCGGACTCTATTTGCTATTTTTAGTCGAACGGGATCGCGCAGACGAATTTGCCTCACAAGTCGATGTACTCACCGAGCATTTCTTGCATGCATCTAATTTGGTTAGTTGGCGACTTGAAAGGACGAACGATGGGCTTACACGAAGCCCTGCGAATGCCTGGATTGATGATGCTCGAATCGTTCACGCCCTGTATGAAGCGGGAGATGCGTTTGATGAACCTTCTTACATTAAATTGGCTGAACAGATTGGCACTTCACTCACATCAATTGGGGTCAAAGATGGGATCCCCGTTGACTTCGTCGATTTGGCAACAAAGGAACGTGGAGACGTTTTGACTTTAAGCTACTTAGATGAGGACGCCCTACGCCACATGGCCGTGAACGACTTGTACGACAACAGCAAACAAGTATTGAGTAATGCGCCGCTGAGCGATCCGTTCTTCGCAAAATCTTACGTCATCTCAACTCAGACGTATCAGTTCGATGAGGAAATCAATATGATTGATCAATTATATGTCGCCTTGCGCTATGAACAGTTCGGATTATCGACCGCATCGTTTTATTCTTTCTTTAAAGAGACATTCAATGACGGGATTGTCTACGGACGGTACGACCTCAACTCAAAAAAACCAACTGTCAACTATGAGTCTCAAGCAGTCTATGCGTTGGCAATCTTTTATTTACTCGAGCGTGATGAACGGGACTTTGCAGAGCGAGTGATGAATCGACTCACCTCATCGATGGTTTCCGACTCATCATCTGATTACTATGGAGGGTATCTTGATGTAGATACGAAAGAGACTCACGCTTTTGACAATTTACTGCCTTTATTAGCAGAAGGGGGACTAATCGATGGATACCTCATTCCGTAAAACAAGTTTAGTCAGTTTACAAATTGGACTTTTGTTGATCGCTGCCGTTCTATTTCTACTGTACATGCCGGACCTAGGAAATGTAACGATTGAAGGGTCTTTACTAATTGCTTTAGCTTTGTTTATTAGCTTGTTTGCAGGGATGCGTGCAGGATTATTCACGGCCCTGGTAATTTTATTTTTATTCGGAAGCCTGTACTTTTGGAACCTATTTTTCCGACCTACCGACCAAATGTTTTTGTTCTCAGAAGCCACCCTCTTACAGTTTGGTGTCTGGTTGATTGTTTTTGTCATTTTAAGCGGAAGTATTTATGCACGAATCAATCAATTAAACCGATTAAACCTTTCATTACAGGAGAAGGTCAGACGACTCGTATCAATCGATGAGGAGACGGGACTTGACAATAAAGAACGTTTTGAACTTGAACTTCAGTTGGAAATCAATCGTACAAACCGTCACGGAGAATCATTCACCGTCCTGCTCTATCAAATCGACTACTTCACAGAATTTATACGACTCTATGGAAATGAGGAAGCAACACGTTTTTTAACATTTTTTAGTGAACGTCTTCACCAATCGACACGAACGACCGATAAAAAATTTCGATTGTCCACGGAAGAGTTCGCGCTCATTCTACCTTATGCTTCTGAATCGGATATGATTATCATTTTGAATCGCTTCCGACAATTGATTGGGGACTACGAGCTGTCAAACGGCAAAAAGGTATCCTTCACGAACCATATCGCCCACTACACCGTCACAAAAGAAGCAAAGATCGAATCACCTGATGACGTCCTCGGATTATTGAGAAATGAGTTGAAGAGTTATGCGTTATAAAATGATTATTCTCATTCTTGTCTTAGTTGGTATCCCACAAATTTCTTTTGCAAAAGAACCGAGCGTTACAATCGTTTTTAGTTCAGAAACAAATGATATTCCACCAGAAGTCTACAAATTGGATGCTCTGATTTCCCACTTTTCGGAGAAAATCGACATCCTTCGCGACACTGAAGTATCAAAAGAATCGTTTAGTGGGACAACTCACTTATTTTACTTCGGTGCAAATCCTGCGACAATTCCTGAATCAACTCGTGAGCGAATTAACCAGTTAGACTCTCCATTGTATGGAATCGGCTATAACGTGAATCAACTTGATATCTTTAACAAACTAGAAACAACAACGAAACAAGGAGTCTCCAAATTCCATCAAGCGCGTACCGACCATTTTTTAACTTTCGAATCAGCTGACTCAATCCTGACTGTAGATGACCCAGCTTCAATTGTGCACGCAAGTTCGATGCACAATGATAAAAAACAAGCGGTCATCGTTCAAACAGATGACCATTTTTATTCAGGAATTCACAATTTATTGAACCGTTCTTCTTTACTCGTAGCGGATAGCCTATTTGACTTTTTTAAAGTCGAATCATCAAATGAGCATCTTGGGTATCTTCGACTAGAAGATATTAATCCGAGCACAGATCCAAAACTCCTTGAAAAGGTAGGGAACTATCTGTTAGACCGAGACGTACCAATTCTGTTAGCGGTAATTACAGTGTATGCCGAACCAGGGAGTGAGCAACTTGTTCACTATACCGACCGTCCAGAACTGCTTGATGTTATTCAAAGTCTTGAAAAACGTGGTGCTTCCGTCATCTCACATGGCTATACTCATCAATATCGTTCTTCAGAAACAGGAGAAGGATTTGAGTTTTGGGATGTCGAGAACAATCAGCCGGTACTCGTTCCTTCGAATGAAACGCCTCCCCTTCTAAAAAAACGTGAAGCGTTCAGTAACAATCGTGATTATACTGAATACGTAACGACGTTATTAGAGGGAGAAACGGCTTATATGCAGTCAAAATTAACGAACTCGATTCATAAGCTTGTGTCACTCGACCTTAAGCCTTTAGGATTTGAAGCACCACACTACACGATGTCACATTCAGGATATGCCTTAACATCGAATTATTTTTCTAATATATTTGGACAAGTACAATTTAGTAACACAAATTGGGAAGTTATGGGCTCGACTCCTTATATTGCTAAACCGTCGCTTCTACATGGAATGACCTTATACCCAGAAACAATTGGATACGTTCGAACCGACCTTCCAAGACCGGTCGACGAAATGCGTCGCGCGCGTGACGAACTGATGATTGTACGTGATTCGATGATTGGCGGTTTTTATCACCCTTATCTCGGAACAGAACATTTATCGGACCTCGTCAACATGATGGAGTCCACACCCGACTTTCGCTGGCTTGACTTACGTGAGCAAAATGAATGGGTTCGTACAGAAAATGTCTCCATCACAGCTACAAACGGCGATCTTACACTGCAAGACGACCGTTCTCGCGTAATGAGTCAGTTGAGCCTGTATGCCCCGACCTCATTTCTTGAACGAGCGCTCTTAGTCCTTGCCCTCATCACGTTCGTCGCTGTCCTGACATTTTTGTTATATACACTCTACCTGCGTGGACAGCGCAAAAAACGATTATTTAAGGAGCGTGGATAATCATGGCAAATCTCTTATTCCTATTTTCGCTCGTCATGATTTGGACGATGCTTCTATACCATATGTTTTTAATGCAGGGTGGATTTTGGCATTACATGACATTTCGTAATCCAATCCCTGAATGGTCGAAGAACATGAAGAACTTGCCAAAAGTTTCGGTCCTAATTCCCGCCCATAATGAAGCGGTTGTCGTCGCCGCTACGCTTCGGGCAATGTCTCGAATCAACTACCCACACGATAAACTTGAGGTTATTTTGATCAATGACAACTCATCTGACCGCACTGGTGAAATCGCCCAAACGTTCGCAGAAAAATTCTCATTTATCCATGTCGTCCAAACAACACCGGATTACGCAGGAAAAGGAAAGTCCTCTGCTTTAAACTATGGATTGACCCAATCGACCGGTGATGTTCTCGTCATATATGATGCGGATAACACACCCGAAAAGGATGGTGTGTATCACCTCGTGATGGGACTTGTCAACGACCCGGATGCGGGGGCCGTCGTCGGAAAATTCCGAGTGACGAATGCATATGAGACTTTATTGACCCGTTTTATTAACATTGAAACGATTTGCTTCCAATGGATGGCACAGGCAGGTAGGTGGAAATGGTTCAACATCTCCACTATTCCTGGGACAAACTTCGCCATACGCCGTACTATTATCGAAGAACTTGGGGGATGGGACGAAGCGGCACTCGCGGAGGACACTGAATTGACGGTTCGTGTGTACGAACTCGGGTGGCATATCCGCTTTTTCCCGGCCGCAATCACATGGGAACAAGAGCCACAGACGCTAAAAGTATGGTGGAAACAACGAACGCGTTGGGCACGTGGGAATCAATACGTCGTCCTCAAATTTATGCGTCAACTGTTCTCGTTGAAACGAAAGAAAATCGTCTTCGACATCATTTACTTTTTCTTCACCTATTTTTTGTTTTTCTTTGGGGTCATTTTATCAAATGGTTTATTTATCATCAATTTGTTTTTCGACATCGGTCTCGAGGTAGGAAACATCACTTTGGTTTTATGGGTTCTTGCATTCCTTCTCTTTGTGACGGAAGTATTTGTGACACTGAGTATCGAGCGTTCTGAATTTAACATTCCAAACTTCTTCACTGTCATTCTGATGTACTTCACGTACAGCCAGTTATGGATTTTACTCGTCATCTACTCGCTTTACCTCGAGATCAAACGTGTCTTGTTTAATCAAGAAGTGAGATGGTACAAAACAGACCGATTCGAATGAAGGGGAGGATATTATGAAAAAAATTACACTCTACTTATTGACCGTATTCTTGATTTTCTCAACTTTTTCAGTACAAGCTGCAACAGAGCTTCGCTCCTCACTACCCATCGATTCCGCAAGCGATGTGGGAGAACGCTTATTGACGACCGGAGATGATGTATTGCCTGGTGAAACGTCTTCTCGAACGTACACATATACCATGCTCGGAGATGAGAAAGCGGCTTCCTCAAAATACGTATCCGTCGACTGGGCGCACTCTGAACTGTTGATTCCCCCGTCGGCACTCACCATCGATATCGATGGTGAACCGCTTAAGTCAGTCGCATTATCCAAGGAGTCCTCGCAAGGTAACGTACGTGTACCACTTCAAGACGAGCACTTGACGAAAGGGACACATGAAGTCACCGTGCGCTTCACGGGCGTGATTGAAGGGCGCATGTGTGATACCGGAAACACATCGGGAAGTTGGCTGACGGTCCTTCCATCAAGCTTTCTTTCAATCGGAAGCAAAGTCGAACTCACTTTAAATGATTATCCGAACCCCTTTATTCAAACGACCAACCAGAAGTTGACAATCGTACTCCCGGACTCACCGGACACGATGTCTTTAGAAGCGGGACTTCTTCTGTTCCGACAGCTACAAGGGGACGCAGCCAACCCGAATAACGTATCGCTTCAATATGAAGGACAATTGAAAACATTGGATGGACGGTACGTGTTCGTCGGTCAGACGGATTCGTTCACCGGTCCCGTCCAAACGTTAATCGAGGAACTAGAGACCCTCCCTGAAGGTGAGGATGTCTTGTTTGAGCAAGCTCGAATCGTCAGCGACGATACGGCCGTCGATGCGATGTTCGTCCTCGCAGAAGATGCGGCTTCCTTCGAAGGGACGGTGGACCATCTTCTCATCACGACGCAGCGACAACAGCTGAACGGGAGTCAACTCGCCCTATCAAGTGCACCTTCCGTTCAAAAAAGTGGTGACACGATTGATTTACGTACACTCGGAGCCTCTGACTTTATGTTGAGCGGGACCCAAGCCGTCAGTCAAAACTACTTTTATCCGTTGCCAGTCATCGATCGGCAATCCACCGTGGAGATGGAGGTCCGTTTCAAGACATCGGCGTACGTAACGTCTGAGCAGAACAATGACGTGTCTCCGGAGTTGATTGCATGGGTGAACGGCACCCCACACTCCATCCCGCTCTCGCCTTTAGAGGATGATCAAGAATGGCAGCAATATACGATTCAAATCGATGCATCGACACTTCAAAAAGATACGTTTTTAGATGTATCGTTTGAAGCGAACGGTCTTCGTTCTGAAGCGCCATGTAACGAGAGTGATTTAGATCGCTGGATTTTCATCTCGAGTGACAGTCAGCTGACATTGCCAAAAGGAAGTGGAGAAGCAAATAACAAGGTTTTCTCGAATATGGCCAGTCTGTTTTCGACTGATCCTGGTGTTGTGTTCGTGATCCCGGACGAATCGAATGCACAAACTTTGCAAAACATGGTTGGCGTGATGAGTGGTTTACCGGTCACACCTTTAACGCAACAAGTCGAGTTTATTCGGGCCAAAGACGTGACCGAGGAGACGGTCTCTAACCGCTCGATCATCTATATCGGAGATCCGGAGCAAAGTCCCCTCTTCAACGAGCAGAAAGAGAGCTGGCTCGTCACAAAAGACAATCAAGTGGATTTATCGCAGTATGGATTCGTTCCAGAGACGTCTTCTGAATATGCATGGATTCAACCTTCTCCTTGGAACGAGGATAAGGCAATGATTGTTGTGTCAACGAACGATACGATCGATTCAGCCCTCATTCAAACACTTGCTTTTCCGAGTGAGACGTTTAGTGTAGCGGTAAAAAATCAGAATGGCGCAGTTTTTACGAATAGTGCGAGTATCCAAAGTGAGCAAGCAGAAGGAGATGTCACGTCTAACGAGTCTACTTCGATGAACCCGACTTGGTATTTCGTCGGATTCATCGCATTGATTGCCCTTATTGTCGCAATCCTTTTCTATCTACGTCGCAACAAAAAGAAATAACCGATGCGTCTACATGCTCAAAAAGCCAAAAAGTTCACATTAAAAACACATCCGATTGTCGAATCGGATGTGTTTTTTAATGTGAACTCGCTGAAAACCGATACACCGTTCGCGAATGATACAATTCACCCGGTTTCAGTTCGATCGAGGTCGCGATGTGTGGATGGTTCGGAGCGTCCGGGAACGCCTGTGCCTCGAGACAAATCGCGCTATGTTTTTGTCGACCATCAAGCGTCACCGGCGTCGCTTCACTGAGAAAGTTGCCCGTATAGACGACCATGACGGGTTGATTCGTCTCGATTGTCATTGTCCGTCCGCTCACCGGGTCATGCAATCGGATCGGTTCATCCTTCAAGATGAAAGGATGATCGAGTCCATCAGCACGCTCAATCGCCTCATCTCCAGACTCGAGCGCTTCTCGGACCGCTTTCTTATCTCGGAAGTCAAACGGCGTCCCGCTCACGTCTCGCAACTCTCCTGTCGGCAACGATTCTGCATCGAGCACCCCGACCGAATCCGCTGGTAGCGTCAGCATATGGTCATGGATGGTCGATCGTCCGCCGAGATTGAAGTAGTTGTGATGATTCAGGTTGACCCATGTCAGTTCGTCCGTCTCTGCCGTCATTGTGACAATCAGCTCATTATCGTCCGTCAGTTCATAAATCACTTTGAAGAAGACATTCCCGGGATATCCTTCCTCCCCATTCGGGCTCACGTAGGTAAACTGGATACAACGCTCTTCAGCATCCATCTCCCAGTAACGGGCCGTGATGCCTTTGTCTCCTCCATGGATATGATGAGGCGCCTCGCTTGGGGACAAGGCGACACCATCAATCTCTGCGTTTCGGATGCGTCCGGCGATTCGCCCGACGACCGATCCAAGATAAATCGGGTTTTCTAAGTATTGAGAGACGTCCCCGTATTTCAAAATGACCGATTCTAGGTTACCTTCTCGGTCCTGGGCCGTCAGCTCCGTCATCGCACAGCCATAGTCGATGGCGGATAGTGTCATGCCGTTACTATTTTGAATCGTTGCTTGTTTCATCCAATCACCCATCCTATAAAGTCGTTCCCTATCGATTCCCTCATATCGAACGACTTACACTTCCATTACCTCGGTGACAGGCTGTGAATCCCTTCCACAAAACGCTTTGCAATCTGCTGTGGTCGTGTGATGGCGCCACCGACGACGACCGCATATGCCCCAATTTCAAGAACTCTACGTGCATGCTCCGGTGTAATCACATTCCCTTCCGCAATGACAGGAATCGAGACAATCTGCACCATTTCCCTTAAAAATTGAAAGTCACCTTCATACACTTTCTTACCAACCATCAACGCCCGGCATGGACGACATCCCCTTTCTTGATGGCGAGGGCGAGTGCTCCTTTTAATCCGGCGAAATCACCGAGTGTCGGTGGCACGATATATGTCTCCAACTCATTCACATACGGATTTTGGATATAGCCGTTCATCTTCTGTCGAAACGCTTCACGTACTTTCGGGAACAGGTGTGACTGCTTCATGACACCACCGCCGAGAATCATCCGCTCCGGTGCGAGAATGAGGGCGATGTTGACGAGCGCCTGCGCCAAATAATCCGCCTCAATGTCCCACGCCGGGTCGGTCGGATCGAGCAAGTGTGCCTTCTTGCCATGTCTCGCCTCGATGGCGGGACCTGATGCCAAACCTTCGAGGCAGTCTCCGTGATACGGACAGACGCCTTTCGACATGTCTTCGGGATGACGACGGACAATCATATGTCCCATCTCCGGATGCCCCATCCCGTGGACGAGCTCCCCATCAATGACGGCGCCCGCTCCGATTCCGGTCCCGACCGTCATATAGAGACAACTCGAGACGTCCGTCGCCCCGCCAAACGTCATCTCCCCGAACGCTGCCCCGTTCACATCGGTATCGAGTACGATTGGAACTTGAAAGTGTGCCTTCAATACTTCATAGAGCGGATAGTTTGCCCACTTTACTTTTGGTGTCGTCGTAATGTGCCCATACGTTTCACTATCTCGGTTCAAGTCGACCGGACCGAACGTGCCGACGCCGAGTGCCTCGATTGTCTCTCCTTCAAAAAATTCGAACACGCTCGCCATCGTCTCTTTCGGATCTGTCGTCGGGATGGACACGTGGCGTATAATGTCTCCTGTTTCCGTGCCGACGCCGCAGACGATTTTCGTTCCTCCTAATTCAATCGCTCCAAACATATGAAAATCCCCTTCCCATCAAAATAGTCTCGGTTCGTCATCATTTCGGGTTGCAATCGCTTACAATGAACTCCATGCTACCTGTAACGATGCGCGGTTGATTGCTCACCGTTACGACGATGTGGTCGCCCTTCTCGAGCGGAACCCCATCTAACGTACCTGTCCCGTCGAGTACACTGATGAGACGGAAGCGGTCTAGCGGCTTGAGTGTGAACCCATCTGTGACATCCATCCGATAGACGTTGAACTCGTCCGTCTCGATCAATGTCTGAATCGTTCCACCCGTCACTTCTGTCGTCGTCGGATGGACGATTGACGGCGTATCCGGTACCGTCGTTACTTCAATCGCTTGAGCCAAGTGGAGCTCACGGGTATTTCCCGCATCGTCTGTCCGGTCAAAGTCATATACCCGATACGTCGTGTCTGAAGACTGTTGCGTCTCGAGGATGACGATCCCTTCCCCGATCGCATGGATTGTCCCGCTCGGCACGAAAATAAAATCGCCTGTCTTCACCGGTTGACGACGTAACAACGTGTCCCACTCACTGTCCGCAATCGCCTTTGCCAACTCTTCTTTCGTCTCCGCTGTATGACCGAGAATCAACTCTGCTCCAGGTTCGGCCTCTACGACATACCAACATTCCGTCTTTCCGTACGACTCCCCTTCTAAGCGGATCGCTTCCTCATCGTTCGGATGAACCTGGACGGAAAGGTCATCCGCCGCATCAAGCAATTTAACGAGAAGCGGGAAGCTGTCGAGTGTATAATCCCCGAAGAGATGACGTTTCTTCTCCCATAGTTCAGCAAGCGTACGCCCCACGTACTCTCCAGAAGTGATGACACTCATCCCGTTCGGATGGGCCGAGATGCCCCAACACTCGCCGATGTTCCCTTTTGGAATGTCATATTCGAACATCGTTTCGAGCTTCCGTCCACCCCAAAGTCGTTCTTGAAAGACTGGTTTACATGTTAAAATCGTCATCATGAATCCTCCTATTTTGATTTTTTATTTAATTGCATACCAATAGGACGCTCGTCATGAGCGTCCTATACATTATGCGTATACCGTTTCAAGTTGCATGACGACTTCTTCAACAGTTGTCGCTTCCTTTAATTTGTTACGGAACTCATCGTCAATGAGACGTCGGCTCAAGAGAGCAAGAATCCGTAGATGCTCATCCCCTTCTGACGCTTCAGGTACACCAATCATAAATATCAATTTAGCCGGTTCGCCGTCAAGACTATCCCACTCAATCCCTTTCGGTGCTTTTGCGAAGGCAATGACTGGACGATTCACCGCATTCGTCTTTCCATGCGGAATCGCGACTTCAAAACCGATTCCCGTCGAACTGAGTGCTTCCCGCGCTTCAAGTGCCGTGACAAATGCAACACGATCATTCAAGTACCCGGCTTCGTCTAATTTTCGCGTCAATACTTCAAACGCTTCTTCACGTGACGTTGCCGCTAAGTCCAATTCAATCAATGTCTCTTCCATGTAGTTCATGAGTTTCATCTCTATCTCTCCTTACCCGACTTGTTTGAGTGATTCCGACTGTTTGACTTTACGCTGTGCCCGTTCTTTTAAGAAGATCGTCGTGAACGCTGTGATGAGCGATCCGATGATAACGGAGATAAAGAACATGATGACATTGTCAACAGCACCGAGTACCGCGACGACTGGTCCACCATGAGGGACATTGTTCGTCACTCCGACTGTGATAGCGATGGCCGCTCCCACCATCGCACCAATCATATTCGCGGGAATGACACGAAGCGGGTCGCCGGCTGCAAATGGGATGGCCCCTTCCGTGATTCCGACTAGCCCCATCATGAAGGCCGCCTTACCAGCTTCTTGCTCTTCTTTTACGAACAATTTTTTACGGATGAATGTAGCGATTCCCATACCGAGCGGCGGGATACAAATCGCGACCGCAATGGCACCCATGATGCCAGTCTGTCCTTCGGCAATCATTGAGGCTCCGAACAAGAAGGCGACTTTGTTGACCGGACCACCCATATCAAAGGCGATCATCGCTCCAAGCAAGAGACCGAGAACGATTTTACTTGACCCTTCCATACCTTGAAGCATCGTCGTAAGGCCTTCCATCAATCCAGCAATCGGTGCCCCGACGACGAAAATAAAGAGTGCCGCGATAGCGACCATGCTGATGATTGGGATGACAAGAATCGGCATAATTGGCTGCATCATCTGTGGAACTTTCCACGTCTTAATCCACCGAACGAGATAACCGGCTGCAAAACCTGCTAAGATACCGCCTAAGAAACCAGCTCCTGCCTCAGATCCATAAAAACTACCGTTCGCAGCGATGTATCCTCCGACGATACCCGGTGCGAGGGCTGGACGATCTGCAATCGCATAAGCGATATAACCGGCTAGAATTGGAACCATGAACATGAAGGATGCCGCCCCCACGTCTAACACCTTCTGCCAAATCGAACCTTCTGGAATCGCAAGTCCGTTAGCTGTCGGTTCGCCTCCGATAGCGAGAGCAAGAGCAATCAACAGCCCCCCGACGACGACAAATGGAATCATGTGACTGACACCGTTCATGAGAGCTCGATAGACAATGTTTCCATCTTTCTCTTTCTTGACGTCCTTCACTGCTCCCTTTTGAATCGGAGCAGTTTTGATGCGTTCGATCAGTTCTGCCGGTTGTTTGATTGCCTCGGCGACCGGTACCACCACAACACGTTTCCCAGCGAAGCGTTCGAGGTCCACCGTCTTATCGGCGGCGATGATGACCCCGTCTGCCTCCTTGATTTCTTGTTCAGTCAATCCGTTCTCAATCCCGATTGATCCATGTGTTTCGACTTTGACGTCATGACCAAGTTCCGCGCCAGTCTTTGAGAGCTTCTCAGCCGCCATGTACGTATGCGCAATCCCGACTGGACAGGCTGTAATAGCAACAATTTTCATTATCGTATTCCCCTTTCGTGTAAGTATTTGATTTTCACTTGCTACATCTATACTTTACTCGTATATGAAAGGGGTTTCAGATAACGTTTTGCCGTTGTCTACGGCAACAGCAAATTGCGGAATGCCGTATTGTCGTTCGTCTCAATGAGTTTTCGGACGAGACCCGGGTCTTCTGTAAGAGCTGCAATCTCTTCAAACAAATGACTCGAGAACGTTGCGTCTGAGTCTCGAAATTGAAGAAGAAACACGAGCTGAACCTTCTCTTGTCCCCACTCAATCGGTTCTTTTGAAACGAGTACATCGATTCGGTTCATCGTTGCATGCTCAGAATCTCCATGTGGAATGGCAACGCTTTGTCCAATGGAAGTCGGACCAGTTTGTTCCCTAGCATATACAGTTCCTGCATAGGTCGAATCGATTTTGACTTGATCCATCAATAAACTAAGCGCATGTCCACGTGAAAGTACACTATCAATGAAAACAATATGTTCGATGAGCGAGGCGATCGTGGCATATGAGACACCGCCGATTCCAAACGTCTGCCTTAAATGTGCCACGTCTTGTTCCGTCAATACGGCCGAAACGACGTGTACCGGAACAAGGTCTTGCTTTAAGCTAACGGTCGACAAAATCAAATCAGGAGTGTGAATGGAAACTTGATGCTCAACATCGCGTAATGACGAGAAACCGACAATCTCAACCGTATCGTGGAAATGATTCTTGAGTCGTGCCGCAATCAGCTTGCTCGTACCCACACCGTACGTACAGACGAGTAAGATTCGCTTCTTGTCGACGGGGCGTCGTTCTTCAAGCATCGTTTGGAAATGGAGCGTCAAAAAACCGACTTCAGCCTCGGTCACGTATAAGTCTAGCTCTTCCTCTAAAATCGATGCGTGACGTAAAACCGCTGCATACGTCGCTGTAAACCGACGTTTAATTTGGTCCAAAAGCGGGTTGTCGACATGCGCTTTAATCAGTTGTCGATACACCATCGGTCGAATGTGAGCGAGTAGTGATTGGAATAACTCACGTTGCAAGACACCCCCATAAATCGTGCCAATTACAGCGAGGGCGAATCGATTCGTTGTCCGTGCGAGTTCTGTCGTCACCCGATCTTCTGACGGGAGGAATTCTTGGGCACCAGCGAGTGCCAGCATCATGTAAGCACGTTCGGCAAACGGGATGGATAGTCCAAGTGCTCGCTCGAGGTCTTCCACAAGTTCGCATAACAATGGATAATCGTTCATCGCTTCTACCATCTCGTAACCAATTGGTGACAGTTCAACGTAGCTACGTCGTCGCATACGTTTTAGTGTGACGAGAAATCGGGTCTGAAGCAATTCCGCCGCCGAATCGGCGTATCGCTTCCCGACGCGATGTTCCCATTGAAGCAGGAAGGTCTCAATGAGTTGTACATCTTGACTATGAGCCCAATTAAATCGAGCGTGAACAAGTAGTTGTGTCAAAAGCTCACGCTTTACAAGTTCTTCTCCTTCTACATGAAAGGTACGTCGATTGAATGTCAGTCCGTGTTCAGTGAGCAATCGTTCCACTTCATCCATGTCCTGCTTCACAGTGGCTTCACTCACGTAAAACATTTGTTCAGCAGCTTGCATCGAGTTCAATTCATCAAGTAATAGTTGAACGAGTTCATGCTTGATACGAGAGTCACGATCTTCTGCCTCTGGCGTATCGACATGGCGGTTCTCGATTAATCGAACGCCTTTTCCGCGGCTCGTCTCAATCATGACATCCGGCAGTTGTTCGAGGAGCCGTAACTCGGTTCGTACCGTGCGTTCCGAACACTTTAGTGACCAGGCGATATCTTTTGTCGACATCCAGTCCTTATGCTTTAGCAAATCTAACAGTTTACGTTGTCGTTCCGTCATGGTCCATTCCACCTTTGGCAGTTTTCCACCAAAAGCATAGCATAATTTTTTCATAGGTTTTTACGTTTCTTGTACAACAAGGAAAAACTTCGATATCGCTATCGAGGTTCAAGCCCGTCTCAAACGAACAATTTGTTCTGCGCTTCGTTCGATTTCAGCCCGTGCGATATGAGGCAACATCGCTTCTTCGAGTGGACGGCATGTGCTTTGAATCGAAAAGACGCCAGCGAATTGATCCGCAAAGTCGCCGAGCTCCATTCCAACGCTGCCAGCCAATGCGACAACGGGGACATCGAGCTCTTGACCAAGTCTCGCTACACCGACCGGTACTTTGCCTTTGGCGGACTGGTGGTCGATTCGCCCTTCTCCTGTGATGATCAAATCCGCTCCAAGACACGCCTCTCTCAGACCAATCGTCTCTGCTACCCAATCGAACCCTGAAATGATACGTCCGCCAAGCGCGAGCAAGCCTGCCCCAAGACCTCCTGCCGCTCCACTTCCCTGGATGTCAGCGATATCCCCGAGCTTATGTCCAAGTAAGTCAAGTTGACGGTCCAACCGTTGAATCTGTTCGACCATGGCTCCTTTTTGGGCGGCGAAGACGTGTGCCGCTCCTGTCTCTCCGTCGAGTGGGTTCGTGACGTCGGTCGCGATGACCAGTTCTGTCGACTGCAACCTGGAATCGAGTCCCGACAAATCGACGTCATCAAACGTCCATAGAGGGTTCGTATCGTGCGGAATAACGCGCCCATTACTAGTAAAGACAGCTCCGAGCGCTTGGAGCATCCCCGTCCCCCCGTCCGTCGTCCCACTCCCACCGAGGGTGACGACGATTCGCGCGGCCGGCAAAGCGTCTTTGATCTGTTGCCCGAGACCGTAACTGCTCACATATGGGACGAACTCAGGGCCAGGGGTGAATTTAGTGATACCGAGCGTCTCCGCACATTCGATGAGTGCGAAGTCGCCGAACCGAGCGTAGCTCGACTCGAACGGTCGATGCATCAAATCTTCTGCGGTGACATGAACTAGCTCATGGGGCAAAAAACTCATTAGTGCCTCGAGCGTCCCTTCGCCCCCATCAGCGATAGGGAAGACGACCGCTTCCGCGCCGGCCCGAATCGCTCCGTTTGCGGCCGCTTCCCCGACCTCCCGTGAAGAAAGCGAGCCTTTGAATGAATCAATCGCACAGATGACCCGCATGTCACACCTCAATCCAGGCAAAACCATATGGTTGGAGCGTGATCGGGTCTGTCGTGTCCTTGAAGACGTTATTTCCGGACAGGTCCAACTCGACCGTCTCCGGACTGACGTTGGCGACCGCGACAATCGTCGACGTCGCACCGGTCCGCTTCACCGCGAAGACACGCGTGTCCAAATCGAGAACGTCTTGATCAGCATAAGGACTGAACGCATCGTATTGACCACGAAGAGAGATCATATGCTTCAGACCACTGAACACGTTGCGACGGCGTGCATCGCTCTCGAGCTCCTCATGGAGCGTGTCCGCGTCGAGTTTCTCACGGTTGATGCGACGATTGATACCGCTCGATTCGACTGCTGCCTCATCGTTTCGCGAGCCGAACAGCGAATGATAATAAATCGCGGGCACACCGACGACGGAGAGAAGGATGCTATGAGCGGACAACATTTTTTGAGTATGGAGCGGTGTGTCTTCCTCGCCAGCATTCGCAAGCGCATCCATGTAGTTGATGTTCAACTCATATACCGTCTGGCTGCCGTCCGGGTTCGATTTATAGGACACACGTCCATGGTTGTGGACGACCTTGTCGACGAGGAGTTGGCGGTCTGTCTCGTCTAAAATTCCTTCGGTCGGGCGCATACCGATGCCATCGTGTGACGCGAGGAAGTTGAAGTATGTCGCCGTCTCCGATACCGGTTTGATTTGTCGCGCCCAGTCAGAGAGCTTCGTCGCATCGTTTGTCGTATAGCTGTAGAGCACGAGTGGCGGAAGTGAGAATTGGTACACTTGGTTCGCTTCGTCGTTCCCGCTCCCAAAGTAACTGATATTCTCTTGGTGTGGCACGTTCGTCTCCGTGATAATCTGTGCGCCCGGTTTGAAGTGGTCGATGAGTTCACGCCACACTTGAATCAAGACATGCGTCTCCGGCAAATGGATACACGTCGTCCCTGATTCTTTCCACAGGAAACCGATGGCATCGAGGCGGATTGAGGACGCCCCTTTCGCCAAGTAATCGAGGAGCACGTCCGTCAACTCAAGAAACGCCGGGATGTGTGCCACGTTCACATCGACTTGATCTTCACTGAACGTCGTCCACGCTGTTTTCTCGCCGTACGTATGAATCAACGGTGACGTACGGGGTCGCACGACACGGCTCGCATCGAACGACGGGTCTTCCGGGATAAAGAATTCTGCGTAGCGTTCGTCACCGGCGACATAGCCTTTGAACCAGTCACTCGATTTCGACAAGTGGTTGGCGACGAAGTCATACATGAGCCGGAAGTCATGAGAGAATGAGACAATGTCTTGCCACGTCCCGTAGTCCGGGTTGATGGCACGGTAATCCGTGACCGAGAAACCATCATCGGACGTGTAAGGGAACATCGGCAACAGATGCACGTCCGTAATGACACCTTTTGCTTCTCGGTTCAAGAAGCGATGGAGCGTCTGCAGCGGAACCTCACCTTTCCGTTGAATCGCGTCCCCATACGTGATCAAGTAGACGTTCTTCTCCGTGAGCGGCGACGTCTTGTCAAACGAGACCTGTTCAAAGCGGTCGACGAGCGCGCACATCCCTTCCACCGCCTCATCGGCCCGTTCTTTATACACAAAGCGTAAATGTTGTTCGATCACAGTCCAGTTCATGAGGTTTCCTCCTTGATGTGTAGCGTGGTATATCCGTGTGCCTTGATGACGTCTTGCGCGTCCACTTCAATCTCCGCGAGCGAGACATGTTGGATTATCCCTGCCGTCTCGATGTGGAGCGGGACGTCCTCGCTTGACGGGTTGAACAGTCGAACGATCCGTCCGCCGTCCGCACCTTGTTTGATGGCCGATACGAAGTGACTTGTCGTCAAGAGCGAGTAAGTCGTCGGGACATGATCGACCGGCTGCGGAATCTCGAAGCGCTCCAACCGTTCCTCGAACGTGTTGAGCGATTGTTTATGGTAGCTGGCACGATTCGCTTTATACGTTTCGGTCCGTTCTGTCCAGTCAACCGTGTCGAAGCAGTCCGCGACGCCGACTGCGTAGTCGAAACTCATATGTCCAAGCATTTGCGCGTCAGGCGTCTCGACGACTTTATTGTTGATTCCCGAAGCGCGACCAGGGCGCCAAGCGAGATTGTCTTTCCCAAGCAAGCCGACAGAGCGGAACAACGTGAGCGCGAGACCGTCATCGAGATGTTCATACTCTTTTAGCCCTTGGGTGATGACGCCGAGTGCGGCGACGCCTTCCGCGACCACGTAATTCTCGAGTGGATAAATCGAGACGGGCTTCTCGGCATACTTCTCTTCTTTCCAGACGGTGGCACGCGGGTTTTGCTTTCGCTCAAACGCCGTGTATGCTTGGTCGGCGAATGTGCGTTCAAGCGCCCATGGAAACAAGACACGGACACGATGGTCTTTGACGTCGTTATCAATCTCGTGGTTCACACGAACGAACGCTTCGCCTTGACGCACCTCAAGTTTCGTCACGATCGTCTGTTGCTTCAACTTGTCCGTTCCCCTTGCCTCTAAATCGATTGGGAGCGACCATGTGTGCTTAACGGTCATCGTTGATACGAGATCGCTCTCGGAGACGTCGATTAGTTCAGCCTGTGCTGTCGTGATCGGTGTCTCACCGACGAGCGGTGAGTAATCATACGAGTCGCCCGTGTCCGCCGTATCTTCGAACGTGAACAGTTCGACATCATGTGTTCCGGCCTTCATCGTGACACGTCCTTCTGCGAACGTGACGGCCAGTTGGTCATTTTCGATCCGTGCCACGTCCGTCGCTCCAAGTGTCGCCTTCGTCTCGTTCACGATTCGGTATGCCGCGTACCCTAGGCTCGGCAATGTGACTTCAGCCGCGAGCACCGTCCGGTAATAGCCTGGCACTTCAACTTCTTTCTCGCCATCTGCCGTGACGACGATTTTCTTGCCACCGCTCACATAACTTTGCTCGCGGATGACGGTGTTGACCGTGTCGCCGTCAAACGTCACGAGCCCGACATCCGATTCGTTCGTAAAGACGACGACGTCTTCAATCAGCGTGCGCTGTTTTGGGACATAGTTGAAGAACAAGACGAGCTCTCCTGTTGGCACGTCGACGGCACGGGCGATCTGTTTCTTCAGCAAATTGATCAGCCCATCGACGATTCGCTCACATTTTTCAATCCTTTTCTTGATGTCATCATTCGTCGCGTCCGAATTGCAACCCCCAATCGAATCATGGGAATGGACGTCGAACAGTTCTTTCCACACTTGATCAATCCACGCCTTCGGATATCGGAATCCGAGAGATTCAGCGATGACACCGAGCGGCTCAAGCTGGTCAATCAGTTTCGTCTCGACCGCATAGTTCCCTTGCTTCAAGTCGACGCGCTGCGAACGGATTGTGTGGTGCATCCGTGACTTTTGTGAGGCAATCAGCTCGCCTTCAATCGTGTTTGGAATCTCTCTCGCAAACGCCGCTTCCATGAACGTCTCGTAGTCAGACAGTTGATACGTCCGCTCTCGGTCCATTTCGTTCAAACGACGAACGGCCTCAGGGAAATGCTCACGCACGAGCACCTGGTCTCCACCCGACGGGAGCAACAGTTCATCCGTCGATCTATTCATTGACTCAAGTGTCTTGAGAATTGGATCGAGTCGTTCTGTCTTATATGCGTCCGTCGCCTCTAAGAACTTACCAGGCCCATAGCCGAAAAAGATGTAGTTCGTCTTGACCCGGGCACCGTCAGGAGATTGCCAATGGAAGTTTAAATCACCCTTGATCTCATCGTGATAAATCCCGCGCTGTAAGACACTATAATCAATTCCGAAGTCTTTAAAAAATGAAGGCAGATACGCATTTTGTCCAAAAATGTCAGGGAGGTACCCGACGTTCATTGAGTGACCCATCGCTTTGGCAATCCGTGTCCCATACAACAAATTTCGGATGATTGACTCGCGATTGACGAGAAGCGTATCGGTCTGTGTATACCACGGGCCGACGAAGAGACGACGCTCGGTGATGAAACGTTTCATGCGGTCTCGCTCTTCCGGACGAATCTTCAAGTACTCCTCGACGATTGAAACTTGTCCATCAAATACGTAGGAAACGTAGGTCGGATCTCCTTCGAGGACGTCCAACAGACGGTCCAAATTTTCGACTAGTAAAACATTCGAATCTTCGATTGTGAAATACCACTCCCGATCCCAATGCGAATGTGGGACGACGTGGACGTTCGGTTTGCCTGTTTTCATAGTATACCCTCCTAGAAATAAGAAAGAGACCAGGTTTCCCCAGTCTCTATTCACTGTTTAAAAGATCTCTTCTCCACGGCGCTCGCGACGTTTAATGAATGCATAGCGAATGAAGATATTGGCGAAAGCGATAAACAATACGCCTGATGCTAGGCCAATGAAGTAAGCCCAGAAGTTCTCAACGAGCGGCCAACCCCAAACTGCTGGGAGTGGGTACCACTGAATCGCACCGAGATAGACGGCCGTACATGCCCCGATGATTGCTCCGATGATGTTGATTGGAATCGTGATGAGCGGGTTACGCAGCATGAACGGGATCGCCCCTTCCGAGATGGCAAGGAAACCGAGCAAGAATGCAGTGTTTCCTGCGACGCGTAAGTTGGCGTCAAATACGCGACGTCCGACAACGAAACGGTCAATGATGGTGGCAAGACCGAGTCCCATCGGTGGGATGACGATGGCTAGGACGCGCGGCGTGAGTGGGAAAATCTCATCCGCTGCCATACCAATCGCAATCGCACCAGCTGCTTTGTTTACTGGACCACCTAGATCAAAAGCAGTCGCTGCCGCGATGATAGCCGAAAGTGTAAGTTCACCAGCACCGGTCATGCTCGTGATAAAGGCCGCCATCGAAGCATTCAACTGACCAAAGATTGGATCGACGACGTATTGGTTCAAAATGAAGACCGCGAGCACGGTAATCCCCGGGATGAGGAACATCGGTTTCATCGCTTGGAAGTTTGGCGATAGTTTAATCTTTTGGTTCAAGAAACGGGCCAAGTAACCGGCAGAGAGACCGAGAACAAGTGCGCCAAGGAATCCACTTGGAATTCCACCTTCAATTCCCCAGAACGTGTAATGAAGCCCGTTGGCAAATAATCCACCAAGAAAACCAGGTACGAGACCAACACGATCAGCAATCGCATAAGCGACAAACATAGCAAAAATCGCGTATAAGAATTTAAAAATCATACCGCCGAATAAATCTAAGAAGTAGAAGAACTGAATCGCACCGCCAGCTGTCCCGTTGTCAGGATTTGCAAGATCCGCGATATCAAGCCCAAGTCCGTACATCCATGTCAGCTTGGCAATCCCAAGCATGAGACCTGCGGCGACGAGGAGTGGAATCATATACGAAATCCCCGTCATAACGGCTTGCGCCATCTCTCCAAAGAACCCTTTGACACCTTTTTTCTTTGGAGCCTCATCGGTGACGTCACTCGCGTCACCGGCTACTTTTTGTGTCGTTGATGTTGCTTCAAGGAGAAGTTCTTTCGCCCGACGGAGCGGATCTGCTACACGAGTCTGTACGTATGGAAGTCCGGCGTATCGCTCTTGGTCTTTCACTTTCGTATCGACTGCGAAGACGACGGCGTCTGCCTCTTGGATGATCTCTTTCATATGACGATCTTCAATGCCGTTCGCCCCTTGCTTCTCGACGAGGACACGAATGCCGAGCTCACGTCCGGCCTGTTCGAGTGCCTCAGCAGCCATGTAAGTATGCGCGATACCAGCCGCGCAAGCCGTGACAGCGAGGACGGTTTTCTTTGCCGCTTCTGGTGAAGACTGGATCGTCTGTTCGAGGTGATCTAAGTTTTGGAGGAACTCCTCGTTTGTCTTCGCCGCATACAACCCTTCGCGATAGGTAGGTTTCATGAGTCGAGTCGATAGTTCGGCGAGCAACGTCAAGTGCGTCGATCCCGCTTCTGCTTCAGGAATAGCAAGCAAAAAAATCAAGTCCACTCTATTCTCAGGGTCAATGGATTCCCAATCCGTGAGTGGTGTCTGAAGTCGAGCAATCGCCACTTTCGCTTCCTTAACGAGTGTGGACTTACCATGCGGGATAGCAAGTCCAGCTTCAAGTCCCGTTGCCGAATGAGCCTCGCGCTCGAGGACGACTTGTTTGAATCCTTCTTTGGAAGAGACGATATTTTGTTCATATAGGGCACCGACGAGTTGGTCGATTGCCTCTTCTTTTGACGCAAACGTTGCGTCGAGAAACAACAGACGGTCATTGGTCATCTGCCGTAGTTCCATGTTAATACCCCCAATACCCATTGTTAGTTGAAGCGCTTTCATCTACACTCTATTTTTATCATGGTAGTGCTTTTCGTTTTGTACGGATTGTGTATAATTGTACAAGGAATAAGGAGGGGTTAGATGGGGAAAATCATTGCTACGTTTCATAATGAAATGGAACAGTTAAGTGAATCAGAGAAGCTTGTCTTATATTATTTGGATAACCACATCGATGATATAGATGCCTTGACACTGGTCAAACTGGCTGAGGCAACGCGTGTTTCTACAACGACAGTCATTCGAATGACACATAAACTCGGACTAGAAGGTTTCTCTGATTTAAAATATAAATTGAAACAAATGAACCAATCAAAAACGATTGCTTATTCATCATTTATACAGGAGTATATCCCATTTTTAACCGAAACATTCGATCAAATCGATCCCATTCGTTTAAAACGAATGGGTAACATTATTAAACAAGCCCCTTCTATTTTTATCGTATCTGTAGGTTTAACAAAAACGGTCGGGGAGTATGCTTCTCAACGACTCATTCAAGCAAACAAGCCTGCCATGCATGCTTACGAATCACATTTAATCGACTTGTTGCCAAATTTACTGAAACCGAACGATGTTGTCATCTTCATTTCGATGAGCGGCGAGACACAAACCCTCATCCAATCCGTAAAAAAGCTCCGTTTCACCGGAGCTCAACTATTCGCCTTCACTAACGCGGCTGATAGTACGGTATCTCAACTTGTCCACTTTAACTTGAGTACGGCTTTCCCAACAGAATCACGATCAGGATATGATATCACGCCTCGTTCTCCATTATTTGTCTTAATTGATGTATTAATCGAAGAATATTTGCGAACTTAACGAAAATGGACCTGACAACGCGACTGCGTCATCAGGTCTTTTAGTACATTCCATCCCAAACCATTACACTGTCCGCGAGTGATATAGCTCACCCGATTTAAGTTGAATCGAAGTCGTGCTATCCGGGGACACCTGCAACTCGAGACAAATCGTACTGTGTTTCTAGCGCCCATCAAGGGTCAGTATCTCTAGTTACCTGTGGCCGACCATGACCGGTTGATTCGTAATCGGGTAGTTTTTTACCACTTCCAACGCCCCCGCCAGTTTTTCTCTGGCAATCGTGGTGGGTTCATCGCAATCTGTTTATTTGCTAAGATTTGCTCCGTGAAATGGAGGTGTTGCTCCCACATCTCTTCTCCTAGTTCATTGACGACTTCTTGTTTCGCTGCTCGCCAATTGAAATCGCGATGTTCTACGTTATGAGCGTCTGACGCGATGATTTGACTCAAGCCGTTACTGATGAACGTAAGCGCCAGTTCCCGCACCTGTCTTCCGAATTGCCCCGTCAAACTGCTTGTCGTTACCTGCGACAATGCGCCAGACGATACGAGATGATGCAATTTTTCAGGATGAAGCGCGAGTTCGCGATTCCGTTCAGGATGCGCGATGACCGGAATGTAACCCGCCGTTTGGAGTTGAAAAAACAACGCTTCCGTGTACGCCGGTATGCTTTGACTCGGTAATTCCACGAGTACATAGCGAGATCCGGCGAGTGAATGTGCTTCCCCAGACTCAAGTGCTTCAACCAACTCCCCAAAAATTCGAATTTCTTGTCCGACGTATAAAGTTAATGAAATGCCTTCTTCGTCTAGTCGTTGCTGCAATTGTGCGACTTCTAGCGCCACATCGTGATGTCGTGTTTCAAAGTACGGATGATACGCATGAGGCGTCACGACAATCGATGTCACACCTTCTTCCACCGCGCGTCTCGCCAGTTGAAGTGACGCTTCGATTGTACGTGGGCCATCATCCACCTCAGGCAACAAATGACAATGTACATCGATCATGAGGGTTCACTCTCCAATGTGAGATTGTTTTAGCCAAACGTATTCATACGGGCGAAGCGTTACATTTGTCATCCGCTCTTCTGTGAAAAGACTCATCCCCTCACAGTCGGTTTGCACCGTCTCTTCACTCATATTCGTCAATAAGAGAAGCGTCTCATCTTTGTGCTGTCGTTTGACCACAAAGATACGACGATCGAGACTCACCACTTCTTGACCTATATAAGGTGAAAATGCCGGGTGGAGTCGTTTGACGTTCAATTGACTCAATATACCCTCATAGACACGAAGGCGGTTCGGATCACGCTTTAGCGCTTGAAGCAACTCGTCTTGCTCGATTGGTTGTGCCGCTCCAAACAGTGTTCGGTAGTCAATCAACGGAATGCCCTGAAGCGAGAACAGCACACTGTGTGCAGCAAGAATCGCATCAGGTGTAGCATCCATTAAATTCTTCTCAAACGGGTCGCGTTCCGCTGAAGATAGGAAATTAAAATACGTTTTATCCGATGATAGCGGATGAACCTGTCTCACCCAGTCTGCCAACCTTGTCACATCCGACTGCGCAAACGCTAAGATTACATGACTAGATAAATCAAAATGACAGACGACATCCGCCTCTTGCTCGTACACGAGAGAAGAATCGACTCGCTCATTGGCGACGACGAGTTGTGCATTCGGCTTATACGCATGCATGACCATTCTCCACAGCTTGAGGACTAGTTTAATTCGTTCTGGTTCGATTCCACGAAACGATTCCACGTGAACCCTGATTTTCGTCGCTCCGTACGCTAAACGTTCAATGAGTGCATCCGTTTCGGTGATCAGGTCAAATTGATGTTCGCTATACGCTTCAGGTACCATCTCGTACATGAGATCAAACTCATCCGTGAAACGCCCCAAATCTTCAAACAGTTGCACGCGCGAGTCGATGGCTGTATCATTTTGTCTCGTTTTGTATGGAAACAGTGAGACGAGATAGAGGTCACTCACTGTCGTTTGGACGTGATCCGCCAACAATTGATGGAGCGCCTCTAAATTGGCTCTTCCGTCCGTGAGGATAAAGCCTGCATCCACTAACAAGATATTTGTTTTTTCAGAAGGGTGCTCATGATCGTGCCAGTGATGATTCGACCACTTCTCAAACAATCGGTTCCAGTCTTGTCGTGCGGTGTCCCCGAGTTCATGGAGCACTTCTTCAATCGCTTCCCATTTCATGATTCATCCCTCCTTGGCATCTCTTTATTTCTCCCACTTTCTGTTCGGTTTGAAACAAAAAAACTGCCTGACCTTAGTCAGACAGCTCACTCCATCAATCGCTTCAATTCTTCCTGTAGGCCACTCAACGAGGTCTCGTCCGGATTCCAATAATAGATTCCATCCCCTTCTAAACCTCCTGTACCTTCTAGTCGTAAGACGCTCGCATTACGAAATGCGTTCATATAGTCTGTCGACAAAGAGACGAATTCATTGAGTTCGATATTCGTCTTCGCTTGATTTCCGACGACATCGAGTAACGCAGTGACCTTGTCGAGAGAGAAGTCCGTCCGCCCCTGTTCGACGATGGCGGCGACGACGTCTCGCTGACGTTCTTGTCGTCCAAAGTCACCATTCGGATCATCATAGCGCATTCGGGTGTAAGCGAGCGCTGCTTCTCCATCTAACTTCACTTCACCGACAGGAAACGTAAATCCGTCTGTCGCAAAGGCGAATTTGTTCATGACCGTGATCCCGCCGAGCGCATCGACCACATCACTGAACGCTTCCATATCTGTTTCGATGACATAATCAATCGGGATATCGAGGAAGTTCTCGACCGTGTTCATGGCCATTTCGGCCCCACCAAATGCATAAGCATGATTGATTTTGTCACGTGTCCCCTTTCCGACAATCTCCGTCTTTGTGTCCCGCGGAATCGACAGCATCGCTCCTTCATCGAGTTCAGGGTTGAGCGTCAGGACGATGATTGAGTCACTCCGTCCTTGTTCGCTCCCCCGACGGTCAATTCCTAACAATAAAATCGAAACCGCTTCTTTTCGTTCGATTGTCTCCACTTGTTTACGTTCTTTGCTAATCTTTAAATTGTCATTCACTTGCGCAACCGTGTCATCGACTTCCTGTACCATCGACCAGACAAATGCTCCACCTGTAATGAGCAACAAGGCCATGACGCCTGCTACAACCCCTAGTACGATTTTCCACTTTGATGGTTTACGTTGTTTCGCCACGTGGCCACACCTTCTTCCGTGAAATAGTACTATTTTATTCCCGGCGGTCGGGTTGTTTTAAAGTATGTTCACAAAAAATGATAGTCATATCCCCTCATTTGTCACGGAAAGTGCGTCCTCTCCGGTTGACGTGTCATATGGTTCGACCAAGCCGCATTGATTTCCGCACCAATCAGCATCGTCGCAGCCGTCAAATAGAGCCAAATTTGCAGCAAGATGACCGCACCAATCGTGCCGTATGTGTCACCGAGGATTGAGAAACGTTCGACATAGATACTGTATCCGGTTGATAACAATTGCCACGAGATGACCGCAAACACGGCTCCCGGAATCGTTTCCATGAACCGCACACGCTGTTGTGGTGCGATTTTATAGAAAAGTGAGAATGCAATAATCAGGATGAGCGTTGAGACCGTATAGCGTGTCATCGTCGACAACCGGTCAAACTCTTCGACTTCAGGATAAAGAGCATAAATAAGTTGAACAAACTCCTGACCAAATAGATGAAAGACAATCAAGATGACGGCACCTATACTGCCTGCTAAAATCACGAGTAACCCAATCAACCGACGGAAAATGTAACCACGCGCCTCCGTTTCTCCATAAGCGAATACGGTCAGTTTGACGAGTCGCGCCGTCCCGTTCGAAGCAGACCAAAACGCGATAATCGCACTGACTGACAACAAGCCTCCGTTTAAATTCCCACTGACATCATAGACGACCGACAACAGCTCACGGACACTCGAACCTGGAATGAGCGTCTCAATCTGTTCGATGAGAAGTGCATCATCAATTTGAAACCATGCCATCACGGCAAAGAGGACAAAGAACGTCGGGAAGATGGCTAAAAACCAGAAGAAGGCCAGTGTCGCGCTATAGTCATTTATGTGATGATCTTTGAAGCGGTGCCTGACGTCCACCGCCAAACGAAACAAATTCTCTCCCATAGCTGCCCGCCTTTCAATAAAGTATTCATCTATATCATTCTACACCTCAATCAACCTGTCCTTTTGAGCAAGCTGTATTTCGGGTATGCCCTATAGAAGAGTAAATTTTAAAAATGGGGTGGAACGAATGGAAATCGGCATGATTGGACTTGGTAAAATGGGACTGAACCTGGCTCTGAATTTAACGGACAATGGACATCACGTCCATGGCTATGACCCGGGAAATGTGTCAACGAGTCAATTTGAAACAAAATCATCGCTAGAAGAAGTCGTTTCGGCGCTTCAGGCACCACGTGTCATCTGGGTGATGGTACCAGCTGGCGAAGTGACCGAGCATGTACTCAACGACTTGTATGACGCCCTCTCACCTGGTGATATCGTCATCGACGGAGGGAACTCGAACTATAAAGAGTCGATGCGGCGCGCCGACCATTTCAAAGAAAAACTCATATATTTCTTTGACGTCGGGACGAGTGGTGGCATGGAAGGAGCCCGTCACGGAGCGTGTACGATGATTGGGGGCGATATGGAGGCGTTCGGAAAAATCGAGCAACTCTTTCAAGACGTCTCGACCGACCAGGGATATCTTTACGCGGGGCCAAGCGGAAGTGGTCACTTCTTGAAGATGGTGCATAACGGGATTGAGTACGGGATGATGCAGGCGATTGCCGAAGGGTTCGAAGTGCTCGAAAAAAGCCCGTTCGACTATGAGTATGAGGATGTCGCACGCGTATGGAATCATGGATCGGTCATCCGTTCTTGGTTGATGGAGCTGACCGAAAGCGCATTTTCGAAAGATGCAAAGCTCGATGATATTCGAGGAGTCATGCATGCGTCAGGAGAAGGGAAATGGACAGTCGAAACGGCACTCGAATATGACGTGCCGACACCGGTCATCGCCCTCTCGCTCATGATGCGACAACGTTCGCTACAAGACGACACGTTCTCAGGTAAAGTCGTCGCCGCGCTCAGGAATGAGTTCGGTGGGCATGCAGTGGAGAAAAAAGAGTAAAAATTAGGCCTCGGCGTGTGCCGAGGCCATACTTCATTCCATCGTATTTCCCTCTGGCGGAATCGGATTCGCTTTCAACATTCTCGCGAAGTGCACGAGATTATACGCCATCGTCTCCCCATGTGACTTCGTGAACTCGTTGTCGCGCCCGGCATCAATATATGAGTCACCTGGTCCTGCTTCCCCGACCCAATACGTGTCGACGTTCGGTGGCACGGTGAAGCCGATATGCGACAAAGCATAAAGAATGCCGGCACACGCATGTTTCGCCCCGTCTTCATTCCCCGTGACGACGACCCCACCGACTTTGTTGTAGTAGATCGCCTGTCCTAACTCGTTCGTCAGCCCGCTACCACCGTATAACCGTTCAATCACTTGTGTCGCAACGCTGCTCTTCTCACCGAGCCAAAGTGGTGTGCCGATGACGACGATGTCTGACTCTTTCACCTTCTCAAAAATCCGTGGCCATTCATCCCTGTTTCCTTCGTCCTCCGTCACCCCAAAAGAAACATTATAGTCGACGATGCGAACGATTTCCGATTCGACCCCGAGTAAATCGAAGTGTGGCAAGATATCACGAATCAACCCTTCCGTATGCGACGTCGTGTCGCCACCTTTTAATGTACAGTTCAAGAATAGAGCTTTCATCTAATCCCTCCCAACATGAAATGGTTTCAATTACGTTTTCCCACTCTTCATACTTCCTAAAGCCAAATTACATAATTTATAACATAGTCTCAATCATATCTAATACTGATTTTAACCGACCGTCCGACTCTTCATAAATCATATGTTCCTGAGCCAATTCCGTCGGAGAACGGACCCCTGCCGCAGCCGTCATATTGTATAGTCCTTCCCGAAGTGAAATGATATAGTTCGTCACCCGAAAGCTCTTCTCTTCGACAACGAGTGCGCGCTGTAGTTTCGAATCGGTCGTCGCGACCCCGACCGGACAACGATTCGTATGACACACCTGCGCCTGGATACAACCGACGTTGAACATAAGCCCTCGGGCGATATTGACGAAGTCTGCTCCGAGCGCGAGGGCAATCGCCACTTTGTCCGCTGTGATCAATTTCCCCGAGGCGAACAGCTTGATTCGGTCACGAAGACCTTGCTCAATGAGGAGATGGTGTACGTAGGGGAGACCTGCCTTCAGCGGCAGACCAACCGTGTCCGCAAGCTCTTGATACGTCGCCCCCGTCCCCCCTTCACTCCCGTCAATCGTGATGAAGTCTGGTGTGATGTTAGATGTCGCCATCTCACGAACGAGTGACTCGATGTCTTTCAAATTCCCGACCACGAGCTTGATGCCGATCGGTTTCCCACCAATGCCACGTAACTTTTCAATAAACGTCAACAAGTCCGCATGAGTGTGAAATTCAGAGAAACGATTTGGGCTGTCAATCGTCTCCCCGACTCGCACATGACGGATGCGGGCGATCTCTTCAGTCACTTTCGACCCATCGATATGTCCCCCGCGTGTCTTTGCTCCTTGTGCAAGTTTTAGTTCGAATGCCTTCACTTGTGGAATTTCACTCTTTTGTTTGAACGCTTCGACCGAGAAGGAACCATCGTCATTCCGAACGCCAAAGAGCGCCGGACCAATCTGACAGATGATGTCGACGTCTCCTTTTAGATGATAGTCCGATAGGCCCCCTTCCCCTGTATTCATCCACGTGCCGCCTGCACGACCGAGTCCAATCGAGAGCGCCGCGATGGCTCGGTCACCGAGCGACCCAAAACTCATGGCTGACTGGCCGACGAGCCCACGGACGTGGAACGGTTCCCGACACGTCTCTTCGCCGATGATCATGGTATCCTCTTCCGTTAACAAATATGGTGAGATGTCCCGTTCGACGAGATGCTCTTTACGGGTGAAGAGATTGTCTTCATCTAGTTCATACACCCACGTCGATACCTTCGTTGAATTGTCAACGCGCAACTCGTTCCGGTTCGTCGGGTAGAGGGCGTTCTGAAGATAAAATCCGCCTGCCTCAAAGTCTCGCTCCGATCCAAACCCGATGATGCGAGATTTATACTTTCCTGCGACGACTGCAGCCTCATACTCGTTCCGAGAGAACGGCTTCGCCTCATTGTCGTTCAAAAACAAATATTGCCGAAGTTCTGGTCCCATCTTCTCAAATATATAACGCAACTTTCCGAGGATCGGGAAATTCCGGAGGACAGAGTGCTCTCGTTGGTGCCGGTCACGACGCCATAAATAGAAGATCAACAATGGAGGCAACATTATGATCAATAACAATATCGCGAGTAGAATGGCCAACATCGATGTAGTGAGTGACATCGTCTCTCCTCCTTTTTTTCAAGACGAAAAACACCCCGTCAAAGGAACAGGGTGTCCTCAGTCGTTCGGGATCGTGACCCCGTCAAATTGTTCATTTCGGCATAGCGTGATCGCCTGCATCGCCAATTTATAATCCTCTTCCGGTAAAGCAATCAATTCGGTCGGAAGGACCCATTCTTTCGAGTTATACAAATGAATAACGAGTTTGGCGAGGACAAACTCCCGTTTATCGAACGTATTGTCATCGATGATCGTCGACGTTCGAATTTTTCCTGCCTCGAGATCCATGTAAGGAAGCAATCGTTCACGAACATGGGCATTTCCCGCGATTACGTACAGCGCGGCGAAATATTCTCGACTCGTACTGCCGGGATCTGTGAGCCGCTGTGCCAACCATTTGAACTCACTGTAGTGGTCGGAAGATAAAAAATCAATATGGTTCATCGATTCACCTTCTCTCTCTAAGCCTCGCTTTGCCCTCAGAGTTTATAATTTCCACCTTTTTGTAGAAGTTAACCCTGTTTCACTCAAATTCGACGTAGCGAAATCGCTTCTCTCATCTGCTGAAGAGAGGTGCGAGCCGCTTCACCGCGCCGCATCATGACGGTTGTGAACAGTGCGTCGACAAGACTGAGTTCAGCGATTCGAGAGGCAAGCGCCTCCGAACGAAACGCCGTCTCTTGAGACACCGTGTAGAGTGATACGTCCGCAAATTTAGAAAGCGGTGACTTCGCATAGTTCGTAATCGCAATCATCGGTACACCCTTCTCTTTTAGGAGCTTTGCGATGTCGAGCGTCTCTTTTGAGGCACCGGAGTGCGAGATGACGACGGCTACGTCTTCTGTCGTCAATTGCGAGGCCGACATGAGTTGCATATGCGATTCAAGTATTGCGCTCACCTGAAGCCCACTCCGGACAAACTTATGATAGGCGTCCAGTGCGACGACGGCCGACCCGCCGCTCCCAAAAAATTCGATGCGACGTGCTGTGAGAAACAGCTCAATCGCTTTTTCGAGTGAAGACGCCTCTAAAATCTGACGAGTCGACTCAATCGTCTTCCCGTTCGTCGAAAAAATTTTTTCGGCAACTTCAAGCGCCGTGTCCATCTCCGTGATATCTTCATGAATATCTTGCAACGGTGCGACGACATCCGAGGCGAGGGCAATCTTTAACGCCTGGTAGCCCTTGAATCCGACCCGCTGACAAAAACGGAACACGGTCGATTCCGCCACGTCGAGGTCTTCTGCCACTTGATTGATTGTATGGTGGATAATTTTTTCGGGTTGTTTCAAGATATAGTCGGCAATGCGTTGTTCTTTCTTACTCAGTGTCGAATAGGCGCCACGGATGTGAGCCGTCCCGTTCATCGTTTCCATCAAGCATCACCCTTTCTCTTCTTCACTTAACGATACCGTTTCGAAAAAAATTCCGCAATGTATGATTCGGCTGAAAGATTGACCCTCCTTATAAAAGGAAGCAGGAAGTAGGTTTCTTGAATATGCTACTCTAATAAAGCACTTATTAGTCGTTCATTCTTTGTACAATTTGAAATTGAAAGGACTGTTTCTGATCGAACATCACCTGAGTAGCTCATATAACTTCCCACTCGTCATTCTTTCCATCGCTGTCGCCATCTTCGCTGCCGGTGTCGCTCTCGATATTAGCAGTCGTTTGAAATATGCGAAGCACGCCTCGCGACTCAGGTGGGTCGTCGCTGGTGCCTTCAGCCTCGGTCTCGGCATTTGGGCCATGCACTTCATCGGTATGCTGGCGTTTCACTTGCACGATGATGTGACGTACCATCTCGGCATCGTCCTATTATCCATCGTGCCGGCCGTCGTCGCTTCCGGACTTGCCTTTTGGATAATCAGCCATCCGGAGACACGACCCATCCAGCTCGTCTTCGGTGCCTTCTTGATTAGCGTCGGCATCGTCTCCATGCATTACATCGGGATGGAAGCGATGCAAATGAACGCCATCCTCACATACGACCCCATCATGTGGATTGCATCTGCCATCGCCGCCTTCATTGCGTCGCTCGTCGGACTATATATTCTCTTTTATATCCCAAACGTCTCGCGATTCCATTGGCGCCGTCTAGCCAGTTCGGTCTTGATTGGGGTTGCCGTTTCTAGCATGCATTATGTCGGGATGGGCGCAGCCCGTTTCACCCCGATGGAAGGTGCGGCCAAACCGGTCAGCGACTATGCCGTCGACAGCACCCTACTCGCCTATGTCATCGCGGCGAGCGTCATGACACTATTCATCTTGATGTACATCTCGCTCCGGACGGCATCACAACTCGAGGCACAGTCGGAAGAACTAGAATTAAAATTCGAATCCATCATCGAATCTGCCTCGGATGCCATCATCGTCGCCGATCACAATCGCACCATCCTTCAGTGGAACCAAGGGGCGACCGACTTGTTCGGTTATACGACAGACGAGATGGTCGGACAATCGATTGTCGCCATCATTCCAGAACGTTTCCGCGAGGCTCATGAACGTGGGATGCGTCGCTATGAAGCGACAGGTGAAAAACGTGTGATCGGTCAAACAGTGGAACTCATCGGATTACGAAAAGATGGTGCCGAAGTACCGATTGAGATGTCTCTCGGGACATGGCAGACGGGAAAGGGCATCTTTTTCAGTAGCATCATCCGTGACATCAGTGAACGGAAACGAATCGAGGCACAAATCAACGACCTCGTCTATTTGGACCCGCTCACCGGTCTCCCGAACCGCCGCCTATTCAGTGATCGGCTCAATGCATTACTCGGTCAAGGCCAATCTGAACAATTCGCCTTGTTCTATATCGACTTGGACAATTTCAAAGTCATCAACGACCGCTTCGGTCATTCGATCGGCGACCATTTCTTGAAACAAGTCACGACCCGCCTCCAATCGACGATCCAAACATCGGACACGCTCGCCCGTCTCGGTGGAGATGAGTTCATCATCTTGTCGCCGCATACGAAAAGTAACTTGGCGGCCCATCGCGCCCAGGAGTTGATTAACGTCCTCCATCCTCCGTTCGAGCTTGAGCACGAGGAAGTGTTCACCGGTGCCTCGATTGGCATCAGCCTCCATCCGTCAGATGGGGACACGGCCGATGAATTGATCAAAAACGCCGACATCGCCATGTATCGGGCAAAAGCAGACGGGAAAAATGGCTATCAGTTCTTCACCAATGAATTGAATGAGTCGGTGTCCCGTCGTTCGAACTTATCGATGGCACTCCGTAAAGGGCTCGGGCGTGGCGAATTCACTGTTCACTATCAACCTCAAATCCAGTTAGAATCGGAGACTGTTATTGGCATGGAAGCACTCGTTCGTTGGCAGCACCCGAAACTTGGGATGATTTCCCCGGGCGAGTTCATTCCAATCGCCGAAGAGACGGGAAGTATCCATCGTCTCGGTGAGTTCGTCTTGAACGAGGCGTGTCGCCAAAACAAGGCGTGGCAAGATGGCGGCATTCCCCCATTCCGGGTCGCCGTCAACATCTCGGCCATCCAGTTTGCCCAGAAAGACTTGCCGGAAGTCGTCAGCCGTGCGCTCGACGCTTCGGGTCTCGAGGCAGAGTATTTAGAACTGGAGTTGACAGAAAGCGTTATCCAAAGTGCAGACCGGGCCATCGATACGATGCATGAGCTCGTCGCTCTCGGCGTCCATCTCTCAATCGACGACTTCGGGACCGGGTATTCGTCCCTCAGCTACTTGAAGCTGTTCCCAATAGATACGCTGAAAATCGACCAACACTTCACGAAGAATATCGAGAGCGATGAGAAAGACGCCGCCCTCGTCAAAACGATCATCCGCATGGCGCACGAGCTTGATTTGAACGTCATCGCAGAAGGTGTCGAAACGGAGAATCAAGTCGCTTTCTTAAAAGCCGAATCATGCAACCAGGCGCAAGGGTATTTCTACAATCGTCCTTTACCTGCGGAAGAAATCGAAGTCTTCTTCCAACAATTCAAAAAAGCATCATCAAGTTGATTCGTTCGACCTCCATAACGGGGGTCGGTTTTTTGTTATAAAAAGAAAAAAATTCCGTAAACCTACTTGTAAATCGAATTTATTTTGATACGATGAATGCAGAGACGGAAAAAAATTCTTTTTTAGGGGTGACATTATGGAAATTGGTTTGATTGGATTAGGAAAGATGGGATATAATTTGGCCCTCAACTTGAGTGACCACGGTCACACGGTCGTTGGGACGGACGTTGGAGACGTCACATCGGATGCGTTCACGATTGTGCCGACACTCGAGGACGTCGTGAGCAAGCTGTCGACGCCACGCATCATCTGGGCGATGGTTCCTGCCGGAGACGTCACAGAAGCAGTGCTCGCCGAACTATATGAGCGACTCGAACCAGGTGACATCGTCATCGATGGCGGCAACTCGAACTACAAACTGTCGGTCGAACGCGCCGAGCAGTTCGCCGAGAAGGAAATCAAGTTCTTCGACTGCGGGACGAGCGGCGGGACGGACGGGGCACGGAACGGTGCCTGTACGATGGTCGGTGGTGACGCGAGCGCATGGCCAACGATTGAGCCGATCTTCAAAGACTTGTCTGTCGAGAACGGTTACCTGTATACAGGTCCAGCCGGAAGCGGTCACTTTTTGAAGATGATCCACAACGGAATCGAGTACGGGATGATGCAGGCGATCGCGGAAGGATTTGACATCCTAGAGAAGAGCCCGTTCGATTACGACTACGAACAAGTCGCACGTGTCTGGAACCACGGCTCGGTCGTCCGTTCTTGGCTCATGGAGCTCACAGAGAATGCTTTCAAGAAAGATGCGAAGCTTGATGAGATTCGTGGGGTCATGCATTCGTCCGGTGAAGGAAAATGGACGGTCGAGACAGCACTCGAACTTCAGGCAGCGGCACCGGTTATCGCCCTTTCGCTCATGATGCGCTACCGTTCACTCGAAGATGACACGTTCTCTGGAAAAGTCGTCGCCGCGCTTCGCAATGAGTTCGGTGGCCACGCGGTCGTCAAGAAGTAAGGAATGTTTGAAAAGGTCACGGGGAGTTGGCCTTTTCCTTTGTCAGAAACTGTAAACGGTTACATATTTGATTCTAGGGGGAATACTCAATGTCTGGCTCAACACTTATTTTGATCGCTTTAGCCGGGATCTTCTTGCTTTTATTTTTAGTCATTCGCACAAAGCTTCACGCATTCGTTTCGTTGTTACTTGTCAGTCTCATCGTCGGGGTCGCGGCCGGCATGCCACTCGGGGACGTCATCGCTTCCATCCAGAGCGGGATGGGCGGAACGCTCGGCTTCGTCGCCGTCGTCGTCGGTCTCGGTGCGATGTTCGGGAAGATGCTCGAGGTGTCAGGTGGAGCGGAACGCCTCGCCCAGACGCTCGTCAGTAAGTTCGGAGAAGATAAAGCGCAATGGGCACTCGGGATTACAGGCTTCATCGTCGCCGTCCCGGTCTTCTTTGATGTCGGATTCATCATTCTCGTCCCAATCGTATACGGTCTCGCCAAAAAGACGGGACGTTCGCTTCTCTACTACGGGATTCCGCTCCTCGCAGGTCTCGCAGTCACGCATAGCTTCATCCCACCGACACCTGGTCCAATCGCCGTCGCCAACTTGATTGGTGCTGACCTCGGATGGGTCATCTTGTTCGGTGTCCTCGCCGGGATTCCATCCATGATTTTAGCAGGTCCTGTTTTTGGGAAGTATATTGCTAAGAAGATTCATGTGACGATTCCGGACTACATGGAGTTTGAAGAAATCGATACATCGAAAGAATTGCCAAGTTTCAAAATGATCTTATCGCTCATCTTGATTCCGCTCGTGTTGATTTTAGCGAACACGCTCTCAGCGGTTCTCTTGGACGAAGGCAACGCCGTCCGTGATTTCTTGACGTTCCTCGGACATCCATTCGTCGCCTTGACGATTGCGACGCTCCTCACGTTCGTCTTCCTCGGGACACGCCGTGGCTATTCACGTGACGAGGTCCAAGAGATCGCAACGAAAGCACTCGAGCCAGCCGGGATCATCATCCTCGTCACAGGGGCCGGTGGTGTGTTCAAACAAGTGCTCATCGACTCAGGTGTCGGTGACGTGCTCGGTGAAATGATGGCCGGTTCACCACTGCCGGCGATCGTCCTCGCCTTCTTGATCGCAACGGTCGTCCGTGTCGCCCAAGGGTCGGCAACGGTCTCGATGGTTACAGCGGCAGGACTCATCACACCGCTACTTGAAATTCAAAACATTACAGGGGCGGCACTCGGTTTGATTGTCATCGCTATCGCCTCAGGAGCGACTGTCCTCTCGCACGTCAACGATTCAGGTTTCTGGCTCGTCAACCGTTACTTCGGTCTCGACGTGAAAGATACGCTCAAGTCATGGACGATTATGGAAACGATTATCGGACTCACCGGCTTTGCCGTTGTGTTCTTGATTAGCCTATTTATCATCTAAGTTAGGAAGTGATTGTGTGTTTACGATTGGGGTCGATATCGGGACGACAAGTACGAAAGCCGTCCTGTTCAACGGTCATCAACAACTGGCGGTACATAACGTGTTGTATCCGCTTCTCACGCCCGATACGGAGACGGCCGAGCAAGACCCGGTCATCATCTATGGGGCCGTGCTCGAAGCCGTCTCGGCGGTTCGCGCCAAAGCGGATGGTCCGATTCGCTTCGCATCATTCAGTTCGGCGATGCACAGCTTGATCGCACTCGACGCATTAGGACGTCCGCTCACAAACAGCATCACATGGGCCGACAGTCGTGCGAACCCGTATACGCAAGAAATCAAACGCGACTTTGACGCGAGCGCTCTCCATATGCGTACCGGCACACCCGTTCATCCGATGGCTCCGCTGTCGAAGTTACGTTGGCTGAAGGCGGAACATCCGGATGTGTTTGAACAGACGGACAAGTTCGTCTCCATCAAAGAGTATGTCTTCTATCGGTTGACGGGACGCTTCGTCGTCGACCACTCCATCGCTTCAGCGACGGGACTATTCAATTTGAAACAACGGGATTGGGATGCGGAAGCACTCGAAGTCGCCGGTGTGACGCCAGATCGTCTGTCAGAACTCGTTCCGACGACAGAAATTTTACACGTGACGCCTGAAGTGACCGAGACACTCGGTTTTGACTTCCCGCTCGTCATCGGGGCAAGCGACGGCGTACTCTCAAATCTCGGTGTCGGTGCCTTCGAACAAGGTGTTGTCGCCGTGACGATCGGGACGAGTGGCGCCATTCGAACGGTCGTCTCGGAGCCTGTCGAAGACCCGAAAGGTCGCATCTTCTGTTATGCACTGACGGACAAGCATTGGGTAATCGGTGGACCCGTCAATAACGGTGGCATCATCCTCCGTTGGCTCCGTGACGAGTTCGCGGCAAGTGAGGTCGAGACGGCGAAACGACTCGGGATTGATGCGTACGACGTGTTGACCCGAATCGCAGAAACGGTCAAACCGGGTGCGGACGGTCTCTTGTTCCATCCGTATTTGATGGGTGAACGGGCACCACTTTGGGATTCGAACGCCCGTGGTTCCTTCTTCGGACTCAGCATTCACCATAAACGCGAACACTTCATCCGTGCTGTGTTAGAAGGTGTCATCTTTAATCTCTATACGGTCATGCTCGCACTCGACGAGTTGACGGGCGCACCGAACCGGATCCATGCGACGGGTGGATTCGCCCAGTCGAGCCTATGGCGCCAGATGATGGCAGACATCTTCGATACGCCGGTCGTCGTGCCGGAAAGTCACGAAAGTTCATGCCTCGGGGCCGTCATGCTCGGGGAGTATGCCTTTGGGGACATTCAGGAGTTTCAAGAGGTTCCGCAAGTGACCCATGAGCATGCACCGAACATGGAAGCGACGAACGTATATCGCGAACTCTTGCCAATCTACATTCGTCTGTCGCGTCATCTATCGGAAGAATATGAAGCCATTTCAGCCTTTCAGCGGAAGCATGTATAAGTTCGAATGAAGACCTGTCAGTCACTCGATTGACGGGTTTTTGTATGCATCAACACTCTATCCCATCTGCATCATCAACGGTACACTGAGAGGAAAGGATGAAACGTTACAGGAGGAACAAACTATGCAACTCACGACAACCCGCTGTCTCATCCGTCCGTTTGAACGACAAGACATCGAATCGTTCATGACGTATCGGAACGACTTGGACTGGATGAAGCATCAGTCATTCAAAGGACTTAGCTACGTAGAATACGAAAACGCCCTACTCGGCGAACAATCACTTCTTCAAGGCGCGCAACTCGCCATCATCGACCAAGTGACCGGTGAACTGATTGGGGATGTGTATATCCAGCAGGAAGGTACAACATATTGGATCGGTTACACGATTTCGCCCACTAACGCTCGAAAAGGCTATGCGTTCGAGGTGATGTCGGAGTTGATTCGTTACTTGGCCGACCGAGGAGCGGAAGCGTTCAAAGCCGGTGTCTTAGAGGAGAACATGGCGTCCATCGCGCTATTGAGAAAATTGAACTTCACTTATCTCACGACAGAGATGGATGAACAGATTTATCAGCTCGGTGTCTCGGATGTGTGATTAGGTCGGTTACATAGGTCACTTATTTTGACTCAAGGAGGTCTTTGTTCGAATAAATGAAAAGACGACTGTGATTCACCTTGTGTCTCCAAATTCTCGTAAAAAACACATCTCATGAAGATACTTCCTCTTCCCATTGGCAATACCAATTGAGACGGAGATATGAATTCCCTGTTTATTCAAAGTAAGTCGATTATTATCATTCTACATATCACCAAAAAATCGAGCCTTGATTGGACTCGACTCAAATTTAGTTTTGATATGTCACCATCACAAATTGACCGGATGCACGCTGATTCGTCAGTTGAAGTTTCGTCTCTTCCGTACCTTCTGGGAAGAGCGGTATCCCCTCTCCTAACACGATCGGCGCAATCGCAATCTCATACCGGTCAATCAAATCATGTTCCATCGCCGCTTTGATGACTTCACCCCCACCGATAAGCCAAATATCTTGATCGACTTCTTGCTTCAACCGATTGATGAGTTCTTCGATTGGCTCGTCCGTGAATATGACATGCTCGGCTTCACGGTCAAGCTGACGTGTCAAAATATAGTTCGGGATATTTGAATACGGATATTTTTCTGAGAGTTGCAGTACTTCCTCATACGTCTTCCGTCCCATGATGACGGCACCAATCGTTTTGAAAAATTCGGCATAGCCGTTGTCCCCGTCCCCATCTACCGCGAACAACCAATCAAGCTGGTCGTTCGACCGAGCAATCTTTCCGTCTAAACTCATCGCAATATATAACACTACATTTGGCATCATGTCTTCCTCCTTGATTCTTGATATAGTCAGCTTAACGAATAAACACGACAAAATATGACGGGAATGGTCACGATGAAAAAAAGACATTTACAACTGATTCGGCTGCTCAATCGTGGACGACGTGTTACCACCGAAGAACTGTCTCAAGAGACAGGCGCCTCCATCCGGACGATTCAACGGGATATGCTGTCACTTGAAGAGCTCGGTTATCCGATTTGGAGCGTGCCCGGGATTCGTGGTGGCTATGAGATGCTACCGAATCGCTTGTTGCCGCCCCTTCACCTCCGTGAACAAGAAGCCGTCGCCCTTTACCTTACGCTCAAATGGATGGAACAAATCCCCGACGTGCCATTCGGTGATATAAGAAATACGCTGTCCGACTGGTACGCGAACGAATTACCACAAGACTTGGAGACAAAGATTCATCGCTTGGAACGAAACATCCTGTGGCTCGGGAACAAACAGATCCCTAAGGCTCCGTTCACAAAAGACATCTATCAGGCGATCGAACAAAGAAACCAGATTGAAGTGACGTATCGAACGACGAAAGGTCAACGCACGTTCACCATCGCACCGATCGGCATGGCACTCCTCGATTTGAAATGGTACGTCTTCGGGCTCTCCGAACGAGGACTCCGTCAATATCGGGTTGATCGCATCGAAGCGGTACAATTGCTGGAAGAAACGTTTGAATCCGAAGACTTGGTGACATTACTACAGGCAAGTGATGAACGGGGCGGTGTGACCGTTGCACTCGAACTGACGCCACTCGGTCGTCGTTTACTTGAAGATGTATTACCCGATATCGAGGAGAAAAATGAGTGGGACATACCCGAGGAAGAACTTCCGTTTTTATCGAGACAGCTATTGAAGGCTGGAGCGGAAGTTGAGGTGAAAGCGCCGAGTGCGTTACGAGAGATGATGAAGGAGCATACAAAACGCCTTGCCGCATTATACGTATAAAGACTGAAATGGCCCAACCTTTGAGGTTGAGCCATTTGTCAATTTGCTTCATCCATTTCTTTGTGGATCCGTAACAATTCATTTTTATATAGGTCAGAACGACCTCCAAAAATCGCTTGAATGTTGTTTTTCACTTTGACGACTCCCGCCGCCCCAAGTGCTTTTAATTCGTCTTCATCGATTTGAGAGACATCTCTCACTTCAACACGTAGTCGTGTGAAGCAAGCGTCGATATCGAGAATGTTCTCTCGGCCCCCAAGTGCCTCCTCAATCGCGAGTGCTGTCGTTTGAATCGCTGACTGACCTGACTTTTTATCATTGTAATCTTTCCGTGTATACAGTTTCGCTTCTTGTCCACCTCGACCAGGTGTCGCCAAGTTCCACTTCTTGATGGCGAATGTAAAGATACTATAGTAAACGATGAAGAACCCAATGCCGACGACGATATTCATCCACCAACGCGGTGTTCCTGGTAAGACGTTCACTAAAATATAGTCAATCAACCCCGATCCTCCAGCCCAACCGATATGTGTATCGAGCGCATACATGAGCGCGAAGGAAATCCCCGTCAACACGCTATGGATAACATACAGGATTGGTGCCACGAATAAGAAAGTGAATTCAATCGGTTCTGTGATCCCTGTTAAAAAGGCTGTACCGGCTGCGGCAATCAACAACCCTCTTACAACGGGACGTTTGTCCGGATCAGCCTGACGATACATCGCGAGCGCCGCCCCGAGTAAACCAAACATAATGATCGGGAACTTACCAGACATGAAGCGACCTGCCGTCACTTCAACACCCTCAGCAATCTGGGCGAGGAAAATATACTGATCACCGTTCACTACCGCATCACCGACCGTCGCCGTTCCACCGAGAGACGTCCACAGGAACGGGGCATACCAAATATGATGTAATCCTGTCGGAATCAATAACCGCTCCAACATTCCATATAACCCTACGTATGCAGGATTAGTCGCATCACTTGCGATGACGTTTGCCATTGAAGTCAATGCCGATTGGATCGGTGGCCAAATCAGCATCATGACAAATCCAAGTAATATGGAGAAGAAGACCATCACAATCCCGACAGAACGATCACCTGCAAAAAAACCTAACACTTCTGGCGGATTGAACGTATGGAACTTTTTATATACCCAAACTGCGAGCAACCCGACCGCAATCCCTCCGAGCACACCGGTTTCAAGCGAAGGAATACCAAGTAACATCCCGTATTCCCCACTCTCAGCAGCCATTTCTGCCGTGATGCCGAGTGAGATCGAGATTGTCGTATTCATAATGACATATCCGACGAGTGCTGCGAGTGCGGCAATCCCTGATCCCCCTGACAAACCAACTGCGACCCCGATGGCAAAAATGATTGGTAAGTTCGCAAAGATGCTTAGACCGATTTGTAACATCCCAGCACTGATTGCTTCTACCGTTCCGTTCTGTAAAAAAGTCCAACTATCTGCTAAAGGGCCTGTGAGTGCTGCACCTAGTCCTAGCAAAATTCCGGCAGCCGGCAACAAAGCGACCGGTACCATGAGCGCTTTCCCGAACTTTTGAAAAACTCCAAACCATTGACTCATTCGATTCACTCCTCATCTTGTAAGCGTTATCAATCTAGACAATGAGAAAGGGGATTTTCTCCCCTCTCTAGTTACCGCATCGCTACTGTCTCACCCGATTTTAATTCCGGCCAGTACGTTCTGTTTTCTTCAATCAAATCATCTAAGATTCGACGAGCCACCGGTGCATCGACGACTGTACGATTGAGTGTCAGCGCCTGAAGTGCCTTCTCATAACTGTTTTCGAAGTATGCGTCGACGACGAGTTGCTCATACGCTAGTTGCCCTTCAATCATGCCTTTATAGAAACGTGGGATTTTCCCGACTGCGAATGGTTTTGGACCACGATTTGTGAGCATCGCCGGTACTTCAACCATCGCATCGTCTGGTAAGTTCGAAATGATCCCGTCATTTTTCACCATGACGATGAAAATATCACCGTTATTGTAAGCTAACGATGCCGCAACTCGAATCATGTAACAACCGTGAATATCGACTTCTAGGTGGACGTTCTCGAGCGAGTCGTCCGCAATGATTTGGTCACACATCGAGAAGACACGTTCTTGACGGCCGTTGATCACTTGTCGTGCCCGTGTGTTCGTGACGTCCTCTTTTTCTGCCATATCAGATGGATACAAGTAATATTGAAGATACGTGTTCGGCAAGTACTCTGGGAAGTCTGTAAGCATCTTCTCGACTTGCTTGAACGTCTTGATCCATGACGGATCATTCGCAATCTCTGAATCTTCTGGAATGAAGCCGTCTTCTAAAATGGCACGTTTGATATCTTCCGTTAATTCATTTCCTTCTTTATCAAAGATGCCTGTAAACCAGCCAAAGTGATTCAGTCCGAAATATTCCGGGACGAGATCCCAAATCTCTTTACCTAGAATTTTCGCATAGCTCACCATAATTGCTGCCGGCATATCACAAATATTTAATATTTTTTGATCGTTCGGGTACGCACGTTTGAGCGCCTCGGCGACAATCGCAGCAGGGTTCGTATAGTTTAAGATCCAGCCATCCGGTGAGCCGGCGCGAATGTCAGAGATGAGTTCAATCATATCTCCGATTGAGCGCATCCCGTATGACATTCCGCCCGGTCCACACGTTTCTTGTCCCACCACGCCATGACGAAGCGGAATCTGTTCATCTTTTTCGCGCATCTCCAAGCCACCTGTCCGAATCTGAACGAAGAAGAAATCCTTATCTTTGAAGGCATATTCTTTGTCCGTCGTGTATTCGAACGACTCGAGTTCTGGATAATGCTCACGCAAGATGACTTCACTCGCTTTCGCGACACGTTCTTGACGTAATTCATCTGTATCGTAAAACGTGATGGAACGAAGTGGGAAGTGTGCTTTTTCCTCAATCAAACTCATGATCATGCCGATTGTGTACGTACTACCTCCACCGACGACGACGAGACGCTGTGGTGTTTTCATGTGTGCGTTCCCCTTTCAATACATATCTAATTGATTACAATACAAATTTAATACATATTATTTAAGTCGTCAACACCTTTTTGAAAACGTTTTATTTTTGTATACTATGAGTAATGAATGTATGAGATCAGGAGGTTATCCACATGAAAGCCAAATCTCCGCTATACCAGCGGATTGCTCAGGAGATGCGCACGTTTATCGAGGCAGGCGATTGGGCGCCCGGTGAAGCGATTCCGACAGAAGCACAACTCGTCGAGGAATTCAAAGCAAGTCGAGTCACCGTTCGACAAGCCGTCAAACTACTTCAAGAAGAAGGTCTACTTTGGAAGCGACAAGGGAGCGGCACGTATGTGCAATCCGAAAAGATTGAACATAATATGTACGAATTAAAAAGCTTCACTGAAGATATGAAACGGGAAGGAAAGGAAGTCACGAGTAAAGTACTCACTTTCACCGTCCAACCTCCGACTGAAAAAATAAGGGAAATACTCGAACTCGATGAAGATGCTCTTGTCTACTACATTCGCCGTCTACGCTTTGCGAACGGAGAGCCGCTCATTGTCGAAGATACGTATCTTCCGCTCCAATTGTTCCCGGATTTAACGTACGAGGTAATGACACGGTCGAAGTACGATTACATTGAAAACGTCAAGAACTTGAAGATTGCCGACAGTGTTCAAGAATTTATCCCGGTCTTACCGGCGAAAGAAATTGCTGAAATGCTTGAGGTGAGCGATCGAACGCCAATACTAAAAGTCGAACTTTATTCATTTCTCATGGACGGTAGTCGATTTGAGTTCACCGAAACCTATTTCAAGAGTGAAGAATATCGCTTTATCATTCGAGCAGGGAGAAGACATGAAACCACAAACACCCAGTGAATCTAACGATTCACTGGGTGTTTTGAAATGCAAACTTATATTCTTCAACATTTAACTTACAGACTTATGCTATTCCAGCTACTTTACGGATTCGAATAGACGCTCAGCATTTTTAGGACTACTCGTCAGGTAAATGGTTTCTAACAAGCTATTTTATGAACCGATTCGATGGAAAGGTCGATTGCGACCAGTTCGTGGAAAAGTGGTCACTTCCCGCAAGGAAGAGGGATCGTCGTATGGGATTGCAGCCCTCGATTTCTCAGAATTTCTTCTTTACGTCATACAGGCCATTCCACGATTGTTTTTTCGCTTTTTTGGATAAGAAAACCCCTCAGATATCTGAGGGGCCCAACATCACATATCCAAATCGGTGAACGCGAGCGGGACAAGCTCCCCAAGCGTCACTTCTTTCACATCGGCTTTTCCGTTTGTGAGGAGTACTTTGAAGTCAGGACCACCAAACTCGACCATGACTTGGCGGCAGATGCTGCATGGTGGCAAGAAGTCTTCCGTGTCCCCAGACACGGCAACCGCTTCGAAGTCACCTTTTTTATATCCTTGAGCGACTGCTGTGAAGATGGCTGTGCGCTCCGCACAGTTTGTTGCTCCGAACGAGACGTTCTCGACGTTGACGCCGTCGATGACCGTACCGTCCTTCATGAGAAGTGCCGCGCCGACGCGGAACTTCGAATATGGTGAATACGCATTGTCCTTCAATTGGCGTGCGCGTTCGACTAATTGTTGTTGGTTCATCTAAGTCATTCCTCTCGAATATCGAATGAACTGATGCCAGTCCCCATGCCTCTCATTTTTAGGCAGGATTTTTAGCATACACCCACCCCGAAGAGAAGTCAACGACTTTTTACAAACGCTTTCATGAATGAACAAAAAAAGAAGGAGCGCTCACCCCTTCTTGACTCTCTATACGTAGTTATACCAATTCAAGTTGCGCGACGGGCGCTTCTTCTGTTTCTGTCTGCACGTGATGACGACCAATCGGAATGACGGACGGTGAACCGGATACCGGGTCACACATGACCGAGCAGCGAAGGTTGAAGACCCGATGAATCAAATCACACGTGATGACGTTCGATGGCTTCCCTTCGGCAATCAACTTCCCTTTATCGAGTGCGAAGATATAGTCCGCATAACGCGCCGACAAGTTGATATCGTGAAGCACCATGACGATCGTCGTCCCGTACTTTCGGTTCAAGTCCGTCAACAAGTCGAGAATTTCGACTTGATATGTGATATCTAGATATGTCGTCGGTTCATCTAAAAAGAGGACGTCCGTCTGTTGGGCAAGTGCCATCGCAATCCAGACGCGTTGACGCTGTCCGCCTGACAACTCATCAATCGGACGGTCCGCGAACTCGGTGATGTTCATCATCTCCATCGCTTCAGCGACAGCCTCGTAATCGGCTTTCGTCCACCCCTTCAAGAATGATTGATGCGGATAACGGCCGCGACCGACGAGATCGGCGACCGTGATGCCTTCCGGTACGACCGGGGACTGTGGCAACATCCCGAGGATACGCGCTAGCTTTTTCGGTGCCATCTTCGAGATCGGTTTGTCATAAAGCGTCACTTGACCGGCACTCGGTTTGATGAGGCGTGCCATCGTCTTCAGTAGCGTCGACTTCCCGCAACCGTTCGCACCGATGATGATGCTGATCTGATTGCTCGGAATTTCAAGGCTGATATCGTTCAAAATCATCTTGTCCTCGTATCCTGAGGTGAGATGTTCCACTTTCATAATGGTTGCCATTTAGAAGTCCCCTTTCTGGTTCATCCGAATCAACAAGTATAAGAGATAAGGCGCGCCGATGATGCCGGTGATGACACCGACCGGATAACGTGCCGTGAAGGCGAATTGTCCGACGAGGTCAGCCGCGAGCACTAAGATAATCCCGACAAGCGCCGCTGGGAGGATTCCCGCATGGTTCATTCCGACGAGACGTTTCGCGATGGGCCCTGCCAAGAAGGCAATAAACGCAATCGGTCCCGTTGTCGATGTTGCAAGGGCGAGCATGAATACTGCCGCCACAATGAGTAGAAGTCTGGTCTGGTTCGTGTTGATTCCAAGCCCTGTCGCCGCCATTTCTCCCAGCTCGAGCATTTCAAGCTGACGGGTAAGTAACAGTACAATCGGTAAACAGATGAGTACCGTGATGATTAAAGGTGGCAACTCCTCAAGTTTCGCCCCATTTAAACTTCCTGTCAACCATCGCATCGCCATCGCGACATCGTTTTGTCGGCTGATGAGCAGTAAATAGTTGATAACGGCTGTGAGCATCGCTTGAATCCCAATCCCTACTAATACGAGACGACCAATGGAGAACGCGGCACCTTTGGATAGGAAATAGATGACGAGCACGGTGACGAGCCCTCCGATAATCGAGGCAATCGAGATGATGGCCTCACTCGACTGAAGGACGACGATACAGAAGACAGCCGCCGCACTCGAACCGGTCGTGATTCCGATGACGTTCGGGTTGGCGAGCGGGTTACGGAGCATCGTTTGGAAAATCGTTCCCGCGGCCCCGAATGCCGCTCCGGCGAAGACGCCGGCGAGCATACGCGGGAGACGAAGTACCTCTACGGCGAACGTCGCTCCTTTTACGTCTTCCCCGAGCAAGACGCGGATGACATCTTGAACGGGATAAATCGTATTGCCCAACATGAGCATCAACCCGCTCAATGCTACCGCTATGATGGTCAAAAGAAGCGTCATGCCAACATAACGACGGCGTCGCTTCATGCGACCTTGTCTGATTTGTTCAATCGCTGGTTGCATCATAGTCCTCGTACTTTCACTTTCATTGTCAATAGAATCAAGATCGGAGCCCCGATGAACGCCGTCACAATACCAACCTCAAGTTCACCCGGGCTTCCGAGCAAACGTCCGATGACGTCTGAGGAGGTCAGAATAATTGCACCGGCTAGAGCAGACATCGGCATGAGATAACGCTGATCCGGACCGAGCACGAGTCGAATCAAGTGCGGGGCGAGAAGTCCGATAAACCCAATCGGTCCAGCGAGTGCCGTCGCAGCCCCACACAGAATCACGCCTGCGAACGAGGCGGTCAACTTCAATGTCCCCGTCCGAACACCAAGACTCTTCGCCATCTCCTCCCCGAGCGCAAGTGCGTTCAAGGAAGGTGCGGTCACTACCGCAATCACGAGACCGATTAGAAGAAACGGTAAAAATGTATAAATCGAATCCAGATTTCCCGCACCGACACTCCCCACTTGCCAAAAGCGGAACTGATCCATGACGTTTGAGCGTGGAATCATAAGAGCCATGACGAGCGACGATAATGCTGCACTTGTCGCCGCTCCCGCCAAGACGAGTTTGAGCGGGGTCGCCCCTCCCCTTCCGAGTGAACCGATGCCGAAAACGAAAATGGCCGTCAATAGCGCCCCGATGAGCGCGAACCAGATGAACGCACTCGCCGTCGCGATGTTGAAGAACGCGATCCCGATGACGACGGCGAGCGCTGCTCCCGTGTTGACCCCGAGAATGCTCGGGTCGGCAATCGGGTTACGCGTCACCGACTGCATGAGTGCGCCCGCCACACCGAGTGCTGCGCCACACATGAAACTAAAGATTGTCCGGACGACCCGCTCCCGGACAATGTCTGCCTCATACGACTGAACAGCCGGACGGAATAAACCGTCCAGCAGTTCATTCCACCCGACTGTTCGTGAGCCGAAGGCAAGGGATGCCACGATGCACAGCACCGTCAGTACAAGCGTTCCGATCAAGAGAAGCGGAAAGTGCTTTGGCGTGTGCATCTGCTTGATTTGTGTTTGCATCATTTTACTTTCGCAAGGGCATCCGATACGCGTGAGACGTACTCATCAATCGTATATTCGATTGAGAGTGGCGTCGGTGTTCCAGCCGCTGCGAGTGGTGTGTTGTCTTCAATCAAGACGACCGAACCACGCTCGATGGCTGGTACTTTACTGTAGAGCGGGTCTGCTTGAAGCGCCTTCAACGTGTCTTCATTTCCGTAAGTGACGAAGATGTCGACGTCATTCAAGATGTCGGCGTTCTCTTTACTGAGTTCAAGATAGAAGCTATCTGCTTTTTCAGCTTCGTCGACAATGTTTTGTGGGTACTCCATCCCGAGCTCTTCAATGAAAGCACCGCGAGGGTCACCCGTCGTATAGATATAGAATTTTGAAAGGTCTTCCGCGCTCATCGAAACGAAAGCGGCTTTTTTACCGGCAATCTCAGAAACGGCTGTCGCCTTGTCTGTAATCAACTGCTCCGTGTCTTTAATCAATTGTTCGCCTTCTTCACCAAGTCCCATCGCGAGTGAGTCATAACGAACCATGTCTTGCCACGATGTGACCCAAGGTGTTTCTTTGTAAGCCACGACCGGTGCGATTTGGCTAAGCGTGTCATAGTCTTCTTGCGTGATGCCTGAGTAGGCCGCCAAAATCACGTCCGGGTTTGAATCCGCAATCGCTTCAAAGTCTAATCCGTCTGTATCTTGATAGATGTTCGGGTTCTCTTCTCCGAGCGCTTTCAACTTCTCAGCCGTCCATGGAAGCATACCGCTGTCGTCCTGGACACCATAGTTCGCAGCTGAGAATCCGACTGGTACGACGTCGAGGGCAAGTGCGACGTCATGGTTTCCCCATGAAATCGTTGCGACCCGTTCCGGTTTCTCTTCGATGACCGTTTCACCGAATGCGTGCTCGATTGTGATGGGGTAACCTTCTGCCGATTCTTCCGTCCCTTCGTTCGTGGAAGCGTTCTCAGCTTCTTCCGAACCACAACCGGCTAAGATGAGTGTAAATGCCGATACAAAGATGAACATATGTAACCATTTCTTGAATGTGTTGTTCACGTGATTTTCTCCTTTTCGAACTTCTCTGTATTTTGTCGATACTGATAATCATTATCAGTTATGAGTATAGACCTGCTCTTAAGTCATGTCAACCGCTATTCGGTAAAGAAATATGAAAAAACCTGCCGTTTTAGGACAGGTTGATTACAACTCCCGATGGCGTCGCATGACATCAGCAATCGGTTCATCTTGTTTTTCAAGCTCTGATACAATCCGTTCATGATCCATATCGTTTCGATTTTGACTTAGTTTGAACGTCGCCTGCATGTCCGTGATCTCAATCCGAAATCCGACGACACCGTGCATTTGTCGCTTTACTGGTTCTGATAATGTATCCCAACGCACTGCATGCTCACGTTCCCCTTCATGCTCGTGTAGTAATCCTGCTAGTTCCTCAACCAACTCGTTTTCATTGAGAATCGTCGCACGCCCATACACGTGTACGGCTTGATAGTTCCATGTCGATACGTCTTCGTGCCCGTACCAGGATGCTGACACATATGCGTCCGAACCTTGGAAGATGACGAGGACCGTCTGTTCTTCAATCGTTCGCCACTGTGGATTCGCTTTTGACACGTGAGTCGTCAGTTGACCGTTCACCTCGTCAAATCGTAAAGGAACGTGCGTCGCAATCGGTTTGTCCCCATCATGCGTGACGATGGTACCGAATGGATGGGCATCGAGAAACGCGTAAATCTCAGCTCGCTCTTTGACCGAATATTGTTTTGGAATATACATAATGTCCCCCTTTCTCCTATTATATTCTGAACAAGACGGGTATATCGACACAGAAGGAGGAATGTTTTTATGAAACCAACGATCAAAGCCATCGTCTTTGACGTATACGGCACATTATTCGACGTCCATTCTGTAAAAGATGCCTGTGAACAAGAGTTCCCTGAAAAAGGAGCAGCTATCAGTCAAGTGTGGCGAACGAAACAACTTGAGTATTTCTTTTGGCGGCACATGATGGGACGATATGAAGATTTCGATACAGTGACCCGGGACGCACTCCGTTACGCGCTCGACGTGCATGACGCAAAAGCGACGGATGAAATCGAACAACATCTGATTGCATCGTATGCGCACCTCACCCCGTATGAGGAGGTCGAGTCGGTCCTAAAAGAGCTGCATGACGTGGAGACCGTCATCCTTTCGAACGGGACGGACGAGATGCTCGAGGTATTGCTTCAAAACGCCGGACTGACCGACTATTTCGATGAAGTCGTCAGCGTCGACGGCATCAAACAACCAAAACCAACGCCAGCCGCCTATATGCATTGGTTCAAGACGTCCGGTCTTCGTCGTGACGAGGTGCTCTTCTTATCGTCGAACGGATGGGACATCGCCGGGGCGAAAAACTTCGGCTTCCACGCGGCCTGGATCAATCGGAATGACTTGCCGTTCGAGGAGCTCGATGTTAACCCGGATGCGATTTATAAAGATTTGAACGGGATTATGGAATGGGTGTAACCCACGTCGATCTAAATATGAGAAAATAAAGAAAATAGGACCGAAATGAGGGAGACACATGGCACACCGTATTTACACGACGAGCTTTGCGAGCGTTTATCCACTCTACGTCGCCAAAGCCGAACGCAAAGGACGGACGAAGGAAGAAGTCGATACCATCATCGAATGGTTGACCGGTTACGATGAGACCGGACTCGAACGTCAGATAGCCAATCAAGTCGATTTTGATACGTTTTTCGCTTCAGCACCTCGTCTGAATGAAGACCGCGCCCTCATCAAAGGTGTCGTCTGTGGGGTCCGTGTCGAGAACGTGGAAGAACCACTCATGCGTGAGATCCGTTATTTGGACAAACTCATCGATGAGTTGGCAAAAGGAAAGAAAATGGAGAAGATTTTACGAGGAGGCGAATCATGATGGACGTGACGACACTCGTCGACGAGGCACGGCTCGATTCATTTATTCATCTGCTCGAGGTCATCGATGATCATTTACCTGGCGGATTTGAAAAAACGACGGACGGACATGGTGTCCATTACGTCGTTCCACTCGATCGATATCCGTCCGGGTATCATGTCACACCGGGGACGCCACTCCCGTTTATCAGTGTAATCGCGCAAAAGCGCCATGTCGGACTGTATCACATGGGCATTTACGCTGACCCTGAATTAATCGCTTGGTTCGAACGGGAGTATGCGAATCGCGTCCCGACAAAGCTCGATATGGGCAAAAGCTGTATTCGCTTCAATAACGTGAAACGGATCCCGTTTGACTTAGTTGGGGAACTCGTCGAGAAGATGACTGTCGAGGAATGGATTCAGCGCTATGAAAGAAACCGAGGCTAACGCTTCGGTTTTTTCGCACATTCGTATTCTTTCATGAGCTGAGTTTACGGTATGCTTAGAAAAAAGGAGGGACGCCTCATGCCACGTTGGCTAAAAATCACTCTGTTTTTACTCGTGTTCGGCACGTTGTTTTATATCACTCATTTCCATTATGAGTTGCGTCCGTCTGACATCCGGGACATCGTCTTGTCATTTGGATTTTGGGGTCCACTCTTCTTTATTTTCCTTTATGCCATCGGGCCGGTCGCCTTTTTACCGACATCTGTGCTGTCACTTGGAGCCGGTCTCGCGTTCGGCGTATGGCCAGGAGTCCTCTATATCATCATCGGTGCGACCGCTGCTGCGACGACCGGTTACGTTATGGGGCGCTTTTTCGGTCGCTCGGTTATCAATGTTGACCGTTATCCGTGGTCAGAGAAACTGTTCACCCAGATGGAGCGCCGGGGGTTTTTATATGTATTTGTCCTACGACTGATCCCGCTCGTCAGTTTTGACTTACTCAGCTACGCCGGCGGAATCTCACGCGTCCGTTTCCGTGCCTTCGTCCCGGCGACCGTGCTCGGCATGATTCCAGGTACGTTCGCTTATAGTTTTCTTGGAGCAAGCCTCGCTTCAGGTAGTGTCACCACGATTTTCATCGCCGCGCTCGTCTTCACCGGGTTGATTGTTGTCACATATATCTTCCGTGAGCCTGTTAAAAAGTGGCTTGGGTTGAATTGAAAACTCATGAAAAGGAGCATCATGCTCTTTTTTTGTGCCGTGAATGTGTAAATAGAATAAACTTCTGTGAACTTCTTCCGATATGTATAGAGCTACAACAAATGAAAACGAGAATGTGAGGAAAGAAACATGAGTTTTACGAAACGAAATCAGTTGATGTTGTTGACGACGTTATTGATTGTAATGACGTCGGTTGTCGTCCATTTGCTTCACCGTTTCACGGAATTTGCTTATACGTATACGATTTTACGAAACGGCGCAGATGACTATGTGTATTCAAGTGTGACGTGGGTGCTCTTCGCACTCCCACTCGTCTTCTTCGGAATGATGCTCGTCAGCCTAAAAAGAGAAGATAAAACGTTCCCGTATTGGATGATGCTCACGCTCACCTTCGCGAGCATCTCGACGGTCGCCGGTGGACAAGGACTCGTTGAATATCACTTCTCGATTTTTGTCGTCTTGGCGATTTTGTCGTTCATGCGTCGAATCGACTTGATTTTATATAGTGCAGGCATCTTCGCAGTTCAACATTTGGCGGGATATTTTTTATTCCCGGCACTCATCTGTGGGACGAGCGATTATCCTTTTAGCCTACTGCTCGTCCACGCCGTGTACTTGATTCTGCTCAGTGCCGTACTCGTCGCCCAGATTCATTTCCGCAACAAAGAGACGGAACGTGTCAAGGCGCACGAGCAGGAGACGCGACAGTTATTGCGACAAGCGATTCAAGACGTCAGTTCCCTCGTTCAGTCCTTAAATAGTCACGCGGAAGAACTCGAATCGGCTGCGAACCAGTCACTCGAATCTGGTGAACAGATTGCCATCACGGTCGACCCGATTGTCGCGCACGCCTCGTCCCAACAAGCTTCCATGGTGCAAGGGGCTGATGAAATTCAATCGATTCGTTCCCTGACAGCACTCATCCAGGAACGGATGGCGCAAACGGCAGCAGCCTCTTCCCGCATCGCCAAAGACGCCCTCTCTGGGAATACGGATATGCGTCTCATGGAAGAAAAAGTACATGAAATCATCACGGAATCCGAGCAACTCGAGCAGATCGTCGCAACGATGACGAATCGTTCCTCTGAAATCCAAGGCATCTTGCAGCAAGTCGGCTCAATCAGTGAACAGACGAATATGCTCGCCTTGAACGCATCCATTGAAGCGGCTCGTGCCGGAGAAGCTGGTCGTGGCTTTGCCGTCGTCGCTTCTGAAGTCGGGAAGCTCGCCGCCCAGTCACGCGAATATGCATCCGAGATGACCCGTGTCCTCGGTGGATTGATGGATGATACGACGGTCGTGTCGAAATCGGCTCACCTTTTCAAACAAGCAACAGAGAACTGTCAAACCGTCACAAATGACGTGACGGCCGTCTTCGGTCGCCTCACTGAAGACGTGTCCGAAATCGATGCACAAATCGCGTCGATTCAAGAAACGAGACAACTCGTGACCACGCAGATGGAGACGCTCGAAACACGCCTCGAATCAACGAAACACGCTTCAAGCGAACTGCAACAACAGATTCATCACGTGGCCGCCGCAACGGAAGAACAGGTCGCCGTCCAAAAAGAGCTCAGTTCGATGTCAGACCGTCTTGCCATCACGGCGAACGTACTTGAAGATGTGACGACACAACTCGAAGATCACGCATCACGCACGTAATACAAATGCCCTCGACCAAGCGGTCGGGGGCATTTGTATTATCGATCGAGTAATTGACGAATTCCTTCTTGAAGCGGTGTGACCGGACGTCCGAGAACCGGTTCAAAGTCGCTCTCGTGAATCTCGAGCGTTCCTTGACGGATGCTTCGTTGAATGCCAGCAAGAAGTGCGACCAGGTCATCGGGCATCCCTGCCCCACGCATCGTCTCTTCGTATGCCTCGAGGCTCAGCTCTTGCATCATCACTTCACGGCCTAACACTTCACTGAGTGCGTCTACAAGATCTTGCTGGGTATGAAGTGGTCCAGACAATTCATAGACAGCACTCTCCTGCTGTTCTTTCAACAGGACATTCGCCGCAGCTTCTGCATAATCTTGTTGCAGTGCCCAACCGACTTTCCCGTCCCGAGCCGCCGTGATCCACGGTGCCCCGTCAACAACTGCTTGCATACTCGACAACTCGTTCTCTAAGTACCAGTTGTTCCGTAAGAACGCGTAAGGTATCCCTGATTCCACGATTGCTTCCTCGGTGACGACGTGTGGAGGTGCCATCAAGTTCTCACTGTCTGTCGCATCGGCGAGACTCGTGTAGGCGATGAATGAAACATCAGCCCGTTTTGCCGCCTCGACCGCGTTCGTATGTTGACGAATTCGCGTGTCGTTATCACCATCTGCCGAGATAATCAACAGACGCTCGACACCTTTGAACGCTTCATCGAGTGTGTCCGGCTGATCGAAGTCACCATGTCGCACATCGACCCCGCGCTCTTTGAGTGAAGCGGCTTTCTCTGGATTCCGTACACTGACAGCTAAATCACTCGTATCAATTGATTTGAGTAGCTCCTCCACAATTTTTGAGCCTAGTTTACCCGTTGCTCCGGTGACTAAATATTTCATGCGGCCATCCCCTTTCTCATGCTTCAGAATATATTCCCGTTCTCTACATGCAATTAACTCGATAACAAAATAACACTTGACTTTAAGTTCATTCGAACTTAAATTAACGATATAAAGGTTCATATGAACTTAAAAGGATGAATTGTTGTTGACCCTACTCATCGGGTTTTTACTCATCGTCATCTTCATGCTCGCGCTTGACCTCGGGGTGTTCCACCGCAAGGCACACGAAGTCTCGCTCCACGAGGCATGGACATGGACGTTTGTCTGGATTGGGATTGCCCTCGTAATCGGGGGATGGTTGTTCTACACGCAAGGCAGTACGGCCGCGACGGAATATGCGAGCGTATACTTCATCGAGAAGGCACTCGCGATTGATAACGTGTTCGTCTTCTCGCTCGTCTTTGCCTACTTCGCCATCCCGCTCAAGTATCAGCACAAAGTGTTGTTCTGGGGGATTCTCGGAGCGATTCTTTTCCGCGCCGTCTTCATCGTCGCTGGGGTATCGTTGTTAGAAAACTTCGGTTGGGTGTACTACGTGTTCGGAGCGTTCCTCGTCTATACGGGTTGGGTGATGTATAAAAATATCGGGAAAGACGAGTCACTTGAAGAAAATAAGACGATTCGTTGGCTCGAACGACGCCTTCCGATCACACAAGACATTTCATCTGGGAAGTTCACGAAACGGATCAACGGGAAGTTGTTCTTCACACCGCTCTTCATCGCGCTCATCTTCATCGAGTTGTCAGATATCGTCTTCGCCGTCGATTCGGTCGCCGCGAGCTTCGTGTATTCGCGTGACCCGTATATCATCTTCTATGCGAATATCATGGCGATTCTTGGACTTCGTAGTCTCTACTTCGTTCTCGCCAACTTGATCGACCGCTTCTATTACTTGAAGCACGGCCTCAGTTTCATGCTCGTCTTTATCGGGGCGAAGATGATTTTAGGTGATGTGTACAAGATGCCGATCTGGATGTCGCTCGGGACAATCGTTCTCGTCATCTTGATTAGCGTTCTCTATAGTTTCTACAAAACGAAACCTAGTTCGGACAAACACGTATAATGAATCAATCGATCCATTTCGTCGGTGTTCTTTCTTTGAAATTCTCGGGTAATCATTGAGGTGCACAACTACAGAAAAGGGGATTCACTATGTTTGATCGGATTGGCCTCATGAGTATCGGTCTCGTCTTCGGGATCATCCTCATGTTACTCTTCAACAACTTATTCGGATTAGTGTTCGGTGTCGTTCTTGGCGCGAGCCTCATCGTTGCCAACCAACTCGGACGAAACAAACGAACAACGATCCACTAACCAAAAAGCACGCGCCCCCATCGATTGAGGAGCGCGTGCTTTTGCGTTAAAACATCGTATATGGATTGATACTGTTGGCAGGAGCTGAACTGCTATATACATAGCTGTTCCGGTGTACTTCGAAATGGAGATGGTTTCCGAACGAGTTGCCGGTATTTCCGATGGCTCCGATCGTCGCGCCTTTCGCGACCGTCTGTCCTTTGACGACATGGAGGCGGTCGAGGTGTGCGTATACCGTAATGTAGGTTTGGCCATTTAACTGATGGGTCATCATGATGTGATTCCCGTACGCCCCGTAGTTTCGGGAGACAATGACTTGTCCAGACGCGGCTGCCATGACCGGTGTTCCTCTTGGAGCAGCCAAGTCGACGCCGTTATGGAACGTATAACCGTACTGCCCGCTCGCAGGACCATACTTTTGTGTCAACGTCCCTTTTGTCGGGATGATCATTTTCGCAGTCGATGTCGTTGAAAGCGTGGAGATACTATACTTCTTCACATATGTACTCGATACGTAACGAGATGTGCCGTTGAAGTTAATTTTCGTCCATCCCCCGCTCACGCCGAGGTATTTGAATGACTGTCCTAACTTCGCGCTGCCGACGATCGCATACGTCGTGCCTGGGCCTGAACGGACGTTTAAGCTGTTGGTCGTGATTTTGACATAATACGTGGTCGCCGCTTCAGCAGGCGTACCGGCTGGAGTGAAGATTACCATGGTGAGTAAGACTGCACAGAAGAGGGAGAGCATCTTTCGTTTCATGTTATGGTAAATCCTTTCAATTATGTATTTAAATTTTTATTTTTTATATTATCTAACTGAAAAAATTTTACCACCAAAACGAACCGACAAATATGTCATTTATATTTCAAATAAAGGAAAACAAATTATAACTTACTTTCTTTATTTTTCCTTTTCAACATACAAAAAATGCACAGCCGTTTTCGACTGTGCATGTCTGTTACTCACGATTTTCCTCGGCGTTCTCCTCTTCATCCTCTAAATCTTCAATCAATCGCTTCATCTCTTCAATTTCACGGCGCTGTGCCTTGATGATTTCTTCAGACAATTCTTTCACGCGTGGGTCTTCAATTTCAGCGCGTTCACTTGTCAAAATGGCAATCGAGTGGTGAGGGATCATCGCTTTCATCCAACTGACATCATCGACGGTCGTCTGGCTCCTAACGAGCCAGAGTGAGGCACTGAAGACGAGAGCACTGACCCCTAGGATGATAAAGTTAACTGTTTTGTTCTTATACATCCCCCACATGAAGAGAAGCATGACGAACGCCATGACCGATCCCATGATGAGTGCCATGTACAACCTCGTCTGACTAAAGAAGATATGATTGAACTGAAACACGTTCAAATACATGAGCCAATACATCAGGAATGTCGAGACCGCAATCATGATTCCAAATTTACCGTACTGTTTCATCTTATTCATCCTTTCTTATTGTGCGTATAAAAACTCTTTTTCCTACTTGTTCTATACTCAAACCCGCCTATTTCTCCGTCTAATCGTACTCTTAACGCTTTTCACTTCTTTTTCACAAACATCGGGTACACTAGTGAAATTGAGTTCATGCAAGGAAGGAGAACGATGATGCAAGAGCGGACATTGCGTGACGTACTAGCAACACTTGATTCTGTTTTATCTTGGTCCTATCTCGATCACCCGGAAGAAATGACAATTCGCGGAATCGGAACGACACCAGAAAAAATAAATAAAATGTTTTTATATATATGCAAGCGCCCAATCAATGAACGTGGCGTCGATTTAGTGAGGGCCGCCATCCGAAATGGTGCAGTAGCCATCGTCACGGATCGACCGATTGACGCGAGAGTACCCGTCATTTACTGTCGAGACGTCGAACGCGCATGTGAACAACTACAGACTCTTTTTGCCACGGAAGGAAATCACGCGAAGCACGCGGAACGATAATAATAGGAGTAAAGAAAGGAGGAGTACAAGATGAAGATTCTCATTGTAGACGATGAAGAAAAGATGAGACATTTGATTCGTCTGTTTCTTGAGGGTGACGGGTACTCTTGCATCGAGGCGAGCGATGCTCGTTCCGCACTCGACAAAATCGAAGAGCGTCCGGATCTCGTCCTTTTAGATATTATGATGCCAAAAGTAGATGGGATCTCACTTTGTCGTCAGTTAAAGACGATGGACCCGGCATTACCTGTCGTCTTATTGACGGCACGTTCAGACAATGAAACGACCATCCAGGGATTAGATGCCGGAGCGGATGATTACGTCACCAAACCGTTCGATGGGAACGTGCTCCTCGCCCGTATTCGCGCCGTCTTACGCCGGACCCGTGTCGTCAACATCCAATACGGACCACTTCGTTACGATGAGGAGAGCGGACGCGTTTTGTATGAAGAACAAGAGATTGTCCTCACACCGAAAGCGACGGCCATCTTGAAACTGTTCCTTCAGCACCCGAATCGACTCTTCAATCGCCTAGATTTATTTGATCTCGTCTGGCCCTACTTTGCAGAATCCGACCCTCGCACAGTTGATGCGCATATTCGTATGATTCGAGAAAAGTTAGGAGATGCAGGATTTCCGATTGATGATTATTTAAAGACGGTATGGGGACGTGGATATCGATGGACCGAGGAGCGTTCCGGATGAAGCGAAGTCGTAACAGTCTACCGTTTCGCATCAGCCTCGTCTTTCTCCTATCAACCCTATTGATTGAAGGTGTGTTGTTTCTTCTCCTCTATCACACGCTTCTCGGCGAACGCGTTGTAGAAGAAATCAATCGCCTCGAATCTCGGGCCGAGAGCCATGCGAGCGTATTAGCAATGAATTTTTCCGAAGAGACGATTGATCATGTAGCGACCATGGAAAGTGAGACCGATACGAAAGTCGCCATCACTGATCCCACGCATCATCTTCTTCAGACTTCACGCTTCTTTCCCCAAGTCCTTGCCGATACAGTCGATTCTAAAAAACAAACTGGCCCCTTCGACGACACGACTGTCCTAGAGGACGACTGGGAAAACGAACCGTATTTGAGCGTTCGTACGCCAATCACAGATGATACCGACAGACGGTATGGATACGTCTATATGTTTTTACCGACCGAAATCATTCATGGAATTAGCCATCGGCTCCAGTGGCGATTCCTATATATCACGGCGATCGCGCTCGTAACGACCGTCTTGACGTTCATCCTCTTGAGTCGATTGATTTCAAAACCAATTCAATCATTGAAACAAGCAACGGAGAACGTATTGACAAACCCAGACGATTTACGGTTACCGACGAATCGTGTCGACGAAATCGGTGAATTAGCGCGTGCCATCGAATCGATGTCAGTGGAACTATCAAGACTACGGCGGGAACGTCGTCAGTTTTTATCCGACCTATCGCATGAAATCAAGACCCCTCTCACTTACTTGAGGGGTTACGCCGAAATCGCTTCGAAAGAAGGCACGCCCGAATCATTACGCAAACAGTCGATTCAAACGATTTTAGATGAGAGCCGGTCGCTCACAGAGCTCGTCGAAAATGCGTTTCAATTGGCACAGCTCGATGAAAACACATTCTTGTTGCACCGAGAAGAAGTGACCGTCACGACGTTTTGTGCGGACTTACGTCGAATGCTCGATACGATGTTCCGGATGACGACGATTCACTTCGATGCTGCACCGAACACGGGACAACAAGACATCGCTCTTACATTGGATCGGCACCGGATGCTCCAAGTCTTCCGCTCCATCGCCCATAATGCGATTGAACATAGTGAGGCCTCTCATGTCTCCCTACGCTCAAACGTCACGGACACTCACCTGATCCTGACCATTACAGACAATGGGAAAGGCATTCCTGAAAAAGATTTACCTCACATTTTTGACCGCCTGTATCGTGTGGAAAAATCACGGTCCCGACAGACCGGTGGCAGTGGACTCGGACTCGCCATCGCTGACCAAATCGTCAACCGTCACGGCGGAGAATTGACAGTCACGTCTGACGCATCGGGCACTTCTTTCACCATCATGCTTCCACTCGACAAAAAGACGCCTATCCTTTAATGGAAAGGCGTCTTTTGATCAGTTGAGCTCACCTTTGTCGAGGCGCATCTCCCATTCCCCGTCTGTAAACTCATATACGCTGTTATCCGATGTGACGAGCAACATGCGCTCCTCTTTGACTGCCAATTTGATTGGCACAGCATCCGCTTGAAGCTCTGGAAGGTTGAACGTCTCTGTCGACTCATCGTCTAAGTTGAAACGAACCCCTTCGAAAGAACCATCTGTCTGTCGTACGTAGGCCAACTGCCCCTCATCCGCTCCGACCGTGACAACTTGTTCTGCTTCAACAAGTGGCTCGAACGAATCTCCAGAGTCATTCGAAACGAGGATGCCGGACGGCCCGTACAAGAAGACGCGCTCCGCATCCGTCGCATCGGCGACGATACCTGCCACTTGCGCTTCCTCTATTCCTTGCACCTGCATCGGTTCAAATGAGCTCCCACCATCGATGGAACGATAAAATCCCGGTTCTAGCTCCGAGGTCGCTTCTTCCAGATAAACGTAGAGTGTACCTGTGGCATAACCGGCGCTCATATAGTGAAAATCTGCCTCACCTTCAAGCGACCGACTCTCGAGTACCACCCCATGATTTTTTCCATGCATGACCCCAAGTGGATTTTTGAAATCTGTCCGACGATCGGGGTGACCGCTCGCATAAAATCCATCCTCGACGACTTCAAACCCCATATAGTCATGGCGATTTGTCGGAAGCGTATACCAACCGTCTTCTCGATATTCCATTAACCCGGCATGAGTTGCGATGACAGGACGTTCGTCGTCTTGCCAAAATCCTGCCCCGTGGATGTGGGAGACCATTTCATCCGCTCCCACGCGTTGCCACATGTCCTGTGTCGCTGTCGTTTCGTTTTCTGATTGGTTTGTATCCGATGGCGCCTCTTCTGCTCCACACGCCGACAAGAGCAGGGGAGTCAGTAATAGTGATAGCATAAACGTTCGTTTCATCTCAATCCCTCCATCATTAGCATCCCATCTAGCATACGTGCTAAAGATGAAAAACTTGTTAAATCTTCAAAAGTCGGGCGTTGATGGCGACAATGATTGTACTTAGACTCATCAAAACGGCACCGATGGCTGGTGATAGGATAATGCCAATTGGTGCCAACACGCCCGCAGCGAGTGGGATGGCGACGATGTTGTAACCAGCGGCCCACCATAGATTTTGAATCATCTTACGATACGTGTTTTGTGAAAGTTCCAAAATCGATAGGACATCTTTCGGATTACTGCGGACGAGGACGATGTCTGCCGTCTCGACGGCAACGTCTGTCCCGCTCCCGATTGCGATTCCGACATCAGCTTGCGCTAAGGCCGGGGCATCATTGATCCCATCTCCGACCATCGCTACTTTGCTGCCATCTTTCTGGACGTCTTTTACCTGGTTCGCCTTGTCGTCTGGCAATACTTCGGCATACACGTCATCGATACCGAGCTGACCCGCGACCCAATGCGCGACCTTCTCGTTGTCCCCCGTCAACATGATGGAGCGGATGCCTTTTTCACGAAGGGCCTCGACGGTCTCCCTCGCCTCTTCCCGTACTAGATCGGCCATCGCAATCATACCGACCCATTCACCGTCCTTCAGGACAAAGACGACGGTTTTGCCTTCTTCCGATAATCGCGTGAACGTTTCTTCATCGATTTGAATGTGTTGATCACGGATATGACGTGGACTGACGACTTGTATGTGCGCACCGTCAACCGTTCCTTCTAAACCGACACCTGTGATGGAGCCAAAATGATCGACAGCGGAGAGCTTCAACTCCCGTTTTTCTATTTCTCTCAATACTCCTTGTGCGAGTGGATGTTGCGACTCACGCTCAACCGATCCTGCAAGTTGTAACACGTCTTCTTCCGTATAAGATGAGCTCGCCTGTACGTCCGTGACGCCGAAATTCCCTTCCGTCAACGTACCGGTCTTATCAAAGATGACGGCATCGAGTCGACGTGCTTCTTCAAATTGGGTCCGATTACGGATGAGAAGACCTTGTTTCGCCGATAGCGCTGTCGAAACTGCGACGACGAGCGGTGTCGCCAGTCCGAGTGCATGCGGACACGAGATGACCATGACCGTCACCATCCGTTCGACCGCCGTCCCTACCGAGTAGCCGAGCATGAACCAGATGGTGAACGTGATGACTCCAGCAGCAATCGCGATGTAGAACAAATATTTCGCCGCACGGTTTGCCAAGTTTTGAGCCCGTGACTTCGATTTTTGGGCTTCGCTCACCAACTCGATGACTTTTGACAAATACGTAGTTTCTCCCGTACCGATCGTTTCAATCGTCAAACTCCCTTCTTGGTTGATGGAACCTGCGATGACGTCCTCACCTTCGGACTTTTCGACCGGGACCGATTCACCTGTCAACATCGACTCATCGATTGTCGTCTGCCCTTTGATAATCTTCCCGTCTACCGGAACCTGTTCCCCTGGCTTGACGAGAATCCGATCTCCTTCTTTAAGCTCAGAGATCGGGACGTCCTCCGTCTCTTCCCCGTTGATGCGATGCGCCTCGTTCGGTAACAGTTGGACGAGTTGCTCCAACGCATTTGACGCCCCCATGACCGAACGCATTTCAATCCAGTGACCGAGTAGCATGATCACAATCAGTGAAGCGAGTTCCCAAAAGAAGTCATGGCCACTTCCGTATCCAAAGACGACAGCGGCACTATAGAAGTAAGCGACACTGATTGCCAAGCCAATCAGCATCATCATACCCGGGCTACGATCCCACAGCTCATCCACACTCCCTTTTAAGAATGGCCATCCACCGTATACATACACAATCGTCGCTAAGACAAACAAGATTGTTTTTTCAAATGGAAAATCAAGTTCAAATCGAAGCCATTCTTGAATCATATCCGACAACAGGAGGATCGGAATCATCAGACCGAGCGAAACAAAAAAGCGCCGTTTAAAGTCTTCAATCATATGTTCATGTCCATGTCCTCCGTGATGAGAATCATGACTATCTTCATGGTGTTCATGATGTTCGTGATGTTCATGCTCCATTATTCATCCTCTCCTTTATACGGATGATATACCCCTGTGCGGTATATTGATAAACGAATTTAGGCTTTCATGTTTCTTTCACAATTAAGTGGTAAAACAAAGTAAGGACTGATAGATAAAGGAGTGTTAAATGATGAAATCAAAAGGAATATGGTTCCTATTAACGGGGATATTGATCGGGATCATTCTAGTTCTACTGTTCGTCTTATTCAATGGAAGATGGAACATGAACAATATGAATCATATGTGGGACAACAATTCAACGTTTGAACAGATGGATGATTATATGATGGGCAACGATGGAATGACAGGAAATGGCGGACCGATGGGACACGGAACGACGCAAGCAATCGAGGCATCTGATGAACCGGAACAATCGCTTCCGATTCCCTCCCCCTTGAAACCAAACCGCGTCACGGACAGTACCGTCTATTATACGGTAGTAGCAGATGAAGGAACGTCACAGTTCTTTCAAAATGGAAAATCGACAGAAACGCTTGGATATAACGGAAACTTACTCGGACCGATGCTCGAGCTCCCAAAAGGAAAGACAGTCGTGATTGATACAATCAACCGATTGGATGAACCGACAACGTTCCACTGGCACGGTCTTGTCATCCCTGCCGAAATGGACGGAGGGCCGCATCAAGCTATAGCAGCGGGCGACCGTGCACAAGTTCGACTCGATATCGACCAAGAGCCGAGTACGCTTTGGTTTCACCCCCATCCGATGGGCGCAACAGCTGAACAAGTTTACAAAGGGCTCGCCGGTCTTCTTTATGTGACCGACGATGCACAGAGTGGTCTCCCGAATGACTATGGTGTCGACGACATCCCGCTTATCGTACAGGATCGGCTCTTCACAAAAGATGGTGAACTTGACTACGATGCTCATATGAACGTCGACGGGACGACGGGCGATACGATTCTTGCGAACGGAGCCATTAATACAACGTTTGATGTCCAAACCGAAACGCTCCGAGTCCGCCTTGTCAATGGTTCGAACGCGCGCGATTTTGACTTTACACTATCGAATGGGGAAAACATGACGCAAATCGCGGCAGACGGCGGGCTGTTGGAACAACCGGTTTCTTTGAAGACCATCTCGTTGACACCAGGTGAACGGGCCGAAGTGTTAATTGATTTTTCAGAAATAGAAGATGATGTCGCCTTAGAGGCTGATGGAGTATCTTTCACTACGTTTCGTGTTGGTGAACTCGACAAAGCGTCCATCGATATACCAACGAGCAAGAAAACACCGACTCCAGTGAATACGAAAACAGACCGTCAGCTCACCTTGTTCGGGATGGGGAACATGGTGTCCATCAACGGCGATACGTATGATCCAGACCGAATCGATATAAAAGTGAAACAAGGGGACACAGAGATATGGGAAATCGAGAACAAACCAGACATGATGGGCGGGATGACGCATCCCTTCCACATTCACGGTGTCCAGTTCCGAATCATCAGTCGAGATGGCAACCCACCAGCCGATTATGAGAAAGGTTGGAAAGACACGGTAGCCGTCGCTCCTGATGAACGGGTAAAAATTGAACTTACCTTCACCGAAACCGGCACGTTCATGTATCATTGCCACATCCTCGAGCATGAAGAGAACGGGATGATGGGACAATTAAATGTGACCGAATGACCCAACACCTCTCCGTTCACTCAACGGAGAGGTGTTTTGCATGTCCGTCCCAATTTCGGTACGTTTCTGTTAGGACTATCGCCTGTATAGGGATTCCCGCTCGAATGTCGTATACTAGTTGTGAACGACTGTACAAATGATTGCGAGGAGGTAGGTTGATGCGCCGATTTCGTAGGGTAGTACAAAAGCGATCCGCTCGTCAAAAACAGGAACGTCACACGTTCTCCATCGCTTCCGTTGTGGAAGAAGTGCAGGATGCGATATGTTATATCGATTTTTCGAAACACCGTCTTTATACGAATCACCTGCTTCGTCACTGGTGCCCTTCGATGATGACACAATCGTTCACTTCCATGGAAACGTTAACTCGTTTCCTCTATACAATTTTTGAAGAGCATGGAGCAGATATGGCGCAAGTTGCGCACATGATTCAAGAATTGCTCGAGTGCGAGACCGAGACATGGCCAAGCATGACGTCACGACGCGTTCGGTTTGATGACCGGACGCTACACCTGATCTTCAACTTCACCCGAACACCAAGAGGCGTCTTCATCATGTGGCGTGACCAAACCGAGACCGTTCGCTTTGAAGAACGAAGAAACGCGTTTATCGCTGAACTGTCCCATGACTTCCGTACTCCTCTGACTGCCATTCATGGCTATACTGAATTGTTGATGAACAATCATGATGGTAATGAAAAAACGTCCAAAATGTTGCGGCATGTCAAAGAAGAGGCAGAGCGGTTAGATCGACTCGTCGATAACTTCCTCGATTATCAAAAAATTGATTATTCGGCAGAACAACTGGCCGTCACAACCTTTCCTCTTCTTCCTTTGCTTAAAGACATCACGGAGAGTTATCAGGCCATGTCACCAAATCATGAAGTGACTTACGCTGCTCCTCCCATCCATATTCAAGCAGACGAAGAAAAACTGAAACAAATGCTCCATAATCTGATTGGAAATGCGATTAAATACTCCCCTGAAGGAGGAACTGTGCACACACAGGTCGAGGATCAGGCAGGTACCGTCACCTTATCCGTCTCTGACACAGGAATCGGAATTCCAGCGGATGCACTCCCATATATCTTTGATGAATACTATCGTGTCGATTCGAAAGCCCATCACACCATTAAAGGAACAGGGCTCGGTCTACGTATTTGTAAGCGAATTGCCGAGGCCCATGGTTGGGGAATCCATGCGGACTCCGTTTATGAAGAAGGTACGACATTCACGATTGAACTGCATGCACGTCACGCATCTTCTTATGTTCGTACGCCACCATACGTGAAAAGGTTCGACTGATACTTTTGATCAGCCGAACCTTTTTCATGCGACTTCTTTCACTGGAATGTCACACTCCATCTGTGCCGCCCGCATCGCGCGTGCCCGCTTATGGAACAAGAAGAGCAGCACGAGCGTCCCGAGTGTCGAGATGACGTACGGCAGGACCCCATCGAGCTTGAAGCCGATCGGCGCCGTCAAGATGTAGAACCAGACCGCATACAACATGAACGTCCCCGGAAGGAGCGCGATGTAATGGTTCTTCCCTTTAATGTACAGGTACATCGCCCCGACGAAGAGCGCGATGACCGCCGTCGTCTGGTTCGCCCAGTTGAAGTACTGCCAGAGCATCTGGAAGTCCATGTTCGTGAGCACGTACGAGATTCCGAAGAGTGGGAGCGCGATCCAGAGGCGTGACGAGAACTTCTTCTGTGCGACCGACAAGTAGTCCGCGATGATCATCCGGGCGCTACGGAACGCCGTGTCGCCTGACGTGATCGGCAAGACGATGACCCCAAGGATCGCGAGCGTCCCGCCGATGCTACCGAGCATGAGTGTCGCCACTTCTTGGACGACGAGTGCCGGCGTCCCCGCGCTGATAAGTCCAAGCAATTCGCCCGGCTCGAAGATGGCCATCGCCGCCCCGGCCCAGACCATCGCGATGACCGCCTCGGCGATCATCATGCCGTAGAAAATGGAGCGGCCGTTGCTTTCTTTCATCGTCGTCCGCGAGATGATCGGCGACTGTGTCGCATGGAAACCGGAGAGCGCCCCGCACGAGATCGTGAAGAACAGGAGCGGCCAGACCGGCAGGCCGTCCGGATGCATGTTCGTCAATGTCATCTCTGGAATCTTGTATCCTTGGGCGAACAAGCTGACCGCGATCCCGATGGCACTGATGACAAGTAATGCCCCGAAGAACGGGTAGATGCGTCCGATGATCTTATCGACCGGGAGAAGCGTCGCCAAGATATAGTAGGCGAACACGCCGAAGATGACGAACATGAGCGTCGTTGCATTCCCGTCGAACAAGTTGTTGATCATGTTACTCGGAGACGTGACGAACACCGTCCCGACGAGTAAGAGAAGTAAAAGTGCGAACCCGTTGACGACATGGCGGAGCGAGCGCCCGAGGAACTTCTCCGCGAGCTGTGGCAAGTGTGCCCCATTATTCCGAAGGGAAATCATCCCGGTCAAATAGTCATGAACCGCCCCGGCAAAGATGGACCCGAACACGATCCAAAGAAAGGCGACCGGTCCATAGAGCGCCCCCATGATCGGTCCGAAGATCGGTCCGACGCCGGCGATGTTCAGTAATTGAATCATCGAATTCCGTTTCTTGCCCATTGGCACGTAGTCGATGCCATCCCGGGAAGCGTAGGCGGGCGTCGTCCGCTCCTCCTTGATGCCGAACGTCTTCTCGACGTAACGACCGTATACGAGATAACCAAGTAATAATATTCCTAAAGCGATGAAAAATGTAATCATGTAGGATGCCTCCATTAAAGAATGAATTGATTTATTGTGAAAAATATCACATAAACAATATAGCAAGAGTTTTTCCCTTTGAATAGACAGATTGTTCATTTTTTCACATGTTTATTTATCTGTTCATTATTTGGACAAACCTCATGGTTGAGCCATTTTCATGAAAGCGTTCTCGGAATTGCATGAAGGATTGCATTTGCGGGAATAAGGATGGCAGGACAAAGAAAGGGTGACAAATCATGAACAACGTGGATACTTATCGATTCCGGTCGCTGTTGTGTTCGCTGTCGTCTTCGGTCTTACACTCGACAACTGGTGGCTCGGGATTGGGATTGGCATCGCCATGTTCTTCGCGTTTCGAGGTACGAAGAAAAAAGCGTGAAGACCATCTCATCCGATGGTCTTCTGATATATACGTGCTTCATGCGGCTGTAAGTGATCGGTTTCATTGACAAGGTTTTGTAGTACGAGAGAGTAGGATTCTGTTGAGACCGGGATAAGATGGTCTTCATCCGAATGATTGAGAATCACTAAAAATCGATCTCGTCCTAAAAAGCGTTCATATGCATGTAGCGACTTATTTTTTGGAATTAAATCGTTAAACTCTCCATAAACAAGCGCTTCATTTGATTTCCTTAATTGAATCAATTTTTGATAATATCGAAACACTGAATCTTCTCGAAGCAAATCAGCTTCTACATTTACATCGACATAGTTCGGATTCACCGTCATCCAAGGGACCGCTTCCGTAAATCCCGCTTCCCGAAAACTGTTCCACTGCATGGGTGTTCGTGAATTATCGCGACTGAGCAAGCGCAAGCTTTCCAACACCACTTTTGGATCTTGTCCTTTGCCAACCTCTTCTACATATCGATTTTTCATCGCAATGTCTTGATAGTCGTCAATCGAATCAAACGTGACACCCGTCATACCGATTTCTTCACCTTGATAGATATAAGGAATGCCAGGTAATGTGTGCGTCAAAGTGGCCAATAGCTTTGCCGAAGCAATACGATGTTCCGCGTCGTTACCATATCGCGTCACTTGACGCGTGTGGTCGTGATTATTTAAGAATTGCGAGTTCCAGCCCTTTCCTTTCAATCCCTCATACCAGTCACGCTGAATTTCTTTGAAACGGAGCATATCCCACGACGGCATCTCATCCGCGATTTGGAAATGAAACAGTGTATTTAGCTCATGACGCGTCTCATCTACATAAAGGACCCCTTCTTCCGGAGTAACGAACGGGATCTCACCGACTGTCATACAATCATAATGTTTTAACACTTCCTCATGCATTTCTTGAAGATACTCATGGATTCCAGGATTATTTGCTAAGTAACTTAAATCATATGGATTCTCGATATCAGACAAATCTTGTCGTTTCGCGAGTAAGTTGATCACATCCATGCGAAAACCGTCGATCCCTTTATCAAGCCAAAAGCGCATCATTTTATAGATTTCATGTCGTAATTCTTCATTTTCCCAGTTGAGATCGGGTTGTTCGACAGCAAACGAATGATAGTAATACTGATTGGTCCTTGCATCATGTTCCCAACATGATGGAGCGAAATAAGAGCGCCAGTTATTCGGTTCTTTACAATCAACAGGATCATGCCAAATATAATAATCTCGTTTCGGTGAATCGATTGATGTCCTTGCTTCAAGGAACCAAGGATGTTGGTCAGATGTATGATTGACGACTAAATCTAAAATGACTTTCAATCCAAGCGTGTGCGCTTCTTCGAGCAAACGCTCAAAGTCTCTCATCGTCCCCGCTTTTTCCATGACACAATAATAGTCCGCAATATCATAACCGTTGTCTTTATCGGGTGAGACATAAAATGGGTTAAGCCAGACAACATCCGCACCGAGTTCTTTAATATACGTTAATTTTTGACGGACACCTTCTAAATCACCGTAACCGTCACCATTTGTATCAAAGAAACTTCGCCAATATACTTGATACACAATCGCCTCTTTCCACCATATCCGTTCCAATTCATCTCCTCCTCATTCAAAAACCCCGAGCGTGACCACTCGAGGCTTTGTTTTAAATCCGCGCTAAGACGTGATCGAGCGTAAGGATACTCGTGTCCGTAAAGACGAGTTCAGCTTCGGTCAACACTTCCGGGTCTCCGATGCCGACAGCGAACATACCAGCTGCATGAATCGCTTCGATGCCAGCGACAGCATCCTCAATCCCTACACAATCTTTCGGTTCGACTTGGAGTGCTGCGGCAGCTTTCAAAAATACTTCAGGGTGCGGCTTCGAATCGGTTACCGTCGCCGCGTCGACGATGTGGTCAAACGCATCGAGTAATCCGAGTTGATGTGTCACCATCTGTGCGTTCTTAGATGCAGACGCCATCCCGACTTTATAGCCAGCTTCTTTCAAATCGCTTAAGAACACCTCAATACCTGGTAAGATGTCCGCACTCGTGATGTTTGAAATAAGAGATACATAGTGTTCATTCTTTTTTGTCGCAAGTCGTCCCTTCTCCTCGACCGAAAAATCATTCTCACGTCCTCCAAGACGTAAAATCCGTTCAAGTGATTCAGTTCGACTCACGCCTTTCAATGTCTCATTGAATTCTCGGTCAAATGGAATCCCCAAATCTTCGCCGAGCGCTTTCCATGCTAAGTAATGATATTCGGCACTATCGGTGATGACACCATCTAAATCAAAGATAAACGCTTTCATCATAACTCTCCTTATTTATCCCCACCAATTCGTAAACCTTGCATGAAGTACTTATTCAGCATGATATACAAAATGATGATCGGAATGATACTGACGACAGAAGCCGCCATAATATAGTTCCATTGAGTCGCGTTCTGGCTTTGGAATGACTGCAAGCCAAGCGTGAGCGTATATTTCTCGGGTGATGTGATATAAAGGAGCGGTTTTAAGAACTCGTTCCAAAATCCTAGGAAGACGAAGACAGCCTGCGTTGCTACCGAGGCGCGGGCCATCGGGAAAACGATACGCCAAAACGTTTGAAATCGATTGAGCCCGTCTACTTGTGCAGCTTCTTCTACTTCACGTGGGAAGTTGATAAAGAACTGTCTCATCAAGAAGATATAGGAGAAATTGATGGCTCCGGGAATGATTAATGCGGAATATGTGTCGAGTATACCAAGCGATCTCATAATCAAGTAGTTCGGGATGAGCAAGATTTGTCCCGGTACCATCATGACCGCCAATATTAATAAAAATAGGTAGTTACGACCAGGAAACCGGAGACGTGCAAGTGAATAACCTGCCATCGTGTTGAAGATGACGTTTACAATCGTACCGAGCGTCGCAATCAAAAAAGAGTTCATGATCCAACGTGGAAAAAGTGGATCTTTCGTAAAGATGTGTTCAAAGTTTGCTAGCGTTGGATTCTCCGGCCAAAGCGTAAGTCCTCCCGCTACAATCTCACTATACGGTTTAAACGAGGCGAGCACTGCCCATAAGAATGGATACAGTGTGACGAGCGCGTACGAAACGAGAATGATGTACATCACGATACGCGGCCATTTTTTATTTTTCATATCCATTCCCCCTTAATAGTTAGACTCTTCTTTGTTCAATTTACGGGCAATCATCGACACGGTGAAGATGATTGCTGTCAAAATGATCGCAAGGGCAGAAGCGTATCCCATCGTCCCAATCGTCTTGAACGCATATTGATAAATGATGAGCGAGAAGGTGAGCGTCGCGTTGTTCGGTCCGCCAGTCCCTCCTGAGATGATATATGCTTGGTCGAACAACTGGAAGCATCCAATGATTCCCATCAATAAAACGTAGTTTGTCACAGGTGTCAGATTCGGAACCGTGATTTTCATCAGCTTTTGCCACGCGTTCGCACCATCAAGCGATGCCGCCTCATAAAGTGAAGACGGAATATCTTGAAGCCCTGCCAAGTAGATGGTCATGAAAAATGGAACAGTCGACCAAATGTTCATGACCATGATGGTCGTCAATGCGAAATCTGTTTCATTGATAAAGTTAATTGGCGTATCTAATAATCCAAAACTGACGAGGACGTTGTTAATCGGACCATTTAAACTGAATAAAAACATGAAAATCATCGTGAGTGCCGAACTTGAAGTAAGTGTCGGCAAAAAGTAAATCGTCCGAAACGTGTTTTGAAAACGAATTCCCGAATTTAAGACGGCAGCCATAAGAAGTGCGATTGCCGTTTGAATCGGCACAACGAACAGGGCGTAACGGAATGTATTTTTTAACGCTGTCCATACCCGGTCATCGTTCCACGCGTTGACGTAGTTGTCCAAGCCGACCCACTGAAAGTCGATCCCACCAAATAAATTCACGCGTGTAAACGACAAGAACAGAGAATACGCAATTGGAAGCAATGTGAATGTCACCAAGATAATTAGCGTCGGCAACATAAATGTCATCCCCTGTACCGCCTCACGACGATCACGTTCACTACCTTTCTTTTTCTTTGGTGGTGGTGCTTGTGATGCCGTATCAGTACGTCGGTTGATTTCGAGCTGTGTGTCCATAGAACCCTTCCTTTCCGAACACAGTAAGGCTCGCGCAGTTACGCGAGCCCAATTGTTTCTTTATTTCAATTGCGTCTCGATATCTTTATTCGCTGTTTCTTCCGCCTTTTTCATCGCTTCTTCGAGTGTCATGTCACCTTTTAAAGCTGCCGGTAACAAGTTGTTATACTCACGAGCAACGATTGACAATGAATCTCCTTTTTGCCAAGGTGTCGCATAAGCCCCAGCCGCAACGAATGGCGCTTTCAATTCATCGTCTTGAAGGTTGAGTTCCTCTGCAATCGATTTGAGTGACGGGAGGACACCTGCCCCTTCAGACCAAATCTTCATACCGTCTTTTGACGTAGCATAGTTGATAAACTCCCATCCGGCTGCTTTTTCTTCCGAATCGCTATTGAGCGAATACGATACTGTGAACATCATCGACCCACTGTTTCCACCAATCGTAGGCACTTCTTTCGTTCCCATTTCGACGTCCGGGAAGTTTTGCTCAATATGGGAGATTGCCCAGTTCCCTTCAATCATGATTGCCGCTTTTTCAGCTCCGAACGAGTCACCGGCCCACCCTTGACCGAGATCGGCCGGACGTTGGACGAGCTTATCTTGGTAAGCATCTACAAGGGGTTGCATGGCAGCGATTTGATCAGATTGCGCCAACACCGCCATCCCGTCCCCATCGACGACTTCCGTGCCGCCTGATTGAAGTACAAACATATGACGCGCGAGTTCGGATGTTGTAATTGCCGGCGTCACACCAGACGGGAGTTTTCCTTTCAACTCTTTCAAGAATCCTGGAAGCTCTCCCATGTCAGATGGGATGTCATCCGCTGTGAACCCTGCGCCTTCAATCATTTTTTTGTTATAGTAAAGACCAAGTGTCGAATAGTCTTTCGGCAGACCGAACAATTGATCGTCTGATTTGAAAGCATTGATGGCCGGTTCATAGAAGTCGACTAAATCTTTCTCTGCTTGCTCGATATACTGATCAAGCGGCTCGAGTACACCCTGTTTAGACAGTTCAGGTGCTAAAAAAGCATCGACATAAAATACGTCTGGCGCCGTTCCACCGACAAGGTCCGTTTGAAGTTGTGTTTGATAATCATTATAGACCTTCTTCTTTGCTTTAATACCTGTCTCTTCGGTGAAGGCCGCTAATAACTCATCAAACGCCTTGACTTCGGCATCTGTCCCTTTCCACGTCCCGACCGTAATTTCTTTCCCTTCGAGATCAGATGGGTTTGATGCGACTTGCGCTTCCTCTTCACCACCGCAAGCTGCAGTAAAAACAAGCCCTGATAGCATGACAATTGATAATGGCTTTGAAACTTTCTTGTTCATCGTGATTTTCCTCCTAGAATAATTGTAATCGAATCAAAGTAACCGCTTTCAACTCACAACTAGATTTTAAACCCGAAACGTTTCGGAAATCAAGAACTTTTTTATATACCTGTTAAAAATCCTTTAAATAAGCGGTTTACAAGTCTTTCGTATACAGGCTAAACTAGATATATAATCAAATTAATCCCAAATTAATCACAACGTTTTCATATAAAGGAGTCTTTCACCATGGCTACATTAAAAGATGTCTCCAAAGCATCTGGTTTTTCGATTACGACCGTATCTCGTGCCTTGAACGGCTATGACGATGTGAACAAGGAGACTCGAGACAAAATTTTAGATGTCGCAAAGGAGCTCGGCTACAGCCCGAACATCCTAGCGCGCAGTCTAGTCAAAAAGCAATCAAACACGATCGGGTTCCTCGTCACCGACTTAAAACGTGAGAGTATTAAAGATAATTTCATGTTCGAGACGTTATGCGGTGTGTCAGACGAGTTATCAAACCTTAACTACGAGTTCGTCCTTTTATCCACTTCTACTTCGAAGCAAAAGAACAAGACATATAGTCAGATGTGTGCGGAACGTCAATTAGATGGTGTTGTCATCCAAGGATTGAAGCGAGACGACCCTTATTTACTCGAGGCGATCGAAAGCACAGTGCCTTGCGTACTGGTCGACATACCAGTCGAAGGGGTGAACACCGGCTACGTAACATCGAACCAGCTCGAAAGCGCCAAACAAGCCGTACGTTATCTAATCCGACTGGGACATCAACACATTGCGTTTATGAACGGCTCCCCCAACGCCTATGTCTCGACCGTTCGATATGACGCCTATCGTCAAGTGTTGCATGAGCATGAAATCGACTTTCGCGACGAGTATGTGCTGAACGGGGACTTCGAGGAACTCGCCTCAAAGAATGTGGCTCTCCCATTTTTACTGAACCACCCCGAAGTCACGGCAATCTTCTGTGCATCTGACGTGATGGCACTCGGTGTTCTTCAAGCGACGCGTGAACTCGGCTTGAACGTGCCTGACGACTTGTCCATCATCGGATTCGATAACATTCTCTTGTCCCAATACGTATCTCCCCCCCTTACGACAGTCGGGCAACAGCCTTACGAAATGGGGCGCAAAGCTGCGTCCATGATTGTAAACATTGTCGAAGAGCAAGATACCCCCCACGAGGTGTTCGTCAACAATCAACTGATTCTTCGAGAATCGGTCACAAAAAATCGGCGCTGATTAGTCATCGCCGATTTTTCGTATTGTCATGAAAGCGAAGATTCCGACAGTTGCCCAATACAATACGGACAGCATCGGCACGTTGATCGGCAACAGTGCGATTACTGTTCGCACGAAAAGCGGTGCTGTAATGCCGTATGCTGTAATCGTCCATGCTTCTTTATAACGAATCGGAACGAAGCGCCGAAACCCGAGCCCCGCAAGCGCCAATAGTGAAAGAAGAAGAAGGTGAAGGACCAAGTCAAACAAGATGGCCCCATAAATATAAATCGGATAGAACCAGTTCAACTCCTCTAACAGAGCATATACATCTCGCTCCGTCACATCCGGCCTTCCCACAAAATCCAGCAAAGATTGATAACTATTCAAATCCGTCTCAACCCCACTTCGTTTGAACGCCCAACCTGTTTCGTTTAGCACCAACGCCTGCCGCGCGTTCGTTTCTCCTTCACCCCCTATCATTACCGTCAAATCCAGCACCGAGACGTCGAACGAAAACGCTTGATTGTAACGAAGACCGTCTTCAGTAATACGAAAAGGCGGTAGCTCTTCTTGACCTACCGCAGATTGGTTTGCCCACTTCACACCGTATACGACTATGTTCGCTAAAAGAACCGCGATTACTACATAAAAAAATGATTTCCAAATAGATTGTGTTCTCCACATTTTCACTTTATCTAATTGAAACCCAAGACTAGCGATCAGTTGCTCCATGTCGACCCTCTTTCCTAAAACGTTTCTGACCCCATTTAATCACGTTTCGGTTACAAATAAAAGAAAATATAATAAAAACACTATTGATTATCCGAAACGTTTCGGATAGAATGGTGTCGAATCAAGAAAGCGCTTTATTATACAGGAGGTTACATCGTGACGAACACTTTGATGAACTACACGACTGGTACTGGAGATTTACAACATTGGCTCGTTTCGGAAGACGGATTTCGTACGGAATGGCTCGGAAAAGGAGAGGCGGTCTTCTCCCTCGGAAATGGATATATGGGGTTACGCTCAGTAACCGAAGAACACTATGCGAATGAAAAGCGCAATTCATTCGTGGCAGGGACTTTTAATAAGTTCGCTGAGAATGAAGTGACCGAACTTCCGAATGCAGCGGACATTCTATGGATGGAGTTCAAGTTAAACGGGATTCGTTTTGATTTGACGCAAGGAACGATCCTCACATATCGTCGTACACTCAATCTAAAGAAAGCTGAACTCGTACGCGAAGTGACTTGGCAAAGCCCTGACGGAAATGTCTATGACCTAACTTTCCGCCGTTTTGTATCGATGGCTCATTTGCATGTGATTGCTCAACGCGTGACGATTACACCGAAACAAGACAGTACGCTCTCACTCACTTCAGGCATTAATGGACAAATGACAAACAGTGGGGTCCAACACTTTTTAGAAGGTACGAAACGCCTGTACGATGGACGTTTCATGCAACAAATCCAGACAACGACAGAATCCGGCATCGATTTTGTGTTTCACAGTGTCCACCGATTCCATCAACGCGAATCGATTGAGCCGATGTCCATCATCAAGATGGATCGTCGCCAAATTTTCTTTGACTACTCGGATGTGAGAATCCCTGCGAATGAAACGTTGACGATTGAGAAGTATTCGACAATCTTTACTTCCCGTGATCACGACATGACAGCAGATACGACAGAGGAACTTGCAAGCTTTGCATTGAATGCGACACGTGAAGTCGAGGCAAAAGGATATGATCGTTTATTCGCTGACCATGTCCAGGCCTTTGACGAACTGGTCTGGTCGCGTACGCCCATCACCATCCGCTCGAAAGACATGTTCGATCAATTAGCCATCCGATTTGCTCAATATCACCTTGCGGTCATGACACCGAAACACGACAATCGGATGAATATCGGAGCGAAAGGTTTGTCCGGCGAAGGATATAAAGGTCATACATTCTGGGATTCGGAAATCTTTATTTTGCCGTATTATACGTACACGAATCCAACGATCGCTCGTAGCTTGCTTGAGTATCGTTATCTTTCGCTACCTGGAGCGCATCGCAAGGCGAATGAAAATGGATACGATGGCGCGATGTTCCCATGGGAATCAGCATGGCTAGACGATGGAGAAGTGACACCCATCTGGGGTGCGGCAGACATCGTGACTGGCGAGGCCACAAAAATTTGGTCCGGCTTTATCGAGCAACACATCACATCAGATATCGCTTTCGCCGCTTGGCAGTATTATCACGTCACAGGAGACCAAGATTTCATGGATCGATACGGATATGAACTTTTGATCGACACGGCCAAGTTTTGGGCGAGCCGACTTGAATGGAATGAGTCTGAAAATCGTTATGAAATTAATCAGGTCGTCGGTCCAGACGAATATAAAGAACATGTCAACAACAATGCGTTCACGAACTATACCGCGCACTGGAATATTCAAAAAGCAATCGAGTACGTCGAGTTATTGCGTCGTGAAAAACCTGAACTGTATGAGCGATTGAATGAAAAACTCGATTTGCAAGCAACCGAAACACGATTCCACCATGTCCTTGACTTGATTTACTTACCACAAGTACGGGAAGACGGTGTTTTACCACAAGATGACACATATCTACAAAAAGAAATCATCGATTTGACCAAATATAAAAATCAAGAGAATGTCGGCTCACTATTTTATGACTATAACCTCGAACAAGTAAATGAGATTCAAGTTTCAAAACAAGCGGATGTGATGATCCTAATGTATTTACTCGAGGATTTGTTCTCAGCGGAAATTAAACGGTCCAACTGGGAGTACTATGAGCCCAAAACGCTTCACGACTCGTCTCTTTCCCTTTCAACTCATAGCGTTCTCGCCTCAGACCTTGGGGATCAAGAACTTGCGTATGACTTGTTCAGACGAGCGTCAGAGATTGACCTTGGACCGAACATGAAAACATCGGATGCTGGTATTCATGCGGCTTCACTCGGTGGAATTTGGCAAGCTGTCATCAACGGTTTCGGTGGCGTCCGAATGACCTCTGGCAACTTACTCATCTCCCCAATGTTACCAAAAGCTTGGGATGAACTACGCTTTCCAATCGCCTGGAAAGGAGAAACACTCGATATTTGGGCAACACATGACCAAGTTACCGTCACACGTCGCTCTCCTTCAACGAAACCACTCGTAATCGAGGTTTATGGGGAGAAACAAACCATTCTCGATACGTTCACAAGTGAAGTGTTATCCGTATGACATATCGTCCGCTCTACCACTTCGCTCCGTCGTTCGGCTGGATGAATGACCCGAACGGACTCTGTCAGTTCAACGGTGTGTATCATTTGTTTTATCAATACCATCCGTTCGGTGTCGAATGGGACGATATGCACTGGGGTCACGCCACATCGACCAATCTCGTTCATTGGGAACATAAACCGATTGCGTTGCGCCCTGGAGATGACTATGACAAGGATGGCGTGTTCTCAGGAAGCGCTTTAGTAAAAGATGGGGTACTACATCTGTATTACACAGGAAACACGTGGTTAGACGAAAAACGCGAAACGTTGCGTCAAGTCCAATGTCTCGCTACTTCCACCGATGGAATTACATTTCAGAAAAGCGCTAGAAATCCTCTCATTTCAGGGATTCCTGCACGTGGAAACGCCCATGTCCGAGATCCAAAAGTGTGGGGTGACGATCGCCAATATTATATGGTTCTCGGGACGCGTGATGAAACGGATGGAAAAGTTATCCTTTATGAATCTGACGACGCATTGCATTGGAGAGAACGAGGAATCATTGCGGGTGAGACCGGTCAACATGGGTGGATGTGGGAATGTCCTGACCTGTTTCATCTCGACGGGCATGAGATTTTGTTACTATCTCCTCAAGGAATGGAAAGAGAAGGAGATCGCTATCAAAACTTACATCAATGTGGTTATTTTATAGGTGATCTTGACGTGACGACACCACGTTTCACCCATGGTTCGTTCACAGAGTTGGATTATGGTCACGATTTTTATGCTGCCCAAACTTTTTTAGACGACAACGGTAGGCGAATCCTTATCGCTTGGAATGCGATGTGGGAACGAGACTGGCCAGAACAACAAGAAGGTTGGACGAACCAAATGACGATCCCTCGTGAGTTGACCGTAAAAAATGGGCGTCTATGGATGAAGCCAGTCGAAGAAATGAAATCGCTTCGGCAATCTTCAATCTCGCTTGAATCTGATTCCTTTACAGGAAAAGCTTTCGAACTAGAATTCGATGTGAAAGGGACATTCCAGTTCAGTGGCTTCGAAGGTACTGTTACACTGTCTGCAACCGACGAGCACATCCAACTCACCCGAGACAACGAACGGCGACGAATTAACGAAAGATGTGAGCGCATGCGTATATTTGTAGATTCATCTTCCATCGAAGTTTTTGTAAATGAAGGTGAATACGTGTTTTCAAGTCGTATTTATCCAGTCGATCACTCATTACGGCATCACCTCAATGGCGAAGTATCCAATATTATTCTTCATTCCTTCGAATGAGAAACACGCAGCAGGTCCACAATCATTTCGGACCTGCTTTTTGATATATGGTGAACACTTTACGATTGACATTATTTTGCAGACTGCTACGGTTAACGTATAGTCTATGAAAAAGGTCGTGAAAGAATGACGCTCACTGTTCTATTGCTCAATGCCTGTGTCGCATTCACCGGGTTTTATGTGATTTCAAAAATTTATCACTCTTCTCTATTTAATTCACAGCGTCTCCGTGGCTTCATCATCGGTTTGATGGCAGGTGCGCTAGGTCTTTTTTTTATGTATAACGCCGTTGAAGCCAATGACACAGTTCGTGTAGATTTACGTCACCTACCACTCGTCTTACTCGCTTTTTACGGAGCCCGGTCTCCATTGTTGATTGCCACACTTGTTATCGCGAGTACGCGTTTCTTGTTTGGAGTGACCGAGCAGGCTGTGATTGCCTTTATCGCGACGTTCATCGTCAGCATCGGCATGCTTTGGATTCACCGACTTTTGTTAGAACGCCTCTTCCTGCAAAGTATCTTCTTAAATATATGGGCGCTCTTTATCATCTCCATCACCATATTCATCAATATGGGATGGGGTCCTGCTTTTGTCTCCCTCGTTTTGACCATTTGGATGGTCGGCATGCTCGTCGGGCTGCTCTCGAGTACGCTCACGATTGATTTAGAGAAGACGACTCGACGCGCGCTCGAGTATAAGCAATCTTCCGAAAGAGACCACTTGACCGGATTGTTCAATCGTCGAGTCTGGGATCGTTATACCGCCACACTTGGAGAAGAAGATCGTACCTACAACGTCCTCGCTCTCGACATCGATCATTTCAAACAAGTGAACGATACATATGGTCACGGTAATGGTGATCTCGTCTTGCAACAGTTTGCTGACATCCTTAAGGTGGAGACACGTGCCCACGATACGGTCGCTCGCATCGGCGGAGAAGAATTCGTCATCTTGATATACGACTTGACCCCAAAAAAAGTGGAAAAAGTGGCTAATCGCATTCGGGAACGAATTGCCACTGAAGTATTTTATTTAAATAACTTTCCTCCGATTCAAATCACTACATCTGTAGGTGTCGCCCATGGTACCGCCCTTTCCATCAAGCGTATGGTCGACCTTGCGGATTCAGCGCTCTATCAAGCGAAGAACGAAGGACGCAATCAAGTCGTCGTCTCGACTTATGAAACATCAGAACCAATCATGACATGAATGAACCCAGCTCCCTCTATTGAAGGAGCTGGGTTTTCGTTTGCTTATTTCACGAACCGTTCGACTTCATCCGTCATGATGGCTGAAACCGGAAACGGAGGTAGGTCCTTCACGTTGTTGATTGTGTAGAGACGTGCCTCAAGTGACGTGCGCCTCATGTCTTCCCATGCAGTTGAACCGATAAATTCAACCTGAGCATGAATCGCCTCGGCCCGAATCGTCTCAGCAAAAGAGACGATGTCCGACTCGCCCGTGAGCGTCAAGACCGCAAGACGTGCGTGGGGCGCCACATCCCGCATTCGGACGAGCGTCTCCCGATTGAATGAGGAGAAGACAACTCGATTAGTCAGCTGAAACTCGTTGACGGCGAGCCAAGCGAGGCGTTCGATGCCCGGATAGTCTAGTCGATCCGTCTTCAGTTCAATGTTCAGCGTGACATCACTCTGTTCAATCAACCCGAGCACTTCTTCGAGCGTCGGAATACGCTCAAACCCGTCAATCTTCAAATAACGTAGTTCCTGTAGTGTCATGTCTTTCACCCATCCGGTCCCGTCTGTCGTCCGGTCGACGGTCTCGTCATGAATGACGACGAGGCGACCGTCCTTTGATAACTGTAAGTCCAGCTCGATTCCGTCCACGTACGGGAGAGCCGCCTCGAACGCCGACAGCGTATTTTCCGGGTAATTGGCGCTATAGCCACGATGTGCGTAAATCAACATGTCACTGCCCCAAGGTGGAAGTCGTCTCGTCAGCCGCACGCTTCAATGCCTCTTCGACCGACACGCCTTGATACAAACTTTCCATCGCGTTGACGACGCTTTGACGTGATTGCGGGAATGTCGAGATGAGCGCACCTTGTGTCGCCGGTGACGCCTTCGTCTCACTGAGTTGGTCGACCGTCACTTTGAGCTGTGGATATTTCGCCCACATCTCTTTCACGACTGGTTCGTTGTACGCTTCAGGATTGATGGCGAAGTATCCTGTATCGACATGCCACTGCGCTTGTGCTTCCGTTGATGACACATGCTTCATGAACTCCCATGCACCTTCTTTCGTGTCGTCAGCAATCCCGTCACCCATCCAGAGTGAAGCCCCTCCAATGACGACACCTTGACGATCTGCTTCATTCGGTACTGGTAAATACGATGCGCCGATTTCAAAGTCTGCGTTGTCCGCAACGGTCCGGATTCCTGCTGACGAATCAAGATACATGGCGACTTTTCCAGATTGGAATGCCGCACGCATATCGTCCCAGTTCTGACCGACGTTTAGGAACGTCTCCTCATCGTACATCTCTTTGATGAGGTTGAACGCATTCTGACCTTCTTCCCCATCGAACACCGCCTTCGTCGGCTCATCGCTTCGTCCGTTATCGTTGTCGACGTACAGCCCACCTTGTGCAGCCACGAGCTGTTCAAAGAACCAACCATAGTTGAGCATCGTGAAGCCGGTCTGACCGTCCGTCGTCAACTTCTTCGCCGCCTCTTTCAACTCGTCATACGTCCGTGGCGCCTTCTCCGGGTCGAACCCTGCTTTTTCAAACGCCTCCTTGTTATAGATGAGGACCGGTGTCGATGAGTTGAACGGCATCGAGTATTGTTTGCCATCGACCTGATAGTAACTCAAGATATTCTCTTCCCACACACTCGTGTCAAAGTCCTCTTTGTCGATGAACTCCTGAACTGGTGTAATCTTGTTCGAGTCGATCATGTATTTCGTCCCGACCTCAAACGTCTGCATGATGGCAGGCGCGTCTTCCGAGCCGGCGACCGCATTGAACTTCGTCAGCGCTTCCTCGTACGTTCCTTGAAAGATTGGCTTCACTTCATAGTCGTCTTGCGAAGCATTGAACGCATCGACCTGACTGTTTAATGCTGTCTCCAAGTCACCGCTCATCGCGTGCCAAAAGACGACCTCTGTCTTTCCTTCTTCCGTCGTCGCCGCGACCGGCGCCGCTTCTTCACTTCCACATGCCCCGAGTAGTAACACCGAACTTGCCAACCCTGCGAATAATCCAAGCTTTTTCATTTGTCATGTCCCCCTATTATTTGATTGCGCCTTGCGTCAACCCTTCTTGCAAGTGCTTTTGTCCTGCGAATAACAATAAAAGTGTCGGAATGATAATCAAGATGACCGCCGCCATGACGACGCCCCAGTCCGAGGCGACCTCGTTCGACTGCATCTGCTTGATTCCGATTTGGACCGTCCTCGCCTGTTCCGTGTTCGTGACGAGAAGCGGCCATAAGTACATATTCCAAGTCGTTAAAAAGCTATACACTGACAATGTGACGAGCGGTGTCTTCGAGACCGGCAAGACGACGTTCCAAAAGAAACGGAAGCGACTGATTCCAGCAATTTGGGACGCCTCGTACATCTCATACGGAATCGTTTTAAACTGTTGCCGAAGTAAGAACGTCCCGAATGCGAGTGCGAAGAACGGCACAGACAGTCCCCAGACGCTATTCAGCCAGCCGAGCGACTGGATTGTCAAAAAGTTTGGCACCATCGTCGCTTCCCACGGCACCATCATCGTCGCCAGGAAGAGCATGAAGATGAGCCCTTTTCCTTTAAAGTCGATGAAAACAAAGGCGAACGCCGCTAGACTCGACAAGACGACCTGTCCGACCATCACGAGGAGCGCGACGATCAAACTGTTGAGCAGGTATGTCATCATCGGGATGCGCTCGAACGCGGCCACATAGTTTTCAAATGAAGGCTCACGTGGAAGCAGATGCCCTTGGAGCACTTCCTTTCCGTCCATCAGACTGATCGAGAATGCGTACCCGATTGGAAACAGCATGACGGCGGCACTCAAGATGAGTAAGATATATACGCCTACATTCCGTAATCTCATTGGTAATGCACCTTCCTTTCGACCAGTTTGAACTGGAGCCATGTCAACAGAAGGACGGCAATAAACAAGAGCACGGCCTGGGAACTGGCACTCCCGACGTTGTAGTTGATGAACGCATCTTTATAGATAGCATAGACGATGACGTTCGTCGCATTCGTCGGTCCGCCTTTCGTCAACAAATCAATCTGCCCGAACGTCTGGAAGGCGTTGATGAGTGAGATGATGCCGACGAAGAAGAGTGTCGGCGACAACATTGGGATCGTGATGGCGCGAAGTTGTGTCCAGTAACTTGTCCCGGCGATGTCCGCACTCTCGTATAGCGTTCGGTCAATGTTTTGCAGACCTCCGAGCAGAATCAAGAACGTGAAGCCGATGTTCATCCAGACGGTCGCGAGCGACACGGAAAGAAGCGCATATTGTGGATCAAGGAGCCACTGGACGCCACTTGCCCCCACCGCCTCGAGGAACCGATTGAAAATGCCAATCGACGGATTGTACATGAACATCCAAATGACCGATGACGCCGCGACGCTCATCCCCATCGTCGCCGAAAAAGCCGTTCGGAAGATGCCGATTCCTTTCAACTTCTCATTGGCGAGGAGTGAGAGACCGAGCGCAACGAGAATCGTGAGCGGGACCGTCAAGAGAACGAATCCAACCGTCGCCTGAATGCTTTGCCAAAATGCCGCACTCGTGAACAGGTTGCTGTAGTGCCCCACTCCGACAAATTCGAGTGGTGTCCCTTGTGTGTCGGTTCGGAAAAAACTTAAATAAATCGTTCGCAGAAGCGGGTAGACAAGGAAGACACCAAACAAGACGATAGACGGAGACAAGTACAACAATCCGCTCGCTGCGTCCGACAGTCGCGTGTGGACTTTCTCTCTCGGTAAGGCGACCGTCATTGGAACACCTCCAACGCCTCAAACAGTTTCGGTTGTCGTGGCTCAATGCGCTGCCCGTTCGTATCAAATAGCGACATCTGTTTCGGGTCCACATAACACGCCACTTTTTCTCCGACGGTGAGCGGCCATTGTCCTGGCCATTTCGCCAACCATTCATTACCACCGACATCGAAGGCGAGAATCGTCTCGGTCCCGAGTACTTCGATGTTTTTCAACTCTGCATAAAACGTCACGTCTTCGTCTGCCGGTTTAATTTGTTCCGGACGTACGCCGAGCGTCGCCTCTGACATTTCTGTCAATGCGTTCGGATGGAACAGACGTCCGTCCGCTGCCATCCACCCTCTCTCTTGTCGGGTGACCTCTACTAAGTTCATCGGGGGCGATCCGATAAACGAGGCGACGAACGTATTCGCCGGTTTGTTATATAAGTCGAGCGGCTTTCCGACTTGTTGCACTTCTCCCTCATTGAGGAGCATGATGCGGTCCGCCATTGTCATCGCCTCGACTTGGTCGTGGGTGACATAAATCATCGTCAGTCCGAGTTTTCGCTGTAACTGGCGAATCTCTGAACGCATCTTCGCCCGTAGTTTCGCGTCCAAGTTCGAAAGCGGCTCATCCATCAGACAAATGGGTGCCTCGGTCACGATGGCACGTGCCAACGCGACCCGTTGCCTCTGACCACCTGAGAGCTCGCGCGGCTTCCGTTTCATATAATCGGTGAGCCCAAGTGTCTCGGCCGCCTGTAGGCACCGCTCTCGCTGCTCGAGTTTCGTCAGTCCTTTCGTGTGTAGACCGAACGTAATATTTTTCTCAACCGTCATATGTGGGTAGAGAGCGTAATTTTGAAACACCATCGACAAGTGACGCTCACTCGGCTTCATCCCGTTTGCCGCCACGCCGTCGATACGAAGTGTGCCGCTCGTGATCGATTCGAGCCCGGCGATCATCCGAAGCATCGTACTCTTCCCGCAGCCGGAAGGACCTACGAGTGCGAAGAACTCCCCCGCTTCAATCGTCACATCAATCCCTCGAATGACTTCCGTCTCTCCGAATGATTTTGCCAATTGTTGTAGTTGTATTGATTTCATGCTAATTCCTCCTTTCGACTTTGTGCGTGCCAAAGTCGTTCATCCCCAGTCGATACGGCGAATGCCCCGTGATCGAGGGCGCGGTGCACGTCAATCGGTTGACGAATCATGCCACCCGTCACAATCGGAAAGGAGACTTCCCGGGAAATCTTCTCGACGACGCTCGGAATCAAACCGGGCATCAGTTCGATCGCATCCGGTTGTTGCGCCTCGGCGAGCTTGAGCCCGCTCGTGACCGCATCCGAGTCGACGAGAAACAGTCGTTGTACCGTCAACAGTCCCGCCCGCTTCGCATGCTGAAGGACCGACGCTTTCGTGGTGACAATCCCGTCGGCGCCGACACGTTTGGCGAGGTAATCGATGCCGTCCCGGTCGAGGCTGATGCCATTGATTCGCTCAGCGTGGAGGAATACTGTTCGATTCTCTCGCTTTAAGTGCGCCACATAGCGGTCGAGTGTACTGAGCGTTCCCATCATGAGAAACGTCGTCGTCACATCCGTCCGTAAAAACGCTTCGATTTGTTTCGGACTCTTGATGGAGGCAATCATCCGTTCTTGTCCGATTCGTGCAATCGCTTCATTCACTTGAATCATCCTTTCTTGAAAAAAAAGGACCAACAGAAACGACACGTCATCGACGTACGGGCTTCTGTTGGTCTCTCAAAGGTTCTACCGGTAACTATTCACTTGGAGTGAGGGGGTCTCACAGCTCCTATCGTAACGAACGATTGTAAAGACACGATAAAGGAATCGCAAAGTTTCATGAAGAGAACGTAAAAAAACCGATTCACGGGGAATCGGTCAATGTCTGTTCGGCTTTCGCTAAGATGTCGGCTTTCACGTCATCATCCCGTCCCTGCCAATTACGGACCATCATCTTCATCCGCTGGTTTTTCGAGAATCGTTCTTCGTGACGATCGATGAACTGCCAATAGAGGGCGTTGAACGGACAGGCGTCGTCTTCTGTCGTATGTTTTGGGTTGTATGGGCAATCCCGACAGTAGTCACTCATCCGGTCGATATATTTTCCGGAAGCGACATACGGTTTTGTGGCGAGCTTTCCACCGTCCGCATGAAGGGCCATCCCGAGTACGTTCGGTAAGACGACCCAGTCATAGGCATCGATATACATCTCGTTGAACCAGTCGCTCGTCTGCTTCGGATTGATTTCAAACAATGTCGCATAGTTTCCGAGCACCATCAGTCGTTGGATATGATGATTGTGGGCATGTGCGACGACCGGTTTCAAACTTTGATGCAGACAGTTCAACTCCGTCTTCGCATCCCAGAAGAAGGACGGTAAGTCGCGTTCATGCTTGAACGTGTTCACGTCTTCATAACCGGGCATGACAGAAAGATAGACGGCGCGCATGTACTCTCGCCAACCGAGGATTTGCCGGACGAATCCTTCAATCGACGATAGCGGTGCATCCGCCTGACATGCCGCATCAACGACTTCTCGCGGTGTCAGTAGACCGATATTGATGGCAGCCGACAATAGACTGTGCGACATCTCCGGTTCATCCGTCATCATCGCATCTTGATACGGACCGAACGTTTCAAGTCGTTCTTCTACGAACCGTTTTAGCGCACGTCTCGCCTCGGTATGTGTGACCGGCCAATGGAACGGGGTCACCTCCCCCGGATGTTCCGAGAACGTCGACTCGACTTTTTCGATAACGTCTTTCGTGATTGAATCTGGACGAAAATGAACGGCCGATGGGAACGATAGTCCTTCTTTCGGCGGTTTTCGGTTATCCGCATCAAACGACCATTTCCCACCACGTGGCTTCCCCTCTTCGAGCAAGACATCGAATCGCTTCCGCATGTGGCGATAAAAACGATCCATTCGCCACGGCTCATTCCCGAGCGTCTCGGTCGCTTCCTCTTTTGATAAGTAGAAGAGCGGAACATCCGTATGTTCGACCAGTTTATGCTTCTTCGCGAATTGTTTCAGTTTTTTCGCCATCGGTTCGTCCGTGACGGCGGTGACATGAATTTCGTCCGGACTGTACTGTTTCACATGATTGTCCCATGCCTCTTGGAACGAATCCGCCTCGTGATAATCCACGGTGTATCCTTTATCGCGCAATTCTTCCGCAAAGTGTCGCATCGCAGAGAAGATGAGGACGAGCTTTTGTTTATGGTACGGACGCCACGTCGCGCGCGACGTCGCCTCGATCATGACGATAACGTCATCTTTTTTTACATCCTTCAGCATCGCAAGCTCGTGCGAGAGTTGGTTGCCGAGTATCCAAAATGAACGCATGTTGTTGACTCCTTTGTCTCATCAATATGCTACAATCGAGCTACTTTCAAAGTGAGGTGACAGTATGCTCCCACAAGTGTTCAAAAACTGGGTGGACAGTCAGTATGAAAATCCACGCGGCCCTGTCGGAAAATATATCGGGGAAAAGATGGTGCGCCAACACCGAATTGAAGTCAAATGGACGATTGAACAGTTACATATTCAATCCGGTACATCGATTTTAGAGCTCGGGTGCGGGGCTGGTGATGCGATGGCAACCATCCTTCAACGACATCCTGACGTACATGTCATGGGTCTCGACCGATCTAAAACAATCATCGATTCAGCAAGACAGCGCAATCAGGCTTCGATTCATACAAAACGGGCCAACTTGATCCAAGGAGATTTGCATCAACTTGAGGTGACGGACGCATCCATCAATCACGTGTTCAGCATTCACACACTATATTTCTGGAGAGATGTCACGACCGTTCTGTCTGAAATCGAACGCGTCTTGAAACCGAATGGCACATTTGTCATCACCTACTGTGACGGGAAAGGTGAGATCGAATGGAACGACATCTCCGAGATGGTTCGGAATCAATTCATCCCCGCGGCGGTGAACCTCGGATTCAAGGATGTATCGGTACAACGTGGACCGGACTCCCGTGACTATCATACGGTCGCCGTAATCGGGCAAAAACCGATGCTCTAATCAGTACCCGTTTTTCATTCGATTCCTTCACGACAATCGGTTTCTTGTTGCTGAATGCAAAAAAAGGCTAAACCAATGACAATCCATCGGTTTAGACTATTGGTGTTATTGATCAAAATGATATGTGTTCTTCCCGCTCGATTTAGATTGGTATAGTGCAACGTCCGCCACTTTCAACAATCGGCTGAGATCCGCCTGTTCGTCGGAATCATATTGAGCGATGCCGATGCTCGCTGACAACGGGAGATGGTCGTCCCATTCTTTCAATACAGACAAGATCTGTTCAGCATACCCGATGACAGTCTCTTTTGATAACGCGTGTGCGATTTTAACTAGAAATTCATCCCCGCCTAAGCGATACACTTTTGAATCAGGAATCGGCTCTATCAAACGTCTCAGGCGAAGCGCCACTTCTTTCAAGACAAGGTCCCCCTCATCATGACCGAATGTATCATTCACACACTTGAACCCATCTCAATCAATCAAGCACAGTGCCCCACCTAGATTCGGATTCGTCTCAAAATAGTTATACAAGTAATGTCTGTTATAAAGATCCGTCAATTCGTCCCGTGAGGCACGACGTTCGAGTTCTAAATAGTAACTGAACATCCGAACCACTGCTAACTCAATCAAGTCAATCGCTAGTTTATCGAAATTCCGATACATTTGAAACTCATATGAGTGCATATGGCACCTCCACGCTAAAAATCATCCACACTCATTATATCGAACAGTTTGGTCTTTCCCTGTACCGATATATAAAAAATACCTCACGACGTCCATCGCGTCGTGAGGTATTGAATAGCGTCCTGATTGATTCATTCTTACAGCGGACTCTTCAAACTGGAAGCGAGTGCCTCATCAAACCGTGCGGTAATTTGATGCGGGCGAGTAATCGCTCCACCTACGACGACAGCATATGTTCCTAAATTCATACAACGCTTCGCCATCTCAGGTGTCAAAATATTCCCTTCTGCGATAACCGGTCGAGACACGTGGTCTAACACATCTTTTAGAAACTTGAAATCATCATGGTAGAGGAGAGATCCGTTTGTCTCTTTTGTATATCCATGTAGCGTTGTCGAAATATAGTCAAAACCAAGACGATCCGCTTCGATACAATCGTTGAGTGTTGCACAATCCGCCATGATTGCCTGTTTCGGATAAATCGAACGAATGGCATGCACCAACTCTTGAAGCGTCACCCCGTTCGGTCGGAGGCGTTGTGTCGCATCGAGGGCGATTACGTCCACGCCGACTTCAATCAACTCTTCGACCTCTTTCATCGTTGCCGTGATAAAAACGTCACTGTCTTCATAGTCACGTTTGACGATGCCGATAATCGGAACAGCGACCTGTTTTTTAATTTCTTGAATATCTTTCGCTGAATTGGCCCGAATTCCTTTGGCGCCACCTTGAACGGCCGCGATGGCCATCCGTCCCATAATGAACTCACTATGGAGCGGTTCATTTTCTAAAGCCTGGCACGAAACAATCAATCCAGTCGGTAATGTTGTCATACTGATTATTCACTTCTTTCTTTTAAACGATCAAGCGCTTTAAGCGTTCGCATGTAGTGCGCTTTTAATGCTTCATTCGTCTCCATCAATGTTTTCGTCACCGCATCTGCCGTAAAGAGAAGCGGGAGTTGGGTATTAATCAAGAATGCCTCTCCTGATGCACCGGCGGTCAACAAACGATAGTCGGCAAGCTCGGCAAGTGGCGAATGCTGATATCCGACGAACGCGACTGTCGTACAGCCCGATTCTTTTGCGAGTTGAACGGCTTGGACGACTTCTCGACTTTCTCCACTGTTTGAGAAAGCAATGACCAAATCTTCTGCAGTGACAATCGACGCGTCCATGACCATGCTATGACTATCAAAAGCCGTAGTTGCCAACAGTCCCATCCGTCTCAACCTGTATTCCATCTCTTGAGCAACCAGTCCAGCGTTGCCCAATCCATACAAATGGATGGAACGGCTCGAAGTAATTTCCTTACAAATAGCGAGCAACTCGTCTTGATCAATCAAATGAGCGGTTTTCTGAATCAATTCAATATATGATCGCTGCATCGGTTCGAGCGAAGTTGTTTGGGGCAAATTCGTTTCCGTCAACGTCTTTTGCATCATGAGCTTCAGTGAACTATAACTTCCCACTCCGATTTTTTTGCAAAACCGCGTGATGGTTCCTGGAGAAGTCGTAATCGCATTTGCTAAATCGGTAATGTTCATTTCGATTGCCTCATTCATGTTTGCCATCAGATAATCCGCAATCTTTTTCTCACTGTCTGTCATTTCTGAATACACGTGCTTCATTTGCTCCCACACGGTTCTTCCCTCCAACACATTTGTTATTCGCCCCGGCCTAACGCCTCTTGGACTTCATTCTTAATAATTGTAACAGAAGGACCGTAGATTACCTGAATCCCATTCCCTTTTTGAACTACCCCATGCGCGCCTGTATCTTTCAACAAGTCTTCACGGACATGTTGATTGTCGTTAACGGTAACGCGGAGGCGTGTCGCGCAGCAATCGACCGTCTCAATATTATCATCGCCACCTAGTGCCGCAATGATGGCTGTTGTACGACCTGATGCTGCGATGTCTGCCGTCTTCGCTACCTCATCCGAGCGTCCTGGTGTCATGAAGTTGAACTTCGTGATTAGGAAGCGGAACGTAACGTAGTAGAGCAAGAACCAGAAGGCACCGATGACCGGTACGAGCATCCAGTTCGTCTTGTCATTCCCTTGTAAAACCCCGAATAAAATAAAGTCGATGAATCCTCCGGAAAACGTTTGACCAATTGTAATCTCAAAGATGTGGGCCATCATAAAGGCAAGTCCATCAAAGATGGCATGGACCAAATAGAGGACTGGTGCCACGAATAAGAACGCGAATTCGAGGGGTTCCGTGATTCCCGTCAAGAACGATGTGAGTGCGGCAGAAAACAAGAGACCGAATACGACTTTCTTTTGCTCTGGTTTGGCACAGTGATACATCGCAAGCGCTGCACCGAGAAGACCAAACATCATCGTGATGAATCGTCCAGACATGAAACGCGCTGTCCCCTCATAGAACTGTGTCGTATTTGGATCAGCCAATTGTGCGAAGAAAATCTTTTGTGTTCCTTCAATCAATGTACCGTCGATGACCATTGAGCCCCCGAGTCCAGTAGTCCAAAACGGAATGTAGAAAATATGGTGCAACCCGAATGGCCCAAGCATCCTTAGGACGAACCCATAGATGAACGTTCCAATATAACCTGTTTTCTCAACGATACCACCTAGTGAGAAAATCCCATTCTGTACCGTCGGCCAAATGAAATAGAGTCCAATCCCAACACCAATCGCCACGAATGATGTAATAATCGGAACAAAGCGTGATCCGCTGAAAAAGCCAAGAAACTGTGGAAGTACTTGCTTGTTATAGCGGTTATGCAAGAGTGCCGTGACAATCCCAATCAATATCCCGCCAAACACACCGGTTTCGAGTGTTTGGATTCCAAGTGCCATTCCTTGACCGGCACTTGCTAAGTTCGTTTCCATCAACTCTCCTGTAATCTGAAGCATAGCGTTGATGGTCGCATTCATAATCAAATAACCAAGCATTGCCGCCAAACCGGCCGTTCCTTTATCAGACTTCGCAAGTCCAACAGCGACACCGATAGCAAATAATACAGCCAAGTTCGCAAATACAATCGAACCTGCGGCTGCCATAATCGTGAACAGATGTTGCAACCAGTCGATGTCAAGAAACGGATATGCTTGTACCGTATTTGGGTTAGACAATGCGCCCCCAATCCCTAACAATAGTCCTGCTGCCGGTAAGACAGCAATCGGCAACATGAACGATTTCCCGAATTGTTGCGCTCGTTCAAAGAGACGTGACATGAATAATTCCTCCTTAAAATCATTTTCACCTGAATCATAATATGAAAAATATTTTAATGCAAGCGTTTACGGTAAAAAAGATTTTTAAAAAGAGTGACCACTTTGGGCCACTCAAGATTATCCCCGACTCTTCCGCGTCAACGTCAATCCACCAAATCCACTAATCACGGCGATGTAAAATCCTAAATCGTAAAACCAGCCCGTGTTATTCACTTCATAAACACGGTACGTATCATTGAATAGCCCTAAGATAAGTGAGATCGGTGCAATCCATCCATGCCAAATGCCCCAGAAAAAACCTGCCGGGTCTGTCGTGTACGTTCCATCACCCGGTACACAGCCTCCAAGCAATGTGACGAGCGTCAACATAATGAGTATGATACCAAATCGTTTCATCGTTTATCCCTCCTGTTATGTGTATTCCCGTTTCTCGAAAAAAAGCACTGACAAACATCAGCGCCAAAGTTGAACCGTGTTCGCAAACTCAATATCGGTCGAGAGTTCACCGTCCAGCGCATGAATATCGAAGTCTTCCCCGTCGAGCCACTTTTGGAAGTCGAAGATGACCGGGTCGCGGTCCCCGCCGAGCGCAAACCATGTTTCGAGTGTTTCCGGGAAATAGGCAGCCGTGTGAATCGTCCCGGCCCAACTTTTATAAAGTTCAGAGAAGACTCCTTTATCGGAGTCGTTCATGAGACGAAATGCGCTTTCCGCATCTTGAATCAAGTGCTGCACCACTTTAATTTCCATCATGCGACGCGTGGAATCGTCCAGGTGGTAGCGATTCTCGTGTTGCAGTAACTCGAAATGATTCGTACATATATTGGATTCCCGCACTTGAATATCCCGCGGTGTCGCCTCGATTACGCGTGTCTTCGACGACTTGTCATGGACGACGTACGTGAAGGAACCACGATGCGGAATCTCTTTTAATAAGTCGACCGCTTCCTCCACGGTCGCGCACGTCTCAAGAATGATGCGACCGATCATCTGGCAGACAAATCCGTCACCCGGTCGACGACGATTGATAAAGTTGTACCCCATGGCGAGTCCTTTTTCATTCATCCCGTCCATGCGGCCCGTGACACGAGAGACCGGTCCGATGACTGCATATCCATCATCCGGTTGAAAGACATTGTAACGCCCGTCGTACGTCATCGGATGATAGTCGTAATTTCTCACAAGGAAATTGTCCCCTGTCAGAATCGAACATCCGCTGATTGGATTATTGACGCGGAAATGCCCGAAATGAAGCAGTGTATCATTGAGTGATAATTTTAGCTCATCTTGGAGGCCAATCAACTCTTCCCAAATCTTTGGAGCGAACTCCTCAAAAGCAGCCTTCGCCTCAGTCGCATCAATCTCAAATCGTGGGACGCGTAGTTTCCATTGGTCCGTTCGATTCTCGAGCAGTTGACTGCGCTTAATATATTTTCCTTGAAATCGTCCGAAGTCATAATGACTCCCCCGAAATTGTGTCAGTTCACTAGAGAATTGTTGCATAAAAAAACCTCCCTTACGCCCATTATAGCGGACACGCGAGAGGTCTGTCTGAAGTGAGACTGTTTTACAACTTGAACTGCTGACTCATCTGTTGCATCGACTCTGCCGTACTTGACAAGTCTTTGACGAGACGGTTCATTGTCTCACTCGTCGCTGACATCTGTTCAGTTGATGCAGCCACTTCTTCATTCCCAGCCGTGCTCTCTTCCGAAATTGAAGCGATTTCGGACAACCCGTGTTGAATCTGGTCTTGATTTGTCTTCACTCGGTCTAGTTGACCACGCATCGATCCAGTCAACTGTTGCATATGACGGACACTCTGTTCGATTTCAGTGAACGCACGTTTCGTCGATTCAAGTGTCGCTTTCCCTTCCTCTGCCGCCGTCATACTTTCTGTAAAGGTTTGACCGAGCGCAATCGAGTTTTGTTTGACGCTTCCGACGATTTCCGAAATTTCACTGACGGACTCCGCGACACTATCTGAGAGTTTCCGAATCTCCGAGGCGACGACGGCAAACCCTTTCCCGTGCTCACCGGCCCGAGCCGCTTCGATTGCCGCATTGAGTGCGAGCAAGTTCGTCTGTTGAGAGATTTGACGGATCATCGTGACCAGTTCCGTCACCTCGTCTGCTTGTTGTTCAAAGTCGCGGACTTGTCCTTGCGATGTTTTCACTTGCGCATGAATGTGAGTCATTTGGTCGACGGCATTCTCCATGTAACGTAGACCATCCATCGTCACCCGACTGACGACTTCCGCCTGTTCGCTCACTTGTTCTCCGTCCGATGTCGTTTGCTCGACAAGCGTTGAAAATTCATTCATATGTCCGTATAAACGCATCGTCAAGACACTTTGATTCTCGACACCGCTCGCAATCTCTTCCATCGTGTAGGCAATTTGACGAGAGGCCTCGTTCACTTCTTCAGAGATACTCGAGACGTTCCCGCTCTCGTCACGTACCGTCTGTGCCGACGTTTGAATACCGGAAATCAAATCTTTCAACATATGGGTCATTTTGTCCATCGATGCCGTGAGACACTTAATTTCATCGTCCGATTTCAGATGAATTTTCTCGACCTCATTCGTTGCTGTCGCCAAATCGCCTTCCGCAATTGAGGTCGCCACGCGCTCTAGCGATTGGAGCGGTCGCAACTTCCATCCAAGATAACGCCAAATAACGACGGCTGACACCACAAGTAAGATGATGAGGCCGATGAGGATTGGGAGTAAACTCTCTTTCAATACTTCTCCCGTAATCGCTGCGACTTCGGTTGCAGCTTTATCGATGCCGAGTACACCAACGACCTCGCTACCGCGTTTGATTGGGACGAGTACCGTGACATACTCCCCGTACTCCGGATCATCGATGATATCGGTCGTGACGGTCTTTCCTTGAAATGCTGCCTCTACTCTTTCATACGTCAGCGCTGTGGTCGACGTCCCGATGTCCGCTGCATCTGCCGAATTCAAGCCATCCACGATGATTTGAACGTCTTCATCCTCAGTGGCAATCGTATACACATACATAGCTCCGATTTGTTGGCGATATGTATCTAGATATTCACGAAACTGTTCATATTGTTCATTTTTTGACGGATTCCCCAAAAAGGATGTATATGCATCTGCATCGAACTCCTCATTAATTCGTTCTCCGTCCTCAATCATCGTCGCATGAAGCGTGCTGAGTACGGAATGTTTCGTACTAAAATACTGAACGACCCCGAACGTGACGATGAGCAACGTGACGAAGACTAACATCGCTGCTAAAATGCGTGTCTGTAAGGATTGTGATTTCTGTTTCATCTCGATCTCCTCCATTCTGTCCTTACTCTTTGTATCGGATAGAACGCATCAATCTCCACAAAAAAACAGACGATTTTCGACAAAATCGTCTGTTTCTATTCAATATTTGTCGAATTGACAATTTCGAGCGGAATCGTGACTTCTGATTCGCCTTCCTCTACGAGATGGAAGAGCGGAAGTGTTTCCGATACGAAAAGTTCAGGGTCTACGTCTGTCTGATATTCATACGTTCGAATGTCTTCTTCCCGTTCTGCAATCAATTCACCAAACGGAATCGCAATCCGTTCTCCATCGACCTCATAACTCATGACAGTCGTCGGGTCGAGGCGACGATTTTCAAGCATCCGAATCGTAAAGAGCATCGTTGTACTATTCGTACGTTCGAGCGAAACGGCAATCGCATCGGATTGTCCGGCACGCTTCTCAATCATCGTCTCATCCACATTTTGTTCATAGACGACATTTTCTTCTTTCGACTCTTCCGTCTGTAGTTGCTGACAGCCCACAATCGTCATTAAGCCAACTAGTAACACAATTACTAAAGCACGCATCCCATTTCTCCTTACTTCAAGGCGAAAGTGAGTTCTGCTTCACAAGCAACTTCTCCATCTACCGTAGCCACGGCACGTCCTTTACCGATTGGGCCACGTATTTTCATGATTTCCACCTCAAGACGCAGCTGATCGCCCGGAACGACTTGACGTTTGAAACGACAGTTGTCAATCCCTGCAAAAAAGGCGAGCTTGCCTCGATTTGATTCGTCTTTCAACATCGCGAAAGCACCGACCTGTGCGAGTGCCTCAACAATCAAGACGCCTGGCATGACGTTATAGTCTGGGAAATGCCCGTTAAAGAACTCTTCGTTCGCCGTGACATTTTTTAATCCGACAGCACGCTTCTTTTCCTCGACTTCTAAAATTCGATCAATTAACAGAAACGGGTATCTGTGTGGAATTACTTCTTTGATTTGCTCAACTGTATACATCCATCCACCGCCTTTAAGAGGTTAGCCAAAAGTCGGTGATATGGCGCCATGTTTCGATGTCAAATACATCTTTCCAATCGCCTCCGCCAATGACGCTATATCCAATGATCGCTCCGAGTGCGAGCATCGCGATTGCCAGCACTAAAACAACGAGTACACGCAGTAAAATCGGGAATCGACGATGATTCGACAATCGTGATCGCTTTTTCTGCTCTGTCTCTTGTTCCGGTGAACCTTTTTGTTCTTCCGAACTCGTTTGTTCATCGTTCGCCACGTCCAACCATCCTTTCAGCTAAAATGATTATATCATATTAGTACCTGGTATTAAAATGCATAAATTGCTACCTTTTTAGTGTACCCTATGCACAAATGTCGAACAAGCATCCTTCCCTGACAGAAGGTGAACGATTATTTCCTTTTCTTAAAAATATGCTACGCTTATGCTATTCAATATTAGGAGGACTGTCTATGTGGAAAGAATTTAAAAAATTTGCGATGCGAGGAAATGTCATCGATTTGGCGATCGCTGTCGTATTAGGTGCAGCATTCACAGCCATCGTGAACTCGCTCGTCAACGATATTTTTATGCCGCTTCTCGGAATCATTATTGGAGGAATTGATTTTTCTAGTTTAAAAGTAAGCGTACTTGGCGTCGACGTCCTATACGGGAACTTCATTCAACAAATTGTATCTTTCGTCTTGATTGCCATCGCACTCTTCTTGATCGTAAAAGTCATCAACCGTCTGCAACGTGAGAAGGAAGTCGAAGAGGCCGCTGCCCCGATTCCTACGAAAGAAGAACAATTGTTGACAGAAATTCGTGATCTTTTGAAAGAACGTTCCCAGTGAACACGAAAGCGCCTTGACTATTGTCGAGGCGCTTTTTCAATGACGTGACGTACACGTCGAACTGCATTTGTTAGCAGCGGGGCCGCTTCCCATATCGCTTCTTCTAACGTCATAACCCGTGACACGATCGGAAAAATCGCAACGATGCCGGATTCCACATGAGAGGTATAATCGGATTGTCCTGTGAAGACGAGTGTCGGTACCCCATACGTATGTGCGAGACGGGCCAATCCGTAAGGTGCCTTTCCTTCAAGACTTTGCGCATCAAACTTTCCTTCTCCTGTGATGAGCCAATCTGCCTCTTTCAACAGTTCTTCCATCTTAGACCACTTGACTATTTCTTCGATGCCATTCATGTATGTTGCACCGAGCTGTAAGAACGCAAACCCGATGCCTCCAGCTGCCCCTCCTCCCTGCCATATTCTCATATCCTGTTCAAAACAATTCGCATAGCTTTCAAGGATTTCGTCATATCGGATTACTTCATCTGCTGCCAATCCTTTCTGAGGACCGAACACATGCGCTGCCCCGTTCTCTCCAATCAGCGGATTACGCACATCGGAGGCGATTCGCCACTCGACGTTGCGTACTCTCGGATCGACCCCTGACCAATCTATCGATGCTACCTCATGAATCTGATGCGGGATAGTAGATAACACTGACCCGAACGTATCAAAAAAGCGAACACCCAGCGCCTCAAGCAATCCTTTCCCACCATCAATCGTTCCGCTCCCGCCAAGCCCAACGGTGATCACGCTTGCTCCACAGTCTAGTGCTTGAACAATCTGATGTCCAACTCCAATTGAACTGTAGCGCCACGGGTCGACATGCGAGAGGAGTGTCAAACCTGTCGTTTCTGCCACTTCGATGACCGCATGTTTCGTCGACGGTTCGAAACCAAATCGAGCGGTACGTTCTACTCCATCCAGACATGTGACGACCTCTTCCACGACCGTCGCATCTTCGTGCGTCTTGAACCAGGCATCAAGAAACCCCTCACCTCCGTCCGAAATCGGAATAGCGATCACTTCATGCCCATCGAGTGCATGCATGACGGCTTGATTGGCTTCCATACTTGAAAGTGAGCCTTTGAATGAGTCCATCGCAACCACGATTCGCATCTGTTGATCCTCCTGTTCTTTCAGTTATATAAAAACCGCTCCTCGGTATGAGAAGCGGTATGCGTTATGGACGCAATGCTGTGACAAGTCCCATCATTTGATCACTCATCGACATGGCCCGTGAGTTCATTTGGTACGCACGTTGTGTAATGGTCATGTCGGTCATCTCTTTCGTCAAATCAACGTTCGATGACTCGAGTGTCCCTTCAATCAATAGATTTCCGAGCGGACGATCGACTTCGGTCTCCAAATCCGCTGCGAACACGTTATCCCCAAGCGGTCTTAATTCCGATGTATTGCGGACTTCCACGATGTCGAGACGTCCAAATTCTTGTTCCACTCCGTTCATGCTTGCGACGACTACGCCATCTTGGCGAATACGCTGATTCGTCGCATCGTTCGGCATCGTAATCGGATTGCCGTCATCTCCAAGAAGCGGGTTTCCGTTCACATCGACAAGTGTCGTCTCGTCACCAACTGACAGTTGCATATTCCCACTGCGTGTCACACCGACGCCATTCGGTGTGTCCACAACGAAAAATTGACGGCTCGCCTTCAAGAAGACGTCCAAACCGCGATCTGTCGTACGTACTTGTCCGATATTGAATTGTTGTGTGATGTCGGCGACATGTCCACCAACGCCAATTCGAATCCCATTCGGCGTATCACGGCCAATTTCAAATTCCGGACGCGGTTGGTTATTGTATGCCTGTGACAACAAGGAAGCAAACTGTCCCTGCTGCCGCTTGAAGCCGACCGTATCGACGTTCGCAATGTTATGACCTGTCACATCCAATTGACGTTGTAGTTGGGACAGGGAGTTAACCGAATTATAAATAGACTGCATGGTGCTCCTCCTTAACGAATACGAGCGATTTCGATTGCCCGCTCGGCACTTTTATCATACGCTTGGACGACTTTTTGATTGGCTTCAAACTGACGATACGTCATCATAAGATCTGCCATCGTCTGATCGAGATTGACGTTCGCTTCTTCAATAAATCCTTGCAATACCTCTACTTGTGCAGGAGCAGGCGCATCACCCGTCACACGCCAGTCATTTCCGACTTGCTCCAGTGTTGTCAAATCATCGATTTGATAAGCACCAAGTGTCCCCACATTTTGTCCAAGAGAGGTGATGACCCCATCTTTTCCTACTTGAAACTCACTCGATGGCAGTTGGATCCGTTCTCCTTCATCAGAAAGGATATATCCGCCGTCCGCAGAACGAAGGAAGAGCGCCTCATCAATCGAGAAACGTCCATTTGTCGTATATAACGTCTCGCCGCCCTGTTCGACTGCAAACATCGGGGCTCCCGTAAAATCAGTAGGTGCTTTTAAATAAAGGTCTGTCGGGCTACCGGATTCTGTGATACTCCCAGCTGAGAAACGGGGCATCGTTTCTTGAAGATAGACACCCATCGAAAGAGTCCCTACCTCTCCTTTCACACGCGACTTCCCGTTATCTGGGTTACTGACTTGCGCGAGTAACATCTCCGGAAACGATCGGACCACGCCGTCAGATGCTTTGAAGCCTGGTGTTCTCACATTACCAAGGTTGTTGCTCAAAATCTCTTGTTGGCGTTGCAGGGCATTCATCGCACCCGCTGCTGTATATAATCCGCGTAGCATAATCGTCTTCCTTTCTTCCTATAACATGATTCACTCTTTATATCGTACCAAACGAGCGTGACATTCACCGTTTTTTCAAAAAAAGTTCATCCCCAAAATTAGGATGAACTTTCTTCGTTGACATGCTCGACCATCGGTAACTCGACAATCATCGTCGTTCCTTCGCCAAGTTGAGATTGAACAGAGATGGTACCACCGTGCAGTTGAACGATTTCTTTACAAATGGATAGACCTAATCCGGTTCCACCAATCCGTTTACTTTCTTCCGAGGCCGAACGATAAAATTTATCAAAGATTCGCGCTGCATCTTTTTCCGAAAGACCTAATCCTTCGTCCTTGATTCCGACTCGAATCACATCACCTTCACACATGACATCAATCGTCACATTCCCACCGTTCGGTGAATATTTGATGGCATTGTTCAGAATGTTCGAGAAGACTTGACGCAGTTGGGCCGGATCTCCTGCGACGAATAACGATTCGTCACAATCAAAATGGAAGAAATGATGTTCCGTCGACCCTGCGTGAATTTCGAGTAAATCTGATAATAAATCATAGAGACTCTCTACTTTAAAGTCTGGTACGCTCATACCCGCCTCCATTTTTTGAACATCTAACAAGTCACTCACGAGCCGCTCGAGTCGCTTCGTCTCACTCGCAATCATGTCTAAATAGCGTTCTCGTTTCGCGTTTTCCAATTGACGACTTTTGAGTAGTTCTGAAAACCCGAGAATCGAGGTAAGAGGCGTCCGCAGTTCATGAGATACTGTCGCCACAAGCTCAGTCTTCAAGCGATTGATTTCTGTTTCCTGGGTAATATCTCGTGACACGAAGATGACACCCACGCGTTCATTTTGCAGATCAATCGGTTCGGCGTACATGCGAATCGTTTTCTGACCTTCCTGCATCGTATACGTGAACGCTTCATCGAACATGCCCTCTTCTTTAGCCCGCTTCGTGAAACGATTCAGTCCCTCTTGATCATCAATTTGATTCATGAACATCGGGTAATACATCGCAATCGGGTATAGACTGCCCCGTTCTGTTGTCGGAATCGGATGGTCATATAAATCAAAGAGCGCACTGTTCCCAAAGCGTTCATTCGTTTTGAGTTCCGTGTAGACGATGGAATCGCGCATCGTGTGCAAAATTCGAGCGGTCTTCTCTCGTTCGAGATCCACTTGATCTTGTTGGCTCCGAAGGGAGGTCGCCATTTCATTAAATGCCTTCGATAACTGTCCGACTTCGTTTTTCAACGGTTTGATTGGAATAAGGGTCGCATTCGGATTATTCGAGAGTCGTTCACTGTTGACCATCAGCGTTTGCAATTGATTTGTCAGTCTTAAAATATACGGTTGTAAGCCGACGAATAACAAGAAGAGTGCCCCGAGTAAAATCAAGAGCCACATCCATTGTGCTTTCACTAACTGTTTCGACAGCGAGTCTCGTAATTCACTTTCTTGAAAATCAAGATTTTGTCGATAATCGGTAAAGACCGATTCCATATCGACGATGCTCGCACTCATATCGGCCGCACTACTTGAGTTCAGCTTAAATCTTGTTTGCGTGGACGTTTCATTTTTCGGCATGAATTGTCCTACGGTGCGCATCTGCAGGAACGATTCATCAATTTCTCCTGCCTGCTTCGCAACCACATATTGCTCTAGTGCCGGCATGACGCGCGTCGTATAGATAGAAAAGAGGAGGCGCGCATCTTCAGCAAACTGTACTTCTTCTTCATTTTTTGCTTGTGTCTCGAACCAGATTGTTTGCTCATTGATATTCCTCTGAGCTGTTCGTACTTCTTCTAATAGAGCACTTTCTCCAAGAAGCACGTGACCTCTTAACTCGTATTGCATCGATTGCCACGTTTCAAATAGGTCTGTCGCCTGTGCACGTTGCTCACTGATTCTTTCTAATTTTACGGTCGTCTCTTGAATCGATTGCTGTGTATAAAAATAGGTTCCAATCGACGTGAGCGTCACTAAGGCAATCAATATATAGAAATTTGTCATAACTTGTCGACTAATGCGTTGTTCAATCCAACGTTTCATGGAATGCCTTCTTCCTTCACTCTTAGAATGCCTCACCTCGTGCGGTGAATGACTTTTTCTGTTCAATTAAAAAAAGTTCGGGTACGATGATGAGACGGAGAGTCACTTCAAAAATCCATTCACCTAACAGGAAGAATAACGGAAGGACCTCACAAGAAACTCACAAAGATTGAAGGGAATGTGCACATGACGCGTAATCGAATGACGTTTATCTTCATCCTTGTGATGTTGATTGGCGTCAGTCTCACTTTATTGACTCGACATCAGTCGATTAATCCAACCGTCACCGTTAATAAGGGCGAAGCTTCTCTTCTCTCTTCTACTGTTGACGAAGAAATCTTGAGACTAGACGGCTCATGGCGTTATGAGTCAGGAATTGTCAGCCAAGTTGATCGTCGATCCTATCGAACCATTCCTTTTACAACCCCTTATCGTGAATCTACCTATGAACTCGATATCGCGTTGCCAACCGGTACGTATGCCTTGCTCATTCCAAAGTCCCTATCATCCTCTAAGCTTTTGATTGATGGGAAAATGGTTGAAACGATACAAATTGGAAACAATCGTCTCGTCGAGCAGCCGTCTCTCCTCCTGATCGATGATGAGACAAAACAATTCCGACTGACGATTCAACATGAACGACAGGCAGGTAATTCCGCACCCATCGAAGAAAGTATATTGGTCGGACCGTTACATTCCATCATGACTACTCAAAATGCTTATGCCGGCTACGAATTTTTCATGTTGCTCATTTCACTTTTGATTGCCATGTTCTATGCCATCGTCTATCTCTTTCACCGAAATGAACGGTTGTATGGTTTCGGGACAGCCTTCTTTTTGTTGACGAGTTTTTCAATCATGTCCCGAAACGGCATGTGGATCTCGGGCAGTGATAAGTTGACGTTAAGTTTAGCCTTACTGAGCATCATCATGCTAATTGAGTTTTCGCGATGTTTGGAACGGGTGTCATTTGACCGGTTTTTGGCCATTTCGAGATATCCACTGTATGGATTGACTGTACTAGCCATCTTCCTGCCCTCTTCCGTTTACGAGGTGTATGAATACTTTGTATGGATGATCGTTTTATTTATCACGTTCTTCTGGGTCGGATTGAATATTGGATGGCTTCTTGAAAAATACAAGTCAGGTAACCCGCTCGAATTATTAACCTTCACGCTCGCCCAACTCGTCGGGTATATCGGAATCACGACATCGACGTTCATCGTTTCGCCCGATCAGCAGTTGTATGCCAATACATTTACTATCATTTATTTCCTGTTGATGTTTTTATTGCTACCGATTCATATGTCCACGGATAAGAATAAGAAACAACAAGTTGAAGCGTTGGCCTCGCAACACGAAATGTCATTCTTCAACGCTCAAATCAAACCACACTTCCTCTACAATACGTTTGGAAACGTGATCGCTCTCTGTTATACGTCTCCACCCGATGCAGCTCGTCTACTCAGTCATTTGAGCACTTACGTCCGCTTTATTTTTGAAAATGGTCGTACCGAAAATGAGATTTCTATTCGCCAAGAAGTCGATATGATCGACTCTTATCTCGCCATTGAACAGACACGGTTTCGTGATTCGTTCGAGATCGAGAAAGAAATTGATGAATCTCTTTTGGACTGTTCGATCCCGCCCTTGTTGATTCAACCACTTGTTGAAAACGCCGTTCGACATGGACTCTATCGACACCCTGGACAAAAACGACTCACACTTTCCATCCAAGAACGAAACGGAATGATTGAGATTTATGTTCAAGATACAGGGAGTGGTTTTGATCCAGATTTATCAAAAGAAACATCTGGTATCGGAATATGTAATATTAAAAATCGGATTGAACATCTCCAGGGTGCGACATTCGACTTAAATTCCGTTTTAAGAAAAGGAACTACTATCCATTTGCGATTACTAAAACAGGAAAGGACGAATCACTTAGATGCGTACGATTTTAATTGAAGATGAACATCATATTTTAGGGATGATGGAGCGGATTATAAAAGAGGAGCCGTCTCTTGAGTGGATTGGTTCGTTCCAAAGTCCGGTTCAAGCTCTCACTTTTATTCAAAAGCACCCGGTAGACCTTGTCTTTTTAGATATCGAGATGCCTGAAATGACCGGGCTTGAGCTTGCCACCTATTTGCCTGAACGGACGCAGATCGTCTTTACAACGGCCCATCAACAATATGCAGTCGAAGCATTCAATCTTCATGCGACACATTACTTGTTGAAGCCAATCACTGAGCAGATGATTCATAATGTCATTCCACGTATCATCCAGCGCTATGAGACAATTCAACAAAAGAACCTCCATCAATCTTGTCGCATACAATTCTTGGATCGTTTTTCGGTACGAACACAAGATGGAAACCTTGTGAAGTGGCCAACGCAAAAAACGGAGGAGTTATTCGCTTATTTGGTCTATCATCGTAAACAGGTCGTTAATAAATGGGTGCTTGCTGAAACACTTTATCCGGACATCGATGAACCACAACGCGCCTTACACAACGTATACAACACCATTTATCGATTGAAGAAGACGTTAGCTGAACATGAACTCGATATTATTGTCAATACGATAAATAATGGCTATTCCATCGAACTTGGTGATACCTGTGCATGTGATTATTATGATTGGCTTGATGCGACTGAATCTACGATTTCAAAAACGGACTTGAAAAATCGCTTGTTTGTCGACAAAGACTATACGTGGCACTAAGAAAAGGCATCTCGCAAAAAGCAAGATGCCTTTTTGTATTAGCGTCCCGTGAAACCACCATCCACATGAAGATGTTGTCCGTTCACCCATGCCCCGTCTCTCCCCATCAAGAAAGAAACAAAAAGAGCTGTATCTTCAGGCGTTCCCACTCGCTTGTACGGAAACAATGGCAGCAGATGTTCGCGAAGTTCGTCGTTAATCCACCCCGTATCTGTCGGACCCGGATCGAGCGCATTCACCGAAATGCCGTACTCTCCTAATCCGTTCGCCAACGCAGGTGTGATGGCAATCAAAGCGCCTTTCGTTGCAATGTAGGCTAGGTTGTTTGCATCCGCCCCTCCCGATACAAAAAACAGGATTCGACCATCTTGATGTCCCGCTTGTTTATAGCGTTCAATAAACGCAAATGTGAGCCCAAGTGCCCCTTCGTTATTCACTATGTAATGCTTTCTCAAGACCGCAGTCTCAAAGTTCTTGACATTGACGTGACGCTCATATGTGGCGTTATGAATCAATCTGCTCGGTACACCAAGTTTAGCCTCGATTCGATCGAGTAGACCGAGTTCGTCTCCTGAAGCCAAATCGTAAGCCTCGTGCTCGACACGGGCACCTCTCTCGGTCAATTCTTGAACCAATCGTTCGATAAAACCTCTTTCTTCTCCGATACCTTCTGAAGCGTCAAACAAACTCCAGTGTGTCAAGTACAAGTCATGTCCTTCAGAGGCAAGTTTTCGCGCAATCGCAGCTCCGATCCCTTGATTACGGCTGACTCCCGTGATAAGCGTAAGTGGTTTGTTCATGATGTCCTCCGTTTCTATTGGTTTATTCCGTTCAGTTCTTTAGTAAATCGGTGCCATCATGATTCCCCTCTCTTGAATTGTTGATTTCATTATATACAATTTTATCCAGGTATAGGCAGTGAAGAAACATTTCATGAACGAAAAACTCGTCTACCTATACAAAACAAGCGACCGCTAGCGCGGTCGCTTGTTTGTTTACTTCAATCGATCTAAGTTCTCGAGCATAATGCCTGTCCCGTGCGCGACACTGAGTGTCGGCTCCTCGGCCATCATGACTGGAAGCATCACTCGCTCTGCTACGAGTTGGTCAAGGCCGTGAAGGAGTGATCCTCCACCTGTCATGATGATGCCACGGTCAATAATATCTGCTGCGAGTTCTGGTGGTGTCTGTTCTAACACCCGCTTCGTCGCTTCGACGATTTCATTGGCTGATTCAGCCATTGCTTCGCGAAGTTCCTCCGACGTGATGGTCACCGTACGTGGCAATCCACGTACCATGTCACGTCCACGAATATCCATCGTTTCATTGCGCCCACCTGGGAATACGGTTGCAATTTCTTTCTTTATTTGCTCGGCTGTACGCTCCCCGATGATGAGCTTATGCTTTTCTTTGATGGCGCGAAGGATGTCCGTATCGAAACGGTCCCCGGCAATCTTGATTGTTTCACCGCAGACGATGTCTCCCATCGAGAGAATGGCGACGTCTGTCGTCCCACCACCGATATCGATGATCATGTGACCGACTGGTTTCCAAATATCCATGCCTGAACCGACGGCTGCCGCTTTCGGTTCGACTTCGAGGAAGACCTCTTTCGCTCCTGCTTTCTCAGCTGCCTCGCGAATCGCTTTTGCTTCGACCGGTGTGACGTTCGCAGGTGTACAAATCAACATACGAATGCCTCCGAAGAAGCCTCGGACTTGAATTTTTTCGATGAAGTGACGGAGCATTTCTTCTGTAGTGGCGAAATCGGCGATGACTCCATCACGGAGAGGACGAATCGCTACGATATCACCAGGTGTACGACCAACCATCTCATACGCTTCTGAACCGACTGCTAGTACTTTCCCTGTAGAGCGTTTCATCGCAACGACTGAAGGCTCGTCTAAGACGATTCCTTTCCCTTTGACGTGAATGACAACATTTGCTGTCCCTAAATCAATCCCGATATCTTTTGAAAACATGATGTGTAGGTTCCTCCGTTCGTTTCTTCATTGAAAAGAGCGAGAAGAGTCTCTCCTCGCCCTCTATTTCGTGTTCGTCTCTTAGTTCTGAACCATTTCTTCAGCAGCTTCGACAGTCCCTTCAATACGCTCGATGTCTGCACCGAGTGCTTGAAGTTTCTTGTGGAAGTCGACGTATCCACGATCGATATGATATAAATCACCAACGCGAGTCTCTTTTTCTGCGATAAGACCTGCGAGAATAAGTGATGCTCCAGCACGAAGGTCAGTTGCAACGACCTCTGCTCCTTGAAGGCCTACGCCTCCTTTGACGATTGCTGAACGTCCTTCAATCTTAATATCCGCATTCATGCGACGGAACTCTTCCACGTGCATGAAACGATTCTCGAACACCGTTTCCGTAATGACAGATGTGCCACCTGCTTTCAAGACGAGTGCCATCATTTGCGATTGCATGTCTGTCGGGAATCCAGGGTGTGGCATTGTCTTCACATCAACCGGCTTCAACTCATCCGGTGCTGAGACACGCATGCCTTCAGCAGTATCCTCGAAACGAACACCCATCTCTTCCATTTTTGAAATGAGTGGACGAAGATGTTCACGTTCTGCGCCGATGACTTCGATGTCACTTCCTGTAATCGCGCCGGCGACGAGGAATGTACCTGCTTCGATGCGATCAGGAATGATTGAGTGCTCTGCCCCGCGGAGTGCTTCCACACCTTCGATGCGAATCGTTTCTGTACCTGCACCGCGTACGTGTGCGCCCATTCCGTTCAAAAAGTTCGCAAGGTCTACGATTTCAGGTTCTTTTGCAACGTTTTCGATGATGGTCGTACCCTCTGCGAGCACAGCAGCCATCATGATGTTCTCAGTCGCACCAACAGATGGGAAGTCCAAGTAAATCTTAGCACCCTGAAGGCGACCTTCTACAGAGGCTTCTACGAATCCGTTCCCGATGACCGTCTTCGCACCCATCGCTTCGAATCCTTTTAAATGGAGGTCAATTGGACGTGAGCCGATCGAGCATCCGCCTGGCATCGCTACACGAGCATGACCAAGACGAGCGAGAAGAGGTCCCATGACGAGGATTGAAGCACGCATCTTACGGACGTACTCAAGCGGTGCTTCATCTTTGATGTTGCCCGACGCATCGACAGTTACTTCATTCTTTTCTTCATTGAACGATACCTCTGCACCGAGGTGACGAAGTACTTTATTAATCGTGTACACGTCAGCAAGACGTGGTACATTTTGTAAGATTGACTTTCCTTCGCTAGCTAATAGAGTGGCAACCAATGTTTTAAGTACGGCGTTTTTTGCTCCCTCAACGCGTACAGTACCTGACAGTTTACGTCCTCCACGGACTACAATCAAATCCTTCATATCTCTCTTTGTCCTCCAACTTCGTTGTTTTTTTATATAATGCGTCGTGATCCGTTTCCGGATGTGATGATGTCGATTATTAGAATGGTTTGTAAAACGTGATGGTTTTTCATTTCACAAAAAATGAAATAAATAAATGCAAACGAAATGAAAACGCATCATGTCAGACGAATTTATCCTACATGATAATCATATAGGAGTCGTTACAGCAGGATTACAGTTTGTTAAATATTCTGCGACTACTGTATAGGTGCGAGCGCCTGCGCCAATCGGATATACTCCAAAAAGAACTGGGCAATCAGTGAACCGAAGACGACAGCTACGAGAACACGCAAAACTGCTGCTTGCGGACTCTTCACTTGATTGAGCAACTTATCCCATTTGACGGGTAAGAGCGCCCACCAAGCGACGTAAATCGCTATAACGTAAATCGCTAGCGAAAATACGGTATTGATCATCGACGATTCCCCTCTTTTCTAAAATTCGTACCATTTTTAATCATATCATGTCATGTTAGAGAAAAAAAGACTCAGTGTCTCAAGCTTCGAGCGGTTTGAACCATTCGACCAACTCACTTTCTCTACAAGCACACCAAAAAGGACGTCATCAGCAGTAAGGTCTTACTACATTAATTGACGCCCCTCACATATTTCAAACATCATTCATCGGATTCGTCAAGGCTACGTGACCAACGAATTGCTTCGACATAATATTGAGACCAATCTGAATTTGTGTTATGAATAGGAATTGTCAACTTTTCATAAGCGATGACTTCTTCGAGTAACACTCGTAACCCATTCTGTTCCCCAAGGAGCGCTGCCTTCACAAAAGGCGCTACCGGCAACTCCACAATCAGCGCTTGCATCGACTCATCCAAAATGACATCGAGTGATGAGAAAATCCCGGTAATAAACGCATCAAACGGTGATACATCATCTAACGTATCCTCTGCAATCAATTCCATCATCTTGCCACGAATAACGCTCTGTTTAATTAATTCTTTTGACTCAGACGTTTGCATCTCCCGAAGTAACATCAAATACGACCACCGCTTCAACTCATCCAATCCGATTCGCGCGACGGCTTGTTCGATCGATTGAATCGTGCGACGACCTTTTTGATACACCGTATTGACCGTACGGAGCATCTTATAGGATAAGTCGACACTTCGCTCGATTTGCGCTGAAATGCGCTGGAAACTCGGTTCCGGACGATCGAGCTCTTTTAACATTTCAATGAGCGTATGACGTAACGGATGAACTTCAGCCCCGTGAACAACAATCGGACGACTGAAGAAGTAGCCTTGAAACATTTTATAACCTAATCGTTTCGCAATCTCGTACTCTGCCGGTGTCTCGATTTTTTCCGCTAAAAATTCAACCCGATGTCCAAGTGCATCAATCAATTTTTGTTGTTGATCCACTGGTGTCGCTTGATAATCGATTTTGATGATGTCGGCTAATCCGATCAATGGCCGATACTTCTCCTCAAACACGAAATCATCAAGTGCAATCGTATACCCTTGACGTCTCAATGAACGAAGAGCATGTAAAACTTTTTCAGTCGGTTCAACATGTTCGAGCACTTCAATGACGAGCGATTGACGAGGTAGCAGTGACGGCACTTCTCCTTCAATCAGCGTTTGAGGAAAGTTGATAAATGCACGTGTCCCCTCCGTCAACTCCCGAAAATTAAAGACGAGATATGCGTTATGGATGACATCGGCCGTCGCTAACGAATCATCGACATTTTCAAAGATATTATTTTCGCTGCGGCGATATAACAATTCATAGCCGCAAACACGTAATTGTTGATCAAAAATCGGTTGTCGCGCAACGTAAACTTTCATCCTTTAATCTCCTTTGCAATCATTCCCACTCTTATTATCGGTCTTCTCCCATATATTTTATACTAGTCATGTCATTTAGAAGCACGACAAAAGGCCCATCTTTTACACAAACCAAAAAAACTCCCACACTTTCGTGTGAGAGTCATGATTATTCATTGATATCGCGAATGCTCAAGCGGTTGATCGCTTTTTTAAGCGCAAGCTCCGCACGACGGAATTCGAGTTCTGAGAGCTTTGAGTCTTGAAGACGACGCTCGGCCCGAACTTTCGCCGCAGAAGCGCGGTCATAATCAATCTTATCCGCCATTTCGGCTGTTTCAGCTAAGATCGTCACCGTATCGGGACGAACTTCCATGAAACCACCGCTGATTGCGATCAGCGTGCGTCCACCATCTTCGTGGCGCAGTTTGAGGACTGAGACGTCGAGTGGTGTCACCATCGGGATGTGCTTCGGTAAAATACCAAGCTCACCAGTGACCGATTTGGCGATGACCATTCGTGCGTCCCCTTCAAAGGCTGCACCATCTGGGGTGACGACGTTGACGTGAACAGTATTCATCGTCTAGTTTCCCCCTTCCGCGTAGGTCTTAGACCAACGTCTTCGCTTTTTCGATGACGTCTTCGATTGGACCGACGAGACGGAATGCATCTTCAGGGAGATCATCGTGTTTACCTTCGAGGATCTCTTTGAAGCCACGAACTGTCTCTTTGACTGGTACGTACGAACCTTTTTGGCCTGTAAACTGCTCAGCCACGTGGAAGTTTTGTGATAAGAAGAACTGAATACGACGTGCACGGTGAACCGTGAGTTTGTCGTCTTCAGACAACTCGTCCATCCCAAGGATTGCGATGATGTCTTGAAGTTCTTTATAGCGTTGAAGCGTCTGCTGCACGTCACGTGCTACCGCATAATGCTCTTTTCCGACGATGTCAGGTGAAAGGGCACGTGATGTTGAAGCGAGTGGGTCAACGGCTGGGTAAATCCCCATCTCTGAAAGACGACGCTCAAGGTTCGTTGTTGCATCAAGGTGAGCGAACGTTGTCGCTGGAGCCGGGTCCGTATAGTCATCGGCCGGTACATATACCGCTTGAATCGATGTAACTGATCCTTTGGCAGTCGATGTAATCCGCTCTTGAAGCATACCCATTTCAGTAGCAAGTGTCGGCTGGTAACCTACCGCTGATGGCATACGTCCGAGAAGGGCCGAAACTTCCGAACCTGCTTGTGTGAAACGGAAAATGTTATCGACGAAGAGAAGAACGTCTTGTCCCTGCTCGTCACGGAAGTATTCCGCCATTGTCAAACCAGTCAAGGCAACACGAAGACGTGCGCCTGGTGGTTCGTTCATCTGTCCGAATACCATCGCTGTTTGCTTGATAACTCCTGAGTCCGTCATCTCGTGGAACAAGTCATTTCCTTCACGTGTACGCTCACCGACTCCTGCGAATACAGAAATCCCGCTGTGCTCTTGCGCGATGTTGTTGATGAGTTCCTGGATGAGAACGGTCTTCCCTACACCGGCACCACCGAAGAGTCCGATTTTACCACCTTTGATATAAGGTGCGAGAAGGTCGACGACTTTGATCCCTGTTTCAAGGATTTCAACTTTCGTTGACAATTCGTCGAATGTTGGCGCTTGACGGTGAATCGGTGCACGAAGCACGTCAGCTGCCACTTCTTTATCATCGATTGGGTTACCAAGAACGTTGAAGACACGTCCAAGTGTCATTTCTCCAACCGGTACCGAAATCGGTGAGCCTAAGTCAAGTACTTCCATACCGCGGCGAACGCCGTCAGTTGAGTCCATCGCAATCGTACGGACCGTGTCGTCACCAAGGTGAACAGCTACTTCGAGCGTCAAGTCGACACTAACATCTTCTGCCGTCGCTGCCACGTGAGTGACTTTGAGAGCATTGTAGATGTTCGGTAAGTGGTTGTCGAACTTCACGTCGATAACTGGGCCCATGACTGCGACTACGCGGCCTTTCATGCCGTATTCGTTCATCGTGTTAGCCTCCTACAATCTAGAGGGCGCGCGCTTATTCCAGCGCCGCCGCACCTCCGACAATCTCTGTGATTTCTTGTGTGATCGCTGCTTGACGCGCGCGGTTGAATTTGAGTTTGAGTCCGCGAATGAGCTCATCCGCATTGTCCGTCGCATTCGACATCGCCGTCATCCGGGCTGCGTGCTCTGATACTTTCGCATCGAGCAATGCGCCGTAGATGAGTCCTTCCGCATAACGTGGGAGGAGCGCCGCTAAGATCGTTTCTTCTTCTGGTTCGTATTCATACATCACATTGGATGCGGACTGTTCGATATCCCCGAGCGGGAGCAATTGTTGAATCTTCACTTCTTGGCTGATGACCGAGATGAATGAGTTGAAGCAGAGCTTCAATTCATCAATCTCGCTCTCGCTGAAGGCACCAACCGTCTGTTTGACGATTTCTGTGACTTCAACAAAAGTTGGTTGGTCGTTTAGCCCTGTCATCGCGCTATACACCGGAATGTTGCGTGACTTGAAGAACTGGACACCGACTTTTCCGATTACATAAAGACGATACTCATCTGTTGATGCGTGCTTGTCTTTCAGTTCACGGTACACGTCACGCAAGACACTGGCGTTATATCCGCCTGCGAGTCCACGGTCTGACGTGATGACGATATAACCAGTCCGTTTGACGGGACGTACTTGAAGCATCGGGTGTGTCGCGCCTGATGTACCACCGGCGATCGACGAGATGACTTCTTCCAACTTTTCCATGTACGGTTTGAAGTTGGCGTTGTTCCCTTGGGCCCGGTTCAACTTCGACGCCGACACCATGTTCATCGCTTTCGTGATTTGCTTCGTGCTTTGGGTCGAGGTGATCCGCATCTGGATCTCACGTAATGATGCCATTTCGATTCACCACCTTAATAGACGCTCGTCACCGGATTAAACCGATGGCGAGAACGTCTTTTTGAATTCCGTAATTGCATCGACCATTGCCTCGTCTGAAGGAAGGTTTCCTGTCTGACGGATTTCACGGCAGAGGTCTTTACGGTTTTGGTCGAGCCATGCGTTCATTTCTGTTTCAAAACGACGAATGTCTTCAACTGGGATGTCATCGAGATGACCTTTCGTGAGTGCGTAGATGATGATAACTTGCTTGTCTACAGAAAGCGGTTCGTTCAAGTCTTGTTTCAAGACTTCAACCGTACGTTGACCACGGTTCAACTTCGCTTGCGTCGCTTTATCGAGATCTGACCCGAACTGTGCGAACGCTTCAAGCTCACGGTATGATGCGAGGTCAAGACGAAGTGTACCAGCAACTTTCTTCATCGCCTTCACCTGAGCCGAACCACCAACACGTGATACTGAAAGACCGGCGTTAATCGCTGGACGTACCCCAGAGAAGAAGAGGTCCGACTGAAGGAAAATCTGACCATCCGTGATCGAAATAACGTTTGTCGGAATATATGCTGAGATATCCGATGCTTGTGTCTCGATGAACGGAAGTGCTGTCAATGAACCACCGCCGAGTTCGTCGTTCAACTTCGCCGCACGCTCAAGAAGGCGTGAGTGGAGGTAGAAGACATCCCCTGGGTAGGCTTCGCGGCCTGGAGGACGGCGGAGAAGAAGCGAGAGCTCACGGTAAGCTGCCGCTTGTTTCGAGAGATCATCATATACGACGAGGACGTGTTGTCCACGGTCCATGAAGTACTCACCCATCGATACCCCTGCGAATGGTGCGAGGTAAAGAAGTGGTGCCGGCTGTGATGCCGATGCCGAAACAACGATTGTATAGTCGAGCGCGCCGTTTTGACGAAGCGTCTCTACTACGCCACGTACAGTCGATTCTTTCTGACCGATAGCAACGTAAATACAAATCATATTTTCTTCTTTTTGGTTGATGATTGTATCGATCGCAACCGATGTTTTACCTGTTTGACGGTCACCGATGATGAGCTCACGCTGACCACGACCGATTGGAACGAGGGCGTCAATCGCCTTAATTCCTGTTTGAAGTGGTTCGTGAACTGATTTACGTGCCATAACGCCATAAGCTTTACGCTCAATCGGGTTATAGTTGTCGGTCACGATTGGTCCTTGACCATCGATTGGTTGTCCGAGCGGGTTCACGACACGTCCGAGGAGTGCTTCACCAACTGGAACTTCCATGATGCGACCTGTACGTTTGACAGAGTCGCCTTCTTTGATGCCTTTGTAATCGCCAAGGATGATAATCCCGACGTTACCTTCTTCTAAATTTTGCGCCAAGCCCATTACGCCGTTAGAGAACTCTACGAGTTCCCCCGCCATAACGTTATCGAGTCCGTGTGCACGAGCGATACCGTCACCTACTTGAATGACTGTACCTGTCTCACTGACTTCGATTTCAGAACCGTACGAAGCGATTCGTTCTTTTAGCAGGGCGCTGATTTCTTCAGCTTTGATTGTCATTGAATTCACCCCTATTTCTTACGCATTCAACAATTCACGCTCAAGGCGTGTAAGTTTCGTTTCGATCGTATCATCGTACGTCGTGTATCCGACCTGGACACGGAGTCCACCGATGACTTCTTCATCGACGACGTTCTTCAATTGGAGCGTCTTCCCAAGCTTCTCTCCAAAGACGAGTTCAACGTCTTTCAAGTCTGTTGCCGACAACGGGAAGGCGCTTGTGACAATACCCTCTGCAATCCCACGGTAGTCGTTGATGAAATCGCGGACGTAACGTGGCAATGCGCGAACCTCTGCCGCACGGTCGTTCTCGACCATGACGAGAAGTGTGTTCACGACAATCGCCGTCATATCACCAAAGCTGTCTTTTAAAAGTTGTGCAAGCTCGCTGTCACTGACTGCCGGATTTGTTAAGAGATCCATGAGTTCAGGAGTCGCGTGGAGCACTTCATCGAGCAGACGCACTTCCGCTTCGACTTGGTCGAGCGTGCCTTGTTCCCGCGCTAAGTCGAAGAGCGCTTTGGCATAGCGTTTTGCTAATGATGCGTTCATCAGTTCGCACCTTTCGCTTTAGACAGGAAGTCTGTGACGAGGGCACGTTGTTTCGCTTCATCGCCTTTAAGGTCTGATTGAAGGACGTGGCGTGCTGCCGAGAGCGCCTGTGTGACGACTTCGGTTTGAAGGGATTGTTTCGCAAGCTCACGCTCGCGCTCAATCGCTTTCTCTGCCTCGATTTTAATTTGTTCGGATTCCAAACGCGCCTGCTCCACCAAGCGTGCTTGTTCCGCTTCTGCTTGTCGACGGCTTGCATCGAGCATTTCTTTCGACTCTGTACGTGCCGCACTAAGTGCATCACGTTGTTCGACGACATAGTTTTCCGCATCTTTGCGGCTCTTTTCAGCGAGTTCAATTTCGTTCGCTACATACTCTTCACGCTGTCTCATCATTCCAAGGAGTGGTCCCCAAGCAAATTTCTTCAACAGGGCCAAGAGTACGAGGAATGTGAAAATTGTAAAGATCATATCCAGAATGCGGAGGCCTTCGCCGCCAGCACCAGCTGCAATCATCATCGTATCCATGCATACCCTCCTCTTGACTAAATAAGTGAGGGAGACGTGCTCCCTCTTATGCTATTCTCGTTAACTCGAAATCAAGAGTTGAGGAGAAGGAAACCGACAGCCACACCGATGATCGGGAGGGCCTCAACCAAACCGATACCGATGAACATCGTTTGACGAAGTTCGTTTTTGAGTTCTGGTTGACGTGCTTGTCCTTGTACTGTTCCGTATACGATCAAACCGTTACCGATACCAGCTGCGAGTGCTCCAAGTCCGATAACAAGTGCTGTTGCGAGAAGATTGAGTTGTTCCATTGTGTATATTCCTCCTAAAAGTTAAGTAAATAATTTGATTGTAACGCTTTGGCGAGATGTCCGAATTAATGTTCGGCCGAAGCTTTGTGCCCGATGTACACCATTGCAAGCGTCAGGAAAATGTAGGATTGGATAACCCCGATAAAGATTGAAAAACCTTGCCATAGAATCATTGGGAAGACCGCAAAGATTGCGCCGAGTGGGTTAAGTGCTCCTTCGGCTGTAATCGCGAGTCCCAAGATGATGGTAATCATGATTTCACCGGCAAAGATGTTACCGTATAGACGCAAACCGAGCGTCAACGTGTTTGCAAACTCCTCAATCAATTTGATCGGAAGCAAGAACCAGACTGGTTTCACGAACTCCGCCGAATAGTGTTTCAACCCGTGTAGCTTCACCCCATAATAGTGCGACATTGCAACGACGAGTGTCGACAACGCCAAGGTTACGTAAGGATCGGCCGTCGGTGAGTTGAACCACAGATAGTGTCCGGAAATGACGTTAAACGGTAGACCCATCAAGTTTGAGAAGAGAATGAACAAAATCAACGTCATCCCAAATCCGATAAAGCGGCCACCTGTCTTCCAGTCCATCGCACTTGCGATGATTCCACGTACGAACTCTGCGAAGAATTCCATGAAGTTTTGTTTGCCAGTCGGCTTCATAGCCAAACGTCTTGTCCCCCAGATGGCGAATGCGAAGACGAGTAAAGCTGCTATTAGCACTGTAATGACGTTCGTCCAGCTCCCGTATAACGTATAGTCCCCAAAGTGCAGAGAATATGTGGGAAACTCATGACCCATTAATATTCACCTCTTTTCCTGCTGAGCTGGGCAAGTGTAAACTCGCCAAATTGTATGATGTGGCCGGCGATTAGACCAGTTACCACCGCTATGACGGACACCCGATCCTCGTAGAGAAGACCGACTATCACTGCTAACGCACCGACCGCCATTCTTGAAACGGTCCCATGCGACTTTGGTCGTCGTCCATGCTCGATGACGTCATACATGCGAATGACGCTTCGATTCTGCATATGTAGAATAATGAGACTTCCGACCCCGCCGATGAACAACCCGAGAAATACGGCTTTATACATCGGGATGATGAGGGCGCCAATCAACAAAATCGCAAACCAGACGGTAAACCATTTCGTATAACGCTTCATCAATTCTTTCTGCGCTTTTCTGTCTGCTTGAATCGTATTCATTCGTCCTCTCCTGTCAATAAACTCCGAAGGGTGAGAACTAGCGCCGTAATCCCGAACACGAGTCCGAGGATAATCGACACATTCCAACCAAACGTGCCCCAAAATTCACGTCTTTCGCCGTACTGTCCGACGAGATAACCAATGACGATCGGTCCGGCAAGTGCTGTCGAGATTTGTGAAGCGAGCGAGGCGTAGGATAGATAACGATTGTCTTTTTTCGCCATCAGAATCCTCCTTTCGAGCATTACGTGATCCTCTGTTCTTCACTAATTCACACTCGCGTGACCATCAAAAGTCACACAAGTTCAGAGTAATAGAAATGGCATAAGAAGTCAATGGATTTCACAATTATAAAAGCGCTTTAAATCAAGTCATATCAATAGTTTTACGCACTTCATAAACTTAATGACTACTGCTCTTTTTTAAGAAAGTGTGAAGAAACGTTGAAATAAAAATGTTGACTTTATAACATTTCACAAAAGGAATCAGATGAAGAATAGTTCAGTTATACCCCCACGTTTTGGAAAATTCAATCCGTAAGCGTTTACGTTCACAAAGAGTTACGAAACGACTGGCATTTTTATTTTGAAATCGTTTTCAACGTCCTGTATCAGTATACCGAGGAAGTTTTTCCCGTGTCGAGCGATTTTACCCATTTTTTTGTGAGGAATCTCATTGTTCTCAGCATGTACATGTTTCCCGCGTTTCCAGAACCAAACTAGTGGTATACTTTTAAATATGAAGGAACAGCATGTTACTATCTCATATGATGATTCTCACCATCTTATTTTGTGTCTATTTCGTGACAACGACAGATGATAAGTAACCCTTTATAGCACTCATGAAAAAAGCGAAAATCGCACAGGCGACTCTCGCTTCATTTTTATTTTGTACCAAACAAACGGTCACCCGCATCTCCAAGTCCAGGAACGATATAACCGTGATCATTTAACTTTTCATCGAGTGCCGCGAGATAAATCTCCACATCCGGATGTTCTGCTTGCACACGTTCTACGCCTTCTGGTGCAGCACAAAGACAAGCCAACTTGATGGACTTTGCTCCGTGCTTTTTAAGTGAAGCGATAGCATCGGCAGCCGAACCGCCTGTTGCGAGCATCGGATCGACGACGATGAAGTCGCGTTCCGTCACGTCTGTCGGAAGTTTCAAGTAGTATTCATGTGGCTCAAGTGTTTCTGGATCGCGATAGAGACCGATGTGACCGACTTTTACGTTCGGCATCATTTTGAGGAACCCATCCACCATACCAAGCCCTGCACGTAAAATTGGGACAATTCCCAATTTCTTGCCGGCAATCATTTTTTGAGTCGAAACAGAGACCGGTGTCTCGATTTCTACGTCTGTCAGGGGTAGGCTACGCGTGATTTCGTATGCCATAAGTGAAGAAACTTCGTCAACGAGTTCACGGAACTGCTTCGTCCCCGTCTCGACTTTACGCATAATCGTCATTTTGTGCTGAATCAAAGGATGGTCATAAACATGTACTTTTCCCATCTTGCTTCACTCCTCTCTCATTCTCTCTCGAGCATTGTACCCTAACTCTCTAGAGATGGGTAGAGTCAACTTCTATTTTGTCAAAGGTCAGACACCCTCACGGTTGATTGACTTTGAAATAGTCATTCGAAGGTAATTCATATGACCTGGACGTTTTTTCGTCGACCAAGTAAAGTTCCGTCTCCGTTTTCCACACGTCAAATGACTGTTCCGTCAATTCTTCATACAGGTGTAACTGTCCGGTCTGAACGGCTGTAGTCGGCATCTCTCGCATTTTTACGTGAAACAGCTCGTCAAACAATTCTTGGGTCTTCGGTCCGTCTAACCAAATGGCATTTTCGTCCGATTCGAAAACGGCCAACCTTGTCTCTCCGTCGGCCGGGCGTGACGACATTTTATTTGTCACCGGGCGACGGACATGACCCCAGATCTCAAGGACAGTGCCGTATGTTTTCGACAGTGCCAATGAAGTCTGTTTCGCCAGATTTCCCTCAATTGGTTGATCTGATAAAATAATTCGCTTCATCAGTTCACGATGATCCCCTTCGAGAGAAAGCCCCTCTTCTTTTGTATCAATTTTCATATAAGGAGCCTCATACATACTCGGAAGAACGAGTTGTCTTGGCGATGACTCTTCTCCAAATCGAAGTGCGACACGATTATCGGCTCGCCTCGTCAAAAAGACATACCCTTCATTTTCTCCACTTTTAAATGGGAAGAGTTTCGGCTCGATAATCGGGTCGAGTGTGCGTCCATTCCTGACGGTCTCGAACGTCACATAAATCGCTCCCGTATCTGGTGTCGTGTAGTGAAAAGCCGAATTCGAAATAACCTCTTCATGACTGTCATTCAGGTTGAATAAATTAACGATTTGTTTGATGTCGTCGACGCGTTCGAATTCAATCGTCGAAACCACGTCTGACTCTCGAAAGTAGTCTTCGTCGAGCGCTTCAAATTCCTGAATCGGTTTTACGGAAAAAGCTCGCTCCATCAGTTGATCGCTGTTCGAACAAGTGATATATCGCTTATTCCCTATCGCAAAGTACTTTACGGTTTTAGATCCGAGTACTTCATATAAAGGGTGATGGAATGTTACTTCTGCCACCTTAGCTCTTCGCTTCGGTAAGACATCGGTCGGTTGACGCTCGCAATATGTAAGAATTTGTTTTTTTGTTTGTTCTGATAATGACATCTCAGGTTCTTGCTCAACTCGATAGGAAGACAGAGGACGTAGTTCAATCGCATTCAACGTCTCGGCACCACATCCACTCAACAAGATACAACTGAGAAAGATTCCCCAACACACTCGCATTGATGTCCCATCCCATTCCCAATTAGGTGAAAAAAACCTAAATTTTTCTTGTACATCATAACATATAACCTATTTTTGTGATGATTTCAGAATTATTACGTTCCTGATGATGCCCCTAAAGCAATTCCATCCTTTTTCTGACTTAACGTCTAGCAACCAAAAAAGAACTAATCAATCAAAAGAGATTAGTTCTTTTCAGTCATTCCATCAGTCGTTTTCTCGCTCATCTTTAGATGAATCATCTTGCTCATACTGGTCGTCCTCTGATTCACAATCTACTTCAATGACTGCTTCATCTCGATTCAATTCAAGTTTGACGAAGTCTCCGACTCGCGGTGTGTCGTCATCAATTTCAGCACGTGCAGCTAGTGGATACGCTTTATCGGTTCCATCGATATTAATCGTAACTTCTTGACTCGTGAGTTTGACGAGTGTGCCGTAAACGTACCCATCATCGTCGCCACTCTCACGGTCCACTTCTTTCACTTCATCATTTCGATTCAATTCGAGCTTGACCCGGTCCCCAACTCGCGGCGTGTCATCGTCGATTTCATGTGTGGTTGCTAAACGGTATGTGGATTCTTTTCCATTGAAGCTAATGGTGACATCCTCTTTCGACAACTTCACGAGTGTACCGTACAGTGCATAGTCGTCCCCATCCTCCACTTGTGATGATGAATCATCTGATGCGTTACTCGAGTCATCCGGTGTAGCGGAATCACTTGAGTTGTCCGCTGATGGATTGCCGCTCGTTTGGTTGATTGCTTGTGGCTCGATAACCGTGTCCGTCTGATTACCACTAACATAAAATCCAATCCCTACAATTGCCATGACGCCAAGTAAAGCTCCGATGATCCAGCCGATGCGTTTCATGTTATTTCCTCCTCGTTGTGTTCCGTTCTTCTTATTTTCATCATAAGCTTTGTGCGTGAGAGAGCATTTAAGGCTTCATTAAAATTTGATGAGAAAATAAGGAACATTCATCATCGAGTCAGGAAAAATACACTACCATCGGGATCATTCGATATACTTCCAATCGTCCATTCATTCAAGTCCGCCACTTCTTTCGCAATCGCAAGACCGAGACCGCTTCCACTTCGATCTCGTGCTTCATCCAATCGATAAAATCGGTCGAACAGACGATTTCTTATTTCATCTGAAAGGATTGGTCCTCGATCACGTACTTCAATCCGATCACTCTTCAAATGAAGAGTCGTCTCCTCTGCATACTTCAAACTATTATCAATCAAAATGACAAGAATCCGTTGTAACGACTCACGATGACCAAACCAACTGCCCGTCGCTTCGATGGGGAGGTGGACGCCGTGCGACCGTAAAAAACGTTCCGTTAACGATTCCCCGAGTTCAGCTAAATCGATTTCTTCTCGGTCGACCTGATCGAGTGCCGTGAATCGATTCAATTCGAGCATGGGTTCAATCAAGTCATTTCGCATTTGTCGCGACTCCGTCAAAATATGATCAATCGCTTCGTTGCGCACACCCTCATCTTCTTGTCCCCATCGTTGTAATAACTTCGCATAGCCTTCGATGACGGTCAACGGTGTCTTAAGTTCATGTGAAACATCGGCGACGAAACGGCGTTGTTGCTCCATCGTTCCTTCGACCCGCTCGATCATATGATTGAATCCGTGCGAGAGTGTCGTCACTTCATCCTTTCTGTCATCCACTTCGATCGTCTCTAACTTCCCGGATTTGGTGATGCGTTCCATCGTGTCTGTCAATCGTCGTAACGGTGACAAGCCTTGACGTAAAATCCACCACGTTCCAAAGAATGTCGATATAACTGCAAGGAAAAACATGACAAGAAATATGGTTGCGAGTGCTTGAATCGTGTTGCTCACGGCCCGATCTTGAAAGCCGAACGCTAAGCCGTCGGTCGTTGCGACCACAAACCAGTCATCAATAAGTGCCGGCTCGCCATAATTGATGGGGAATGTCGTCCCATTCGGTACCTCTCCACCGATGATTCCCCACTCTCCGCTTTCTTGGCGTTCCAATACGACACTATCCTTATGGAGCGATAATACGGCATCACTATTCCGGACATCTTCTTCTAAAATATTCAGTGCTTGCAGTAACACGTCAAAGCGCGAATCCACAATCTCTTGACGGGCAACGAACCATGTCACACCAAACGAGATGAAAAGGAGAATCAACATGAATCCTGTCATCGCCCATGCGATTTTTGTTCGTAACATCGGTCACTCACCACGCTTCAACATATAGCCGACACCGCGGACCGTTTGAATCCAGGAACCTGTCAATTTTTTTCGAACATAGCGGACATATACATCCACGACGTTCGTATCACCGAAATAATCAAATCCCCATACTTGTTCGACGAGTTGATCACGTGTCAGCACACGCTCAGGATGTTCTAAAAAGAAAACCAATAGATCAAATTCGCGACGTGTCAAATCGACTTTATTTCCTTCACAATATACTTCATGCCGATTCACATCGATCGTTAATGTCTCATATGTTAACACTAATTCAGAATGGTCTTGATGAACGAGCTGACGCATGCGCAAAAAAGCTCGAATCCGGGCAAGCACTTCTTCTATTTCAAACGGTTTCGTGATGTAGTCGTCTGCACCGAGGTCGAGACCGCTCACTTTATCGTAGCGATCTCCTCGAGCTGTCACCATCAGAACCGGCAGCAGAGGTCGCTCTTCTTTCAGACGACGAACCACCTCAAGTCCACTCATCTGAGGCAACATAATATCGAGTAAGACGAGGTCGATGTCATCGGCAAGTGCCCTCTCCAAACCACCACGACCGTCCGTGGCCACGACGACGGCATATCCCGCATGCTTCAACTCCAACTCTAACAATCGTGCAATCTTCAAATCATCTTCTACGACGAGAATCGTCTGCATCCCGCTCACTCCTTTGAAAAAAACGCCGAGCAACTCGCTCGACGTATTATTATTCATTTCCCGAAATCAATCAGCAAAAAACAGACGAACTCCTTCTGGAATCGCTTGCTCGACCCGTCTTTCAAACTCATCTTCCCATTCATCCCACGTCGTATCGACTTGATCGATCTGCTGTTCGACTTCCATCGCCGCCAGGGATAGTTGAGTCAAGCTAGATTGGCCGGGGGGAGTGAAGAATAAGAATCCGGCAAGTCCGATTCCTATAAGTCCGATTGCGAAAAGCGTTGTTCCAATAGTTTTCATTACACGTTTCATACACGCATCCCTCCTACTCAAATCATACGACAAGAAAACGAGAAATCGTGGTGGCCTTCATTAGAATTCTATGAGAAAAGGCGCCGCTCACGCAGCACCTTACTCTTCGAGCACAGACTTCGCAATCGGTGCCCAATATGTCCCTTCCATTTCTGAAACGGTCGTCAACGTATCGCGATAAGCGGGATCATTTGCCTTTTTCTCGGCAATCCCTTTCATCCATAAAACATCCGCTTTATAACCGGATTCCGGATAAGAATCGACATAATTTGCATAATCATTAATTTCTGCTTGTCCTAACTTATTGTCGACGAGAAGTCGATAAAATCCGACTGCTTGTTCTTGACCAGCTTTCGCTTTACCACCCAATAGTCGATCAGCTTTTTCGTACTGCTTGTCTTGAACGAGCGCTTCAACTTCGGTCAGCGGGACAATATTCGTTGAAACGGCCGGTGCTTCTTCTGTTGACTCAGTCGGTTTCTGATCGTCCGAATCTTGAAGTTTCTCATTCTCTTCTTCGAGTCGCGCGACTTCCGCTTCTAACTCCTCAAGGCGTTCCGCGAGCGCCTCCTCCTCGGTCACCGTCTCCATGACGACTTGGTCCGATTCGTCCGGTGTAACGACTGGTGGTTCAGCATCTGGCCAAAATGCGAGCACGCCCGCCGCGAGACCGACGACGAGTGGAAGCCCCAGCCATTTCTTATCAAACTTGAACACTTGTCGCCATTCGGCTAAATCCGAATGTTGGATGACAGCCGACGAGAACGAACGAAAGCGGCGCTTGGCCGCTTTTTTCCCGTTCGCCTTCACTTCTAGCGCAAGACCTAGTCGATGGAAAGCAGCAGGCACTTTCATCCCGAGGAGCGGCACGATTCGTTCGCTCGCTTCTTCATAATAGCCATGGTCGAGGAGCGTCGTGATGACCTCAAACTCACTGGCGACAAGACGGAAAGAAGGATCGTATTCCCCTTTACGAGCCAACCATTCCGTCATATCGAACAATGGAAGTTCGGATAGCTCTCGTTCTGCTAGTGTCCGGATATCCATTGACTCAGCCTCGTTCAGGATAGAGTGGGAACTTCGCAGTTAACGTTCGCACGTCTTGAAGTGCTTCTGCGAGTACCGACTCGTCTTCATGATGTTTGAGCACACGACCAATTAAGCGTGCCACTTCTTTCATATCCTCTTGTTTGAAACCGCGTGTCGTCATCGCCGCCGTTCCAAGACGAACACCGCTTGTGACGAATGGTGATGCCGGGTCGAACGGAATCGTGTTTTTATTAACCGTGATCCCCGCTGCATCAAGTGCATGCTCCGCTGCCTTTCCCGTGATGTCGATGCCGCGAAGGTCGACGAGTAAGAGATGGTTGTCCGTTCCACCCGATACGATTCGGAGTCCCTCTTCTTCAAGACCTGCCGCAAGGGCTTGCGCATTGGCAATGACTTGACGCTGGTAATCCTTGAATTCCGGTTGGAGTGCTTCACCGAATGCGACCGCTTTCGCTGCGATGACGTGCATGAGGGGTCCGCCTTGGATACCTGGGAAGATTGACTTGTCGATTGCTTTGGCGAACTCTTCTTTACAAAGAATCATCCCGCCCCGTGGTCCACGAAGCGTCTTGTGTGTCGTCGTCGTGACGAAATGCGCATGCTCGACTGGGTTCGGGTGCAGACCCGCCGCCACGAGCCCGGCGATGTGGGCCATATCGACCATGAGGTACGCATCCACACTATTCGCGATCTCGCGGAACTTCGCAAAATCGATTGTGCGTGGATAAGCCGAAGCCCCTGCCACAATCAATTTTGGCTTGTGTTCTTTCGCGAGCGCCGCGACAACGTCATAGTCAATGTGTTCTGTCTCTTTGTCTACACCGTATTCGACGAAGTTGTATTGGATACCCGAGAAGTTGACCGGGCTACCGTGCGTCAAATGACCGCCATGAGAAAGGTTCATCCCGAGCACCGTGTCTCCTGCTTCAAGCACCGTAAAATAAACCGCCATATTCGCTTGCGCACCAGAGTGTGGTTGTACGTTCGCATGTTCTGCACCGAACAATGCTTTCCCACGGTCGCGCGCCAAGTTTTCCGCAACGTCGACAAATTCACAGCCGCCATAGTAACGGCGTCCCGGATATCCTTCGGCATATTTGTTCGTCAATACGCCTCCTTGCGCTTCCATGACCGCTTCTGAAACAAAGTTTTCTGAGGCGATGAGTTCGATGTTGTCGCGTTGACGACCGAGCTCGTGTTGCATTGCCTCAAACAATTCCGCATCCTGCACTTTTAACTTCGTCGTGTTTACCATGTGAAGACCCCCTCTAAATGTCTAAAAATCAACATCCCCATCGTACCATATGCTTGTTTTTTTGGGTATCGCTATAATCTGACGGAAAGTTGGGTATCATTAGAAAGAATGCAACTGTGAGGAGGTCACTTATGATTGAGACAAAAGAAATGACGATTACACCGTTCGAACGTAAACGAACAGTCCGAATTTACACGCCTGCTGACTATGAGACATCGGAAAAACAGTATCCGGTCCTCTACATGCATGACGGACAGAACTGCTTTAATGACGAGGACGCGAGCTACAAGATGAGCTGGCGCGTAAGTGAATATCTGAACGACTCGAAGCGCGACTTAATTGTCGTTGCGATTGATAGTGCGCCAGGCGAACAACGACTTGATGAGTATGGACCATGGGAAAATCCCTTCATCGGGGAAAGTTTGCTCGGACGAGACATCGTACTCGGAGGGCAAGGTTCAGCCTATATCGAATACATCGCTCAGGAATTGAAACCTCAAATCGATGCCGACTATCGGACCATCCCGGAAGAAACGGCGATGATGGGCAGTTCGATGGGTGGGCTTATCTCCGTGTACGCAGCGTGTGTATATCCAGACATCTTCAAGCGGGTCGCTTCCCTGTCGTCCGCGTTTTGGTTCAACCAAACGGAGCTGGAACAATTGATTGAAGCGAGCGACGTGAAGGGCGTCGAGCGTCTTTACTTAGACGTCGGCGCCAAAGAAGTTGAGGAACCGATGGAGAACGGTCCGACGAACGAGATGTATCGCGAATCGAGCGAACGCGTGTATAACTTGTTAAAGGACAAGGTCGAACACATCCGTTTCGAAGTGATTGAAGAAGGCGTCCATAACGAACTTGCCTGGCGCGAGCGCTTCCCGATGGTCGTGTCGTATTTATTCGGTGAAGAATTATAATCACAAAAAAGCATCGCATCCGGTCGAAAAAACCGAATGCGATGCTTTTCATTTGTTTGGATATTGAGCCCGTGGCCCACCAATCAGTTTCGGTCTCGTAATCGCGAACGTGACGTACGCCTCCCCGAGATGCTTCGATGATAGTCGGACCGGAATGGCGACCGGCTTCAAATGCATCCCAATCAATGTCGAGCCGATATCAATTCCAGCATCTGCTTGAATCGATTCGACGACACACGGCTCATCGAAGATTGCATAAGCTTTCTCTGACATCGCTCCGCCGGCCGCGCGGACCGGGACGACTGTCACTTCAGTGAGGCCGAACTGTTTAAGTGTCCGGCGCTCAACGGTGAGGGCACGATTGATGTGCTCGCACCCTTGAAACGCCAGATGGACACCCGTCTTTTCTCTAAATTCAAGGAAGGCTTCCATCAACTCACTTGCGACGTCGATGGACCCCGCCTTGCCGATCTTTTTGCCAAGGACTTCACTTGTGGAGCATCCGATGACGAGAATACGCTCATCATGTAACGGAAACCGTCCGTTTAGCTCCGTTAATAATCCGAGAAGTTCCGTCTTCATCAGGCTCACTTCGATTCGTAAGCGCTCATCTTGCCGACACGATTTGAATGGCGACCACCTTCAAAGTTCGTATCGAGCCACGTCGTCACCAAGTCGAGTGCAAGACCAGGTCCGATGACACGCTCGCCCATCGTCATGATGTTCGAGTCGTTATGCTGACGTGTCGCTTTCGCGCTGAATGAATCATGGACGAGTGCCGCACGAATCCCTTTGACTTTGTTCGCCGCAATCCCGATTCCGATTCCCGTACCACAAATCAAAATTCCACGATCGAACTCACCAGCCGCGACAGCTTCAGCGACCGGGATGGCTACGTCTGGGTAGTCAATCGATTCAGCTGAGTGGGTCCCGAAATCTTTATACTCATGTCCAAGCTCTTCAAGCAAGGCTACAATTTCTTTTTTTAAGTTGAATCCGCCGTGATCGGCGCCAATTGCAATTTTCATTCGTTCATTCCCCCGTCTTCTTTGGTAGGCGTCTCGGTGGTTTCGTCACCTTTGACCCATCATTCGTTAATTTTAACACAAGTCGATTCACGAGTGGCTCAAGTTCATTTCGCACTTGGCGATAGACATTCATCGAGCCGCCGAACGGGTCGTTGATGTCTCGTTCAAGTCCTGTTACGAATTCATAGAGAGTGTACGTCCGCTCCCCTAAATCCGGGTATGTATCCCGGATTTGTTCACGGTGTGCACGCGTCATCGTCAAGATGATGTCCGCCCAGTTTCCTAACACCTCATCAAACGTTTGCGTGACATGATCGAGTTCAATCCCACGTTCTCTGAGAACTTGCAGTGCATTTTCAGAAGCATCGAATCCTTGCATCGTCCGTAGACCGGCAGAACGAATATCAAATTCATCTCCTGTCATTTTCGAACGGAGCAAGGCCATCGCCATCGGGCTTCGGCACGTGTTGCCACTACATATGAATAATACGCGTTTCATTGACATCGCGTGTCCTCCTCTATGTCTTTAGGCATCTTTCGTCGGTTGCACGACCTTCCCTCCGGACGCTTTGTATAAGCGGTTATAGACGGCTAACGCGACCCCGACCGGTTCAATCTTGTTCACATAAATCTCTTCGACATCTGTCTCATCAAATCGACGAAGGGCATCGTATAAACGTTGCGCCGCCACTTCCATCGAGGTACCGAGAGAAAAGGTAACTTCTGCCAATGTCGGCTCTTCATCAAATACGAGTGCACCGATACGCCGCCCCACTCGCTGACGCTCTTCGATGACACGCTCTAAATCTTCACGTGTGCCATCGACCAAAAAGACGGGCGCTGTCGGGGCATAATGCGTATATTTCATTCCCGGTGACTTTGGTGCGGCTTCTTCGTCACTTAAGTTGGCATCTAAAGCGACCGATCCAATGACGGCTTCGATTTCTTCTCGCGTCACACCACCAGGTCGTAAAATCGTCACCATGTCACCCGTACAATCGATGACGGTTGACTCGACACCGATTCCAGTTGGACCCCCATCAACAATCCCTGCGATTCGCCCGGCCAAATCATCAGCCACATGTTGAGCGGTGGTCGGCGAGGGGCGCCCAGAACGATTCGCACTTGGAGCCGCAAGTCCTAAACCCGACTCACGAATCAATTCAAGTGCTGCCGAATGGTTCGGCATCCGTAATCCGATGGAATCGAGGCCCGCGGTCACGAGCGATGAGGCTCGGCCGTTTGAAGGCAAGATGATTGTCAAAGCGCCTGGCCAAAACACATCCATTAAGCGTTTGGCAACGGGAGGGATCGAATCGGCGAACATTTTCGCTTGTTCGATTGAAGCAATATGGACGATGAGTGGGTTATCCGACGGACGACCTTTCGCCTCAAAAATCTTGCGAATCGCCATATCATTCATGGCGTCCCCCGCGAGACCATAAACGGTTTCTGTCGGCATGGCGAGGATTTCACCCGCTTGAAGAAGACGTACCCCCTCTTCAACCTCATTCGATTTAATCCATTTCGTTTCCATACGCAATCCCTTCCCTTACGGCATAGACGATACGGTCCTTACCGTTTATATCTTTTAAAATACCCGTTTCTGCTTCAGGATAACGTTCAGACAGCAATGATTTCACATCTTGTCCTTGGTTATACCCGATTTCAAACGCAATCAATTGCCAATCGGCACGTAAGACGCGCACTGATTCCGAAATGAGTTGACGATACATATCAAGTCCGTCCGCGCCTCCAAAGAGGGCTAGATGCGGCTCGTAGGCGACAACGGTCTCATCTAACAGCACTTCCGTTTCGATATAAGGCGGATTCGAGACGAGAATACGAATCGACCGATCGGCGATTGGAGCGAGCCCGTCTCCTTCATAAAAACGAACATTCGCACCGAGCGCTTCCGCATTTCGTTTCGCGACCACTATCGCTTCCGGAGAAATATCGACCGTGTGTACCCGGATACCGAGTTCTAAACTAAGCGTGATCGCAATCGCTCCACTCCCCGTCCCGACATCCACGATTTCATCGTCCGTTATGTGACGAATTTGACCGAGCACCCAGTCAATCAATTCTTCTGTTTCTGGCCTCGGAATCAAGACGTCGCGATTCACTTCGAAAGAACGCCCGTAAAACGGCGCTCGTCCAATCACATGTTGTACCGGTTCCCCGGTCAACATACGCTCAACGCCTTCCTCAAATCGTGTCGCCTCATCTTCCGACAGTTCATCCGACAGGCGGACGAGGAGACCAGTCCGATCAACGCGAAGCACATGCATGAGCCACCACTCGGCAGCCGCGTGGTCGCGCCCGGCTTCTGAAAGCCGTTTTTCTGTCTGTTTGAGTAGCGCGGCGACACGCATCATTCTGCATCCTCCATGAGACGTGCCTGTTCATCCATGATGAGTGCGTCGATGATGTCTTCTAGTTCACCCGCTAACACACGGTCTAACTTTTGGAGCGTTAAACCGATGCGATGGTCTGTGACACGACTTTGCGGGAAGTTATATGTGCGAATCCGCTCTGAGCGGTCACCTGTCCCGACAGCGGATTTCCGCTGTGCCGACAGTTCTTCCATATGCTCGCTCTGCATCTTGTCATACAGGCGTGCCCGAAGGACCTTCATCGCCTTGTCTTTATTTTTATGTTGCGACTTCTCATCCTGACAAGACACGACGAGGCCTGATGGGATGTGTGTCAAACGAACGGCAGACTGTGTCGTGTTGACTGACTGTCCACCTGGACCGGACGAGGTGAACGTATCGACACGCACATCTTTCATATCGATATGGACCTCGACATCTTCCGCTTCAGGTAAGACAGCGACCGTTGCCGTAGACGTATGGATTCGTCCACCCGATTCCGTAGACGGGACCCGTTGCACACGATGTGCCCCATTCTCAAACTTAAGTTTTGAGTAGGCACCAGCCCCATTGATCATGAACGTGACTTCTTTAAATCCGCCGAGTTCGGTATAGTTTGCATCGATCAATTCAACTTTCCAATTTTGACGTTCAGCGAATCGTGTGTACATCTTATAAAGATCTCCTGCGAAAAGGGCCGCTTCGTCTCCACCTGCCGCACCTCGGACTTCGACGATAACGTTTTTGTCATCGTTCGGGTCTTTTGGAAGTAACAAAATCCGTAACTTCGCTTCTAACTCTTTTACTTCCGGTTCTAAAAGCTGCATCTCTTCTTTTGCAAGTTCACGCATCTCGGCATCGAGCGTCCGGTCTTCGAGCATCGACTTCGCTTCCTTGAAGGCCTCACTCTTACCCTTATACTGCCGATACATCTGTACCGTCTCTTCTAACTGTGCTTGCTCTTTCGAATATTGTCTCAACTTCGTCGAGTCACTGAGCACCTCAGGGTCGGCGAGCATCTCATTCAATTGCATATAACGATCTTCTAATACACTTAAACGGTCAAACATGATGATCCGTCCTTTCTCCGTCAAATCAAACTCTATCTATTATAGCAAAAAAACGGACCGCCGAGGGCGGTCCGTCGATTCATCAGTCTACCACCGTATGGCGGACCGGACGTGGTTTATTCGGCACATCATGACAATGACGGCACCTCGGCTCATACGATTCTGAAGCTCCGACTAAGATGACCGGATCTTCATAACGAGCCGGTTTCCCGTCAATCAAACGCTGTGTCCGCGAAGCAGGTGCCCCGCAAGACAGGCAGATCGCCTGCAGTTTCGTCACAAACTCGGCACGGGACAACAGTTCAGGCATCATCGTGAACGGTTCACCACGAAAGTCCATATCGAGCCCTGCACAAATAACGCGTTTGTCCTCGTTCGCGAGCTGTTCGATGACATCAACGATGCCTTCATCAAAGAATTGCACCTCATCAATCGCGATGACTTGTGTTTCTTCACGTACGGCATCGTATAAGTCCTGGCTCGATGCGACAGGTACTGCCACGACCGAGTTGCCCATGTGTGAGACGACGTTCTCTTCATGATACCGGTCGTCGATTGCTGGTTTGAACACTTGGACCGGAATCTTTCCATAGTGAGCGCGGCGGACACGGCGAATCAATTCCTCCGACTTCCCTGAAAACATACTCCCACAAATCACTTCAATCCAACCATATCGGTTCGTCACATGCATCATTATTCTTCGCCCTCTCCATCGATAATCGCTTTCCGATTATACCTATCTTTCGAGTTGAGGAAAAGGGTTGACTTCTCTCAATTCCCATTAGCCGTGGACAAGTCCTTTATTCGTCGGCATTCGCTTCTTTTTGCTCATCAATTAATTTCAATTTGCGTGCGAGCGGTCGAATCGTGAGACCGTGCAACGTTACGGAAATGAAGACGAGTCCGAGGGTGAGCGGTAACATTTGCTTCGCATCTTCAATCCCAAGATGCGCGACCTCTTCGGCAAAGAATCCAGCAACCGTCATCGCCACGATACCACGTGGTGCAATCCAACCGATAAACCCTCGTTCCGCAAGCGGTAAGCCCCCACCGATCGTGGAAAAATAAATTGCTACCGGACGTACTAAGAAAAGGATGCCGGCAATCGTCAATAGAAGTGGCCATTGGAAAATATTCAATAGTTCCTCTCGGGACAGCGATGCCGTCAATAAAATGAATACAGATGAGATGAGCAAGATCGAAATATCTTCTTTAAATGATTGCAGTTCTTCAATAATTTCTTCATCCCGATGCTTCGTGTTGGCCATCGTCATCCCCATTGCCGTCACGGCAAGAAGCCCGACTTCGTGCATCATAAGCTCACTCAGTGAGAATAAGACGAGGACGGCCGTCAATGTGACCGAGGCACGAAGGTAACGCGGCACTTTTTCAGCGACAAACCACCCCATCAAGAGATGACCAAACAAGTAACCGAGTCCAATCCCTACGATACAAGCACCTGCAAAGAGGAGTTGCATCCATAAATCCATTCCTTCATATACGATGTAGCCAAGTCGTACGACGAAGAGACCAAGTAGCGCACCGACAGGATCCACGATAATTCCTTCCCACTTCAGAATCGCACCGACCCGATCTTTCAAATGCGCTTGGCGCAATAACGGAATAACGACGGTCGGTCCCGTCACGACGAAGAGCGCACCCATCGTCCACGCGACCACCCAATGCAACCCACCGACATATTGGATGAGTAGCGACGACCCGACAAACGACAAGGCAACCCCGACTGTAACGATTCGCACAATCGACCGACGGAACTGATTGATTTCGCTGAAATGAAGCCCGAGACTTCCTTCAAATAAGATAATGGCAACCGCAAACGATATGATAGGACTATATAGATCCCCTAATAATTCACGTGGGTCGAACAGGCCAAGAATCGGACCTGCCAATACTCCGGCGAGTGTCATAATGATGATTGCTGGGATTTGATAGCGCCATGCCAACCATTGTGACATGATACCGACTCCGATTAACAAGCTGATACTGATGAGTATAAATTCCATAAAGGCCCCCTCATGACATTCTTTCGTCTCTTTACCCGCGTTATTGTAACAAAAAACCGCCAAGGGCAATCCCTAGGCGGTGAGCATACAACTTTACGATTAACGTTGGTATTTCTTGTTGAAGCGCTCGATACGACCATCTGCAGATGCGAATTTCTGGCGACCTGTGTAGAACGGGTGCGAATCAGAAGATACATCGACACGGATGAGTGGGTACTCGTTTCCATCTTCCATCGTGATTGTCTCGTTAGAGTAACGAGTTGAACCAGTGATGAATTTGAATTCTGTCGTCGAGTCCATGAATACGACTTTACGGTATTCTGGGTGGATTCCTTGTTTCATTGCTTTTCAACTCCTTCGGCCCTAAGTATTCTTTCAACCTAGAGAAAGTTCACTAGAATATAATATCACCCAACTATAGGATTTACAAGTCTGATTTCGTTTTTTTCACTGGTCGTCTTTTTTTCTTATCTGCCTCAAGCGCAGCGAAAAAATCGAGGTTCGTTTTTGTCTCACGAACGCGACGTAAGAACTGTTCAACGAAGTCTGGAGACTCGTTCATCGTGCGACGAATCGTCCATAGTGAATCAAGTTCGTCCTTCCCAAGCAACAACTCTTCTTTCCGTGTACCCGATCGACGAATATCAATCGCCGGGAAGATGCGACGTTCAGCTAGTTTCCGGTCTAGATGAAGTTCCATGTTCCCAGTCCCTTTGAATTCTTCATAGATGACGTCATCCATTCGTGAACCGGTCTCAACGAGTGCCGTGGCAAGAATCGTCAAACTTCCTCCATCTTCGATATTTCGAGCTGCGCCGAAGAATTTTTTCGGTTTATGGAAAGCCGCCGGATCAATCCCCCCAGATAGTGTCCGCCCACTCGGCGGGACAGAAAGGTTATACGCACGAGTGAGACGAGTGATGGAGTCGAGTAAAATGACCACGTTTTTCTTATGTTCAACGAGACGCATCGCCCGTTCAAGTACGAGTTCCGAGATTCGTGCATGGTTTTCCGGTGTCTCATCAAATGTCGAGAACGCTACGTCCGCACCCGGTACCGACCGTTGGATGTCAGTCACTTCCTCTGGTCGTTCATCAATCAAGAGAATAATCAGTTCGACGTTCGGATGGTTCGTCGTGATTGAATTCGCAATTTCCTTTAAGAGTGAGGTTTTACCGGCTTTTGGTGGCGCCACAATCAAACCACGTTGTCCGAACCCAACTGGTGCAATCATATCCATGACGCGAACGGAAAGATGCTTCGGTTCCGTCTCGAGCGCCATTTGCTGTTCAGGATAAATCGGTGTCAGCGCCGGGAAATAATCACGCGAACGTGTCGAGTCCGTCGACTCACCATTGACCGCTTCTACACTCAACAACCCTTGAAAGCGTTCATTCTCTTTCGGCTTACGGACTTTCCCCGTGACAAGATCTCCGTTTCGAAGATTAAAGCGACGGATTTGTGAGGCGGCGATGTAAATGTCTTCGGAAGATTGGGAGTAATTGATTGGTCGGAGGAATCCGAAACCGCCGTCATTTTGGGACTGTGGGTTCGGTGGTATGATTTCTAAAATACCTTCGAGGAAATACAAATCTTTTGATTCTGCCTGTGACTTCAAGATACGAAACGTGAGTTCACGTTTCCGTGCTTCTCGAAAATTTGGTACTTTCACTTCTTTGGCGATCTCATATAGTTCTTTTAACGTCTTCGTTTCTAGTTCACGAAGCGTATAATTCTTTGCCGGTTCTGTCTGTTGACTCATTCAAGTCACCTATCTTTCTACATTTCATTACAAGAAGTATTCGAGTTTATGCAAACTTTTCATTTATGTTCTGCCATCATCTAACCATATTTTGTCCGTGCCGTCACTGTGCAAAAATCACCTTTTGTTCAACCGTTTCCCTCTTGTACAAATCCTTACACAGTAAATGATAGTTTTGTAACAAAATAAGTGCTATATCCACATATTGTTTCATTTCCATTACAAGAAAACGCTTTTTTGACTTGTGATTGAAAAATGCTATCGGTCTTGCGCATGATATAGTTTATTTGCACAGGAAACCGGGTATATCTCGCAACTTGTGCTCTACCTAATAATATTACTCGATTCTGTCATATAGCCACATATTGATTTTAAAAAACGGAGGGATTTATACAATGTTAAAGCGTATTGCATCTATCGTCGTCGCTGCCACTGTTGCTTTCTCGGGTCTCATGTTCTCAACAGGAGAACAAGCAGAAGCCGCTACAGGAACTTTTGCCTACTCGAAAGTTAACGGTTTGAACATCCGTACTGCCCCGTCACTTACGTCATCGAAAGTTGTTGCGAAAATGGATAAAGGTCAACGCTATACATACCTTGGTAAATCCGGTTCGTTCTATAAAATCAATTATAAAGGCAAACATCGTTATATCTCAGCCTCTTCAAAATATTCTTACTTGAAACCTAGAACATCGACATCAACTTCAAAAACGGTTTCAACATCATCATCTAGCAAACGTTCAAAACTCGTCGCTGAGTCAAAAAAATATTTAGGTAAACCTTACCGTTACGGTGGAACATCAACTTCTGGATTTGACTGCTCTGGTTACACAGGATATGTTTACAAAAAAGCAATCGGGAAAACACTTCCACGTTCTTCACGTCAGCAATACTCAAGCGCGAAGAAAATTTCGAAGTCATCGATTCAAGCAGGAGATCTCGTCTTCTTCTCTCATTCAGGCGGTACGATCCATCACGTTGGAATGGCTCTTAGCAAAACAAAAATGATCAACTCAGAAACAGGTGGCGTCAAGTACGCGAGCTTCACTTCTGGATATTGGGCACCGCGTTACGTTGGCGCTGGATCATATCTCTAATACAACAGTAACACGACTCGGTTCATCGGAACCGAGTCGTTTTTTATATTTTCACATGTTCCATCAAATATTGCGAATCTTTCAGCACTGAGAACGTCCCATCCGTCTCTAATACGACCGCTTCGACTTGATCAACAGGAGTCCCACTTGCACGAATCGCCTGAACGACTTCCATTTCTAATATTCGCTCCCTTTTTAAATACTCGTGTAGATAGTCCCCTCTATAGAACAGTAAAGTCGGCTCTGATTTAATCATTTTGTTCACTGTTGAATAACGCTTCGACAATTTCGCCAATATATATTGTAAGGCGACCAGTGTGCCAAACGCGGTCAACCCAGCGATTAAAGAAGTTTGTTGACTCGTCAAGGTCGTCGCTAAGATTGATCCTAATGCAACCGTCACGATAAAATCGAACGCATTCATTTTTGCCAACGTTCTTTTTCCGGAAACACGCAACATCAGAATGATTGAGATATACGCCCCAACCCCAGTCAAAACAATACGGATGATTGTCGATAGCTGTTCCATCTAACTCCTCCCTTATTTTTGTTTCAGCGCCCCTCTCGCATTTGTTGCTGCAAAGACAATCATGAGTACACTCATCGTGCCAGCGACCGCAAGTCCTGCTGACAAGGCACCCCAATCAATCTCAGGTTGAGTCAGAACCGCCCGCATCCCTTCGAAAATATACGTCGTTGGATTGAATGTGGCGGCCACTTTCAGCCATTCCGCTTCAATCAACTCTTTCGGAACGAACGTGGTCGATAAGAAGATGAGTGGGAAAAACAAAAGTGTACCGGCCTGTGCTGCTTGCGCATTCCTCGTCTTCAGTGCAACACCGACAGAATACCCGGCGAACCCAAGTCCAAACCCAATGGCGAGTAGTACCGTGAAAAAGAATCCAACTGCCCCGACAGGAATCGTGAGACCAAGTAGAAAAGCGACAGCAAAGATAAGTAATGTTTGGACGAACAGTTGCAACATGCCAGCAATCATTGGTCCGAGCACGATGGCCGTCCGAGTCGCAGGCGTTAACAGTAGCCTTGCGAAATAACCGCTTTCGATATCACGAACGAGCGCTTGCCCCGTCCCGCCTGCCCCACCGACTGCACCCGAAACAATCGATACCGGCAAGATGAAGTTCAAATAATCACTTCCCTCGAATTGTGGAAGAGAGGCCACACTCGATAAACCACTCGTATAGACGAGTAAAAAAATACAGAAATAATCAAGTTCGGAATAAATGAAAACGGATTTCGAATCGTCGTCAATAAACTCCGCTTTGTGAATAACCATGTCTCAGTCCACATGAATCTCGCCCCCTTCATACGACTCTCCCGTTACCTTTAAAAAGACGTCATCGAGCGACGGTTGTTTCACGGTCAGACGTTCAGGTTGAAGTCGCTGTTCATCTAACGCACGAACAATCTCAGTCAACGTGACGTCGCGCAACTCGAAAGACACATGTGCCCCATCCGCAGTTGTATCAAATAACGTCGCAGCAGCAGCTGCATTCGATTCGCTTGAAAAGTCCATTGCGATTGTCTCATCACCGACAAGTTGCTTCAACTCATCAGCCGTCCCTTCACTGACGATTTGACCGTGATTGATGATGGCGATTCGGTCAGCCAATTCATCGGCTTCCTCTAAGTACTGAGTCGTTAAAAATATTGTCGTTCCAAACTCTTGGTTCAATCGTCTTACTTCGTTCCATATCTCGATTCGACTTGCCGGGTCGAGACCTGTCGTCGGTTCATCTAAAAACAACACCGTCGGTCGATGAACGAGCGTGAGTGCCAAATCGAGACGTCGCCGCATCCCTCCGGAATACGTACCACTTCGTCGATCTGCGGCATCCGTCAAAGACACGACTTTTAACAACTCATCTGCACGACGTCGTGCCTCCTCATTCGACATTTTGAATAAACGACCTTGTAAGACGAGCAGTTCACGCCCGGTCAACACTTTGTCAATGCCTGTCTCCTGTAAAGCGACTCCTATGGAAAGTCGAACATCTTTTTCTTGTTTGACGATATCAAATCCATTGACCCGAGCAGATCCTGACGTTGGACGAACAAGCGTCGTCAACATCTGCACCATCGTCGACTTTCCGGCACCGTTCGGCCCTAAGAACGCAAAGATTTCTCCTTCGTTTACAGAAAATGAAACATGATCTACAGCGGGAACATCTTTATATGTTTTCACGAGCCCTTCTACTTCAATCACCACACCCACCTCCTCACTATCCATTCCCGTTTTTAGATGTTTCATCACAAAAAAAGCCGCGGACGTTTGCACGTCCACGACTTCGCGTTATTCTGGCTTCATGACCATTTTTGGTTTTTTCTTGAGAGAGTGGTTCCCTTCAACAAAACGCACCGTACCAGACTTCGCACGCATAACAACTGAATGTGTCTGTCCACCTTGTGATGTGAATTGTACCCCACGCAACAATTCACCGTCCGTGACACCAGTCGCCGCAAAGATACAATCTTCACCTTTCACTAAATCATTTAGGAGTAGGATTCGATCCGTGTCTTCGATGCCCATGTCATGACAACGCTGTTTTTGAGCTTCGTCTTCTGGAAGCAAACGTCCTTGGAAGTCTCCTCCTAAACATTTCATCGCGACCGCTGCAATGACGCCTTCCGGTGCCCCACCTGAACCAAGTAACAAGTCGACACCTGTTTTCGCGAAAGCCGTATTGATGGCTGCGGCGACATCCCCGTCTGGAATCAGTTTAATTCGCGCCCCAGTCGTCCGAACGCGTTGGATGATTTCTTCGTGTCGATCCCGATGCAAAATCGTCACGACGACATCTTCCACGTTTTTCTTCTTCGCTTTTGCCACAATCTCAATATTTTCTTCAATCGAGTTGTCGAGGCTGACGAGACCTGCAGCTTCCGGTCCCACCGCGATTTTATCCATATACATGTCCGGTGCATGAAGTAGATCCCCCGCATCCGCAACCGCGAGGACTGCGAGCGCCCCCCACGTCCCTGTGGAGACGATGTTCGTGCCTTCTAAAGGATCGACTGCGACATCAAGACGCGAACCATAACCATTCCCGACCTTTTCTCCGATATAGAGCATCGGCGCTTCGTCCATTTCACCTTCCCCGATGACGACAATCCCCTTCATCGGAATCGTATCAAAGACATCTCGCATGGCTGTTGTCGCTGCATCATCTGCCTCGACCTTCAAACCTCGTCCCATCCAACGGGCTGAAGCAAGTGCCGCTGCTTCTGTCACCCGAACCAGTTCCATCGATAAACTTCTTTCCACCCGAAATCTCCCCTTTATGCCTCAGTGTGTTCTTCTAGCCAAACGAGCGCACCGAGTTGTTTTAATTTGCCGACGAAGTCGACATATGAATCATTTAATCGTTCTGCATGCAGTAATGTGGATTCTCCTGATGCTTGAAGTGCCGATAAGACAAGTGCCGCAGCACTCCTTGCGTCTGTACACTCCATCTCTGCGTTCGCAAGTTGGTTTCCCCCACGAATCACAGCCGACGCGTCTTCAAGTGTGATTTGTGCATTCATTCGACGCATCTCCGCAATATGTCGGAAGCGCTGGGCATACAATTTATCTGTGACAATGCTCGTGCCGTCCGCTTTCAACAAAGCGGCTGACATGATTGGCTGCAAATCACTCGGATACCCCGCATAATGAAACACACGAATATCCGTCGGCACAAATTCATTGGCGGTAACGGTGATTGACTCCTCACCGACTTCCACATTTGCACCAAAATCCAATAGTTTTTGTATGACACCCTCAAGATGTGTTGGAATGATTGATTGTACGGTCACACTACCAGATACGGCACCGAACATCATGAATGTTCCTGCCTCGAGGCGATCTGGAATCAATGTATGTGTACATCCGTGTAGCCGTTCAACCCCTTTGATGCGAATCTCATCTGTCCCTGCTCCGCTCACATGTGCCCCCATCGATGTCAACATCGTCGCTAAATCAACGACTTCAGGGTCACAGGCTGCATTTTCAATGACCGTTGTCCCTTTCGCTAAGACCGCAGCAAGCATCGCGCTTACAGTTGCCCCAAATGACCGTAAATCCAAATAAATTCGATTCCCGACGAGTTCCTCGACTCGGACATGATACAAACCAGATTCATTCTCAACGTGTATTCCGAGCCGTTCTAGTGCTTTCACATGCAAATCAATCGGTCGTGGACCAATCGCGTATCCTCCAGGTAGCCCAACTGCTCCTTTTCCGAAACGAGCGGCGAAGACACCAAGTAAATAGACAGCGGCACGAACTTTCCTCGTCTCGGAACCGAGAAGGGGCATCGCAACCGCTTCATTCGAATGAATGGTCACCTGCTCGCCATCGCGCTCCACTCGAACGCCTAGCTCTGTCAACAGATTGACCATCACTTCTACATCTTCAATCATCGGGACGTTTTCAATCGTCACCGACTCTTCCGTGAGAAGTGCAGCCACAAGACAAGGAAGAGCGCTCTGTTTCGCTCCGCTAATCTCGACGGTTCCTTCTAGTTTTTGCTGCCCAACGATATGGAGAATTTCCACGCTGATCAAAACCTTTCTACGACGGACTTATTTGGATTGAGCGTTGTTCCAATCCGCTAAGAACTGCTCAATACCTTTGTCTGTGAGCGGATGATTCATCATCTGTTCGATGATTTTGTATGGTACTGTCGCAATGTCAGCCCCAAGGAGTGCGGCTTTCGTCACGTGAATCGGGTGACGTACAGATGCCGCGATAATCTCTGTCTCGATGCCATGAATCGCAAAGATGTTCGCAATCGTCTCGACTAAATCGAGTCCATCCTGTCCGATATCATCTAATCGTCCGATGAATGGAGAAACATACGAAGCTCCGGCACGCGCTGCGAGTAACGCCTGATTCGCATTAAAGATGAGCGTGACGTTCGTTTTGATCCCGAGCTCTTTGAACTGTTTCACTGCTTCCATTCCCGCTGAAGTCATCGGTACTTTTACTGTAATATTCGGCGCAATAGCGGCAAGTTCCTTTCCTTCTTCCACCATACCCGATGCATCGAGTGCAATAACTTCAGCGCTGACCGAGAGATCCCCGACGATCTCACAGATTTCACGAAGTCTTGTATGGAAATCGACACCTTCTTTGGCAACGAGCGATGGATTCGTCGTCACGCCTCCGATGACGCCCATCTGATGGGCCTTTTTAATGTCTTCCACATTCGCTGTGTCAATAAAAAAACGCATATGTGTATCCTCCTCAAGTTGTGATCGCTTACAATCTCTATTATGAGGAAAGACTTGGCGAATTACTACACCCTTTGTTAGATTCGGAACGAGACGACAGAGAGAATATAAAAAGTCGGTCCTCATAGAGAACCGACTTGATCAAACAGGATTACGCTTGGTTGCTTGAACCAAACTCACGCATCTTACCAGTAACGACGTTGTAGATCGCTTCAATACCAGGTCCGATGATTTTACGTGGGTCATATACTTTTGCATCAGCAGCAACTTTCTCACGTACGGCACGAGTCCACTCTTGTTGGCACTCTGTGTTAACGTTAATCTTGCTGTGTCCGAGCTCGATTGCTTTTTTGATTTGGTGCTCAGGAATTCCTGATCCACCGTGAAGAACGAGTGGAGTTTGAGTCGCTTCTGCGATTTCTTCCATCTCTTTGAAGCCGAGGTTTGGCTCGCCTGCGTATTCTCCGTGTACAGAACCGAGTGCTGCAGCAAGTGCATCCACTTTCGCTTCTTTGACGACACGTACGCACTCATCAAGATCAGCGTATTGTACACCACCGACTACGCCATCTTCTTCGCCGCCAACTGTACCGACTTCTGCCTCAACAGAAGCACCTTTAGCGTGCGCGTACTCGACAACTTGCTTCGTCATTTCGACGTTTTCGTCGATCGGATGGTGTGAACCGTCGATCATGACTGATGTGAAGCCAGCGTCGATCGCTGCTTTACACTTATCGAATGAAGAACCGTGGTCAAGGTGGATTGCAACTGGAACAGTGATGCTGTAGTCGTGCATGAGACCTTCAACCATTTTGACAACTGTAGTGAAGCCACCCATGTATTTCGCTGCACCTTCTGATACACCGAGGATTACTGGTGATTTCTCGTCTTCCGCAGCGCGAAGAATCGCTTGCGTCCACTCGAGGTTGTTAATGTTGAATTGGCCGACTGCATACTTGCCTTCGAATGCTTTGTTAAGCATTTCTGTCATTGATACTAATGGCATAATGACATCCTCCTGTCTGTTCGCTATTATACACGTTTAGGGAAAGTACCCCCGTGCAATTCGTTCCCATTATAACACACCGTAAAACATGTGCCTATGCTATTCGGGCATAGAAATGACTCAGCGCAAGCGTTTACATATGTCATCTTCGTGACGAAATGTCAGATTTTCAAGACTTCCTTCACTTTTTCAATCATCCCGTATATATCAAACGGTTTTTCGAACTGCGCGATTATTCCAAGTCGACGTACTTCTTCAATCACCGCTTCTTCTCCAAACGCCGTCATAATCATTACAGGCGTTTCCAACTTCTCTTCGCGCATTCGTCGCAACACTTCATGCCCAAGCATTCGAGGCATGTTCATATCAAGCAAGACTAGGTCGTATCGTTCCCGCTCTAAAAATTCCCATGCGCTGATGCCGTCTTGTGCCGAGTCCACATCTACACCCATGTTTGTGAACACTTGTGCGAGCATCGTACGAATACCATCCTGGTCATCCGCAATCAACATCCGTGACATGCATGTCCCTTCTTTCATTCATCGTTTTCCATAATCAAACAATTTAACCATACCAAACTCATCTTTTTTTCGCGATGCCTATCTTTTGAAATCAAGGGAACGCTGGTTCGGAACTGTCCACTTCCTGTTCTTCTTTCAATTGCTCAGGCACATCTAACTGATTGACCCGCTCATAATCGGTCACTTCCGCATCTTCTTCTTTCACAAACACTTTCAGATAGTCACCTTCCGCGAGTAGTGAAGAGCTTGTAATGGCTAACGGTCGCTTTTTCCCATCCACATCGTATCCAATCAGGTCATAGCGATAACCATCAGAGACTTTTGTCGCCACTTCAGCATTAGGTACTTTGACATAATAAACGTCCGCCAGTAGACGATTCGGGTCGACATAGCGCCAACCAATCACTAATAAAACGCCGATCAACAATACGGCGATGAGATTTCGCTTCATAAAAAAATTCTCCTTCGATATAAGAATCACTACTTATGTAGGTATACCGTTATTCCGAAGTCATGAAACCATTCCACAAAAAGAGGTTCATCCTGTTTAGAATGAACCTCTCGGGCGCTACGTTAAACTTTAGGATTCGACTGTCACCGGAACGACTGCGATTTCAATCTCCTTCTCGACCTCTTCACGTTCCTCTTTCAAGCGTTCGTCTGACCATTTGAAGACGTCAGCCATGCATCGAAGCACACCGTCTTTATACTGACGGACAAAGTCGATATCAAAGAACATCGCCCCAGTCCGGCGAATCAAGAAATCGATGGCCCGAACGACCGACTCTTCTTCAACCCCGTAGACTAACTGCGCGTAGACAATTTCCGGAAGATCATACGCATTGGAGTCCATCCGTTCAATAACGCGGTCAATATTCGAACCGTATAGACGAACGAGTTCTTCCGCGTGAGTCGCGTCTAAGCCATGATTTTGAAGTTCCTTTGTTTTCTTCTCGAGGAAATCGTTGAAGCCTTTCGACCCGCCGACATGACCACCTGACATTGGCATATGCTTCGTCCGACTCGCCAAATAGACGACACCGTCCTCTTCTTTCAATAATTTAGCGACGAGGTCGACGACCGTTTCTGACATCTTCCGATACCCTGTCAATTTACCGCCGGCAATCGTGATTAAGCCACTGTCTGACTGCCAAATTTCATCTTTACGTGAAATTTCAGAAGGGTCTTTTCCTTCCTCATAAATCAACGGACGAATACCTGCCCAGCTCGACTCTACATCATCCGCCGTGACATTGACGTCAGGGAACATATAGTGAATGGCTTCTAAAATATAATCACGGTCTTCCGTCGTCATGCGTGGATGCGCTTTGTTTTTATCGAAGAACGTATCTGTTGTTCCAACGTATGCTTTATTTCCGCGCGGAATCGCGAAGACCATCCGCCCGTCTGGTGTATCGAAATAAATCGCTTGTTTGAGCGGGAATTTCGATTGATCGATGACCAAGTGAATCCCTTTTGTGAGGCGAAGTTGTTTCCCTTTCTTCGAGTTATCCTCTTCTCGTAATTCATCGACCCACGGGCCCGTCGCATTGATGACTTTCTTCGCATATACGTCATACGTCGACCCGTCAATCTGGTCCTCGACGTGTACACCGGCCACTTTACCGTTCTCATAGATCAATCCAGTTACTTTTGCATAGTTCATAAGAAGCGCACCGTGATTCGCCGCTTCTTTTGCCACTTCAATTGTCATTCGAGCATCATCCGTCCGATACTCTACGTAATAGCCGCCTCCGACCAAATCATCTTTTTTCACGAGTGGTGCTTTTTTGATGACCTCATCTGGCTTAAGCATCATGCGACGCTCTGCACGCTTCACTCCTGCGAGGAAGTCATACACCATAAGTCCAATTGCTGTCGAGAACGGACCGAACGTGCCTCCCTTGTGCATCGGTAAGAGCATTTGCTCCGGTGTCGTGACGTGTGGGCCGTTCTCATATACGATGGCCCGTTCTTTCCCGACTTCTGCGACAAGCGCCACTTCAAATTGTTTCAAATAACGGAGTCCCCCATGAACAAGTTTCGTCGAACGACTTGACGTCCCCGCCGCAAAGTCTTGCATTTCGAGCACAGCCGTCTTCATCCCACGTGACGATGCATCAAGCGCAATCCCAGCACCTGTGATGCCGCCTCCGACAACAAGAACATCATGACGCTCATTTGTCAGTTGCTCATATCGTTTTGATCGTTCTTTCGCTGAGAAATTTTTGATTTCCATCTTATTCCCTCCTATAGTAAATACGGCTCATTGAGATGACTAGAAAAAGAGACCACAACAAAAACAAGGCTTCCCCCTTCTGTTATGGTCTCTCTATTGTCTCGAACCGAATATCAACTTTTCTCCTGTATTATACCCTATTCTTTTCAGTTCAATCATCTCTTGCGCTTAATCAATCTGTAATGTGTTGATTCACAAGCATCCGACTCGCATTTTTTAGTTGAGAAGCTTAGACTTCAAGGTACCATGTTGAAGGAGGATTTCAGATGAAACGTATGTTACAACCTTTTCAGTTTAAAAATGGCGTCGAACTACCGAACCGCCTCGTGTTGGCTCCGATGACACATTATTCGTCAGAACCAACCGGGGAAGTTTCCGAGCACGAGCTCGCTTACTATCGGAAGCGGGCGCAAAGCGTCGGGCTTGCCATCACGGCTTGCGCTTACGTAACAGAAGACGGGAAAGGGTTCCCGAACGCATTCGGGGCCAATGACGACAAATTCATCCCAGGTCTCCGCCAATTGGCAGAAAGTTTAAAAGCAGAAGGCGCAAAAGCCATCCTTCAAATTTTCCACGCCGGGCGTATGTCACCACCTGAACTCGTCCCGAACGAACAACCTGTGAGTGCAAGTGCCGTCGCACCTGTTCGAGAAGGCGCTGTCACACCGCGCGCTCTCGAAACATCAGAAGTCGAAGCTATTATCGAGGCGTTCGGCGAAGCGACACGTCGTGCCATCGAAGCTGGGTTTGACGGAGTCGAGATTCATGGGGCGAACACATACTTGATTCAACAATTCTTCTCACCGCATTCGAATCGCCGTGAAGATCGCTTCGGTGGTGATGTTCATGGACGTTTGACGTTCCCACGCGAAGTCATTCGTCGTGTCAAAGAGGCGGCTGCAGATGCAGAGAACTTCTTAGTCGGTTATCGCTTCTCACCAGAAGAAATCGAAGAACCAGGAATCACACTTGACGACACGGATGTGTTGCTCGATATGATTTTAGAAGAAGGTGTGGATTATATTCACGCTTCTCTTTGGAACTTCAATACAGCCTCTATGCGTGACGAAAACGTCATGGAACGTTCGATTGACCGCATCGCCAAACGCATCAATGGTGCCATCCCACTCATCGGAGTCGGACAACTCCAACGTCCTGCTCAAGTCGAAGATGCACTCGACGTTGTCGATTTCGCCGCGCTCGGTCGTGAACTTATCATCGACCCTGAATGGCTCGAAAAAGTGAAGACGGACCGTGAAGATGACATCGAGACAGAACTCGACTTGGATAAACAAGCCGAACTTGCTGTCCCGGCTCCACTTTGGAATGCGATCACGACTCGTGCCGGGTGGTTCCCGATTAAAGATCAAAAAGTGAAGTAAAGAAATGAACCCGCCGTTTATCACGGTGGGTTCAATTACTATTCCAAAGTCAAGAGCTCACTCATCGTCACAAATGTGTATCCTTCACGTTTCAGCGCATCGAGAACTTTCGGCAATCCCTCGGCTGTAGACTCATGAATATCGTGCATCAGTACAACAGCATTTGGATGGACATTATCCATAATCAAGCGATACATTTGATCGGCATTACGATGACTCCAATCAAGAGAATCGACTGTCCACAACGCAAGGGTCTGCTCCCTTGTCTTAAGAATTTGCTCAATCATTTCATTTTTTGCTCCGTATGGTGGACGAACTAATGCTGAACGTCCTCCTGTCAGCCTCTCAATTCGTTCATCAACCTGTTTGAGTTCAACTTCAATTCCCTTCTCAGACAATTGTGTCAAATCCGGGTGATGTTCAGTATGGTTTGCTAGCTCATGTCCTGACAACGCTACTTGCTTCGCCACATCAGGATAGAATTCCATCTGACTCCCTAACATAAAGAACGTAGCACGCGCTTGGTATTTCTCAAGTGCCTCAAGAATGTTAGGTGTGACTACCGGATGTGGTCCATCATCGAACGTCAGAGCAACATATTTCCCATTGGGTTCAAGCGGCTTATTTGAGGGACTCATGATTGGAGAATCCTCTTCTTGTGCAGCGGACGCATTTAATTTGGATAACAAAAACGGCTCAACTTCCTTCATCGGGATATGAACTTCTACCACACCCGCCGCTCCCGCTGCCACTTCATACTCATCAAACATGACAACTAGACCAGAGGATGTCAGTATCCACTTCGTCGATTTAGGGTGTTTAATCGCTTCACGTAACTGATCTTCAAATACGTATTCTTGATTTTGCAATTGTGTGATGACGCTACTCTGAAACCATTCTAAAGCATGTTGATCATCACGTAAAACATCATCCCATTCAATGAATGTACCGTCCGAAAGGTTCAACCGAAATACGTCGACGTTAGTTTGACCATTCGCTCCACCGGTGAATGCATAAGTATGGGCGACTAGCGTGTATTCAGTCTGATTCGTTTGATATGTATCGGTCTGGATATTTAAGTGACCCTTTTGACCGTGATTAGGGGTTAAGTTGTGTTGAAACGCTTCTTTCTTTTCTAAAATGAACGCATCAAGCTCATCGTTTAGCACTTCATAATCTGTTCTTGGAAGAGAGATTGCTGTCGTATATGCTTTTGCTTGTTCACTTTCTACCGTTAAATGTAACCCGGGGTATTGTCCAGTAAAGGATGGTGTCGGAACTTTTTTAATCGTCGGGGCGGATCCGGTGATGTAATACCATGTACCCATTCCAATCAATAACATCAAAATAACTAACATGTGTCGTTTCATTCTTGCTCTCTCCTATTTAATTTCATCGATTCGATTGTAGCAAACTCATTACGAATGAAATCGTCAATATGGTGACAAATATATACAAAATCATACAAAACAGGTACGAAGTCTTTAAATAGACTTCGTACCTGTTTTCATCCATATGAAAGTCCTCACCTTATTCGTGTGTCCCGTTCGAATCCCCTTTTTTTCGTTTGCGCCAAATGAACGCGAGGATTAAGACGATCAAACTCGCCATGACGGAAGCGATGGCGATTGGACTCGAATCAGTCATAAACAATTGTCCGATGGAGACAGAGTAGGCAAGCCCGAACGATGTGACGAGTTTCGCGCCGAACGCGATGCCCGCGAAACGCGGGAACGGCACGCGGCTAAACCCGGCGGCGAGACAAATGACCTCGTCCGGTAAAATCGGAATAATGAACAAGACGAGCAAGATGCCAAGGCCATACTTCTCGACATATCGATCGTACGTCTTCAACTTCTCCTCATCGACCCAGCGGATGATTCGCTCTCGGCCGAATCGTGCCAATCCATACATGACGAAGATACCAAGCGTGGTCGCAATACTCCCAACCAGAGCGGCACGAAATGGACCGAGGGCGACACTCCCAATCGGCACACTGACCGCTTCTGGGACCGGTAAGGCGATTGGCTGTAGAAAGCTGAATGCCGCGAACACCCAAACCGCCTGACGCTCGTACTGTTCTAATAGACGATCCAGTCCATACGTATCGTATAAGACGAGTCCAAATGATACGTAATAGACGAACACGAAGATTAAAAAAAGAGAAAATGTGATTTTCCACATCTGCTTCAAGATGACATTCGAGCCGTCGCGTATCGCTCGAAGTAGCCCGACCGAGAGCGCGAGCAAGACAACGCCCGTCCACCCTAGTTGGTAAGGCAATAAGAGGGAAGGTAAGACGACGAATGGCAACAGACTGAGCGCGACAAGTCCCAATCCATATCCAAGATAAATCGAATGTCGTTCTTTCATGAGCCATCACCCTCTCCCCGTTCTACTTCTAGTGTACCCAGAAAGTGAAGGTGATGTATCCTGCCAAGGACGTCTTGCACCTCATGCTTTTGATGTAGAAAAGCCACGATTCATTTCGAATCGTGGCTTTCAATCACTTATTCTCCAAGTGATGCTTGGATGAAATCATGGAATAGACGTTGTGGGCGTTCCGGACGTGAGATGAGCTCTGGGTGGAACTGTGATGCCACGAACCACTTGTGTTCTGGAATTTCAATGATTTCCACGAGACGACCGTCTGGGCTCGTACCTGAGAACTTGAATCCTTCCGCTTCGAATGCTTCACGGTATTCGTTATTGAACTCATAACGGTGACGGTGACGTTCGTATACGAGTTCTTGGTCGTATGCCGCGTGTGCTTTCGTCCCTGTTTCAAGTTTACATGGGTACAGTCCGAGACGGAGTGTACCTCCAAGGTCTTCGATGTCTTTTTGCTCTGGAAGAAGGTCGATAATCGGATACGGTGTCGATGGGTCGATTTCAGCCGTATGTGCACCGTCCAACTTCAACACGTTACGGGCAAACTCGACCGTCGCAAGTTGCATCCCGAGACAAATCCCGAAGAATGGAACGTTGTTTTCACGTGCGAAACGTGTCGCTTCGATTTTCCCTTCGATTCCACGCTCACCAAATCCACCTGGGACGAGGATACCGTCTGCATCACCAAGGATGTCCGAGACGTTTTCAGCCGTCACGTCCTCTGCGTTGACCCAGTCAATGTCGATATCTGCATTGAACGCATAACCCGCATGCTTGAGCGATTCTGCGACCGAGATATAGGCATCACGCAATTCGACATATTTTCCGACGAGTGCGATTTTCACTTTCTTCTCAAGATGCGTGACCGTGTGAACGAGTTCTTTCCATGCCGTCATATCCGCAGCCGGTGTGTTGAAGCCGAAATAGTCGTTGACGAGTTGGTCCATCCCTTGTTTTTGAAGGTTGAGTGGTACTTCATAAAGCGTCGATGCGTCTTGCGCCTCGATGACTGCTTCTTTACGCGTATCACAGAAGAGCGCAATTTTCTCACGCATGTCTTCCGGAATATCATGCTCCGTGCGGAGGACGATGATGTCTGGCTGAATCCCGTAGCTGCGAAGTTCTTTGACGCTATGTTGTGTCGGTTTTGTTTTCATTTCGCCTGCCGCGCGAAGGTAAGGAACGAGTGTACAGTGGACGTACATGACGTTCTCTTTGCCGATATCATTTTTCACTTGGCGAATCGCTTCGATGAACGGAAGGGATTCGATATCCCCCACTGTTCCACCGATTTCTGTGATGACGACATCGGCGTTCGTTTCGCGTCCCGCACGGAAGACACGATCTTTGATTTCGTTCGTGATATGCGGAATGACTTGAACCGTTCCGCCGTTATAGTCTCCACGACGCTCTTTCTTCAAGATAGTCGAATAAATGCGCCCTGATGTGACGTTCGCGTTTTGCGACAAGTTGATGTCGATGAAACGCTCATAGTGTCCGAGGTCAAGGTCAGTCTCCGCACCATCATCTGTGACGAATACTTCTCCGTGTTGATACGGGCTCATCGTACCTGGGTCGATGTTGATATATGGGTCAAACTTTTGAATCGTCACGTTGAGTCCACGATTTTTGAGTAGACGTGCGAGTGAAGCTGCCGTGATCCCTTTACCGAGCGAAGAAACTACCCCGCCTGTTACGAAAATGTACTTTGTCATGTTTCTTTCTCCTCTCTTAAATACCAACCGTCGGGAAACGAAAAAACAAAAAAAGCAAAAGTGCCCCCGTGAATGGAGGACACTTTTGCTGCATCGTTACGTGCTAAACTAGCCCATGACTAATTTACGCCAGAGACGATACAGTCGTCAAGATATTATTTTTTCTTTTTTTCATGTTGTTCAAAATCATTAAAAAAGAAAAAGAGACACGCCTAGCCGGGCCCAATGCCCGGCTTTTTGCGGTCTCTTATAAATCATCCTCGTCTTCGAGATCGAGGTCGTCGTCCAAATCATCATCCTTGAAGTCATCTAGGCCATCAACTTTTTCTTGTTCGCCCGCATCGTCAAATTCAGTTGAATCGTAATCTTCAACTTTTGCGAATACATCCAAGTCATCTTCGATGTCGACGATACCTTCGTCTGCCTCTTCGAACTCTTCTTCGAATTCGTCAAGTTCACCACGTTGACGTGCTTCGATGACGAGATCTTCATCCGACTTGTCGAATGGATACCATACGCGAAGCGCCCAGCGGTTTGCACCTAAGTTGACGAACAACCCGTCGATGTTCAAATCGGTGTAAAGTTGTGCGATTTTCTCGAGTTCTTCCTCTTCACTCGCAAACGTATAATTTTGCTTGATTTTTTCGCGAATCTCATCAAAAGAAACAGGCTGCTCGCCAGTTTCTTGGAGAAGTTCATAAACGAAATCAATCAACGATTTATTCATTAAAGGACACTCCTTTTCCGTCACTAGTTAAACATCACTCCTCATTATAAACAAAAGCGATATGAAAAAGCTAGAGTAAATTATGATTCGTTCGATGTCTCCGTTTTGATTCGGAACCAGTACAGACTAATCAATCCGATATTAAAAATGGAATGAGACGTCCGACACCTTCTTCGACCGCCATGATGGATAAGAACAAAATCTGTGGAAGAATTTGACTACTTAGGGCACTTACAATCGTCAACAGGATCACTATGTTTTTCATAAGTCCACCCATCACTGAAACTGGAATATTCTACTCCTCATTTTTCCTTTTCCAGTTCTATTTGTCGATGAACCTGTTTTGCAACACATTGACTTCTTAGCTTCTTCATATTTCTGCCGATATAGAAGAGAACGCCACTTTAGATATGAAATAGAAGGAGAATAAAAATATGGCATTTTTTCGTAAGACAACTTCAAAAGATTTCGTCGCTTCCGAAGGATTTCCTGAGATTCACACAATCGCTAAACCAGCCGACTCGAGCTTAAACGGGCGCGCACACTATATGGGATATACATCATCTCAAGTGAAACGGCTACAAGACATGGCTCCACTAGTCGAGTCCGTCCTAGACGAGGTACTCGAAAATGTACTCGACCACTTAATGCTTCAACCAGAGATGGTTCAAATTGCGAATGGCTCGTCGACACGAGAACGTTTAAAAAATGTATTTGCTGCTTATTTCCGTAGTCTGTTAACCGGGAACATCGATGATAAATTTTTAGCAATGCGGAAGCGAATGGGACAAACCCATCACCATTTTTCAGTCCCCGTCGTCTGGTTCTTGGCAACATACTCGGCGTTTAACACCTTGCTCATCCCGAAAGTGGTCGAAACGTATCAACACGATCCGGCCATTCTGACCGAATCCCTTTTGGCTCTGTCACACGCGATGAACTTGGACGCTCAAATCGTTACCGAACAATATGTGAACGCCCGTCTCGATGAGCTTGAGTCTGCGAACCAATCCCGTGCCGCTCTATTAAGTGACGTGTCACGCGTCAGTACAGAAGTGGCGACGACAATGGAGCATACAGGGCAAGCTATGTCCGATACAAGCAATCGCGCTCATCAAGTCTTGGCAGAGACGGAACAAACAGAAAAGATGAGTCGCCACTTGATGACGTTGACTCATACAAATGGAGAACAAATCGAACAGATGGAAGCTGAATTCAAACAGTCGGCTACCTATGTCGATACCTCACTCGATCGAATAACAGCTTTGAAGGACGGTTCTCAAGATATCGTCAGCATGACGCGAAGCATCGAACAAATTGCCAATCAAACCAACTTACTCGCCTTGAACGCTTCGATTGAAGCGGCCCGTGCAGGTGAACACGGCAAAGGGTTCGCCGTCGTCGCCACCGAAGTACGCACACTCGCGGAGAATGCGAAACAGCTGAGCAGTCAAATCAATGCGCTCATTCATGAGAATGAGACGAACATCGCGGCTCTCCTCGATCAAATGGGTCACATGCATCGGACGAACGATGAAGCGATGCGTCAACTAAACGCCGTCAAAGTTGGGTTTTCGACCGTCCAAGAAGAGATGGGACAATATGTCCTTTCTTTCGAACGAAACAAACAAGACCTCGGACAGATGGTCGAAACCATTTCGTCCATCAACGAGACAACACAAGGGTTATCCCACTTAACCTCCTCTCTTTTATCTACTTCCGAAATACAGTAAACAAATAAGGCACGGTCCGCGGACCGTGCCTTCCTGTATTATTGGACAATCGGTTCTGGGATCTCGATGGCTTTCAGCGAACGATCGAGCAATTCGACGACGTCGAACGTGCCGACCGTCTCATCGACTTCCTTCGCTTTCGTTCCATCTGACAACATCGTCAAGCAGTACGGACACGCCGAACCGATGACGGTCGGTTTCGTCTCAAGCAACTGTTCCGTCCGAGCCACGTTGACACGTGTCCCGACTTTTTCTTCCTGCCACATGAGACCACCACCTGCTCCACAGCACATACCGTTTTCACGGTTACGTGTCGCTTCGACGAGTTCGACACCCGGTATGCGTTCGAGGACGAACCGCGGTGCGTCATAAATGCCGTTGTAACGACCGAGATAGCAAGAATCGTGGTAGACGACGCGTTCGTTCACTTGAAGATCCGGCTGGATGCGACCTGTGTCGAGCAACTCGGCGAGTAATTCCGTATGGTGATACACCTTCACACCATCAAGTCCAAAGTCCGGATACTCATTTTTGAACGTGTTGTACGCGTGTGGGTCGACCGTGACGATTTTCGTCACCCCATACTTCTCAAACAGTTTAATGTTCGCTTCAGCGAGTTCTTGGAAGAGTAACTCATTCCCGATTCGACGTGGTGTATCCCCTGAGTTTTTCTCTTCATTTCCGAGAATCGCGAATGAGACGCCGGCCTTGTTCAAGACGCTCGCAAAGCTTTGCGCGACTTTTTGGCTACGGCTATCGTAAGAACCCATCGCGCCGACCCAGAAGAGGTATTCGAATTCTTCACCTGCTTTTTTCTTCTCCTTCGCCGTCGGGATGACGAGCTCTGTATCCTTGCGCCAGTTCTCGCGTTCTTTTCGGTTCATTCCCCATGGGTTTCCTTGACGCTCGATGTTTGCGACCGTGCGCTGTGCCTCCGGATCCATCTTTCCTTCCATCATGACGAGGTAGCGACGAAGGTCGATGATTTTATCGACGTGCTCGTTCATGACCGGACATTGGTCTTCACAGTTCCGGCATGTCGTACACGCCCAGATTTCTTCTTCCGTGATGACGTTGCCGATCAATTCGTCTGCGACGAGCATATGTCCGTCTTGCGCCGCTGCTGCGATTTCAGCACCTTGCGTGTTTTGGAACATGAGTGCCGGTGCCCAAGGTGATTTTCTTGTGACCGCTGCACCTTTCATATTCATATGGTCGCGAAGTTTGACAATCAAGTCCATCGGCGACAACATCTTCCCAGTTCCTGTTGCCGGACACACATTCGTACAGCGTCCACACTCGACGCAAGCGTACAAGTCGACGAGTTGTTTTTGGTTAAAGTCTTCGATTTTATTAACCCCGAACACAATCTCTTCATCTGACTCTTCTGCTTCTTCCATCGCCGAAAAATCAACGGGCGCTAAGCGTCCGACTTTATGGGTACGACCGAGCCAGACGTTGAGCGTCCCGGCAATCAAGTGAGCGTGTTTGCCTTGCGGGATGTAGACCATGAAGCTGAGTAAGAACAACAGGTGCATCCACCAAAAGACGACGAACAACGCGAATGCGACTGATCCTGGTACCCAAGCAAACGCTGAACCGATCAGTGTCGCGACCGGTTCGCCCCACATCGGAAGCTCTTCTTTATAGACGAGGTAAAACCCGTTCCCGAACAAGACGGAAACCATCAGCCCGCCAATGAAGATGAGGGCGAGACCCGCTAAAAAATTCCGTTTCAAGCGTACAAGCTTCTCGACGTAACGACGGTAGAACCCCCAAACGACCGCGACGAGAATCATGAGCATGACGATTTCTTGCATGAACGTAAAGATTGGATAGAGCGGACCGAGCGGGATGTGTGGGAAACGTGTTCCGACCGCTAGTCCTTTCCAAATAAAATCAACCGCCCCAAATTGGACGAGGATGAAGCCATAAAACATCATGACGTGAATTGCGCCACTCTTCTTATCTTTTAACAATTTCTTTTGACCGAACACGTTGATCATGACCTGCTCGAGTCGTTCTTTGTTCGTTTGGTTCCATTCTGCCTTCTTCCCGAGCTTGATGAACGTATAGCGCTGGTGAACCAGCGTAGCAAATAAATACACACCATAGCCGAAGACGAGCAAGAATAGAATCCAGTTGACGATTAAAAATGTAGACATCCCCAAAACTCCCCCTTATGAAAACGGATTCAATCTTGAATTCAGTATATCAAATGATGAATGAACAGTCATTCATTTTTGCGAAGTTCTCATCAGAAGTTTAGAAGATGTTTCAAAATAAGGAGTAAGCCGCCATAACTGAACACGGCCAAAACGAACGTGCGAAAGTGTAAATTCCGGTCGGAAGGGAGTTCAAATTTCACGATGTTGAGAATCATCGCCCCGGCCACAAACGCAAAACAGAGCGCTTCGACGTGCGCGGCCAAGTCAATCCATCGTGAAACGAAACCTCCGAGTAAAATCCCACCGCTCAACAAGTAGCGTCCTTGTCGCATATAGCGTTCCCCGTAATGGCGGTTCAAGTCATGACCGAGCGCCAAGAAGTGGACCCCGAGAGCCGTCGCATAGAAGCTTCTCGCAACGAACGTCACAGAGTCGGCCGTCACGACATACGCTGAGAAGGTCATATATGTCGTGAGTAGTGTCACCTGTAGCCAATACGAAACGGCTCGATCGACCGCCTCATCTTGAAAGTGAGGGGTCCGAACGAACCGCATGGTGCCATAGAACAGTGTGAAGCCGATTAGACTGACGATATAAATCTCTGATGGTAAAGCTAGATTCAACCAATCGACGCGAAGCGTGTCTTGGCGTTTGTTCAGCGACGGCAAGAGATACATGAAGAAGTACGTGATGGCGACCCCACTCGAGAATGAGAACCATTTCTTAGAAGGAACGGTCTCTTCCCGGAACAAATAGATGCCGAAGAAATTAATCAACGTCAAATAGATGATGATCCAGTTCGCCATCTCGTCTTCACCCTTTCAAGTCAATCCAAAACCGCTCGACAATCGTCCCATCTTCTTCCGTGTATGGTGTATCCGCAACGCCACCATTGTTTAAAATGACTTGACGTGAAGCAATATTCGTTCGGTTGCACGTGATGAGTGCACGCTCGATGCCGAGCTCTTTCACTTTTTCAAGCGCAAGTTGCAGTTGACGTGTGGCGAGTCCACGCCCACGCGCGCTCGGTTTCACCCCGTACCCGACATGGCCACCAATCTTCAAAAGCGACTCGTTCAACTCGTGACGAATGTTCGCCGCTCCGAGAAGTTCTTCCCCATCCGTGAGCCAATACGTCGTACTCGGGACCCAGCCTTCCTCAATATGTTCACGCAACTCTTTCTGGCGTAACGTGTTGACGTATGCCTCGAAGTCCATCGTCTCACGGTCGACTGAGGTCGGGACGATTCGTTCATCGCGCTCATACCATTCCTGTAAAAATGCGAGAATCTGTTCTTTTTGTTCGACAGATGTTTTGATTAGTCTTAACATCACAATTCCCCCTTTATCCATTTCCATTCACGTTCTCTATTTGATTTCCTTGTTCCTTTATCTTAGAGAATGCTCACTCGAAATAAAATGGACGTTCTGATTGGATATTGTCCCCCTTTTAGGCATGAAAAAAAGCGCCATCTTGTTCAGATGACACTTTTCGTAGACTCACTCTTCGAGTCCGAGCCGTTGTGGCATATGTGGCGCGAGTTGTCTCGCTTCTTCCAACCGACCTGCTTCGACGAGCGTATGGAAATGTAAAAACTGTTCATGCGATGCATCACTGATGGCTGCCAAATAATCGACGTACCGATCGTAGACCGCTTTGTCTTCTGACCGCGCCTCAATAAGTGCGATGTACAGGCGAACGGTGTCTTCCCCGTATAGGAGCGGGAACTCATCGTTCAGTTGAAGCAATTTATCGATTGAGTCGACATCGACTCCGTTTTCTTGGTCATAATGCATGATGACTTGCTCAGCATGGTCTTCAAGGCGACCGCGCCACTCTTCATACTCTTCTTCGTTCGTCTCGAGCATCTCGAACCAATCTTCATTTAACATCTCTTCAATCTTATTTACGCGTTCTGTGAAGTTCATACGCTCTCTCCTCCTTCAAACGTCCATGTGACATGTACTTCGTATATACCCACGTTTTCTTCATTCATGGATAATTCGTATACGAACGTACATGACTCTTCAGACACATCGAGTCGCGATGTCGTCGTGGCCATCGTCATCGACATATAGGCATTCTTATATAAGCTTTGCGTGAAACGACCTTCGATGAAGGAATGGTTCATCTCGATCGGTCCTTTGCAGATGAGCGCCAACCGTTCTGGTGTGTACTTGATTGTCGTCGGGACTGGTCCGTCCTCTTGTTGCTGGTCAAACATGAGAATAAATCCAGTCTTCAATGGATAGTATAATCCATCCATCGTTAACTCAATCGCTTCTGGAATATCACTCATCCGTGTTGTTTGCTGGACACGCACGCGAAGTGGTTCAATCGCCATGCTCATCCCCCTTTCCGTCAACTCATCGTACCACATCTTCCACATATCGTTCTATTGACATTGCTTCGTCTTCACGTAGACAAAGTGATTCATCCACTCATCGTTTTCATAGATGAATCCTTCTCTTGTGCACTCGTACGACATTCCGACACGCTCTGTGAAACGGACGGATGCTTCATTGTCAAGATTGATATGTGTCTCGATACGCTTGAAAGACAACTCCAGAAAAAGACCGCAGGCAATGATGTGCCCGCGGTCTCCCTATGAAAAGTGAAAAGGTTAGCGTACTTTATACACACGGCCTTCGAATGGTTTCAAATGAAGGAGTGTTGATTCAACATCGCCTTCAATCGGCATATTGCTCAAGACGACATCTTTCGCACGAAGTGTTTGATCCATGTCAAACATCGTCTCTTTCGCCGTCAAGTTCGTGACGACGAGGTATTGCGTCTCCCCGAGCGTACGCGTATAAGCATACACTTCCGAATGATCCGGTAAGACGACGTCATACGAACCGTATACAAACGTCTCATCACCTTTGCGAAGTTGAATCATCTCTTTATAGAAGTTGAAGATCGAGTCCTCGTCTTCAAGCTGCGATTCGACGTTGATGGCTGTATAGTTCGGATTGATCCCGAACCATGGCTTCTCCGCGAACGTGAACCCGGCATTCGGAGCATCACTCCACTGCATCGGTGTACGCGTGTTGTCGCGTGACGAGTTCCACGTGATGCGCATCATTTCGTCATGGCTCTTCCCTTGTTCGACGCCGATATAGTAGCGATTGCGTGTCGCGATGTCATCATATTGGTCAATCGAATCAAATTTGACGTTCGTCATCCCGATTTCTTGACCTTGATAGATAAACGGCGTCCCTTGCATGAGGAAGTACATCATCGCAATCGATTTCGCGCTCTCTTTCCAATAACGCTCATCATCTCCCCATTTTGAGACGGTACGTGTTTGGTCATGGTTTTCGACGTAAAGCGCGTTCCATCCGTCGGCTTCAAGCCCTTTTTGCCATTTCGTCAACACGTTCTTCAAATGGACGACATCGAGTTTCGAATCGGCATTTTCACTCCATAGGTCCATATGTTCGAATTGGAAGACCATGTTCATCTTCCCTTCTTTTTCACCGACCCAAAGGTGCGCATCGTCAGGGGATACACCGTTCGCTTCACCGACTGTCATGATGTCATGTTTATTGAACGTCTCGTCACGTAGTTCTTCTAAATAGTCGTGAATCCCGTCCACGTTCATATGCATCTCAAACGACGGCACGAAATCGAGGTCGTTCGGGTTCGGTAAGTCGGCGAACGTCGGATTCTTGCGAATGTGGCTGATCGCATCGACTCGGAACCCGTCGATTCCTTTTTCGAGCCACCAGTTGATCATATCGTACACGGCTGTACGCATCTCAGCGTTTTCCCAGTTGAGGTCCGGCTGTTTCTTCGAGAAGACATGCAAGTAGTATTGCTCCGTCGTCTCATCGAATTCCCAAGCCGACCCGCCGAAAATCGATTCCCAGTTGTTCGGCTTCGATCCATCCAGCTTCCCATCGCGCCAAATGTACCAGTCTCGCTTCGGATTGTCTTTTGAGCTCTTCGATTCAACGAACCACGGGTGCTCATCCGACGTATGATTGACGACGAGGTCGAGCAACAGTTTCATATCGCGCTGATGCACTTCGTCCAACAAGCGGTCAAAGTCTTCCATCGTGCCGAATTCGTCCATGATGTCTTGGTAGTCACTAATGTCATAGCCGTTGTCATCGTTTGGTGACTTATACATCGGACAAATCCAGATGACGTCAATGCCGAGGTCTTTCAAATAGTCGAGCTTATCAATGATTCCTTGGATGTCTCCGATTCCGTCTCCGTTCGCGTCGTAAAAACTGCGCGGATAAATCTGATAGGCGACGGCTTCTTTCCACCAGTTGCGTTTAAGCGTCTTTGTTTGTGTTTGTTGTTCTCGTTGTAAAAGTTGCATGTGATCTAGATACTCCTTATCCCAAAACTCACTGCTCTTCATATATAATCATCTTATCCGTGCTGTGAACTTTATATCATTAGCGCAATCGTTTGCACGTTGCAATAAATTTATCTTACCAAAAAACATTCAATGATACAAAGATGTTTCATCAGCATACTTAACGTGTACCCTACACGATTTTGTAAAGAAATGAAAGCGAGGTGTTTTATCATGTTTCGACCTGCTACACTTCGGGATTTCCCAGCAATCGATCACTTAATTTTGAAGAAAGCGAAAGAGTTTCAAGTCGCCGGGAAGTCACAATGGGTCAAGTATTTAGAGCCGAGCCGCTCGGATTATGTACGACACGATTTAACGAAAGGGTCCGTGTTTGTATATGAACGTGACGCGCAAGTGGTCGGTTCGGTCAGTCTCATCCCACCGACCGATTGGGACCATAACCTATGGGAAAAACCGGACGATGCCGTTTACTTGCATCGACTCGTCACGGACTCAAGTTTAAAGGGTGAGCGGATTGGAGAGAAATTAATGGAATATGCGCTCTCCCATTCACCATCAACGATTCGGTTAGACTGTGTTGCCGACAACACCTTCTTGAATGGGTACTATCCTCAGTTCGGTTTCCGTTACATCGGGGAACGGAACGGATTTTCGTTATTTGAAAAACGGGCTTGACCTTGACGTGACGTCAACATTTACGCTGAAGCTAAGGAGGTGAAGGGATGTACACCATCCAACAACTCGCGGCACTCGCAGGGACGACGACACGAACGCTTCGACACTATGACGCGATTGGTCTTCTCGTTCCCGCTCGCGATGATAACGGTTACCGGCGTTACATGTCGAACGACGCAGAACGGTTGCAACTTATCTTATTCTACCGAACACTCGATGTCCCCCTCGATCAAATCAGACAATTGCTTGATTCGACGACGTTCGACCGAGTCGAGGTGTTGAGTGAGCATATCGAGGCGTTACGACAGAAAGCGGCTTATTTTGCGAAGTTGGCGGAGACTGCTGAAGCGACCCTCACCTCACTAAAAGGAGGGATCCTGATGGAAGACAAATCATTGTTCAACGGATTGTCTTATGAAGAGATTCAAGCACATGAGGCAAAGCATCAAGATGAGGTAAAGGAGCGGTGGGGGGACAGTTCAGCTTACAAAACCACACAAGAACGGGCGGCGAAGCGCTCGAAAACGGACTGGGAGCGCATGAATCAGATGCACCTCGATTTGATTGCGCCACTCGTCGACCTGTTCCGCTCACAAGTCGCAATCGAGGATGAACGGGTTCAATCAATTGTCAGAGACAATCATCTGTTCATCGACACACACTTTTACGATTGTTCGCTCGACATGTTCAGTGGACTCGGACAGATGTATGTGGCGGATGAACGATTTACCGAATTTTATGACCGCTTCGAGCCAGGTCTTGCTGCCTATTACAACGAAGCCATCCAATATTATTGTATCGTCAACAGTTAAGTCCAAGCCTCAGGCTTGGACTTTGATTTGTCGGTGGTCTGTTTTCATACTATCCATCGTTTCGATGTGTCGACGTAACATCGGTAAGACCGTTGTCAATTGTAGGTAAGGATATGTGGCAAAATTGTCGGTCCCACCTTTATAGATGACCACTCGCTCGAGAACCCGCCATCCTTGTGTGGTCCATTGTTCAAGCGTCGTCTCACAGAACGAAGGCTGATGTTGAATCGCCCAATATGCTTGTAGCTGTCCTTCCGCCATTGATGGATGTATCGTGAGAATCGGACACGGCAATTGATTCAATCGACTCGGCTCAATCGGCCCTGTTTCATGGACAACAATTAACTCTGGGGCAAGTTTTTCAAGCCACATCATCGTCTTATCATCGTTCAATGATGACACATGAATGATATGGTGGGGTGGAATCGATAGATCATTTAGCGGATACCGTTTTCTCACTTCTTGAATACGCTTTTGACTCGTCCAACGCATAAACGGTGTCGCCCACCGAATGTATTGATGGATAAGCCATTCCTTGAGAGACTGCGGTCGATGTTCGGTTGGCTCATCTTCTTGAATGACATGTGTTACTCCCAAATTACGGATAGCATGATATACAAAAATTGACGTATGATGATCACTAATCATGAGCACAATGGGTCTAGTCATCTCCACATCCCTCCACACTTATCGCTTTCGATCCGTCACTTCTTGAATCCCAAGTTCATATAGAGCCCGCTTCCATGAGCCAAAACGCCTTGACACTTTTGCCACACTCGGTTTATGAAATTGTTTCGCCCATTTTTGATAAGTAATCGCATTGAACGGGGTTAACACCCGATAGGCCTCATACAACGCTTGCACCATCTCCGCTTTCTCTTTCGCGGGTTGTACCGTGAAATGTTCTTCTTCTAAATGTTCGACCGCTTTTACAGCAAGACTCCATGACCCAAAGTGGGTAATAATATCACCTAATGAAGGGACGTTCCGACCAGCTGCCCATTGTTGATATTGACTGCTCGTTAACTTTCCTCCTTGTATCGATGCGAGCCGAAGCGCTTGTATAAAATCATGAGATTCATAACGCCTTGGTTCTAACAACCCTGACGCTTTCAAGGCACTTGTCCACGTCCCGTATACTTTCAAAATGTCTAGAAACGTGGGGGCGTCTCGATTTTGGCTCCATCGTTGATATTGTGTCACCGTGAGGGAGGGAGTCAGAGATGCAGCAGTTTGAAGCGCTTGAATGATCTCTGCTTCCTTCGTCATATATGTTCCTCCTTACACGCTTTTTTCTTTTATGAAAGAACGTGTATCAAGCACGGTTTGAATCACTTTTTGCTGTTCTCCAATCGTCATATTGGAGCTCGACGGTAAACAAATCCCGTTTTCAAATAATCGACGGCTGACATCTTCTCCATCGACTGTGACATATTCAGCATCTCGGTAGAGCGGCTGTAAATGCATTGGTTTCCACACAGGTCGTGATTCAATACCAGCCCCTGTTAAGTGTTGAATCAATTGATCACGGCTGACGACGTCTCGACCAAGTTGCATCGCAGTCAGCCAACGATTCGCACGCGAATACGGAACCTCTTGTTGGTACGTGACATCCATTTCTGAAAACATGCGTTCATATCGTTTAAAGACATTGCGTCGCGCACGTACCCGCTGTTCGATGACCTCTAACTGTCCACGACCGATACCTGCCGAGACATTACTTAAACGGTAGTTATAACCTACTTCCTCATGCTCATAGTGCAACTCATTCTCCCTTGCTTGTGTTGCGAGTTTTAACGCATGTTGACGTTGACTGTCAGAGCCGAGCAGTAGCATCCCTCCGCCTGATGTTGTGATGATTTTATTACCATTGAATGAATAAAAACCGATGTCTCCAATCGTACCGGTCATTAGACCTTGCCACGTCGAACCGAGTGACTCTGCGGCATCTTCAATCAACGGGACCTCAAATTCCTTGCAAATTTGACGAATCTCACCGATTTTCGCGACCACCCCATATAGATGAACAACGATGACTGCTTTAGGTAATCGCCCTTTCGTAGCAGCTTGAACGAGTGCTTTCCGCAAAGCCTCCGGAGACATGTTCCACGTCTCATCTTCTGAGTCAATGAAGACCGGTGTTGCTCCGACGTAAAGGATTGGATTGACCGAAGCGACAAAAGTGAGTGTCTGACAAAAGACGAGATCGTTCTTCTCTATCCCGAGCGTCATCAAGGCAAGATGGAGCGCCGCCGTACCGGAGCTAGTTGCCAACATATGCGCATGATCGGTGTACTTTCCAAGTTCGTCTTCAAATGCGTTGACGTTCGGACCGAGTGGGGCAATCCAATTACTCGAGAACGCCTCCTCTACATAGATCATTTCTCGACCGGACATGTGCGGCTTTGATAATAGAATATTCATGTGCTCATGTCCTCCTTCATCATCGTTTGATAGGTGTCGTACCATTCAATCAATTCCTTCAACCCTTCATATAAGGATGTCTGAGGGTTAAAACCAGTCATAGCTTCTAGCGTAGGCAAATCTACTTCATGAAACACTTGATCACGAACCGGAAGCGTCAGGTTTACCGGATGATGCATCAAATATCCGACTTCAGTTAATAACGTTTGAACATGGACATAGTCGGAAGCGTTAATTCGAAACTGCCCAACGAGAGTCAAATCTGATTGAATGAGCCGTAGAACTCGAACGACTGTTTCAACCACATCATCGATATAAGAAGCTTTCACGATATCCGTTGCATAGTAACCAACCATACGATGACCTTGATCAATAGCGAGCACTGCTTTTGAGAACAACGTAGTCGAATCGTTCCAAGGGCCGTAAACATCTTCTGTCACGAGGTGCAGTGCCGACGAGGAATGTCGTGTATCTTCGATTGGAAGGTCGAAAGTGATGAACGATGGGGCGGACACCCTATTTTTTTGACTTCTGATCAATTGCTTCACCTGTTCAAAGCGCTCCATCTCCCTCCCTGTATAAACACTTGAAGGTCCTCCACATAAGATGACATGATTTGGCTCATACATCGTCATGACTTGACGCATATTCGGCCTGTGTGAGGTATCTGTTCGAATGAGATGAAACATCGGGTGAGACAATACGTAGAGTCGTTGCTTTGAGAGTTGATGTTTCGCTTGTCCTTCGTCATCGATCCCGATTACTTCGTAACCTTCTTTTAATAGACGTCGAGCAATATGAAATCCTTTAAACGTTGACACACCGACCACCATGACACGATTACTCATTGCACTCCCCCCTTTAATTTCCATCGGCGACGCGGATCCGCACTTGCTGGGCTGGGATGAATTCGAATCCACTTGCAAAGATTCGTTGCAAATCTCCATCAATATCATCGCTGTTAGCAACAAAAAGTAAGGCATCAGTCAGTGCTGCACTATTGTCTCTAAAGTGTTCGACTAACCGCAAAATAGGAGTCGCTGATGTGAATGGACGCGTGCAACCGACAAAGATTTTAGGGAAAATATTTGCCTCTGGGTCCAGTTCATTGGTAGCCAGTAACTCTTCGTATAATTTTTCGCCTGGACGGATGCCCGTCACTGCAATCGGAATTTGATCGGTGGTAAATCCACTGAGTTCAATCATTTTCTTGGCCAAGTCGATGATTTTTACCGGATTGCCCATATCAAGCACGAAAATTTCACCGCCTCGTGACAACACACTCGCTTGAATAACGAGTCGACTCGCCTCAGGAATCGTCATAAAGTAACGTGTCATCTCTGGGTCGGTTACGGTGACAGGACCGCCTCGTACAATTTGCTCTTTAAAAAGTGGGACGACGGACCCACGACTACCGAGTACGTTACCAAACCGAACGACCGCGAAGATCGTCTCGCTCGATCGTGATTTTTCTTGAACAATCATTTCTGCGATCCGCTTTGTCGACCCCATGACGTTCGTCGGATTCACCGCCTTGTCAGTTGAAACCATCACGAATCGATCAACTCGATATTTGGAGGCAACATCAACCATATTTTTCGTTCCATACACGTTGTTTTTGACGGCTTCTAACGGATTGTCTTGCATTAATGGGACGTGTTTATGAGCCGCTGCATGGTACACAATTTCAGGACGATACGTCTGAAAAACATACTCGAGACGCTCTATGTCCTGCACGTCACCGATGACCGGATGAAGCTTCGTCTCAAGTCCAAGACCGCTCAGTTCTTTTTCGATTAAATAAATACTGTTTTCACCATGTCCGAGAAGAATCATCTCGGCTGGTTTGAACTTGATCAATTGACGGCAAAGTTCTGAGCCGATTGACCCCCCAGCTCCAGTCACTAGAACGGTTGCGCCTTCTACATGTTTCGAGATACCAGAAATATCGAGTTGGACGGGCTCACGTCCCAACAAGTCTTCAATCTTCACTTCGCGGATTTCGTTGATTGAAACATTTCCAGTCGCAAGTTCCGATATCATCGGTAAAGCGTGGGATTCAACGCCTGTCTTCTCAATTCGTTTTAACAACTCGATTCGTCTTGTGTACGACAAGCTAGGAATCGAGAGAATCACAACTTCAATTCCTTGATCTTCGATGATTCGTTCTAATTCATCCGTCGTTCCAAGAATCGGAACACCATGAACGTATAACGACTCAAGCATCGAATCGTCATCGAGTATGCCCACTACGTGAAGTACTGTTGTTCGATACTCCTTCAATTCACGCACGATGAGTTGACCTGAGTTCCCGGCTCCGATGATGAGTGTTTTTCGACCTTGGGGAGAAGCATGTAGTTTAAACGTATGCAGAACATGGTTTCGTGCTAGTACACGAGTAAACAGAATGAAGTTAAACGCAAGCAAGCCTTGAACGGCAATCATTACTCCAAGTCCGCGCCCAAATTGAATTTGATTGTAAGCGAATAAAATCAAGTCACTGCTAATCAACGCAATCGTCACTTGTTTCATTTCATGAATGGATGCGTAACGCCAATCGATTCGGTGAATTTTCAAAAGCATTCCGACGAACATAAAACTGATCATCTTGATGAATACCATCAGCATCAAATCGTAATTCGTTGCCGTATAAGGCATCACTCTCGAGAACAAAATATCAAACGTCATGTATAACACGATTGAAACGATTGCAATGTCGACACAGAAAAATAGTAAGTTTCTACGATTTCTCCGATATACGCTAACGAGTGTAGCCATCGTTTACTGCACCTCCAAATGTCTAAGTTGTTTGATCTTGTTGGGTCATGGACTGTGCGAAGAATACGTTGATGATAGTAAACTACCCGAGTCGTTGTAACAAATTTAAGGATAATTCGAGCTTTTTGTTATTAATGAAATCGCTGTAACAAATAAGTTTACAAAGTTATTCTCACTATTTCATTCACATAATGAATAATTTCCCACCTAACGGGAATGGAAAGAATAAACCAAATAAAATTGGGTGTTGTTGACAACTGTGTTTTGATTGAAAAGGAGGTACCTGCAACGCATCGCTATTCACTTCTGTACGACCGTTCTGACAACATACATGTTCATTCACACCAAGAGACCTTCTAAGACGCCTGCTAGCGTCCCTACAAAAGGAGAGACACCAAGATGAAAAAATGGACACGACCTCAAATCGTACAAGCTTTGCAACTCGCTGCCCAAGAATACTCAGAACTCGATTCCAAACAATACAGTGTTTGGTCACATGACAAAAATGTTCCTTCCCTTTCTACTGTCATTCACCAATTCGGATCGTGGCGTGAAGCCCTCGTTGCCGCACAAATTAAGCTCTCGTTCCATTATTATTCAGACGAAGATATTCTACTCGCATTAAACAAAGCTGCAGAAGAACTCACTCTATTCACGAGTCAAACGTACCGAGAATGGTCAAAAGTGACGCGTTCTCCTTCCCTCACACTTATCAGTAGTCGTTTTGGTTCATGGTCGAATGCACTTCGAGAGGCCAAACTTCAAACGACGGCCGCTAAAAATAGTGAAGAACGAATCATTCAAGCCTTGATTGAAGCGTCTGAAGAACTCGAACGCTTAACGTCACAACACTATGCAGTGTGGGCACAAGAACGTGGCTATCCGACAGTCGCCACAATTGCCCGGAAGTACGGTTCTTGGAGCTATGCACTTTTTGTGTTGGACATCGCTCCACCAAAAAGAAAATGGGATGAAGAGGATGTCATTGAAGCGTTGCGTCTTGCGAAAAAAGAATTATCCCACTTCAGTATCCTCCATTACCGAAAATGGGCTGAAGGACGGAACGTGCCGAGTACGTCTACGATTAATGTCCTATTCGGAAGCTGGACTGCCGCTCTCAAATGCATGGAGACACAAAAGATTACGCAATAATCTAAGATGAGACATGAAAAAGCGCCGACTAATAAGTCGGCGCTTTTTCATGTGACGATTGCGATATACATTGGTATTCCGATTAATAAGTTGAACGGGAAGGTGATTGCGAGAGACAAGGTCAAATAGAAGGATGGTTTCGCTTCTGGGACCGAGGCTTGTAGCATCGCTGGAGCAGCAATGTATGACCCACTCGCCGCAAGTGTCATCAGAAGAATCGTCCCTCCATCGGACAGACCAGCGACTCCTGCTGCGACAAAGCCGACAAGTGCTCCAATCAACGGGAAGAGTGTTCCCATGATGACGAACTTCAATCCGTACGTCGACACCGTCTTTAACTGATGTCCGACTTTGACGCCTAACCCTAATAAAAAGAGGAGCAACACCCCTGGAAACAAGTCTACAAAGAATGGCTTGAACGGAGTTGCGTCTGGTGTCACGAGTCCTACGACAAGACCTGCAAGCATCAACAGAATACTCTTTGAGAATAAGCTATCCCGTAGCACAGACAATGAGTTTGTTTTGCTGGATGTCGCCGTGATGCCCAAAACTTGTGTCTGATTATATAGCAGTAACGCCACAATCAAACCTGGGATTTCGAGGACAACGACCAGTGTCGTCATGAACGGCTCATATCCAATCCCGAGTCGCTCAAGTTGCGTCGATGCAGCCACATATGTCACGAGTGAAACGGAACCGAACGTCGCAGCCATCGCAATTCGTTCATGGAATGAAAAGTTGAGCATTCCTCCGACGAAAAACGCGAGAATCGGCAGTGAAATTCCAATCAAAAGCGTCACGGTCAGCGGTAACGCAATCTCCTCAAAAGATACCGAGGCGAGTCCCATGCCACCCTTTAGCCCAATGGCGAGTAGTAAGTAAATGTTTAGCGTCGTGCTCAGCGAATCGGGAATCTTGAGATTTGATTTTCCAACTGCGGCGATGACCCCCGTCACAAACAGAAGCACCGGGGCGCTCGTCAATAAAAATAAAAACAATTCCATACGTCTTCCTCCTTGGCGACAAAAAAGCGCACACCTAAATAGGCGTGCGCTGTATGCCGACGGCTCGAACAATCGCTCCGTCAGGCCGACAACTGTCGGTTATTAAATTGGTCAGTAGCTCCGTAACAAGATTTCGAACAGCACGCTTCATGATGACTCGTCCAGTCGCTCCTATATACGTCTCTGACTCTCATTTTAAAAAGTCATGTTCCCGTTGTCAATCGGTTTGATCCCAAGACGCGTCCAAACGAAACACAATCAGACGCTCTCCCGTTTTCGTACTGATGTCTGTATGGAGAGAGACGATCGAGCGACCAAGTACTTGCTCGACGATGGACTCGAGTTGAGTGCGTCCCGCTTCGACAAGATTGTTGCGGTATTTCTTTAAATTGTTCGCGACCTGACGACTTGGTGGCCAAATCATACTCGGCCGGCGTCAACACCCCTTGGAGTGTGACGATGGCGAGGTCTCGAAGCAGGTCTGCCTTACACGTCAATGATCCGCGACCCAGGTATTCTTTCTCCCATTGGGTGATGCGGGCGCTCAGTTCCATTTCCAGCTGACCTTTTTTCCGCATTTACTTCACGAATCCAATCATCATCTCGCGAAGAATCTTAGCCGCCGCGATGGCCGTCATATCCGACTGATCATATGCCGGTGATACTTCGACAAGGTCCGCTCCGATGATGTCGAGGTCCGCATTTGCGATGGCGTGTACCGCTTCTAACAATTCTTTCGTCGAGATGCCACCGATTTCTTGTGTGCCCGTACCTGGTGCTGCCGATGGATCTAAGACATCGATATCGATGGTGACATATACTTTTTTCCCAGCGAGTGTCGGCAAGACGCGCTTGAGTGGCTCGACCACCTCAAACTGGTGCATATTGTAGCCAACTTCACGTGCCCATTCGAACTCTTCTTTCATCCCTGAACGAATCCCGAACGAGTAACAGTTCGATGGTCCAATCAAGTTTGCCGCCTTTTTAAGTGGAGTCGAGTGCGAGAGTGGCTCGCCTTCATACTCATCCCGAAGGTCCGTATGCGCATCCAAGTGGATGATGACAAAGTCGTCACCATATACGTCGTGCATCGCTTTGATAATCGGCCATGTGACGAGGTGTTCGCCACCCATTCCGAGTGGGAACTTGCCCGCCTTGACGACATCTTTGACGAATGCTTCGATGAGGTCGAGCGACTTTGGTGCGTTCCCGAACGGAAGTGGGATGTCTCCTGCGTCGTACACCGCAGCATCAGCCAAGTCACCGTCTAAATATGGGCTGTATTCTTCAAGGCCGATCGACACTTCACGAATCCGGTTCGGACCGAAACGCGAGCCCGGACGGAAACTAACCGTCCAGTCCATCGGCATCCCGTAAAGAACGGTCTTCGCCTCTGTCACCTCTGGGAGACTGGCGATAAACACTTTACCTGAGTATGCTTCATCGAAACGTTTGATCATTTTGTCAAATCCTCCACGAATTTTGGAAGGACGAATGCTGCATTATGAAGCTTCGGTGTATAGTATTTTGTTTCGATGTCATGGAAACGCTCGGCCGATACTTGTTCAGGGTCGTACTTCTTCGAACCGATTGTGAACGTCCACATGCCGCTCGGGTACGTTGGAACATTTGCCGTGTACAATTTCGTGATCGGGAAGATTTCCTTCACATCACGTTGAACCGTTTGGATGAGTTCTGGTGTGAACCATGGGTTATCCGTTTGTGCGACAAAGATGCCATCCTCTTTGAGCGCCTTCGAAATCCCTGCATAGAACCCTTTTGTGAAGAGGTTCGCTGCAGGTCCGACCGGTTCTGTCGAGTCGACCATGATGACGTCGTACTCGTTTTCAGACTTAGCGATATGCATGAACCCGTCACCGACGATGACTTCCACGCGAGGATTATCCAGTTCACCTGCGATATTTGGTAAGTATTTCTTCGAATATTCAATGACTTTCCCGTCGATATCAACGAGAACAGCTTTTTCCACTGATGGGTGTTTCATAATTTCACGAATAACACCGCCGTCTCCCCCACCGACAACCAGTACATGTTTCGGATTCGGGTGTGTAAAGAGTGGGACGTGTGCGACCATCTCGTGATAGACGAATTCGTCCTTATCCGTCGTCATGACCATCCCGTCAAGTAACAACATCGTTCCGAACTCGTCCGTTTCGACCATTTCTAGTCGTTGAAACTCCGTTTGTTCGCTCTCATAAACGTGGTTTACACGGAACGTGATTCCGTAATCTTCTGTTTGGTGCTCCGTAAACCATAATTTTAATTTTTGGTCCATCGATAGAACCCCTTTCTGTTCAAAAAGTTGTTCGTATGCGAGTGGCGTTTTGAGGCGCTTCTTATTCATACGATAGGAAGTATACAAAACCTGTACCCATTTTGCACGATTTTTTTGCGAAATGTATCTTGAATGTGAGTTTTTTGTGAGACGTAGCCGATATACTGAATGAACTAATTTTGAATGGAAAGGTGGAATACTATGTGGTCACCCTGTGCTTCCTGTAACACAACGGTTCCTTTGATTTCTCAAGGAAAACTCATCACAAAAACGAAAGAATATTCTTATACATCATTTGAAGAATTAGATGCACTTCTGATGCACGTTGAGGGTACCGTATACTGTGTCGACAATCAATCGAACAGTCAAACGCCTCCACTCGAGGTCGAGGTGTTACGCGATCAACTCGCGCATCGTCATATCATTGATCAAATTCAGCACGGAACGTTTGAGAGTCACCTTCAACCGATTATCTTCCTCGATTCTAAGGAAACGTTCGGGTATGAGGCACTTCTCCGTAGTGGTGCTTCTATTTCACCCGGTGATCTGTTCCGAACGGCCAACCGGTTTGGGTTGCATTCGAAGCTCGATCAACGTGCTCGCGCCGAGGCGATTAAAGCGACGTTCGAAGCCGTGGCTCCACATCAAAAGACGTTTATCAACTTTTTACCATCGACGATTTATAATCCGGACTATTGTTTACAACATACGTTCGATATCATCGATCGATATGGACTCAGCCCAGACCGCTTTATATTCGAAGTCGTAGAGACGGAGAAAGTACATGACGTCGATCATCTTCAACACGTTTTTTCAACGTATAAACAACGGGGGATGAAAGTCGCATTAGATGATGTCGGTGCAGGTTTCTCTACCATCGATATGTTGAAACGACTCGAACCAGACTATGTCAAAATCGACCGCTCTTATATTTCATTTTGTGATGAAGATGCCGAGAAGCGGTCCTTCCTCAAAAAAGTACGAACTTTGACCAAATCGATGGGAATCACGCTTCTTGCCGAGGGCATAGAGCGTCTAGAGGAGGCAGATGTCTGTCGTGAGCTCGGATTCGATTTGGCACAAGGGTATTTCTTTGGAAAACCAGCACCTGCGAATAAGCACACCTTTGAAATTGCATAAGTAAACTTCTTAACGAGGAGTGTAGGCATCGACCTTGTCGAAACCCTGCACTCTTTTTCGTTTTTCTATGATGAGTAAATGTCTGCCGCCCATTCCTTCCTCTTTATTTCATTATTTTTTAGGTTTCGGTCAGAGGTGTTCAGGAGATAGCATAATTATAGAAGATTGATGCGGGCGAAAGAGGTGAGTATGTAGATGAAATCATGGATTGTCAGTGGCTATGCGATTGTACTCGGAATTATCATCGGCTTAGTGAGTTGGCTCTTCTTATCCGTCGTCTATAAAGGGATTCATTTTGTATGGCATACGGTTCCTGAACAATTTGATGTTCGGTTGTATCTATTCCTCGTCCCGGTCCTCGCCGGGGTGTTGATCGGTCTTTTGCAACACCGTTATGGTCGGATGCCGCGCCTCATGCCAGAAGTACTAGAAGAACGGAAAGGGACCGGCCGTATTGACTACCGCTTGATCGGGTTCACGACATTGACCGCTTTACTCGTCCTCATCGGAGGGGCAAGTTTAGGACCTGAAGCGGCACTCGTCGGCATCGTCGGGGGGCTCACGACATGGTTCTCAGAGCGCATCCGCTACGTGCGCCAAGAATTAGGTGAATTACAAGAAGTCGGTCATGCGGTCGTTCTCGGGATTGTCTTCAACGCGCCACTCTTCGGCGCGATTGCGGCTGAGGAAACTGAGCGAAAGAAACAACCGATGCTGAACCTTCTTGCTACACTCGCCGGAATCGGAACGTTCTATCTACTCAATCAACTCGACGAACGCCCACCGTTTATCATTAAATTCCCAGCGATTGAAAGCGTCCAAATCGATTGGTCAATTTTATTGATTGTCCTTGGCGGTATGATTCTCGGATGGCTCTACTTAGTCAGTGAACATACATTAATGCGACTTTTTTCAAACATTCCTATTTTATTGCTCACTACGCTTGGCGGCATCGGGATCGGGGGAATGGCTCTCCTCTATCCAGACTTACTCTTCTCTGGTGAAGAAACAATCCTTGAGTACGTAGATGAGTGGCAACTCATCCCGCTATACACACTTCTCCTTTACAGTGTGTTAAAACTGCTCTTTACGGCATTCTGCCTAGCTACCGGTTGGCGTGGCGGTCATATATACCCACTTCTTTTTTCTTCGTTCACTCTTGGCTATTTTTTCAGCCTCTTATTTGAGGTTGATATGACATTTTCAGTCGTCCTCACGACGAGTGCCTTACTTGCGACAGCGATGCGACAACCGTTGGCGATTATCGTACTACTCGTACTCTTTTTTCCACCGAATAGTTGGTTTTATATATTTGCGGTCGTAGCAATCGTTTCCAAAATTCCACTGCCGTCATTTATCCACTCTCCAGTGAAAGCTTGATTTTAGAAATAGGAAAAAGGGGAATAGATGAATAGTTATGCAGTCTCTCGAAAGGAGGAACGGTTGTGAGCGAATACGAAATGGCCATTGAAAACCTAATTGACGCAGTTAGCTCAGATTGGATTAGCATTATTCTAGCTATTTTAGTCGTGATTATGGGGATTGTCGTCTTCGTTTATGTCGTCATGACAATCGTCGACATGTTTTTATCCAAAGATATCGTCTGGGGAATCGTTGAAGTCATCGCTCTATTCGTCGGACTAGCCGTGTTATTGTCCGTCTTCTATTACTGGAATCGGAATCGGACAAAAGCACAGTTCGGTCTCTTCCTCGTCTTGTTCTCTCTCGCAGTGAATGTGTACTTCTTTGTCCGTTACGCGGATGAAATCAACGCTGTTCTGAACAGCGTGTACTAAAAACGAGGGGATGCATCCCCTCGTTTTCATCGTTTCTGGAAAGGTGGTGTTTCGTTTGAAACGTCGTGTCATTCAATTGATGATTATGGTCATCAGTGTCATTTTGCTAGTCAGTCTCTTTTTTTGGCTGGATATCCTTATACCTGTTTTAATCGGCATCGCCATCGTCGCACCGCTTGTCGTCGGTTGGCAGATTCTATTTGACCAAGTACAGCCCCAAGGAAAGCTCGCCTGGTTACTTACCGTGTTCTTCATCCCGTTCATCGGTGTGTTGGCGTGGGTCATGTTCGGACGCACTCCACGTCGTCATCGACGCTTTAAACGGACGTCATCTGAAATTCGGATGCTAAGACAAGCAATCGAGAGCGAAAAAATCGAGACCTCACCTGAGATCGTGTCCGCCTATCCGTTGACACGAACACTCGAAAAGTTAGGCGCGACCGGTGCGAACGGACATACCTCGACGAAGCTTCTCGTCAATGGTGAAACGAAATTTGAGGCTTTGTTAGAAGTCATCAACAATGCAACAGATCATATTCATATTCAGTACTATCTATTTCGAACGGATGAGATTTCTTTGAAAGTCCGAGATGCACTCATCCAAAAATCAAATGAAGACGTGACCGTTCGTTTTTTGTATGACGGACTCGGTAGTCAAGAAATCGGAGAAGACTTCATTCAACCGTTACGTGAATCACGCGTTCACGTCCAGGCGTTCGACCCGGTCTTGCACCCCTATCTCGTCTTCAACGCGAACTTCCGAAATCACCAAAAACTGATTGTCGTGGACGGTCAAATCGCTTTGACCGGTGGATTAAACGTAGGAGACGAATATCTCGGTAAAAATGAGAAGCTAGGCTTTTGGCGAGATACCCATTTACACCTTGAGGGACCACTCGTCCGTGAACTCCAACAGCTCTTCGTTGAGAATTGGTTATATGCGGGTCAAGGTACGATGGATGAGACATGGGACTTGTTCGCAGACGAAGAACATCTATCTCGGTATTTTGTGAATGAACCGAAAGGACAAAACGGCGCGACGCAACTTCTCGTCACGTCACCCGGGAAAGATGTCACGATTCGTGATGGACTCATGCGCTTGCTCATGGAGGCTAAAGAGTCCATCTGGATCACGACCCCTTATCTCGTTCCACCACCTGAACTGTTGGCGATTCTCGAGGTCGCCGGTCGCAGCGGGATTGATGTAAGAATCGTCGTACCGGGGAAAGGCGATGAATGGTTCAGTTTTCATGCTTCCGAATATTATTTCGAACAGCTGATTAAGCGAAACATTAAAATTTATAAATATAATCGACATTTCATCCATGCGAAAACGCTTCTGATTGATGGCAAGGTTGCCCTTGTCGGATCGGCCAACTTTGATTTTCGAAGCATATTTCTAAACCATGAGATGACGATTGCCCAATTCGATACGACATCCATACAAGAGCTTCACGACACCTTTTTAAAGGATTTTGAAGAATCGATTTTGATTGACTGGACCATGTTACGAAAAAAGACGACGAGGAAACGTTTCGTCGAGGCGTTTTGCTATATCTTTTCGCCACTACTTTGACGCATTCGCCAAACGAGGTATGAAACGGCAACGAGTCCGACGAGAAACAATTGCCATTCGATTGTCAACTGCATGGCAGCTGTCACGGCAAGTCCTTCGATGATCAAAGCGGGCACTTTTCCAATCGTACTCGCGACCGCGAACGATGTGAGTGTCATACGACTGAACGCTGCCGATAACGTGACGAGACCAGACGGGACAAACGGCATGAAACGCATCCCGAGAACGAGAAACCATGCTTCGGCTCCTCCAGACTCACGAAGTCGCTGAAACCGGCCACTGTCCGGGGACGTATAGCGATGCAGTGCTTTTCGGTAAAGAATGAAGCTCACGATGGCGCCGATTGCCTCCCCGATAATCGATACGAGTATGCCCGGTACGAGACCGAGGACGCTCACATTGATGGCTGTTAGAAAAGCACTCGGTAGGACACCGGCGACCGCGATTACACTATTCAGTAAAATACTGATAATCAAAAATAAAGGGAGCGGGAGCAATTCCCATTCCATAACGATCACTCTTTCTATGCACAAAATAAGGACCATGACATGTCGTCATGGTCCTTCACTATATCATAGTGATGAAGAAGACGTTGCGCCTGCTTCATCCCACGAGTCTTCGTCGACTGGTGGTAAATGTTTTTCTTCCAATTTCGAAACGACGACCGCACATGCCGCATCCCCCGTGATGTTGACTGATGTGCGAAGCATATCGAGAATACGGTCGACCCCGATAATGAGGGCGATTCCCTCTACCGGTAAGTTGACCGACTGAAGGACGAGGGCAAGCATGACGAGCCCGACTCCTGGCACACCTGCTGTCCCAATGGATGCGAGGACCGCTGTGATGACGACCGTCAACAACTGAGTCATCGTTAAATCAGAAGCAAATACTTGTGCGATGAAAATCGTCGCAACCCCTTGCATGATTGCCGTCCCGTCCATGTTGACCGTTGCCCCGAGTGGTTGCACGAATGAAGAAATTGAACGCGGGACACCAAGTTTTCTTTGTGCCACTTCCATAGAAACAGGAAGGGTCGCGTTTGATGAAGACGTCGAGAAGGCGAACGTCATCGCTTCATAGAAGTTTTTGAAGAAGAATACAGGACTCATCTTCCCGATGAAGTAAACGGCTGCTCCGTATACAATGGTTGCATGTAAGAATAGCGTCAAGACGACGGCAATCATATACCATGCCATCGCAACGACCGCATCGAGACCGATGCCTCCAATCGCAGAAGCAATCAATGCGAAAGCGCCGTATGGTGCGAGCTTCATGACAAGATGAATCAAATACATCATGATACGATCACCTTGTTTGATGAATTGACGCCACGTCTTCGCCTTATCCCCGAGAGCAATTAATGCAAATCCAATCAATGCCGCAAAGACGATGATTTGAAGCATGTTTCCTTCAGCGAGTGCCGTAATCGGATTTGTCGGAATCATATTGACGAATGTCTGTACGATATTTGACGATTCCTCGGTCGCTGTTGATTCAAATTCAAGACCTGTTGTTTGGAAGTCCCCACGCTCCCCTGGCTGTAAGACAGATGCGACACCCATCGCTAACATGATGGCGAGTGCTGTCGTCGTCAAAAAGAATAAAATCGATTTCGTCCCGACTCGGCCTAACTCTTTTGGATCCCCGAGACCCATGACCCCTAAAATAATCGAGAAGAAGACAATCGGTACGACTAACATTTTAATCAAATTCAAGAAAATCGTTCCGACCGGAGATAAAATATATGGATTCACAGTTTCATAAATATTATCCGGCAATCCCGCCAATCCTAGACCAACTACAACACCTAGCGCGAGACCGATTAAGATTTTTTTCGTTTCGCTCATCGTATCACCCTTTCTTTTTTCACAATGTAGTCAGTATATCATAATACTGAATTTTCATACAATTACAAATGAATATCTCTTCAGTTACAAAATTCCCTTTTAATACCAAAAAGTCGAAACAAAAAAGATTGGAGACGAAAATTCGTCCAATCTTTTTACTCAGCGCTTAAGCGCTCGAGCTCTGCATGAAGTTCAGTCGACTGTTCCCAAATCTCGGGGCGATGTTCCTGTAAGAAATTTGCTAATACGTCTCGGGACGGAGCGTCCATCATCTCGATTAAAATCCGACCCTTCAACGACTTGTCCATCTGATTGACGTGATATGGCAATAATTTATAGCCGCGTCTCGCTTCTAAGTCAACCAACATATCACATGCCGCAATTCCACCGTAGTAAAAGCCTTCTGGTTTTCGACCGACTGTGACCCACACAATCCAGTACAGTTTCCCGTTCGGTACCGCCTCCCGGTCCGTCAAAAACTTAATGCGTTTCTCAATGGCAGACTTCGCATGCATTGCGCCCATGTCGATTGTCGCTGTGCCCGTCTCGACATCGATAATCACCGGGGACATGTTATTTAAACTAAGCGAACCGACACCAAAACCACCATGCCCGTCCGTTGCATCGTCTGAAATAATATTAAAATTAATGTCTTTCATGTTCCACCCTCCCTCTCTACTGTACACAATGATATAGGATTGTGGCAATCATGAGTCACACCCAGTCGATTTGAAAGCGTCCGCCTGGACCGATTTGTTGAATCAGTGAACGGTCTTCTAAGATGACTCTTCCGATGACATTGACTCGTTCATCTGCCGATAAACTCTGCTTCGTCACTTGTAATTCTCCTGCATATCGACCGTAACGTTCATTGTCGATCGTGATACTGCCAATCAGCCTTTCTTCTGTGTATCGCGGTTGAATCCGTTGATTTCCGGGTCTACCGTAAGCACGAGACTCAACGGAACGAAGGACATCACGGGCAGAGTCCATCCGATTCGTGTGACGGGTCGGAAGAGAATCATCACGATCCCGTGCAGTCGCTCGAAGGACGATGATTCCCTCATCGTACGCCTGAAACTGTCGCATCGTCGTATCTGATACATACGGGTCGCCAATCAAGATACGATCGACTGTCGTTTGCAAATCGACATAACACGAAAAAGGAGACTTGTGACGATGCGCTTCGAGTGTCGGTAACGTCTCATGAAGGGGACCACGCAACCGCTCTTCTCCAGGGATGAACGCTTGTATCTTGATTCCTTGTGACCGGTGCCAAAGGTTTTTTTCATCAAACCATGTACGCTCGAGCCCTGTTTCCGGACGAGGATAAAAATTATGCCACGCTTCTACGCGTTCTCGTTGTAATCCGTGCCGAAGCATCTCTTCGAGTTCTTTTTCTGTGAGCGTACTCGCATTCAATGCAACCATCATCTGTTTCGATAAAGCAGCGACTTGTTTCGGCGTAACGCCATAATCGACTCGTAATCCCGTGATGCCCCAATCTAAAAGCGTATGCGCATCGTCCCAGTCCTTGCCGAGCGCCTGTAGAGAAGACGGGGCAATATCTGCTACGAGTTCCATATCGAGGCGTCTTGCCAACGCACCTAACTGCTGGAGTCGTTCCGTATAGGTTGTCGGGTCGTCTTCTGGAATATGAAGCGACGTGAAGATGCTCGTAAACCCTACCTCTCGCATATGTTCCATCCAATCAATTAATTCAGGTGACAGTTCCTCGCTCAAGTAAATTGAAATTCCTCTCATACCTATCACTCCTTACCAAAAGTAGAGAAAAAGATGACTCGCTTCTGAGCCATCTTTGTTTATTAGATCCCGTCCGCCATCTCTTCTTTAAAGCCGAAGAAATACGTGAATAAAAAGCCTGCCGTATATGAAATCAATAGTCCTGCAATGTACGTCAAATACATGCCATTATCAATCAATGGTGTGAGCGATAGACCGGATACACCGATTCCGAGCGCCGCCGTCTTCATCGTTGCTTGGAAGGCACCACCGACCGCGGCTCCGAGACACGCCGTCAAGAACGGACGTCCGAGTGGAAGCGTGACCCCGTAAAGAAGTGGTTCGCCGATTCCGAGGAACCCGACCGGGATGGCTCCTTTGATAATATTACGCAGGCGCGGGTTGCGTGTCTTCACAAAGATCGCAAGTGCTGCACCGACTTGACCCGCACCGGCCATCGCCAATATCGGAAGGAGTGCTGTCGTCCCGACCGTGTTCAACAGTTCTAAATGAATCGGCGTCAATCCGTGGTGTAACCCGACCATGACGAGTGGTAAGAAGAATCCGGCAAGTACTGCTCCCGCTACCGGCCCCCCGACTTCAAGCGTCGCATTGATGCCTCGCATGATGCCGTCTGATAATAATCCTGCGACTGGCATGATGGCATAAAGGGCAGTAAATCCAACGATTAGGACAGTAAAGAGTGGTGTAAAGATAATATCAATCGATACCGGCATGAAGCGACGAATGTGCTTCTCGATATACGTCATGAGCCAACCGGCAAAAATAACACCGAACAGCCCTCCACGCCCGACAACGAGCGGTTCCCCATAAATAACGATATCCGCGAGGAGCGGGTTAAATAGAATTCCCCCGGCAATTGCCCCGAGTACCGGCGTTCCCCCAAACTCTTTTGCTGTATTCCACCCGACAAGGATGGCCAAGTACGCAAAAACTGTACTCCCGAGCACGAGCAGAATTTGCATCCACGTCTCTGTTCGGTCGACACCGGCGTTGACAGCGAAGTTCGCCGCACCGTTAATAATCCCCGAAGCGACAAGTCCAGGAATGAGCGGAATGAAGATGTTTCCGAGGCGACGAAGGAATCGTTTGAACGGTGACTTTTGCTTCTCTTTCACCTTCTGGCGTTCAACAGCCGCACGTTCCTCTAACGTTAAGTTCTCATCCACCGACTCTTCCCCAATCGCTAATCCCGTTTCATGGCTCATATAGTCCGCGACCCGATTCACGGTACCTGGACCGACGACAATTTGCAGCGTCTCGTCATCGATGACACCCATGACCCCGTCAATCTTCTTCAATGCGTCAAGATCTGCTTTCGTCGCATCTTTCAACGTCAACCTTACACGTGTCATGCAATGCGCGAGTTGACGAATATTCTCTTTCCCCCCGACATGTGCGAGGATGTCCCGTGCTAAAACCTCTTCTTTCTTCACCTTGAATTCCCCCTTATAGCGCCTCACGGACGAATCCGTTCGCACTCTCTAATCGTTTGATAGCCTCTTCATAAGAGACGTCGGCTAAAATCATGACGATTGCTGTTTTGACGTGGCCCTTGGATGACACAAAATAACGCGCGGCCGTCTCCAGGTCGACCCCTGTCGCTTCTGCGATCATCCTCTTGGCACGCATTTCTAGCTTTTCATTCGTCGGCTTCACGTCGACCATCAAGTTTTGATACACTTTCCCTACTCCAATCATCGACGTCGTCGATATCATGTTGAGGACAAGTTTTTGAGCCGTTCCTGCCTTCAATCTCGTCGAACCTGTCAACACTTCCGGTCCCGTCTCCACTTCAATCGGATAATTCGCATGTCGGCTGATGACGGCATCGTGATTGCATGAAATCGCAGCCGTTATCGCACCGATTTCACGTGCGTAGTCGAGACCCCCGACCACGTATGGTGTCCGACCACTCGCCGCAATCCCAATGACCGTATCGTCCGCTGACAATTGAAGCGCTTTCAAATCTTGAACCGCCAATTCTTTACTGTCTTCTGCTCCCTCGACGGCTTTAACGAGCGCACGTTCGCCACCTGCAATCAGTCCGATGACTTGGTTCGGTGACACACCGAACGTCGGCACACACTCTGCAGCGTCTAAAATACCGAGTCGCCCACTCGTACCCGCTCCGATGTAAATCAAGCGACCGCCTTTACGAAAGGAAGCGATGACCTGCTCTACAACTTGCGCAATGACCGGGAGTTGTTCTTGAATCACTTGAGGGACTTTTTGATCCTCTGCATTCATAATCGTCAATCGTTCCTCAATCGACATCTCGTCCAGTTGCATCGTTCGTTCATTCCGTCTTTCTGTAGCCAATTTATCTAGCATCGCCACCATCCTTTCTTCTCTATGATTTCATCGTACTATATTGAAACTTAAAGTCAATTTATAATTTAATTTTTATGAAATTTAATTTCAAATGAGATTCAAAAGAAAACTCACTCCAATCGAATGAGTTGTTTCTTCAGGACGTGAACGCGCACGTCTTTATTCGTGACCGAATCCTTTTCGTATTCATAGCCGTTCCGTTCCCAAAATCGGCGGGCTCTCTCATTATGAGGAAGCACTCCTAACCGAAACTCTGTTTGATATGGACGCATATATTGATTTTCCAACTGTTCATACAACGTTTGCGCCAGACATGTCCCGTGAAGCGACTCATCGACGACGAACAAACCGAGCCAAAGCGAGCCATCTACCGGGTGTTTTTTTAAGAGGTCTGCGATTGCTATGATTCGCTCTCCTTCGCGAAAAATCAGGCTAACGGTACCTTCTGCTTCAAAATCCGCCACGTTCTCGTCGCGAAACGTTTCAGTGGATTGTCCATTCATACGAGCGAACGTGCGCTGCCGCATCAAGAAGTTCTCCAACTCCGGTCGATCCTCTACCGCATATGGTCGAATCATCGGCGCAATTTCACCATCTCATCTCGGGCTTCTGCGTAACGATCGATCAATCCTTCTCCTTTTCGGTGAAGGAGTCCCATATATAACGTATCGACAATCGTTAATTGCGTCATCCGTGAGGCGATACTTGCGATTCGGAAGTCACTCTCGACGTTCGGCGTACAGAGTCGAACGTCCGCTTCCCGGTAAAGTGGCGATTTGTCGAGGTTGGTGATGGCAATGACAGGAACACGTTTCTTTTTCGCAAATCGGACGAGCTCGAGCACATCTTTCGTTCGTCCTGACGTACTAATCGCGACAAATACGTCAGACTTTCCTAAATGCGGGATCAGCGACAGCATATAATGAAAATCCGGAGATGTCATGGCTGCATATCCCAATTTCGTAAACTTATATTGCGCATCAATCGCCGCCGTCGAAGATCCGCCGACCCCGTAAAAAATGACACGGTTTGCACGTGCGAACAACTCCACCGCATGTTCGAGTTCTCGTTTATCCATCGCTTCGGCGCATGCTTCAATCGCCGCTTTATTGACGTGAATGACTTTTTGAAACGAGTCGTACGGGGTATCTTTTTGCTGAAGGACATTGAAATCTGTCAATGTCGTCTCCGTGACGGCCAGGTCTTTCACGAGCGCGAGTTTAAATGCTTTAAAACTATCGATTCCAATCACTCTAGCGAAGCGAACGATACTCGCCTCAGACACATCCGTCTTTTGGGCAAGCTCTTTCGTGGTCATATTTGGAATGAGCGTTGAATGCGACAAAATGTAGTCCGCAATTTTCTTTTCAACCGCTGTCATATCGTCTTTTGCTAAATCAATTTTCGTAAGTAAGGATTCCATCGGGTCATCCCCTTCCTGCAACTGTTGTTCTTTTATGATAGCGGATTCTTTCCTCATATTCCAATCGGCTAAGAAGGTCGAGCGTTCAACCGGCCTATAAGTTGTTCGTATTGAACGTGTCCCCACCTTGAATCGATCCGTTCTCAAATCCTCTTTCGAACCATCGCATCCGTTGTTCAGAAGTACCATGCGTGAACGAGTCCGGTGTCACGTATCCACGCGCCTGACGTTGTAACGTGTCATCCCCAATCTGATGCGCGGCATTCATCGCCTCTTCGACGTCTCCTGCTTCGAGATACCCTAAACCTTGCGCATGATGCGCCCATACGCCTGCGTAGTAGTCCGCCTGCAATTCAAAGCGAACGAGATAACGGTTGAATTCCGTTTCACTCATCTCGTTACGAAGCGGCATGATTTCTCCTGTCGCCCCGAGAAGTGTCTGTACATGATGCCCGACCTCATGGGCGACGACGTATGCCATCGCAAAGTCACCAGGTGCATTGAAACGTTGGCTCAGTTCATCATAAAAACTCAAATCGATATATAGTTTTTGGTCGCCGGGACAATAGAACGGACCAACGGCCGACCCGGCAATACCACAAGCGGATTCGACTTGTCCCGAAAATAGGACGAGCGTCGGCTCTTCATATGTCATCCCATTTTTAGCGAATATGTCTGTCCACACTTCTTCCGTATCTTTTAAAACGACCGCTACGAAGTCCGCCATCTCCTCTTCACGAGCCGTTCCCGTATACGTTCCCTCCGATTGAGGTTCCCCAAGTCCGATGTTGTTGACGAGATCCGTCGGACTGCCTCCGTTCAATAACGTAAAGACGATGACGAGAATCAATCCGAGACCACCCCCGACCCCGGCAATCCCTTTTCCTCCGATGCTCCGTCCCCGTCGGTCCTCGACGTTACGGCTCTGTTGTCTTCCTTTCCACTTCATCTTCATTCCTCCTACATTCGCTCTGTCTTGTTACATACCCGAAATATATAAAAAATGAGCGCCTGCTTTGAGGTAGATGAGAATTTTTCTTTTCTCAGCGAACGGGATTCACTACAATATAAGAGACTTCAGCAAAGGAGGAATGACCCATGCCTTACGTAACGGTAAAAATGCTTCCGGGCCGTACCGTGGAACAGAAACGTGCGTTGATCGAAAAGGTGACGGATGCCGTCTCCGAGACGACGAACGCGCCAAAAGAAAACATCACCGTCTTCATCGAAGAGATGGATGCAACACATTACGGTCAAGCCGGTGTGATGCACGCAGATAAGAAATAAGCGACGAACGGACCCCTAATATGGAGTCCGTTTTCTATTCTAATCTTCCCTGTTCACGTCGAACCGTTCACTCGGTATGGTCGGCTTAATCAAGTGACGCGTCGCTCGCCAGATGTGATAGCCGATACGGTCGAGCCAGAGCAATACTTGCACTTTTTGTATCGTCAGGTCCATCTCCAGTTGATTCGCTGCCGTCTCTTCTAACAGTTCCGAACGATGTGCTTTCCGATACTCCGCCAGTTGTTTCGAGGCCTGTTTCCACAGCTTTGAATCCTCCGGTGGCGTATGATGATTCAGTTGATTCACAAGGTCAAGCTCATGTAACACAAGTTCTCGTGCTACTAAAAAGTCGGTGTCCCGAAGTACGTGGACCGGTTCGACTTCCCGCAAGACGTATAACCAGCGTTCCAGGTGGTCAATCGTGTGCAAGAGAGATAAATGTTGACCATAATCATTTCGCTTTCCATCATCCTCAAGACGTATCGTGCTCAAAAAGAAACGAACGTCGCTCAACGTCTTGTCGACGAGGATCAATTCATCTTCACGTAGTCGCCCTTCACGGACGAGCAACTCGGTCTCGTTCCCTAAATAACGCTCGATTTCAAGTAAGGAACGTCGTGCCGCTTCCAAAGCGACTGTCGGAAGTTGTGACATGTTTTTATCGAGCAGATGCGTCAATTTTTCTGACCGACTCGGAATCCACTTCAGTAATCGACGTGCGAACGTTTGATAAAAAGGCAGGAACAAGATCACACCAAGTAGATGGAATGTCGTATGGAATAAAGCGAGGCGCAACAAATCGTTCCAGTTGAACCAATCGGCCACTCGATTGACGACCTCGAAGAGAACGGGAAATGTCAACCACCCCATGAGGACAATCGACACATGGTAGATGGCATGAGCCAACACGATGCGCCGCGCCGATTTCCATCCACCAATCGAACCGAGTGCCACGACAAGGCTCGTTCCAGCACTCTGACCAAGCACCAAATAAGCAGCCTGTGGGAGTGAAATCGCCACTGTCGCAAGGGCCGTCATCGTTAACACGAGTCCAATCGTCGACGACTGAAGGATGGCGGTCATCATGAACCCGATTCCAATCAGAACTACCTGATGCAGAATAGTCATTTCACCGACCGAGCCAAACGAGAACGTGACGACATCCCCCATTGCTTCTTGAAGTGTTCCAATTCCAACAAAAATCAACCCGATGCTGACGAGAAACAATCCAATACGGCGAAGGCGCGGACTGGAGAGACGAAACACCATCCCGATTCCAATGAGCGGTAGAAACAACTGGCGCACGTCTAAATTGTAGCCAAGGACGGCAATAATCCACCCTGTCGTCGCACTCCCTACATTGGCTCCAATGACGAGCGGTAACGATTGTGTGAACGTGAGGAGCCCTGCACTCACAAATCCAATCGTCATCAACGTAGTAACCGAAGAAGATTGAAATAAAGCTGTTAACATGGCACCAAGTGTCGCACCTGACAAAGAGCCATCGGTGAATTGATTCAAGTGATGACGTAGTCGTGTACCCGCCCATTTTTTGAGCGTGTCTGTGAGTAGTGTCATGCCGAGTAAAAATATCCCGATTCCACCAATCAGTGTCGCAATCTCCATCGTGTCACGCTCCTTTGCGTGCTTATTCGTCTTTTAATGTCGACAAAATCCACGATTTCTCGTTGGCATAATCCTTCAAGTTCAACAACACATCTTCCGGATAATAAATCTTTTCATCCGACTGTCTCGAGTTCAAAATCGACTGGACGAGCATCGACACTTCCGAAATCTCTTTCCTCTCCCCATCATTCATCTGAAGATAAATCCCTTCATACTTTCCTTGGCCTTTATACAAGTCATATGGCAATTGACTTAACTGATCTTCAAGCAAATAATATTTCGACGGTAACCCGATTGTTTCCATCGTCTGACGGAGACGTTCCATATGACGGTCACGGTTCGCTTCCGGGAAGTTTTTATATTTCAATAAACGACGATTCACGAACCGACTGGACAGATCGGCCAAAATCGAGTCTTCCTCATCCATCCACTCTTGGAAATAGAAGTAGACGACCGTTTCATCCAACTTCAAATATTGTTCGAGCGACATCACTTTTTGTTCAAAAATTGGCAAGAAGTGCTTCGGGGTCAGGTTGAAGGCATAGCCACTCTCATACAGTTCCTGTGCTCGCTCAAGAATCGCTTTCAAGAGAAGGTCGCTCGAACGTGTCGCCGGATGAAGGTACACTTGCCAATACATCTGATAGCGACGCATGATGTAATCTTCAATCGTGTGCATCCCCGACTGCTTGACGACGACTTGATCTTCATCTGGACGCAAGACGCGCAACATGCGCTCTAAATCAAATTTCCCGTAGCTGACACCTGCAAAGTGCGCATCTCTTAGCAAGTAGTCCATCCGGTCGACATCGAGTTGCGAACTGAGTATGTTGACAATTAGACGATTCGGGTGCGTCTTGTTGATGATCGAGGCCACTTCTTCCGCAAACCCGACACCCATCTCGGATAACACTTTGTTAACTTCGGTATCCCCTAAAATGATTCGTTCGGTCCACACTTCATGGCGAACAGAGAAGACGTGTTCGAACGCGTGCGAGAATGGCCCGTGCCCGACGTCATGTAAGAGTGCCGCTGCTAACAACAACTCACGGTCGCGGTCATCCCATTCCGGATATTGTTGGAACTGATCGATTAACTGGCGTGCGATTTCGTATACACCGAGCGAGTGATGAAATCGTGTGTGCTCTGCGCCGTGGAACGTCAAAAAGGACGTCCCGAGTTGCTTGATGCGACGCAAACGCTGAAACTCTTTCGTGTTGATCAGCTCCCAAATAAGATGATCGTAGACGTAAATATAACGGTGTACCGGGTCTTTAAACACTTTTGATCCAGATAGTTGTCCTCGTGACGAGTACATGACATGCCCTCCTACGTTTCGTTATGTTCTAGATTCGACTTCAAACGAATCGTTCCCTCCGTGCTATAATGAGAAGGAAAATTATTTGTGAAAAGGAATTAAGTATATGATCCATCCATTATTAAAACAACCGAGTTATCGTGTGATCGACCAATCGAGCCTTGGCACGATGTTTCAAGCGGAACAATCTTTCGCAACTGACGATACGTTATGTGCTTCAACCCAACAATCAGGCGCTGTCTTGCGCGTATGGGTGCACACGAATACGATTGTACTCGGAATCCAAGACGCAAGGTTGCCCCATTTAAAAGATGGGGTTCGGTATTTGCACGAGCGTGGCTTTCGACCGGTCGTCCGTAACTCGGGCGGACTTGCCGTCGTGTTAGACGATGATGTCCTGAACTTATCTTTAATCTTACCCGAGAATGACGGGATTCAAATCGACAGCGGCTATGAGGCCATGACCTCCCTTATCCAACAGATGTTCCAAGATGTCACGAGCGACATCGTCCCAGGTGAGGTCGTCGGCTCGTACTGTCCGGGAAGTTTCGACTTGTCGATTGACGGGAAAAAATTCGCCGGTATTTCGCAACGACGCGTCCGTGGCGGTGTCGCCGTTCAAATTTACTTGAGCGTCAGACAGAGCGGGAGCGAACGTGCCGAAATCATTCGAGACTTTTATGATTTGGCGATCCAAGAGGAAGCCACCAAGTTCACGTACCCTACCATTGTACCGGAAACGATGGCTTCGCTAGAAGACTTGCTCGGTATTCCCCTCACGGTTCAAGATGTTCTTACACGGGCCTACCGCGTCCTTTCCACTGTCAGCACGCTCCAAAACGCGTCACTGACAGCTGAAGAACAAACGACACTCGTGAGCCAGCTCGAACGGATGTGGAAACGGAATGAACCGCTACGCGAGATTGAACAACACTTAACAGAGGAGTGATTCATCCAATGTTTAAACTGATCACAGACACCGGAGCCGATTTGACACACGATCAAATCATCGAATACGGTCTTGAGATTTTACCGCTCGGTGTCATCATCGACAACGAAGAGTTTTTAGACGGGGAAACGATTCAACCGAAAGACGTGTACGATGCGATGCGTCAAGGCAAGACGCCGAAGACGTTCCAAATCGAGGCGTCACGTATTGAACATTGCTTCCGTCAGCATCTCGAGGCGGGACTGCCGTTCTTATATCTCGCCTTCTCCGGCGAACTTTCTGGTACCTATCAAACCGCCGTCATGGTCGGTGAGATGCTGAAAGAGGAGTATCCAGACAGCACATTCAAGATTCTCGATACTCGAACCGCTTCAGTCGGACAGGCGTTATTCGTTAAGACAGTCGCGGAGTACAGTCAAGAGCACACGTACGAAGAAACAGTTGCGTATGCCACTTCACTCGTCGGAAAAGTACGCCACCTGTTCACAGTCGAATCACTTGAATATTTGATGCGAGGCGGACGTGTCTCGAAAGCGAGTGCCTTCATCGGTGACTTGTTGACGATTTTACCGTTATTGACGGTCGAGGACGGAAAACTCGTCCCGATTGAAAAAGTACGCGGTCATAAGAAAGTCATGCGTCGCATGGTCGAATGGACCGTTGAATCGAAGCCGCTCGTCGAGAACGGGGACCTTTTCATCGGTCACGGTGACGACGTTGCGAAAGCTGAACAATTTGAGAAGATGGTCCGCGAACATCTCCAACCGAAACACATCACGAAGACACTGGTCGGGTCTGCCATCGGTGCCCACACCGGTCCAGGTCTACTCGTCATCGCCTATTTCGAAGCATGAAAAAATGAGCTCTCCCGATTTTCGGGCGAGCTCATTTTCGTTTAGCGATTCCAGTTTTTAAATCCATCCCCAAACTGCGCATAGTTCTCGTCTTGGAATACACCGTCCACAAATTTTGGTACATCTACCGGCAACTTCCCTTGCGGCTTCACTTCACCGAAGATGGCACGAATGCCTGCCGGTAAGTTCGGTCCTGCCGACTTCAAGTTACCCGCTTCCGAGTCTGGTCCGTTCGGATCGCCTTTGAATCCATAGATCAATAGCTGCGCCGGTGCTTCTAGCTGAACGGCAATATCATATGGATTACGCAAACTGAGTAAGACCGACTTCTTCCCTGTCTCGTTGGCGTAACGGAACACTTCGGCCGGTACATAATGATCGGCTGACGTCGACTTTAATTTGGCGCTATTGTTCACGTTTGAACCGACGATGATATAGTCAGCCGCCTCGACTTGTTGCCGTAGTAACGGATTTCGATCTAGATGTGGCGTCGATGCTGAGTAGTTGGCCGTGATGACGTTCACGCCTTTCATATTCCCCGCATTCTTTTCTAGTGACTTAATCGTTTTCACCATGCTGTCTGTCTGGTCTTTCGCTGGCGACAAGACGAGCACCGTGTCTCCTTTTTTCGGTTTAAACGGGAGCGTCTTGTCATCATTCTTCACGAGAGTGACAGCCGCCTCCGCGATTTCACGCTCTTTCACTTTATGTTCTGCGCTTCCTACGATAGTATTTGCTTCCGCAAGCTTCGCCTCGAGCGTAGTCGAGTTCATCGTTTCTCCCCAGATGCCCCGTTCTGCCTTCAGTTTTAAAATCCGTTCAACCGATTCATCGATGGTCGCCTCCGACAAACGTCCATCGTTCACTGCCGCGATGACTTCCTCAAAGATCGCCTCAAGTTTGATCACGTCCGCCTCCGAACGTAAAATCGTCGGCATGAGCGCAATATCGACCCCCGCTTCAAACGTCTTGATGACCGCTTCCGCTTCCGTGAAGTTGTCTGCGATAGCCTGCATGTTGAGCGCATCGGTCACAACGATTCCTTCATATTCGAGTTCCTCACGGAGCACTCCCGTAATGACATCGTCCGAGAGCGTCGCCGGAAGCGGGAACGTGCCACGATCTGACTCGACGACCTCGTCTTCAATCTGCGGCATCCCGATATGTGCTGTCATAATCATATCGATGCCTTCCGTGATGGCACGTTTGAACGGTAGCAGTTCCAGTCCGCGCAACTCGTCGAGCGTTTTGTCGACAATCGGTAATCCGTAATGGGAGTCGACGGCTGTATCTCCATGACCTGGGAAGTGCTTCGCCGTTGCCGCTACACCTTGGTCTTGAATGCCTTTCGTCATCGCTGATCCAAGTTCGCCGACCAGGTCAGGATCGCTCGAGAAGGAACGGACCCCGATGACTGGATTCCCTGGGTTATTGTTGACGTCTAACACTGGTCCGAAGTTCACGTTTACCCCGAGTGCGTGTAATTCAGAACCGATGATTTCCCCTGCATCATAGGCATATTGACTGTTTCGAGTCGCTCCAAGCGCCATATTCCCCGGTAAATTCGTTCCCGTCCCAAGGCGTGTCACAATCCCACCTTCTTGGTCGATTGTGACGAATAACGGAATATCATTGCTGGCATCTTGTTTCACGACTTCTTGCAGGTCATGAACGAGTTTCGTCGTCTGTTCCGTCTCTTTCACGTTTTCCGCGAATAAAATGACGCCCCCAAGGTCAAATCGATCGATGACTCGCGCAACTTCCGGTGCAAGTGCCGTATGGTTCGCCCCGTTCCATAGTCGGAAGTCCGGCATGATCATCTGTCCGATTTTTTGAACGAGTGTCATCGATTCCAATTTCGTGCTGACACGCTGATCAATCGACATGGTCGGTGTCCCTTCCGCCACGACCGCGTCCGCTGCCGGAACCGAGGAGACGAGCAACGCCGTCGTCAATCCGAGTGTTGCCGTCCAATTTAATGCCTTGTTCATGTTCCCACTCCCCTTAGTCAAATTTGGCTGACCCCCAAACGAAAAGGCATGGAGGAAGAAGCGTTGCCTCATCAACGCTCGTTCACCCCATGCCTGATCGCATCAGTTACATTTGGTTCTTATTCAGGTGGTCAACAACAGTATAGCAACTCCACTTTTCAGAAACAATCGCCCTAGTGAAAGCGTAACCATTTTGAAACAATGTTTCTGTTTTGATACACAGAAAACTGTATTGGTAAAACCAATAATTTCTCTGGTTCGTTTTTGATTCTTTTTTTGGTAAACTCAATTCGTTACAGGTTAACTTAAAAAAAGGGGGAGTTTTTTGTGGCAAGAGGGGAACTGAAACGCAAGCCGGAATGGTTAAAGATTAAATTGAACACGAATGAAACATATACCGGCTTAAAAAACATGATGCGTGAGAAAAATCTACATACGGTATGTGAGGAGGCGAAATGTCCGAACATCCATGAATGTTGGGCGGTACGTCGGACCGCGACTTTCATGATTTTAGGAAGTATTTGTACACGCGCCTGCCGCTTTTGCGCCGTCACGACAGGTAAACCGAACGAGCTTGATTGGGAAGAACCGAAGCGTGTCGCCGAATCGGTACGCCTCATGAACTTGAAGCATGTCGTCATCACGGCCGTCGCACGTGACGATTTGAATGATTACGGGGCTACCGTCTTCGCGGAAACGGTTCGTGCCGTCCGCGCCATGAACCCAGAAACATCGGTTGAGGTGCTCCCGTCAGACATGATGGGTGACTTCTCTGCCTTGCAGACGTTGATTGATGCGGGTCCTGACATCATGAACCATAACTTAGAGACCGTTCGTCGCCTCACACCGAGAGTCCGTGCGAAAGCAACGTATGACCGGACCCTCGAGTTCTTGAAGCGTTCGAAAGAACTGAATCCGGAGATCCCGACGAAATCATCAATCATGGTCGGACTCGGAGAAACGAAAGAAGAGTTGATTGAAGCGATGGACGACCTTCGCGCGCACAACGTTGATATTTTGACGCTCGGTCAATATTTACAGCCGACGAAGAAACATCTCGAGGTCGAACGTTACTATCACCCGGATGAGTTCGCCAAGTTGAAAGAAATCGCACTAGCAAAAGGATTCTCACATTGTGAGGCAGGTCCGCTCGTCCGTTCTTCTTACCATGCGGACGAACAAGTACACAAGGCACGTCGCCACACGATGTTGCCAATCGATTAACAGAAAGAAGAGAGATTATGACTGGTACGACGTGGCACTTACTTAGAACCGAATCCACTTCACCGGCTGAGAACATGGCGATTGACGAAGCCATCGCCAATTGGGTCGCGAAGGGAGAACTCAAACCGACGCTCCGTTTTTATTCATGGGCACCTCATGCGATCAGCGTCGGACGTTTCCAGCGGGCGACACGTGACTTGGACCGCGAGGCGCTTACGAAGAACAATATCCCGGTCGTTCGGCGACTAACCGGGGGACGGGCCGTGTTACACGCGGATGAACTAACATATAGTGTCATCTTGCCCGAGTCGACACCGGCTCTTCCGACAAATATCATCGAGAGCTATCGATTACTCACGGAAGGTGTCCGTCGCGGTTATCATGAGCTCGGTGTACCGGCCGAGTTTTCGGTGCCGTTGACGGAAGAGGATCGTGAGGCGCTCCGCAAACCAAAATCAGCCGTTTGCTTCGATGCTGCCTCGTATTACGAGCTTGCCGTCGACGGGAAGAAGATTGCGGGTAGCGCACAGGTACGTCATCAAGGGGCCGTGCTTCAACATGGATCGATCCCGCTTTCTGTCGACGATGAGGTGTTGTTCGACTGCTTCACGATGGAGGAGCACGAAAAACTTGAAGCCAAAAACCGCTTCAGCGAAAAAGCTGTCGCCTTGAATGACACGTTACAGCGCTTCGTCTCCTTTGACGAAGTAGCAGCCGCATTTGAGACCGGCTTCAAAGACGCGTTCTCCTTGACGTTCGAACCGCTCGTCTTTACGACAGAACAGCGAGCTGAGATCGATTTGCTCGTGAAGAAGTATGAGAGTGACGAATGGGTCTGGAAACGCTAAAAAGATTGTCCCTTTTTTACGGGGACAATCTTTTTTCATGCCACGTTCGTTCGGCGCAAGAGATGGCGCACATCCCGGAACGTGACGAATGTTTTATTGTTTTCATCATATAACTTGTAACGTAACGACTTCAGGCTTGAAAATAGCCCGATTGTCGTTGCTCGCTGTAATGGTGGTGTCGATGTATGTGCCTTCTCTAAATGATAGTTCGGCACTCGTGGACTCAAATGGTGAACGTGATGGAAGCCGATGTTCCCCGTCACCCATTGAAGCACTTTCGGCAATTCGTAATACGAGCTTCCTTCAATTGCCGCCTTTACGTAATCCCATTCCTGTTCATCTTCAAAGTAGGAATCTTCGAACGTGTGCTGAACATAGAATAACCAAATTCCGAGCACGCCGGCGATGAACATTGTCGTCCCTTGTACGATAAGGAACGCTTGCCATCCGATGACATAAATCAACGCACTGTATAACACGACGAGTGAGAGATTAATGATATACGTGTTTTGCCGTTCTTTTTTACGGGCGTCTTTTCGATTGAAACGACTCGTCACGAGAATGAGCCAAAGTGGTCCAAGACCGAACATGACGAGCGGATGACGATATAGGCGATACTTCAATCGCATCCATTTCGAGGCTTCGATGTACTCCTCAATCGTCATGACCCAGATGTCGCCGACGCCCCGTTTATCCAAATTCCCACTCGACGCATGATGAATCGCATGCTCGCGTTTCCACTTCTCGTAAGGAAACAACGTCAAAACACCGGTAATCGTTCCGACGATGGCGTTTGCCTTCTTATTCTTAAAGAACGAACCGTGTGTACAGTCATGGAAGATGATAAACATCCGCACGACAAATCCTGCTGCTATCAACGTGAACGGTAATGTCAGGAAAATGGAGACACTCAGTAGTTGATACGCCAAAAACCATGAAACGAGAAACGGTAAAATCGTATTGATCATCTGCCGCACACTGATCCGAATATCGGACTTTTCAAACGGCGAGACGTGCTTTCTTAATTGGGCAATCTTTTCTTTACTCATCACGACCTCCTTGAACTCAACAGCGTCACAACGCAAAAATATAGATAAAACCAACAACCGACGTTGTTCAATGTGAATTCATGGATTGGAAGCATTCCCTATCAAGAATTAACACCAGGTCATTATATCATGTATAAAACTTATGTGGTGAAAATTCAGAAAAAAAGACTTGTCCCTATCTTTAGAGACAAGTCTAACTAATTTATTGTTGCGTATAAATCGAGACGGACCCACCATTGACGAAGAACTCGCCCCAACCGTCCGCATTGATCGTCACGAGACGCCCGTTATTGCCGGTCATGTCTTTCCATACTTCTCCCGCGTTCTGCTTTCCGACATACATCCATTTCGATCCGCCCGGTCCGTCCGACAAAATCGTCGCAAGTCCCGACTTCGCACGGTCCGTCACACCTTCGCGCGTCCACCCGATGACGTCTTGATGATTGATGTAATCATGTTGCGTGCCATAGGCGAAGTCTTTACGCGCTTTCAAAATCGGTTGAAGCGACGCTGACATATTCGGGATCTCACGGTTCGTCGTCCCTTTCGTTCCATAATAATCACCATAGAAGAGCGTCGGATATCCTTGATCACGCGTCATGATGGTCGCATAGGCGAGCGGTTTGAACCAATTGGCAACCGTCGACTCGAGTGATTGCCCTGGTTGTGAGTCATGGTTGTCGACAATCGTGACGGCGAGTGTAGGATGCTGCTCGACGACCGTGCCTTTTAGAATGTTGCGCATATCATAGTAACCGCCACCGTTCCCCGCTGCTTGGAAGTTGTAGTGGAGCGGTACATCGAATACCGAGTGGGTATATCCCGTCTTCGCCAAGTAATCATTGATGGCTCCCAGGTCATTCTTCCAATACTCCGCAACCGTGAACATCTCTTTTCCGGTTGCCTGACGGACACTTGTCACCCATTCCTTTAAATACGAATGGTTGATATGTTTGACCGCATCGAGACGGAATCCATCGAGACCGAGCGAATCGGCGTACCATTTCCCCCAGTTTTTCATTTCCTGTCGTACTTCTGGATGTTCAAAATCGACATCGGCGTACATCAAGTAGTCATAGTTCCCGTTCTCACCGGATACTTCACTGTCCCATGCTTTACCGGTACTCTTAAATTTATAAATCCGGCTCAAGCTTCGTGACTGATCCCAGTCGGTCCCGTCAAAATGATACCAACGCCACTTGAACGGCGAGTATGTATTGTTCCGTCCCGCGAAATTGAATCCGGTCCAGGCGGAAATCGAATATGCTCCCGACGTCTCCTGATTCCGATTGGAAGGGTTCACCTCAACGGCTTGAACTGATTCTGTATAATCGGCCCCTCCTTTATGGTTCATGACGACATCTCCGTACACGCCGATTCCTTTTCCGCGTAAGTTCGAGATCGCCGACTGTAGCTGCGCTTTCGTTCCATACTTCGTCCGAGTCGTCCCTTTTTGATTGAATTCCCCAAGGTCATACAAATCGTACGCCCCGTATCCGACATCATTTTGTGACGTCCCTTTATACGCTGGCGGGATCCAAACGGTCGAGACCCCAATGTCTTTCAAGTGCTGCGAATCGTTCGAGAGACGGTTCCAATGCAGTCCGTCGTTCGGGACATACCATTCAAAGTATTGCATCATCGTACCGTTCTGCGGAGTTGCCGCTTGTGCGACCGGTTGCCCCAAAAGAAGGGCAATCGATGTCACCCCAGCCAGCACGGCAACCCCTTGTCGTTTCTTCAACATCATTCATTCCTCCTCAAATGATTAATGAAAGCGCTTGCATTAATCATTGTGAAGGATTTTGATTTTGTTGCATAGACCGATGTCCAAAAACAGTTCTCTCTCCCTAACTATTTTTCATTCGAATAGTTCAGTTGAACGAAACAAAGACGGATGGCTTGTGCCATCCGCCTATTCATCCTTGACGATTCACTTTTATTCGTTTGAATCGGTAGCCGATATACGGAAGTCCCGTGAACACGAGACCGGTCGTCACGAGTAGTTGAACGCCAATCAATATCATTTCGACTACGGTCGGCCAATCAAACTGAAACAACGAAAAGAGGGCAATCCATAATATACCTAGGATGAGCGCAGCCCGTCCCATCTGACGTTCCATGTCATGATATTTCTCCTCTGTTGTTTCGATATCCGAGTAAATCGGCTTAGCATCTCGATCCCCTTTGAAAATATGAATCTCATCCCCGGTCGATGTGACATGTTGCCACCCGCTCGACGCAAACAGGTCAAAGTAGTCTTCATCTGGACGAGTTCGATAATCCAAACTATATTGAACGTCTTCCGGTTCCCCTTCGACAAGCGTATATCCTAAAGGGGCAAATTTCTTCAAATGCCAACCCTTCGCCGCCATTCGCTCCAATTTTCGCATCTCACGCTCTTCGGCAAACGCTAGTCCCCAGCTCGACACATACTTCTGTCTCATCGTGATCCCTCCATATCTAAAATGGCACAGGCATCTTCGACCATCGCCTGTCGTCTTTTCACATCATCCGTCAGAATCGAACGCCCTTTACGCGTAATCTGATAGTTCTTTTTCTTTCCGTCTCCGTCCATCGGTTCAATCAATTCGGCATTCAACAACTTTTTGATGATTGTATACATCGAAGCCGGACCAATGTGCATTCGCCCTCGCGTAGTCTCTTCGACAAATTGCATGACCAAATAGCCATGACGCGGCGTCGTGAGCGCCAATAAGATGTAAAACATACTATCCGTCAGTTCCCCTAACTCCAAGGAGTCCGTTCGCGGCATCTCCCCACCTCCTATATCATTAAATGATACATCTCTTACATTCAATATATATCGTTAAATGATATATGTCAATAAATGATATAAAAAAGTCGCACCCATTTAGGTATGCGACTTCTGTGTGGATTGATTTAGCTTGTGACGTAATCCAAATCATGCAAGATATACGCCAGGAAGAAGATCATGCTTGGATTCTCATATCGCATCTGCACTTTACGGAGCTGCTCGCGATACGTGACCTCATACTCGGCCCCGTTCATCTTCCGCTCCATGTTCATCTTGATGAGTGCATCGAGTTTGTCCATCATATCGACAAGCATTCCTTCATACGTATCATCTTTCGAGTCGGCCATATATCTCCGGAATGCCGGTTGCATATACTCAGGCAACAGTCCAAGCAGACGTTCACTTTCCGCCCGTTCGTACGCCTCAAACGCAGCCCCTGTCTCTTGCGTCGAATGTTTGACTGGACCGAGCACGTCGCCTGTCACCCCTTCCACTAAGTCGTGACAGAGAAGACGGGCCACGAGTTCGGCGACATCGACATCGACGTCGTACTTCTCACGCTCTAAGAGCCCACTGAACATACCGAGCGCAGCCGCGCGGAAACCGTGAATCGCATCGTTGTCGTCAATCGTGTTGAAGCGACCTTTCCAACGACGCACACTATCCATCCGCATGACGTTCTCGATGAACCGTAACACATCCGTCTCTGCCTCGACCTGGTCGAACAGCCAGCGAACCGAATCAATCGGATGATGACGGAGTGCAGCTTTCATCTCTTCTAATTTGTCATCGAAATGTGGAGAACCGTGCGCGACTTCCCGTCGCACGAACAGCATCGCATCGAATGAATCGATTCCGTCGACGATTCGTCCTTCAAATGAGTCATCCTCCGCCTCGACAACGAAGCGATGAAAGTGAGGACGTAGCGACTGCGAGAGCAACTCGACAAGACCGAGGCTCGCTGTCCGCTCCATCCGCTCGATGTGACCGATCAACGTCGGTTCTTTTTTCGTCCGGTGCATGATCGGACCCGTCTGCACTTCATTCATGTCATGGAAGATGGCTTTCCCAAGTAAATCGAGCAAGTCGACTTCACGCCCGTTCTCTTTCTCCACGTAAGCCGCGATCAAGCTGAAGACCGCGACACGAAAGCTATGACTCGCTGCGTTATCATGATAATGGGGGGCATATTCGTCCCATCGTTGCACGTTTTGCATGCGTGTCATCTTTCGGATAAACGTTCCGTTATGCATGATTTCACTCCTTACGATAATCGTTCAAATACTTCGTCGTGACAGACGACGTAGAGCATGTCTGTATCTTGGAGCGGTAAGTCGAGCATCGTCGCCACATCCAATCGGTCATTGACCGCGATGAGCGTCACTCCGGATTCAAGTAGCGCCTTGTTCGCCTCGCGTATGTTTTGCCACTCGGCTTTCGGTCTCAACGCTTGAATGTTCCCACCCGATTGCTTACTTAATAATTGACGGAAAATGGTCGTTGTCCCTGGTTGTAATGTCGCTTTCGCCATCAAGAGCGAGACCGAGTCGTTCGCTAAAATAAAGTCGTCGACACGGACGTGTTTAAATTTCGAGATATTCCGTTCCTCGCACACCTCCACGACCGTGTGCAAATCGACTTTGTAATCGTGTGATAACGCTTCTACCGCTGATGCAATCAATAACGACTTCCCATCAGCGAGTAATGTCTCCGTGATTCGTGCATCCGCAAAAATGGCGATTCGTCGAGCTTTCAAGACGTTTGCCTGCATCAACACCGCTTCATCCGAGGCGTCTCCTGATACGAAATGTACTTGATCGTGCACATACGGCTCCTCAATCAATTGATCGATTAAGACAATCTCCGCTTTCGGTTCATAGTTGAGCACTTCATCGATTGCTTTTTTCGTCTTCGGGGACCATCCGATATATACATAATGTCCTTCTCCACGATACACTAGTCTTCCCTCCCGTTTTAATCGTTGAAACGTCGCTCCGACTTCAACTAGTTTTCCAATCAATGCCCCGATAATCCCAATCCCGAATAGGAACAAGAAAATCCCGAGCCATCGCCCCGCCACGGAAGACGGATAAAAATCTCCATATCCAACGGTCGTCAATGTCGTCATCGTCCACCAGAACGAGTCGAACAATGACCCGAACGTCTCCGGTTCAAATAAATAACCGAGCACAGTCCCGACGACGATGATACCAACCGAGGCCAGAATCACGTTCAAAAATGATAATTTCGCTAATCCTTTCCATACACGAAATAAGATATGCACTGTTTCCCCCTCCTTCTCTCTTATATACTAAACGTATCCAAGAAAAGATTCACGAAACCATTTTGACATTCACCCCGTATAAAAAGAAAAAGGAAGGACTGAATTATGAATTCAATCGTATTAGAGTATCGTCTCTATAAAAATGAATTATCGTTCGAACCACTATACCATTACACGTCTCTCGGATTAGACGAAGTGCTCGCCCGTCGCGAATGTGAGTTTTTCGTCAAAGACGGCATGACATACAAACAACGCTCATCCGCCCTAGAAGGCGATCAATACTTTTTGATTTACGTCGATCGCTACACTGAAGGACCGATGGACAAACAAGAAACGAGCGAGATTAAAGTCGAAATCCGTACACTCGACGACCGCTTTGACAACCCGTTGCTCGAAGCCTATTACGTCGATCGTCACCTCGATGCACTCGCCATGCTCGGGAGTCAATACTTGTACGTCGCCAATAAAGAGTACGAACGCGATTCAGCAGAAACAGATGAAGATCGTGGTGTGTATGTCATATATGTCACACCGACCGGTTATACATTGGAGGAATCAACATGAAGACAAGTAAGAAAATTTTAAGCGGACTTTCTGCTGCGGTATTAACGACCTCTCTCGCCGCATGTGGAGATGATAACTATAACGAAGCCGCGCTCCCGGAAGAGCCGACCGGCTACGAATGTGACGATTGGGACTGGGATGATGTGACAGAATCATATTATTGTGACGACGATCGTTCCCCCTATTACGGGAGTTACTTTTTACTCGGTAGCTTGTTCCGTTCAAAAAGTGCACTGAAAAACTCTTCGACCTATAAATCATATAAATCAAATGGTGGTGCGACCGGCGCCGTGTCGAACGGCTCAAATTCAGGATCGTCAAAATCTGGACTCGGGAGCGGCTCTAAAGGTGGATTCGGCGGATGACGCGTGACGAACTTTACAGTCAAATCCCTTATTTTTGGCCCGATTTAAACGATGAAGAATATGCCCTATACGACTGTTTCGAAATGACCGCCTCGCAGGTAGAGTCCGTCCGGGAGGCGACCGGGGCGGTTGATTCGATTTTTCGGAAGACGAATCAACTGTTGCGCTCGCTACCTGACGAGACGCTCCGACTGCTCGGTTACCCCGAGGCGAGTCTGCCTTTTTTACGGGAGAAGGCGATTTCCCAGGAAACGATCATCGGCCGTTACGACTGGATCATGAAGGACGGCCAACTCAAATTGATGGAGTTCAACTCAGATACACCGACGTTCATTAAAGAACTGTTTGACGTGAACGGCGTGGTCGCTTCCGAATTCGATCTCCTCGATCCGAACAAGGAAGCCACCGCTCAGTTAAAAACCGAGTTGCGGAAGGCCATCGTTGCCGCATGGAAACGACTCGGACGAGAAGGCACACCAAAAATCGTCTTCACGGCTCATGATGACAACATCGAAGACAAATGGACGGCTCGCTTCCTGCAAGAAACGCTCGATTTACCGTCTGAATTTGTGTCACTTCATGCTTTGCTCGTCGACGAAAACGGTATCTATACACCATCGGGTGAACGAATCGATATCTTGTACCGTCAAACATATCCGATTGAACATCTCGTAGACGATCAAGCACCGGACGGAGACTTGATTGGCATTCGGTTGCTCGAACTCAATCAACAAAAACACGTATCGCTTCTCAATCCGCTCTCAGCTTTCCTCATGCAATCGAAAGGCGTACAGGCCCTGATTTGGGAGTTATATGAGACCGAGACACTGTTCGATGAAGCTGAGCGCGACATCATCGACACATATTTTTTACCAACTTACTTAGAAGACGCACCGTTTCTCGGCGAATCGAACTACGTCAAAAAACCGGCATTCGGACGTGAAGGGGACTCCGTCATCTTGTACACGAAAGAAGGCAAACCGTTTCACCGAGAATTACTACAAACGTATGCGGAAGAGACGGCCGTGTACCAACAGTTCATCGAACTTCCGACTCGGATGACGACGACCGTCAAAGGCCTTGTCGAGACACATTACATGATCGGATGTTTCTGTTTGAACGGATACCCATCCGCACTCGGCGTTCGCGCCGGTAGCATGATCACGAACAATCATTCGTACTACTTAGCCGTTGGCACACCTACACAAAAGGAGACAAACTCATGACATTCATCACACTCGATTCAATTTTAAGCTTCCTCGCCCACCTCGGGACAGGATTCGGTCTCATTCTCGCCGGACTCATCATCTTCGCATTGACGACCAAATATTCGGAACGTAAGTTAATCAAAGAAGGCAACATGGCCGTCGCTTTAAAGCTTTGGGGGAAAGCGCTCGGACTCGCCATCGTCATCTACACGGTTTGGGCGAACAGCGTCAACTTGCTCGATGCGTTCATCTGGGGACTCGTCGGCATCGCTGCCCAAGTATTGGCGTTTTGGACGTTTGAATACGTCCTTACACCAGGCGTGAACTTAGAAAAAGAAGTCGAGAACGGCAACATGGCCATCGGTTTCAGTTTGTTCGCCGCATCACTCGTCGTCGGCATCATCGTCGCCGCGAGCTTGACGTACTAATTCAAACACCCCATGCACGCATTCGCGAGGCATGGGGTGTTTATGTTTATAAAAGACAGGAGGAAAAATCATGTCCAAGGGAATCACCTTACTCACGATTGTCTCCGGTCTCATCGTCGTTACCATCACAGTCGGTGTCGGACTTTACACATACACTAACATTCAGGCCGGCAACTCATACGAAAATGCCGAAAAAGAAATGAATCGTTATATGACGATAAACGACTGGTATAGTTTTGAAGTTCATAACAGAGAACAGTCCATTCTCTCTTTTTACACAAACGAAGATCGCTCCGTCATCGGTCTAGCCGAGATTGATGTCACGACAGGAAACTTAGGGTCTGTCACTAAAGAAATAGAACCGAATCAGTCTTTTGATTTCGTCACCCTTCAAGTTGAAAACAAGGAGTACATCGGTGTCCATCTAAAAGAACGCCCGGAAGATGTCGTCTATTTACGGTTAAACGGTGACGATGTCTCAAAAGATTTTCTCGTCAACGATCCCGAAAACGAAAGCTACACCATGACATATGTCATTGAAACAACAAAACCGTTAGATGGTTCGTGGTCACTTGAAACGTTGGATGACAACAAACAAGTCATACATTTAAGTGAACTCACGGAATAATCCTTCTCGCCATATTATGAATCAAGACGACTTTTCCAGTCGTCTTTTTTAGTTGGTCGCAAGAACTCCAGACGGCCCGAAAAATTCATATCGCGCCTGAGGAATGACACGGACGACCGTCTCCATCATCGCATTCGGCCCACACGTGTAGACATCATGCCCTTCGACATCAAGTGCCTCGAGCTGCGTCGTACTCATACAACCCGATACGTCATCCACATGTGTCATGAGATGAAGCCCTTCTTTCACAAGTTCATCGAGTTCGTCTCCGAGTGGACGAAGGTCCATACTCCGAACTGCGTGCAATAACGTGACAGAACGTCCTTGACGAAGTGCCGTCTTCGCCATATTGAAGAGGGGCGTAATTCCGATACCTCCTGCGATGAGTGTGAGCGGACGGTCTGATGCTTCAAGGATGAATTCTCCTGCCGGTGCGCTCATCGGGACTTCTGTTCCGACCATCTGTTCATGAAGCCAGTTTGAGACGAGTCCCTCCGCTTTCGGCGCAATCCAATATCCGTTTTCTGTCGTGTCGATGACGCTATATTGGCGGTGGTGCAAGATGTCTTCACCAGCGATTCGCGCTTGAACCGAGATGTATTGTCCTGGGATGGCTGTGCCAATAACTCCATCTTTTGCGACGAGACGGAATCGCTTCACTTCCGTTGTGTCTTCTATGATTTCTTCGATGACGAACGGTTTGAATCCGACCCATGGCGCGTCATCATACATCTGTTTCTCAAGTGAGATAAAGACATCGGCAATCACACCATACGCTTTTGCCCATGCATCGATGATATCAGGTGTTGCAGCTTCACCGAGCACGTCTTGAATCGCCGCAAGCAAGTTTTCACCGACGATCGGATAGTGTTCCGGGCGGATGTTCAAACTTTTATGTTTATGAAGTGCTGGTTGGATGGCAGGAAGAATCGCTTCGAGTCGATCGATATGAAGCGCTGCCGCATAGACCGCGTTCGCGAGCGCTTCCGGCTGGCGTCCTCGTTTTTGGTTCGTATGGTTGAAGAAGTGACGCACTTCTGGATTTTGTTCAAACATTCGTTGATAAAAATGCTTCGTAATCGTCACACCATGTTCTTTCAAAACTGGTGCCGTCGCCTTTACAATCTCAATCGTTTGTTGATCTAACATGTGAATTTCCCCCTTTTGTTTCGTACACGTTCATTATGTGAGTCAAGTCACTTTAAAGCAATATATTAAATACTTGTTTAAAGTAGATTTCACGCTTTTGACTTATTTTCGCCATCACCCTTTCACATTTGTCCGAATCGCACTTTTAGGAATTGTCTTGTACAATGAAACGAGAGGTGATGATGGATGAGACTCACGCAAACGTGTGACTACGCACTGCGAACATTGATGTATAGCGCCACATTTTCACATCGACTCGTCACGATTCAAGAAGTGGCGGACCAATATAACATCTCCAAAAACCATGTCATGAAGGTCGTTTACGAGCTCGGCAAGCATGGCTATTTGGAGTCGGTGCGTGGCCGCGGCGGTGGATTCCGTCTCGCTCGCCCGATGGAAGAAATCAACGTGGGCGAGGTGGTTCGGTCGATGGAACCGCTCGAACTCGTGGAGTGCTTCGGGGAGGGCCGATGCGTGATCGCACCGGCCTGTGACTTAAGAAGTGTGTTGAACGAGGCAATGCTGGCGTTCTTTCATGTGCTCGACCGTTACACGATTGCGGATCTCGTCGCTAATCGAACGAACGAACTCGCCCTGCTATTGGGCATACAAAAACCGATGGACTGAAAAAGTCCGTCGGTTTTTTATTTGTCTCTGCTTTCAGGACTCATCGCCACCAAAATTTCATCATTTTTTTCACATATAGTTCTGGGGACGTTTGATGAATGAAATCTTCAAAACATTCATTCAGGTTATTTTCTAACTCTTCATCGAGTTCGTTTCCATCTTCGTCATACAATTCAAAATGTGTATATTTCCAATCGTTATACGCATCAAACAATAAGTCGTGGTAGCATTGCCAATGCTTACCGAAATTTGATGTGAATGTTGGCACCCATCGATTGATATAAATGTTGTGTAGCAACTCTTCGAATTTGGATGAGTACCAATGGTCATTTCCGAGCTTGTTAACTAAGTCTTGAAATGTTTCCAGCGTCATCGGTTCAACCTCACCAGAATAGTCATAACTCACTTTATTGAACTGATAAGGATGCGGAAACGCCTCTTCTGTTTTTGTCCATTGATGAGGAGGATATTGCTCGATAATTTTACCTAGCAATCTGGCAATCACAAGATTGACTGCTTGCGTATCCAATTCATTCACCTCATTACAGTTATGAATTTCCATTCGATTACAACTTCTCTAGTCTCGATTCGATTTCCGCTCGTCTCGACTCTAGAAACGGTGGTAAGGACAGTCGCTCTCCAAGTGCTTCGATTGATTCATCCGTCGCGAATCCGGGTTCATCTGTCGCCAGTTCCACTAAGATTCCACTCGGTTCGCGGAAATAAATCGACTGGAAATAATAGCGGTCAATAAGACCAGAGTGACTGATGCCATGTGCGTCAAGCTTCTCAATCCATTTCGCCATATCGCCTGTTTCTTCCACTCGAATCGCCACGTGATGCACACTCCCCCGCCCTGGTCGTTCCGATGCCAAATCCGGTCGATCGACGAGATGAATCTCTGTCGCCACGCCACCCGCTCCCGTCTCAAAGACGCGCACGTCGTGACCATCCCGATCAAATGTCGTCACGTATCGATAGCCAAGCACTTCTGTCAGCACCCGTGCCGTCTTTTCAATCCGCCGTACCGTCCACTCACTAAATCCGAGACCAAAGATGCCGACATCTGTTGGTACAGGGCCCTTTTCCCAAGGTGTTCCGTTCCCTCCTTCCACAAGACAGAGACGTTGACCCTCATGATCTTCAAACGCGAGCGTCGGTCTCCCTTGAACCGATTCGACGTCCCCGTATGTCACATCGAACGTGTCGAAACGCTCCTGCCAATATGTAAGAGCCCCTTCTGGTACCCGTAGCGCGGTTCGAGAAATACTGTTTGACCCCCGATACGTCTGCCCGAGAAACGGGAGCTCAAAGAACGTCAAATCTGTTCCAGGCGTCCCCGTTTCGTCCGCATAGAATAAGTGATACATCGATGGATCATCCTGGTTAACCGTCTTTTTGACGAGTCGCATCCCTAGTACTTCCGTATAAAATCGTAAGTTCTTTTTGGCATCTCCGGTCATCGCTGACACATGATGTTGTCCACTAATCACCTTCACCCACCATCTCCCCTTTCGACTATATCGCTATTGTAGCACCTCTAAGTAAGTAAAGTCTTCTTTACATTATGTTAAGTTTGTTTTACACTTTTAGTATAAATCAGAAAAGAGGTGGCGCCATGCCATTGGTCAACCGCGTGAAAGAACTGCGTGCCCGGCACCAGTTAACTCAAGGCGATCTTGCTGAAAAGGTCGGCGTGACGAGACAGACGATTATCTCGCTCGAGAAAGGCAGTTACACGCCGTCTCTCATGCTGGCGATGCACATCGCAAGAGTGTTCAAGGAACCGGTCGAATCTATATTCACAATCGAGGAGGAATCACAATGAAACACGTCGTCGTTCAGTCTATTTCAAGCATCATCCTGTATGTCCTGATGGCTTTTCTGTTCAGTTCATTTTTGTCTGATATTTCAACCATCATTGAATCAGATTCATTCATCGTCGAATTCAATCTGCTTCCACTCTTGTTGCTCATTGGCTTTTTTATCGTTTGGACAATCTATTCGTTTAACACACGACCAAACAAACAGCTGAACTTTGCTCAATGGTCTGTCCGCATGACCGAATTCAGTGAAGTCGATGAACGTGAACAAATCATCACTGCGAAAGCGACAAAAGCTGCCTATGTCTCGTTTAGTATTTCGGTCCCCATTCTTATGGGATCGTTCATGTTCTATCCACTATTTGAAGATGCACTCCCTACTTATCCAATCTACGCACTCGCCTCAACGCTCATCATCGCGACATTCGTCTATATGGTGACTTGGATTCGCGCTTATACACGTTAAGGAATTCGATACGAGTTCCTTTTTTTATGTCTATTTTTCATCGAATCCCATCTCCTAATTGCTAATCATTTCACCCTGTGTTTATATATAACTAAATGGTTATATAAATAATTAAAGGAGTCTTGCTTTGTGAAAACCGTCGATTTGACGACCGGAAACGTACAGCGTGTCATCCTCACGCTTGCCCTTCCGCTCGTCGGCAGTTCATTGTTACAGTTTACGTATAGTCTCGTCGATATGTTTTGGGTAGGCGCACTAGGAAGTGATGCCGTCGCAAGTGTCGGTGCGGCCAGTTTTTATATCATGCTCGGACAGGCGATTCAATCGTTGATTGTCGTTGGCGCCGGCATTAAAGTGTCACAAGCTGTCGGGAAACGTGACCTGAAATTCATCCAGCACTATGTTCGGGCCGGAAGGCGACTAAATCTAGCACTCGGTCTCTCGTATGCCACATTACTGATTTTTTTTGGTCATTCGTTGATCGGCTTTTTGAATATGAACGCACCAACCGTCGAGCGTCTCGCGTATGGATATTTGCTCGTCAGTGCGCCGATGCTTATTTTTTCTTTCTTCAACTTGCTGTTCGCCCGTCTATTCAGTGCCTATGGCAATACGACAACAGCGATGCGAATCAATGCGACAGGCGTCATACTCAACATGGTTCTCTCACCGATCTTCATTTATCCACTCCAACTCGGCGTCCTTGGAGCAGCTCTTGCGACACTTGTCGCCAACGTCGTCATGTTCGGGTTCTTCTGGCGTCGCGCCCGTTCATTGTTCAATTGGGATGAAGTCATTCAGCCGACTCGAACCGACTATAAAGAAATCTTTCGTCTCGGATTTCCGATGGCGACCCAACGGATTTTGTTCACCGTCATCAGCATTTTCCTTGCTCGCATGATTGGTTCGTATGGGACTGAAGCGATTGCAGCACAACGGATTGGGCTTCAAATCGAATCGATCGCTTATATGATGATCGGTGGACTGAATGGAGCAATGGCTAGCTATACCGGTCAAAATATCGGGGCTCAAAAAGTGGATCGTGTTTATGAAGGTTACCGCGTGACGACCCGACTCGGGATAATCTATACGGGGCTCATCATGTTGTTATTTATAATCGTCCCGGATTTCCTCATCGGTTTATTCGTCGATGATGTTCGAACCATCGACATTGGGGCGAGCTACTTGCGAATTATCGGTATTTCTCTCGTCTTCTCTTCGATTGAAATGATCGGAAACGGCTACTTCTCAGGACTCGGATTACCGAAAATCCCTGCGACGATCTCGATCATTTTCACAGTGGCCCGTATCCCACTCGCATTGTTACTTGAGCCTTATCTCGGAATCGATGCCATCTGGTGGAGTATTGCCATCTCAAGTATCATCAAAGGGCTTGTCTCCGCCCTCTTTGTCCGACTAACGAAAAAGGAAGTGACTTCACTTGCAGAAGCAGTTTAATCAACTACCCCATCGTCTCATCACGAGCGGAAAGTTTGCCATCGAGCGGGAAATGTTGCGGGTCACGTCAGACGGCACACTCGCTATTACGAAGCACCCAAAGTCACTCGGTCATAAGGCAACGCATCCATATATCACGACCGACTTCTCTGAAAGTCAAATCGAGCTCGTCACCCCGACGTTTCCGACGATTGAGGGGGCACATCACTTTTTAGAAACGCTTTATGATATCACTGCGCTAAACATAGGCGACGAACGCCTTTGGCCACAATCGATGCCATGCGCCTTACCGGAAGGCGGTATGATTCCACTAGCTGACTTTGGTGTGTCCGGACTCGAGGCTAGTCGTTACCGGGAGCATTTGCTCCAAAAATATGGTGCGAAAAAACAACTCATTTCCGGAATTCATTTCAATTTTTCGTTTTCCGATGAGATGTTGTCCACACTATACGAAGGGTCTCCTGAGCAATATCGACACTTTAAAGATCACCTTTACTTGAAGCTGGTTCGCCAATATTTACGGATGCGTTGGCTCATCGTCTATTTGCTCGGCGCTACCCCGGCTGTTCATGCGAGTTATGAAGAACGATGTGTCAGCCAGATGCAAGCGCTCCATGAGGATACCTTTTCAAATAAACAAGCGTTGTCCTATCGGAATAGCGACTGTGGCTATACGAATGTCGAACCACTTTATCCAAACTATGGGACACTCTCAGCATATGCAAATGATGTACGTCGATTCATTGCCAAAGGGGAGATTACACATCCAAACGAACTCTACTCCCCGATTCGATTGAAAACATCGAGAGGTGGCAACGACTTGGACAAGCTCGAGGCGAACGGTATCGACTACATCGAAATTCGCAATATTGATTTGAATCCGTTTGAAAAGACCGGGATCGCTCGTTCAGATTTACGGTTTCTTCATCTATTTTTGCTCTACTTGACATTTACTGAGGAGACAACTTATTTCGATTGGCAGGCTGAAGCGTATAATAACCAACAACGTGTCGCCAAAGAAGGCATGTCTCCCACGAACACATTGACTCGAGATGGTGACGACGTACAACTACACACGTACGCGACAGAGCTTCTCGACGCGATCGATGCGTTCGACACGAAATATGACCTCGGCTTCAAAGATGTCTTCCCCTCTCTACGAGAAAAAATTGATCACGTGGACATGACGTACGCTTCTCGATTGAAGACGATTATGACCGAGACGGGTTATAACGCGTGGTCTCTGGCCCAAGCCGAACACTTTTATGAGGACGCGTATGCAAATCGTTTTCGTGTACATGGTTATTCCGACCTTGAGTTGTCTACTCAAGTATTAATGAAATCTGCCATCAAACGGGGGTATCGTGTCGACGTCATCGATTGGTCCGATCAATTTATCCGCATTCACAACGGCAAATATGAGGAGTACGTCAAACAGGCAACAAAGACATCAAAAGACAATTATGTATCAGTCCTGATGATGGAAAACAAAACGGTAACGAAGTATGTACTCGCTGAACACGGAATTCGTGTCCCTGAAGGTGTAGAACTTCATAACGAATCTGATTTATCGCATGCATGGCACCTCTTTTCACATAAACCAATCGTCTTGAAACCGAAGTCCACGAACTTCGGCGTAGGCATTCATATTTTTAAAGACGGAACGACTTATGAGGAAGCTCTATCTGCATTTCAGTATGCGAGAACATTTGACGATGTCGTTTTACTGGAGACGTTTTTACCTGGAAAAGAATATCGCTTCCTCGTCATCGGAAACGAAGTCGCCGGTATCCTCCATCGCGTCCCGGCAAACGTCACAGGGGACGGCGCCTCTACCATTCGCCAACTCGTTTCTACAAAAAACGAAGACCCCTTACGTGGAAAAGGATATAAGACGCCACTCGAGAAAATTGAAATTGACGATATCGTCATCTCGTTTTTATATGCTCAAGGCAAGACACCGGACAGTATTCCAGCTCTCGGTGAGCGTGTCTTCTTGCGTGAAAACTCTAACATTAGTACAGGTGGCGACAGTGTCGACTATACAGACCAAATTCCTGACGTCTATAAACACATTGCAGTCGATGCCGCTAAGTCGGTCGGCGCTACGATTTGCGGTGTCGATATGATGCTCCCATCTCTTAATGATGAGTACATTGAATACGGCATCATCGAGTTGAATTTTAATCCTGCCATCCATATCCATGCGTTCCCCTATGAGGGAAAAGAACGACCAATTGGCGAGATGTTGCTTGATTTGTTGTTTCAGGATTGAGTACGTTTGTTTTGGAATATATGGATTGGGCATATCCAAATAGGAGCTCCGTGACGAAACTCGCTTCTTTTCCGAACTATTAGATGTATAGCAGATTCACCCTGAGAGGAGAATGAATCATGAGTACGGTTAAATCACATATAGAGGGTACGACACTGATTATGGAACGTCTGTTCAAGGCACCACGACAACTCGTGTTTGAAGCATTCTCGACACCAGCTCATCTAGAGAAATGGTGGGGACCAACCGGATGGGACACGAAAGTATACAGTTTCGACTTCAAACCAGGCGGGATTTGGCATTACTGTATGACATGTGTCGATCAAAATCAAGGTGACTTCTACGGTATGGAGTCCTGGGGGAAATCCACCTTCATCGACATCGACCCCTACTCGCGAATCGTTTATACAAATGCGTTCTCTGATGCGGACGGTCATGTCAATCCAGATTTCCCTGTCACGACCATCACGAATGAATTTCTCGATACACCGGAAGGCACGCTATTCATTAGCCGCTCCGAATTCCCGAATGAAGAGGCTCTCCAACAAGTGGTTGATATGGGGGCCGTCGAAGGGTTCACATCCCAACTCGATCGTCTTGAAGCGATCGTGACACAGTAACGAGCAAGGCACCGACCTCGTAATAGAGACGGTGCCTGTTTTCGTTTAAAATAAAAAGTAGCTCACTACGAGGATCAGTGAAAAGATAAAGACCATCCCAATCGCCAAAGCAATGAGACTCATCTTCGCAGATTTGAATTGTTGTGTGTTAATCGTATGCACTTTTTTCAAATATGAACGGGTACCTACAAGAATCGTGCTGATGCCGAACAAAATGGATAACATCCCGATTGCTGAAATCAATTGATGTTCTGCCCCACTTAAATTCTCGCTTCGATAATAATGAAAGTTCGTCACTAAAAACCCAATCCCGATCACGGTAATCGCAGTACGAATCCATGCCAAAAATGTCCGCTCGTTCGCCAGATGTTGCTGGATATATTGAGAATCTATCGTTTTTTCTACTTCTAACTTCATTCTTTCAATCATCCTTCCATTTCAATCAAATGATTCTTCAAAGCATATTGCACAAGTTCATGACGATGCTTGATTTGCAATTTATTCATGACACGTGCTTTATGATTTTCAACTGTTTTGGGACTAATCCCTAATTTCTCTCCAATCTCATTATGGCTATAGCCGAGAGTCGACAATCGGACGATTTCTAGTTCACGACGCGTCAATAACGGATGATTATTCTTTTGAAAGACAATCTTTTCAATATAATCCTCGTTCAACGAAGTAGCATAATATCGTTTCCCGTCAAATACGTGTTTGATTCCTTCTTCTAGTTGAGAAGGATCACTATTTTTGGACATATAACCAGGGACGCCCAGCTCGAGAGCACGTTTGATGTAAATCTCTTCATCGTGCATCGTCAGTAAGATCACTTTTACGGTGGGCACTTCCTCTGCGAGTGCTTTGACTGTCACAAAACCATCCAATCCATTCGGCATCGTGATATCAAGTAAAATGACATCAGGACGTGTCCGAAGCGCTTCTTGGATAGCTGCTGACCCTTCTGTCGCTTCCCCGACTACCCGAATGCGCTCATTCGTACGAAACATCAGTTTTAACCCACGACGTACAAGTTCATGATCATCGACAATTAATACATTAATCGGTTGCATAATAACCTCGCTCTCTCGGAACCGACACGGAAATTTGGGTCCCTTCCCCTACTGCTGTAACGATTTGAAACAAACCCTCAATCGTTTTCGCTCTCTCTTCCATATGACGTAACCCTAATCCTTTCGAGACGTTCAGCGCATCAAAACCTGCCCCGTCATCCCGGAATAACAATTCAACTCGCCCGTCACGCTCGATTACCTGACAATCCACAATTGTCGGATTTGCGTATTTCATTGTATTTACGAGTGCCTCTTGGACAATCCGATACAAATTAATCTCCACAAGAGAATCGCATCGTGTCGTCAGACGAATGTCTGTATGAAACGCTACGTTTGGGTAACGGGTCGCAAAACTATCAAGCAACACTTGTAATGCGGATTCAAGTCCAAATTGATCAAGCTCAATCGGTCTTAATTGCTTCGAGTAATTTCTTACATGATCCATCAGGAGACTTACTTCAGATAGAACGGACGTCAAATATTCTTTTTTATCCGGGTCTGCGACGTCTGATTGAAGAGCACTCAACGCAAGGGTGATACTAAAGAGCGATTGTCCGACACCGTCATGTAGTTCCTGAGCCAACCGTTCATGTTCTTCCTCTCGTGCATGAATCAATTCCCGAACCATCTTTTCTCTTAAAGCGTGCGCTTCTCGGCGCTTTCGTTCTGTGAAATCTCGTAAAACGAGCAAATAATATGTGGCTCCTGTTTTGGCATCATTTAGAATTCGAGCTGTATTCATCTCAACATCTACTAGTTTTCCGGAGTAAGTCGGCATTTCTGAAGAGAAGTATGGAGAACGTTCATGTTCAATTAAGTAACACCGTTCTTCACCTAAGCTCATTCTCCGTTTCTGACAAAAAGAACAATAAGGAACCGGTTCACCGACTTGCCATCCCGTCAATTGTTCGGCCGATTGATTCATCGATATGATTTTCCTGTCATGATCCATCACAATCACACCGTCTTTGAGTACGTCTAATATTTGATGTTCAAAGTCACGTAGTGTCAACCTCATCCCCTCCGCACTCTTTCAGTTCTTATATCCATAATACCCCTATGGGTAAATAAACCCAAATGATGTACTTCACTTTCCCATGAAAAAAAGACGTGCACCGAGGCACGTCCGATTTCTTTTGAAAACCCTATTCATCACAATCCACTCATATTTAACGCTTGATCGTCCGTTCATTTAAGACATCAACAGTCGCTTGCACATATTTGAGCCCGTGTTGAACAGACGGTTCTTTAATCCATCGCATGAGTGAGAATAGCGTGATGTGGCGGTCATCCTGTTCCACACGACTTTGTACTTCCGCCCACATATCTCGTGTCCATTCAACCTTTTCTTTCGCTGGCACGGCATACCCCTCAATCCGTTGGCCAATCATTTCTTTCGTTTGTTCATCGTGGTATACATCTTGAACAAACGTGAACATGGACTCGAGTTGATTGGTCACCTGTAACAACATCGGTAATTTTTCAATCAGCTCTATAGCCGATTCAAGCGTTTCGATTTGTATGTTGGAATTGTCGATGGCCGCGTCAACTTTTTCTTTCACCGTTTCATCTTTCATTGTCGCCATACCAAAATCAACAGCATCTTCCAAACGACGGAGAGACTGTTCGATTTTAGGTAGACGATCAATGAGTGCAATCAGTGCTTGCTCAACGTCGGGTCTTGTCAGTACTGTTTCAACTGTTTGCTCTTCAAGTGCAGAACGTTCCATCACGATCCCTCCCTTCCTACATCGTCCCTTTCAACATGCCATTCCAGTACATAATCGGTAAAAAGTCTTTTTTCAAAATATACATGCTCCGTCTTTCTTTTGCTTGATTGAACGGCATAGATTCTTGTGGAACTTTATCATAATCAAACTCTGCGAGAATTAATGAACCATAGCCCGTGACAATCGGACAAGAAGAATAACCATCATAAGAAGCAGTCGGTAAATGACCGTACATCACATCCAGTACGTTTCGCACGACGACGGGCGCTTGCTTTCGAATCGCTGCACCTGTCTTCGATGTGGGTAGGTTCGTACAATCACCTAACCCGAACACATTTTTAAATTGTTTATGTTGAAGTGTATGTTTGTCGACATCGACCCAACCACCGGATTCCGCCAATGAACTGTTCCGAATAAACGCCGGAGCTTGCATCGGTGGTGTGACATGAATCATGTCATAACTCATCTCAAACGATTCACCAGAATCTAAGTTTTCAAAAACCGCAATTTTTTCATCTGCTTTTATTTCCGTTAAATTAACCCGGAAATGCGTTTCAATCTGTTTTCGTTCGAGTACTTTCTCCAACGCATCCCGATACTTCGTAACATCGAAAATGGCGGGATTAGCCGAACCGAAGACCACTCGACTCGAATCACGAACTCCCGTCTTCGTTAAATACTCTTCAGCCAGATACATGATTTTTTGAGGGGCGCCCCCACATTTCACTGGAGAAGCCGGGTGCGTGAACAATGCAGTTCCACCTGTGAGCTTTTCGAGGGTATCCCATGTATAATCAACGTGTTCGTATGAGTAGTTACTGCAGACTCCTTTCGACCCAAGCGATTCTTTTAACCCTTTGACGCGCCCCCAGTCAATTTCAATACCTGGTGACACGACAAGAAAATCGTATTGAATCTTTCCGTGACTTGACGTTTCGACTTGATTGTTTTCAGGATCAAATGTCGTCACATGGTCTTGTAACCAGGTCGCCCCATCAGGAATGAGTGAATCCATCGTGCGGGCTGACTCCTCTTTTTTGACAATACCTGCTCCGACGAGTGTCCATAATGGTTGATAATAGTGAGTGGTTGCGGGATCAATCAATAAAACCTCATCTCTTAAATGATGTTTCTCTCGAAGCAATCTGGCCGCGACACTGATTCCCCCAGTTCCTGCTCCTACAATCACAACACGATAATGTGTACGCATCGTATGCCTCTCCTTCCTTCTTGCTATGTTTTCTTTTTTGACAAAACAGTGAACTTCTATACAACTTAAGCATATTTGAAAGCGTATACATTTTATATAGGGGAAGTCCCTCAATTTCCTTATGAATCAACACTTGACGCAACATGACACATAATATCTTCAAACAAAATATCAATATTAAACGTTATCAGGGGTGATGAAAATCACACAGACAGCCATGTCTATAATTGAGGGATTGCCCTCAATTATATCCAACCCTCTTGACCCTAAGATACCCTAGGGGGTATAAATTGATTATGTAATTTAAAGGAGGAGTTTTTTATCATGTCAAAACAAACCTATCACCCATTATATTTTTTATCTGCTCTTGGCAACGGCGGGCTCGCTGTGTCATTTTTTATGTACTTTATGTTCCTCATACCACACCCTGATTCTCCACTACCTCACTTCAATCATTTACGTGAGACGTTTGAGGGCGGAAGAATCCCAGCTATTCTTGTCGTTCTCGTTTCATTGGTCATTATTGGCTTCTCGGCAAATCACTTCCGTCTGCTTGCATGGAATATCCGTTCATTTCGTAAATTCAAGAAAAGCGATCGATATTCCAAAGTGAAAGGAACTCCTGGAGAAGTAGCTGTCATGGCAGAACCACTCACCTATGCGATGAGTGTCAATGTACTGTTTATTCTAGGTGCCTTGTTTGTTCCAGGACTTTGGTCTAATGTTCAATCCTTACTACCATTTGCCCTCATTGCCTTCTTAATCATTGGTGGATATGCATTTACTCGTTATGTTCAGTACATTGCATCGGTTATGGTGAGTGGTCAAGTTGACGTTGAAAATATGAACCAATTCGGACAATTCTTAGGTGCTTTTTCGTTCGTCATGGTCGCAGTGGGATTAGCTAGTCCTGCCGCTATGTCAAAAATCCAATGGGTTTCTGTCAGTGCGACAATCGCCTCTATATTTTTTATGACACTTGTATGGGGGATTATTTTATTTTTCGCCGGAATGAGTCTACGAGCCATCTTCAGTAAAGGCTTTGCAAAAGCGAGCGCACCGACTATTTGGTTACCTATCCCGATTCTCACCCTTACTGGTATTACATTCGTTCGATTGAACTCAATGGTGTCACATCGCTTGCTAGAGACTGAGGTCAATGCAGCCTTTATGCTGATTGTACTCGGGATATTATTTATGGGGAGCACCGCGGTTGGACTAATCGGATATAGTGTATTACGTCGACTTGATTACTTCAGAAATCAGCCAGAGGGCGGAGCAAGTTTTGGTCTCATTTGTCCAGGTGTCGCATATGTGGTACTCGGAATGTTCTTTGTTCATTGGGGACTCGTTCAAAACGGCTTCTTGACTGTACACACGTGGATGCATTATATCGCTTTATCACCTCTTGTGTTCATACAATTTAAAACGATTCAATGGGTCGTGAAGTTGTCTTCTACGCATCTATCATCTGCCGCCGACAAATCCACACTCAAAGTCGCATGACAAGAACGCTGAAGAGAAACATCTCTTCAGCGTTCTTTATATTTATTTAGAGTTGAATTGCCTAAATACATCATCGAGTTGATTAGAGGTTATATGACTGTAGACATCCCCGATGCTGATTTCCGTTGAACAGTATCCATCATTTTCTACGAGATGCCCTGTAATGCCAACCCCGGTTTCTTGTTGGATGCGTGCCATCCGCTCGCCCACTTCCTCTTCATCCCCTTGGAAATGTAAATGGAACATATTCGTGACCGGAATAAGTGGGGTCGTCCAGACACCGTCGAGTTCGTTGAATCGTGCTGCCAATTGTACGGCAGCATCGCGATATCCCTGCATTTTGTCTTTTCGCAACTCATAATAATAATCTGAAGAAAGAATATACGGATACAGGCTGATCAAGTCACCGCCATAGCGACGCTTCCATACTTTCGACGTCTCACAAAACGCCTTCGGTCCAGCAAGGATGGCCCCGGCAATGCCACCAATTCCTTTATAGAACGAGACGTACACACTATCGAAGAGTGCACAAATCTCAGATGCTTCTTTCTCATAATACGGGAGCGATTCGAACAGTCGTGCTCCGTCTAGATGTAGATAAATCCGTTTGTCACGACAATGTTCGCTAATCGCTTCGAGTTCCTCGAACGTCGGCAATTCCCCTCCGATTTCCCGTTGTGGCAGTTCAAGCAACAGACAGGCGATGTCCGGTAACGCTTGAATCTCTTCGAGTGTCATAAGACGGTTTTCGTTTCCAACTAAAATCGGTTCGATATAATGCAACTCTTTCAAGCCGTCCTGCTCATGGATTTCAAGGTGACAGAGCGGATGATATGCGACCTTGTTCTTCCCTGTCTCATCACACCAAATGCGTAACGCAATCTGTTGCGCCATCGTGCCGCTCGGAAAGAATACCGCCGACTCTTTCCCAAGAACTTGTGCCATCTTCTCTTCAAACTGTCGAATCGTTTTGCCCTGTCCATACTGATCACTCGGCTCGTCTTCACGCACCTGTTCAAATGCGCGTTTCAATACCCCGACTTCCCGTTTCCCATGACCGCTCAATTGAACGTTCGTCTGACGATACGTGTCGATCAATCGCTCCATTTGTTCCCCTCCTCAACAAATAAACTCCCTGTCAGTATAACAGGGAGCCAAATACTCAGTCGCGAATCCGGACGATGAGTTTACCGCGCACTTTCCGCGTTTGTAGTTTTTCGAGACCTTCTTTCAATTGGTCGAAAGATAACACTTCTGTGACGAGGTCGTTCAGTTCACCCGCTTCAAGTAAGTGCATCAACTCTTCGGCCATATACGCCAAGTTGCGAATCGCATGTTCGTCCTCGCTCGCATGCGCTGCCCCGAGCGCCACCTCGTGAATCGAAGGGGATAATGTGAACCCTTTCATGTTCGTCATGTCTGGTGGACCGGCGATATAGGCGAGGTGTCCGCTAAACGCGAGACGATCTAAGTCGGCTGTCGCGACGTCACGACCGACCGTGTTTAAAATCAAGTCGACACCACGTCCATCCGTCTCTTCCATGATTCGTGCCGTCACGTCCTCGACGTTGTAATCGATTGCCACATCCGCACCAAGCGACTCTACCCATTCAACGTTCTCGGGAGATGCCGTCGTGAAGACCTTTAGCCCGAGGCGTTTTGCGAGCTGAATGGCAAAGCCACCAACACCACCTGCACCAGCGTGCACGAGAATCGTTTCTTTATTCCGTGTATTCAGCTTCTGCATGACCGCTTCATAAGCCGTCATTCCGGCACACAGAATCGAGGCAGCCGCCTCATCGCTCACACCTTGCGGAACGACCGCACACGCCCGGGCATCGACGACCGTGTACTCGGCGAACCCTCCATATTTTGAAAGATCCGTATGCACGGCTACACGTGAACCCGTAATGATGTTGGCGATACTTGAACCGACCTCGACGACTTCACCGACAAGGTCGACACCGAGAATATGTGGATACGCCCAGTTCGGGTTCCCGTTTGAACCGACTTTGTAGTCGACCGGGTTTAAGGCGACCGCTTCGACACGAATCAACAGTTCCCCTGTTCCTGGTGTCGGTCGGTCGATTTCTCCAATATGCAGATGATCTAAACCGGGTTGGTCGAGTAGCCATGCTTTCATGTTTAGTAAGCTCCTTCCGAATACGTGAGTTCGTATGAGTGTGAATAAATTTCAACGAGGTTGCCGAATGGGTCTTCGCAGTACACCATGCGATACGGTTTCTCGCCTGGATAGTACTCGCGAATCGGCATCCGTTGTTTCCCGCCATGGGCGACAATCTTCTCGACAAGTCCTTCAATGTCAGGGTCTTGTACACAATAGTGGAAAATCCCTGTCTTCCAAAACTCGAAGTTGTCTTCTGGTGTCTCGTTATTCGGGAACTCGAATAACTCGATTCCGATTCCGTCTCCTGTTGACATATGGGCGATGCGGAATTTACCCCAGCCTGGTCCGAAGACGTCAGTACACATCACGCCGATTGGCGAATCATCTTCGACGACGTCTGATGGTGTCATGATGGTATACCATCCCATCACGTCCTCATAAAATTTTACAGCTTCTGTTACGTTCGGTACAGAAAGACCGATGTGTGAAAATGTTCTTGGATACGTCATGTTTCATCTACTCCTTTTTGTTTGCTCAATTTAGCGGATAACGATAAGATACTGTCATTGAAGCAAGAAAAAAAGTACGCACATTGAAGTAACTACCCGAAAGTGAGGTTCTTTGAACATGACCACATCGTTCCCCGTCAACCGCGCACTCGAGATTATCGGCGGCAAATGGCGCCCTCAAGTGTATTGCACGCTTCAAGATGGACCGCTCCGTTTCTCTGATATTCAACGGGCGATTCCGGACGTCAGCCGAAAAGTGTTGACCGACCAATTGCGCGAGCTTGAACAGCTCGGTATGGTTCGTCGTGTCGACTATTCGACGGAGAAGCACCTGCACGTCGAGTATTCATTAACTGAAGACGCCCTCGGCCTGCAACCTGCCATGAATGCCCTTTGTTCATGGGGAGAGTGCCACGACAATCAATAATCCCGAGCCATATGGCCCGGGATTATTTTTATGCGGCGAACAAACTAATTAGATTCCCGTCCGCATCGTACAGAATCGCGTAACGTTGACCCCAGAACGCATCCCATGGAGCTTTGTGTGACGCATAGCCTTGTTCAAGGACTGAGTCATACAAAGCATTCAGTGACTCACGGCTTTCACATAAGAAGGCAAGCTCGATCCGATGCCCGTCTGCCTGTTTCCATTCCCCGTATACCGATTCGGCCACTTCCACCGTATCGAACGCGAGACGCACGCCGCCTTCATCAATCTCCACATGCGCTTCCCCGTTCATCGCTTCTGGAATCTCAAACCCGAGTGCCCGATAAAAATCGAGCGACCGCTTCATATCCGTCACGACGATGCCGACCATGTCCAATTTGACTGCCATCCCATTCCCTCCCCTTATTTTCATGATACGATTTGAGTGTAGCACGTACAATCCAGTCAGAGATGAGGAAATAAAGTGAATCATACATTTCATCCACTCACACAAGAACAAGCCGAATTGATCGCCTTCGAGTGGCGCTATGAAGGCGAATACGCGTTTTACAATATGGACGCCGACGAGGAAGATCTCGCCTCATTTTTAGATGCGAAGGAACGGGGAGACACGACGTTCGCCATCCTTAATGACGATGAACTGATCGGCTTTGTCACGTTGCACTTCGAATCAGTGGAAACTGTCTCCATCGGTCTCGGCATGCGCCCTGATTTGACGGGGAGCGGCAACGGACATCGATTCCTCGCTTCGATTCTAACTTGGATCGAGGCGACATATGGGACTCGTACAGTACGTCTCGCTGTCGCCACGTTCAACAAACGAGCCATCCGTTTATACAGATCACTCGATTTCATCCCAGAAGACACGTTCATGCAGGAGACGAACGGAGGCGTGTATTCCTTTCTCTCGATGAAACGCCTACAAAAATCCCCTCCGAACATCTGAGGTTCGGAGGGGATTTATATACGATCTATCTAAACTCAGTGTTTGACCGCTGTCGGTTTCGATGAGAACCAGCCCCATAACGCAATCCCGACCATGACTGACCAGAAGAAAATCGTCCAAGCTGCCGAGTGGACGAATCCATCCGGGAGCCCCATGAATTCGAATGGTGTCCCGGCAATCAATTCTTTGAAACCTGGATGTTCAAGTACGAGGACCGTCAACTTGACCCCGACCCAACCGACGATGATAAAAGCGGCTGTTTCAAGTGTAGGACGTTGATGAAGCAACTTGACAAAAATCCGAGCCGCGAATCGCATCAAGACGACCCCGATGAGTCCACCCGTCAAGACGACAAAGAACTGACCTGAGTCAATCCCACCGATCTCCCCGAGACCGAGCGGTGGCAAGCTGACCGCGAGCGCAACCGCTGCCAAGATTGAGTCGACCGCAAAGGCGATATCCGCAAACTCAACTTTCGCGACAGTGAGCCAAAACTCTTTCTTCGAAACAGGTCGTTCTGTGACGGCCGTCTCTTCTTTCGCTTCTGCTGCCAAATCTTGCTGTGGCTCCATTTTTCTCGCCTTATACGTCATATACAGATGACGCGCACTCATTCCAATCAAGTAAAGCGCACCGAGCGCTTGAACTTGCCATACGTTAATTAAGAACGAGATTAAGAACAATGCGATAAAGCGGAAGACGAACGCCCCAAGGAGTCCGTAGAACAATGCCTTCTTCTGCTCTGTACGTGGCAAATGCTTGACCATGACAGCCAAGACGAGCGCGTTGTCTGCAGATAACAAGCCTTCTAAACCGACGAGAACGACGACAATCCAGGCATACTGCAGGACTAACTGCCAATCCATAACAACATCTCCTTTTTCCTTTCAATTCCTTCATATTTAATAGTGATCTATTTTTTAAGTTCACAGGACCATTTTATTCCCGTTCACAAAGTAAATCAATCCTCTTTCTTCAATATCTGAAGGTTTTTTTAGGATTGCATATTCAAAACACGTTTTGAGAGCAAAATCATACCCGTTCAGCCATCATTTCGTGATAAAATCCTAACAAGAACGAGTGGTCGCTTGAACCGCTCTAAAAAAGGAGAATCCGATTATGTCTACAAGCCATGTCGCTTTACCTACTAAAGCAGAACGACATAAATTGTTCGGGTCGGTCCCACCGATTAAAGGAACAAAACCGACCGAGAAAGAACAGATGGTCGATTTACAAAATACACCGAAAAACTTCTTATTCGCTCTTGATAGTGTTGGAATTTCAAACGTGAAGCACCCTGTGAACGTCGAGACGTCAGAAGGGGTCCAGTCAACAGTTGCTTCCTTCGAATTGACGACATCGCTCGTTCAAGATCGTAAAGGAATCAACATGTCCCGTTTGACGGAACAGCTCGATGCGTATCATCAACAAGGATGGACGGTATCGAACCGTTCGTTAATCGAGTTTGCACAAGAGCTCGCGGAGCGTATGGAGCAAACGGAAGGACAATTGACAATTCGTTACCCGTGGTTCTTCACGCGTAAAGCACCCGCAACAGGCCTCAGTGGTTTGATGAACGCAGATGTGATGCACCGCGTGACATATAACCTCGAAACGGGCGTCGCAAATGTGACAGTCGGTCTCGTCATCAATGTCACGACGCTTTGCCCATGTTCAAAAGAAATCAGTGAGTACAGCGCCCATAACCAACGTGGGTACATCACGATCGAAGCAGGTCTTGATGAGACGTCGATGGATGGGTTCGACTGGCGTGTGGCACTTCTCGATGCGGCGGAATCGAACGCCTCAGCACCACTCCATCCGGTCCTCAAACGTCCGGATGAAAAACGTGCGACAGAAATCGCATACGAAAACCCACGTTTCGTCGAGGACATGGTCCGCTTGATTGCGGCTGATTTGTACGAGATGAAACAAGTTGTGAACTTCTTCGTCGAATGCCGTAACGAAGAGTCGATTCACCAACACGATGCCATCGCATCGATCACATTTGATAAGCGCCAAGACGCATAAAAAATGCGGAACCTCTGTTAAAGAAGGTTCCGCATTTTTTATAGACTTGTCACGAGTTCAATCGTCAATAGGATGATGATGAGCATCACCCACACTGCCCAGACGAGTCGCCACTTCTCCCAGTCAAATCGCTTCATCACTGCATAGACCGTGAGGTAGAGCGCAATGAGAAGCGGTACGACGACCCAAGGATTCTCTAACATCACGCTTCGATGTCGCCATCCCAAGCGAGCATACCGCCCTCAACGTTTACGACTTTATATCCGTTTGACTCTAAGTGGTCACACGCCGTCACACTGCGGCCGCCAGAGCGACAAATGACGTGGTAGACGTTGTCCTGTGCTAACTTTTCTGTCACTTGCGGGAATTCAGACAATGGGTAGAGCGGTACGTTCGGGATATGCCCTGCGTCATATTCGTCTTGTTCGCGCACATCGATGATATGGAGCGACTCCCCGTTTTCTAGCTTTTCTCGTAATTCAGTTGCATGAATATTTTGCATACGTATTTCCCCTTTCGATATTGGATTCCTCTTTTAGTTTACCTCAGCTACCACTCAAAAAAACATGAAAAAAGCACCCTTCTACCTAGAAGGATGCTTCGGACTTACGCTTCGTTGCGCTCGTCGATTGCTTGTGCTGCTGTGATGAGTGTCAATTTGTAGACATCCTCTTCGTTACAGCCACGTGATAAGTCATTTACTGGTTTATTGAGACCTTGAAGGATTGGACCGATTGCTTCGAATCCACCGAAACGTTGAACCATCTTGTAGCCAATGTTTCCTGCTTCAAGACTTGGGAAGACGAATACGTTCGCTTTACCCGCCACATCAGAACCTGGTGCTTTCTTCGCCGCTACGCTAGGGACGAATGCTGCATCGAATTGAAGTTCTCCATCGATTGGAAGGTTCGGTGATTTTTCTTTCGCAAGGCGTGTCGCTTCCACAACTTTCTCTGTTTCAGGTGACTTCGCAGAACCTTTTGTCGAGAAGCTAAGAAGGGCGACTTGTGGGTCGATCCCGAACGTCTTCGCTGTCGCTGCTGATAAAAATGCATTTTCTGCTAAGTCCGCTGCGTCTGGTGCGATGTTGATCGCACAGTCCGAGAAGACGTATTGCTCGTCGTCACGCACCATGATGAACACACCTGACGTCTTTTTGATGCCTGTTTGCATTTTGATGATTTGAAGTGCCGGACGTACCGTATCAGCCGTCGCGTGCATCGCGCCTGAGACAAGACCTTCTGCTTTTCCTGTATGAACGAGCATCGTTCCGAAGTAGTTCACGTCCGATGTGAGGAGTTCGCGCGCTTGTTCAGCCGTCGCTTTCCCTTTGCGACGCTCGACGAATGATTCGACGAGAACATCGATGTCTTCGTACGTCGCCGGGTCGTATTGTGTTAAACCTGAGATGTCGAAACCATGTTTTGCCGCAACCGCTTCGACGTCTGCTTTCGCACCAACGACGATTGGTTCTACCATACCGTCCGTTTTCAATCGAACCGCAGCTCCAAGAACACGCTCATCGACGCCTTCTGGAAAGACGATCGTGGGACGAACCGGGCTGACTTTTTGCTTCAACGTTTCAAATAATTTCATAACGAATGAACCCCTTTTCTCAATTTACAGCATGACTGCTAATGGTTTTGCCATTGACTTGTGTCTTTACGCGATTTCAATTATACACAGTACCCTTTTCAAAATAAACTATTCTGCCCATTTCGTCATAAATCGCTTAGAATCAATCATTATATGAATAGAACAGTTTCTCCAAAGTGACTGATACAGCCATTTTTGTAGCCGTTTTCATGTTTCTGTCCTCTGTTCTTTACCCGTCATGAATCGTGATAACCCTCACAGTGCCTCAAAGTTGCCAGTCAGTGAAGCGTGTATGGTAAAATAGACGGCGAAGCCAAGTCCCGAAAGGAGATTTTTTATGTCAGAACGTCCAGTACCTACAACAGATACACAACATGCCGCCGCCACATTAGACGGATGGTATTCACTCCATGATTTCCGCAAGATCGATTGGGCTCGTTTGAAGCTCGTCGATGCCGAAAAGCGTCAACACATGATTGACGAGTTCACAACATTCCTCGCTTCTCTCGAAGAAATCGAAGCCAAAGGTGAAGGAAGTCACGCCTTCTACTCGATTCTCGGTCAAAAGGCAGACCTCGTCTTGATGGTGCTTCGCCCGACATTCAACGAACTTGAAGATGTTGAGCGTGCGTTCCGCAAAACAGCATTATACGACTATATGATTCCCTCATATTCATACGTGTCTGTCATCGAGCTCGGTATGTATCGTGGATCTGGAGATGGGGACCCGTACCAAAACCCACACATCCGCTCACGCCTCTATCCGACACTTCCAAAGGCCGCACACATTTGTTTCTACCCGATGAGCAAGGCTCGTCGTGACGGAGACAACTGGTACATGTTATCGATGGATGAACGGAAAGACCTCATGTATCGTCACAGCATGATCGGTCGTAGCTATGCCGGTAAGATTCAGCAATTCATCGGTGGGTCAACAGGATTCGATGCATGGGAATGGGGCGTCACGCTCTTCGCTGAAGATTCACTTCAATTTAAGAAAATCGTCTACGAGATGCGCTTTGATGAAGTGAGTGCGAAATACGGTGAGTTCGGTGACTTCTACGTCGGGAACATCTTACCGAAAGAAAATTTGAGAACATTCTTTAGCGTATAAAAGGTTTACGTGTATAACACCTCGGGAATTAAAGATGATGTAAGCAAGTCATCCTAATCAACGAGGTGAACAACGATGCGCGTGTTCAAAGAAACCGATCGAGACACTGCGGAACGTTTAGATTCGTTCATCGAACGAATGGCACCGACAGCAGAATTAGTCCAACATCGATTTGAAGAGCAACTCAAACATACACAGCAAAAGGGTCAGGCGAGCGCCTGACCCTTATTTTGTCGTGGTGACGTGAAGTGCGTCGCCTAAGAAAGTAGCCAATTCAAGCATGCCGTAGCGCCCTGCTTTCGCTTCGGCTTCGGAATTATAGTTCGTATTCGTATTGACGTCGTAGGCGTAGACGTTGCCGTCTTCATCTCGGATGATTTCGATCCCGGCGATGTCAATCGCATTCACTTTAAGGAACTGCTCAAGTTGCGGAATGATCGGGTCATCGAATCCTTCGACGATTTCGAACTTCGCCGGCGGCGTCTCCCCGACCGGACAGAACTGGTCTTCAATCGAGCAAGCGTCTGCCGGGCAGAGCTCGAAGCCTTCCGACGTATCGACACGGACCGCATATAGGAACTTCCCGCCGATGAATTCACAGCGGGTAATATACGGTTCTGGTGCTTCGATATACTGTTGAATGAGCGTGATGCCGTCAACCGAGTCCTCGAACGAGGGACCATATACATATTCTTTGAGTCCTTCGATCGTATGGAACAATTGGACCCCAAGTCCTTTCCCGGCACGATTATGTTTCGTGATGAACGGTGTCATGCCCAGCTTCTCAGCCGCCTCGATGATTTGCTTCTTACCAACTGCCGCAATCGTCTTCGGTACACGGATTCCTTCGCGTCGAAGCGCCGTATATTGATTGACCTTGCTCACTTCAAGACGGATGGCACGTGTGCCGTTGAACACGGTCCGGTCGTTCGCCTCTAACCAAGCGAGGACGCCTTCCGTCAATTCAGGGGCGTACCGATGCCCACGTGTGTGCGAAGAGGCGCTCATACGATTATAAAAGACACCTTCCGGGGGCGTTGCTTCGAGATCAATCGTCCCTTGGTCCAAGTGCCATAGTTCATAAGGTAACTGTAGTTCTTCTAAGCGGTGAACCAGGTGATTCGTCCATTCTTCGTTCTCATGAATGACGTGAATTTTAGACATCATCATCCCTCCTTATATGATGTGTTTACTTTACCACATTCATAACCGACAATTCCAATGTGCATGGTTTGTCTAATCGTCAATTCTGAAATATCAGACGATTTCATGGTACAATGAACTTAATAGTATTGTTTTTTGAAAGGATGTGTTGTGTTTGCCCGTACCTGTTATAAGTACTGATGTACTCATTCTACTTTTCGGTCTACTCCTTGTAGCCGGTGTCATGGCGACGCGAATCTCGACTCGATTCGGCTTACCGGCCTTGATCTTGTTTATGGGGATCGGCATGATCATGGGAAGTGACATTACCGGTCTCATCTTCTTCGATGATTCAAATTTGGCACAGTTAATCGGAGTCGCCGCATTAATTGTCATTTTGTTTGAAGGGGGTCTCCAGACGAAATGGACGTCGATGCGGAACGTTCTCGTTCCAGCCGCCTCACTTGCCACGTTTGGTGTCTTGATTACGACGACTGTCGTCGCCGTGGCCGTTCGTTTCGTATTTGGTTTCGATTGGATTGAATCTTTCCTATTCGGCGCGATTATTGGTTCGACCGATGCAGCGGCCGTCTTCGCCGCATTCAAAGGAAAGAATATCTCACCGAAAGTCGGTGCGACACTCGAAGCCGAGTCCGGCACGAACGACCCGATGGCGATGTTTTTAACGATTCTCGCCCTCGACTTTATGTTGAAGCCCGAGACGACCATATGGGATGGCATTTGGATGTTCGTCCTTCAAATCGTTGTCGGAGCATTCATCGGCTTTTTACTCGGACAATTGTCTCGTCTCATGTTGAATCATTTGAAACTAGAATCGAGCGGACTACATGCAGTTCTGATGATTTCGATGGCATTCCTCACATACGGTGTCACGGCTTACTTGTTGGGGAGCGGACTACTCGCGGTCTATATCGCTGCGATGATTGTTGGCAACGCGGATACGGCGCACGAAGTGACCATCGTCCAGTTCTCAGAGGCACTCGCATGGATCATGCAGATCATCATGTTCGTCATCCTCGGATTGCTCGTCTTCCCCCGTCAACTCATCGAGCCCGACTTAATTTGGAAAGGTATACTTATTTCCTTTGTCCTTATGTTCGTTGCTCGCCCCATCGCCGTTTATTTATCGACACTCGGGATGGCGTTCACAAAAAAAGAGAAGTTCTTCATTTCTTGGGCCGGTCTAAAAGGAGCCGTACCAATCGTGCTCGCAACTTTCCCGTTAATCGCAGGAATTGATGACAGTCAACTTCTATTCAATGCCGTCTTCTTCGTTGTCGTGACCAGTGCCTTGATTCAAGGAACGACGTTGACTCCACTTGCCGAGAAGTTAGGGCTACTCGGTCCGGATAAAATCCGTTCCCCCTATACAATCGCCCTCGTTTCCAGCAAACAGTCCCAACATAAACTCGTTCCTTATGTAGTCACGGAGAGCTCCTCGATGATCGGCAAGACGCTAGCGGACATCACGCTCCCGCCGAACACCGTCGTAAACGCCATCGTCCGAAACGAATATTTGATTCCGCCGAACGGACAGACAGCTATCGAAGAAGGCGATCTCTTATACGTTCTCGCCTCGATGTACCGTCATGACCAACTCGACCAAAAGTTTGGGGAAGACGGTCTCGATCGAGTGGAATTATGAGTAAACGAATAACCGGTGCTTCATGCGAAGCGCCGGTTTTCTTATGCGTGTATTTGTTTTGCCGAACGAATCAACGTCTCGACGTCGCCTGTTCTCCCTTCATGAAGTGCCTCGACGATAAAGCTTCCGACGACGACACCGTCACATGCATTCCCAAGCGTCTGCACTTGTTCCGGACGATGTACCCCGAATCCTGCTAAGACGGGAACACGTGACTGCTCTGTCAATCGAGTCAAATGGGTGAGTAGTTCATCCGGGAACACATCAGTCTTCCCTGTTGTGCCTTTGAGTGTGACCGCATAGACGAATCCTTCAGCCTTCTCTAAGATGGATGCCGTCCGTGCCTCGCTGCTCGTCAACGTAACGAGTGGGATGACTGCGACTTCCTGGCGATCGACGTTCGAAAACAATTGAAGACTTTCTTCAAATGGAAGGTCTGGAATGATGACTCCGCTCACCCCACACTCATTCGCCCGGTCAAAGAACGGTTGGACCCCGAACCGAAACACCGGGTTCAAGTATGTCATCAAGACAATCGGCACAGTAAATCGATCATTTCCTTCTATTAAATGGTTCAACACCATTTCAAGCGTCACACCCGCTTCAAGAGCGCGCATTCCTGCCGCCTCAATGATCGGTCCATCGGCCACCGGATCAGAGAATGGAATTCCGAGTTCGATCGCCGTCGCACCCATTCGTTCTAGTTCAACAATGGTCGGGATGAGTCGTTCTATCCCTCCGTCACCAGCCATAATATAAGGAACGAATGCCGCCCCTTCTCGCTCTCGAATCGCTGTCTCTAGTTTCATCGTGTTGCCACCTTCTCTCGGATTGTGTGGACGTCTTTGTCTCCGCGTCCAGATAAACAAATCACCAGTGTATCGTCTTCTCCCATCGTCTTCGCGAGCGTTTCTGCGTAAGCGAGAGCATGCGAAGACTCTAAGGCAGGTATGATTCCTTCTTGTCGACTGAGTGCGAGACATGCATCAAGTGCCTCATCGTCCGTGACGGCTGCGTAACGGACCCGTTCAATATCTTTCAAGAAGCTGTGCTCTGGTCCTACCCCTGGATAATCGAGTCCGGCTGAGATGGAATGTGCCTCCTCGATTTGACCCGCTGCGTCTTGCAACACATACATGAGTGACCCATGCAATACACCGACTTCTCCTTTTGTGAGTGTCGCCGCGTGTTTGTCCGTATCGATGCCGCTCCCTGCCGCCTCGACACCGTAGAGTGCGACCGACTCATCATTCAAAAACGGATAGAACATGCCCATCGCATTGCTCCCTCCACCGACACAGGCGACGACGGCATCTGGTAGCCGTCCCGTCTGTTCGAGGATTTGACGGCGTGTCTCTGTCCCAATCACGCTTTGAAAATCACGAACCATCTGCGGGAACGGATGCGGGCCGAGAACGGAACCCATCACATAGTGCGTATCGTCTACGTGTTTGACCCAGTAACGAAGCGCTTCATTGACAGCATCTTTTAACGTGCGACTTCCAGATTTGACGGGAACGACCTTCGCTCCGAGCAATTCCATCCGAAACACGTTCAACGCTTGGCGCTCGACGTCGACCTCCCCCATAAAGATGGTACATTCCAGGTCGAGTAATGCACATACCGTCGCGGTCGCGACACCGTGCTGACCGGCCCCCGTCTCGGCGACGACTTTTTGTTTCCCCATCCGTTTCGCAAGGAGCGCTTGCCCAACCGTGTTGTTGATTTTATGGGCACCGGTATGGTTCAGATCCTCTCGTTTCAAATAGACGTTCGTTCCAAGACGACGACTTAGATTCGACGCATAATAGAGTGGCGTCTCACGTCCTACGTATTCACGTAATAAGGAAGAGAAGCGTTCTTGAAACTCAGGGTCTTGCTTCGCCTCTTCGTAAGCGGCCTCCAATTCTTCGACCGCCTGCATGAGTGTTTCCGGAATGTACTTTCCACCGTATTGTCCAAACTTTCCGTTCACTGGTTGTGCATACATCATAGTTCCTCCTTGGCGCGTTGAATGAACGCACGAATTTTTTTGATATCTTTTACACCGTCCGTCTCGACACCGCTCGAGATATCGACGCCGTCTGGTTGGATCGTTTGAATCGCTTGTCTCACATTGTCAGGAGATAGGCCGCCTGCTAGCCAAAATGGATGTTTCGGCCGGTCGATCGCGCCCCAGTCTAATACCTGTCCACTGCCCGGGGTCGGATGATCTATCAATCGCACATCCGCCGCCTCCTCGGTCGATGCATCGATAATTGGTAATCCGAAAGTGCGGAGTTGTTCCATTGACTGCGTCCGATGGTGAATTTGTAAATCCGTCAGTCCCACGTCCATCGCTTGCTCGATGTCTTCCATTGAAGGATTTAAAAACACACCAACGATTCGAACCGATTCGGGAATATAAGCTGCTAGCTCCTTCGCTCTGCTCACGTCGATTTGGCGGGAACTCGGTGCGAATACGAACCCGATGGCATCTGCTCCCGCTTCGACCGCCGCCTGGACCGCTTCCTCTGTCTTTAATCCACAGATTTTAACGAACATGTTTTCAACTCCTCGAGTAGCCGGGTCGGGTCTTCTTCACGCATGAGTGCTTCTCCGACGAGGATGGCACTTGCGCCGGCTTCTTTCAGACGCGCTGCCGCTTCGACGGTGCTGACCCCGCTCTCACTGACGAATGTGACGTCGGGATAGCGATTCATCAAGTCGATTGATGTCTCAAGAGCGACCTCGAACGTTTTTAAGTCTCTGTTATTGATGCCGATCAACACGTCATCGAGCTCGAGTGCGATGTGTAACTCCGCTTCGTCATGTACTTCAACCAATACGTCGAGACCGATGGAGCGAGCGTATCGCGTCAGTTCATGGAGACGTGTCGGATGTAGGGCCGCCACGATAAGAAGTGCAACACTCGCCCCGTAATGCTTCGCATAGTCGAGTTGCCGTTCATCGATGATAAAGTCCTTACAGAGCACCGGGATGGTGACAACATCGGCGACTTGTCGCAAATCGTCAAACGAACCGTTGAAATACGTCGTGTCCGTCAATACCGAAATCATCGTCGCACCGGCTTGTTCATATTGGCGGGCCCGTTCGGCGACATCGACCGTCTCCCGAATCATTCCTTTCGAAGGAGACGACCGTTTGATTTCAGAAATGATATGGAATCCCTCCTTCGTCACATTCAAAAGAGTAATCGGCTCTGTCACGTTGACATCAATCGGCTGCATGCCACTCACTTCTTCAATTTTCGTTCCGATGATTTTCGTTAAATAGCTCATGCCTCTACCTCCGTACGTTGTAAGTGTTGTAATACGCGTAACGCGTGCCCTTCATCGATACTGCGTTTCGCTTCTTTCACACCTTCTCGAAGCGTTGCGGTCGTGCCGTACGTGCAAAGGGCAAGTGCCGCATTCAATAAGACGACGTCTCGCGCCGGTCCTGACTTTCCGTTCAACACAGCGAGCAGCGTCGCGGCGTTCTCTTCCGGTGTGCCTCCGCGTAATGCTTCGAGCGGTGCCCGCATCAAGCCGACATCTCGTGGGTCGACCGCGTAACGCGCTGTCTGTTCCCCATCAAAGAAATACACGTCGTTCACACCGGCGAGACTCGCTTCATCGAGTCCGCCCGCACCGTGGACGACCATGCCGCGCTCCACGCCGAGATGTCGCATCGCGGTCGCCATCTTCTCCAGTAGTGATGGATGGTAGACACCGACAAGTTGTCGCTTCGGACGAAGTGGATTCGTCAACGGCCCGATTTGGTTGAAGATGGTCGCAGTTGCGAGGCGTTTACGGACCGGCATGACATGTTTCATAATCGGATGGACATGCTGGGCGAATAGGAAACTGAGATTCGTCCGTTCCAAGTCTTCATGTACTTCCGCCGCCGTTTTCACAATCGGAACGTTCAATGCCTCGAGGACGTCCGCACTTCCCGACCGGCTCGACACACTTCGGTTGCCATGTTTCGCGACTGGTACTCCAAGGCCGGCCAAGACGAACGCAACGGTCGAGCTGATATTGAACGTATGCGCCCCGTCGCCGCCGGTGCCACAAACATCAAGAACGGATAAATCGCTTTGGGGGAACTGAGCTGCTTCTCGAATGTATGCCGCGAGTCCCGCCATCTCTTCAGCTGTTTCCCCGCGTTCTTTCATCGCCAGTAGCACTCGTTCGATTTGCGCTTCATCCGCTTGGAACATTTCACTTGCTGCCACTTTCATATCTGCTGTTGATAACGAGTTTGTCTCCAATTGTTGAATCATCTTCTCTTCCCCCTCTAAAAATGTGTATAAAAAAACTCCATACGACAATCGTCGTATGGAGGACGGTTCTAGACCGCGGTGCCACCTCTCGTTGATTCCAAAGAATCCACTCTCCGATGCAATCACATCGTATCCTGATAACGGGGGAAGCCGTCACGACCTACTTTCTTCAGCCGTGCTCTCATGAGCCCATTCACGCGGACGCCTCGGTCAGGATCTCACCATCCCTGACTCTCTGGACGAAACGTCTTCTCGCGCTACTCTTCTCAATCCTCGATTTGTGTTATTGAAACGAAAAAGGGGTTACCCGTCTCCTCATAGCCTACGCTACAAGAAGGACGAGTAACCCCGTGGTGCCACCTTCGTTGGTTCCGAAAAAACCCACTTCACGGACAATCATCCGCTTCCCCGTGATAACGGTGGGTAACCCGCTAAAGCCTACTCAAAGTTCGGTTTAGAGCTCAGAAGTCCATTCGCGACGTCCTATATACTGATTCGCACCAACCATCAGCTCTCTGTCATACAGGATTCGTCGTTACTTCTCTTCGTCGACGCCTTTATTCGTTTCAGTTAAGTTAACTCGTACTATACAGGGCAGATGTTTCCGTGTCAAATAAAAAAAATTATAAAACTTCGCCTCTATATGTGCACCCCGAAAACAAGGAACCTTCACCGGTTTTTCGAATTGACATTGTTTTTTTCTGTCTGCTATAGTCGTCCACAACAACATTTCACTCAGCTAAAGGAGAATCGATTTTGGAAACAAACAAACTAAAACGCGAGCTGTCCACCCGGCAACTTACGATGATTTCCCTCGGGAGCGCCATCGGAACCGGGCTCTTCCTCGGAAGCGGGCTTGCGATTCAAACAGCTGGCCCGAGCGTACTCGTCAGCTATGCCATCGGGGCGTTCATCGTCCTCTTACTGATGGGTGCACTCGCCGAAATGACGGTCGCCCATCCAACATCCGGATCATTCGGAACAATTGCCGAGCGCTATGTTCATCCACTCGCAGGCTTTCTCGTCCGTTACTCTTACTGGGTCGCAAATGTATTAGCTGTAGGGGTTGAGGTCAGTGCGATCGCCATCTATATGCGCTATTGGTTCCCTGATGTGAACGGGTTCGTCTGGGTCGCCCTCTTCGGTGGACTACTCATTTACGTCAATGCCCGTCACGTTCACACGTTCGGGACGACTGAATACTGGTTATCCTTCATCAAAGTAACTGCCATTATCCTATTCATCGTCCTCGGTGCCGCTACATTGTTCGGCGAACCAGGATCACCGATTGAATCGATCACGACAGGAAACGAAGGATTCTTCGCTTTCGGATTTTACGGAATGTGGGTGACGATTTTCATCTCCCTCTTCAGCTTCCTCGGAACCGAACTCGTCGCCGTCACAGCAGGAGAAGCGAAAGACCCGGACCAGGCCGTACCACGCGCTTTACGTGCTACCGTGTTCCGTCTGACGTTCTTCTATGTCATCACGCTCGCCATCATGCTTATGCTCATCCCATGGCAGCAAGCGGGGATTGACCAAAGCCCGTTCGTGCTCGTCATGGAACAGTTCGACGTCCCGTTCGCGGCCGGCATCCTTAACTTTGTGATTTTGATTGCTGCTTTGTCAGCGATGAACGCGCAACTCTATGCATCGACACGCATGATGTACTCGCTCGCCGAAGCCGGTGATGCACCGAAAGCGTTCAAAAAAATCAGCAAAAACGGCATCCCGATGTTCGCCCTACTTGTTTCAACGGGCGGAATCGTTTTGGCCGCTTTATTACAAGTGTTTATGGAATCGTCATATCCGTTCTTAATGGGCATCTCGATGTTCGGCGCCATTTTCACATGGTTCATGGTCTTCGTCTCTCATTTGTTCTTCCGTAAGAAATGGACGGGACGAAAGCTCCCTGTCCGCATGATTGGTTATCCATTCCTTCCAATCCTCGGAGCCATCTTACTCCTCAGCCTCATGATCACGACATGGTTCACTGACTTCAATATTTTGTTGAAGTTCGGCATTCCATGGTTGATTGGGTTGACGGTTATCTATTACGTGCGTGAACAAATGCGTAAAAAACAAAATCGTCCAAGCGACATCGAGCAAGCCAACTAACGAGCATCCCTTCGCAAATAGCGAAGGGGTGTTTTTGTACGCACAAAAGCCCCTTTCGCAATCGAAAGGAGCTTTTTGTATAGGGCATCAGAAAAACTGACGCGGATTGACCGTGCTACCTGCGCTCGTTGCCGAGTATGAGTAGCCGCCTTTATGAATCTCAAAGTGCAAGTGCGGACCTGACGAGTTCCCTGTGTTTCCAAGCGTTCCGATGTTTGATCCTTGTGTCACACGCTGTCCTGAGCTGACAGATACCGAGTTCATGTGCGCATACACTGTCGTCCAAACTTGACCGTTGATGACGTGTGCAATCATGACGTGGTTCCCGTATGCGCCACCCCAACCTGCACGAATGACCGTACCTGTTGCCGATGCACGGATTGGTGTCCCTGTAGGACCTGCAATATCTAAACCGTTATGGAACGTGTAGCCATACGCACCGCTCGCTGGACCCCATCCTTGTGAGTAGCGTCCTGAAGCCGGTTGAATGAACATCGAGCTAGATGGAGCTGGTGTCGACGTCGTCGGTGCAGGTTTTGGAGTTGGTTTCGGTGCTGGAGCCGGTTTCGGTGCCGGCGTTGGTGCTGGAGCCGGTTTCGGCGCCGGTGCAGGTTTTGATGCCGATGTCGACGAAGTCGTATTGTTTGAAGACGACGAAGACGGGGTATTCGATTTATTGTCCTGCTTTTGTTGTGCAGCTTGTTGACGTGCCGCTTCTGCTTCTCGTTCTGCCTCTGCCTTACGAGCTGCCTCAGCTTGACGTGCAGCTTCTGCTTGGCGTGCTTCTTCTGCTTTACGTGCCGCCTCTTGACGAGCTGCTTCTTCCGCGCGACGACGAGCTTCCTCTTCTTCACGACGTTGTGCCTCGATTTCAGCAGCAATCGCCTGTTCTTGTGCCACTAACGTCGCTTCAATCTCTTGAAGGTCGAAGATTTGCGATTCGAACTTGATGTTTTTCTCTTCAAGTTCTTTAATACGTTTTTCACGTTGTTTCATTTTCTTCTCAAGTTCAGCTTGGCGAACCTCAAGTGCTTTTTGTTGTTCTAGAAGTGAAGCACGTTCTGCTTTCAAGTCAGCTTGTGCTTTTTTCAACGACCGTTGTGTCGCTTCATAGTCATCGAACAACTCTTGGTCACTACGTTGAATCGTTCCTGCCGTAATCATACGTGTGACGAGGTCAGAGAAGTTTTTCGAACCGAAGATGAACTCAGCCCAATTGATTGAACCGCCACCGTTCTTTTGCATCGTGGCCATACGTTCTTTCATCATTTCTTCTTGCGCCTTCATTTTTTCTTGATAGTCTTTAATGTCGGCTTCAAGATCCTCGATTTTCATCTCGGTACGTTTGATTTCTTGGCGCTTCATCGCAACATCATTGATGATGTCCTGCAATTGCGCGTCCATTTTATTGACTTCTGTCTGTACTTTTGAAATCTCTTCTTTGTTCACTTCAATCTTTGAAGACGTTTCCGACTGATTTTCCTTTACGCTATCGCGCTTTTCTTGCACTTTTTGTTGTTGTTCTTGCTTTTCTTTAATCGAGGTCGATGCATCCGCGACTGTATGTGTGCTAATCAGCATCACACCAAGCGTTAGCGTCGAGACTGTGCGTTTCCAGTTCATGAATGGGGTACATCCTTTCTTAAATGACAAATCTGGGTACCAGTTAAACTACATATTTTTAAGCCGTTTCATTATGTAACAAAAACGATCAATCAGTTGAGTTTCAACACGACTAATTATATCTAACTGCTAGATATTTTCCTGTTAAAGTTATATTTCAATTTTATTACGCAAGAACAAAAGCGCCGGTAACGAATATATGCAACTTATTATTTATCAATATCTTTTTTATTCGTCCAGTTTGACATCTTTCTGTAATGTTTTATGTAAATAGAAAATGGTTTCCCCTATTTTCAAATAATAATTAAACTGATAATGCATAGGTTTTCCAATTGATGGGATGACCCTTCAAAAAAATCCATGCGTTTGCTTCATGAAAACATGAGCAAAGACATGGATTTTGAATACATATGTTACTTTTAAAGCTTCATCGCACCAATGATGACAAAAATCCAGGCTGCAATGAATAGGACTCCGCCAATCGGTGTCACGGCTCCTAGTTTCGTGATGCCAGTCAGTGCCATGACATATAAGCTTCCGGAGAAAAAGACAATCCCTGCAAACATGAGCCAGCCGGCAATGTTAAACTGGCTGATACTTACGCGCATGAGTAGTGCCGCAATCCCAATGATGCCGAGCGCATGAACCATGTGGTAGAGCACGCCCGTCTGCCAGTTCGCCAACATATTCGGCGCCAATCTCTCTTTGAGCGCATGGGCACCGAACGCGCCGAGCGCCACACCGAGTGCCATCAATCCGGCACCGATCATTAACAACATCTTCATTTTTATTCCCCCTTATCTAACTTTTCGTGCTGGTAAATTCCACTTCCGATAGTAGGATATCACTCGAAGTGTTGCTACGACAATTAAAAGCGTATAGACGACAAGACCACCTTCAAGTTTAAAGTAATACGTAATGACCGCAATGAGAATTGCCCAAATCGCGTACACTTCAGACTGTAAAACGAGCGGCTTACGCCCGGCCAGTAAATCGCGGACGACTCCACCCCCAACCCCAGTGAGGACAGCCGCCGCAATCGCAGCGGAGAGAGGTAAATCGAGTTTGATTGCGACTTGTGCTCCCTGAAAGGCGAATGCGACGAGACCGATGGCATCGACAATGACGCCCCAGCGCTCCCAATGTGGCAAGACGACACTCGGTAGCAGGAAGATGAGGAGCGCAACAAGAAAACATAAAATAAATAAATCATTCTGTTGCCAAATCAAACTGACGGGGTTTCCTAATAGGACGTTTCGAATCGCACCGCCTCCAAAGGCCGTGATGAAAGCGAGCAGCCACACCCCGAAAATATCGTATTTTTCATCCATCGCAATGATGGCTCCGCTCGCCGCGAACGCAATCGTTCCGACGACGTTGAGCAATTCCCACTCCATGAACATCCCTTGCCCTTTCTTCAACGCATTGTATGGTAAAGTATAGTTACAAAAAAATCAGGTCAGTCGAGCGACTGTCGTAAAGGATGTCGGTATTAATATGAAACGTATCGCTTTGTTCCGCATATGGATTATCGTCACCATGTTCGCCCGATTCATCATTCGCTTATACGCTTTTTCACGTAAACAACAACAAGGTGTAGCCACGACAGAAGAATACGAAGCACTCATGCTCAAGCTTGCTCGCGAGTATAAACGCAACGCCCTGCGGCTCGAGGGCTTGTTAATCAAGCTCGGACAATTCTTATCCATTCGGGCAGACTTGTTGCCACCAGCCGTTTTAAACGAGCTGTCTGAGCTCGTCGATCGGGTCCCGACATCCGGTTGGGACAAGTCACGCGCGATTTTAGAGGCAGAGTGGGGCGTCCCTTATACTCAAGTCGTCAAAGACGTCGGAATCGACGCCGTCGCCTCGGCTTCTATCGGAGAAGTATACGGTGCCACCCTACTTGAAAACGGTAAACGGGTCGCCATCAAAATCCAACGTCCGAATATCGAAAAAATCATCCGTACCGACTTCCGTGCTATGCGGATTGTCACGTCGATGTTGAAGCGGACATCCCTCGCAAAATCGACCGACTTAGATAGCTTATATCGCCAAATGATTTTTGTCATCGGGGATGAACTAAATTTTCAAACCGAATTAAAAAACGCCTTATATTTCAAAGCCAAATACGCAGATAATTCGGATGTATATATCCCCGATTATCACGAGCATCTCTGTACGAATCGTGTCTTGACGATGGATTGGGTCGATGCAAGACGCATCACCGATCTCGCCTTCTTAAAAGAGAACGAGATTGATCGCTCCGCCCTAGCCGAACGACTGTTCACGCTCGCGGCCGAACAATTGTTGTTCGGTGGACAGTTCCATGCCGACCCCCACCCCGGAAATGTCCAAATTCGGGCAGACGGGACAATCATCCTGCTCGACTTCGGTATGGTCGGACAGACGACAGCGCAAGACATGGCGACGATTCGAAACATCTTACAGGCGTTCATCTCCCTCGACTATGACAGCATCGTCGATGGGTTAGAAGATTTACGTTTTCTCTTGCCTACGGCGAACAAACAAAACATTCGCCAAGCGCTAGAGAAAGCCGTCACCTTTTACTTAGAGACCGATATCGACACCGTTGATACAAGGTTGATCGAGAAAGTGATACAAGACATTCAACTGCTCGTCAAAAACGAACCGATTCAACTCCCGGCAGAATTCGCCTTCTTCGGCCGAGCCGCCTCGACCTTACTTGGTATTCTGCAAATCTTAGATCCGAAAATCGACCTGTTCACACTCGGTAAACCGATTGTCATCGAATGGCTCGAGGAAGACGGGACGACGCTACAAAATCGTTATGTGAAGACCGGGATCAACTATGCGAAGAAATTGTTGAACGTTCCCCCGCTTCTCGACAACTACTTAAAAGAACCAACGCGAAAACGCCTGTCGGAGCAAGCGATGTTCCAACGAAACTTGGAATCAAAAGAACTCTTGCACCGCCAGACGTTCAATGCCATCGTTATGTTACTCGGTTTATTAGTCGGACTGCTGGGCTATATCCGACCAGATGAGTGGCTGTTTTGGTCAGGTGGCGTCGTCTCTGTTTTGGCTTATTTCAATTGGAGGCGCCTCGGACGAAAGGTTCGTCACGTGGCACGTCAAGATTTTCGTGTATAAGCGAACCGTCACTTTTAGAAGTGGCGGTTTTTTGTTGAATCCACTGCGCGATATAAGAACCGACGTCACGCATCATACGAGGCGTCGTCCAGCCCATCGTCGACACTTGAATGACGTTCGCCCGTTTTAAGTAGTCACTCTCATATTGTACGAGGTAGCCCTGATACGACAGTTGTCGTCCGAGCTCCATCGAGGACTGACCACACGGAACCGGAATCGTGATGATACCAGATGATTGGGCGGGACTCACCTCGATACATAGGCCGTTCTCGTGGAGCGAGTTGATCAGAGCCACCATCTTCTCTTCATGCGATGCGACCTCTTCGTCCGTCAGTTCGTCTAACGAGACCGCCATCGCCGCAAGAAGTGGCTCTGATTGTGTGAAGGCAATCGGTTTGTAGAGTGACAAGTCCAGGTAGCGTGGTACATCTCGTAGCGCTTCCGCTCGCTCTTTCATCGCAACGAATGCGAGACCAGGGGCGTTCCGTAACGCCTTTCCTGAGGAGAAGGTCACGTAGTCCGCAAAGGAATAGTCATAATCGAATGTCCCAACCGTACTGATCGCATCGATGGCGATGACACCGTTCCACGAATGAAGCGGTCCCAAGTCAATTAGAATTCCTAGGGATGTCTCACAATGAACGGTCCACACCCAGTCCGGAGCAATTCGATCAAGTTGAGAAACATCCCACTTTCCATCTTGGTCCACTCGAATGACATCAAACGAGCGGTCTACACGCCGGGCATGCTCGATCAGTCGTTCTCCAAATTCGCCAGCGTTTAAAATCACGCCGTGTCCTTCCAAACGAGGCGCGACCGCATCATTTGCGACCGTCCCACTTCCGAGAAGTGTATAGATGTTAGGAAGTTTGACTCGTTCCGACAGTTTTTGTTGCACCGCTTCAAGTAGTCGTCCTGTCTCTTTCGAACGATGCGGGCGTGGTTGCTTCGAGAGTCGTGCTCTCACACGTTCTGAACATTCGACGGGACCCGCGAGCAAACTTTTCGGTCGAAGCGTCGTCGCTGATTTGGATTCGTAAAAAGCATCCCTCGTTAACATCATCGGGACATATCTCGCTTCTTCTGAACCAATCGGATCAGCAAACGGCACAAACCCGAATCGATGATAGAGCAATTGTTCACGTGTCGTACCACTGATGACGATGCCATCGATGTGGCGCTCCGTTGCATCTTCGATGACCGCTCGCATCAGACCTGCGAACGTGCGATTGCGACGATAAGGTTTGGTCACAGCGAGGAGGCGAATCTCGAGCCACTCCCCTTCAGGAATACTCACTCCTTTTTGTTCCAATGAAAATGGCCGCTTCCCTCTTAATGCACACATGGCCACGACTTCCCCGTTCATTTCCCCAATCCAATATGTATTTTCTTCGTGAAATCGGTCGATGAGTCGCCGCTCTGAGTTCGGTGGATGTTGCGGAATCTCTTCAACGAACGTTTCGTAATTCAACCGGTGAATGGCGTCAAAATCGGATATTACAGCTTTTCGGTAAACAATCATGGTTTCCCCTCCTTCACATGATGATAGATAATCACAGCTGCGATGAACACTGCCCATATGACGTCTCCAACACTTCCAAGCGCAGCGAGTGGAAGTAAGACGAGCATCACCAGTCCCGTCTCACGGGAATTACCTGTTCCTTTAATCAACAACAACAGAAAAAGGAGCCCCCCAATAAACCACCACGGGTCATACGCCCATATGATTCCAGAAAAAACGGCATATCCCTTCCCGCCCGCACGGATTCGCCAAAACGGATAAATATGACCGAGCGTGAGCGCGAACGCCGTCTGCCAAAAATACGGTCCGCTCACCTGTAAGACAAGAATCGTCTTGAGCACGTCGAATCCATACACGATGAGAAACGCCTTCACCCCTCCGATGCGATGCGCGTTGCGTGCACCGGTATTTTTCGAACCGGATGTTGCTAAATCATGTCCACTTAATAACCCATATAGCCTGCCTCCGAGCAGACTTCCCACTAGATAGCCGACAATGATAATCCACATAATATCCCCTCATTTTTTTGGAAGTTTGTGTGCGTTTCAGAAAAACGGGTATCCTCTAATTAACTGTGCACTTTTTGGAAAGGGGAAATCAAGATGCGAGAAGAGAAAAACTACATTAACGGGGAATGGACTGAAACCGATCAAACAATCGAAGTACGCAATCCGGCCACGGGAAATGTCATGGCCGTCGTGACGAAAAGCGATACAAAAGAAGCGACACAAGCCGTCGACGCGGCGCACGAGTCACTCAAGGAATGGCAACAAAAGACCGCAGAAGAACGAGGCGAATTACTTAATGAGTGGCATCGTTTAATTGCAGAACATACGGAAGAGCTTGCCCGAATAATGGTCGAGGAACAAGGGAAACCGCTCAAAGAAGCAATTGGTGAAATTAACTACGCGAACGGATTCATCGACTGGTACGCAGCGGAAGGTCGCCGTGTGTATGGTGAGACGATTCCTGCCTCATCGAACAAGAAGCGCATCTTTGCCATCAAGCAACCGGTCGGGGTCATCGCAGCAATCACCCCTTGGAACTTCCCGGCTGCCATGATCACACGAAAAGTTGCCCCGGCACTCGCTGCAGGCTGCACGGTCGTTATAAAACCTGCATCAGCGACTCCACTGACTGCCATTGAACTCGTGAAATTAGCCGAGAAAGCAGGATTCCCAAAAGGGGTCATCAACTTGGTGACAGGACAAGCTTCCGACCTCGTCAAAGCATGGCAACAAGATAAACGAGTCCGAAAATTGACATTCACAGGCTCAACAGAGGTCGGAAAAATGCTTATGCGTGATGCGGCGGACACGATGAAAAAAATTTCACTCGAGCTAGGTGGGCACGCCCCGCTCATCGTCACAGCCAAGGCAGACTTAGATAAAGCCGTCCCGCAGGCAGTCGCGACCAAGTTCCGCAACGGCGGACAGACATGCGTCTGTGCCAACCGAATTTATGTCGAACGCGCTGTCGTCGATGATTTCTCGGAGCGTTTCATCAAAGAGGTCGAAGCTTTAAAAGTTGGGAATGGGTTAGAGGAAGGTGTCGATATCGGACCACTCATCGATGACGATGCCCTTAGTAAGGTCGAAAAACATATCGAAGACGCCCAGATTCGTGGTGGTGAAGTATACGGCGGCGAAGTGTTAGACGGTTTATTCATTCGTCCTGCGGTCATCCGCTATGCGAATGAAGACATGCTCTGCATGAATGAGGAAACGTTCGGTCCGGTCGCGCCGATTGCCACATTCGATTCCCTCGATGAAGTCATCAATCGGGCGAACAATACTCCGTTCGGGTTAGCTGCCTATCTCTTCACGCAAGACATCAATGAAGCGGTCTATTTAGCGGAATCGTTAGAGTACGGAATCGTCGGTGTGAATGACGGGCTCCCGTCAACACCTCAAGCGCCGTTCGGTGGATGGAAAGAGAGTGGACTCGGACGAGAAGGTGGCCATCACGGCATCGAGGAGTTTTTAGAAGTGAAATATATCTCACTCGGATTGTGAATCCAGGTATTCAAAAAGGCTTGTCGGCACGCGCGACAAGCCTTTTATTATCGATTGATCCATTCGACTAAATCGTTCGGCGACTTGATTACGTGATCCGCAAGCGCCCACTCTTCTTCATTGCCGAACCCGAATCCTGTTAAGACGACCGGGAAGTCGTGGGCGCGGGCCGCCTCTACATCTGACTTACGATCCCCGACCATGATATAGTCTCCCTCACCGTGACGGACACGGTGTGCTGTCAGAATATCTGCCTTTTTTTCGCCGCCGACAGACTCCAAGCATTCAGGTGCCGTCATATATGGACGAATCTGTTGCGTATCTAATATCAGGTTCATGTAATGAACGCCGCAGTTACTCGCTGTCGTCAGCGTGTGGCCTTGCTCGTGAAGCGTCTCCAACATGTTACGAATTCCGTCAAATAAAACATTTTGTCCTTCTATTGCCTTCTCCAACGTCGTGTGACGCAACCTGCGAATGAGGTGAATCTCTTCAAGTGTCGCTTCAGGGATGACATGTTCCCAAAACGCGTTGCCTGCCAACCCATATCCAGAGCGGACGGCCTCTTCACTCGGTTTTGGAAGGTGCGGAAGTTCCTCGAGCGCCTCATGAATCGCCTGTGTCATCGGTTCGGTTGTATCTACTAACGTGCCATCAATATCAAATAAAATAACTGCCATTGGATGTTCCCCTCTCTTTCACTCTCTTCCTACCGTAGCAGAATCCCCGAAAATGCAAAAGTGAAAACGTGGTGACAAAAAAGCGACTGAACGAATCTGTTCAGTCGCTTCAATCATCCTCGCCAAAAGTTCATTCCGCCTTTTACCGAATAGACGTCCGTGTATCCGGCACTCTTGAGCATCGCTGCGGCACGTTGGCTTCGCATCCCACTCTGACAGATGACGTAAACAGGACGTTCTTTTTCTTTCGGATATTTCGATTGCGCATTCCCGAATCCTGAAAGGGGGACATTTTTCGCTTGCTTGATGTGTCCGCCACGATATTCATGCGGTTCACGCACATCTAACAATTGAAGGTTTCGCTCTTCCGCGATTCTTCGCTTCAAGTCGTCTGTCGAAACCGTTTTGACGTTGTTACGACGACTCCACCAGAAATACACGAGTCCAATGACGACCGCTACAAAAAGAAAATCCAACATATTTACGCCTCCATTTAATTTCAATTCTTATACTCATTATACCCCCTAAGGTATTTAAGTCAATGAATGTGAATCAAGAAAAAACCACACGTAGGCTACGTGTGGTTCAAAAATCGAGCAATGAATCCGATTTGGGTTGCTCGTCTTCCTCCATCGGAATCCCAAGGAAAGCCGCCATCTGTCGATCGAGTGGTGGTTTCGTCTCATTCGCCGGTATCGTCGATTGTGTCGTGTCGACACTCTTCACACCTGACGTCTCTGCTAGAAGCAGTTCACAAAAGCCCATCAGCTTTGCTAAGTGACGCTTCTGTACTTCACCTGTTGACGATTCAACCTGTACCATCACCTGACGCATCTGGGCAATGACTTGTTGTTCTGTAATCATAGTCCGTACACATCCTTTACGCTACCATTTTGCAGGATTTCACCATCGATTCGCAAGTATTCTTAACGATTCCTTGTCTCAACCCATTTTAAAAAGGCGTCATAGTCAAAACGAACTTGATTCGCATAAAAGTTAGCCCATCTCGACAATTGGCGGATAAATAAAGATGGAGAATCACCAATCGCCGCGGTGATCCGTTCACTCGCCGTATAATCTAATACGTTTGAGGTCGCATCGGCCCGTGCATGAATTTTCGCAGTGATTTGGGCTTGTACTTTTAACGTTTCAATGAGTGACGTTTCGTCTTTCATATGCTTCGCCTTTACTTTTCGTTTGTATGGCGAACGTTGCCTTACATAATATTCTTTTCCATCAATCGTTAAATACCCAAGATATGGGTCACGACTGTGAACCATTGCCCGCTGCGCGGCAACGACACGCGCCCCTTCGTGCGACAATCCGTTCTCAAATAGCGGGTGCGTCGGCAGAAAGAGAGATGGGACGGCGGACTGCGCCTGTTTCATCTCTAAAATGACATCCTCATCGTGCTCCTTGTCCGCTCCTTCAATCAAAATATAGTAACGCTCTAGACCGATGGAAGCTGTACCGCTTTGTAGCTTGATGGCGATGTCTTTGATTTCATAATGATCAGCGTGATGACGATGTTCATCTGACAAAGAAGATAAATAATCTCCCCATCCGGCCACAATTCTCTCTCGCACGTCCGATGAAAGTGGAATCAAATCCTCACTCGTAGAAAAGTAACGTTCTTCGTCCCGTACTTCCGTCCGTTCGGACATAAAATCATCTTTCTTTTTCTCCGCTTTTTTGATTACTTTTTTGACGGCTTTACACGTATTCTCTTTCGTAAACTGAATGTGTTCACTTTGACCTTTCGCATGTTTTTCAATCGCTCCCGCATATGACTCGGCAAACGCTCGAATTGCCGCTTGACTATCAAATCCGGATTCAGCCGCAAATAAATCGACAGAAACCGCCATCCGCAACAAATCAAACAGATAGGAACCGATGTACGCCTCGTCAAAGTCGTTTACGTCATAAATGATTGTACCGGCACCGTCTTCAAATACACCGAAATTCTCAAAGTGTAAGTCTCCTTGAATAAACGTTGGGTAATCAGGGCCGGTATCAAATGCGATCGGAACTTTTGCAAAGTCGTAATAGAACAAGTGGGAGCTCCCTCGAAAAAACGAAAACGGGCTCGAACTCATCTTGTCATACTTTTCTTGTCTCGCCGTTTCAGATAGATGCCGAATCGACTGGTCATAAAAATCAAGGACGGTTCCGATCGTCTCGCTTCGAATTTGTTGTTTGACGGCTGTGAACATACGACTCTCCCCTTCACTTGTTGAATAAGTGTTTATATTCCCCGTACCCAGCTTCTTCAAGCTCTTCTACAGGAATGAATCGGAGAGCGGCCGAGTTGATGCAATACCGTAAACCGCCAAGTTCTTTCGGTCCGTCATCAAAGACGTGACCGAGGTGACTATCACCTTGTTTTGAACGGACTTCTGTCCGTACCATGTGGTGCGTCGTGTCCATGTTCAAGTCGACTCGTTTCTCTTCGATCGGACGTGAGAAGCTCGGCCATCCACAGTTTGACTGGAACTTATCGTGAGATGTGAACAGTGGTGTCCCATCAACGATGTCTACGTACAATCCTTCACGCTCTTCGTCCCAGTATTCGTTTTTAAACGGCGGCTCTGTTCCGTTTTCTTGTGTGACTTTATATTGCATCGGTGTCAAGCGTTCACGGAGTGTCTGCTGAAGTTTCCGATCGCTCCAAGCTTCTTTGATGAATTTCGCACGCCCCGAACCGACACGATACATCTCGTAGCGGAACGGATTCTTTTTATAATAATCTTGATGATAGTCTTCCGCTTCCCAGAACGTTTTCGCCGGACGGATGTCGACTTCGATCGGACGATCAAATCGTCCCGAGTCTTCCACTTCTTGCTTCGAGCGCACAGCTGCGTCTTGTTGTTCCTCTGAATGATAGAAGATTGCCGGACGGTACGATTCGCCGCGATCATTGAATTGTCCCCCACCATCTGTTGGGTCGATTTGACGCCAATAGATGCGAAGCAACTCCTCGTAAGAGATGATTTCGGGGTCGAACGTAATCTCAATCGCCTCTAAGTGTCCTGTTGTTTCCGAACAGACCTGTTGATACGTCGGATTATCCACATGTCCACCCGTATATCCCGAGATGACACGTTCGACTCCCTCATATTTATGAAACGGTTTGACCATACACCAGAAACAGCCTCCCGCAAATGTAGCTATTGCCATGATAAATCCCTCCTTACTTTGTAGTGTACCCAAAAACGTCGCTAGACAACAAAAAACGAGAACCACAAAATGTGTTCTCGTTTCAGTCTTCTTCGACCTGATTCACATGACGCATCACTAAAAATAAAATGACTCCTACAATCGCAGCCCCTAAAAGCGTCAACACAATATTATCTCTGGCCGATAAAGTATAAAAGATCGCTAATCCAATCAAAATGAGCGCAATCGGAATAAACGCTCGTTTAAAATGATCCCAGTAACGCACGGACAGTCCTCCTTTTCTCTTATCATACCAAACTTTCGATTTTCGATAACGAAAGTTCTAAAAGATGAGGAATATCTCTTCGTATGAACAAGGAGTTTAGTGATATTTTCTTGAATAACCCTGAAGAGACTGACTTTTTAGTCCGTATATTATTCTTATCTATTTCCAATAGGATACTATATACTATAACTAAATATTTCCATGCAGCATAAGGGGGAGCTTCGATGCTCACAATTATTAATGCGTTCTTCATCAACCTGTGTATCTTGTTTACGCTCTTCACAATTTCCTTTTTGCCGTTTCGCAATCGGCCTCGCTTAACACCACAATCTCCTTTGAAGGGGAGAGTCTTACTCGGGGTGCAAACTGGACTGATCGCTTTACTCCTATTAGGTAATGCGTTACCACTCGAAGGTGTGCTCATTGATTTACGCGCTATTCCAATCATGCTCGGTGTACTATTTGGCGGTTGGGTAAGCGGTGCTGTCGCTGGCATTATTTTATTAACAGGTCGGTTTTTTATCGTTTTATTGACAGACGGTTCCATGTTCGGGCTTTATCTCGCCGTTGCGACAATGGTACTTCTCGTCGCATCTACCAGTATTCTTAGAAAGCGGATGGATAATACGCGTCCGACACTACTTATTTTTATAACAATCAGCATCGCTATCTTTGGGTCGGCAATTTACGCTGCGTTGCCACTTAATTTATTCTATCCTGTTTTGATTGTATATACACTAATGTCTTATGGCGGAGCTTGTGTCGCCTATCGACTGCTGCTCGAATTGCGTCGGCATTTCGAGAACGTTCAGCATCAACAACAACTAGCACGCACGGACGCACTCACCGGAATTGCCAACCGCAGGCTCTTGAACGAAGCCATGGCCAACTTGACCGTCGAGGCAGAAGAGTATGCGTTAATCTTGGTTGATATTGATCACTTCAAACGCGTGAATGATACGTACGGTCACGACGTCGGCGATGATGTCTTGCGCGAACTCGGCATGCTCCTCGTCAACGAAAGCAATGAGCGGCATTTAGTCGGTCGCTTCGGCGGCGAAGAATTTTTAATCGTCATGCCTCACGCCAATCGAGAAGAAGTGTCACGGCTTGCTGAATCTATTCGGGAAAAGGTTTCAACGTTCCCGTTCGAGACGAGCGCTGGTACGCTACACATTACCGTTTCGCTCGGCGCCTGCCATTCAAATGATATTGAAATCGATAGCGTGTTGAAACATGCGGATGAAGCATTATATCACGCAAAAGAGTCTGGTCGAAATCGTTTCATCCTTGCTTCTTAATGTGTCGAACGCTTCACACATGAACATATTTTCTCGCTTTACTTTCTCGAAATGAATCGTTACACTAGGCTAGACTTTGGTTCAGATTGGTACATCATGATTTATTCAGAAAAGGGGAAACATCGTTCATGTCAATTTTGTTATCTTTGTTTGGAATTATGTTTATCGGCTCGTTCGCGATTGACTATAAACGTGGCAAGACACTTCAACAATCAACGCTCGGGGGATTTCGTTCGATTCAACAAAACCTATGGATTTTCTTCCGTACGTCGCTTTCGATGATGATCGTCATAGGTCCACTCTTATTGATTTCAGGATTTGTGTTCTCCGAGTTAGTGGCATTCAACACTATTTCGTCTTTCATCATCGCTGTGCTCAGTATCGGCTTTGCTGAACGAATCGTCGGGATGACAGTGGCACCACTCATTCGTACATTTTGGCATCAGCGTGGTCGTCTCATGCCACTCTATCTAGATGCCTCTCTCTACGTGTTCTTATTATCCATTCTCGTATTAGAGTTTTTAATGAACATTCCCGGGATTGATCTTCAATCACCGTTCATCGCGCTATTCTATGCGTTCGCGCTCTTCTACACGAGATACTTGTTCAGTCTAATTCGGTTCACGGTTCAAAAAGGCGTCGCCTCGAACTGAACAGATGATTGATTTCCCATACATGTTTCCATGTGTGGGATTTTTTTCTGTATTTCTTATTGACAATGAGAATCGTTATCAACTATACTCTAGTTGTAGCTTCCCACAAGCTTGACGTGCACGTTCCCCAAACACATCACGTCACGTGGATTCCCCTCCACGACACTCTTTTTGAAAGCATTGCGACAACCCCCATTTGTTGCACCCATATTTGCCAAAAACAAGACGAGCAGCCCATCGACGGGGCTGCTCGTCTTTTCATTATGCGAACACTTCTTGCTCGATTTGTTTCAATTCATAGAACATGCCACGTTTCGTCATCAGCTCCTCGTATGAACCGACCTCGACAATCCGTCCAGCTTCCATGACGATGATTTGATCAAACGTCTCTAGACCCGTCAAACGGTGACTGACGAGGATGAGTGTGCCTGCTCCCGCTTGCTGTAACAGTTCAGAAAAGACATGGGCCTCCGTTCCTGCATCGAGTGCCGATGTCGGTTCATCGAGCAACCAGAGTAGCCCGTTTTTGAGAAGTGCCCGTGCGATGGCTAGACGTTGGCGTTCTCCACCTGACAAGTTTGCCCCTTTTTCAAGGACCGGTTCGTCTAGCAAGAATGCCAAACGGACGCGCTCAAGCGCTACGTTCATCTCTTCATCTGTGAAGTCACCGGCTAACGCCAGGTTTTCTCGTACGGTGCCGTAAAAGAAATGATTGTCTTGCAAGACGACGCTCGCATGACGCCAAATGGCTGTCTGTTTGACGTCGTTCAGGTTTTTGTCATCCAATCTTATCGCACCTTTTTCCGTTCGAACGAATGCTAACAATAGTTGAAGCAACGTTGATTTCCCGGATCCACTCGGTCCGACGATGACCGTCTTCGAACCGCTCGGGATGTGTAACGTCACCTCATCAATCACATCTCGAGACGTATCTGGATAACGATAGCGAACCTCTTCGAAGGAAATCGACGGGGAAGCAGCGAAAGTCACGTCCTGTCGTTTCGCTTCAAACGCCTCAATCGCTTCACTCGGTTCTGTCACTTCAAACAAACGATCGGCTGCTTGCTTACTGTCTGCAAAGTGTCCTGGGAACACAGCCATCGGTGTCGTATTCTCAAACGCAGTGAGCGACATCATGATGAGCATTGCCAAGAATAAACCGTTCAAGTCTCCGTTTACCACCTGATACGCACCAATTGCCAATACACCCCATGAGACGAGTAACGAGGCTGCGACGACGAGCGACGAATTAAAAAATTGATTCGTCGCGTCTTTCCGCTCCGCCTCCATGTAACGTTCACTACGCGTGTAGACAGCTTGTTTCGTGCGATCGAGTTGGTGATGAAGTTTCAAATCCCGGTGCCCGTACAGCATCTCTGTCAATTGAATCGACACATCCCCACGTAACGAACGAATCGTCTCATCATGACGAGCGCGAATCCGAGCAAATCCGAGCGGAATCAAGAAGCCGGTGACGAGTACACCGAGTAAAATCCATAGACTGACCGCAAATGAGAAGAAAGTGATAAAGAAGATTGTACTTAAGAAGACGAGCACGAGTATGATTGGCGGATAAAATACACGGAGAAAGTAGTTTTGAAGACTCTCAACATCTCCGACGACGCGCGAAAGTAAATCCCCGCTCCGATATTTTGCGAAAATAGACGGAACGAGTGGTTCAAGTTGTCGATAAAACCGAACGCGTAGCTCACTCAAAATCGTAAATGTCGCTCGGTGTGAAGCAAGGCGCTCTCGGTAACGACTTCCTGCTCGAATGACCCCGAACAGTTTAATCAAGACGACGGGTACCATGAGCGCATATAGGGGCGGGACGAGTCCTGCCCGCGAGACGAGGTATCCACTTGCCGCAAACAAGGCGACCGCCGCTAATCCGGCTGCGTATCCAAAGAAGATAGAGAGAAGAATATCTTTTTTCTCGCGCATCATCCATTTTGTGATTGTCCAAAGCGAGTTCATCGACTCACCCCTTTCTGAAGCGCAAATAGTTCCGCATACTCTGGGACAGCGAGCAATGTTTCATGAGTCCCTTCTGCGATTCGCTTCCCGTCATCCATAAACCAAATCGTATCCGCCTCTTTGATTGTATGCAGGCGATGTGCCACCGTGATCAACGTTGCATCTTTGGAAAGCTCATCGATGGAACGTCTGACGATTCGCTCTGTTTTCAAATCGAGACCGGTCGTCGGTTCATCAAACAGTAAGATCCCTGGTCGTTTAAAGAAGGCTCGAGCGAGTGCCAGACGTTGTCTTTCACCGCCGGATAACCCAAATCCACCTTCCCCAAGCTCCGTCCAGATCCCGTTCGGCAAGTGTGCAATCACCTCAGATAATCCAGCTGCCTCGACTGCTTCTTGTAATTCCCGCTCATCGGCCGCCTCACCTAAAGAAATATTGTCGGCGAGTGTCCCCGCAAATAGATACGGATTTTGAGAGATATACGCAATGTTTCCATACCAGGCAGACTCGCCAAACGTGTGAAGTGGTTCACCGTCCACGAGGACGCGTCCCGACTTCACTTGCAGGAGTCCGGAGATGACGTTGAGCACCGTCGTCTTCCCAGATCCGCTCGCACCGACTAAAGCGAGGTGGGTACCGGATGAAATGCGACCACTCAACGGCTGAAGCGCAAAGCGCCCGCCTGCATATTCGAACGATATGTCCTCGAGTTCAAGGTCTGGTGTCCGTGAATCAAGAGACTTCGTTCCCCATTGAGTACGATCATCCGGGGCGTCTAGCACCTCAAAGATTCGATCCGCCGCGCCCATACTGCCTCGACCCGTATGGAAGGCGCTGCCTAAATCTTTAATGGCCAAGTAATACTCCGGTGCCAACACCAAGATTAAAAAGCCTGAGAAGAACGTGAGATTCTCCCAAACAACCATCTGTAATGCGACTTCTAATGCCACAACCCCGGTGCTGAGCATCGAGATAAATTCGAGCATGAGGCCGGATAAGAATGCCGTCTTCAACACAATCATTGTCGCATCCCGAAAATCGAGGCTGCTCTTCTCGATTGCAATTGCTTCCTGTTCGGTACGGTTATAAAGTTTCAGCGTCGTCAATCCTTGCAGAACATCCAAGAACTTTCCGGAAAATTGATTCATTTTCTCCATCTGTTCTTCGGATTTTTTCTGTGTCGCGATCCCGATGATGATGAAAAACAGCGGGATGAACGGTGCCGTCACCATCATGATGACACCCGAAATCCAGTGTTGGCTAAAAACGACGACCAAAATGAGGAGCGGGATGATCGATGTCTGGATGACTTGTGGCCAGTATTGACTGAAGTAAGCGTCCACCTCGTCAACGGCATCCATGAACACACTGACCTTCTTACCAGACTGACCGGTCAAGGACGATTCGACCGGACTCGTGGCATAGCGATCCAACAATTGAAGACGTAACGTCTGTTTCGCCTTCTCGGATAGGCTCGCACCGATTCGGCCAGATACATAACCGAAAAGCGCCCGTACTAACAGTGCAACAACGAGCCAAAGCAATGCCGGGATGACAGCTTCGAATGATTCATCTTTTAAGAAGATTCGGTCGACAATGTCGACGATTAAATACGCTTGTGCCAAAATGGAGAGTCCAATCATGACCGAAGATAATACGAGTCCGCTGATATGGCTTCTTTCGGCGAACGCAAGGGCTTGCAGTCGTTTCACCGCATTCATCCTTTCTCTATTTACAGTTCAATTCTTTGTGAGATTCATCACTAATTATACAATATGCCACGGTTTGAAGCGAATGCTCCGCTCGTTTGAGTATGTAAAAGACGCCCTCATCTGAGTGGCGTCAATCGATATCTTGCTCAAAATATTCAGGATGCCCGATGACGAGTTGGTGGGCATCGATACGAAGCACATCTTCTTTACGAAGTTTGGCTAAAATCGTTGAGACCGTCTCGCGGGACGTGCCGGACAAACGAGAAAGTTCAACCGCGGTGAAGGGACATCGGACACGCACGCCCTGTTCGTCGGGCTCCCCCAAATCTTCAATCAAAAAATGGAGCGTATTCAAGACGCGCTCTTTTGCACTCGGTGTGATAATCTCTTGGACACGCCGCTCATGTAAATCAAGAATACGGTTCATCTGCCCAATGATATAAAGCAACATACTCGACTGTGTGGACACGAACTGCTCGAAACGGTCCGTCGGAATATAGATGACTTCAATATCCGTCATTGCCTCGGCAGTATGGCGATAGTCTTCCCCCGTGAACAAACCGTTGTAAGGAAAGAACTGTTTCGGTTTTACATAGTCGGCGTAATGATGTGTCGCATTCTCATTCATTCGTTCGAGCCTAATGTAACCACTCATCAAAAAATACACACGCTCCCGTGGGTCACCTTCCATGAATAACAGTTGCCCTTTCCGATAAGTCCTACAATAGACGTGCGGGATGAGCTGTTCAAGCGTCCGACTTGAACATGTCGCAAAAAGCGTTAACTGTCGTAAATCATCGATAGTCCATCTATGTCGCATGTGTATCTCCTCATTTCCAATCAGATCTCTTGCTTTCATTATAGATGATATACAATTGAAAACGCTTTCAAAATCCAACATTTTTCTGACATGACAAAAAGGGGTTGCCCCCCTTTTAGTCCAACATAAGTTCAAGTAGCGCGTCCTGCAAATCTCGATCGAGTTCTAACGCATGAAGATCAAACAACCATGCTTCGAGACGGGTCTTCGTTGTGGCCATCTGATACAGGCGATCTTTCAAGTCGTAGGCAATTTCCGCGCGGTCTAAAAACCGATAGAGACGGTCGAGTCGATGTGCGTTCTGCGTCACATCGACCGGAAGTGTCACGGTCTGTTCTTTCTTTAATTCACCGAATGGAATGTGTAACGTCTGTGTCTCTGCATCATAATCACCATCACCGACAACACCGCGGACAAGAATCGTCAACGTCCGTTTCGGCGGAACGAGAGTCAGGTCGCCCGACATCTCGATGTGTAGCGTACGTGCTTCCCAATCGAGCGTGAACGTCGTTTCGAGCGACGCCCCTGTTTCATAATCCCTACTTTCTCCGTCGTCCTCATACATCGTAAATGTATTTGAAGCACCTGGGAAGACGAGCACCTCTAATGCGCTCGGATTCCCCGTATCGTTTCCGTGCGGCTCGTGTGGCATCAATGGAACGATAGCACCCGCTTTGGCGAAGACCGGTTGTTGATTGAGTCCACGGAACACACGAATCGTTTTATCTCCTTCATAGCGGTGTCCTGTGAAGAAATCGAACCACTCTCCCTTAGGTAACCACACATTCGCCGCGGCGACGTGGAGTTTTCGGTCCATCGGCGTGACGATCGGGGAGACGACGAGTTCACTTCCAAAATAAAATTGGTTCGCCACCTGATAAGCCGCTTCGTCGTCAGGATGCTCGATATACATCGGTAACACGAGCGGTAAGGCATCCGCATGATTACGATAGTTCATCGTATACAAATACGGGATGAGTTGGTGGCGTAGTCGTAAGAATCGCTTCATCGACTGTTCGGCTTCTATACCGAAACGCCAAGGTTCTTTGCCGTTAAACGTGCTGAACGTTGAGTGTAGACGCATGATTGGACTGAACACCCCATACGCGACCCATCGTGCGGCGAGCTCATCATCTTTTTTACCACGATGATGCCCACCAATGTCATGACTCCACCAACCGTATCCAATGTTCGTCGCCGTTGCGGTAAAATACGGCTGGAAGGCGAGCGAGGCCCACGAGATGATTGTGTCTCCCGAGAATCCGACCGGATAACGGTGACTTCCCGGGCCTGAATAACGAGAGAAAATGAGCGGCCGCTTGCCGTCACGGGCAATATCGACCGCATGGTAATGATTTAGCATCCATAAAGGATCTAGCCCTTCCATCTTCGACGTCGAACCCTGCTGCCAGTCAATCCACCAAAAGTCAACGCCGTCCGCTTCATGCGGATGATGCATCTGTTCGAAGTACGCTTGAATGAATCGCTTGTCTGAAAAATCAAACGGGATTCGGTCTTCCGATGCCGGATCGATCCCCATCGCTTCAGCCATCGCCGCGTAGTTGTCTTCAAACGCACGTACCCCGTCCGCGGGATGCAGATTCAGCGTCACCATCATCCCTTCGTCTTTTAACCATTTGAGGAAACGCTTCGGTTCAGGGAAGAGGTTTTTATTCCAGGAATACCCCGTCCAACCACTCCCGTACTCTTCAGGAATGTCTGTCACATGCCAGTCCATGTCGATAACACTGACTGAAAACGGTATGTCTTCTGATTTAAAGCGACGCATCAGCGCCTTATACTCTTGTTCGTCATACCGCCAGTAGCGACTCCACCAGTTCCCGAGAGCTTTACGAGGAAGCATCGGCGTCGGACCCGTCAACGTGTAAAAGTCTTGAAGTGCTTGTTTATAATTATGTCCGTATCCAAAGTAATAGATGTCATGAATTCCTTTTCGTCTCGGTTCGACGAATCGATCTTCCGTCATCAAAAAAGAGGATGAATCGTCAATGATCGCATACCCTTGTTTCGAAAGAATCCCTTCCTCTAATTCTGTCGCCCCGTCCACATGGTCGAGCGTCCGCGCCGTTCCTTTGAGTGTCCGTTCCGGACCGTTGAACATGTAGCGGCTATAATACGTACTAAAATTCCCTTTCACGTCCACATAGAGCGTATTCGGCGCGAACGGACCTTTCGTATAATATAAATGAATATGTTCCGTGATGATTTGAAGTTCCGTCTCATCTTCAACCACTCGGAAATTTGGCACATCAAATTCCCGATTCCACGCAACTTGGGTGGCGCGGTCTTCAAAGACACCGTCTTCCGCGTACTCCATTCGAATCAACTGACTCGTCAACACGGTAAAGCGATAGCAGCTTCCCTGCACGATCGCCTCTCTTTTTGCTTTTGGTTTCATCCATGACTGATACACATGATTTTCTTCAAATAGGCGCATACATACGAGCGTTTCCGCTCTCCGTCACTTCCTTCCTGAAATAAGTGCAAACGTTTACACTAAATATGATAGCAATCTCATTTTTGGCATACAACTTTCCTTCCCCTTGAATCTGGACAGAAAACAAAAAGTCGCAAACGTTTCACGTTTGCGACACATTCTTATTGTTGAAGAGAAGGGGCCAAGCGGACACGCGTACCGGCATCCCCATATATGGCCGCTAATGCTTGATCGAGCGAGGTGATAATGGCGACCCGGTTCGTACCCGACTCCGCGAACTGCAGGGCCGCTCTTACTTTTGGCAACATGCTACCCGGAGCGAACTGTCCTTCCGCGATGTATGTTTCTATTTGTTCCTTCGACGCCTCTTGGAGCGCCATCTCACTCGGCTTCCCAAAGTTGACATATACATGTTCGACCGCAGTCAGGATGAGAAGCACGTCTGCATTGACGAGATCGGCTAGTTTCGCAGCGGCGAAATCTTTATCAATAACCGCCTCGATGCCGACATATCCTTCAGGCGTCTCCATGACGGGAATGCCACCGCCACCGGAAGCGACGACGATGTGACCTGATTCGACGAGTGTTCGAATGACCGTGTGTTCAGCGATTTTCATCGGTACCGGACTCGGAACGACCCGGCGATACCCTCGTCCTGCATCCTCTTTAAACACGTATCCTGTCGTTCGTTCAAGGTGAAGTGCCTCTTCCTCTGTATAGAACGGACCGATTGGTTTAGTCGGATGGTGGAACGCACTATCGTTTGGGTCGACAACACTACGCGTGACGAGAGAGGCCACTTCGCGTTCAAGGCCACGTGCACGTAGCGCTTTCGTCAATGCATTTTCAAACCAATATCCAATCATCCCTTGCGTCATCGCTCCACAAACGTCAAGGGGCATCGCTGGCGTTGCTGGACTATCTGAGGCAGCTTGTTGCAACATCAGATTCCCGACTTGCGGACCGTTCCCATGCGTGATGATGACGTCGACTCCTTCTGCGATGAGTGAGGCAAGAGATTCCGCTGTTGCCTCCACCGCTCGCATCTGTGCTTCAGCTGTAGCATCTTTCCCTTGTTGAATCGCATTACCACCCAAGGCGATGACCACACGTTTCTTTTTCATATCTATACCCCCCGATCAGATGACTGAGATATTACCCGATAGTATGCGAATGACTGCGAAGATGGCAAGTGCGGTCAAAACCCCAGCGACCATCCACTCTATTTTCGTGAGTGATTTAATTCCATTTTCACGCTGCGCTTTCATGTAGAGAAGAGTGCCCGGTGCATATAAAAGTGTTGTGAGAAGCAAATAGTCAATTCCTGCGGCATAGATGAGCCACAGTCCGTAAATGGACGCGACCAAACCAATCGTCAAATCGCGCATTCTCCGCTCACCTGCACTGTAGCCAATTCTATTTTTCGATACTTTTACTTGGTAAAATGCTGAGAACACGTACGGGATCAAAATAGCACTTGAAGCGAGTGAGAAGGCAAAGTTATACGCTGCATCTGAAATTAAGAACGTGAAGAGGAAAAGTTGGATCAATCCATTCGTCAACCAAAGTGCGTTGACTGGAGCCTGATTTTTGTTCTCTTTCGTGAACCATTTCGGGAAGACACCGTCTTTCGCAGCGACGAATGGGATTTCAGCCGCTAAAAGGGTCCACCCAAGCCACGCTCCTAGTACAGAGATAACTAGCCCTCCGTTGATGAGCATGGCTCCCCACGGCCCGACTGCAGACTCTAGCAGATAAGCCATCGCCGGTTGCGAGGCATTCGCCACGTTTTCGGGCGTCATGAGCCCAAGTGACATGACGGAAACAAGTAAATAGATGACGAGCGTTCCGAGTAACCCAATCACGGTTGCTTTCCCGACATCGGAACGTTTTCGAGCACGACCGGAAAGGACGACAGCCCCCTCGACACCGATGAATACCCATAAAGTCACAAGCATCGTTGAGACGACCTGGTCGCGGACGCTTCCCCATGAGAAGCCGCCTTGTCCCCAAAAATCGAAGGTGAAGTTTTCGAGATTGAAGAAGAACAAGCTAATCGTAATGAATGCAAAAATCGGAACGAGCTTGGCGATCGTCGTAACAATATTAATCATCGACGCCTCATGCACCCCTCGCAAGATGAGCGTATGCACAAGCCACAACATAATTGAAGCTCCGACAATCGAGGCAATGTTTTGCCCGCCTTCAAAAATCGGGAAGAAATAACCGACCGAACTGAACAGCAGTGTGGCATACGCCACGTTGCCGAGCCAAGCAGATAACCAATATCCCCATGCCGAGTTAAATCCGACGAATGATCCGAATCCGGCTCGTGCATAGCTGTAAACACCGCCATCCAAGTCAGGACGACGATTCGTCAAATTTTGAAAACTGAGACCAAGCGCAATAATCCCGATTCCGGTGATAACCCACCCGATCAAAATGGCACCCGCGTTCGCACCTCGAGCCAAATCTGCTGCCAGGTTAAAGGCACCACCGCCAATCATCGATCCGACGACAAGTGCCGTCAACGCTCCAAGACCTAACCGCTTATCTTGCTTGTCAGGATGTACTCCAGCCGAACCACCTGAGTCATGCTCCACTTTCGTAGACATTCTACTCATCCCTTTCGCTTATTATGAAACGGGAGGGGGATTTCCCCTCACCGTCCGTCAACGTTCAAGCCATTCGCGTGTCTCTGTGAGCGTTGCTGCCATCACCGCCTTGATCGTATGCATTCGGTTTTCAGCTTCATCAAATACGAACGAGTGACGACTCCGGAACACCTCATCTGTCACTTCCATCTCCGTCAATCCATACTGTTCATGAATCGCCCGACCAACTTCTGTTTCTAAGTCGTGGAATGCCGGAAGACAATGCAAGAACATGATATCTGGATTGCCACTCGTTTGAAGCATGTCCATGTTCACTTGATACGGTCGTAACAGCTCAATTCGTTCAGCGAAGGCCGCTTCCTCGCCCATCGATACCCATACATCCGTATAGACGACGTCCGCGTGATCCATCGCTTCCTCGATACTCTCCGTTAAAGTAATCACAGCACCTGTTTCAGCTGCGACTGATTTGGCATAATCGACAATTTCGTCAGACGGCCAAAGTGATTTCGGTGCGCAAATACGCATATCCATCCCTACTTTTGCGCCGCCGATCAAGAGAGTGTTGCCCATGTTATTTCGTCCGTCACCGACATACACAAACTTGATTCCGGCCAATTCTCCTTTTTGCTCTTTCACTGTCAAAAAGTCAGCTAAGATTTGTGTCGGATGATAAAGATCGGTCAAACCGTTCCAAACAGGTACACCCGCATCTTTAGCAAGACCCTTGACCGTCTCATGGGCAAACCCACGAAACTGAATCCCGTCAAACATACGACCGAGAACAATGGCCGTATCACGTACTGATTCTTTCTTCCCGAACTGGATGTCGTTCTTTCCTAAATATTCCGGATGCATCCCTAAGTCAATTGCGGCGACTGTGAAGGCACACCGTGTCCGAGTCGATGGTTTTTCAAAGAGAAGGGCGATATTTTTACCTTCACATATCCGATGTGGGATACCTTGTTTTTTTTGACGCTTGAATGCAGCAGACAAATCGATCAAATAATTGATTTCTTCACCAGAAAATTCGTTTAGCGATAAAAAGTGACGACCTTTCAAATCAAAATTGAACGTTGTAGACATACTGCTTCCTCCTTATCAAATTTAGATGTCTTGTCGAATAATTGGACAACTCATGCAACGTGGACCTCCACGTCCACGTGATAGTTCACTCGACATGATTTCGATTACTTCAACGCCTTCTTTACGGAGCAGTTCATTTGAAACGTAGTTTCGGTCGTATGTGACCACGACACCTGGAGCAATCGCGAGCGTGTTTGACCCATCGTTCCACTGTTCACGTGCTGCCGCAATCGGGTCGCCTCCCCCACAAGGAATCAAGGTTACTTCCTGTAATCCGAGGACGTCTTTTAATACTTTTAACAAATCAGTGTGTTGTGCGATTTGAAGTTCACCTTCTGCATTTAAGGAAAGTTCAAAAATATTCATTTTGCCTTCCGGACCTTGGATGAACGGATGGATGGTGAACTTATCATGATCGACCATTGTAAAGACGGTATCTAAGTGCATAAACGCACGTGATTTTGGAATTTCGATGGCGATTACTTTTTTGAAGCTGTCTCCATGCTTGAGTAAGTTGAGGGCGACACGTTCAATTCCTTGTGCGGTCGTACGTTCAGAGATTCCGATAGCGACAACTTCTTTCGACAAGACGAGTTCGTCTCCGCCTTCCATCGCAAATCGATAGTCGCGGTCCGACCAAATCGGAACATCATGTTTCGCAAAGCGTGGGTGATAGCGCATAATATACTGCGTGAAGAGTGATTCACGGCGACGTGCCGGCTCTTTCATTCGGTTAATAGAAAGTCCATGTCCGATCGCTGCGGCAGGATCTCGTGTGAAATAGAGGTTTGGCATTGGATCCAAAAAGAAGGGATACGTATCTTCAATCATTTCGTGCAAGTGGCGGCGTTTTTCCGGCTTGATTTCTGATTTCCGGATACCGGCCATCACCGTTTCAATCAGCATTTCGTTATCAAAATCCAGTAAATATTCTTTTAATGTTTCGTAAGAGCCGTTGATATTTGATTTAGACTCGGATAAGATGTCCGCGACAAACTTTTCGCGCACACCAGGGAGCGATAGCGTCTCAGCCATTAGTTTTTCAAGATAGAGAACTTCCACACCACGGTTTTGGAGCGCACTCGCAAAATAGTCGTGCTCTTTTTGAATGACCGGCAAATGGGGAATATCATCGAACAAGAGTCGCTCTAAATATTCTGGTGTGAGATTTTCTAATTCTCGACCTGGCCTTTTCAGTAATACCGTTTTTAATTCTCCAATTTCTGAATACACATGAATCGGATGTTTCAGCGTCGTATCTTGTGAAATCGGTTGATTTGTCATTGAGATCATCTCGCTTCCTCCTTGTGATTCGGGTGTTTAACTACCCTTACCTTATCACTTTACCAAATTTGTGAATGTCTAATCCGGCACTTCACCTGTTATTGATTCCACATATGTATGAATAAATCTTCATATTTGTGAATGAACAAACAATGCATAAAAAATCATTGTTATGGCAATGGGAAATATGATGTATGGACGATGTATATAATCGCTCTAAAAATGTTGAAAAAATTATTCAAAGAAAAATAGTCTAAAAAATGTTAAAGATCAGGATGTGACGACATGAAGGTAGAAGAAACGGAACAAAAGCAACATCAAGCAGAGCTTCGTGTATTGATTCAGAAGGGGGACCCAATCGACTTTCGGGATTTATTCCTCTCCCTTCACCCTGGTGAACAAGCCGACCTTTTTATCGAACTCGACCAGAATGAACGTACATTCGTGTATCGGGCCATTTCCCCCGAAGTTTTCACCGACTTATTCGAAAAGTTGACGTTAGATGAGCAGTGCATGTTCATCCAAGAAACACCCCAACCGTATGCTGTTCGTATCTTAAATAAGATGTATTCAGATAACGCAGCCGATTTGATGCATGAACTACCCGATTCATTCATGGATACGCTCTTTGAACAGATGGATGATATTGAGGAGCAAGAAGTAAGAGATTTGATGCAATATCCGGAAGAGACGGCTGGTTCTATTATGACGACTGAGTTTGTCGTTCTCCAAGCCGACAAGACGGTCGGACAGACACTTGCAGAGTTACGTGAACTCGGACCTGACGCCGAGACGATTTATTATCTATACGTCGTCGACCACACGCATCAACTTGTTGGCGTCGTCTCATTACGAGATTTGATCGTTGCGCCGCTCGATGCAAAAATTGAGGATATCATGGGTTTTCGTGTCATCTCGGCAAACGTCATGACAGACCAGGAACACTTGGCCCGTATCGTACAGAAGTATGATTTGTTGGCACTCCCGGTCATCGACGACCACCAGAAACTACTCGGCATCATCACGGTAGATGATGTATTAGACGTCATCGAGCGTGAAACGACGGAAGACTTTGAAGAACTATCCGCGGCGAAAGGGTCTTCTGATATCAACATGAGTCCGTTTGAGGCAGCAAAAAAACGCGCCCCGTGGATTGTCAGTCTCATGTTTCTTGGCATGATTACCGCCTCGACAATCGGCAGCTTTGAAGATACGCTCGAGACGATCGTGTTACTTGCCGTCTTCATGCCACTTGTCATGGGATCCGCCGGGAACGCGGCTACCCAGTCGCTTGTCGTCGCTGTTCGGTCGATTGCGCTCGGTACGATTAATCGTAAGAACGTCATGAAGATGATTCGACGCGAGTTCGGGACCGGCATCCTGTTAGGAATCGCTTGTATGATTGTCATCTTCGGGGTCATCACAGTCCTTTATGGCAACATGCTCATCGGCTTTATTGTTGGGATTTCGATTTTCGCCGCGCTCAGTGTCGCTACGATGATTGGTACAATCGTTCCACTTCTGATTAACCGATTGAAATTAGATCCCGCTGTCGCATCTGGACCATTCATTACGACGTTGATGGACAATCTAGGGCTCATCATCTATTTCACGGTCGCGACATCTATGCTTCAGTTTTTATAACGCTCGATTCCTCGAGCGTTTTTTTGATTTCGTCAAAACTAGATGACTAATTTCCAACTCGTTCGGGTATCCCTTACAAATACATATAAACAAAAGTAAAGATTGAGGGGATTCTATGACGTTTCAACAAGTACTCTACATACTCGTGACCGGCGCCTTGTTCATGGGGCTCGTCGCCTACGTCTCATATCGAATGACGAAAGGAAAAGTCGAAAGTGTCGATGATTACTTTTTGGCCGGTCGTGGACTGACAGGCGTCTTCATCGCGGGATCGCTCCTCTTGACCAACCTGTCAGCAGAACAATTGATTGGCTTGAATGGTCAATCCTTTGCCGGCAACATGTCTGCGATGGCATGGGAAGTCACAGCTGGAATCGCCGCCATCATCATGGCGCTCTTTTTGTTACCACGATTTCTCGGCATCGGAATTTCGACAATACCTGAATTTTTAAGTCAACGCTACGACGAGGATGTTCGTCGATTAACCGTGCTCTTGTTTTTATTAGGCTATATGTGCGTGACAATTCCATCTATGCTATATTCCGGTGGATTGGCAGTTCTCCAACTGTTCGATGTACCTACTCTGCTCGGTGTCAGCTTTGAACAGTCCCTTTGGTTAGTCATTTGGTTCATCGGCATCATCGGAGGCATCTATGCTATTTTTGGAGGACTTCGAGCGGTCGCTGTATCCGATACGTTGAACGGGATCGGTCTCATCATCATTGGTTTCCTCGTCCCGACGCTCGGTTTTCTCGCGTTAGGTGACGGAAATTTATTAGACGGAATGAAGACGATTGTCACGACGAATCCTGAAAAGTTGAACGCGATTGGTTCAGCCAATGATTCGGTACCTTTTCTCTCCATATTCACAGGAATGATTTTTGCGAACTTGTTCTACTGGGCACTCAATCAATATGTCATTCAACGAGCGCTTGGCGCAAAAAACTTGGCTGAAGGTCAAAAAGGAGTACTTTTTACCGGGTATCTGAAGTTACTTGTTCCAATCTTCATGCTGCTACCTGGCGTCATTGCATTTCATCTGTACGGAACAAACATCGAAAAGGTCGATCTTGCTTATCCGAGCTTGATTGCCGAGCTGTTGCCAATGTGGCTCATGGGCTTTTTCCTTGCCGTCTTGCTTGGAGCCGTATTCAGCTCGTTTAACTCGCTCTTGAATAGTATTGCGACGCTCTTTGTCCTCGATATTTATAAACCAAAATTTAAACCGGATGCCTCTGACCAAGATTTGATTCGCGTCAGTAAATGGTTCGGGACGTTCGTAGCACTTGTTTCTTTCTTTGTCGCCCCGAACCTCATGTATGCGCCAGACGGCTTGTGGGACTTGATCCGTCGCTTCACCGGCTTCTTCAATATCCCGATTCTCGTCATCGTTTTAATCGGGATGCTCGTTAAACGTGTTCCTCCAATCGCTGCGAAGACCGTCGTCTTTTTCCACGTCATCGCTTACTATTTCCTCGTGTGGGGAACGAAGCAATGGTTCGGTGTTGAAATCGGCATCAACTTCATCCACATTTACGGAATCCTCTTCGTCATCGAGACGGGAATCATGCTCGTATTTGCGCGTGTACGACCAATGCTTCAAGCGAATCCAATTCGAATCGAACTCGGTCGCGTCAAACCGTGGCGTCACACATTGTCGACATCTATTTTGCTTGTCGCTTCAATGGTATTCGTCTATCTCGTTTTCTCACCGGTTGGTCTCGCATATGCAGACGGGATTGTGTCAGGATGGTTCGCCCCGTTGACGATTGGACTCGTTATCCTGACTACGATTCTCGTTTGGGCTTCTTACCGATACGGAAATTCTCGTTATGAACGCTATTTGAACAAGCTAAGTGAAGAACCGGCTGAGATAGAAGAAGCCAGCAGCTAAAAAACAGACCTTCTTGAACTAAACGTCAAGAAGGTCTGTTTTTTGTTGTCGCTTCTGTTCATACATCGCATCATCCGCACGTTGCCAAAGTCCTTCGATTGATGCCGGATGAGATGCCCAAGCCAATCCGATTGCAACGGAAATCGATTCTTTTTGACAAGCCGCTTCAATTTGGCAAACCATTCGTTCACATGCGTCTTCAGGCATCATCTCAAGAAACAAGACGAACTCATCTCCTCCTAAACGGTAAACGGATGATTCAATTTCCTGAAGAATCATACCGACCCGTTTTAACAAACGGTCACCAGCAGAATGCCCTTCTTCGTCGTTCACGATTTTTAAATCGTTCACATCTAGCACGATGATTCCGACGTCACACGCTTTTCCATCTTGATCAATCGTCTCTTCAAACGCCCGACGATTGAAGACGCCGGTCAAACTATCGTGGCGACTTTCATACAGCAGACGTTCACGCTCCGTCATGGCTGCTTCGATGTTTCGAATCACACCTTGAACCGCTACGATTTCTCCATTTTCATAGATTGGGGTCGTGTATTCCTCGAACCACACGTAAGAACCGTCATTCGTGCGCCATCGTTGAAGAATCGCTTCTTCATAGTTGACGCGTCCCGCCACTTTATCGAGCAACAGTCGCCGATCGTCCGGATGGATTCTGCGAAAACATTCCCGTGCGTCGGAGTAACTCTGCATGACGGTCCCTTCCCCAAGATACAAATCTAGTGAAGGGCTGATGTAGCGAAAGCGCCATGCGGGTTTCGTTTCAAAAATATAAATGACATCTTTCGTTTGATTCCCGAAATGCATAAACGAAAGAGTCTGTGAGTATGGCTGTTGACGTTTATATAGCCACAATGCGATCAAAAATCCAACGAGTATCCCCCAAAAGAATAGCGTCATTGAATTCACTTCCTCTCTATTCGCCAATATCGTACCACGTTCGAAGTCAGACACCTGTATCAATTCCTGTTATTTGGTAAATGTTTTTTTGAATATTGAGTAAATTCATAAGAGGATTTGATACTCGTGCTATAGTCGAACTATACAAAACGACTCAACACTTGGAGGTTCCTTTGCAAAATTTCACGCATCTATCGTTGAACGAAACATTTTCTGGTGTCTATTCTGTCACGAGTCCGACAGAATCCATTCATCACTCTTTCGGCTACGCCAACCGCTCAGAACAGATTCAAAATGAAGTGACGACACGATTCGGGATTGCTTCTGGCTGTAAGTTGTTTACGGCAATCGCCATTTGTCAGTTGGTCGAACAAGGTCAACTGTCTTTTTCCACTTCACTTGATTCGTTTCAAACATTCGACTTACCAAACATATTGCCACAAGTCACCATTCATCAACTGTTGACTCATACGTCGGGTATCCCTGACTATTTTGATGAGTCCATCTCTGATTTCGAAGCATTATGGCGCGATGTTCCGATGTATCGTCTTCAACAGTTACGTGATTTTTTACCACTATTTCAACAAAAATTCATGAAAGATGAACCGGGGTCTCGATTCTCCTACAACAATGCGGGGTATATCCTGTTAGGGTTGATTGTGGAAGACGTGACCGGGCAATCTTTCACCGACTATATCGAACAATCGATTTTTCAGCCTGCCGGTATGATTGATTCCGGATACTTCTCGCTTGATGCCTTACCTGCCCAGACGGCGCTCGGTTATATCGACCACTCGAACGGCACGTGGCGCACAAACCAATATGCGATTCCAATCAAGGGCAGCGCAGATGGTGGCGCATATGTCACCGTTCAAGATATGGGCCGGTTTTGGGAAGCTCTTTTCTCACATCGTCTTCTTGACTCGTCTTCAACGTCCGTCCTCCTCACTCCGCATGTGACCGTCAATGACCGTGGCGAGTGTTATGGATACGGTGTTTGGATTCAACGTCATGCGACGGAAGAGATTTATAAGTATCATGTGATGGGGTATGATCCCGGCGTCAGTTTCCATTCTGGATACTACCCGAAAACCGCTACCATCTCGGTTGTTTGTTCAAATCAATCAGATGGTTCGTTTGACGTGATGAAACAAATTGAAGCACAGATTGGAGAGCGGATTGAATGAACATTCGTGCATATGTCTCGTCAGATTTTGAACACATCCAGCAACTCAATCGTGATGAAGGTTGGACCCAACTCGTCGAGCGGAATGAACTGACCCGTGAGGCATGGAAACAATCAAACGTCACCTATGTCATGGAATCTGAGAACGGGGAGATTGTCGCTTATTTGCGTGGATTGACCGATACGACAGTCACCTTGTTCGTCTGCGAATTATTGGTCGCTCCCGCACGTGGGCTCGGCGAACAGTTGCTCCAACATATCCATGCACTACACCCAACAACGCGCATCGAACTGTTGGCGAATCAACTCTCTCACACATATTACGAAAAGTTACGGTTCCGACCGTTTTATGGTTTTCGGAAAACCATTCACGAATAGGAGGAATGTATATGAAACTTGCTCTCGTCACGGGTGCATCGCGTGGTCTCGGCCGTGCCATCTCCCAAGAACTCCAATCTCGAGGTTATGAAGTTGTCGGTCTCTCGCGTTCACAGGCAGAAGAGGTTACGTATCAACAGCTGTCAGTCGACCTTTCAAACGTCTCTGGAATCAATTCAGCCATCGAAGAAATCACTCCGCTGCTAGAAACGGCTGATTCAATCCTTCTTGTTCAAAATGCAGCATGGATCGAACCGATTCATCGCGTCGGACAATTAGATGGTGATAAAGTGACCGCTCATGTCCATGCCAATTTGCTTGCGCCGATGCTATTGGCGAATGCGGTCCTCGCTTTCGATAAGCCGACTGAGTTAATTCATGTGACGTCTGGCGCCGCTAAACGTCCGATTTCAGGCTGGAGCGCTTACTGTGGCACGAAAGCAGCCCTCGACCATTTTACGAATACGTTAGCACTAGAACTGGAAGGAACACCGCATTGCGCAGCTCTATTCAATCCAGGTGTGATGGATACATCGATGCAGACCGAAATTCGTTCTTCTTCAGAAGACGCATTCGCCGACCTTGAACAATTCCGTTCATACGAGACGGAAGGGCGACTCCGATCTCCGGAGACGGTTGCTCGCGTTTTCGCAGAACAATTGATTGACCGCTCTCTTGAGAACGGCAAAACCTATTCGATTTATGACTTAATTAAATAATTTACCAGGTTAAAAATAGAGCCACCCCTCTCTAGTTAAACCGTCTACACTACATGCATAGACACGTGAAAGGGTGGAGCGTATGAAAACAATTGCCGGAGGATTACTGCTATTTGGTCTGTTCAGCTTAGCGATGTCGTTCACAATGATTGGGGATACCGCAATCGTTGGAGCGATGGTAAGCGGGGTTTCTATTTTATGCAGCGTCGGGTTATTATTCGGAGCAACCGAATTAAGTCGTATTCGTCATGACTTGCTTCACGACAAAAAAACGTCTTTCCCATCTGAATGAGGGAAAGACGTTTTTGATTCAATCTTCTTCGTATTCATCTAATAAATCATCGACATCGTATTCTTCGAAGTCGTCTTCGTCGATAAAGATATCGCGATCGTTCACAACGTGAATTGGGCCATTGGCCACGTCGATGCGAATCGTCCACGCCCAAGGAATGCGTAACCGGTTATAGACCCCTGTCCAGAATTCCATCGATTCTTGCTCATACTGTTCAAATTCTGTCAGGAGTTCTTTGAACGAAACACCCGATAACTGGAAGTTTGAATCCTGGAGCCGTTGAAGCGCATGATGTTTCGCTTCTAACTCGGCTGCCCGAACCATTTCTTCAGCGGTCGCCATCTCTAGGATCGTCCCGTCTGGTGGGAGAATATCGTATACGTTAAACAATTCGCCTTCTTCTACTTCTACATCATCAAACTCATAGTCATCGTGCCGCATACTACATTCCTCCTTACGCAATTTGAATCTTCTTTATTGTACCACTCTCTACCCGATTCCCCCTAAAGAATCGTGCATATATTTTATTTCGCACGGGAAAGATAGGTAGAGTGAAGATATCCAAAGGAAAAGAGGTTACACAGATGAATGAATCATTCCAAGCACTCGTGCTCGACCAACAGGATAACCACCTTCATGCCGAAGTAAAAGATGTCAAATCCGACGTGCTCCCAAAAGAAGAAGATGGGAACGTCTTAGTCGAAGTCCACTATTCTGCGTTGAACTATAAAGACGCACTCGGATTAACGGATTCAGGTAAAATCGTGAACCATTACCCATTCATCCCTGGATGTGAATTCGTCGGGAAAGTAGTCGAATCGGACCATCTCGACATTAAAGTCGGAGATGAAGTCATCGCCACTGGTTTTGGAATTGGAGAACGTCACTTCGGTGGTTTCAGTCAATATGCCCAAGTCCCGGGAAACTGGCTCGTCAAATTACCGAAGGGGATGACTATGCGCGATGCCATCGTTATCGGGACACCAGGGCTGACGGCGATGTTATCGATTGATGCACTCGAGCACGCCGGTGTCCGTCCTGGGGAAGAGGTACTCGTCACGGGGGCGACAGGTGGTGTCGGGAGTTTCGCCATTACGTTACTTCGCCGTCTTGGCTATCACGTCGTCGCCTCGACTGGTAAAACAGATTCACCTTACTTGCGTTCACTTGGTGTCGAGACCATCATCAATCGTAGCGAATTAGAAGGATCTGTTCGTCCACTCGCCAAACAGCGTTTTGATGCCGCCATCGATTCAGTTGGCGGAAATACACTCGCTAATATCTTGAGTCAAACCAGGTATGAAGGTGCTGTTGCCGCATGTGGTCTCGTGGGAGGAACCGATTTGCCGACGAGCGTTTACCCGTTCATCTTACGAGGGGTGAAACTAATTGGAATCGATTCAGTCATGCAACCAATGGCACGCCGTATGAACGCATGGGAACGTCTTGAAGAACTCATCGACACGAAAATGTTGAACGACATGATTCATGAGATTCCGCTACACGATGTCCCACGTCACGCCGAAGCGATGATGCGAGGAGAGTTGAGCGGTCGCACCGTCGTCCGCCTTCGTTAATCGAACAAAAAAGAGGCTGAATCGATCGTGTCGATTCAGCCTCTTTTCTCTCTATTCTCAATGGTAGTGGAATCAGATGGTAAATCCGGCCGGTGCATCTTTCACGACGACGAGCACTTTCCCTTTGTCTAATTTCTCTTCTAGTCGTTCTGACTCTTCTTTCGAAAAGCCAAGTTCTTGAAACTGTGCACGAAGTTCGTCCCCTTTTTTACGGAACACGTTTTTGGCGGCTGTCCCCAAACCGACGTCACTTGCCGAGACGGTGTTCGCATCAGCATTGTCCGCAACGCGTTTGCTTCGGTCATCGTCATGTGTAATGACGTAGATGTTGGATTCATCCACCCCATTTGATTTCATCGATTGAATGGCGGTAACGACTTCTTCATCGTTTGTAAATTCTTTGTACAAAACTGACATGTCTATTCTCCTCCTTCAATTCTACTACATTACTAGTGATTGCCTTCCTTACCGTTCTTCACACATTAAAAAACGATGACGTTTGTCATCGTTTTGTTAAACGGCAGGTTCCTGCCCTTTTCGCTTTTTCAATTCTTCTAATAAAATATCTGATTCGTTGAAAGGAATCGACTGGCGGCCGATTCGTTCGATGTGATCATGCCCTTTACCGACGACAACGACGCGCTTCCCTTCTAACGCTTGCATCACTGCGTGACGAAGTGCATCTTTCCTCGCTTCAAACGTCACATAGTTCGCATTCGGCTGAATCCCTTTGACTAAATCGCGAATGATGTGTTTTGGATTTTCCATACGAACATCATGCACGGTGACAATCACTTCGTTTGAATACTGACTTGCGATGCGTCCCATATCTTGGCGCTTCGTCGGGTCCCGATCTCCTGCTGCACTTAAGACGACGACGAGATCACGGTTGTCTTGTTGCAATGTAGACAAACATTTCTCTAGACCGTCTGGTGTATGGGCATAGTCAATATAAATCTCAGCATCCTCTGTAGCTAAACGTTCCAAACGCCCTTTTGGCAAGGTAAGTCCTGGAACATTTGAAACAATGGTCCGCAGCGCCATATCAGAAGTCGAAACGAGTCCAATGGCCGCTGCTAAGTTCGCTGCATTGAACGCCCCCATGAATCGAACGGGCACTTCGAGTTTGAAATCCTTCATACTGACGAGTACCGTCTCTTCACGCCAAATGACTTGAATGTCGGCATCTATCTCCTCTTTTGTACTATACATAATGGCTTGACGTGTCGGCGCAAACTCAGCCATGACATGACTAGCCGAGTCTTCTGCGTTTAACACGATTGCCTCACCGTTCGTCACTTCTACCTGTTCAAACAATCGCGCTTTCGCTCGGGCATACTCATCCATCGACCGATGATAATCTAAATGATCATGCGTCAAATTCGTAAACGCGGCCGCATGAAAATGAATCCCAGCCACGCGACCTTCCATCAATGCATGCGATGATACTTCGAGTACACAATCCGTGACGTCCGCATCAACCATATCCGCTAAAATGCGATGCAAGACGACAGCTTCTGGGGTCGTATTGGCCGTTTCAATCGTCTGATGATGAAAGTGCGCACCTATCGTACTAACGATTCCGGCACGTTGTCCTGAGAGACGCAATAAATCATATGTCAACGTCGCTGTTGTTGTTTTTCCATTCGTTCCCGTCACACCATATATGCGCATTCGATGAGAGGGGTGGTCATAAAAAGCACTCGCAACCGCTCCTGCCGTCTGCTTCGTATCAGCAACAACCACATTCGGTACGTCGAGATCGAGTGGATATTCTGAGATGACCGCACTCGCACCATTGACCACGGCGTCTTCTGCAAACTTGTGTCCGTCAACCGTGTAGCCGCGAATGCAAATAAAGACGTTCCCTGAACTGACCTTTCTGGAATCCGTTTCGACTCCGGTCACCCATGGATCAAAAATGTCATCCATCTCATTTATTAAAATGGCGGATAAACGTTTCGTTCTCATGCTGTGTACGTCCTTTCTCATGGGTGTCGCTAGGTTGATTAACCTTATCGTCATGGTACTAGATTTAAACGGCAATTGAGATGACAAATATATTACTTCCCTTTTTCAATGAAAAACAATCACTTCACGAAAAAAACCTAGACACTTCATTCAAGTGCTAGGCTCTTCCTTTTTATATTCACAAGCTGTTCGTTCGAGCAAGTTTCTATTATGATAAAAGAAATGGAACAAGAGAGGAACAAAGACAATGAGCTATGTATTATTACTGATTTTAGCGGTCTTTTTATTCGGTGCAATGATTTTTGCCGCACTCGCACTACCGAATCTTCGCAACATCCTATTCAATCGTGGCAGTTTATTCAATCAACAGAGCGAGAGGGTCACTTGCCCAAAATGTAAAACGTCATTTAAACGTGCTCCAGGTGATGCGCAGACTTGTCCGCATTGTTATCACACGTTTTAAGTCATTGCATATTCAACTGCCATTTTCCCTGTTCTTTTGTTTGAATGACCTCAAATTAGTGAAAGAAGAGAAAGGGTACTTTATCAAAGTAAAGTCCTTTTATCGTTTACAGTTGAGACACTCATTCTATATGAAAGGAATTGCATATGCTTCCTACACTTGATGAACGCCTAGTCGATCAAATTCGTCTAAAAAATCGACAAGCCTTAGAACATTTGTATTCACGCTATGAAAACCTACTCTATCGCTACGCGCTTCATCTTAGCAACCATCCGGCAACGGCGAAAGAAACTTTGACTGAGTTATTTTGCCGCATCTGGCAACAACGCCTCGATTTCAATACACGTGCGGAAGCGATTCGTTCAACTCTCACTCGTTCCTTAGAACAAATCATTTCATCAAATGAAAGATGAAACATTGGATTCTAACACTTCTAAAATGCCATCAGCATAAGTTTTTTTTGTCACTTTAGAATAAGCTTGTTTTGCTTGTGCTGTTGCATTTTTCAACAAATATCCATTCCCTACATGTGCTAACATGCCAAGGTCATTTCCACTGTCACCGAAAGCATAAGCATCTTCTCGTACGAAGGAAGAAGTTGTGCATACATATTCAATACTCGATTCTTTCCCGGCATATATCGGATAAAAATCAATATCAAACGCATCCGCCGGGTCACCTGCATTCGGATTGCATTGACTGATATTGACGGCAATTCCCTCTTCATCGGCTAGCATACGAAGCGACTCTCTCCAGGACCCGATTTGGTCACGGACGTAATAACTACGAATCCAAGGACTCGTCCCATTACCCGGTTGCTCTTCTAATTCAATTCGCATCTGTACAATTTTTGACACGATGCGCTCGACGCGAGAAGCAAAATCATTCGGGAATGAGTTTTGATATGCCTGTTCTATTGAAAACGTTCCGTCCGCATCAATTCGATACAATTCCGTCCCGAGACTCGAGGCGATGCGATGTGGCCAAAAACGAAGGTTCGCCTGCTTCGTTTTTTCCTGTATCGATTCGAGAGAACTTCCCGTTACCCACATCGTCGACAGTTGGGTCGAATGCCGTTCCAAAAAGTCTTCGAGCTGACGAACAGATGTCAATTGAGCAGATGAACACGCGTGCGGGAAATAGGTCTCGTCAAAATCAAAGCAAACGAGAATATGTCCTTCATTCGTAAATCGTTTCATTCTATCGTCTCCTTATCGTTTCCTCTTTCCTGTATAGTACAATGAAACAGAGGAGGTATCTTATGATTCAACGCATTTTACAATTATATTGCCAAGTGAGTAGCATGATTACAGGATTGATTATCGTCTTTGCTTTTCTCTTTGGTATTCGATCTTATTTTTTTTGGACAACCATAACCTCTACCCCAGTTGCCATCGGATTGATGCTGATGACAGCGATCTTGTTGAGTATCATCACCTATATCATCTCAGAGAAATTACGTTTGTTCATTTATAAAAAACTTCCGACCCAGTCATCTACATGTTCAATAAATAGTCACATAAAATAGGCATCTATTTTTTCGTTTTATACGTTAGATCAATACAAGGGACATCCCTTCTGCGCAAAGGAGTATGTTATGACTGACTTAGAATTATATGAGCGTGTCAGGCAAAAGGACAAAGAAGCGCTCGAAATATTGTACGATCGATATGAACGAATTTTATACGCTTTTGTCTTACAGCTGACAAAGGACCGTGATTTGGCCGAAGAAGCCATGCAGGAAGTGTTTATCAAACTTTGGCGTGGCGGCGGAGTCTACGATGAATCAAAAGGAAAGTTTCGTTCTTGGCTCTTCACGATGAGTCGTCACGTGGCAATTGATTTGATTCGTAAGCGTAAACCCGATTTACAGCTCGATGAATCATATGCTGAGGCCATCCCTTCTGAGTCACCATCCGTTGAGAAAGAAGCAGAGTGGCAAGAAGAACGTGCCCAAATCGAGACGGCCATGGCGACATTACCGGCCGAACAGCAGCAAGTCGTTCGGCTCATGTACTTCCAAGGGCTAAGTCAGCAAAAAATCGCTGATGCGTGCGGCATCCCGCTTGGTACAGTGAAAGGAAGGGTTCGACTGGCGCTGAAGCAACTGAGGAAACAGTTATCCCATGAATTCATCGGAAAGGAGGTAGAACAATGAACGCATGCGACCAATTGATTGACTATTTCAACCAACATCTATCGGAAGATGAACGAGCAAAATTTGAACAACACCTTGCATCTTGTAAAGACTGTCAAGAAGAGCTCGAACAACTCGAAGCACTTGTCGGTGGCGTCGCGTTCTTGTCTACTCCGATTGAACCACCGCGAGGTATGAAAGCGCGCGTCCTCGATCGTGTATTCGAAGAAGACAATGAGCCTATAACATCAACCGTGTCACCTGCTGCTGTTCCACCTGTGACACCTTTTAAACAGAGACGTGAACGGAAAAAAGCGCCTGTTTGGGGAATAGTCGCTTTGGCAGCGGCACTGCTTCTCTCTTTGATCGGAAACGGATATCTGCTCACCAATCAACCCGATTCACCTGGCATCGCATTGACCGAAACGATTCCACTTGAGGGTGAATCCGAAGGGACTGCTTATCTTGCAGAGCAAGATGGTACAACTCAATTGATTGTCCAAACGAACGGCTTATCCTCACTCGACGACAATGAGGTATATCAGGTATGGCTGTTAAAAGATAATGCCCCGATTCCAACAGGCGCTTTCGTCACAGACGACAAGGGCAATGGAACCGTCATCTATACGCTCGACTCAAGCGAAGTCGACGTCGATTGGGACACCGTCGCCGTCACGAAAGAACCGAACCGTGGCAACGAGACCCCGCAAGGTGAAATCGTCTTAATCGCCAGCCTATAATTCATCAACCGGACACATGAGTTGTCCGGTTTTTGTTATGATGTACCAAAGGAGTGATCGTGATGCGAAAACCTAAAGTCGGCATTGTCGGACTCGGAAACATCGCTCAAAAAGCGTATTTACCGATCCTTGCGAACCATCCACTGATTGACCTAGTTGGAGCCTTTTCTCCAAACACATCCAAGCGGGAAAGAATTTGCCAAACATTTCGGATGGCTCCGTTCGAGACGTTGAGTGACCTCGCCTCGTCCATCGATGCGGCATTCGTACATAGTTCGACTGAAACCCATTATGAAGTCGTGTCGTTTTTACTAAATCACGGCGTTGATGTATACGTCGATAAACCGCTCGCGTCAACCTTAGAAGAGGGGGAACGTCTCGTCGAACAAGCCGAACGTCTCGAGCGCAAGTTGATGGTCGGGTTCAATCGACGCTTTGCCCCGATGTATATACGCCTACAACAGGAATGTCAGCCCCACATGATTGATGTAGTGAAACATCGGGAGAGTGGAATCGGACCTCAAGATGTGACCTTCACCTTGCTTGACGATTATTTACACGTCGTAGATACGTTACGTTTCCTTGCCGGCAACGAATTACGACTCGTCTCGGGTCAAATCGAAGTAAACGACAAGCTTGAGCTCCATTTCGCGCGCCACGTCTGGCAAGATGAGCACGGGATGCATACGACGTCCATGCATCGCTCTGCAGGTGCGAATCACGAGCATGTCTCCATCATTCGCGATGGAGAACGATTGTCCGTTGATGAGATGGTCACACTGCACCGCTTCAAGGGAGGACGGCATGAAATCGAAACGTTTGGTTCATGGGAGTCAATGCTCACCCAGCGAGGTTTTCAAGGCGCGATTGATCATTTCGTTTCTGCACTTATCGATGATACAGAGATTTTAACAGACGGTCGTGTCGCTCTTGAGACGCAACGTCTTGTCACGAACTTATTCACATAAAAAGGAGGATTACACATGGATTTCTTTTTTTATATTATGGTCATGGTGATTGTCGTTTCGTCGGTCGGTGCCAATACGATCATTAAAACGAAAGAAGCACGTGTCGAAGAACGTCGCCTGAAGATTGAAGAAGAAAAACTCGCCATCCAGCGTCTCGAACTCGAAATGAAGCGCGAACAAGACAAGCTCGACCATCATGGATTTTAATCAAAAGCGGTCACTCTCTAAAATGAGGGCGACCGCTTTATCGTTACAGATGACGTTCTGAAATCTTCAGTTGTTGCCGTCGTTCCGTAAGCGTCGACCACGTCACAGCGGCTAGAACGAGTACGAAAATGTCCCTTTCCCTTCCCAACCGACGACAATGAGAACACCTACCGTTGCCAATCCGAGCGCTCCATTTTTGACAGGAGTCAGTCGTTCCTTCAACAGGATTCGGGCAAATAAGACCACGAAATCAGGAGTCGCTGCGGTTACAAACGACCCGGTATGTGCATTCGATAGCTTCGTTCCGATAAATTGAAATGAAATCGAAGCAACGTATCCAATGACATCGACGAGTCCGTTCCATTTCCAATCCGTCCGTCGAACCGAATCCCGCCCCATATAATCACCGCAAGGGTCAAACTGAGTGCTCCTAGCCATTCTTTCCTCATTTCCTCGCCTCCTCAATGACGACTATATGAGACGTCATCGCTTCAATTTCCTTCACTTACATTGTCAGCCATATGAAAAACGCTTACAATCAAGGTATAGATTGAATGGAAAGGAGGGAGAAAGGTGAAATTTGTCGGCCGTACGTATTGGACAACTGAACATTTGTACATTTTGCGTGCGATTTTTCACGATGTCGCTTAATCAAGGGACCCGTCTGTCCTTTTTTAGACATTGCTGAATATACGACAAAGCGCCTCTCTCTCTAAATCGAGCGCTTCTTTGCGCTCGGTTTTTTTGATAGGCCCTAACCTTAGGAGGAACCTATTATGTTAATCGATCTTCAACACATTCAAAAACAATACGGTGGGCACGCCGTTCTCACAGATACGAATTTATTTATGAATGAAAACGAACGAGTCGGACTCATCGGTCGAAACGGAAGCGGCAAAACGACACTGTTACGCATCATTGTAGGCTCTGAAGAACATGACGCCGGGACGATTTACCGTCGGCAACGACTCTCCATCGGCTATTTGGTCCAGCTTCCTGACTATCCCGAACGCAGTGGCCGTGACGTCCTGTACACTGCTTTTGAGGAAGTGATTCGCTTAAGCGAAAAGATGGCTCGTCTCGAGCAAGAGATGGCAACGTCGGAACAGCTCGAACGTCTTCTCGAATCATACGGTGCCATCCAAGCACAATTCGAGCATGCGGGTGGATATGTCTACGAGTCAAAAATCAGCGCAATGATTGATGGACTAAAATTGACCTCATTTGTGGATCAACCGTTCGATACGCTTAGCGGTGGTGAACGAACAAAAATCGGACTCGCCTTAGCTCTCCTACAAGAACCAGAGTTGCTCATCTTAGATGAACCGACGAACCATTTGGATTTAGAGGCGATGACGTGGCTCGAGTCCTATTTACAGGATTACGCCTCAGCGCTCCTCATCGTTTCCCATGATCGGGTTTTCTTGGATGCGATTGCCACGCGCATCGTCGAGTGTGAAGACGGTGAATTGACGAGTTATCCCGGAAACTATACCGATTTTGTCGCACAAAAAGAAAAACAGCTGCTCGACCAGTTCCATGCCTATACCGAGCAGCAAAAGAAGATTAAAAAGATGAAAGAAACGATTCGGCAGTTACGGCAATGGGCCAACGAAGGCAATCCACCGAATGAAAAGTTTTATCGTCGCGCCAAATCGATGGAAAAGGCACTCGAACGAATTGAACGAATCAAGAAACCACAACTCGAAGCCGATCAACCGAACATCCATTTCACGACGAACGGACGAACCGGACGCGACGTCTTTGAGGTGACGGATGCGACACTCCGTTACGACCGACCGCTTTTCGAAGGTGTGAATTTTTACACAGGCCACGGGGAGCGCGTCGCCATCGTCGGACCGAACGGAAGCGGAAAGTCTTCTCTTTTAAAGCTGTTGCTCGGTCAAGTCGCACCGCAAATCGGTACCGTCCGTCGAGCCGACCAAGCGAAAATCGGTTATCTATCACAACACATCACGTTCGATGAATCCCATCGATTAATGGAGGCGTTCCGGGACCGCATTGCAGTCGATGAAGGAAAAGCACGTCACCTTCTCGCCCAATTCTTATTTTACGGGGCGAGTGTGTTTAAACCCGTGTCGAACTTGAGCGGCGGGGAGAAGATGCGACTCATGCTCGCCATCCTCGTCCATGAAGAAATCAATGTCCTCGTCTTAGATGAACCGACGAACCATTTGGATATCGAATCGAGAGAAGCACTTGAAGAGGCGTTAGAACGTTTTCCTGGAACGGTCGTCACCGTATCACACGATCGCTACTTTCTGAATAAATTATTTCCGGTGACGTATTGGCTTGACGGGACGATGACACGTTTTGAAGGCAGCGTCGCCTATGCCCTCGAAAAACGCGAACACGACTCAAGCGAGCAACCTAAAACGGAGCACGCAAAACCATCGAAATCGATAAAGCAGACAAAAACCGCTTCGTCTACGGTGGATGAGGAAGCCCATTTGACACAATTAGAAGCAGAAAATCAAGCATTGCTTCAACAGATGAATGAATTGGATGATCTCGATGAGTTAATGGCACTCCAACGTCAAGTCGATGCGTTGCAGCAAGAGATCGATGACGTGATGACACGTTTACTCGAATCCTTTTAAAAAGAAGCGGCACCCGATTAAGGGCGCCGCTTCTTTTGCTCGAATCGAGTCTGTATGAAATAGCCGATGACCGCGATAGCCATCAATCCAATCGGTAACAGACGGTAAAGACCTTCCATCGTTCCCGTGGTCAAAAGAATCATGCCACTAAAGAACGTCCCGAACCAATATAACTTTGGCATGAGATCCCTCCATCCCTGCATTCACTCAATAGAATACCACAAGAAAAGCGCCCATACTCGGCGCTTTTCTCGATTCTCTAGTCCCCGGACTTTCATCCAACCAAGTTTCTACTCGATTGACCGTCCCATCTATGATTTGGTTCGACTAGAGATGTCCAAGTCAGCGTGACGCATCATTCGAATCGATGCATTGTCCATTGGTTCACCAGTTGTTTTCACATCCTAAAGAAAGAAATCGAACAAGTGACTCGTAGACGCTTTGATTGAATGGGCACAACAGGACTTGGTACCTATGTTGTCCACCTATGACGCGGATCATGTGGGATTCCTTATACAAACAGTATGTCTGGTATGTTTGCTTCGATAGCAAACAGAGGCCGACGCATCATCGTTTGGAATACACGATTCACGTTTACATGGACTTTCCCACCCTCTTTCTGCCATCAGCTACAGGTGACAAATATGCCCCCTGTTCCCCGACTCATTTCAGAAAGTGAATGGTTACATGTATACAATATCCGTTTTTAGCATCCTTCAATCCTCGTTCACGATTTCTCCATAATCATTTTATACATAATGTGTCAGCGCGTAGGCGACCCCATTTTCTTCCACGTCCTTTGTGATATGCGTACTCAAATCTTTTAACGGGTCAACCGCATTTCCCATCGCAATTCTTGTTTCGGCTACTTCAAACATCGATACATCGTTCAAATTATCTCCGATAGCGACGACATCACGCATCGAAACCTGATAATGATCAGCTAATTGTTTTAGCGCCTCACCCTTACTCGCATGAGGATGACCAATCTCAATCTTCGTCCATCCTGCTGTCGTAATCAAAATATCATCCCGTGGCTCATAGATTTTACGCAAGCGATGTAACTTTTGGCGATCGAACGAATAGACAAACACCTTATACACTTCATCTTGCGCAAAGTCGATGTCTTCCATCGAATCCATATACGTCAGACCGAATTGCTCATTTTGGATTTCAATCTCACGCTCCGCCCATTCGCGCGTGAACGATTGATCGTGAGGTAATACATCATCAAGTTCTCGTTTTAACAAGTCACTGCCTGACTGAAGGACTTTCACACCCGCATTCGTATAAAATTCGACGTACGCGTCATGCTCCTTGGCAATCTCCCACAGTCCGTTAACGACGAATTGGTCCATGGCGTGATAATAAATTCGCTTGTCCTCATAAAAGCCGATTGCTCCGTTTCCAGACAGAATTGGACAGACGAGATCACTACGCTTCAATAACTCTTCGATATCATGAATCGAGCGCCCTGAACAAATCGCTACGATGTCACCGTCCTCTTGTCGACGACGAATCGTGTCCCGGTTTGTATTTGTTATCACACCCGTACGCGATAGCAACGTTCCATCTAAGTCAATCGCAATCAATTTCATCATATCCCCTCCTCTTTATTTCTTTTCCCGAATCAAGTATTCAAAACACGATGGATTATATATCCTGTTTGCAATGTAGAGAATAGGGAATCGATTACTAGTCCTAAATAATAATTATACCGAAAGGAGACAACATGAAGGATTCTACACAAAAACCACGTTTGAACCGGGTGTTTTATATTTCAGCAAGTTTAATCGCCTTACTCGTTTTATTCGGAGCCATTGCGCCAACCGTATTTTCCTCGATTGCAGGATCTATTTTCAACTTTACGACTCGCTCGTTCGGTTGGTTCTACTTACTTGCTGTTTTCTTGTTTGTGCTCTTTTTAATCTTTTTGGCCTTTAGTAAATACGGAAAAATCCGTCTCGGTAAAGATGACGACCGCCCTCAATATCCTTTCTTCACCTGGATTGGCATGCTATTTTCTGCCGGATTTGGAGTTGGTCTCGTCTTTTGGGGTGTTGCCGAACCGATGAGTCACTTTTTCACGCCGCCGTACGCGGATACAGAGGCATTGACTGTTGAAGGCGCCCGCCTCGCGATGGCCTATTCGTTCTTCCATTGGGGTGTCAGTCAATGGTCTGTCTTTGCGATTGTCGGACTGATCATCGCCTATTTCCAGTTCCGACGAAATGCAGATGGACTCATCTCCACCAGCCTCTCTCCCCTTATTAAAGAGCGTCCGTATAAACAACCTTTAAATCAGACCATCGATATTTTAGCGGTCATCGCTACCGTCATGGGAGTCGCAACATCACTTGGTTTAGGTGTTCTTCAAATCAATGGTGGACTGAACAGTGTGTTCGGACTCCCAAATACCGCTTGGATGCAAGTCGCAATCATCGTCGTCTTGACCGCCCTCTTTTTAACCTCGACGACGACCGGACTCGATCGTGGCATCAAATGGCTGAGTAACATTAACTTAGGTACAGCGCTTGTGTTGATGGTCTTCGTCTTTTTTGCCGGTCCGACCATCTTCATTCTAGAGACACTTACGCTCGGTCTAGGTGATTACTTACAAAACTTCATTCGCTATAGCCTTCGTCTGCAACCGTATCAGCAAGGAACGTGGGTCCGAGATTGGACCATCTTTTACTGGGCATGGGCCATCGCTTGGTCACCATTTGTCGGGGCGTTCGTGGCACGTGTTTCTCGGGGACGGACGATTCGCGAATTCGTGGTCGGTGTCCTAATCGTTCCGCCTTTCATCGCGCTCCTTTGGATTGCCGTGTTTGGGGGTACCGCTTTACATCTAGATTTGTTTGAAGGTACTTCAATCGCGCAAGCCGTCGATGCGGATGTGACGAGCGCATTGTTTGTGACGTTTGCCGAGCTCCCGTTCAGCCTCATCCTGTCGGTGTTATCCATCCTGCTAATTTTGACTTTTTTAATCACGTCGGCAGACTCTGCCACATATATCATTAGCAGTATGACGACGAACGGAAGTTTGAACCCTCCCCTTCCGGTCCGAATCGCCTGGGGTGTTTTGTTAGGAGGAATCGCGGCGGTCTTATTGATTGCGAGCGGCCTTGAAGGACTGCAAACCGCTTCCTTAATTTCCGCCTTACCCTTCACCATCATCCTTTTATTGATGGTCTTCACACTATTCAAGCTACTCCGACAAGAGAATGTACGAAAAATAAAATAAGTTACACTCCTAAACGCTCAAGATCATGCTTGAGCGTTTTTTAGTTTGACTCGCCGACACCTCGTTGTTTGTTGACTTCCTTATGTCCGATTGCTACGATTTTGACAACGTACAAGCTTTAAAGGGGGAATATGGGGAGATGAACGATTTCACACGTGCTTACGCACAACAACTAGACAAACAAGACCCGCTCGCATCGTACCGGGAAGAATTTTATTTACCGGAAGACGGGATTTATATGGATGGAAATTCACTCGGTCTCTTATCGAAACGAGCCGAGCGAACACTTCTTGAGTCGCTTGCGGATTGGAAAGAACTCGGGATTGACGGTTGGATGTCTGGTCGTCATCCTTGGTTCAACTTGTCCGAAGAGTTGGCCGCACTGAACGCGCCGCTCATCGGTGGAAAGTCGGAAGAAGTGATGGTGACCGGTTCGACGACGGTGAACTTGCATCAACTCGTCGCCTCTTTCTTTAAACCAGAAGGCAAACGAACAAAGATTTTGGCAGACGCCCTCACGTTCCCGTCTGATATTTACGCTCTGAAGAGTCAGCTCGAATTGCGCGGGCTCGATCCTGTGGAGCACCTCGTTCAAGTGGACAGTCCGGACGGGCGCTTCTTAGTAGAAGATGATTTGATTGCCGCAATGACCGACGAAATCGCGCTCATCGTATTGCCGACCGTCCTCTACCGGAGTGGTCAAATTTTAGATATGCCTCGCCTAGCGAAAGCGGCGCATGAACGCGGTATTTTAATTGGATTCGATGCTTGTCACTCCGTCGGCGCCATCCCTCACGACTTCCATGAATGGGGTGTCGACTTCGCTTACTGGTGCAACTATAAGCATTTGAACGGAGGTCCGGGAACGGTCGGTGGCTTGTTCGTTCATGAACGTCACTTCGGCACGACACCGGGACTGGCCGGATGGTTCGGTTCGCGCAAAGATAAACAGTTCGATATGGACCATACGATGACACCGGCCGAACATGCGGGTGCATTCCAAATCGGGACGCCACACGTCATGAGTCTCGCTCCACAACTTGGCGCCCTCGAGATGTTTAATGAGGTCGGAATGGAAGCGATTCGCCAAAAATCACTCGCGCTCACGACGTATATGATGGATTTGATCGAAGAGATGCTCGCACCACACGGATTCTTCATCGGCAGCCCAACGGACACACGTCAACGCGGTGCCCATTTGAGCCTCGAACACCCAGAGGCGGCACGCATCTGTAAAGCGTTGAAAGAGCATCGCATCATCCCAGATTTCCGGGCACCGAACATCATTCGTCTCGCACCCGTCGCACTGTACAACACGTTCACCGATGTGTATGACGTGATTGTGACGTTGAAAAAAATCATGGATGACAAAGAATATGAGGCGTTTGAGAACGTCCGTGAAGTGGTCGCATAAGGGGGAACTGTCATGAGTGAACGCACGGAACATAAAGTGGAAAAATCGATTCAAACGGACTTTTCAAAAGACATGTCGTACGGGGACTATCTCCAGCTCGACCCGATTTTATCGAGTCAGCATCGCCTTTCCGACCATCACGATGAGATGCTGTTCATCATCATCCACCAGACGAGCGAGTTGTGGATGAAGCTCATCTTGCATGAATTGACAGCAGCCACGACGGCCATCACGAACGGCGAGCTCGAGCGTTCGTTCAAGATGCTCGCCCGCGTCTCGAAGATTCAGCAGCAACTCATCCAGTCATGGGGCGTCCTCGCGACGTTGACACCGGCCGAGTATTTAGAGTTCCGAGATCAACTCGGCTCGTCCTCTGGTTTTCAGTCTTACCAAAACCGACAGATCGAATTCGCACTCGGCTTCAAAAACGCACGGACGCTCAGTGTTTACGCACACGATAAAAAATTGTATCCATTGCTCGAAGGCTCGCTACAGGCTCCTAGCATTTATGATGTGACGGTCCGCGAAATGCATCGTCGGGGTCTATCGATTGATGCGAGCGTGCTCGAACGTGATGTCACCCAGGATTGGGAATGGAATGAAAGTGTCGAGAAGGCATGGGTCGAAGTCTATCGAGACGTCGATACGTATTGGGACTTATATGAGCTCGGTGAAAAGCTACTCGATATCGGGAGTCAGCAACAGATGTGGCGCTTTAACCACATGAGTACCGTGGAACGCATCATCGGACAGAAGATGGGGACAGGCGGCTCGTCTGGCGTGAACTACTTGCGTCGCGTGCTCGACCATCGCTTCTTCCCAGAGCTTTGGACGGTCCGGACATCACTATAAGAGGAGCTGAACGAAATGACTTGGATTGATGTATCACAGCCACTTCATGCCGATGTTACGACATGGCCGGGAGATACAAAATTTTCATATGAAATCGCGTGGCCGATGGCAGAGAGTGGTTCCGTCAATGTCGGGAAGATGACATTGAGTTTACATCTCGGGACCCACATCGATGCACCGTTCCACTTTGACGACCACGGGAAGCGCGTGATTGACCTCGATCCGTCCGTATATATCGGTCCAGCCCGTGTGATTCATCTACCGCATAAGGCAAAGATTGAAGCATCTGATTTGGATGGTCACGATTTGACTGGGGTCGAACGCCTCATCTTAAAAACGGATGGTTGGCCCGATAAGCACGTCTTTCCCGAGACAATCCCTGAACTGACACCCTCTCTTGCCGATCGTCTCGGAGAACTCGGAATCTTCTTGATCGGACTCGACTTACCGTCCGTTGATGCGATTGACAGTAAAGAGATGAGCGGCCATCACGCGTTAGCACGAAATGGTGTGCATATCCTAGAAGGACTCGTTTTAGACAATATCTTACCGGGAGATTACGATTTGAATGCCGTCCCTCTCCCAATCGTCGAAGGGGATGGAAGCCCCGTTCGCGCATTGCTTCGCCCTATATTGTAAAGAGATAGCCGGAACCGGCTGTCTCTTTTTTGATTAGACAGGGATAGTCCGACGTTTGGCGAAATAGATGAGAAACTCTATTTGAAGAGAGGACATTCGATGAAGATTCTATTATTATCTGGCGGTGATGGAAAAAGACTATGGCCACTTCCGAACAATTCGAATGCCAAGCAATTCATTCGTTTATTTCCTAACAGAAATGGAACGAAACAATCAATGCTTGAAAGAGTTTACAGTCAACTAAAAATACAAGATTTAGACACTAACACTTTCATTATCACAAATGTTCAGCAAAAGGACTGTGTCATTCATCAAGTTGGTACAGATACTAATATCATTTCCGAACCAACTCGTCGTGATACATTTCCCACTATCGTTCTCGGGGCAAGCTATGTGAACTACTCGCCACTTATTTGCTTCACAACTTGAAGTGGGAGCTTCTTGGGAAGACCGTGCTCTTACCAGCCACGGTTGTTTACCAAGCTCGTCGGGCAGTCCCTGCCCTGAATGGTTGTCAGTCGGCCAACATCAATAGGTTGAGGCTCGCATTGATGTCACGGTCATGGTGCGCGCCACAGGCACACGTCCATTCACGGACATCCATCGTCTTCTTCTCGCCTTTTGCTCCGCAAATGGAACAGATCTGGGTCGATGCGAACCATTGATCTGCCTTGATAAGCGTCCGTCCACAGAAGTTTGATTTGTATTCGAGTTGCCGGACGAACTCGTACCAACTGACATCTGCAATCGATTTGGCGACCTTGTGGTTCTTCATCATGTCCTTCGATGTCAATGTCTCCACGACGATGACTTGGTTCTCGTCAACGATCCGTCTCGACAGCTTGTGAAGGAAGTCCTTGCGTTGGTTGGCAATCTTTTCGTGTTTCTTAGCCAAAAGTAACTTGGCTTTTTCACGATTCTTGCTTCCGATCTTCTTTCGCGACAGCGCCCGTTGCGCCTTCTTGACCTTCGCTTCGGACTTCCGGAGAAGTCGGGGGTTGTCAATCTTCTCCGAGACCATCGCGTCGTTCGTCATGACGGCGAAGTGATCCAGGCCAAGATCAATCCCGACCTTGTTCTTGGCTGGGATCCACTTTTCCTCATCTTGATTGACGAGGATGGAGATGAAGAACTTGCCCGTCCTCGTCATCGAGACCGTCGCCGACCGGATGACGCCCTCGAACGGACGATGTTGTTCGAACTTCACGAAGCCGATTTTAGGAAGTCTCACCTTGCCGTTCTCGATGCGGATCGTGCCGTGCTGGTTGTTCGTCGTGTAGGAGGCGCGCGACCGCCGTCTCGATTTGAACACCGGGAAGCCGCCCGTCCCGGCGAAGAACTTCGCGAACGCGGTGTCGAGGTTCAGCTTCGCGTTCGCGAGCGCGAGGCTGTCCGCCTCGGCGAGGAACGGGAAGAGGGGCTTGTAGGAGGCGGGTGTCGCCGGTTTCCGTCTCATTCCGCTTCCCGCTTTCGCCTCCTCGCGGATGGCGATGCGGTCCTCAAGTAGCTTGTTGTAGATGAACCGGGCGCAGCCGATCGTCTTGATGAGAAACTTGGCCTGTGCAGGCGTCGGGTGGAGCCTATATTTGTAGCCTTTCAGCATGTCTGTCCCTCCTCCCTACAGAAGATTATGATATATCCTCCTCGTCCGATACCCGTGAAAGGGGAGGGAGAATCTGACGGAATAACGAACTTTTGTTCGTCATATCTGTCACAGGGGGGAAAGACGTTTGGACCGGGCGATTCATCTCCCACCTACGCCGGACTTCGCCCCGAGACGCTTAGAGGAGGGAGAATTCTCGCCTGATTTAGTTAAAACCTATGAACAACGATACACAATTTCTCAATTCCCCATATAAATAAAAATCACCTCACGAGCTCTACCCGAAATCAAGGCATCGTGAGGTTTCTACTGACTTATTTGATTAATTCGAGTTCAACTGGAATGTTTTCCTCTACTGTTTCACCTTTCAAGTGGTTGATTGCCGCTTCTACACCCAACTTTCCAATCTCAGTCGGTTTTTGCGCGACGGTCGCTGCCATTGTTCCCTCTTCGACTGCATTGACTGCATCGTCTGTCGCATCGAATCCGATGACTTTGACATCACTCATACCAGCCGCATCAAGCGCTTGTACGGCACCGAGTGCCATCTCGTCGTTATGTGCGAATACAGCGACGATATCTTTGTTGTCTTGTAAAATATTCTCCATGACCGTCAATCCTTCCGCACGGTCAAAGTTCGCAGATTGTTTCGCGACTACCTCGAGTTTCCCATCGATTGCTTCGTTGAACCCTTGACCACGGTCACGTGTCGCAGATGCCCCAGGAATCCCTTCGAGCTCGACGACTTTTTGACCTTCACCTACGAGTTCAACCATGTAGTCACCTGCCAATTGGCCGCCTGCAACGTTATCTGATGCCACGTGTGCGACGACGTCACCTGTTTCAGCGTTACGGTCTACCGTGATGACGGGAATGCCTGCATCGTTCGCTGCCTGTACTGCCGCACCGACCGCTTCTGAATCCGTCGGGTTGATGAGGATCAAGTCCATTCCCTTTTGAATCATGTCTTCAACGTCATTCACTTGCTTCGCAGCATCGTTTTGTGCGTCCGCTACAGTCAAAGTCGCATCCATCTCTTTTGCCTGCTCTTCTGCCCCTTCTTTCAATGCGACGAAGAACGGGTTGTTCAATGTCGAGATGGATAAGCCGATTTCATAATCCCCATCTTTCGTTTCCGTCTCAGAGTTTGATCCTGGTTGTTCAGTCGAGCAAGCTGCCATTAGTACCATTGTCAGTGCGAGTAGCCAAGCTGTCCATTTTTTCATGTTCCGTTTCCCCTTTCGCGTGTTACGCGTTTTGTCGACGATCAAGTAATACTGCAAACAATATAACTGCACCTTTTACGACGAGTTGGAAGAAAGATGACACGCCGAGAAGGTTCAATCCGTTGTTTAACGTTCCGATGATGAGTGCCCCAATCAACGTTCCGACAATCCAGCCTCGCCCACCCGCAAGACTCGTTCCCCCGAGAACGACAGCCGCGATGGCATCGAGTTCATACGACGTCCCAGCCGTCGGTTGTGCGGAGTTGAGGCGCGATGTCAAAATGATACCGGCGAGTGCTGCAAGCATCCCGGATAGCGAGTAAATCATGATTTTGACTTTATTGACGCCAATTCCCATCAATTTAGCTGCTTCTTCATTTCCACCAATCGCATACGTATGACGACCGAATGTCGTTTTTTTCAAGATAAAATAAAGGACACCAAATGCGAGGAGCATCGTCAATGCCGGCACTGGAATAATCCAGAAATAGCCGCGCCCGAGCATCTCGAACCAACCGGAATCTCCGAGACCCGTGATTGGTCGACCGTCCGTATAGACGAGCGTCAATCCACGGTAAATCGTCATCGTGGCTAATGTCGCGATAAACGGCGCCACTTTCCCGTACGTGATGACCGTACCGTTAAAGGCACCGAGAAGAGCACCTGCAATCAAACCGAGCGCAACGGCCATAACGGCATGTTGACCATCCACCATCATACCCGCTACCAATGCGGACGAGAGAGCTAAAATCGATCCGACCGATAAGTCAATTCCACCTGTCAAGATGACAAACGTCATCCCGAAGGCAATCAAGGCATTGATGGACACTTGTCGAAGTACGTTAAAGATGTTATTTAATGATAAAAATCCTGGTTCGAGCGCCGTCACTACGACGACGATGACGAGTAGACCAAACAATGGACCTAACTTTTGTCCCCATCCGAGTCGACCCGGGCGCTTCAGTGCGGTCGTTGCTTTCAATTCCATATCATTGCCCTCCTGTCGCATACGTCATAACTTTTTCTTGCGTCGCCTCTTGTTTCGTGAGCGTACCAGTGATAACACCTTCCCTCATGACGACGATGCGGTCACTCATCCCGAGCACTTCCGGTAAATCAGAAGAGACCATGATGATGGCAACACCTGATTCCGCGAGATCGCTCATGATGTTATAAATTTCTTTCTTGGCGCCGACATCGACGCCACGGGTTGGTTCATCCAAAATCAAGACATCCGGCTCTACGCCCAACCATTTGCCGAGCACGATTTTTTGTTGATTTCCTCCAGATAACGATTTCACTTTTTGTTCCATCGAATGGTGCTTGACCCGCAGTTTTTGCAAGTACGTCTCCGCGAACGTCGCTTCTTGATGTTTCGAGATGACGGACCCTTTCGTCCGCTTGTCGAGTGTCGGGAGTGACAGATTTTCTCGGAGCGAGAAGTCGAGAAGCAAGCCTTCGCCTTTTCGGTCTTCCGTTAAAAAGGCGATGCCATGTTTGATGGCGTCTGCCGGAGTTTTGATGCGAATCGGCTTCCCGTTCAGTTTAATGACTCCCCCTTTATGAGTGTCTGCCCCGAATAGGGCACGCATCACCTCGGTCCGTCCCGCTCCCATCAACCCTGAGAATCCGATGATTTCTCCTGCGCGAACGTTGAACGATACATTGTGGAACCGGTTACCTATTAAATCATTTACTTCGAGCACGATGTCCCCGAGCGTCGCAGTGCGCGTCGGATACCGTTCACCGATTTCACGTCCGACCATGTCGCGTACGGTTTCCTCAAAGGAAGTGTCTTGAATCATACGTGTTGAGATGGACTGTCCGTCCCGAAGTACGGTAATACGGTCACACAAGTCAAAAATTTCTTCCATCCGGTGGGAGATGTAGATGATGGATACTCCCTGGTCCCGTAATGCCCGTGATACGGCGAAGAGTGCCTGAATTTCGCGGTCCGTCAAGGCAGCTGTCGGTTCATCCATGACGATGACTTTCGCGTCCGTCATGAGCGCCTTCGCAATCTCAATCATCTGTTGCTGACCGACAGATAAATTGCGTGCCACTTCATTGACGTCCATGAAGACATTCAATTCTGCTAAATACTCCCGAGCCCGCCTCGCCATCTCTTGCTGTTTGATTGTCCCAAACGGCCCCGTCAGTTCTCGACCGAGAAACAGGTTCTCCGTCACCGTCATCTCAGGTAAGATATTGAGTTCTTGATGAATGAAGGCGATGCCTTCTTGCTCCGCTTCTTTTGGGTGCTTGAATTGCCGTCTCTTCTCATCGATCAGGATCTCTCCTTCATCTTGAGCGTGAAGACCGGTCATCACTTTCATCAACGTCGATTTCCCGGCACCGTTCTCACCCATGAGCGCATGAATCTCTCCAGGTAACAGTTCAAAATCGACTCCTTTTAAGACGGAGACTGGCCCGAACGACTTATGGATGCCTTTCAACTGAATATGCATCGAATCCCCCCTTAAAAAATGACCCCGGCGTGTAAGATAACGTTGGCGTAAGGTGTCGCTTCCCCAGTTCGAATGACGACTTTTGCTTTTGCGACTTCTCGTTTAAAGTCTTCATGCGAACACATGTCGATGCTCGTGTACCGTTCTTTCAGTGAATCCGCAATCGTCGGGTTGTGTGTGAGAATTTCCTCGGCAATTGTAATGCGCTCCACGACCATATCAGAGTCAACGGCATCTAGTACGTCTAAAAAAGAAGGTTCCCCGATGCGAAGACTGAGATCGACACGCTTCACACCGTCCGGAATCGGCAACCCGCAATCCGCGATGACGACTCGATCCGTATGTCCGAGGTCAGCAAAGATTTTAGCTAAATGACTATTCAAAATTCCTTGTTTTTTCATCACACGCGCTCCAATCGTTGTTGTACATCTTGCCGTGTCGGCATACCGCCTTGTGCACCAAAACCTTCGACACTCATTCCTGACGCGACCACAGCAAATCGAACAGCTGCCTCTAGGTCACCCTGTTCACCAAGTGCGACAGCAAGTGCCCCGTTGAACGTATCCCCGGCTCCTGTCGTATCGACGACGTTCGCTCGAATGGCGGGTACGTGTCGCACCTGTTTCCCATCGTGGAATCGAACGCCATGGACGCCTTCCGTGACAAGTAGCTTGTTCGGATAGCGTTCGAGAACGTCATCCACGGACATTCCGTTAAATAAGTCACGGCACTCATGTTCGTTCGGTGTCAGATAAGTGACTTGTTCAACCACTTCTGGCGGAAGCGGTTGAGACGGTGCCGGATTGAGTAACACTGGAATCCCTTTTGACTGACAATAAGACGTCACTTGTTTGACCGTTTCAATCGGAATCTCGAGCTGTAAGAGTACGAACGACTGCTCATCGAGAAGTTGATTCAGTTCATCCTCCGTGAAGACGACCTTCTTGTTCGCCGATTGGACGACGACAATCGAATTATCCTCTTCTGCCAATACGATGTGAGCTGTACCGGTCACTTCATCTGGTATAATGCGAACGTGCGTGACATCGACGTTGTGCTGTTTGAAGTTTTCCACAACCTGTTGTCCGAATGGGTCACTTCCGACACAGCCGACCATCTTTACAGCGCCGCCTAACTTGGAGGCAGCGACTGCCTGGTTCGCACCTTTCCCCCCTGGAACGGTACGGAACGACTCACCGATGACCGTTTCCCCTGCTCTTGGACGTTTGTCGGACGTGACGACGAGGTCCATCGATATACTGCCAATGACAACAATGCGTTTCATTCTTTATCTCTCCTTCCGCTTTGTCGTTTGTCTTTCAAGTAACGTGACCGGTAATAGCATCTCTTTCGGTCGCGTGTCTTTCTTCTCAATCAAGTCCAGTAATCGTTCGGTCGCGACTCGTCCCATCTCATAGATGGGTTGCACGATGGTCGTCAGTGGTGGAGACGTCATCTCACCTAGCTCGATTCCGTCATACCCGATGACCTGCAGTTCTTCCGGGACACGAATGTTCCGACGGACGGCTTCCTGCAACACAGCGGCCGCAATCACATCGTTCGCTGCGAAGATCCCATCGAACGGCCAGGAATGGTCGAATAGTTGTTGGGATGCTTTCAAAGCATCTTTAAACGTGAAAGTCGATTCGGTCATTCCGACAAGCCTGTCTCCTGCCGCTTCGACGAATCCTTCCGTCCGACGTTTGACTGTCTTTAAATGATCCGGACCGGCAATATGTGCCAGTCTTGTCGCACCACGTTCTAGCAACGTGTCGGCCGCCAACTTCCCACCCTCATATCCGTCAGATATAACCGCATCGATGCCCGCTTTCACGATTCGGTCAAGTGCGACCATGGGTAAATCTAACGTTTCGTAATTCGGATTGTGTGAATGGTTCGTCGTGATAATCAAGCCATCGACGTGCATCGTCTGCAGGGCAATCAAATACGTCTGTTCTTTTTCAAGTTGTTCGTCCGTGTTACATAAGACGACTTGATACCCGTGCTGATTTGCAACGTCCTCAATCGCCCGAGCCAACTGTGGAAAGAACGGGTTCGTGATGTCTGGCATGATGAGCCCAATCAAATTAGACGATTTTTTATAGAGTGAACGCGCGACTCGATTTGGTGCGTAGTTCAATTCCGCAATCGCCTTTTCAACCGCTTCTTTCGCCTCTTCGCTCACATATCCGCTTTTGTTCATGACGCGTGACACTGTCGCCACCGAGACGTTTGCGTGTTTTGCCACTTGCTTGATGGTCGCCATTTGACATCCTCCGTTCTGGAAACGCTTACAAAACCATCTTAATGTGTAACCGGTTACATATCAAGGGTTTTTTTATGATTTCATGAAAAAACACACTGAACTCATTCTCAGTGTGTGATTGAAACAGGGTTTAGTTGTACATAGACGAGGCAATCTACCGTTCGCCCATCGAGTCGGGTCAATTCTTGCGTTTTCGTGAACGCATAAGTGAACCCACATTTCTCAACGACGCGTCGCGATTGATCATTGAAGCTGAAATAGCCGCACCAAATCCGCTCTAGCTTTAACTCTTCGAATCCGAATCGAATCATCGCCTGAACGGCTTCCGGCACGTAACTATTCCCCCAATGATCTGGACTGAGCACATAGCCGATCTCACGTTGTGCATCATGTTGAATCGACGGATCCGGTCTTCGATCATGTAGTCCGATGCTGCCGATCACTTGCCCGGTCTCTTTCAAGACGATGGCCCATACATCGGCTTCCTCGATAAACAGTTGAATAACGTCCCTCGTTTCGTCAATCGATTCATGGGGTGCCCAACCCGCCATCGGTCCGACACGCTCATCTTTTGCGTAATGATACATATCTTCTGCGTCTTCTAACGTGAACGCTCGTAACATCAATCGTTCTGTCTCTAGAGTGATCATATCAACCCGTCCTTTTACTTTGAGTTGTTTCCTCCACCGACCTAATGGGAAACGTTAGGCGAGGAGGTATAACGATGCCATTTGATTATGATTTAAACTTTGATGAAATCGACTTCCGACAACAACCCGAACTGTACCGGGTCGGTCGTGGCGAACAAGGTGTGTTACTCGTCGAGCCATATAAAAGTGAAATTTTGCCCCATTGGCGATTCAAGACGCCAAAGATTGCCAAGCAATCCGCTGAAGAAATCATGGAATTGTTTGAAGCGTATCGCGCAAACGATGATTTCGTCGGGATGGATATGGCCCGAAAGTTCATCCAAATGGGCTATACACGGGCCCGGCGCTATGCCAATTATAAAGGCGGTCGTAAATATAAAGAAGACGGTGACATTCATGAGCGTCAAATCGATGAGGAGAAGGCAGAGTCCGCTCGTATCTTCAAAACGTATTGGGATCAGCTCCGTGCCGATGACGATTATTTACGACGTAAAAAGGCACATCAAAAACAGTACGGGTGAACTACTCGCCACAAGCGGAACAAATTTGCGTTGATGCGTACCATTGATCTGCCTTGATGAGTGTCCGTCCATAATCGCCTGATACGTCATCATCTCCTCAATTCCTTCTTCAGAGGGAGTTTGATTATAAAAGTCATAAGGAGCTACGTAGGTCCATTCTTGAATTCGACTTGCCCATTCACGTGTCATTGCTTGGTGATGCATTCGTCTCCCCTCCGTGCTCTTTTGCTCGGTTTACTATGTAAAAAAAGATGAGGTTTCCCCCATCTTTATTTTCGAACCCATTCTGCCGTCATCGCGACATCAGCCGTATGCATGAGATTGTGGATTGGACATCGTGCTTCGACGCCTTTCCGTAATTCCGCAATCCGCTCATCCGATTCGGTCGTGTCGAGTACGATTTTCATATGAACCGACTCGAAGTAAGTGCGCACACCTTCCATCCCTTGGAACCCTCGTGGATCGAGTGTCCCTTCCGTCACGAACTCGACCCCTTCATACTCAAAGCTCATGTCCTGGGCGACATAAGCAATCATGACGGTCGTACAAGACGATAATGCTCCGAGAAGATATTCGAGTGGGTTCGGCCCCATATTCGTTCCACCGAGTCGCTCCGGCTCATCTACGATAAAAGGGGTGTGTTCTCCTACACGCACAGTCGTCTTGACGCCTCCAGCCTCTCCTTCGGCGCGCATCGTCACTAACGGTCTTTCTGACATGTTCCATCCTCCTCTCAATGATTAACCATTTCTATGTTCCCGTTATGTTGGACCATGTAACGCCTCATCATAAACCGCATAATCATTTTTGCCGTCTTGTTTGATTTGGTACATCGCCTGGTCTGCTTTATGAATCAATGTATCTAAATCAGTTCCTTGGTCCGGGGCATGACTGACTCCGATACTCGCCCGGATTGGAATCGTCACATCCGACGTTTGGTACGGGTTCTGATTTAACGTCAGCTGAAGTTCGTGAATAAATGCAAGCACTTCAGAATCTGTTAAATCGACTAAATAAATATAGAACTCATCTCCTCCGACACGGGATGCCAAGCCGACGTCTCGTGCCGAAGCTTCCAACAGTCCACCTAAATGTGTTAAGAAATGATCACCGATTTGATGGCCATACGTATCGTTGACCGCTTTGAAACCGTCCAAATCGATGACCAGCAAAGATAGTCGCGAGGCACTCAGGAGCGCATGGTCTGCTTGTTCATAAAACGCACGGCGATTAGCCAATTTCGTAAGTGGATCATGGTAGGCGAAAAAGCGGATCGTCTGCTCGGCCTCTTTGAACGAATGGACGTCCCGAATGATGATCATCCCATGAATCGTTCGATCGATATCGACAAAGTCCCCATCGATAACGACGTACCGTTCTTGTCCAGACTTCGTCATAATTTTCGTTTCGAACTCTATAAACTTTTTACGTGTCCGAAAGTGTTTGGTGTAGTGTTCCATCCACTCTGCTTTTTTCTTTTCTGGCAACAAATCGACAAACCGTTCATTCACGACGCGGACCGTATGAAACAATGTTCGCGCAGCCGGATTCGCACTTTCCACCCTACCATCCGGGTCAATCAACAAGATAGCGGATGGATTTAAATTATAGAGTGTCCCATATCGTTTAACATAAGAGGTTAAGAAGTCTAAACGATTCATCGCGATGACGAGCGCCACCGCCCAAACGAGCCCTCCATACATATAAGAGTACGGTGGAATAAATCCACGGAATTGAAAATAACCGAACACGATGTCCCACACCAATATGACTAATGCCGTCCAAAATAACATCCGTAATACCCGCTGATGTTCCCTACGTTCTGTTCGTCGTAACGCATAAAAAATAAGAAAGATAATCAGGGTGTGAAAAATATTCCCGACAGTTAAGGTAACCAAATAGGATGAATTGAACTCAGGATAAATCCAAATTCCGACCTGTTCGAACCGTTGACTGTTCGTAATATTTTCTCTCTGCACGTACGTCAACACGATTGGAATCAATGGCAAGTAGACAACCCATGGATACAGCCAACGTGGCGCCTTCGCACCGATACCCGTAATGTTCAATATGAAATGAATGGAGAAGATAAAGATCAAGATGCCGGCATTCCCAAACCAATAGGCAATGAGTGCCGGACTATATTCAATCGGAGAAAGATGGCGAACGAATTCCGCTAAGAAAAGCATCGAATAGCCAAACACAAACAGGCTCAGCAAACGATGCTCGACTTTATTCGGATTTCGTTGAAAGACATCGAGTGCTAAAAAGCCGAGTAAAAATGACGGCAACAAATAGACCGCCAGATAAATGAACATCTCGGTCATGCGGAACCTCCTCACCTATTCATAATTCTTCATTTCGCTATTCTGCTGACTTTTCCCTCTTTAACGCGACAAAAAACGGGATGAGCCACATCCCGTTCTTCATTCGACACATTATAACGTTTCTTCGATTGGGGTATCCCCTTTAATCAAATCAATCGCTTTGTTCTGCGCATTTGCATGGTTATGGAGGACATGCACCAAGAATGATGCCACGTCTTCGCGTGGAATCTCTCCACTTCCCTCGAATTGCGTGTTCACTTTTCCCGTTCCCGCATCATCTGTCAATGCGCCCGGACGAACAATCGTGTATGTGAGTCCACTCTGTTCGAGTAAGCGATCGGCATGATGCTTCGCTACGTAGTACGGCTTCATCGAATCTGGCCAAGCTGAGCGATCCTCTGCTTTTAAGGCACTGAGCATGACGAAGTGTTTGATGTTCCCGTTCGCTTGTGCTGCTTCGATACTCTTCGCTGCACCATCTAGGTCAATTAAAAGGGTTTTGTCTGCTCCAGTGCTTCCACCAGAACCAGCCGCGAACACGATGACGTCCATCCCGTCGATTGCCTTTTCCAAGTCCGCTACTGAACCTTCGAGGTCGCCAAGTACAGCGTTGTATCCTTTTGACTTGAAGTCATCGAGCTGCTCTTCTTTACGAACCATCGCTGTGACGTGATGCTTCCCTTCATTGTGTAACTTTTCTACCAATTGATGGCCAATCTGGCCGTTTGCACCGATAACAAATACGTTCATCTGTCTTCCTCCTCAAAAATTGAATTCAGAGACAAGCGAAACGCCGGGTAGCTTCTGCTACATCCGGTGCAGAAGCGATGGCGGAGATGACGGCAACACCGTCTGCCCCGTCATCAATAATAGCAGGGACATGATCGGGACGAATGCCCCCAATCCCCACAATCGGCAGCAGTGGATAGTGTCGACGAACTTGTTGAATCAGTTCCGTGCCACGCACAATCCCTGCATCCAGTTTACTTCGCGTCTCATGAATCGGACCGATGCCGACATAATCTGCGAACGGAAGAGCTGCACTGACTTCCTCCATCGTATGGACCGACACCCCTAACCATTTATCAGGTCCTAGCCGTTCTCGAACTTGTTTGGCAGGTAAGTCATCTTGTCCGACGTGGATGCCATCCGCGTCAATCGCGAGCGCCAATTCAACATCGTCGTTGATGATGAACGGGACCTTTGCTTCTCGACATTCATGTTGGAGCGTCCTTGCCATCGCTTCTTTTTCATCTCCATACAATGCATCTTTACCTTTTTCGCGAAATTGAAAACATGTCACACCACATCGAAGTGCCGTTTTGACGGTCGTCACCAAATCGGATGCGTCCGTCGTTCCACACACAAAGTAAAGGCGAAGCTGCTTAGCGAGCGCTTGTTTCGTACAGAACGTCAACGGTAATCACCTCTTCTTTCGCTAAACGATGTCCCCAGTGATTAGTCGGTCCATGACCTTGCCCAATCGATAATCCATGTGCAATCGCCTGATGAATGAATCGTTTTGCGTCAACGACCGCTTGACGTAGTGTCTTCCCATACGCTAGTTCAGCTGTCAATGCGGCAGAGAACGTACATCCCGTCCCGTGCGTATCTTTCGTTTGGATTCGAGGTGCTTTTACGCGGAACGCTTCAGACTCGGTCACGATTAAGTCAACGGCTTCTACATCATTCGAATGTCCGCCTTTGATAATCACGATATCGACGCCAATGGCTCGAATCACCTGCGCTGCCTTCATCCGGTCTGCCTCGGTCCGAATCTCCATCCCCGCCAACACTTCTGCCTCTGGAATATTCGGGGTCACGATGGTCGCCTGTGGCAACAGCTTCGTGCGAAGTGCTTCGACCGCACTAACTTGCAACAAAGAGGCGCCCCCTTTCGCTACCATGACAGGATCGACGACAACATGTTCGAAACGATATCGTTCGAGCGCCTTCGCCACCGCTTCAATTCGTTCAGCGTCCACCAACATCCCGGTTTTACAAGCGGTGATGCTAAAATCATCAGCTACCGCATCGATTTGTCGGGTAATCATTTCCGTGGAAATAGCCTCAATTCCATGTACCCCTAGTGTGTTCTGGGCTGTGATTGCAGTCAGCACGCTCGTCCCGAATACGCCGAGCTCTTGAAACGTTTTGAGATCGGCTTGAATGCCGGCTCCTCCGCCTGAATCAGATCCTGCAATTGTCAAAACTTGAGGTTTCATCATGTCGACACCTCGATTCGATTCGTCGGAATTGTATGTTGCGTCAATTGATGGAGGGCATTTAAAAAGTGAATCGGAAAGTCTCCCGGTCCTTCTGCTCGCTCACTCGCTAGCTCACCGGAATAAGTATAGCCTGACATGGCGGTCACCGTCGCTTTAAGGGCGTTCTTTTCGACTGCTAGACAAGCTCCGACCACTGCACTGAGTAAACATCCCGTACCGGTCGTCTCAGTCATGCGTTTCGTCCCGCCGTGTATTTCCATGACGACGTTCCCGTCGCTGACCATATCTTCTTTTCCAGTCACGGCCACGACACATCCGTATCGTTTCGCTGCTTCAAGCGCCAATTGTCGCGGTTCGCATGCACCGTCTCCAACATCGACACCACGAGCTGCCCAATCGACACCAATCAACGTCGCGATTTCTCCTGCATTTCCTCGAATGGCCGTGACACGCACGTGACGCAAAATACGTTCGACCACATCTCGTCGGAATGACGTCGCCCCGACTCCGACCGGGTCGAGTACAATGGGGCATCCTGCCTCGTTCGCCGCCTGCCCTGCACGAATCATCGTGGCTTCGGTCATCGTACTAAGTGTCCCGATATTTAACACGAGCGCATCACTTATAAATGTCATCTCTGCCACTTCTTCGATTGCATCCGCCATGACGGGAGAGGCACCGATGGCGAGCAGTCCATTCGCCGAAAAATTCGCCACGACTGTGTTCGTGATGTTGTGAACGAGCGGTGCCTGCTTCCGAATCTCACTCCAAATCTCATGTCTCATTGGTTGACCTCCTGTGACAATGTCCACGACTCAAGTGTCCAAGCCATTTCCCAAAAAGCGACTTCGTAATAGCAACTCTTCAAGAACAGTTTCGTATAACGCACACGCTCTTCTTCTGTCGCTTGTCCTGCGAGCTCATCTAATCGATCGATTTGTTCTTCCACCAATTCGCGGAACCACTCTGAGCCATACGTCGCAATCCAGGCCGAATAAATCGGATGATCAGGACGCTTGTCTTTAAGACGTTCGCCAATCTCGTAATACACCCAGTAGCACGGAAGGATCGACGCGAGCACGTCCCCGAGTGTCGGTCCTGCCTGTTGCATATGGAGCGCATACGCATAAGCGGTCGGAGCCGGCTCGAATGTCGCCAATTCGACATCCGTTACGTCGAGCATCGTAAAGAACTCTCGATGAAGTGAGAGTTCCGCCTCAATCGTGTGTAAGGCATGTGTTAAAAAACGGCTTGATAGTTCCATCGTCGGTGCGAGCGTCGCCCCCTTCGCCTGCACTTTCGAAAACTGATTCAAATAATAAGAGTCTTGCATGACGTAATGTCTGAACTTCTTCTCATCGAGCGTTCCTTCTCCGAGTGAACGGACAAACGGGTGATGAAAGCTTGCTTCAAACAATCCATCTGCTTCCTGACGTAAGTGATCTGTAAATTTCATATGAACTCCCCCTTATAACAGATAAAAGACGCCGCCTCCCATAACGGAAGCGGCGTCTCGAACAGTCATATCTAGGTGAAGCCATATGAGTCGTTTCGCCCACTTCCCTACGCTAGCGTGAACTAGATCAGGTTCAAAGGGTCTGGACCATGTCCATCTCAGCCGCGTAACGCGACTCCCCTAGTGGCAAACATTATGAAATTCAGTCGTCTTCGACCACATTCTATCAATTTTTTCATCAATTGCAAACCTTTTCCGATCCCGTTTTTCATTCTTCGCTTCGGGAATGGGTAAGGAAGCACATTGATAAGAAAAGGATGTGGACAGAATGAATACGATTTTATTGACGATTGCATTACTCTTCATCAGCTTGAACGTGTTTTGGTTTTTCAAACGTCAAACGTATAAACAGACAGGATTTGATGGGAGGTTGTTCGCTCAGTTATTCGTCAGCCTATTTGGTGTCATGTTAGGGTTCACGTTGATTTATTATGCGCTATCTCGCGATTCAGTCATTCTTGTGACCTCCCTCGAATCCATGAATGCTGTCGAACCGACTTGGGAAAACCTCCTGTACTTCAGCGGGGTCACCCTACTATCGATTGGCTTTGGTGATTTGTTGCCAATCGGATTGACCCGATTATTCGCTATCATCGAAGGCGCAATCGGTATTTTATTACCGAGTGCCTTCTTCATCAAATCGATGTATCAGAAAGACGAGTGAAGATTTTCTAGCGTCCGGTGATGAGCAAAAACATATTGAACGCGACGAGACCAAGAGGAAGCATCGCAACCAAAATGATTGGCCATTTCTTTAAACGAATGCCGACAAAGAGGACGAGACTTCCGACTAAAAGGGCAATAAATGTCGTATATGGATTCATGAAAAAACGCTCCTTTCTCTATAAGGAGCGTTTCCCGGCTCTCGCCGTCATTAATCGTTCGAATGTCGAAGTGTTGCACATGCAGCACGGACGCGTCTCGCTTCTTCCTCCTGAAATACGAAATGGCCTTGTTCGGCGACGCGTTGCGCGCAAAAGAAAAAGAGTGATTGTAATCGGTCATGCGTGTCCTCAATGGCGCTCAGTTCAGCCGAGGCATACGTCGCCCCGAGCATCTCCCATAACTCTTCCGGTAAATGGTCGCGCATCCCGTCCCCTGACTTCCCAAGATTCACCGAGAAATCTGTCGCATAACCGATGTTCCATTCCATCATCTGACGGAGCATATTCCGCATGATGTCGAGGTGGTCGAGCGCATATAGCACTTGATGCCGCTTGATTCCTTTGACGACATAGAGCGACACCCACCAAAACTCATTCCAACAAGCCGCATACTCGTCAGCAGACGGATGTTTCACACGATACGATGTGTCTGACGGCGTCACATCTGGATGATCATCTCGGTCAAAGATGATTTGACTGAGCGAGTCGGCTTCGAGCATCGCTTCAAGTTGATCAACACACCGAATCGTCAAATCAATACGGTGTCCGTCTACATATTGCACTAAAAACGTTACATGTCGTTCGGGATCAGACGTCTCAGGTGTCTGCATAATCAAGACCTCTCCAAACATGTCGATCCATGAGCGATCGGCCGCAACCGCTCTTACATCTTCTACGTAAAAGGCAAGATCGACATCCTGATACGGGTCTGGTCGGATGTTCGGATTGACGAGCGAGCCGTTCAAGACGACCGTTCGGATGTATTCACGTTCTGTTGCGAACGCAACCAGCTGTTCAATGATTTGTTCCGGCTTCATTCTACAATCGCCCCCAATGAGCGCGCGACTTGGATCGCCTGCATCGCGTCTAATTTTGTTTGCTGTAACGTCACGTTCGAAAAATCAACCCCATCGACGAGTGCTCCTCTGAAGTCGGCACCACGACACACCGCATGTTGAAGTGTCGCCCGGGACAAGTCCGCCTGATACCAAACCGTCTCGGTCAAGTCAGTTCCGTACAGGTCCGCCTCAATTAAACGTACATGGGACCAATCCATCTTTTTGAGCGACACGTGACGAAGATTGACGAACGACCAGTCCCCCTCTTTTACAAGAACGCCTTCAAACTGACTTTCTTCAAAAGATGACCCGGTCATTTTACATTGTTCAAACTCACTCGTGAACAAGTTGGCACCATGAAACTGACAGTTCAAAAATGAACTGCTGACATGACGGGACGCGTTCCATTTCGAATCCGTGAAGTCACAATTGATGAACTGACAGCGCTCCGTTTGTAGTTCTGTTGCATCGACGTATGTGAAGCGACAGTTCTCGAACGTGACGTGTGACAGTTCTTCGTCTCGGAGTGTCACGTCACGGAAATCTTCGTCTCGATATTGCGTATGTGGTTGAAACATATGATCTCTCCTTCAGGTATACTAGAACAGATTACAAAGATTGGAAGTGATATAGATGGACATCGTATTTCCGACTGAACACGGCGTCTTCAATTACCGCGTTGCCGGTATTTTTGTAAAAGACGACCATTTATTGATTCACCGAAACGTCCGGGATGACTTTTGGGCATTACCCGGGGGGCGCGTGACGCTCGGTGAAGAAGCCGCAACCGCGCTCGCACGCGAGCTTCATGAAGAGTTGAACATGCATGTGACCGATACCTCGTTCGCTTTCGTGCACGAGAATTTATTTACGTACAACGACCAACCGTTTCATGAGATTGGACTGTACTTTTATGTAGATGGTGACCTCCCGCTCCAAGACGGCGATTTTTACGGACCTGAAGGAGATCACCTGATTTATCGTTGGCAAAAGCTTGACCGTCTCCAAGACGTCACGCTCTATCCAGAAGTATTGGGTCAACTCCCGAACCGTTTGCCAGTTCATTCACTAAACCCGTCTTGAACTTAGAGAAGCGATTTCAACTCATGTAAATGTCGAATCTCATACGTCGACTCCATCGTCGCGGCCACTTCTTTCGGATTGAACCAGCACGTATCTAGACCATACATCCGCCCACCGGCGATATCTGCCGTGACCGAGTCGCCGATGATTAAGCCTTTCTCTGGCGTTACATTTGGAATTCGGTCGAAGACATAGTCAAAGAACGGCTTCATCGGTTTTTGCGAGCCGGTCGCATCCGATACGAAGACGTCTTGGAAGTACGGCAATAGTCCCGATGACTCTAACCGTTTGAATTGAGTCTCCGTCACGCCGTTTGTGACGATATAGAGCGGATAGTCAACGCTCAGCGTTTGTACAATTTCTAACGCACCATCGATCATGTGTACGCCTGCATGTAAATAGTCACGATACTGCTGTTCGACATATGGTCCATCAACCGTAAGACCGAGCGAATCGAATAGTTTCGTGTGACGACCGACGAGTACTTCCTCGCGGTCTACTTCCCCACGTTCAAATGCGCGCCACAGGACCGTGTTGATGTCGACATAGCGCGACTTCACCTCATCCGTCATCCGGACATTGTAGGATGCGAGCAATTGCTCCAAGGCGACGTGCTCACTTTGTTTAAAGTCTAATAGCGTGTCATCAATATCAAATAAAATGGCTTCATAACGTTTCATGGTTCTTTCTAACCCCTCTCTTCGTCTAACTGTACAGGAAGTAGAAACGAACATCAAAAAAAGGGGGATAAACGTAATCCCCCTTTATCTTTTCTTGACGATGAACCGGATGGCTAAAACATCAGACTTGATTCTCTTTATTTTTCTTGGCCCAGACAAGAAAGAAAATTGCCATTCCGATGAAAAAAATCAACATCGAAAAAATCAATTGTTGCTCAAGTGGTAAACTCGTGCGAGCAAACGCATATTGCGGTCCAAATAAAAGAATCGGAATGATTAGATTAATCCATGTTTTTGTCCATACAGAGACGATGAGTAATGTAATTACACCAATTCCGAACAATACAAGTTGACCGACCGGACCGAAAACAACCGTCGGAGTTTCAATGAAGATATCAAGCACCATCAAACCAAGAAATGATAACATTGGAATCGCAGCAAGCACGACATAGGTTACACCGTTTTTGAATTTGCTTTCCTTCGAGCGAACCGCCATAGTACGGAAAGCTTGTGAAGCAGCTAATAAGAAAAGGATTGCTACAAGTGGGAAACCAATCATTTGGATTGTTGAGAACGTCATCTCACCTTCAATGAAATTGCCAATAATAATGTATGCGAACAGGTTTGAAATCATCATCACAATGACTTTGATAAATTCATTCATGTCGAATGCCATCTCATGACCAATATACTGCATGTAGGATTTCGGACTTTGTCCAATGACATCGTCCACATCCTTCCCTGCTTGCTCCGCTTCTAACAAGTGATCCTTTAACTCAAAGACAATATCTTTCACCTCAGTCTCGGACTTCCCGCTCGACATGAGGTATACCGATAAATCATCTAAAAAATCACGACTTTTCTTTGAAAGTTCCATCTTTATTCTCCTCCCTGAGTACGCGGTCGACACCGCTTGAAACTTCTATCCAACGTTGTTTAAAGGCTAGTAATTCTTGTTGACCCACTCCCGTTAAAATGTAGTACTTCCGCTTTGGGCCTCCGGATGGAAGTTCTTTTTGAACCGTCTCGACCCATCCTTCTTTTTTCATCCGTAGCAGAACGGGGTAAATACTTCCTTCGCTCACCATTGTAAATCCATACGCCTGTAACTTTTCAGACATCTCGTAACCGTATGTCTCACCTTTACCAATAATGGCTAATAGACACCCTTCAAGCAGACCTTTTAACATTTGACTCATTGCCATGGCGTAACCTCACTTTCAATCAACTATCTTGTTATACATAATAGTAATGGAAACTAACCCCATTTACAACTACTTTGTAAAACAAGTTAGTTACACTTTTGGATGTTTATTTTTCTAAAACAAGTGAATACTTCTTATGGTGAAGAAAAAATAAAGGAGTGTTCAAATATGCATACAGATTTTACGAACATGTACATCAATGGTGAGTGGGTAAGCGGATCAAGTGAAAAGTCGATCGACAACGTCAATCCGTTCTCGAACGAGACTCTCTTCTCGATTCGTTCAGCGGATGAAGATGACTTGAATCGTGCTTATGAAGCAGCGAAAGCGTCTCAAACGGACTGGGCTGACATGGTTCCCCAGGCACGCCGTGAGTTGATTGAGAAGTTTGCCCAGCTGACGATGGACAATAAAGACCTAATCGTTGACTGGCTCGTGAAAGAGTCTGGGAGTACACGTATCAAAGCGGAAAGTGAATTCGCCGCATCGATGGCCATCATCAAAGAAGCCGCGACGTTCCCATTCCGTATGGACGGGCTCATCAAACCTTCAATCGTCCCGAATAAAGAAAACCGAGTATATCGTAAACCACTCGGGGTCATCGGCATCATCAGCCCGTGGAACTTCCCGCTCCATTTGGCTGTCCGCTCGATTGTGACGGCTCTTGCGACCGGAAATACGGTCGTCGTCAAACCGGCTACAGCGACACCGGTCACAGGTGGTCTCCTATTCGCATCCCTCTTCGAAGAAGCCGGTCTCCCGAAAGGTGTGCTCAATGTCGTCGTCGGACGAGGATCTGAAATCGGCGATGCGATTGTCGAACATCCGATCCCACGTCTCATCTCGTTCACAGGTTCGACCGAGGTCGGGCAAGGAATTGCGGAGAAGGCAGGTCGTCTGCTGAAGAAAACAGCACTTGAGCTCGGTGGAAATAACGTGTTCGTCGTGCTCGATGATGCCGACCTCGACCGTGCCGTCGAATCAGCCGTCTACAGCAAGTTCTTCCACCAAGGACAAATCTGTATGTCGACGAACCGAATCCTCGTCGCTGAATCGATTCACGATGAATTCGTGGAGCGTTACGTCGAGCGCGTCAAACAGTTGAAAGCGGGTGACCCGAACGAAAAAGATACGCAAGTCGGTCCACTCATCGACCACGACCAAATCGATCGCATCTTAGACCAAATTGAGAAAACGGTCGATGCCGGTGCGACCGTTCACACTGGTGGGAAAGCAGGTGGTAACGTCCTCGAACCGACCGTCCTCAGTGGCGTCACGAATGACATGCCGCTCGCGAAAAATGAAATCTTCGGTCCGGTCGCGGTCATCCTTTCGTTTAAAGATGACGAAGAGGCGTTACGTCTCTCGAACGAATTACCGTATGGATTGAGCGGTGCCGTCCACGGCTCGGTTTACCGTGCGACCAATTTTGCACGAAAAGTCGAAACCGGTATGATTCACGTCAACGACCAGTCGGTCAACGATGAACCGCACATGCCGTTCGGGGGCGAGAAAAACTCTGGTCTCGGACGCTTCAACGGCGAATGGGTACTCGAAGAGTTCACGACGCTTCAATGGGTGTCCATCATGCATGAACGTCGCGAGTATAAACCGTTCTTTTCTTAATACAGTCAATACGAAAAAACCAGGCTTGTCGGCCTGGTTTTTGTGTTGATTCTTCATTCAATGATCTCACGAAGTCGATTGGGGCTTTTCAATCACGACTTTTCCATGTTCATCTAGGAGAGGTGTCATCCCACTCAATCCTAATCCACTAGTCATTATGTAATGAACGCCCGTATAGCGATCCATGACAATCTTAATGATCCCACCACTCATATGCTGTTTCGACTTCAATACAAATCGTTGTCCCACGACATACCTTCTTCCTCTTTTTCAATTTAGAATGCCTTCACAATCATCTCATATCCACACGGAACATATACCATTTTTAACCATTTGAATCATTCTAAGAGCTCATTTACATCCTTGATGTGTTCTTCATCAACTTTGAAATACTCACTACTTTCCATACCTTTTGAAAAAACGAACTCGTCGCTGTCAGTTATCCAAAAGTTCACCATCAATTCCATTGTCGATTCAGCCGGATTATTGATGGTCACTACATATTGAGGAAGCCCTTCTGGACGTTCATTTGTGATTGAACTCGTTTCAATAAACATTTTAAATTCCTCAATTTCATCGTCATCCGTCATCCTATTTTCAGAGTACACAATCGTTTGTTCATCAGTATAATTTCCAACAACTAGCTCCCGATCTTGTTGACCACATCCCATTAAAATAAATAACGGGATCACACTGAAGAAGGTAATCATTTTCTTCAAAGACATGTTCTCCCTCCTCCATATTTTAAATACGCTTACATATTATCATAGGCCATACTTTACAAAAAAGACGAACCAGGTCGCATTTCACGCCCCAATTCGTCGACAGTCTAAATCTTTAAGTTAGATTTTCTTCACGAACTCCGACTTCAGTTTCATCGCGCCCAGTCCCTCGATTTTACAGTCGATATCATGGTCACCTTCTACGAGTCGAATCCCCTTCACTTTCGTCCCTTGTTTGACGACAAGCGAGGTCCCTTTCACTTTCAAATCCTTGATCACGGTGACGGTGTCTCCGTTTTGAAGCGGGTTTCCGTTCGCATCTTTGATTTGGGACGCCGCTTCTGCTTCTACCGCCTCGCTCGGTGACCATTCATAGGCACATTCCGGGCATACGAGCAATGGACCATCCTCGTACACATAAGATGATTGGCATTTTGGGCAACTTGGGTACTCAGTCATAATGTTTCCTCCATTCGATTCACTCGTTCCAGTATATCGTATGGTGGTTCAGTCTTTCTAGACCGTTCATTCTTCTGTAGGCGATGCAGGGCCTTCTAAATCAAGTTGATAAAACGATAAATCAAGCCATTTTCCGAACTTATATCCGGCCTTTCGAATCGTACCGGAATGAACAAATCCAACTTTTTCATGAGCACGAATACTCGTCACGTTCGACGCGTCAATTCCCCCAATGACCGTCTTCATCCCTCTCGTTTCGGCGATACGGATGATTTCTTTTAAGAGCTTGTTACCGATTCCTTTCCCGCGATAACCGGGATGCACATACACGGAATGTTCGACCGTGTAATGGTATGCCGGCCATGGACGGAACGGTCCAAACGTCGCAAATCCCATGACGACATCATCCTCTACCCATACGATGACCGGACAGTCTTGCACTTTCTTTTCCTCATACCAGGCCACTCGATTCTCGAGCGTCACCGGTTCATAATGATAGACGGCTGTACTGTTCACAATTGCGTCATTATAAATATGTAAAATCATTTGAAGATCATCTCGGCGACAGTTGCGAATCATCCCCACACCACCTCTTCGTTTTTTTCATTATACGAATCTCATCTTCAAAAGACACGAAAAAAGTGACCGGTTAATCAAACCGGTCACTTCGGTCATGCGGCCAAGCGGTCACACATCGAGGCACATTCTGTACAGACTCGCGCGCATTCCTGACAATGTGCATGCTTATGTTTCTCGCACTCTTGTGCACATGCTTTACAGATGATTGCACAAGCTCGAGCAAGTTCCGGAACAAATGCCGAATCACGCGTCATCGCCTCAGCAAGAAACGAACAGGCAGCAGCACATTCTCGGTCGAGTCGAATACAATCGACCATCATCTGTACATCTTTTTCCTCTAAACAAGATTCTAGACAATAGTTGCATGTCTCCACACATTCATGGAGCATTTCGAGTTCATTCGCATAAATTCGATGAGCCATACATCATTCCCCTTTCTCTTCTCCTTAAGCTCTTGACACGTTACTCTTCTTCCCTAATCGACAAAAGAAAAACGACCCGCTTCAAGAATCCGGATCGTTCACGAACTTGCGATATAAGCACGCAATTCGATTGAGAAACGTCGCATCATATTGTTTCGGCATGAAACGAAAGCGATAAAGACGATACATCCGTTTCAAATCTTCCCACTGATGATCGATTTGCTGGCCTTGTCTGAATCGTGCCAAATCGATTAAAAAAATTTGTCCGTTCGGGGTCAAAATAATATTTCTCAAATGAACGTCCGATGGGGTCAATCCGAGTAGCCTCGCTTGACGAAGTGATTCGTCCACTGCACTGATGTAAGTCGAATCAATCCAAATCCCCTCCGTCAGACACTCAAATAGCGTCTTTCCTTCGATGTAATCCATCACTATATATGACGCACCGGACTCATAGCACTTCGGAAAGTAAGGAAGTCCCTTTAGTTTTTCATAGATGGCCGCTTCTTCGGTTGCGATTTGTTCGTAACCTGGGAAGAACACTTTAATGACACGATCCTTTTCCTTTAAACGAAGCACGGCCGCACTTCTTCCAATCCCATGTAAATGAAGCTCTGGGTGCATCGCCATCACCTGAAACGAGTCGCCTATCCGATCGAAGGTGACGTCCGCATATTGTTCATAGTTACTCATCTGTCACGCCTCTTTTCTGTTTCTCATTATTATCATAGCTTATTCAAGCTCATTTGACTCTAAAATCCGCTTGGATGATCGCCAAGTGACGTTCTTTCTCTAAAGACGTATAATGAATGGCGAGTGAAAACTAAGGAGGAGTTATTATGCAACGCATCGCTTTAACAGAGGAACTATCATTTTCACGTGTCGTTCACGGAATGTGGCGTCTCGCTGATTGGGATATGACCCCGCAGGAACGCCTTACATTCATCGAACAATGTATCGAACTCGGCATCACAACTTTTGACCATGCTGACATTTATGGGGGTTATACATGCGAAGGGTTGTTTGGGGAAGCGTTAAAACTCAAACCTGAACTCCGTGACCAAATGGAGATTGTTACAAAAACGGGCATCAAATTGACAGGATCATTCAATCCGGGTCAAACGCTCAACTATTACGATACGACTAAAGAACATATCATTGCGCAAGCGGAACGGTCGTTGAAAGAACTCGCCATTGATTATATCGATACGCTACTCATCCACCGTCCAGACCCGTTGATGAATCCGGATGAAGTCGCTGAGGCGTTCATCACGTTACGCGATAGCGGTAAAGTACGCGAGTTTGGTGTATCCAACCATGTACCAGCCACACAGAACTTGCTCCAATCACGTTTGCCGTTCCAACTCGTGACAAATCAACTTGAACTGTCTCCGATGCAATTGAAGCACTTCGAGGATGGATCCGTTGACCTTTGTCATGAAAAACGGATGCCACTCATGGCCTGGAGTCCACTAGCCGGAGGTCAGCTCTTCAAAGATGAACAGTATGCGCCACTTCGTGAAAAACTTGAAGACATTCGTTCACGTCATAACGCGAGCGGGATTGACTCAATCGTGTATGCATGGCTTATCAAACATCCGGCGAACATCATGCCGATCATCGGATCAGGAAAAATCGAGCGTGTTCAGACAGGTGTCGATGCTCTTCAAATCGACCTCACACGTGAAGAATGGTTTGAAATTTTGAAGGCGGCACGCGGTCGAGATGTTGATTGAAGGAAACTTCATCAAATAAATTCCACACAATTAGAAAGTGATCATTTAGATGAAATATCGACTTTTTTCAATATCTCATGATATCAACGTTTTTTCGTCAAAAACCGACATGAGAAAAAAGTAAAAAAGTAAAATTAAGACATAATTGGTTTTATCCCCCGTCCAGTTCAAGTTGGACGGGTTTTTTGTTTTTTTTTCGAAATAACACTTTAATTTTCCTAAGACTAAAGTCACAAAAAAATGGTGCTAGAATGGTGAAAGTGATTCATTGAAGGAGAGTACCGATGTGAAAAAGTACCTGATTTTCAGTACCCTCGTTATCCTGATTTTTTTATTCGGATGCGAGGAAGAACGCGCACTCCGTCTCCAACCCGCTCCTGAATATTATCAAGGACGTGCCTTGTTACCAAATGGACAACAAATCGAAATTCCAGAATCCGATCGCGCAACCATTATCGAATTGTGTCAACCAGACAACGCGACGCCAACGATTCCAAGTGGCAAAAGACATTGGCTCGGGACGGTCACATTAACCCAACCATTGACTGATGTCACTTCCTTATCCGCTTTTCCGACAGCTACTTTTTTCACTGTCGAAAATAAATCATATGTTCAATGTCAATTAGACGCCCTCACGTATGTTACAAAAATTGATAAGATGCCTGAGAGTTTAAATGATGTTCAATATGCAGCTGATGCTTATCCTGATGTTGCTAAAATTCGGTTTGCCGAACCTCACGAATATGCGCATTTTGCACAAGAGATGAAAAATCCGATAGGTAATGAGCCCTATCCAGAGCGAAAAGGCATCGAACACACCCTTTTCCACCTCACCATGCCATTCAATGGTGAGTTCGAACTGACGTTTGAATCTTCAGATGGCGAAGAACACCTGACAATTCCAATTCAATCATCACGTCAACCTTATTTGTCATTCGGACTCGGGACCGAAAAATCTGACGATACGTTACAATATGCGATTTATACAAGTCATGACCAAAATGACTATCAGGAAGTATTACGACCGAAACAAGCTCATATGTCACAGATGTTTGGTGCGAAGATGGCCTCACAACTTCCCACAGTTCTTGTACCCGGCCACCGCTATCCACTCTATAGCTTTACATTTATGAATGAAGGAACAGCTCAGCGCCAAAACGTTTCACTTACGTATCATGAACCTAAATTACTATATGGAAAAGAATTGGACGAAAAGATTCATAATAAATTAAGTAGTCAACGTCATGTCGTTTTCCATGATTTGGCACTTATCGGAACTGAATCAAAAGACGCCCCATTCCTCCAGCATGTCGGTCAAGATGAAATGAAATTTATTTTCCGCGCAATCAAACGGGCCAATGCGACTGCCTATGCAGGCAAACCTGCTCCTACACCTTACGTGACATTATTTAAAGGGGTATGCGCCCAAACGTTTGACGTCAGTTATGAAGGTACGAATGTGTACTTGACCAATTCAAAGACTGGATCTCACTTCAAACTGTTACGTGAAGACGCAATCAAATGGTATAACCTATTTGGAGAAAACAGGTAATCCGACAGATGCGAACGTATCTGTCTTTTTGCATATTCATGAGACAAAGAAAACCCGATTCGCGTCATTTTTTGGGAAGATAAGAAGGGAAAGGAGTGAATCTTTTTGATAAATCCATTTATACGAGACGTGAACCGTCATTGGCGTGTCTCCTATCGACAAAACGGATATCCCCATGTGCAACAAGGATGGGTATTACCACCTGAACAAAAAGAGGCATTCGATCCATTTATTTTGATGGCAGAGGACTGGTTCAAACGTGGAACGTTTTCTGACCACCCCCATCGCGGATTTCAGACAATCACATATGTCATCGATGGTCGCCTAGAACATATTGATAATCATGGCGGACATTCGATTTTAGACGCCGGTGATGTTCAATATATGAACGCCGGGTGGGCTGCTAGACACGCTGAAGAAGCGGTCGAAGATGATTTGATCCATACGTTGCAGCTTTGGTTAAATTTGCCGAAGTCGTTAAAAACGACAACGACTTCCTATCAGAACGTATACGTCGAAGACGCACCCGTTGTTTCCTTCGACGGTGGACAGCTACGTGTCTATTCTGGTGAAATCGCGGGAGTAAAGGGACCGATGGACAGTCTCGTTCCAATTACGATGACCGAAATATTGTTGAAAGAAGGCAGCGAATACGAACACATCCTGCCTGCGAACCATAACAGCTTTATGTACGTACTCGCTGGTTCGATTGAAGTTGGATCTTCTAGAACCCCGCTCCATAAAACTGATGTGGCGACACTGACGTTTGATGAAACATCTGAAGCGAAGAGCACATTTCGACTGAAGGCCACGACACGCACACGGGTGCTCGTCTATTCCGGAAAACCGATTCGGGAAGATTATATTGCGCACGGTCCATTCGTGATGAATACGGAAGAAGAAATCCGTCAAGCCTTCCGTGATTATCATAGCGGAGCATTCGGTCCCCCAGCAGTGAAATAAACAAAGGGAGCTTCTCGACATGAGAGCTCCCTTTACTGGTTATGATCGATCCGGTTGTAACACCGTCTGTTGTGTCGGAACATTTCCGATTGGTACAGTACGCTCGACGAGAACGTAACGCTTGCCTTCCACCTCAAACTTACGGTCGCCAAGATAGTGAGCGGCCTTTCCATCTTCGTATAGTTTCGACAAGATAGCAGGTACGTACTCTTCTAGCTTTGTATAGTGTTCATCAAGGGTCATGACGATATTGCCACCTTTATATCCGAGCCAGTAACTATAAAAGAACCAACCTAACGACAGTACTCCGAGAATTCCTAATCCAATTGTAAGTAGCTCCATCATGTTATTCCTCCAATTTTTTCATGACAATCTGACGTTTCGGGATAAACCCGATTTCGCCATAAAACGAAGCAGCATCCGTATTGCTCATCCAGTAGTCTAGTTCAATCGATTTGAATCGGTGGTCAAGCGCCCATTGCTCCATCCATTCCATCACACGTCGACCATAACCATTCCGTTGATACGTTGTGTCGATACTGATGTGATGAACATACACGGTTCGGACAGCTTGACGAAAAGCATTCGCTTCACTCACTTTCTCCTCGAACCATATGTAACCGATTGGAGTTGCTTCAAGCTGCATCACCATATAGTGATGGCCGTGTCTTCCAATCAGTGTTAAAAAGGCTTCATACATCTTCTCTTCCTCATACTCCGCAAAGAATTCTGGGTTCATCCGGAAATGATGCTCATGAATGGAACGATTCAACCGTGCGATGAGACGTGCATCGGTCGTAGGGATAAATGTGATCTCCATCATCCGGTATAGTTTGAAGAATTTCGATCTTCGTTCACACCGTGCGGTTTTTCAATTCCTCGCAACGTATGGTCATTCGAAGCTTGAGTCCCTTTCCCTCCTAGGCGACGTTGAAGCGGACGTGCCAAAAAGTAACCCACGAGGAGCGAAATAGGTAACACGATAAAAAATGTACCGAGTAGCGTCATCATATACCCTTTGTCTGTATCTCCGGCAATCATGCGGAGAAGAATGAACAGCCCTGTGAATATAAGTGCAGCCAAAGAGTATTCCACACATTTCCCGAGAAATCTTTTCATACGACATCTCCCCCTTTAAGGTTTGATGTATTATACGACCATTCCCATAAAAAGGTTTCAAACCCCATGATTTTCTTTATACCACTGTGTCGCTAGCCGTTCCGTCTCGATAATCCAATTATGCTTCCCTTGAATGTACCCCTCCATATCTTCTGGGTGCTGCGCTGCGAGTTGAAGTTTCAATGCACCATAGTCATCTCGCACGTCAGGAAAGGTACGTAAGTAATCTCGAAAGGCGAGGTGTCTGATGACATCCGGATTCCCCTCTTCAAACACATGCACGTGAACCGTTCTCTCTTCTTCCCCTTTACGGAAATAACGCCGCTTCGGAATACCGTATTCACCGAGTCCTCGATAACCGAGCGCTTCCATCCGCTCCATATACGCATCGACTCGTTCAATGTCCCGTACGACCGGCATCATGTCAATGATTGGTTTCGCTGCTAACCCTTCGACCGATGTGCTTCCGATATGATGAATCGAAACGAGTTCCTCTTCGAATAGTCGACGCAACTTTCCCGCCTCTTCTTCAAATTTCCGCTTCCATTCCGGACTGTACTTCACCACTTCGACTTTTCTCATGATTCGTTCCTCCTCACTAAAATAAATACTCTCTATTGTCATCATACCCTTTCTAAACATCGCTCGACACGACGGATTCCACTTCAAAAGGTTTGTACACAAATAAAATGGGAAACCCTATATTAATGACTTGAGAACTGGAGAGTGAATGGATATGTTGACCGAAGAACAAATCGAAACGTTTAAAAAACGACTGTTGAAAGAAAAAGCAAAGACAGAAGGATATATGGATAACCGGGAAGAGACATATGATGAAGGAGAGCTCTCCCATTACGATAATCATCCTGCTGACTCGGGCGAAGAACTCTTTTTGCGTGAACGCGACCAAGCACTCAACGAACTTGATGAGGAGTTCTTAAGCGATGTCGACAAGGCTTTACTCGCCATTCAAAATGGAACGTATGGAAAATGTGAAGTATGCGGGAAAGACATTGAACTAGACCGTCTTGAAGTCATCCCGGAAGCTACGCTATGTATCGAGCACGCTCGTGCACAGGAAGAAGAAGAGCACGAACATGAACTTGATCGACCAGTCGAAGAAGACGTGTTGAACCCGAATGAGACGGCCCGTCGTAAGGAACTAGACGGAACGGATGAACCCGGTCAAAAAACGGATGCCTTCTCACAAGTTGAAGATTATGGAAGCTCGGATACGATTGCCGATAGTGAAGGCAATCACGATCCGACACGCGAACAATAAAAGATGCCCTGACCTCAATCGAGAGGTTCAGGGCATCTGTCTGCTTAAAACGTTGCTTTCACTGGAGAGGCACCACCGAGGCGTTCTGCCACTTTCATCGGATTGACGGCATTTCCAGCTGAAGTGGCCGAGAAATTGTAGTCCCCTTTATGAATTTCAAAATGTAAGTGTGAACCTGACGAGTTGCCCGTGTTTCCGAGTTGACCAATCGGTTCACCTTGGCGCACCGTCTGCCCCTTTTTCACATCGACTTTGTGCATATGGGCATAGACCGTCGTCCATTTTTGACCGTCTACGTTATGCTCAATTTGAATATGGTTTCCATAAGGTCCACTTGAGCTAACTTTTGTGACTGTTCCAGCTTCTGCGGCGTAAATCGGTGTGCCTGTTTTAGCGGCAATATCGAGACCGTTGTGGAATGTGTATCCGAACTGTCCGCTCGCCGCACCGAATCCTTGAGAGAGGCGTCCTTCTGCCGGCATTAAGAACCGATCAGGAGCCATCGCTTCGTACTGCTTCTTCAAATTGCTTAACTGATTCGTTTGCTGCTTATATTGTTTTGACTTCTCGTCATATGATGTCTTCACATCTTGACGGGTCGCTTCAATCTGTAGTTGTTCTTCTTTTAACTGTTTCAACGTTTCGTTTACTTGCTCTTTCTTTTTAACGAGTACATGATGCGCTTCCTCTGCATCGGCGGCTTCCGCTTTCGCACTCGGTAGGACAGAAGAGACGACTTTTGAAAAGAGTGATCGTTTTGTCGGAACAAGGTCTTCTTCCACTTTTTCTAACTCTATAGAAGTGCCTTCAATCTCGTCTCGCAACGCTTCCGCTTTATGGTCGACTTGCTTCAATTTTGTTTGAATGGCTTGAATGGATTGTTTCGTATCTTTTACTTGCTGTTTCGTTTGTTGCAAGGATTCTTCCGTATGAACAAGGTCTTGCGGGGATATGTCGTTAGCGGATACGGTTTGTCCTTGGAATAAGAGAACACCGGCACCTGCCGTCATGATGAGTTGTTTCCACATATATATAATAAACCCTCCAAATTGATACATTCATAAATTTTAAAAAAGCTACATGTGCGAATATACCACTAGGAGGTTAAACATTTCAATATATGAAGTTTTTCATTTTCGTTTCATAGATGACAGAATGATGTGAAAACCATAACGACCGCTTCACAATCGTTTCACCCACGTTTCCTCGTATAATATTTTGTAAGGACGACCCCAACGATTGAAAGAACGGTGACACCCATGCCACCCAACATGAAGAGCTGTGACATATGTTTGGGGATGTTCGTGGTCAACGCAATTAAAGTTAACGTGTTCCCACCGATCAACCCAATGATGCAAATCACTATTAGTCGCTTCATAAGGCATTCTTCACCATTTCAAATTGTGCTATCTCGTCTTGAACAAATCCTAATCGTTGTGCTGCTTCAATCCATTCAGGACGGTCCGACGTCAAGGTGATATGAAGTGGCGATCGGCTCGCAGCCGCCCGCAACAACCATTCCGCATCCTCGGCGTGACCAAAAACATCGAGCAATACATGATTGCGGTATAACAAAAAACCTTCTTGTTGATCTTCTACCACTTTCACAAGTTCCGCCTCCTGTTGGGTCACACGCACATCGCATTGCCAAATTGGAACATGCTGAGCTGTCGGATATAGTCGGTCGAACAGCGTTTGAATCGGTTCCGAAGTCATCTGAGCGGTCGTTACAAGTGGTACCGCTTGAAAGTAATAAATTTCACGTGTCGTCTTGTATCCAAGTTGATGATAAAGCGACAACGCCGCATCGTTCCCTTGAATCACTTCGAGCAACCGAGTGCCTTTTGCGTTCTCTTCAAATCGTTGCATCAACTCGGTCGCAACTCCTAATTTCCGGACGTGTGGGGCGATCGCAAGACCGCCACAACGCGTCTGCCATCCTGAATCAAGATGTGCAATCCCACTCAATACGACGCCAATCGGCTCTTCTCCGTCATAAGCGACGATTGAACGAGACGGCTGATTTTGGTCTCTTACGAGAAAGACGTCTTCAAACGTCTGCTCGTCGAATTGGAACGGAATGATATAATCAGAAAAACCAGTCATAAACGCGCGATATATATCTTGCAGTGGCGGATTTTGGCGATATGTAAATTGTGTAGACATATAACTCCTCTTTTCTGAAAGAAATGAATAACGACCGAAGGAGACTTCTCATGAAAATCACACTCGAACACCGAAATGAGTCGCACCAATCAATCCTTGATACATTTGATTTACCAACGGACCAAGAGAAGTACACGACTCTTCCAAAAGACATGGATCATTCATTACCTGATGGCGTTCATCCAATTATCGTCGTCGAGGCGAAGCCGATCGGTATGTTTTTATTACATGACAATGAACGCGTCGCTTCCTACACGAACGAACCAAACGCCTTACTGTTCTCCGCTTTTTCCATCAATTATGAGGAGCAAGGCAAAGGTTACGCTAAAGCGGCGCTCCGAGAACTCCCGACATTCGTGCAACAACACTTCCCACATGTTCGTGAAGTCGTCTTGTCGGTCAACTTGAAAAACGAGGCCGCTTTTTCACTCTATACGACAAACGGATGGATTGATACCGGACGTCGAATCGGTGGGCCGATCGGCGAACAACGTATTCTTTCCTTAACGATTTAACAAAAGTAGGCGAGAATTCTCCCTCCCCCTCCGCGGGTATCGGATGAGGAGGACACATCACGATCTGCTGGAGGGAGGAGGGACGGACATGCTGAAAGGCTACACATACAGGCTCCACCCGACGCCTGCACAGGCCGAGTTCCTGGTCCGGACGATTGGTTGCGCCCGGTTCATCTACAACAAGCTGCTCGAGGACCGCATCGCCATCCGCGAGGAGGCGAAAGCGGGGACCGGAACGAGACGGAAACCGGCGACGAACAACCAGCATGGCACGATCCGCATCGAGGCGGGGCTAAATCGGTTTGCGTGATTTGAACAAGATGATTTGTCATTAGGGAGTTCCCTTCAATCGTTCGCAATCTTCCTTCTGTAAGCGCCAAAAGCTCGTTCCTGTGTACAGCTACGATATCCATCACTTCCCCGTCGTCAAAATGAATCGGCTCACCTTGATAGAGATAGCAATACGTATGTGTAAATTCGCGATCGACAAACCCGTCTAGTTCAATCGTGTCTTCAAAAACTCCCATAAAAGCAAGCTGTTCAAACGTCAACGACAGTCCAAGCTCTTCTTCAATTTCACGAACGCCATCTACAATCGTCTCGTCTGCAGTGAGATGTCCCGCCGCAGTGATATCATATTTCCCGGGAAAATCCTGTTTCTCCATGCTTCTTCGCTGAAGGTAGATGAGGTCTTGTTTCTAAAACCAACAGTGGAACGTCTCATGCCAATCCCCATCAAGATGAACCTGTCCTCGCTCCTTCTCCCCTATTTTCCGGTGATTCTCGTCAAAAATGGTGAGGTGCTCCTTCATTCAGACACCCCATCTTCTAAAAATCGAATCGTTCCATTCGTCGCATCCAACTCGGCCTGAATGCCGATTGGGAAAACGTGAGACGGAAACGTGTGTCCGATATCAACATTCGTCAGAATCGGAAAATCTTTTTCTCCGATGACTTCAAGCAACAAGTCGTTGAATGAGAAGGGGGCTGATTGATCTTGAAAATGCTCATGCTTCCCGATGATCAATCCCGAAATTTCATCAAATACGCCAGCCAGCTTTAGCATGCTGAGCGAACGTTCTTCTTCAGCCATGGTCTTGAACGAGTCTTCTAGGAATAGAATCGCTCCTTTCAAATCAGGAAAGTAATCCGATTTGAAGAACCCGGACATCGTGTTCAAATTCCCGCCAATCAACGTCCCCTGTGCCTTCCCATCCCTAAGTGATATCCATCCTTCATTCGGTTGGAACGTCTTGACGCGTTGTTGCGTCGACCAATCGAGCATCTCTTCGGTCCATTTATCAGGGGTATGTAACTGAAACGGAGCGTTTCGTTCTAAGCAGAGAATATCTTTGACATATTGCTCCCCCGCCTCGAACATCCCACCGTATTCACCGAAAGAAGGGACGATTGCCGGACCGTAGAATGTGACGACTTCCGTTTGGGCATAACACGCCATCAAGATTGCCGTCACATCACTATAGCCCATGATGATTTTAGGTTGACGTCGCAATTGCTCATAATCGATATACGGTAGCAATGAGTTTGAATTCGTTCCTCCAATCGTACTGATAATCGCCTTCACTTCAGGGTCATGTAACAATGCATTCAGTTCGTCCGCGCGACTCCGAATGGACGATGACCGATATCCTTCTGTTCTATATGTACACGTGCCCTCTTTCACCTTGAATCCCATCCGCTTGAGCTGTTCGACGCCACGTTGATAGCGCTCCTCAAATTGAACAGGTGCCGGAAAAGAAGGCGTAATGATTCCTATCGTATCCCCGAATTGCAACTTTTGCGGTGTAATCATGATCCCCACTCCAATCCCTTGTAACATCGTTATGACGTATTATACCGCAGGAGTGGTAGATTACGATTCAAAATAAATCAGGGTCTTCCGATAACGTTCTCACTTTTCGAACTTTCGCTGGTCGTCCAGTCCACCCGAGCGCCACAAAGAAAAATGCACCTGCGAATAAGCCAAATAGTGTGGTCAATCCCACTTGAACGCCAACGAACCCATACTGTTCTCCCATTTTCACCAGTAAAATCGGCGCGAACAGACAAGTCATACTGAGTGAAAGAAGACCTCCCCATACTCGTCGCTTTGCATTACCGATTGTAAACCAACCAAACGTAATCCATACACAAGCAACCAATCCTAGCGCCGCAACCGTCATCCACATTCGCCGCACCTCGCCTTTCGTTTTTCTTTCTATTCCCTATTTTTCTTATGATTCCTACTATTTTTTCAAGTAATGAGAGAATTTCCGGGTAAAGGTAAATTAGACAAGATGCGAAACGGGACAATGAAGGAGTGGGTTGATATGAGTTCACGATTAACCTTTGCCCTAGTCTTTCTCGGCCTTTTTTTAATCGTCGTTTATTGGATGAGTACGTGGAATGACAATGTTGTCGAAGGACAGATTGAGCGAGTCGATATTCCTCAGCTATTGATTGAATCTGAGTCCTCAGAAGAAATCAGCTTGCGTGTGATTTTGATCAATGACCAAACAGAAGTGACGGGTATCGTCAATAGCGTACAAGACTTACAAAGCGGTCAGCTCGTCACGATCGAAGTCATTCCCACTGAGTCCGACTTGAACATCGCGCGTACGATTGAAGTCACGTCGCCATGATTTTCTGAAATGAAGCGTAACTTTTCTAGAACTGTGGAATATGAGAAGGAGTCATAAAAAGGAGTGATTAGGTTGATTTCAAATAAATTACTATCTGGAAAAGTAGCGCTTGTCACCGGAGCGGCCTCTGGAATTGGACGTGCCGCTGTCATCCGTTTCATTCAAGCGGGTGCAAAAGTCGCCATTCTTGACCTGAATGAAGAAGATACGATGCGTCTCGCTAGTCTCGTCGGAGAAGAACGGGCCATCGGCATTAGCGCGGATGTTTCGGATGAAGCAGCAATGAAAGAAGCGTATGAACGGACGATTGAGCGATTTGGTCGAATCGACATCGTCTTCGCGAACGCCGGACGAAACGGAACCATCACACCGATTGAACATCTATCTATAGAAGATTGGAACGGTGTTGTAGAGACGAACCTGACGGGAACGTTTTTGACCGTCAAACATGCGATTCCTCATTTGAAAGAGAATGGGGGGAGTATCATCATCACCTCTTCGATTAACGGCAATCGCTACTTTAAAAATTTTGGTTTCAGCGGCTATGCGACAACGAAAGCAGGACAGACCGGCTTTGCGAAAATGGCAGCTGCCGAGCTCGCACAATTCGGAATTCGCGTGAATTCGATTTGTCCAGGGGCGATCGATACGAATATCGACGATTCGACTAATCGGGACGATGCGTTGCTTGAAGAAGTCGTGATCCCCATCGAGTATCCACTTGGGAATCAACCCCTTGCCGGAAAATCCGGTTCCGCGAAACAGGTCGCTGACGTTGTCTTGTTTTTCGCGAGCAACATGTCGAGCCATGTCACCGGTTCTGAAGTGTATGTCGACGGTGCAGAATCCCTCTTGTAACTCAAAATCAGCTCACCTCGCATGAGGTGAGCTGATTATTTGAGGATTGGACTTTTCATGACCGCTTTTTGGTAGAATGGCTGAAATCCGAGCCGTTCCATATTACGTCCGGAGGCCGAATCGACTTTCGTCGTTACGGTCAGGACGTCACATCCAATCACTTTCGCCTCGGCGATTCGTTCCAAAATGAGTTGCGTCTGGTATCCTTTTTGTCGGTAAGTCGGTACGGTGCTCGTCAGAAACAGTTCTCCGATTCCGTCTTGCGTCGCTAGGATCCCACCCGCTACGACAGTGTCCTCTTCTCGGACGAGATAGGCGTGGTTACTCGGTAACGCATAAAACCCTTTGGCCGTATCGACTGTCTCTTGAAGAATCGTTCCAGATTCTGCAAATCCGGCCGCAATCGCGGTTGCCCATTCATTGAGCGTCTCATCCTGTACCTTTTCGACTTGATTCGAAGAAGCTGGTCCGTCATATCGCGTTACATCTAACGTCCACACGTCTAAAAAGTGATCGAGCGTATAATTGCGTTCTTGCAGTAAGCGCAGTAAGGAATCATCCGCTAATGGACAAACTTCGATATGTAGGCGAGACACATTTTTCCCGCGCACCCACTTTTCCATCTGATGCAGGTCATAGAAGCTTGTCGGTCGGTTGAGTCCGAATCCGACTGCAAAGCTCATATTCCCCATTTTGAATACGTGCCCTTTACCTTCAACGTGCAGTTCCGCACCTTCATAGGGAGGGGTTTGTTTGCGGTGTCGAATATAAGCAGACGTCCCCTCCGCTTTTATACCTTCGATGCGTCGTGCCAATTCTAAACGTTTCACTCTGTTCCCTCCCTTGTTTCTTCCATGTTGAGTGTAGCATATCACGTTCGAATCAAGTGACCGAACCGGATCAATCGTTCTTTGACAGTAGGTACGAGTTCAACAGAATCGAGCACGGTGTCCCACTCCTCTAATCTCACATCGACCACTTCATCGATTTGTAAAGAGAGTTGTCTCAAATCAATCGACCGCTCGCTCGTGTATACATACAAATCTAAGAAGTACGTCTCGCGCTTGATCGTCGTCACGAAACGAAGCTGTTCAGGCAAGACACATAGTCCCAATTCTTCTTGAAGTTCACGGACCGCCCCTTCGCGACTCATCTCTCCCGCTAAAATCGAACCGCCTGTCCCTTCCCAAAGAAGAGGATATTTCTTATCAGGATGACGCCTAGAGAGTAACAGTTTGCCATCCGGATCAAATGTGAACACCTCGATGACCGTATGGAACGTGTTCGGTTCCAAGTCGTCACCTCGAAAATGGGTTCGTCCGAGCGGTTGCCGATTTTCGTCTAGTAAATCCCACGTTTCCCGGCTCATGGACGAATCTCATCAACCACAAACGATGACGATCCTTGAATTTCTTCGAGGAATTGAGAGCCGAACAACATGGCCGGTGTAAAACTCCCGGCAAGCATTCGACCGGGACCGAGTAATCGTTTGACGACGGCGAGCGCCCCATACACGGTGAAAGCATACGTACTCGCCGTTTGAATTCGGACGACAATCTTTCGTCCTTCTGCATTTGTCGCTTCGCCCCATACGTAGGTCGATGATTTTTCACGTTCAGCCTCGTCCGGTCCAGATACGTTCTCGTCGACATATCGGAGCAATCGCTTTTGGACGGCGTCTTTTCCAAGAATCGGGCTGAACCATGACAACGTACGTGCAACATAGGCAGCCGCTGTCGGCACCGGCACCCACGTCGTAATATTCGGGATGTCCGTCGTATAGTAGGCGGTCGAAACGTCTCCCCAAGGAATCGCAATCGCGGTGCGGCTTCCACGTCCGAAATCAATCGTTCTGCGCTTTGCCCCAATCGGAAATGGTGATAACTTTCCGTTCACACGCTCCATACTGCTCGACCCAAGCCCACGGACGGCTGTTTTCATCGTTCCTGGTGAAATGCCACCTGCCGCCGAAAAGCCGAGAGCGAGTGATGTCGCATCCGGCAATAGTTCCTTTAACTTTCGCGCCACACAGTCAGTCGGAATGACATCAAATCCAACGCCCGAACATAAAATGATGCCACTTTCCTTCGCCTGAGCCGCCCGTTGTTTAGAATGGACGTATTCAAACACGTCAATTTCCCCGGTAATATCCAAGTAATGCGTGCCCGTCTCCAAACATGCTTCAATCATGACTTGACTCGTATCCGTGAAAGGACCTGCACAATGAAGGACTAAATCTACATCGTGAAGCGCCTCGATTGCGGCTTCACGACTCAATGCAAAAATCGATGTCTCGCAACCGAGTTCGTCTCCGAGTCGATGAATCGAACGCCCATTCCGACCGGCAAGAACCGGACGCATTCCGTCACGAACGGCTTGTCGGGCAACCAGCTCACCCGTATATCCATTCGCCCCATAAATCATCCATCTCATTTTTACTCCTCCTTATGTAAGTTTGTCCTTGTTCGTTTCCCTAAAATAAGTTGAATCGAACGAAAAAATCTTGGATGACATCGATGATATACACACTTCCCGTTACAATAAGCAAATATCCGATTGGGATGAGCAGACTTTTCACTGCAGCTCGTTTCATCACGTCCATCCGATTAATCAGTCGACGATCGATGAGGAAAAACAGAATAGTCGCGAGAAGACTGAGCCATGACAAGACGAGTCCGAATAGTATATGTAAAGCGAACGAGGTGAACCACCTTGATCGTTTCGAACCGAATCGATTCGCCAACCAGTCACTGCACCATGAGGTCACGACACCATAGGTCAACATGATTGGAAAACTGACCGCTACATAGGCAACCGTCATCAGAAGGAAGCCACTCAGTACATCACTCATTCCTCCATTTTCTCGTACACCCGTCATGGTGACCCCGCACGCTAACAGAATCGCATAGATGGGCGAGGTGATCGATGCAACGATGATTTTTCGATTCCACATCTACGTTCCCCCTAATCCCTTCCAACTTTACACGACCTGTTCTGAAAACGCACAAAAACCAGCCTAAATTTAGGCTGGCTTCGCGATTTGTTAATTGTTTGCAACTTCTCCCGCTTTCGTACGGACCGATTGCATCGCTTCCGTCCATGGAAGGAGTTGGTCGATCATATCGTTGACCGATTGTGCTTGAACGTCTTTCGGAGCGAAATGCGTGCCGTTCTCGAAGTCTGTGAAGAGTGAGAGGGCAGGATGGACACGGACGTGAGCGATTGACAATTCACTCAAAACACCCCGTAGATGTTCTGTTGCCCGCGCTCCACCGACAGAACCGTATGAGACGATTCCGGCTGCTTTGTTGTTCCATTCGACGCGTAAGTAGTCGAGTGCGTTTTTAAGAGATGCTGAGATGGAATGGTTGTATTCTTGGACGATGAAGATGAATCCGTCCATTTGCGCAATTTTCTCCGACCAGGTCGCTGCGCCTGATGCGTCTTGACCCGCTTCACCGAGGAGCGGTAAGTTATAATCTGCGATGTCGATGACTTCATAGTTGGCATCGCCACGTTTGTCGGCGAGTTCTTTCACCCATTCCCCGACTTGTGGACTGACGCGACCTTCACGAGTTGATCCGAGTACGATTCCGATGTTTAACATAGTAGTTCCTCCTTGGTTATGTTGTGATGCATCTGATTTTCCAAACAAGCGATTTAAGAAACTCATTTCATGCCCTCATATTCTTTCTCAAATGTTTTCGTGCTTCTGACCGTATCGATTGGTCGTACCATCGCCTCGATTTGCGAACGTTTCGCTTCGAGGAATGGCGGGAGTGACAATTTCTCACCAACTGTCTCATACGGCTCATCCCCCATAAATCCTGGTCCGTCTGTCGCCCATTCAAACAAGATTTGCGGTGCGACACGCGCATAAGAAGATTCAAAGAAGAAGCGATCGACGTAGCCAGAAGTCGGCAAACCGAACTGTTGGAGACGTGCTGTCCATTCATCGAGGACGCTACGATTCTCGACACGGAATGCGACGTGGTGCACGGTACCGAATCCTTGACGTGCTTGCGGAGATGTGTCGTCATGAATGACAATCACTTGCGCTCCGTTTCCACCTTCACCTCCTTCAAAGAGATAGACATCGCCTTCTCGTCCAATCTCTTTGAACAGCATCACTTGCTCCATCACTTGTTTGAAATACGTGATGTCGGCGATCCGAATAAAGATGGGACCGAGTCCCGTGATGGCGTATTCAAGCGGAATCGGACCGTTTTGCCACGGCTCGCCCGACGCGATACCTTCGTTGAACTCATCTGAGATGAGTTGATACGCCTGCTCATCAAAGTCGATAAACGAGAGCGTCTTTTTCCCGAACTGTTCCTGAATCCCCTCGTGCTCGACACCGAGACGGTCGAAGCGACGGAGCCAATACGTCAACGCTTCATCATTCGGCACGCGGAATGATGTCTTCGCGATCTCATTTGTCCCATGCTTGCCTTTCGGGATACCTGGGAAGTCGAAGAAGGTCATGTCTGTCCCGGCATTCCCTTTATCGTCTGCAAAAAATAAGTGATACGTTTGAATGTCGTCTTGGTTGACCGTTTTTTTCACTAAACGCATGCCTAACACGTGAGTGAAGAAATCGTAGTTTTTTTCGGCACTACTCGTGATTGCTGTGACGTGGTGAATTCCTTTAACATGATTCATCATTCTCTCTCCTTTTATATCTTGATTTCAAGATACATGATTAAAATTTTTTGCGGCTTCTGCCCGCTTTCCTATTTGTTTCAACTGTTCAATCGTTTCGTTTAATTGCATCCCTTCAAACACGGCGTTCATATGCTCCGTATGCTTAGGGAAAATATCTTGCATCAAGCGCTCTCCGTCATCCGTCAGCGCCGCGTATGTGATGCGACGATCGCTCGGACAAGCCTTACGAATGAGATACCCTTTTTCTTCTAACCGGTCCACGACGTACGTCATACTTCCGCTCGAGAGGAGAATTTTCTTCCCGATGACTTGAATCGGTTGATCTCCTTTATGATATAAAAACTCGAGTACGGCGAACTCGGTCGCGTTCAATCCGTAAGACGCCACTTCCTGCTTCACCAGGTCTTGTAACGACTGAGAGGCACGTAACAGCACAGTAATTGTTTTTAATGCATCAGATGGTTCCATCTGTCTCCCTCCTTTGTCCAAGAGAGCCATTAACTTAAATTCAAATATCTTTAATTCGAGATAAATATATCATGCGAAGATTTTCCCGTCAATCGATTTGATTCAAAAAAATGAGACGGGTTGTTCCCGTCTCATTCTCCTTTAATCATATGTCTCATTTAAGTTTCTCGCATAGAATGCGATGGCACGGCGGTACCTTGCGATACTCTCGTCCGGTTTCGGGCTGGCGAGTAACTCGAGTAACGCACCCGTCGCCTCTTCATGGCGACCGACGTTATAGTGCGTCATCGCCTGAAACACCTTGAGCGCCCCATGATTCGGGAATTGCTCGATCGCATCTTCAAATAACTGTTCCGCCTCCGCGTATCGACCGAGTGCCCGATACGTGCTGCCGAGTCCGAGATACGATTCTACCAACTCACCCCCGGTCAACCCGAGTCGGATGGCCCGCTCATAATGAGGTACCGCTTGACGTTCTTCCCCGAGCGAGTCATAACACCACGCGCAGTACGCATGTAACCTCGGATTCTTTTCATCTTTCCGCAAGAGCGACAAGAACAGTTGCTTCGCCTGCTCGAGTTGTCCCTCCTCACGGAGACGGACGGCTCGATCAAAGTCATGGTCTTCTGGCACGTCGGTCACCTTCTTCGCAAAATCTTCGTCTAACCAAGCTTGTAGTGTTTCGTAATACTTGCCGATATGCACTCCATCGACGAGTGCATGATGGGCTTGGACGGATAACGGCATGACCAGACGCTCGCCTTGGCGTTCGAACTTGCCCCAAGCGATGCGTGGCACGCTGTCATGTTGTTGCTGATGCGTCGGGTGCATGATACTCGTGAACGTGATCCACGGGACACTCGTGATATACAGCAAATCGTCGGGCTCGTCATCCCCGATCACGACTTCATCGCCAGCTTGCTCCATCCGCGTCGTCACTTCCTGTAAGAATGTCGGTAAATCTTCATAAAACGTAGCCGCACAAAAGTTGAAGACTTCCTCGTCTAACATGACCGTGAACGAAGGGTGGACCACCTCGTGTTCGACGACCTCTTCACCACGAATCCGATAGCGCAATTCCGGAATCGCGTTCGCCGCTCTCACCGCACCGTATAAAAAGAGTTTGAAGAACGATTGATTGCTCTCCTTGGCATATGTATATAGGTTCGTGACATCTACGTTTGCCGTCACATTGAAATGTGGCGCATCAAACGCTTCGAAAAACGCGAAGTGCTTACGTCGTGCCCACGTCTCAATTTCAATTTTTTTCATAAAAACTCTCCCTCCTACGCTCTTACTGTAGCAGAGAGAGTGAATTCGCTCATAGCTTTTGTTTTAACTGTTCGTAATGTCCTTTTGCCAAATCAAAGTAGATGAAGTCTCCACGTTCGATCCGTTCGAGCGTCGCTTCGAACTCACGCCATCCACGTTCGACCTGTTCAGGCGTCAGCTCGCCGCTTTCAGCCGCCGCCTTGAACTCATCCTCATCCTTTTTGACGATATCGCCATTTGGAAATACAAGAATATCGAGCAACAAGTCATCCATGTACGGAATGCCATTTTCTTCGCCGATTCGGTCGACGAGGTCGATATACCATTGCACGATTTCACCGTCAGGGTTGAACATGACCGTCACACCGAACGGTTCATTGTCCGGGAAATATTGGAGCCAAGCAAACCCGGCATCCGCCACGATGAATTCTTCCCCTTTATGCTTTTTATATAATGGTGCCCGAACCTCATCGATTTGGAATAAGGCGACGACGCCTGAAAATTGTTCCGTCTGAACACGAATTTGCGCGTAGCGGTTCTTTAAAATCCGTTCCCAGTCTCGTCGATTCGCATACTTTCGTTTTGCCATATAGATCTCCCCTTTGGTCATCTCTATATGATACAGTTCGCCAGAAGAAGGAAAGTTCCTTGTTAGTCGTACAAATTATGCTGATTGAACCAAACGAGATGACTTTGCTTCAAGCGTTTCCGCTCAACCATACGGACGAACGCGTCTGTCGAGATGAAACGGTTCCCGGGATGGAGGTCGGCCAACATCAAGAGGATGAGGCGTGAACCTCGTTCTCCCTCTTGAAGAGAGATATGCTCCATCTTTCCTTCACCATTGAAGCGATTGATGAACAGTTCGACTTTACACTCCTCTTTTAAGAGACGAGTCGTCACATATGCGACCTGGCTGATGATCGACTCGAAGTCGTGATGCAACGTGTAGCCGGACGGCCCACTCAAATCAACTGCGAATGTGAACGTGTCGAGCGACGTCTTTTGAAAGACTTTCGATTGGACTCGTCCAAGTTTCGCCGTCGCGACCCAGTCGATCTCTTTGACCGGTTCCCCTTCGTAAGGCTTCGAACCTAGAACCTGAAGTGGATTCCGTAAAGGTGATGCGGTCAAAGGACGGTCACCGAGTGCCAATCGTTTCGTACCGACCGGAGGATGTAACGTGAGGGACGGCAACACCGTCCATCGTTTCTCGATCGGGCACTCAAGAAGATACGTCCCGAGATGAAACGGGAGCGTCACAGCAAGTACGCACTCTTCGATATAAGCTGGTCCCCGGAATTCAGCCTGCACACGAAGCACGTGACGAGCCTGATCTGTCCGTAACGTCAAATCCAGACTGTTCGGGGACCGGTCGTGGTCTGGAAAGCTGAGCGCTGTATTGGTTTTCAAGCGAACGCGAACGGGAAGCCCGAGTCGTTCGACGGTTTCACTTCCATCTAGCATCACCTGAACTTCCGTCTCATCCCCGACGAACAGAAGAGACTCGTGCGTATGTATATGAAGACGAAGGGCTTGTTCCAACTGTTTCCGCGTCCGTTCAAAGAACCAGACGATGCCCGCAAGTAAACAAAGTGCATACCCGACAATCTCCATGTACGGGACAAATACGAGAATCACTCCGGCGAATCCGTAGACCGGGATCCATTGTTTCTGTAGGACGTTATGTGTCGAGAACGTCATCATCAACCCTCGACTGGAACAGAAACGGTGTCTAAGATGTAACGGATGATGTCCTGTTTCGTTGATTTGATGCCTCCTTCAAGCGTCAACGTCAGACGATGTGCCAATACATAAGGTGCCACGGCTTTCACATCTTCCGGAATGACATACAATCGATCGTTCAGATAGGCATAACTTTGAGACGCTCGCATGAGCGCGATGGCTCCTCGTGGACTGACACCGACCTCGACAGATTGGTGTTCTCGTGTCGCATGAACGAGCCCGAGTAAATAATCGAGGACGTCATCTTGAATCGATACTTGCTTCACTTCATCTTGCGCTCGGCGCAACTCGTCTAACGTCGCGACTGCCTCCACGGTTTTCCGTGTTTGGCGCATGACTTGTAATAGTAGCTCTCGTTCTTCGACGACATCAGGATAACCGACTGGAATCGAAATGAGGAAACGATCGAGTTGGGCATCCGGTAACGGGAACGTCCCCGCTGATTCGATCGGGTTTTGCGTCGCGATGACAAAAAATGGTTTCAGCATCGGATACGTCTCTCCCCCGATGGAGACTTGTCGTTCTTCCATCGCCTCGAGCAAGGCAGACTGCGTTCGTGGAACCGCTCGGTTGATTTCATCGATCAAGACGATATTCGCAAAGATCGGTCCTTGTCGATGGTCGAACGTCTGCGTCTGCATGTTGAAATAATCTGCGCCAATCACGTCAGACGGTAACAAGTCGGCCGTAAACTGAATCCTTGAAAACGCCCCGTCAAAGCTGGCCGCAATCGTCTTGGCAAGTAACGTTTTTCCGGTACCCGGTACATCTTCTAATAAAATATGTCCTTCCGCGAGTAACGCGGTACAACAAAGGCGTACGACATCCTCTTTTCCTAAATACACCTCGTTCAACTGTTTGATAACCTGCTCCATGCCCATATGACGACCTCCATTTTTTGTCTTAATCAAACTTTACCTTTTTATGGTAAGATAAACAACAAATAGTCTGAACATTCAAAAAGGAGGTAACTTCTTGCGCTGGACGAACAAGTTTTTTCTCATGATTGCCGCCACACTTCTCGTCACCTTTACAATGATGGTGGTTGCGACCGGGATATTCGAATGGCTCTATAACCCGGAAACGATACCGGTCGAGGAAAATAATAGTCCTCCTACGGATTTCAAATCAGATGAAGACAGTAAGCTTTTAATAGATGAATCTAAAGCAGATTATCCGTATGAATTAGATCCTCGAAAAGGAAAAATAAAACCTCTTGAGAGATTTACGGGCTCTGGAGAGTCCACACGACGAAATCTCGGTTTATTGGTCGCTTTGATTGCATTCTGTTTGCTCGGTTTTTATGTCTATCGAAAACGAAAGCAACGTTTGGCGCGTACACGAAGCATCGATTCAAGCACAGACTTGTTCCAACAAGACGTGCAGAACCAGAACGATTCGTCTGTTTCAACGCTCACAGCGTTCACGAACGTTCCGATTCGCGATGCGCTGATCACATTTAACCAATCTCTCGTACCAGCCAAGCGATTGCGTGCCCATGAAACATTGCAAGAGTGGTTCCGACGCATCGATTTACCGATGAACCCGTCCGTTTATCATGCGGTTCGCTACGGCACCTCCTCAGGTGTGACGATTTCTGAAGAAGATACGCTGCATTTTAAGAGCACCCTCGATGATTATGCGGGACGTCCTCACCCCGAGTGAGAATGTGCACAGGTTCTGCTTTTTCATCATGAATGATAAAATGGTGGAAAATGTCAGTTAAGGGGATGGAAACATGAGACGATGGGCGATGTTCGGATTAAGTGCACTTTTACTCACGGGTTGTACGGATACGGTGGCAGACAATCCAACCCCAATCGAATCACCCGATGAACCCATCACCGAATGGACGCGTGAGGACTTTAAAGACGTCTATGACCAATACGAACAAACGAAACCACTCCTCGTTGCGCTCGAGCAACAAGGCATCAAACCGTTTCGCGAGACGTTCGAACGCGTCATCATCGCCGGAAACGGCCTCGAGCATACGTATGCGGATATTTACCCATTCAAGCTCGATGACGGGACGTATGCTACCATTTTCGATAATCAGGACGGAACGGTGATCAATGGATCTGAGTCGGTCGCTCCGCTATTCTGGCAGGAGGAATCCTTCCTTCAATACGTCGAAGAGATTGAAAATCGGAAATTCGGTACAAGTGCTCCACCTACCGATGTCGTCCTCACGCAGGATGAATTCCAAACGGTCTATGACCGCCATGCCTACACGTCAGCCCTCCTCGTCGAACTCGATGAAGCGGGCGTCGAACTGGCCCGGGACCCAATCGATGACGTGATCATCGCCGGGAACGGCGTGACCGAAGTGACTGCCGACTTGTTCGTATTCGATGTCGCGAGCGGATATGCCATCGTATACGACCAGGATGGAGAAATATTAAAAGGTCCCGAATCCATCTCACCGCTCTTTTGGAACGAGAAGGACTATGAGGACCTGTTAGCCAAGAATGAGGGATAATTTCGCCCATTTTCCGATTTTAGCTATGCTATACTCAAATCAATAAACGACCACTAGGGGAGCCTTCGGGCTGAGACGGCATTGTGCCGGACCCTTTGAACCTGATCTGGCTCATACCAGCGTAGGGAAGTGGCTTGGGATACGTCTCTGTATATCCACGCCATTTTTCCGTCTGGAAACGTGGCGTTTTTATTTTGAAAGGAGACTATTCATGCGTATTCAACAACTCACTTGGATGGCGATGCTCGTCGCCATCGCCGTCGTCGGCTCGATGTTCATCTCGATTCCCACAGGTGTCGCCCGCGCTTATCCGATTCAGCATATGGTGAACGTGATTGCCGCAGTCACCATCGGCCCAATCGGAGCCGTCCTCGTCGCATTCGTGACCGGACTCATTCGCGTCATGACCGGCACAGGGTCACTGCTCGCGTTCCCCGGTGGCATGATTGGCGCGTTTCTTGCCGGCATTTTCTTCGTTCGCACGAACCGCTTCTATGCTGCCGCTCTCGGAGAAATCATCGGGACTGGGGTTATCGCTTCGTTGATTGCCGTCCCGTACGCGAAACTGTTGATGGGCTCGACGTTCGGTGCTTTCTTCTTCGTCCCGGCGTTCCTGGCCTCTAGTTTGACCGGCGCGCTTCTCGGTTGGCTCGTCTTGTCACGCGTCAAACAGTTGCGACCGAGTATACTCAAATAAAAGCCCCTCAATTGGATGGAAATGGTAAACTATAGACAACATCTATAGAGGAGGGGTTTTATGTCTCGTTTCAATCAACTTGTAGCGGGTGGTATGTTGTTGTTTTTGTCCGGACTCTTATACACACTCGAACGCATCGCACTCTACATACGTTGGTACGCCGAAATCTCAACCGGGAGTTGGTTGGAAAAACCGACGTTTGTCGATCCGTTTCTCCAAAACTGGTTCGTTACCCTATTCTTCTTTGCAGCTATCGTTCTCTTTTCGATGGGCATGAATGCTACAAAAACAACAAGTCCAGCCGAGAATCCGACCGACTCATGACGGTCGGTTTTTTGTATGATAGACCCAAATCGCTTCACCATTCCATTCATCAATTAAGCCGCTGTCGACAAAGCCGTTCTTCGCATAAAATCGTTTCGCAGCTTCATTCTCTTGATGGAGGCTCAGGATGATATCATCGACATCATATTTTGTCTGAATCCAGTCCACCGCCATGCGTAGGCACTTCGTTCCAACACCTTTCCCCTGTTCGTTTTGATCCATCATGAAACGATCGAGCCACACATACCGTTCTGTCTGGTTTTCTGCTCCGACCATCATGAAGCCAACCGGTCGCTCACCGTCATAAAATGCATAGCTCTGCCAATTATATTTCGTATCCTCAGCCATCTCTTGAAGCGACTCGGCATTTGTCTCGATGAATCGGGATTGTTTCTCGTCCACTGTCAGAGCGATGACCGCATCTCGATTGACTGCATCAATCGGTTGAATCGTGATTTCATTTCCTTTCATGCTTTCACCTCATTGGTTTCTATCCTTTTCTCTCTTCCATACGATTTCTTCCGTAAAAAGTTTCTTACCCCGTATCTTCAAAAGCACGCGTTCGGTACACTAAAATAAATGGGAAGTTGTCGTCTTTTTCACATCATAGCTTCATCCGCTTAGTATTTGACTAGGCCATATCGTACACTTCATCAAAATTGAATGAGAGGAATCATCCTAATGAAACAAATCCATCATATCTGTATCCAAACGCCTGACTATCTTGCGTCCAAGACATTTTACGAAGCACTCGGTTTTGAACTCGTCCAAGAGTCGCGAAACTTCCATACGCGTGACTTCAACAGTTGGCTCAAGCTCGGTGATTTTTATATCGAGCTCCAGACTGCTAAAACGAATGAAACGTTACAAGATTATTCGAAACATATGGCCGGTCCCGTCCATTTTGCGATCTATGTGGATGACCTCAAAGCGGAAGTCGCACGACTCGAACAACTCGGCGTCACGTTTTTACCGAAGCACGGTGGCAACATCTATTTCGTCGTCGACGGTCATTTAAGTAAACTGAAAGCACCAGAAGGAACCATCATTGAACTGCGCGATACGTTTCTGATCAACTGAGGTCGACGTGCCTCTTGTTTGTTGGACACATCTTCACGTTTCCCGCACTCGTTTCATCGGGAATGGATATGAAAAGGATGTGTTGTTCATGATCAAATATCTCGATTATTGGAGCTACTTGTCACTCTCCCTGGCAAAGCTCTTCTTTTTTAGCTGGTTGACCGCGACGGCGTTCGACTTTTCGTTCTTTCTCATCAACTTGGCGACGATTTTGCTCCTGACGAGTTGGGCACTTGCCGTGTCTTATCCGATCCGCCGATGGATTTTATACGTTTCTCTGTTCCTGCATAGTACCCTGCTCGTCTCAGACGTCTGGTACTATCGCTATTTTGAAGACTTATTATCCGTCGCTTTACTATCCGATATCGGGCAGATGGGAGATGTCGGGGGTGGCTTTTTGACGCTCATCCGCCCAATCGATGCGTTCTTCTTTATCGACCTCATCATCTACGGTTTGATTTTGCGTTATATGAAACGTCATCCTGTCCGTGAAGTGAAGTGGAACGGAAGACGGTTAGCGATTGCCGGCTTCACACTTGGATTTCTTCTTTTCACGATCCCGCTCACGCTCAGTTATCAGCGTGGGGAAAAATGGATTGCAGACGACCCGATCTCGAATATGCGTGAATACTACCATCTTGGATTTTGGGGCTATCACGCGATGGATGTCGCTCGAGGCGTCGAACGTGCCATGGGCTGGAACGAAGCCTTGACAGACGAGGAGCGTTCTCAAATCCGAGCACTTTCTTATCAGGAATTAAGTGCCCCGAGTCAGGATACGAACGTCATCGTCTTACAACTCGAATCATTCCAAACATCCGTCATCGATCAACAGATCGATGGACAGGAACTGACCCCGAATTTGAACCGATTGCGACGTGACCTGCTTTACTTCCCGAACGTGTATCATCAGACACATGAGGGACGGACGTCCGATGCAGAGTTCATCGTCAACACGTCACTCTATCCTGTCAAATCTGGTTCCGTCTACACGCGTTTCCCGGGAAATAAGTTCAGCGCACTCTCTCAATCATTGAACGAGGCGGGCTATGATACAGCAGCCATGCACTCATTCCGTAAAGACTTTTGGAATCGGGATGATTTTTACGACAACATCGGGTTCAATCATTTCTTTAGCGACAAAGACTATCCCGATCAAGGAATCATCGGGATGGCACTCAACGACCAGGAATTCTTAAATACGTCGGTTGGATTTATGGAAGAGTTGGATGAACCATTTTACGCATTTTTAGTCGCTTTAACGAGTCATACACCGTACGATATCCCGGAAGACGAGAAGCGGTTGGACCTATCTGATATCGATGACCCCCTTCTCGAAAACTACTATCATACCGTTCATTTCGTCGATGCCGCAGTCGGTCAGTTCATCGAACGATTGAAACAAGATGGGCTGTGGGATGAGACGCTTCTCGTCATATATGGTGACCACGATAGCGGTCTGACGGCACCTGGAGAAGAAATGGCTACCATCGAAGAAGTGGACTCGGCGGTTGACGCGTTTCAACTCGACCGTGCTGTCCCTCTCTTCATCAAACCACCCGGATTGACGACAGGAGAAGTCATGGAGGCGAGCGGTGGACAAATTGATATCGCGCCGACGATTCTCGATTTGCTTGGACTCTCCCCAGCGTATATGCTCGGCGACTCCTTATTGAATGATACGCCGAATCTGACCGTCTTTCGGACGGGTGCCTTCCGATACGAAGATATTTATTACGAACCAGACTTGACCGAACGAGCAGGGAATGGCACGTGCTATTCCGTCGAGACAGAAGAACCGGTCGTCTTTGATCGATGCAGCCCATATATCGACCGCGCGACCAACCAGCTCCGTCTCTCGGATACCATCATCGAGAAAGATGCCCTCTCACAAATCAATCCGTAATCGAAAAGCCTCCCGAGATATGTCTCGAGAGGCTTCTTTCCTAAGTGCTACGCAACTTGGTAGACACGCTTGTACGACCAGTTCAATTCCACACACAATCAGAATCAGACTTCATGTAGCCGATAGACCTCACGTACAGCGAGAAGCTCTCCGGCTTCATCACGATACGCCTGATAGTGCGACGAATGGATATGGTGATTGAGTGCATTTTCATCCTCGTACTTTTCATAGAAGACAAACGTACCTGGCGCATCAATTGCCTCGTGAAGAACGTACGCGAGACACCCTTCTTCCGCTCGTGACGGTGGAATCACACGGTACAACGCATCACGTAACGCCTCTTCTTTTCCGGGATGGGCTTTCAAGATTGCGGTAATGACGATTTCCATACAGTATTCCTCCTTAGATAATGGACCTGACTTTCTGTTCCCGAATCTACCGCAATCTATCCCAAAAAACGGATATCTCATCATACGAGACATCCGTTTCTGCTTATGACTTTTTCTTTGACCGGAATGGCCACCAGACACCATCGCCAAACGAAATCGTAATGGCTGGAATTAAAAGTGGTAACACAATCAAGCCGTATAGTAATAACCCGGTGATGACAATCGTTGCAATCTGGACGAGACTGAGCACACCTGACGGAATCATCGCACCGAACGTCCCGGCGAGGATGACCGCGGCAGTCATAATGACGGTACCCATCTTCGTCATCGAATAGATGAGCGCCTCACGGACCGCCTTCCCATTGATCGTCTCTTCCCGGAATCGATCTAACAGGAAGATGGAGTAGTCAATCCCAAGGGCAATCAACATGACGAAGCCAAAGAACGGAACGGCCCAGCTGATCCCGTCATAGCCGAGTCCTTCTACAAAGATCAGCTCTGTGATCGCCGCCGACGTATAGTACGTCAAGAGAAGCGAAGCAATCATATAGAGTGGCATGATCATCGAGCGGAACAGTGCTGTCAAGACGATGAACAATGTCACCAGCATGATCGCTACCGTTCGATTGAAATCATTCGTCGATGTTTCATTTAAATCGCTATTGATGCTCGAGATACCGGCATATCCGATGGTCGCATCCGCATACGGTGTTCCCGTCACGGCACGATTCATCGTCTCTTTGATTGTCTCGACGGTATCAATCGCTTCTGGCGAATACGGGTCCATCTCCAAGACGACCTCGAGTTGAGTCGCCATTCCTTCATCGAAGACATAGCGTTCGACGGCAGGTGAGAATTCATCCGATGTGAGTGTCCCTTCCGGAAGATATACGCCTGTCTCCCGAAGCGCATCTGCTTCACTCAACTGTTGTAAGAACGAAACGGCTTCGCCGAGACCAGACTCAATTTGCCCTAGCCCGTCGTTCGCTTCGCCAACGCCTGTGGCAAGTTGTCCCAATCCGGTGCTGAGTTCACCAACCTGAGAACCTTGTGCATTCAATGCAGACGCTGCTTCGTTGATTCCTGACTCGATTTGTGTGAGCCCTGCTGACACTTGGCCGAGCTGTCCGACTGCGGCCGGGATGTTTTGAGTCGCTGTCAATCCTTGTCCAATGAGACCAAGTTGACCATTTAACTGATTCAGCCCAGCTGCTGCTTCTGCAAGTGGCGCCCCAGCATTGGCTGAACCACTTGGCAATTGTCCGACGACCGCGTTTAGCCCCTGCTCAATCTCATCTAATCCAGTTTGGACATCACCGAGACCCGTCTGCGCTTCAGTCAAGCCTTCACTGACTTCGCCGAGTTGCGTATCGACATAAAAATCGTCGATCACTTCACCAGTCGGACGTGTGAGCGCACGAACACCATTCACCCCATCAACTTTTTCAAGTTCGCTTGCGAACATTTCAATGTATGGGACTTCTGATTCTGTAATGGCTTGATCTTGTTTCAAAATGACTTGTACCGGAAGAGATTCCCCTTGACCAAACCCTTCAGAAATCAAATTCAGTCCACGAACCGAATCGTACCCGTCTCCAATCTCATCGACGGTATTGAACGAACGGGCATCGTCATATGTGAATAAGACAGGTACTGTAATCAACCCGACGACCAAAATCGATACGAACGGGCGATTGACTGACAATCGACTCAAGATAGCCCAGAGCTTGCTGTCGTGATGTTCGCTCGCCTTCTTCGATGGCCAAAACAGTCGCTGTTTGAGCGTCGCCATAAAGAACGGGACGACCGTGAAGAGAATCAGCAGCAACACCGCAATCCCGACCGCAACGGCGACAGCTGATTTAAAGATTGGAAAATCTGCAAATCCGATGGCAGCGAAACCGACGAATACCGCGAGCCCACTAATCAAGACCGTCCGTCCTGCCGTCTTGTACGTATTGACGATGGCATCTTCGATGGCACGCCCCTCACTCAGCTCCTCTTTGTAACGGCTAAGAAGTAGAATACAATAGTCTGTCCCAATCCCGAACAAGATGGCGACAAGGAAGATTTGTGTGTAGTTGGATACCGGGAACCCGAACCAATCCACGAAGAATGCGACAAAGGATTGGCTCAACAGATACGTGAATCCGACCGCGATGAGCGGGATGAACGGGGTCACGATGGAACGGAAGACGAGAAGGAGTAATCCAAAAATCAACACGACCGTGATGATCTCTGTCTTTTTCAACCCTTCCTGGGCACTTAAGTTCACATCATTGTTAATGATTTCTTCCCCGGTGATATATACTGTCTCCTCTTGCGGGAGCACGTTTTCACGGACATCATCAGCAAACGCATTGATTTCTTCCGTCGTACCTTCTACCGTGATTGGGACGAGAACGATGCGTCCGTCTTCTGAGACAAGCTGTGCCTCTGTCTCCTCGTTTTCGAACGGATCGAGAACATCTGTCACGACCGTTTCATTTTGTTTAAGTTCTTCGATGACACGCGCGACATCTGTTCGCTCCGTCTCACCGATTGATTCGAACTCATAGACGAGGGAGATGGTCTTGTCACTCTTCGCGGCTTCATCTAAAATCGCTTGTGCGCGTTGTGAGTCCATGTCGTCCGCAAGTTGGAAGCTCCCTGCCTCTTCTGCTTGTTTCGTTAAGTTCGGTGCTGCGACAAATAATGCTGTCGTCAATACGATGAGGGAAATGAGAATTCCCCAGCGCCATTGAATGATTTTATGCATGTGTTATTCCTCCCCGATTCGGAGCAATTGCTTTATTTTTCGGAACGTCCGAACAAACTGCTCGATTTCAATTTCGTCTACTTCTCCATCGATGAGGGATTCCACATATCGATAGACGGCACCGTCCACTTCTTCGACGAGCCGTTTCCCTTCTGGGGTCAATTCAATCAATCGTTCCCGTTGATCTTGTCCTCGTCGACTCGTGACGAGTCCTTTTTCGACCAACTTTTTCAGACGATTCGAGACCGCACTTTTATGGACACCTTGTTTTTGCGCCAATTGCCCAGCCGGAGTTGGTCCAAACTGATCGAGTAACTTCAACAGTTGGAGCTGTTCACGCGAATACTCGCGCCATACGTCTCCCTCCATCGCTTCGATGACATGTTCCGTCCCATGGAACATCACTTCTTCAAACAACTGCACCGCTTCGCGCATCAATGCTTTCATTTTTAGTTTACCCCCTAAACTAGATGGTTATAGTTTATGCCCTAAACTAAATGGCGTCAAATAAAAAGACCGATAAGGAGTGCCCTATCGGTTCATAAATCTATATACAAACGTATAAAATGATAAAGTCTGCCCTTCCCATTCAACCTGTCGTACTTGATTGTTACGTGTAAAACCAGCGCGCATCAATACACATTGTGATGCGTGGTGATCGATTAGCGTCTCGGCAATCAGTTCGACATATTCCGGGAGATGGCATGCGAGCAGTTGTTGGAGTGCAGAAGTAGCGTATCCACGACCACTATAATCTTCCCCAATTCGATAACCCACCTCACCGACTCCATCTCTAATCGAATGCACATTCATACGCCCTATGATCGTGTCATTATGCCAAATCACATAATAGCGCCCTGTACCTTCAATTTGCTCGGTTAAAAGACGGTCTAACGCATGACGGAATCCCTGCGGTTCGTAGTATGTATCTCCTCGACTAGGGACAGAGCGTTCGAAGTAGGAACGGTTTTCACATTCAAATAAGTGAAGAGCTGATTGATCGTCAATACTTAACGATTTTAACTTAATCGAGTTCATATCGAAGTCTCCTTGATTTTCAACCTTCTATTGATTCTTGCACCGCTTCTGCCACACGTAACCCAGACAGATAGGCACTTTCGAATCGCGTTCGTCCGGATGGATCATCAGCTTCAAGGAAGACGTCCCCTGCTAAATAGATGGGATGATGGCTTACTTGATAAAACGGCTCATGCCATACATCTTTCGCTTGCGCGTAACGCCAACGTTTTAACTGCCGTGATTGGATACCGAGGTCTCCGACTTCTTCACGCACTAACCGCTCTATTTCAGCAAGTGTCTCTGCTTCCGGTCGCTCATACCACGCCTCACTCCACGCCTCTTCCATATAGACACTTACGAGTGGTGTCGCAGAGATTCCTTTTTGGCGATTATCGACGATTTTTAATACACCAGGTACCAGTTCTTGATCGAGAATACCGTCTGCTCCAATCTGTACATCACCGGCACATTCAAAAAGACCCACGAACGTCGGCGAATATACGAGACGAAGTAGCGCGGGCTTGATCTGGACGACCAAACTCCCTAGTAGTTCGAATGACTGTGGAAGCGGTGCCGTCATCACGACTCGATCATATGAACGCGTCGTCACGTCTGTCTTGACTGTGACGGTTCCGTCTTCTTCCACTTGAACGTTCTCCACTCGTTCATTCAACTGTACGGTCAAATCTTCAGCTAAATGCTTAGCGAGGGCATTCATCCCATTAATCGCGACATAACGTGGATAAGGGTCGGCATACCAGACCCGCACCCAGTTTGCATTCATCCACGACTGTACCTCTCGTTCGAGCTCTTCTCCACGCACCGTGAAATATACCGCTCCATGGTCGGCTCGTCCATCACCGATTCGACGTGTCGCCAAGCGTCCCCCGACGCTTCGACTCTTTTCAATCAGTTCGACGACATGACCTTGACGCACGAGTTCACGCGCTGCGATGATTCCGCTCAGACCGGCCCCGATGATCCCAATCTTCATTCCGCATTCCCCTTTCTCTTCATGAAGATTGTAGCACGTTCATTCAATTCCCCCTCTGTTCGATATGCTTCAGGCTGGCTTGTTCCATTGTTCGTCGTACACCCGACGCGTATCTTCATACATGACAGCGAAGCGCGCAACTACTAACGGACGAACAAGGGAAGTCGCAACTAACAGCGACCAGGATGACAAAATCGGTAATTTGAAAACAATACTCAACGTGAAACCCGTCAAAAAGACCGGAATCATTGGCAGGATCAATTTAAATGCTTCCCATTTCTGTCCACGCATCATCCCACGAGATTTTGTAATTGCTTCTGTTGGGGACAAATGAGGCTCATCTCGCAATATAAAGAAAGTGAATGCGTAAGAAAAGTACTTTATGATTCCTGGAACGATTAGAAGCAGCCCCCACAATAGTTGGAAGAGAACCATGAGTAGGAATGTGGCCAAATTTAAGCGGTAATTCTTCCGAAACGGTTTAAATACATCTTGAAAATGCAATTTCTTATTTCGCACCGTATCTAAAATGATCCAGCTGTATCCGATATACATTGGAAGAGACATCACATATAGGATGAGTCCAACCACACCGATCATCATAAGAATAGTAGAACTGTGTTAGATTCCGTAATACGTCGGATCTATCATAAGCCACACTTCTACTAAAATCGCCATTGCAAAAGACCAACCGATGAGTTTCCCCGTTTTTCCTTTCAAGGCCTCATGTGTCCGTTCTGTCCATGTTTGAATCATTCTACATCTCCCCCTGACTGATACTTTTATATACGGAGCATAGTAAGCACACGTTTCAAATTCATATAAAAAGCAGAGATTCACTCTGCTCGTTCGACCGCTCGATATTCCAATATGTCTCCCGGCTGACAGTCGAGTGCTTCGCAAATCGCTTCAAGTGTCGAGAAACGAATCGCTTTGGCCTTTCCGTTTTTCAATATCGATAAGTTCGCCATCGTGATCCCGACTCGTTCCGACAGTTCCGTCACACTCATTTTCCGTTTCGCCAACATCACATCCAGATTCACAATCATCGCCATTTCTCTCACCTCATATCGTCAAATCGATTTCTTGTTTCATGTCGATGGCGCGCTTCAATAGTTTCTGTAACAACTCAGCGAAAACCGCAATGACAAATGCGGCGAAGACGAAGACGAATCCGATGACTAAAAATCCTGGCGAGTCGTCACGCTCAGCGAACCAATAGAAGAAGGGAAGCAACGCCGTATAGATAACCGTGATGGTCAATGCACAATACTTGATTACCCGAAGTACCTTCACCGCTTCATAGGAGAATGCCTCGTTCCGGTCAATCAATCCTAGTAAGATAAACGTCTGGAACAAAGCCATAAAATAGGGAACTGCCGCCACATACATCCCGATGACAATCGGACGCATCGAATTCGCAATCCATCCCCCGCTCTCGATTGCGTCTCGCCAAAGAAACGGCAGTAAAAAGATACAGGCCGCAAGAATCGGGAGCGACAAGACAATCACTGCTAGTTTCAAAAAGATGGTTTCCCGTTTCATCTGCCAAACACCTCATTTAGTTTTATTTTCTTTATCATATGCTATGATTTATCGTTTATCAATAAATATTTATCGAAAAAAATAGACCACGAGATGTACTCGAGGTCTACTGCATTCATTTCATTGCTTCTAATTCACTTTCGGTCACCCATTTATGATTTGTGACCTCTTCTCCGTCTTCAGTCGTGTAATCAACCATGTAAACGGTCGTCTCTTCCACTGTATCGATAGTCGCTTCTGCGCCGTCCATTCCTTCCATATGGTCGGCAGCCAATACGACCTCATCCCCTTCAGACAAAGGCGCCTCGTCCGGATTATCCAGTTCTTCGTGAATCACCCATTTATGATCTTCTACCGGGTCACCACCTGTAGTCGGTGTATAGCTGACGGCGTAGACCGTCGTATCATATGCACCGACAATCGTCGCCTCCACGCCTTCCATCCCTGGCATGTGATCCGCTGTCATCATCGCGGTTGATCCGACTGGATACGTCGGATCACTGGCTTCCATCAGCCCGTCTGGAACTTCTCCAGACCCCGAGTGATCCATCCCCGAATGGTCCATGCTTTGTTCTTCTGACATCTCCATCGAGGGATCATCTGTCGTATCCCCACAAGCGGCTAATGATGTAGCGAGTACGATGGTACCTAAGCCCATCATCCATTTTTTCTGTTTCATCGAATCTCTCCTTTATTCATACTCACGTTGAGTGTACCCATTCCTAAGAATGGACAGACGTTTTTGAGAGTATTACGATGATTTGTTAACGCATTGCAACAAAAAAGACCAAAATCCCGAAAAATTTTGGTCTTGAACATTATTCAACTGTTACAGACTTCGCCAAGTTACGTGGCTTGTCGACATCACAGTCGCGGGCAAGTGCCGCATAGTACGAGATGAGTTGAAGCGGAAGAACCGTCACGAGTGGCGTGAGAAGCGGTTCAACACGTGGAAGAACGAATGCGTCGTTCTCATGCTCCATTCCTTCCATTGAAATCGTACATGCGATCGCACCACGCGCCACAACTTCCTTGATGTTTCCACGGATGTTGAGGTGTGTGTTCGGTTGAGACACGAGCGTGATGACCGGTGTCCCGTCTTCAATCAAGGCGATCGGACCGTGCTTCAGTTCCCCACCTGGGTATCCTTCTGCTTGGATATATGAGATCTCTTTCAGCTTCAATGCGCCTTCGAGACCGACATATGAATCCAATCCACGTCCGAGGAAGAACGCGTTACGTGACTCTTTCAAGAACTTATCTGCAAGCTCTTCAAAGATTTCTTTTTGTGCCATGATCGAGTCCATTGTCGTTGCAACGAGTGCGAGTTCCTGCATGAGATCAAACGGAAGTTTCTTCCCGTTCGCACGAGCGATGTCGTATGCGAGAATCGCGAGGACGGCAATCTGAGCCGTGTATGCTTTCGTCGACGCGACCGCGATTTCTGGTCCTGCATGGAGGAGCATCGTCTCGTTCGCTTCACGCGAGAGTGTCGATCCTGCTACGTTTGTCAACGTGAGCGCTTTATGGCCAAGCTTTTTCACTTCGACGAGGACGGCACGGCTGTCCGCTGTCTCACCTGATTGTGAGATGAAGAGGAAGAGTGGCTTCTCTGTCAAAAGTGGCATGTTGTAACCGAATTCTGAGGCGACGTGTACTTCAGTCGGTACACCTGCAACGCGCTCGATCAATTGCTTCCCGACAAGACCAGCGTGGTAACTCGTACCGCACGCGACGATATAGACACGGTCTGCTTCCGAGACGAGCTCGCGCACGCCTTCCGTGAGTTCGATGTCACCGTTCTCGTTCTGGTAATGCTGGATGATATTACGGATGACGGCCGGTTGCTCGTCCATCTCCTTCAACATGTAGTGCGCGTACGTGCCCTTCTCGATGTCTGACGCATCGATTTCGGCCGTATATGGTTTGCGTTCGAGCACGTCGCCGTCGAGCGTCTTGATCGTCGCCGTCGAGCGTGTGAGGATGACAATCTCGCCGTCGTGGAGCTCGAGGTACTGGTCTGTCACCTGGAGCATCGCCATCGCGTCCGATGCGACGACGTTGAATGTGCCGTCACCGAGTCCGACGAGAAGTGGTGACTTGTTCTTCCCGATATAGAGGCGCTCTTTGTCCTCTGAGTCGATCATCGCGATCGCGTATGAGCCGTGGAGGTTCGAGAGCGTCTTGCGGAACGCCGCCTCGACATCGCCGAGCTCGACGAAGTGTTTCTCCATGAGCAAGACGATGACTTCCGTGTCTGTTTCTGAGAGGAACGGGACATCAAGCGTCTTCTTGATGAGCTCGTCATTCTCGATTACGCCGTTATGCACGAGCGTGAAGCGTCCTGTCGTGCTCTGGTGCGGGTGGGCGTTCGGTACACTCGGTACCCCGTGTGTCGCCCAACGTGTGTGGCCGATTCCAATCGTGCCGTCTACTTCTGCTGGGATGATTTCGCGTAGCGCAGCAATGCGACCGACTTCTTTGTGAACGTTGACATTATCATGCATCAACGCTAGACCTGCCGAGTCATAACCACGGTACTCGAGTTTTTCAAGACCTTTGAGAAGGACTTCCTTCGCTCCGGTATTCCCAATCATTCCTACAATTCCACACATAAATAAATCTCCTCTATTCTTCGATTTCTCGAAAAAGGAAACGGGCTTTTTCTAAGAGCTGTCAACACACACTTCTTTGTCCGTCCGGTCACCCGGGCGTTTTAAAAGTATGCTTCTCGTCGTGACAGGCGACGAGGAGGCATCCGCCGAAATCTCGATAACCTCCAACCTCGTCAACTCCGCAGAGTTCTGGCGCTTGTTCGTACTCTTGTGTCCTTCCGTTTCCAAGGTCACGCTCTTAATAGTACAAATCACACCCCCATTCGTCAAGAAAATCCGCTGTTTTCTCGATGACAAAACGGAAACAAAAAGGGAATCCAATGTTGGATTCCCTTGTGTTATTCCCGCTTTTGAGAATTTTATCCTTCTAAACCGTAATCTTCGCGAACAACTTGCGCGATTCGTTCAACGTAGCGGTCGCATTCTTCCGCTGTCGGTGCTTCCGCCATCACACGAACGAGAGGCTCTGTTCCCGATGCACGGACGAGAATTCGACCGTTTCCGCCCATTTCTGCTTCCGCTTCTTGAATCGTTGCCAAGACACGCTCTCCGTTCATCGCATCGTTTTTATTCGTCACACGAATATTTACGAGTTTTTGCGGATAAACAGGCATCTCAGCCGCCAATTCAGAGAGTTTGCGGCCCGTCGATTTCACGATTTCTGCCAACTGGACGCCCGATAACATCCCGTCACCTGTTGTCGAGTGATCGAGGAAAATCAAGTGACCCGATTGTTCGCCACCGAGTGTGTACTGGTGTTTTTTCATCTCTTCAACGACATAACGGTCACCGACTGCTGTCTGGAGCGCTGTCATGCCCGCTTCTTCAACAGCTTTATGGAACCCGAGGTTACTCATGACCGTCGCGACAATCGTGTTGTCTTTGAGACGCCCTTTTTCACTCAAGTATTTCCCGCAAATATACATAATTTTGTCTCCATCGACGATTTCACCGTTCTCGTCAATCGCAATCAAACGGTCCCCGTCACCATCAAAGGCAAGGCCCATGTCCGCTCCTTTTTCACGGACGAACTCAGCCAAGTGCTCAGGATGTGTCGAGCCGACACCTTCATTGATGTTTAGACCGTTCGGCGAGTTTCCGATTGTGGATACGTTCGCTTCAAGGTCAGCGAAGAGACGTGCTGCGAGCCCACTCGTTGCCCCATGTGCACAGTCGAGCGCAATGTGAAGGCCATCGAAGTCTTCTTCAACGGTTTGTTTCAACATTTGAAGGTATTTTTGTGCCCCTTCATAATAGTCCGACACGAAACCGAGATCTTTCCCAGTCGGTCGTGGGAGCGTATCTTCCGTAGCGTCTAAAATATCTTCGATTTCTTGCTCAGTCGCATCATCTAATTTAAAACCATCGCTACCGAAGAATTTGATTCCGTTGTCGGCTACCGGGTTGTGCGATGCCGAAATCATGACACCGGCTGTCGCATCTAGCGATTTTGTTAAGTACGCAACTCCAGGTGTTGAGATGACACCAAGACGCATCACTTCTGCACCGATTGAGAGAAGTCCGGCAATCAATGCACCTTCAAGCATATGTCCTGAGATGCGTGTGTCACGACCAATCAATACTTTTGGTTGTTCGCCTTCTGGCAAATGTTTCGACAACACATAGCCACCAGCACGGCCTAAACGATATGCTAATTCCGCAGTTAACTCAGAGTTCGCGACACCGCGAACTCCGTCTGTTCCAAAATATTTACCCATTAGATTAAATCCTCACTTTTGTATGATTGAACATCTTTATTGAATGGAAGATGTTTCTGTTTCTTCATCGACGCTCGTCAGTTGAACATCAATCGTCTTCGGCGAGACAACCGTCACGCCTTTTGGTACTTCGTAATCGACATCTACCGCGTGTGTCCCACCTGGTAATCCTGTCAAATCCAATGTCACGTTAACACTGTTCGATGAAATGGTCTCGAGAAGGGACCGCTTTCCGGACAGAGTGACACTGACCACATCTTGCGTTTGAATCGTATAATTGGTTCGGTCGTACCCCCGTACGTTCACTGGAACAGTCATCCGAATCCGCTCTGTCAATTCGCTCGTGTCATCTTTCGTCTCATCACTCGGACGAATCAGCACTTGAACTTCTACTTCTCTTTTGTCGAGTGACGTGGCTCCTTCAGGGAGACGGAGAGTAACATTTACTTTCTCAGACTTCTTCAAATCATCCAGTTCAATCGGCTCTGTCTCGACTCGATCGAGTTTATCGAGCACCTCTTTTGATCCAAAGACACGAACTTCTGTTTCACCTAGTAATGTATCTACTAACCTGAAGTCGTCCGACACTTCTCCGCTCGTGACGACCTCAATCGGAATCATCACACTCTCATTGTAAATCGGGACAGTCACATTGATGATATTCGGGTCGACCGACACATTCAACGGATTCCCGTTCGCATCTAAAATTGTCGGTGGAATCTCACGAGTGAATGTCTGATTTTGATTCGAGACATCCACATTTAACGTGATTTCTTTGACATTTTGAATGCGACTCGCACCGCCTGTGACTTTGATAGTCGACGGTTCGATTTCAACATCGCCAGCCACTTTCCCTTCCGGTAATTGATCTTTATTCAACAGGTTCACAGACACCGGAACTTCAATCGTTTGCTTCCGATCAATGTAAATTTCAACTGTCTCTCGATCCAATTTGACATTGACGTCTCCACCGAAACCTCGTGCCTCGACTGGGACGCGATGAAATCCGGTTCCAAGGTTGGTCAAATCGACAAACACTTGATAATCTTTCACCAGTTTGGTCATCGTTAAACTACTTGAGGGACCTTGAAGCTCAACACCCATCTCCTCAGGCACGTTGTATGCGACATACTGCACCTCATCAAAAAATACTTCGACCGGTACATCGAGCGTCATGGAACTTTGTCCAACAATCGGCAAAGCGCTAGAAGCGTTGTTCGAGGAACTGGTCTCAGCGACCATTAAGTATAAAAGGACGGCTAAAGCAAGTGCGATGAAGCGGAGAAACCACTTATGTTGTAACCACTGATCAATCACTTACTTATCCCCTCCTTTTTTGCCGAAGAACGAGAGGGTCGCCTCTTTTTCTTCGATGACGAGTTCTTGAATTAATTTATTACGAAGCGCTTCTTCATCTAACTCTCGATATAAGCGTCCTGCGATCGCGAGAGAGACAGCTCCTGTTTCTTCTGACACGGTGAGAGTGACGCTATCTGTCACTTCACTGACCCCAATGGCTGCCCGATGTCGTGTCCCGAGGGCCTTATCGATGTGTGGACTTTCCGAGAGCGGCAAATAGCAGGCTGCTGCCGCAATCTTTCCATCTTGAATAATCATCGCACCATCATGGAGTGGTGTGTTTGGAATGAATAAGTTAATAATTAATTGGGAAGTAATATGCGAATCCATACGAATGCCCGTCTCCACATACTCGTTTAATCCCGTATCTCGTTCAATCGCAATCAACGCACCAATCCGCCGCTTTGACATATATTGCGCAGAACTGACGATGGCTTCAATCATTTGGCGTTGTTGCTCTTCATCACTTGTTCCTGTACGCCCGAATAAGTTGCTCGTCCGACCGAGGTGCTCAAGACCACGTCTCAATTCAGGCTGGAAGATGATGATAATTCCGAGAAGACCGTATGTGATCACCTGATTTAGCAAGAACTGGAGCGTCTTCAACCCGAAGAAACCACTCAAGAACCAACTGACTAGAATGATGGAGATCCCTTTAATTAACTGGACTGCTTTTGTCCCACGTACAATCATCATTAACTTATAAATGACATACGTGACGACGACGATATCTAAAACATCGTTCAAATAATCGTACCAATGTACGTTTTCTGAAAGATTTAAAAATGAGAAATATGATACTTGTTCAAGTAGCGGCAAATGCTCCCCTCCTCAACTACCTAGCTAAATCGTGCAAATTCCATTATATCATCATTTTTGTATATACGCATTGCGTCACACCAAAACGAAACGAGATTGAAACGAAAAAAGACGCCGGAAGCGTCTTTAGAAAAGTTGTTTCATCGAATACCAGATCCACTCGAACATCTGATCGATTTGTTCAAGTTCACCTGTCACTTGCCCGGCACTTGCTAAATACGCACGACCATTGACAGCTGTCGCGTCACCTTGGACGGTACCTTCAATCCGTAAATCGCCACCTTGGACGGTAATGTCTTTCTCGACAGTAACACCCGCTGGCACAATCACTTCATTCTCTGATACGACGACACCTGGTACTTTTGTATACGTCATTGTCTCCGAAGCACTACTCCATAATCCAAGTGTCGCACTAGACATCAAACTAAAGAATAGGACTGCGGCAATCAAACCTGGGTGGCGCTGTAACCAAATCATTTGTTTTGAATGTGGCTTGCGCTCTTTGCGCACAGGTTTGGATAACGTCACAACCGTGTCAGGTCCTTTTTGTACCGGTGTTTCAGGTATAGCGGCCATCACACGGGTCGTAAAATCCGCTGATAACTTTGGACGAGGCAATGCTTTCAGTTCTGCGTCGATTCGTTCATATTGTAGATAAGACTCATATAATTCATCGTCTTCTAACAATTGACGCAATTCGTCAGATTCTTCGGGCAAAACGCCATCTTCCAAATATTGTTGTACTTTTTCTTCAGGAGTCAATTGAACCCCTCCCTATTTTGAAAGATTGTTTTTAACATTTCTCTTCCCCGGAAGATCCTTGTTTTAACTGTTGCGACCGGCATGTCAATCATCACGCTAATTTCTTTTAGCGACAAATCATCCACATATTTTAATAGTAAGGGAATGCGGTATTTGTCAGGAAGTTGTTTGATGGCTTCATGCATCTCACTTCGAATTTCGCGATGAACCACTTGGGCATCGGGTTGAGGTGCTTCATCAGCTAAGTGGTCTTGATAAGTCAAACCGTCTGTACCCGCAATTTCTGCATCCATTGAATACTCCGGTTTCCGTTTCCTCAATCGATCGATGGCAACGTTCGTCGTAATTCGATAGAGCCATGTTTTGAACTTGTATTGCGCATCATACGTATCAATACGTGTATATGCACGTATGAATGCTTCTTGGGCAGCATCTTCCGCTTCGCCACGATCATACAAAATTTTATAGGCGATTGCAAAGACGCCATCCTTGTATAGTTCTACCAGCTCGGCAAACGAATCGTGATTCCCCGCCCTCAATTCGTCAACCAAACGGGTGGTCAGCCGTTCCATCAATCCACTTCCCCTCTCCGCAACACATGCGGTCATTTCTATATACGTCTCACCAGTTGAATTAGTTTCATTAAAGTAAAAAAAGTTTCCACCCCCATTGTAGCAAACGGGTTTGGAAACTGTAAGGAAATCAGACGGTTTCGCCTTCCAATAACAGGTTTTCTTTAGATTTTATAATCGTTTCACACAGACGGTAGGCCAATTGAGCCGTCATGTCGTCCCGGTCTAATGCCGGATTCAATTCGACGAGCTCTACGGCAATCAAATCTTCTGCCTGCATCGCTTCTTTTAAAATCGCTTTGGCCTCGACTTCTGTTAGACCACCATCAACCGGTGTTCCTGTACCCGGAACGAGTGACGCATCGAGACTGTCCATATCAAAACTGATATAAAAACGGTCTACTCGTTCACGAAGATAGCTGAGCGCCTCTTGCATGATCACATCGACCCCACGCGTACGAACTTCTTCTACGGTAATGACTTTTATACCGAGTCGATTGATTTCGTTTATTTCTCCTTCATCGATATCACGAAGGGCAATATACACCAAATGATTTGGCGATAACTTCGAATCACGCCCACCTACTTCTGTCAGACGTATATCCCCCATCCCCATAGCTGCAGCAAGTGGCATTCCATGAATATTACCAGATGGTGAGGTATCCCCCGTATTCAAGTCAGCGTGGGCATCTACCCAAATGACACCAAATGGTCCCGTTTTTGCTAGTCCTGCGAGTGTGCCGATTGCCATACTATGATCGCCCCCAACGATCAATGGGAATCGATTCGCTCTAATTTCGCTATCTATCACTTCTGCCAATTCCGTAACAGTGTGCAATACACCATCTACCCGCTTCAAATGTTCTTCATTTTCACGAATTTCAGATTCCGGTAACACACGAATCGTTTGGTTCACCGCCCCTTTAGGAAGAAGTTTTTCCATCCCTAGTTCGTTCAACTTCATCGGTCCTTGATCGACCCCGAGTTTCCCCTGACCATAACGAAGTGGTACATGAATATATGACCATTGCATCGCCATTCCCCCTTTATACGCTTGATAGTTAAATTGTAAACGCTATCATTCATTTGGTTCAACTCGGCACTATTATGAATAAACATGCAAAAAGGCAGCCTGAATGGTGGCAGGCTGCCTTTCTCTGTACTCTCAAGTGAATGGTTCATGGTTTTAAGCAAAAAAAAACTTAAGTCATCAATAACTTAAGAAAAAAACATATGGTGGAGCCTAGCGGGATCGAACCGCTGACCTCCTGCGTGCAAGGCAGGCGCTCTCCCAGCTGAGCTAAGGCCCCATGAATGGGTAAGAATATGGAGCGGAAGACGGGATTCGAACCCGCGACCCCGACCTTGGCAAGGTCGTATTCTACCACTGAACTACTTCCGCAAAAAATGGTGAGCCATGCAGGGCTCGAACCTGCGACCCTCTGATTAAAAGTCAGATGCTCTACCAACTGAGCTAATGGCTCAAACCTGGTGGGGGGGGGCGGATTCGAACCGCCGAACCCGAAGGAGCGGATTTACAGTCCGCCGCGTTTAGCCACTTCGCTACCCCCCCGAGGAGTGCCGGCGAAAGGATTCGAACCCTCGACCCTCTGATTACAAGTCAGATGCTCTACCAACTGAGCTACACCGGCATATATATAGGTTTGAATTAATAAATAAAGATGGTGGAGGATGACGGGATCGAACCGCCGACCCCCTGCTTGTAAGGCAGGTGCTCTCCCAGCTGAGCTAATCCTCCATATTGGTGACCCGTACGGGATTCGAACCCGTGTTACCGCCGTGAAAGGGCGGTGTCTTAACCGCTTGACCAACGGGCCTAAATTGGCTCCGCAAGTAGGATTTGAACCTACGACCTACCGGTTAACAGCCGGTTGCTCTACCACTGAGCTATTGCGGAACGATCTTGCCTGGCAACGTCCTATCCTCACAGGGGGAGATCCCCCAACTAC